>CALABS010000018.1 GCA_937887565.1 uncultured Rhodospirillaceae bacterium | reverse complement strand
CCGCCTTCGACCACCTCATCCGAACCCCGGCCGCCCAGACGGCCGCCTGACGGCGGAGACCAGCCATGATGGAGATCGTACGGAACCTGCGGATCGCGACCCGGCTCGTGCTGAGCTTCGGCGCCGTGCTGGTCCTGATGGTCGTCCTGACGGTGATCGGAACCAACCGGGTCGGCCTCATCGAGGCCGACCTGACCCGCATCAACGACGTCAACGCCGTCAAGCAGCGTTACGCCATCAATTTCCGCGGCAGCGTCCATGACCGCGCCATCGCCCTGCGCGACGTCACCCTGGTGGACAGCGCCGCCGACCTCGACGCCGTGGTCGCCGACATCTCGCGTCTGGCGGCATTCTACGCCGACTCGGCCGCGTCCCTCGACCGCATGTTCGCCGAGGTGGCGGATGTCTCGGACCAGGAGCGCGCCATCCTGGCCGGCATCAAGGCGACCGAGGCCAGGACGCTGCCCTTGATCGCCAGGGTCATCGACCTTGAGCGCGCGGGTGCCGGCGCCGAGGCCGAGGCGGTGCTGATGCGCGAGGCGCGGCCGCTGTTCACCGAATGGCTGGCCCGCATCAATGCCTTCATCGACCTCCAGGAAAGCAGGAACCAGGCCATCGCCGGCCATGCGCGCGCCACCGCGTCGGGCTTCGAGACCTTCATGATCGTCGTGACCGCCGTGGCGTTGCTGGTCGGATCGGTGGTGGCGGCGCTCAACATCCATTCGGTGGGGCCGCTTCGGGTCCTGACTGCCAACATGCTCAGGCTCGCCAAGGGCGACCTGTCGGTGGAGATTCCGGCCCAAAAGGGCAGGGACGAGGTGGGCGAGATCGTCGGCGCCGTGCGTCTGTTCAAGGACAGCATGGTGGAGGTCGAGCGCCTGCGCCGCGAGCAGCAGGAGGCCGAGGCCCAGGCGGAGGCGGCCCGCAAGGCGGCGGTGGCCTCCCTGGCCGACGACTTCGAGGCCAATGTCAGCGCCATCGTGCGGGCGGTGTCGAGCGCCGCCGCCGATCTCCAGGGCACCGCCACCGGCATGTCCGAGAGTGCCGGCCAGGCGGCCGCGCAGGCGTCGTCGGTGCTCCAGGCGGCCGAGACCGCGTCGTCCAACGTGCAGACGGTGGCCGCCGCCGCCGAGGAACTGGCCGCCGCCGTCGGCGAGATCGGCCGCCAGGTGGCCGAATCGACCGCCATCGCCAATGGCGCCGTCGTCGATGCCCAGCGGACCAACGACAAGATCCTGACCTTGGCCGAGGCCGCCCGGCAGGTGGGGACGGTGGTGCAATTGATCAACGACATCGCCGGCCAGACCAACCTCTTGGCCTTGAACGCCACCATCGAGGCGGCCCGCGCCGGCGAGGCCGGCAAGGGGTTCGCCGTGGTCGCAGCCGAAGTCAAGAATCTGGCCAACCAGACCGCCCGGGCGACCGGCGAGATCACCACCCAGATCCAGGCGATCCAGGCGGCCACCACGGAGTCCGTCGAAGCCATCGCCGAGATCGGCCGCACCATCGGCAAGATCAACGACATCTCCACCAGCATCGCCGCCTCGGTGACGCAGCAAGGCGCCGCCACCCGCGAGATCGCCGAGAGCGGCGAGCGCGCTGCCCTCAGCACCGCCGAGGTCACCTCCAACATCACCGGCGTCACGGCGGCGGTGGGCGAGACCGGGGCGGCGGCGCGGTCGGTCCTCGACGCCGCCGTCGAGCTGGCCGGCCAGTCCCGAAGCCTCGGCACGCGGGTGGACGAGTTCATCGGCGGCATTCGCCGCTGACCCGTGGAGCGACCCGGATGCAGCTTCGTTTCGATCTCAACCAATTCCTCCTGGCCGCCTCGACGCTCATCGACTTCGTCGAGATGGACGTGCTCGGCGTCGCCTCGAACCACGGCAAGCGAGTGGCCTACCTCTCGGCGCGGCTGGGCGAGCGGGCCGGGCTGTCGCGGGAGGAAATCTTCGACCTCGTCGCCTTGGCGGTGCTGCACGACAACGGCCTGTCCGAGGAAGTGCTGTTCACCGATTTCGACGGCATCGGCCGCGACCGCATCCAACTGATCGAGGGATTGCGCGCCCACTGCGAGCTGGGCGAGCGCAACGTCGCCGGGTTCCCCTTCCTGACCGAGCCGGCGGACGTCATCCGGCTGCATCACGAACGCCACGATGGGAAGGGATTCTTCGGGCTGCGCGGCGACCAGACGCCGCTGATGGCGCGGATCATCGGCATGGCCGATTTCGTGGATTTCCTGTTCGGCTTCGGCTCGCCCGATCCCGCCACCCGCGACCGCATCCGCGCCTATATCGCCGACAACCGCGACACCGCGGTCTGCCCGGCGGTGGCGGACCTGTTCCTGGAGGTGTCGGCGAGGCCGGCCTTCTGGCTCGACCTCAGGGACGAATTCATCGGCGACGCCCTCGGCCGGGTCACCCCCGCCTTCGCCCGCGACATCCCGCTGGCGGCCCTGTTCGAGGTCGGCCGGGTGTTCAGCCGCATCGTCGACTGCAAGTCCAAGTTCACCCAGCGCCATTCGGGCGGCCTGGAGGAGAAGGCCGCGCGCATGGCCGAGGCCTACGGCTTCGATGACGACCGCGCCATGCTTCTGCGCATCAGCGCCGCCTTCCACGATCTCGGCAAGATGGCCATCCCCAACGCCATTATCGACAAGCCGGGGCGCCTGGACGCCGGCGAGGTCCTGAAGATGCAGGAGCACTCGTACTATACCCGCCGCTGCCTGGAGAAGGTCCCGGGCTTCGCGACCATCACCGAGTGGGCGTCCAACCACCACGAGCGGCTGGACGGCAGCGGCTATCCCCTGGGGTTGACCGCCGCCCACCTGGACTTCGAGGCCCGGCTGCTGGCCTGCCTCGACATCTACCAGGCGCTCACCGAGGAGCGGCCGTACCGCCGCCCGATGACGCACGGCGACGCCATGGAGGTGCTGCGCACCCAGGCGGCCGAGGGCAAGCTGGACGCCGCCGTCGTCGCCGACCTGGACCGGGTGTTCGCCGGCGGCTGAATGCCGCCCGGCGGGGCAGCTTTCCGAGGCGCTTTCCTGACGATATTGCAAGTCAGTCGCAATTGCGATAGCTTCTGGAATTCCACCAATTCAAAGGGGACATTCCAGAAATGAGACAGGGAGTGACCGGAGCCGTTCTCGCGGCCGTCCTGGGCATGGCGCTGCCGGCCGGCGCCGCCGGCATCGACAAGAAGGCGGTGCTGACCACCTATGCCGATATCGCCCACGCCAAATACGAGGATTCGCTGACCGCCGCCGGCGCGCTGAAGGCGGCGGTGAACGCCCTGGTGGCGTCCCCCGGCGAGGCCACGCTGAAGGCGGCGCGCGAAGCCTGGGTGGCGTCGCGGGTGCCCTATCAGCAGTCCGAGGCCTATCGCTTCGGCAACGCCAACGTCGACGCCTGGGAGGGCAAGGTCAACGCCTGGCCTCTCGACGAGGGCCTGATCGACTACGTCAACGCCGACAGCTACGGCGCCGAATCGGGCGAGAACCCCCTTTACACCGCCAACGTGATCGCCAACAAGAGCCTCAAGATCGCCGGCAAGCCGGTCAACGCCACCAAGATCTCCAAGAAGCTCCTGGCCGAGACCCTGCACGAGGCCGGCGAGGTCGAGGCCAACGTCGCCACCGGCTACCACGCCATCGAATTCCTGCTGTGGGGCCAGGACCTCAACGGCACCGGCGCCGGCAACGGCAGCCGTCCCCACACCGACTTCGACGTCAAGAACTGCACCGGCGGCAATTGCGACCGCCGCGTCGCCTATCTGGTGACCGCCACCGACCTGCTGATCGACGACCTCAAGGCCATGGTCGCCCAGTGGGCCCCCAAGGGCAAGGCACGGGCCCAGTTGCTCAAGGCCGACCCCGATGCCGGCATCGGCCGCATCGTCACCGGCCTGGGCAGTCTGTCCTACGGCGAACTGGCTGGCGAACGCATGAAGCTGGGCCTGATGCTCCACGATCCCGAGGAGGAGCACGACTGCTTCTCGGACAACACCCACAACTCGCACTTCTACGACGCCAAGGGCATCCAGAACGTCTATCTCGGCAGCTACACCCGCATCGACGGGCGCACCGTGGCCGGCCCCGGCCTGTCGTCGCTGGTGGCGGCGAAGGATGCCGGCCTGGACGCCGACATGCGGGCCAAGCTGGACGGCACCATGCGGGCCATGGGCGTGCTGGTGACCACCGCCGAGGGCGGCGAGGCCTACGACCAGATGATCGGGGCCGAGAATCCCTCCGGCAATGCCAAGGTGCAGGCGGCCATCGACGCCCTGGTGGCCCAGACTCGTACCCTCGAGAAGGCGGTGGCGATGCTGGCCCTGGGCGACGTCAAGTTCGAGGGCTCGGACAGCCTCGACAACCCCGACGCCGTCGGCAAGTAAGCCGCAGTGATCCGGGACGGACGCGGGGAGGCGTCCGTCCCATTTCTTGTTTCCAAGGGGAGTCCGAAATGCGGGCAGTTTTCGTGTGTTCCATCGCCGGACTGGCGATGGCCGGCGTGGCGGTGGCGGCGCCGGCGCTGGAGGACGGGGAGGAGCTTCCCGGCGGTGCCGCCACCCATCACAAGGCCCTCAACAAGGACGCCTTCTCGCATCCTTCGGCGAATATGAGTTTCGCCAAGGAAATGGATTTCAAGGTCGGCAACGGATTCTTCCGCCGCTTCTGGGTGACGGCGCCGTCGACCACCAAGGCCGCCGACGGCCTGGGGCCGCTGTTCAACGCGCGCGGCTGCCAGAACTGCCATCTCAAGGACGGCCGCGGCCGGCCGCCCGAGCCGGGCGAGGAGGCGGTCTCCATGTTCCTGCGGATCTCGATTCCGCCCCAGACCGACGAGCAGCGCCGGCTGGTGGAGTCCGGCCGCGCCAACGTCATCCCCGATCCGGTCTATGGCGGCCAATTGCAGAACTTCGCCATCGCCGGCCATGCCGGCGAGGGTCGCATGGTCATCGACTACGCCGAGATTCCCGTCGAGATGGCCGACGGCGAACGGGTCATGCTGCGGAGGCCGCGCTATTCGGTGGCCGACCTCGCCTACGGCCCCATGCATCCCCAGGCCATGCTGTCGCCGCGCGTGGCGCCGCCGATGCTGGGCCTCGGCCTGCTGGAGGCGATCCCGGAAGAGGCGATTCTGGCCAAGGCCGATCCCGACGACCGGGACGGCGACGGGATTTCCGGCCGCGCCAAGATGATCTGGAGCCTGGAGCACGACAAGCCGATGATCGGCCGCTTCGGATGGAAGGCGGGCACGCCGACCGTGGCCCAGCAGAGCGCCGACGCCTTCAACGGCGACATCGGCCTGTCCAGCCCGCTGTTCCCATCCAATTCCGGCGATTGCAGCCCGGCCCAGGCGGCCTGCCGCGACGCCCCCCATGGCGGCGATCCCCAGTACCAGGGATTCGAGGTGCCGCAGAACGTGCTCGACCTCGTCACCTTCTATTCGCGCAACCTGGCGGTTCCCGCCCGCCGCGACGCCGCCGTCCCGGAGGTGCTGCACGGCAAGCGGCTGTTCCGCGACACCGGCTGCGCCGCCTGCCACACCCCCAGCCATGTCACCGCCAAGCGCGCCGACATGCCGGAACAGTCCGAACAGCGCATCTGGCCCTATACCGACCTGTTGCTGCACGACATGGGCGAGGGGCTGGCCGACGGCCGTCCCGAGGGGATGGCCTCGGGCACCGAGTGGAAGACGCCGCCGTTGTGGGGCATCGGGCTTACCAGCGTGGTCAACGGCCACACCCTGCTGATGCATGACGGCCGGGCGCGGTCGGTCCTCGAGGCCATCCTGTGGCACGGCGGCGAGGCCCAGGCCGCCCGCGACCGCGTGGCGGCCATGCCCAAGGCCGATCGCGACGCCCTGGTCCGCTTCGTCAACTCGCTGTAGGGGGCCGGGATGAGAGCGTTCGTCATTCTCTGCCTGCTGACCCTGGCGTCCATCCCCGCCCGGGCCGAGCCCGATTACCGCGGCATCGCCCTGGCGGCGGTGGATGCGGTGATCGTGCCGGGCTACCGCCACTTCCGCGACCGGTCCGGCGACTTGGACCGCGAGGCCGCGTCGTTCTGCGCCGCGCCCTCGTCGGCGGGCCTGGACGGGCTGCGCGGCCGCTTCCACGCCACCATGGATGCCTGGCAGCGGGTCCAGGTGATCGGGTTCGGGCCGGTCGAGGAGTTCCATCGCGGCCAGCGCGTCCATTTCTGGCCCGACAAGAAGAACGCCGGCGACCGCCAGATGCGGCAGTTGCTCAAGGAGCGCAAGGCGGAGGTCCTGGAAGGCCCCCGCGTCGCCTTCGCCAGCGTCGCCATCCAGGGCCTGCCCGCGCTGGAAGCGTTGCTGTTCGACGACGGCGAGCGGCTGGTGGCCGGAGAGGATGCCGCCTTCCGGTGCCGGGTGGTGGCGGCCATCGCCACCAATCTCGCCGGCATCGGCGACGAGTTGGTGCGCGCCTGGACCGATTCCGACGGCTTCAGGACCAGGATCGCCGATGCCGGCGGCCCGGACTCGCCCTACGTGGATCATCGCCAGGCGGCGTCGCAGGTCTTCAATGCCCTGCACGGGCATCTGGAGGCCATCGCCGAAGTCAAACTGGCCCATCCCATGGGGGACGGCGTCGAGACGGCACGACGGCAGCGGGCCGAATCGTGGCGGTCGCGACGGTCGCTCCGCAACCTCGTGCTGAACCTGGAGGCGGTGAGGGCGGTCGCCCGGGCCGCCTTCGCGCCGGCGTTGCCGGAGTCGGTGGCGGGCTCGCTGACCGATGCGCTGGACGCCGCCTTGGCCGGCGCCGCCAGGGTGGACGGCCCCATGGAGGCGGCGCTGGAGCGGCCCGAGGGCTGGCGGGCTTTGGCCGAAGTGAAGGCGAAGGTGAAATCGGTGGCGCGGGTTCTCGAGGCTCAGGCCGGCTCCGCCCTTGGCATGCAGGTGGGATTCAATGCACTCGACGGCGATTGATCGACGGAGCTTTCTCGCGCTGGCCGCCGGAGCGGCGCTGGTCCCCTTCGGCGCGGCGGCGGCCGGGCGCCCCATCTGGCTGGCGGCCAACGCCGACGCCGCCCGCCAATTCGCATTCGGCGCCTTCGACGGCACCGGCGCCAGGGTCTTCGAGATCGACCTTCCCGGCCGGGGGCATGGCGTCACCATTTCCCCCGACGGCCGTCATGCGGCGCTGGTGGCCCGTCGTCCCGGGACCTTCGCGGTGATCGTCGATCTTGCCGTGGGGCGCGCCGTGCGGTGGCTGGAAACGCCGCCCGACCGCCACCACCATGGGCACGGGATGTTCTCGGGCGACGGGAATCTGTTCTTCACCGGGGAAAACGACTTCGCCAACGGGCGCGGCGTCATCGGCGTATGGGACGCGCGCGACGGGTTCCGGCGGCTCGGCGAGTACCCGTCGCACGGGATCGAACCGCACGACCTGCGCATGATGCCCGACGGCCGCACCCTGGTGGTGGCCAATGGCGGCATCCGGACCCATCCCGACAGCGGCCGGGCCCGCCTGAACCTGGACGACATGGACTCGTCGCTGGTCTACATGGATGCCCGCGACGGTGGCCTGCTGGCGCGCTTCCAACTGGTGCCCGATCTGCGGCTCCAGTCCATGCGGCATTTGTCGGTGACCCGCGACGGCGTCGTCGCCATCGGGCTGCAATATCAAGGCGATGAAGACCGAGTCGAACCGGTCTTCGGCCTGCATCGGGGCGGCGAGGCGATCCGGCTGCTGGCCATGCCGGACGCGGTGGCCGGGACCGTGCGGAACTATTGCGGCAGCATCGCGCTGGATGCCTCGGGACGCATCGCCGCCGCCTCGTGCCCGCGCGGCGGATTGATCAGCTTCTGGGACGTGGACGGCGGGCGGTTCCTGGGCGTGTCCAGGTTGGCCGACGGCTGCGGGGTCGCCGCGGGACCGGACGTGGGATCGATGGTGGCGACCAGCGGCCGGGGCGGGGCCATGCTATGGGTGGACGGGACGGAGACCGCGCTTGACGGCGGCTATCTGGCGTCCCGGCGGTGGGACAACCATGCGGCCGTCGCCTCCCTCCCATAGGAGTTCACATTCCCGTTGCAAATGCGAGTGATTCTCAATATCGTTCCTTCATCCATGATGGAGAGATGACGATGTTCGAATCCGATGTGGTGGGAAACCTGGATGGCCGCAACCTTATCTGGCTGACGGTGCTGGGAAGCGTGTTGCGCCAGCCGCTGACGTTGGGCGAGCTGGTGGTCCGGCTGGAGACCCTGGTCCTCGACGAGTTGGACGGGTCGCCCCGCCATATCTCGCGCTGCCTCCATGAGATGGATCGCGGCGGGCACATCGTCCTCGCCAATGTCGGCCGCGGCTGGCGGGTGTCGCTGGGGCCCAGGGGCCGGGACACCTTCCTGCGCCTGATGGGGGCCGCCGACGCGCCGAACACGCCGACGCTGGCCGAGATCGGCCGTCGTATCCGCGCCGGCTTCGCCGCGCTGACCCGCACCGCCTCGGCGGCGTGAGGGAGGCGGCCATGTGCGAAGCCTGTCTGCAGACCGTCCCCGGCCGCGGCGCGGGCCGGCGGCTGAAACTGTCCGACCTGCAGTCGGGCTGGTACTGCACCATCGTCGGCACCTGCCTCAGCATGGGCGAACTGCGCCGGCTGGCCGACCGCCAGGGGGTGGTGTTCCCCACGCCCGACCCCACCGATTACGAAGTCCATACCGGCATGATCCATCTGGCCTCGCAGGAGCGGGCGGTGGCCAAGGCGATCACCAAGATGCTGGACCAGAAGCACGCCGCCGCCATCGGGCGCTTCCGCCGCGCCGGCAGCGTCGAGGACCTGGATACCCTTTGGCGGGAGTCCGTGGACAAGGGCGATGTGGCCGGCGCCTGCTGGGCGGTGATGGCCCATCCGGCGGCGACGGAGCAACTGCGCCAGGCGGTGTTCGGCGAGATCCACATGCTCTCGCATCAGGTCGGCGCGGCGGCGCGGGTCGACCTCAAGCGCTTCCACGCCCTGCAGTCCGAGAATGCCGGACTGGAGGCCAAGGTCGCCCGCCAGCAGGAGCGGTTGCGGGCCGAGGTCGCCGCCCGCGACACCGTCATTCGCGACCTACAGGCGCGGTTGGACCATGAGATCGCCGAGGTGCGGCGGCTCGCCCATGCCGCCGAGGCGGCATCCGAACTGGCCGCGCTGCGGGCGATGGTGGGCGAACTCCGCCGCCATCTCGATCTTGAGGAACAGGCGCGTCGCGCCGCCGAAGCAGCCTATCGCGATGCCGAGGAACGGGCCGACGCCGCAGAGCGGGCCGCCTGCGTCCTTGGTGACGAACTGGCGGAGACCCGGGCCGAACTGGCGGCGCTGGAAGGGGGCTTCGTCTGCGAGTCCGCGCCCGGTTGCGATCTCGCCTGCGGCCGCCCCGACCTGTGCGGGCGATGCATCCTGTTCGTCGGCGGGCGGTCCGGCCACGTCCAGCACCTGCGGCGGGTGGTCGAGGAATGCAACGGCACCCTCGTCCACCACGACGGCGGCTTCGAGGAGAGCATGGGCCGCCTGGCGGGGTTGCTGAGCCAGGCCGACGCGGTGATGTTTCCGGTCGATTGCGTCAGCCACATGGCCCACGACCAGCTCAAGCGCCTGTGCCGGCGCTGGGACAAGCCCTTCGTTCCCGTGCGGCGGTCGGGAATGGGGGCGTTCATGCGCGCGCTGGAGGCGATTCCCGCCACGGTCGGCGGCAGCGCATGACCCCGGGGAGGGGAGGGCGCGAAAACCTATTGTGTGCATCGACCTCCGCGTGCAAGTTGATAGAATTCCAATAACATTTCATACCAAGGTTCATTTTGCCTGTTTACATGGCACGCGACCCGGCCATACTCGTGGTTAAGAATGATGCATGAGTGGCGCAAGGGGGAGCGATGGTCGTGCGCGATTCGGCCTTCGAGGCCGACGACCTGAACGCGCTTGGGCGGGGCGTTCAGGGCCTCGGGACTTTCATCTCCAACGTTCGCCTTCGGCTGGTGAGCATCCTGATCTCGGTGTTGATGGGGGCGCTGCTGGCCGCCGGCATCGGCGGGACGGTGTACACCTTCGCCGCCGTTTCCGAGATCGGGTCGGTGTGGCGGGCCTTCGACACCGGGCTGGCGCGCCGCCTGGTGCTGCTGTCGGAACTGCGCCTGCATCTCGGGTTCGGCGGCCTCATGCAGCACTTCCACGACTACGTGCTGACCGGTGATCCGCTCCTCAGGCAGGCGATCACCACCGACTTCGCCAAGATCCGCGAGATCGAGCCGGCCTATGTCACCGCCGGCGCCTCCGAGCAGGAACAGGAGGCGCTCAAGGCCATTCTCGCGGTCGTCGAGGCCTACGAGAAGGTGGTGCCGCGGGTGGCCGAGGCCATCGGCCGCGGCGAACCCGTCGAGACCGTCCACGCCCTCGGCGACATCAGCGAGGCGCCGGCCATCGCCGCCCTGGAGACGATGGGGCGTCTGCTCAAGGACGAGCACAAGGTCAGCGCCGACCGCGTCGAGGACGCCTCGTGGACGGTGGGCGCCACCGTCGCGCTGGTGATGCTGCTGAACGGCGTGCTGCTGCTGGCGCTGGCGCTGTTCGTCTTCTGGTTCACCCGCTACCGCATCGTCCGTCCGCTGGACAGCCTGGGCGGGGTGATGGGGCATCTGGCCAAGGGCGACAAGTCGGTCGCCGTTCCCCTGGTCGGAAAGTCCGACGAGATCGGCGACATGGCCCGCGCCGTCGAGGTCTTCAAGGACAGCATGATCCGCGCCGACCATCTGGAGGCCCAGAAGCGGGCGGCGGATCAGGCGCTGCTGGAACGTGCCCAGCGCCGGGAGCACCTGACCGACGAGTTCGGCGCCCATTCCACGCGGTTGCTGGCCGCCGTCAACGGCGCGGTCGAACTGGTCCAGCAGAACGTCAACGCGCTGCTGGCCGTGGCCGAGGAGACCGGCCGCCAGGCGCAATCGGTGACCACCTCGGCCGGCGAGGCGTCGTCCAACGTCCAGGCCGTCGCCACCGCCACCGCGCAGCTTTCCGCCTCGGGACGCGACATCAGCCAGAGCGTGTCGCGTTCGGCCGGCATCACCCGGACGGCGGTGAGCGGCATCGACAACCTGTCCACCACCATGGGGGCGCTGGACGAGGCGGCGGTGAAGATCGGCGAGATCGTCACCCTGATCGGCGAGATCGCCGCCCAGACCAACCTGTTGGCCCTCAACGCCTCCATCGAGGCGCAGCGGGCCGGCGAGGCCGGCCGCGGCTTCTCGGTGGTCGCCAACGAGGTCAAGGCCCTGGCCGGCCAGACGGCGCGGGCCACCGACGAGATCGCCGAGCAGGTCCACGCCATCCAGAAGACCACCAGCGACGCCGTGGCCGCGCTTAAATCGGTGGGCACGACCATCCTCGAGGCCGACGAGGTGGTGTCCACCATCGCCTCGGCGGTGCAGGAGCAGAACGCCGCCACCGATTCCATCGTCCGCAACATCAACGAGGCGGCGCGGGGCAACCAGGAGGTCTCGGGCGCCATCGCCGAGGTGTCGGCGGCGGCGGAACATACCGGCGAGATGGCCTCGAAAATGGTCGCGGTCACCGATTCGCTGCGCTCCGAGGCCGATACCATGAAGAGCGAGGTCGAGACGTTCCTCGTCGCCGTCCGCTCCACCTGATCCCGGGGAACGCCATGCGTCAGCAAACCTTCTACGACGTCATTCGCGAACAGGGCATTCCCCGGCGCGATTTCCTCAAGTTCTGCGCGCTGACCGCCATCGCCATGGGCCTGGGGCCGGGCGGCGACGAGGCCGTCGCCAAGGCGCTGGAGACCAAGCCGCGCCTGCCGGTGCTGTGGCTGCACGGACTCGAATGCACCTGCTGCTCGGAAAGCTTCATCCGCGCCGCCCATCCGCTGGCAAAGGACATCGTGCTGTCGATGATCTCGCTGGACTACGACGACACCCTGATGGCGGCGGCCGGCCACCAGGCCGAGGCGATCCTCGACGAGATCGTGACCAACTACAAGGGCAACTACATCCTGGCGGTCGAGGGCAACGCCCCGCTCGCCGACGACGGCATGGCCTGCATCGTCGGCGGCCGGCCCTTCGCCGACCAGATGATCGAGGTCGCCCGCCACGCCAAGGCGGTGATCGGCTGGGGGACCTGCGCCGCCTTCGGCTGCGTACAGGCGGCCAAGCCCAATCCCACCAAGGCGACGCCGATCTCCAAGCTGATCCGCGACGTGCCGGTGGTCAACGTGCCCGGCTGCCCGCCCATCGCCGACGTGATGGCCGGCGTGCTGACCTACATCATCACCTTCGACCGCCTGCCCGACCTGGATCGCCAGTTGCGGCCCAAGATGTTCTACGGCCAGCGCGTCCACGACAAATGCTACCGCCGCGCCCATTTCGACGCCGGCCAGTTCGTGGAGAGCTGGGACGACGACGGCGCCCGGCTGGGCTGGTGCCTGTACAAGCTGGGCTGCCGGGGGCCGACCACCTACAACGCCTGCACCACCATCGGCTGGAACGACGGCGTGTCGTCGCCGATCCGCTCGGGGCACGGCTGCATCGGCTGCTCCGAGGACGGGTTCTGGGACCGGGGGCCGTTCTACGACCGCGTCGTCGACATGAAGCAGTTCGGCGTCGAGTCCACCGCCGACACCATCGGCCTGGGCGCGGCTGCCGGGTTGGGCGCGGCCATGGCGGCGCATGCGGGCGCGACGGTGGTCAAGCGCATGTTGGATGGCGGCAAGAACAAGGGGAACGAGGATGGCGAAGGTTAAGACCCCCAACGGATTCCAGTTGGACGATGGGGGCCGGCGCATCGTCGTCGATCCGGTGACCCGCATCGAGGGCCACCTTCGCATCGAGGTGAATGTCGACGAGCGCAACGTCGTCACCAACGCGGTGTCGTCGGGGACCATGTGGCGGGGGCTGGAGAACATCCTCCAGGGGCGCGACCCGCGCGACGCCTGGGCCTTCGTCCAGCGCATCTGCGGCGTGTGCACCGGCGTGCATGCCCTGGCCAGCGTGCGGGCGGTCGAGGATTCGCTGGGCATCCAGATTCCCCGCAACGCCAACCTGATCCGCAACATCCTGCACCTGACCCTCTACGTCCACGACCACCTGGTGCACTTCTACCACCTGCACGCCCTGGACTGGGTCGACGTGGTCAGCGCCCTGCATGCCGACCCCAAGGCGACCAGCACCCTGGCGCAGAGCATCTCGCCCTGGCCGCTGGCCTCGGAGGGTTATTTCCGCGACCTCCAGACGCGGCTGCGGAAGTTCGTCGAATCCGGTCAGTTGGGCCTGTTCAAGAACGGGTACTGGGGCCACCCCGCCTACCGGCTGCCGCCCGAGGCCAATCTGATGGCCGTCGCCCATTACCTGGAGGCGCTGGACTTCCAGAAGGAAATCGTGAAGATTCAGGCGGTGTTCGGCGGCAAGAACCCTCATCCCATGTGGCTGGTGGGCGGCGTGCCGAGCGCCATCAACATGCATTCGGCCGGCGCGGTCGGCGCGGTGAGCATGGAGCGGATCAACCTGGTGCGCGAGATCGCCCAGCGCGCCTTGACCTTCACCGAGCAGGTCTACATTCCCGACCTGCTGGCCATCGCGTCCTTCTACAAGGACTGGGCCGGCATCGGCGGCGGCCTGGCCGGGCGCAACCTCATGAGCTACGGCGAGTTCCCGCGCTTTTCGGGCGACGATTCCAACGACAGCCTGATGCTGCCGCGCGGGGCCATCCTGGACGGCGACCTGACCCGGCTGCACGACGTCGATCTCCGCGATCCCGACCAGATCCGCGAATACGTGCCCCATTCCTGGTACCGCTATCCCGACGAGGGCAAGGGCCTGCACCCGTGGGAGGGCATCACCGAGTACGACTTCCAGCTTGGCCCCAGGACCAAGGGCGACAAGAAGCACATCAAGGAACTGGACGAAGGCGCCAAGTATTCGTTCATCAAGGCGCCGCGCTGGAAGGGCCACGCCATGGAGGTGGGGCCGCTGGCCCGCTTCGTCGTCGCCTACGCGGCCGGGCGCCAGGACGTCAAGGAGCTGGTGGATTCCACCTTGCGCACGCTGGACCTGCCGGTCGGCGCCCTGTTCTCGACGCTCGGGCGCACCGCCGCGCGCGGCCTCGAAGGCCTGTGGGCCGCCCGCAAGCTGGTGACGGCGGTGGACGACCTGGTCGCCAACATCAAGGCCGGCGACCAGGACACCGCCAATGCCGAGAAATGGGCTCCCGAGACCTGGCCGAAATCCAGCAAGGGCGTCGGCTATTGCGAGGCGCCGCGCGGCGCGCTGGGCCATTGGGTGCGCATCGAGGACGGCCGCATCGCCAACTACCAGTGCGTCGTTCCCACCACCTGGAACGGCAGTCCCCGCGACGGCCAGGGCAACATCGCCGCCTTCGAGGCCTCGCTGCTGGACACGCCGGTGGTCGACCCGGCCCAGCCTTTGGAGGTGCTGCGCACCATCCACAGCTTCGATCCCTGTCTCGCCTGCGCCACCCACGTCATCGGCCCCGACGGCGAGGAGCGCAGCACGGTCAAGGTGATGTGACATGCGGCAGACGGCCTATCGCGAGATCAATGATCACGAGGACATCTCGTCCATCTACATCTACGAGGCGCCGGTTCGGGTCTGGCACTGGCTGAACGCCGCCGCGGTGGTGGCCCTGGCGGTGACGGGCTATGTCATCGGCACGCCGCTGCCGTCCTATACCGGCGACCCCAGCACCGTCTACGTGATGGGCTGGATCCGCCTGGTCCATCTGGCGGCCGGCCATATCTTCGCGGTGCTGTGGGTGATGCGGATCTGGTGGGCCTTCGTCGGCAACAGCTTCTCGCGCCAGCTGTTCATCCCGCCGGTGTGGAGCCAGCGCTGGATCGACGGGCTGTTCTATCAGGTGAAGTGGAATCTGTTCCTGGTCAGCAAGGCGCGCCGCTACAGCGGCCTCAACCCGCTGGCCCACGTGACCATGCTGGTGGCCTTCGTGGTGCCGTCGGCGTTGCTGGTCATCACCGGCTATGCCATGTACGCCGAGGTCGCCGGCCACGAGAGCTGGCTGTACGCCCTGTTCGGCTGGACCTCCCACATCACCTCGAACACCATCGACCTGCACACCATCCACCGGGTCTGCATGTGGGTGGTGCTGGCCTTCATGGTCGCCCACGTCTACACCGCCGTGCGCGAGGACATCGTGTCGCGCCAGAGCATGGTCAGCACCGTGCTGTCGGGATACAGGCTGTTCAAGCGTGACTGAGACGGTCGAGGTCCTGGTCCTGGGAATCGGCAACCCGCTGTGGGGCGACGAGGGATTCGGCCTCGAGGCGCTGAGGGCCATCGAGGCGGCCTGGGACCCCGTCCCGGGGGTGGTGCTGATGGATGGCGGCACCCAGGGCCTTTATCTGCTGCCGCACGTCCAGGCGGCGCGGCGTCTCCTGGTCCTGGACGCGGTCGATTTCGGCCTCGATCCCGGGACCGTGCTCCAACTGCGCGGCGACGACGTGCCCCGGCTGATGGGGGCGCGGCGGCTGTCGCTGCACCAGACCACCTTCCAGGACGTGCTGGCCGCCGCCGAACTGCTGGGAAGCGTTCCCGAACTGGCCCTGGTCGGCGTCCAGTGCCGGACGCTCGACGATTTCGGCGGGCCGCTGTCGCCCGAGGTGGCGGCCGCCATCCCCGGGGCGGTGCGCGCCGCCATGGCCGTGCTGCGGGAGTGGGGCGTTCCGGTCAGTGCTTGACCGGCGGGGCGGCAAGGCCGCCCGATAGCAGCATCTCGGTTCCCCAGCCCGGTCCCGGACGGGCGGCCGGCGGGCTGGCGGCCTGCGGGTGGTCGGCGGGAAGGACGCGGGCGGTGGCGCCGTGCAGGGGCGGCCGCAGCCCGTGGACGAGATCGGCGCGGATGCGCGCCCGGTCCACCACGCCGGCGGCAAGGATGTGGACATGGGTCATGCCCAGGCGGTGGGCGGCGGCCAGCAGCGGCGCCGACGCGGCCAGGGCGGCCGCGACGTCCTCGCCGTCGCCCACATACAGCGCCTGCGGAACGCCGCCGCCATGGGCGGCCAGCAGATACACCCCGGCCGGACCGACGGGAGCCGCGGCGGCCGGCGCGTAGGTGAAACCGTAGGAGCGGCCCGACAGGCCGCGCCAGATCCATCTGCCCTCGATCATGCCCATTCCCCACTTTCCCTGCCCGCCGGAATGCTATCCTAGGCCTTTCGTATGGGCAACCATGTTTGGGGGATGATCTTGGGTGTTGGCGCTACATGTTGTTGGTTGTGGACGCCGGGGTCGGGGCTTGAAACCACGGCGGATCGGCATGACAATGCAAGGGAAGGCCGCTGGCGGCCGTTCACCGGAGAGGGAGGCGGCCCATGCGCGCCATGCTGCTCGACGCTCCCGGCCGGCCGTTGCGGCTGGCCGAGATTCCGGTTCCCCGGCCAGGGCCGGGGCAGGTGCTGGTCAAGGTCCTGAGCTGCGGAGTCTGCCGCACCGACCTGCATGTGGTGGACGGCGACTTGGCGTCGCCCAAGCTGCCGTTGGTTCCCGGCCACGAGATCGTCGGCCGGGTCGAGGCGGTGGGGCAGGGGGTGTCGGGCTTTCCGCACGGCCTGCGGGTCGGGGTTCCGTGGCTGGGGTGGACCTGCGGGTCCTGCGAGGCCTGCCGGGCCGGCGCCGAGAATCTGTGCGAGCACGCCCGCTTCACCGGCTACACCATCGACGGCGGCTACGCCGAGTTCGCCGTCGCCGATGCCCGTTACTGCTTCCGCCTGCCCGACGGCCTCGACGACGTGGCGGCGGCGCCCATGCTGTGCGCCGGGCTGATCGGCTACCGTTCGCTCCGCATGGCCGGCGACGCCCGCCGCCTGGGCTTCTGGGGGTTCGGCGCCGCCGCGCATATCCTGGCGCAGGTGGCGGTGGCGCAGGGCCGCGAGGTGTTCGCCTTCACCCGCCCCGGCGACACCGCCGCGCAGGATCTGGCCCTCGACCTGGGCTGTGCCTGGGCCGGCGACGCGGGGACCGAACCGCCCGAGCGACTGGATGCCGCCATCATCTTCGCGCCCGTCGGCGCCTTGGTCCCCGAAGCCCTGTCGCGGGTGCGGACGGCGGGCACCGTCGTCTGCGCGGGCATCCACATGAGCGACATCCCGTCCTTTCCCTATGCGCTGCTGTGGGGCGAGCGGGTGGTGCGGTCGGTGGCCAACCTCACCCGCCGCGACGGCGACGAATTCCTGGCCCTGCTGGGCGAGGTTCCCGTCCGCGCCGAGACCTCCGCCTATTCCCTGGAGGATGCCAACGAGGCGCTGGCGGCGCTGCGCGAGGGGCGGATGACGGGTGCCGCCGTGCTGCTGCCGTAGCCGTTGCGGGCGGCCCGTGCTACTGTCCCGGGACACGCGAGGGGAGCCCCGGGACATGCCCGCCAGTCCGTTGAAACTCAGGATCAAACTGTGCGAATTCGCCGCCCTCGGGCCGGGCAAGGTGGATCTGCTGGAGGCCGTCGACCGCTGCGGCTCGATCACCCAGGCGGCCAAGGACCAGGGGATGTCCTATCGCCGGGCCTGGCTGCTGCTCGACGAGATGAACCGCGCGCTGGCCAGCCCGGTGGTGGTGGCCGCCACCGGCGGCAAACGCGGCGGCGGCGCCCTGGTCACCGACACCGGCCGCCAGGTGATCGACATCTACCGGCGCGTCCAGCGCAAGACCGAGCAGGCCATCCGCCTGGAACTCGACGAACTGCGCACCCTGCTGGCGCAGGCGTGATATCCAATCGAATATGCCGCGCGTTGTATCCAAGCGGATATTGGTGTAGGAAGGTCCCGCGAGGAATAGAACGATGACGGAAGGCAGGGCGCGGCGGCGATGTTCACCTTGACGCCTCTCGAACAGGAAGCGCTGTACCTGTCGCTGCTGGTGTCCACCTGGGCGGTGGCCGGGTCGCTGCCGTTCGGCGTCTTCTTCGCCTGGCTGCTGGCCCGGCGCGAGTTTCCCGGCAAGAGCCTGGTCGACGGCGTGATCCACCTGCCGCTGGTGCTGCCGCCGGTGGTGGTGGGCTATTTCCTGCTGGTGATGCTGGGCCGTCGCGGCGTGGTCGGATCGGTGCTGTGGGACTGGTTCGGGGTGACGGTGGCCTTCACCTGGAAGGGGGCGGCCATCGCCTCGGCGGTGGTGGCCTTTCCCTTGATGGTGCGGGCCATCCGCCTGTCCATCGAGACGGTGGACCGTGGCCTCGAGCACGCCGCCCGCACCCTCGGCTGCGGGCCGCTGCGCACGTTCTTTTCGGTCACCCTGCCGCTGGTGCTTCCCGGCGTGCTGACCGGCGTGATCCTGTCCTTCGCCCGCTCGCTGTCCGAGTTCGGCGCCACCATCACCTTCGTGTCCAACATTCCCGGCGAGACCCGCACCCTGCCGATCGCCCTTTACGCCCTGACCCAGGTTCCGGGCGGCGACGCGGCGGCGATGCGGTTGTGCGTGATCTCGGTGGCGGTGGCCTTCGCGGCCCTGCTGGCGTCCGAGGTGCTGTCGCGCCGCGTCCAGGCGCGGCTGCGGGGGTGACGGCGATGCTGGAACTCGCGGTCAAGCGGCGGCAGGGCGCCTTCACCGTCGAGGTGGCGCTGGCGGCGGACAAGGGGGTGACCGCCCTGTTCGGGCCGTCGGGCTCGGGCAAGACCTCGGTCATCAACATGGTGGCGGGGCTGTACCGGCCGGATTCGGGGCGCATCGTGGTGGACGGCCGCGTGCTGTTCGACGCCGAGGCCCGGATCGACCTGCCGCCCGAGCGGCGCCGGCTGGGCTACGTGTTCCAGGACGCCCGCCTGTTTCCCCATCTGTCGGTCCGGTCGAACCTATGCTTCGGCATGAACCGGGTGCCGGCGTCCGAGCGCACGGTCCGCTTCG
Source organism: uncultured Rhodospirillaceae bacterium (assembly GCA_937887565.1). Lineage (GTDB taxonomy): Bacteria > Pseudomonadota > Alphaproteobacteria > Rhodospirillales > Magnetospirillaceae > CALABS01. The sequence goes on along the minus strand of CALABS010000018.1, from coordinate 197,756 downwards.
ACGACGTGGTCGAGGTTCTGGGCATCGACCACCTGCTCGACCGCCGGCCGGCCAGGCTGTCGGGCGGCGAGAAGCAGCGGGTGGCCATCGGCCGCGCGCTGCTGGCCAGCCCGCGCATCCTGTTGATGGACGAGCCGCTGGCGGCGCTGGACGGTCAGCGCAAGGCCGAGGTGCTGCCGTTCATCGCCGCGCTGTCGCGGCGGTTCGCGATCCCGATCCTCTATGTCAGCCATTCCATGGACGAGGTGCTCAGGCTCGCCGACACCCTGGTGCTGATGGACGACGGCCGGGCCGTCGCCGTGGGCTCCGTCGAGGAGCTGCTGTCGCGCCCGGACCTGCGGCCGCTGACCGGGCGCACCGAGGCCGGCGCGGTGATCACCGCCACCGTGGCGGGGCACGACGCCACCTACGGCGTGTCGCGGCTGGCCTTTCCCGGCGGCACCCTGACGGTGGCGCGGGTGGACCATGCCGTCGGCATCCCGGTGCGCGTCCGTGTCCACGCCCGCGACGTCGCCATCGCCATCGACGCACCCCAACGCATCAGCGTCCGCAATGTGCTGCCCTGCGTGGTGAGCGGGGTCGCCGAGGGGCCGGACCACCTCGTGGACGTCATGCTGGCCTGCGGCGAGACGACCCTGTGGTCGCAGATCACCGCCCAGGCGCAGGCGCAACTGTCCCTGACGGCGGGCATGCGGGTGCAGGCGCTGATCAAGGCGGTGACCATCGCCCGCGGCGACGTGGCCGATCGTCCCGACCCCGTCAGCGCGCCGAGTTCGACACCCTAGGCTGGTCCAGCCACGCTTCCACCATCTTGGGCATCAGCGGGCGGGCGATGAAATAGCCCTGGACGACGTCGCATGCCGCCCGTTCGAGGAACGACAGCTGTTCGGCGCTTTCCACCCCCTCGGCGACCAGCTTGAGGTCGAGGGCCGAGGCCATGGCGACGATGGTGCGCACGATCTCGGCGTCCTCGGGATTGTTCTCCACGTCCTTGACGAAGGAACGGTCGATCTTGAGGGTGGTGATGGGCAGCTTGCCGAGATAGCTGAGATTGGAATAGCCGGTGCCGAAATCGTCGACGGCGATGCCGAAGCCCCGGTCACGCAACACCCGCAGCAGCCCGATGGCCCGCTCGGGGTCCTTCATCACCGCCGTCTCGGTGACCTCGATCTCGATCAGCGACGGCGGCAGCGCCTCCTCCTCGACGATGGCGTGGATGCGGTCGACCAGGGCCGGTTCGCTGACATGGCGGGCCGACAGGTTGACGGCGACCTGGACCACGTCGAACCCCGCCGCCGACCAGCGCTTGATCTGGCGGCAGGCCTCGCGCAGCACCCATTCGCCGATGGCCACCACCAGGCCGGTCTCCTCGGCCAGCGGGATGAACTCGCCCGGCGGGATGAGGCCCTTCTCGGGATGGCGCCACCGCACCAGCGCCTCCAGCCCGCTCAGGCGGCCGGCCGAGATGCTGAACTTGGGCTGGTAGTGCAGCTCCAACTCATCGCGCTCGAGGGCGTCGCGCAGCTCGGTCTCCAGCTCCAGCCGCAGGCGGATGCGCTGGTTCATGCTCGGGTCGAAGAAGTGATAGCGGTCGCGGCCGGCCGTCTTGGCCTCGAACAGGGCGGCGTCGGCGTTGCGCATCAGGACCGTCGATCGGGTGCCGTCCTGGGGATAGAGCGCGATCCCCAGCGAGATCGTGGTATGGACCGTCGCCGCCTCGAGGTCGATGCTTCCCCGCACCGAGGCGATGATCTTGTCGGCCACCTGGCGGACGTGCTGGACGTCCACGCAGTTCTCGACCATGACGACGAACTCGTCGCCGCCCCACCGGCAGACGGTATCCATGCCGCGCACGGCGCCGACCAGCCGGTCGGCGACGACCTCCAGCAGGCGGTCGCCGATCTCGTGACCAAGGCTGTCGTTGATGGTCTTGAACTGGTCGACGTCGATGAAGATCAGGGCGATTCCCTGGCCGTTGCGGTGGGCGACGGCGATGGCGTGGTCGAGGCGGTCCTGCAGCAGGCGCCGGTTGGGCAGTCCGGTCAGGGGATCGTGATAGGCCAGGTGGTGGATGTGCTCGTCCTTGCGCCGCAGCTCGGTGATGTCGTTGAACACCGCCAGATAGCGGCCGGTCCCGTCGGAATCGGGGATGACCGACAGCGTCGCCCATCCCAGGAAGGGGGTGCCGTCCTTGCGCCGGCTCCACACCTCGCCTTCCCACCGGCGCGATTCCGTCAGCGCGTGGCTCACCGAGCCCGGCAGGCTGTCGTCGAGGTCGCCGGCCAGGACGGCGTGGTAGGGGCGCCCGACCACCTCCTCGGCGCCGTAGCCGGTGATGTCGGTGAAGGCGGCGTTGACCGAGACGATGGTGCCGGCCTGGTCGGTCACCACGATGGCTTCGATGGTGTTCTCGAACACGCTGGCGGCCAGCAGCAGCTTTGACCGCTCCTCACGCAGGGAAAGGTTGGCGTCGGTCAGCTCGCCGGCCCGCTCCTCGACCTCGTCCAAGAGGGCGTTGTAGGCGTCGACCACCGCGCCCAGTTCGTCGGCGCCCGACCACACCAGGCGTTCCCGCCGCCGGCCGGAGGCGTTGAGCTCCAGCGATCGCCGCAGCCGTTCGAGCGGCCGGCTGACGAAACCCCGGGCGGCCACCGTGGTCATGCCGCCGAGCAGGACCAATGCCACCAGCAGCACCGCACCGCTGGTGAACCGATACTCCGCCAGCTGTCGGCGCAGCGGGCCGTCGTGGTAGTCGACGACCAGCGTGCCGATGGTGAAGGATTGGTCGTTGGCGGCATGGACCAAGGGGCGGGTGATGCGGAACCGGTTGGCGCGCTGGGCGACGTCCTTGTTCACATGGCTGGCGACGATCCGCCCCGTCACCTCGCGCACCTCGACAAGGGCGATTTCGTCCAGGCGGGCCGAGCTGGCCACCAGGCGCTCGACCGTGGCGTCGTCGAATTCCCACAGGGCGCGGATCAGCAGCGCCTCCTGGGTGGCGGCATAGGCCTCGACGCGGCTGGTCAGTTCGGTCAGCCGCTGCCCGCGAATCCATTGCTCGGCGCTGAGGAACAGGACGGCGACGCTGACCGCCATCAAGGGAAGCACCGCCAGCAGCAGCTTGCTGGCGATGCGGAGGTCACGAATTCGCATGATCAATGGCCCGCCACCCGCGCGGTGGCCGCCGCCGAGCCCTTCTTGAACGCCTCGATCTCGCGAATGGGCAACAGTTGCCCGTCATCCGAGGCGCGGAAGCGGGAAATGCCGATGCGGGCCAGCCGGGCGCGCTCCTCCGCCAGCCGGGACGGCGGCTTGCCGGCGGCGGGCATGCCGTAGGCGAGGAAGAAGGCGCGGACGCGGGCCTTGAGGTCGGCGGGCAGGTCACGGCGCCACAGCAGCGGATCGTTGGGGATGAGCGGCGAGCGCCAGATCACCCTGAGGCCGGCGCAGCCGTCGGGCTGCATCCGGCAGACCCGGTCGAAGGTCGGGCTGGAGACGGTGGCGACGTCGGCGAGGCCGCTGGCGACCGCGTGGATGTTTTCCTCGTGGCTGCCCTGGATCTGGCGCTTGAAGATGTCGTGGGCGCGCAGGCCGTTGGCGGCGAACAGGTAATAGCCCGGCACTAGGCTGCCCGAGGTGGAGTTGGCGTCGCCGGTGCCGAGGGTCAGTTCGGAGGCCCGCGCGAGGGCCTGGCTGGCGTCCTCGAGCCCGGAATCGGCGCGGGCGATCAGATACGAGCGGTAGCCCTCGCGTCCCTCGCCGTCGATCCGCTGGGCGAACACCTCGGCCCCGGCGCGGTCGACCGCCTCGATGGCCGCCTTGTTGCCCGTCCACGCCAGTTGCACGGCGCCGCTGCGCAGCGACCACACCACGCCGGCGTAGTCCTCGAAGACGTCGGCGCGCACGGGCATGCCGACGGCGTCCTCAAGGTCGCCGAGGACTGGCGCCCACATGGCGACGATCTGGTCGGCCGACTGGACGGTGATCAGCCCGAACGCGAGCTCGGCCGGCTGGGCAAGGGCGCGGGCTCCCACCCCCATCCAGAGCGGGGCGGCGAGCGTGGCGGCGGCGAACAGGGCAATGCGGCGGCGCGTCCATGGTTGCGGCTGGACCGAAGGCATGGTGACTCTCCAAATGCTTTCCCTGCCGCCCCGCCGCTTTCTATGTCAAAACGAAGGGAAATGAATGTTAAGAGTTCGATAATTCGTCATCGCTGTGGTCACATATTCTTCCTTTGACTTCGACCGGCCCGATCGGCGCACCTTGGGGCAACTCACCGGGGTGCCGCCATGAAGAAGGGTGCCTACGACACCAGCGATGCGAAGACCGACGGACCCGCCGCATCCGTTCCCAACCACTGGGCGGCGGTGGTGGACGCCCTCGACGTGGCGTTCCAGCCGATCGTCAACACCCATACCGGCCAGTGCTTCGGTTGCGAGGTGCTGTTGCGCGGATTCGAGGCCTTCGGGCATCCCTCGGTCCTTGCCTTGCTCGACGCCGCCCACGCGGCCGGCATGCTGGCCGAGGTCGAGGTCGCCGTCCGGCGGCGGGCGGCCGACAAATGGTCGGCGGTGGGAATGGCCGGAAACTCGGCGCTGTTCCTCAATCTCGACGCCCGCATGCTGGCCGCCGCGCGCGAATTCCACAAGGCGACCCGAACCCTGCTGGGCGACAAGGTCGCCCATCTGGTCACCGAGGTGGCGGGACGGTCAACGGTCGCCTCGGCCGAGGAATGGCTGAAGGCGCTGAAGAAGCACGGCTCGCTGCTGGCCGTCGATCGCTTCGGCGAGGGCCGCGACAGCCTGCGCCTGGTCCACGAGGCCGATCCCGACTTCATCAAGATCGACCGCTATTACGTGGGCGGGATCGATGGCGACGCCCGCAAGCGGGTGATGCTGGCGCAGGTCATCGGCATGGCGCATACGCTGGGCGTGGTGGTGATCGCCGTCGGGGTCGAGACCGAACGCGAACTGATGGTCTGCCGCGAGTTGGGCTGCGACATGGTCCAGGGCAACTTCGTCGAGGCGCCGTTGACCGACCCTTGGCGGGTCGCCCAGTCCTATCCGCACGTCGAGGCGGCCGGCGTCGGGGACCGCCGCCGCCGCCGGCTGGACCAGAAGTGGATCGTCGACCAGCTCGACCCGGTGGCGCCGGTGGATATCGATGCCCCCATGCCGGTGGTGTTCGACCGCCTGGCCCGCGACATCGGCCACACCGTCATCCCGGTGGTCGACAAGCACGGCCAGCCGCTGGGGATCGTGCGGGAACGCAACCTCAAGAACTTCGCCTATTCCAATTATGGCAAGGACCTGATGGCCAACAAGGGCATCGGCCGGTGCCTGCGCGATTTCCTGGTCCATTGCCCGATGGCCGAGATGTCGTCGAGCCTGGACCAGATCCTGGCCATCTTTTCGACCAACGAGGACGCCGACGGCATCATCATCACCGAGCAGATGCGCTATCTGGGCTTCCTCAGCGCCCGCTCGATCATCCGCGCCATCCACGAGAAGACCCTGGCCCATGCCCGCGAGGAAAACCCGCTCACCAAGCTGCCCGGCAACGACCTGATCAACGACTATGTGGCGGAGGTGGTCGCCTCGGGCGAGGGGGCGGTGCTGGCCTATGTGGATTTCGACAACTTCAAGCCGTTCAACGATACCTACGGCTTCCGCCAGGGCGACCGCGCCATCCTGCTGTTCGCCGAGCTGATGCGCAAGGCGGCAATGGGGCGGTCGTGGCTCCTCGGCCATATCGGCGGCGACGACTTCTTCATCGGGATCAAGGGGACCGGGCTGGCGGAAGCAGCCCGCGAAGTCGCCGAGCTCATCGGCCAGTTCGCCTCCGACGCCGAAAGCTTCTACGACGCCCAGACGCGGGAACGCGGCTGCATCGTCGCCCAGGATCGCGAGGGCAAGACCAAGACCTTCCCGCTGCTGTCGGCCAGCGCGGTGCTGGTCGAGGTGCCGACCGGCTGCACCAGTTGCACCATCGACGACGTCAGCGTGGCGATCGCCGCCCGCAAGAAGGAGGCGAAGACCTCGCCGACCAAGCTGGCCTTCGCCGCCCTTGGATGCTCGGCCGTCGGCTGAGCTCAGCCGGCCGACAGCGCCTGCGCCACCACCATCCGCACCCAGGCGGCCCGCGACAGCCCCAGGCTTTCGGCGCGGGCGTCGATCAGCTCCAGGTGCTGGGCCTCGAAGCGCATCAGCACCGCTTCCTTCTTCTTCTTTTTCTTCTTCTTGTCCTTGTCCTTGCTCTTTTCCTTCTCCTTCTTCGCCTTCTTCTCGGCCTTGACGTCGGCCTCGGCGGCGACGGGCGAGGGGGGCTCCGGAACGGACGGCGGCTCGGCCGTCGCCACCGGCTTGGGAACGGCGGGCTTGCGGGCCTTGGCCGCCGGGGCGGCGGGCTTCGCGACGACGGCTTCGGTTGGCTCCGCCGTGGGAGCCGGGGTGGTCTTCTTGGTCTTCGTGGTCATGGTCGGTCACTCCAGTAAGCGATATGAGCGTATATCATAGCGATATCGCTTTTTCAATCGTGGCCATGGACCAGGAGGGTCGCCCCGATCAGCACGAATGCTCCCGACCACAGCGCGGCCGAGACCGGGATGAAGGCGATCGGCGCCAGCGGCGACAGCAGCCGGGCCACCGCCGCCGCCGTCAGCGCCGTCACCGCGATGGTCGCGGCGCGGGGAAACCGGCCGGCGGCACGATCCCTCAGTCTCGTGGTCCGCACCATCATCGCCGCCGTCATGGTGCCGATGCCGCCGACGGTGACCGCGTGGAGACAGTCGGCGGTCGGCCAGAGACCGCTCCAGGTGGCGGCGGCCGAGGCAAGCAGTCCGCCGCCCAGCCATGCGAAGCCCAGATGCAACGGCCACAGCGACGGATCGGCAAGCGCGGCCGAGAGCCGCCAGCGGGAAAGCCGCGCCAGCCCCGAAAGGCCTGCCGCCGCCCAGCCTAGCGCCGCCAGATCCGGGAGCGATGCCAGATGCGCCGCCGCCGCCACCGCCATGCCGAGGATGCCGATGCGCTCCAGACCGGGCTGGTTGCGGTCGTCGAGGCGGCCGCCTTGGGCGCGGACGGCGCCGGCCATGGCGGCGGGCAGGATGCGGCCGCCCATCACCAGCACCAGCAGCGTCACCAGATCGAGCGTCAACCCGACGCCGCGCGTCCCGCCGTCCGCCAGCCATCCCATTCGGCCGGCCAGGGTCAGGCCTTCCGCCGCCAGAAATCCGGCCAGGATGGGGAAGAAGACGAGGTTGTGGCCGCTGCGCGCCGAGCGGAGGAACGGCAAGCCGCCGATGACGGCCAGCAAGGCGACGAAGCCGGCATCGGCCGCAGCCGCCATTGGCAGGCCGGCCGCGTCGGCGACGCGCGCCAGTCCCCACAGCGCCGACACCGCCACCAAGCCCGCCCGGGACAGGCGGGTCAGCAGGAAGCCGGCGACCACCGCCAGCGCGAATCCGGTCAGCATCTGATGGGCGTGGCCGACCGGATCGCCGCCCGGCAGCCAACCGAGCCACCGCGCCGACCACAACGGCACCGCCAGCGCCGCCTGCAGGCAGGCCAGCGGGAACAGCACCCGATGGGCCGGGGCGTGCCGGCCGCTGCGCGTCATCCGAGGCATGCGCGATCCTCGGCGGGCAGGGGGCAGGGGGCCTTGACCGGGGTCAAGGGGGTACCCGAGCGTTTCGGTAGGGTACTGGGGCACCGGCCCGCTGGGCCTTCACAGGAGACGACACCCCATGAGCGAACCCACCCTCGATGTCCGGACCATCGAGCCCCGCGACCGTCATCACCGCATTTTCGGCATGTTCGACACCCTGGCGACCGGCGCCGCCTTCGTGATCGCCAACGACCACGATCCGCGGCCGCTCTATTACCAGCTCAACGCGGAGCGGACGGGCGAGTTCGGCTGGGAATACCTCGAGGCCGGGCCGGCGTTGTGGCGGGTACGTATCGCCCGCGTCGCCGACGCGCCGACCGAGCGCGGCGCCTCCTGCTGCGGAACCTGCGGCTGAGCCTAGTACACTGATGCAGTCAGATGATGCAGCGACCATCTGACTGTATCAGTGCACAATTCGTTGATTTTGTGGGCCGATTCACCAGACCGAAGGTTCAGGGGCCTGAACCTTCGGTCTGGATCGGACCACTAGCCGCCAGAGGGTGTCAGCCTGAGGATTGCGCCGTCGTCCTCGTCGGTCAGGACGTAGATGGCACCGTCGGGGCCCTGGGCCACGTCGCGGATGCGGGCGCCGAGGGGGATGCGGTCCTCCCCGGTGACCCGCTCGCCGTCCAGGGTCAGGCGCACCACCGCCCGCGCGACCAACCCCCCCACCAGCAGGTTGCCCCGCCAGGCCGGGAACAGGTCGCCGGTGTAGAAGCTCATTCCCGACGCGGCGATGACCGGCGTCCATTGATGGATCGCGTCGGCGAGGTCGGGACGGGTGGGCGGATCGGGGATGTCCTCGCCCGAATAGTGCCGCCCCCAGCTCACCAGCGGCCAGCCGTGGTTGGCGCCGGCGGCGGGGATGTTGATCTCGTCGCCGCCCCGGGGGCCGTGCTCGTGCATCCACAGCTTGCCGCTGCCGGGGTGGATGGCGGCGCCCTGGGAGTTGCGGTGTCCGTAGCTCCAGATTTCCGGCCGCGCTCCGGCCTGCCCGACGAAGGGATTGTCGGCGGGAACCGACCCGTCGGGATTGATGCGGACGACGGCGCCGAGATGGTTCGACAGGTCCTGGGCCGGCTCGAACTTGAAGCGTTCGCCAAGGGTGACGAACAGCGTACCGTCCGGCGCGAAGGCCAACCGCGAGCCGAAATGGTTGGAGCCCGACACCTTGGGGTGCTGGCGGAAGATCACCTCGGCCTCGCGCAGCCGCGTCCCGTCGAGGACGCCGCGCGCCACCGCCGTCGAGGCGCCGCCGGGACCGGGCTCGGCGAAGGACAGGTAGATGCGGCGGTTGCCGGCGAAGGCGGGGTCAAGCGCCACGTCGAGCAGCCCGCCCTGGCCCGAGGCATAGACGTCGGGCACCCCCGCGACCGGTTCCGACAGGCTGCCGTCCGTTCCCACCACGCGCAACCGCCCCGGCCGCTCGGTGACCAGCATGCGGCCGTCGGGCAGGAAATCCAGCCCCCACGGATGTTCGAGGCCGGCGGCGACGGTCCGCACCTCCACCGGCCCCACCGTCCGATCGGCCGCCGGGGCGGGCGCCGCCGTCAACGCCATCATCGTCGTCGCGGTCACCATCCACGATCGCATGGCCCACCTCCTTATGGTCACATCCTGGCAGGGAAAATTAGGTCCGTCAGTGCGCTGTATTCTTTTTTTTAAGAATAACAAATGTCAATGCGGGCGCGCGGCTGCGCCGCTAGAGTGTATTCCGACGGAGGGGCTCGTCCCCACCTCCCACCGTCGCGTTGGCCGTCCAGGCGGCCGTCCCCCGCCCGATCCCCCTCCCCACGGACTCCCTCGGGCGGGGGAGAGCGGCCGGAGCCGTCTCAGCCGCGCCGCGCCGCCTCGATCGCCGCCACGTCGATCCTCGTCATGCCCAACATCGCCGCGAACGCGCGTCTTGCCTCCTCGCCCCCGACCGCCAGCGCCTCGGTCAGCACGCGCGGGGTGATCTGCCAGGAAATGCCCCACTTGTCCTTGCACCAGCCGCATGCGCTTTCCTGGCCGCCATTGCCGACGATGGCGTCCCAGTAGCGGTCGGTCTCGTCCTGGTCGTCGGTGGCGATCTGGAACGAGAAGGCTTCGTTGTGGGTGAAGGTCGGGCCGCCGTTGAGGCCGAGGCAGGGGATGCCGGCGACCGTGAACTCCACCGTCAGCACGTCCCCCTCCTTGCCCGACGGGTAGTCGCAGGGAGCATGGAAGACGGCGCCGACCGTGCTGTCCGGAAAGGTCGCGGCGTAGAAGCGGGCCGCGTCCTCGGCGTCCTTGTCGTACCAGAGGCAAATGGTGTTCTTCGCCATCGCATGTCCTTTCGCGGGGAAGCCACAGTCCGGCCTGAACGTCTCGGTGGATCGGGCCCTCAGCACTCGGCGGCGGCGATGCACTCCAACTGGTCGCGGTCGCAACGGAAACGGTTGGGCCCGATCTCCGTGATCGTCTTGTTGCGCTTGAATTCCGCCACCGTGCGGCTGGCATGCTCGGTGGTGATGCCGAGCATGGCGCCCAGATCCTCTCGGGTGAACAGCATGGCGGTGCCGTCGGCCTCCATGGTCTGGAGGAGAAAACGGGCGAGCCTTTGCGGTGCCTTGCCGGTCGACAGCTCGGTCAGCCAGTCGTCGGCCTGGGTGAGCGCGGCGTGCCAGCGGCGCATCAACTGGCTGTGCAGGCGCGGCGTCTCGCGGCTGAGACGGTCGATCACCTGCTTGGGAATGCGGCAGGCCAGGGCCCGTTGGAGGACGATGGCGGTGTGCTGGTAGGACTCGCCGACGGTGGTCTCCAACCCGGCGGTGGCGCCCGGGCGGAGCAGGCGGACGATGCGTTGGCTGCCGTCGGGCAGGTACTGGACCAGCTTCACTAGGCCGGAGCGGATGGTGTAGACGGCGGTTCCGTCGTCGCCCTCGGAATAGAGCGTCGAGCCGGGGTCGCATTCGATCTCATCGATGGGCAGGTGGATGAGGTTGAAATCCGATTCGGCGAGGTCCGCGAACAGGACGAGGTCGCGGATGCCGCAGCGATCGCACTGGGCATTGCCCTTCCAAGCGGCCTCGATCTGGCTCTTCTTCATTGGTCCGCGTCCATCCCCTGCGCCTTCGTGTCTATCAGCGGCGGCGGCGGCCGACAACGGCAATCTGGGGGGCGTTGAGAATTGTCGATGAGGCCGGCGATGCCGCGATGCAACATCGCGCCCCCGTACGTGGAGGCCGATGACCATGAAACCTTCCTATTCGCCGCTCTATTTCCTGGCCGCCCTGGGCAATGGCGGCCTGGCGGTGTCGTTCTTCATCTATCTGATGTTCATGCTGCCCCATCCCCATACCCCCATTCCCACCTGGGAGGACTGGACGGCGGCGGCGGCCTCGGGCGATCCGGCGACGGTGGCGCTGGTCGCGGTGGCGCTGGCCGGCGTGGCGTGGTTCGCCGTCCGCCATGTGCGCAGCCTGGCCTGGAACGTCGCCCGCTATCGCGAGTTCAAGCGCACCGCCGCCTTCGAGGACCTCAAGCGCGGCAACGGCGAGGTGCAACTGATGGCCATCCCGCTGACCTACACCATGACCATCAATGTTGGTTTCGTGGTGGGCGCCCTGTTCGTGCCCGGCCTGTGGGGCGTGGTCGAGTGGCTGTTTCCCGGCGCGCTGGCGGCCTTCGCGGCGGTCGCCGTCTATGGGCTGCGGCTGTTCCTGTCCTATATCGGCCGGCTGGTGGCCGACGGCCGCTTCGACTGGGCAGCCAACAACAGCCTGTCCCAGTTGCTGGCCATTTTCGCGCTGGTGATGATCGCGGTGGGGTTCGCGGCGCCGGCGGCCATGAGCGAGGTGCGCGCCTCGGCCGTCATCGGCATGCTGGGGTCGATCTTCTTCCTGTCGGCGGCCGCGCTGTTCGCCGTGGTCAAGCTGGTGCTGGGCTTTCGCGACATGTTCGAGAAGGGCGTCAGCGCCGAGGGCGCGCCGTCGCTGTGGATCGTCATTCCTATCCTGACCGTCGCCGGCATCGCCCTGCTTCGGCTGTCGCACGGGTTCGACCACCTGTTCCACCGTGCCGCCCAGCCCGGCGACGGGCTGGTGCTGATGGCGGTCTTCCTGTCGCTGCAGGCGTGGTTCGGCATGGTCGGCTGGGCGGTGATGCGGCGGATTGGTTATTTTCAGGCCTATCTGCGCGGCCCGGAACTGTCCGCCGCTTCGTACGCGCTGATCTGTCCCGGCGTGGCGCTGATGGTGTTCGGCATGTTCTTCCTGCATGCCGGCCTGGTCCGTTCCGGCATCGTCGAGCAGTTCGGCGTCGCCTATTTCGTGCTGTTGGCCCCGCTGGCCCTGGTCCAGCTCAAGACCATCGCCGTGATGCTGGGGCTCGACCGTCGGCATTTCGGAGCCTTGGCCGCCGAGGTGGAAATTAAAAAATGTTAAGTTGGGATATGGCTGGCCGCCTATATCCTATCGGTGGTTGAGATGCCGGCGGAGAGAGGCGTCGCGAGCGGGAATCCGCTGGGCCGGCCGCAATGACAATTGTTATTACCCGAATTCTAACTTCTTTGTAGCCTTCCCCCAAGGGCGGCATCCGGGGCCAATCTGCCCGGGTCGGCCGGGGAATTTGGAGGCTGTGGATGGCGAGTGACAGGGCAGATCGGCGGGCAAGGCCCGGGAATCGCAGGGTCTTGCGGTTTCCGCCCTTGGCGTCATGGGCGGCGGTCGCCATCGTCCTGTTCAATACCGTCGCCACGCTGCTGCTTCCGGCGCATCCGGCCGGAGCGGCATCATTGGACGGATTGGACGGTCGCATCGTCATCTGCACCGCTGGCGGTCTGGTCGTGCTCAATGCCGACGGGACCCCGGCGACCGACCATGCCGAGGCCTGCGTCAACTGCCTGCCGCTTCTCGACAAGGGGCAAAGCGCCGCCTGGGGACCGGCTGAACCGGCCTTGACCCTTGGCCGGGTCGAGCCCGTCTTCGTCGTGGTCGAACGCCATTTCGACCGTCAGGCCGTCTGGCGGCCTGTCGCCCGGGCTCCGCCGCCCGTCTGACGGGATTGGTTTTCCTTCACTCCGCTGTTTCCGGCCGTCCCATGCGGGCGCGCCGAATGACGCGGTGCCTTTCATCGAAAGAGCGCCGGTGGCCCGCCGCGGCCGTCCGCGTTGGAGAGTTATTGCCATGGACCAACTATTCATCGACCTGTCGCGATGGCAGTTCGCCGCCACCGCCATGTATCACTTCATCTTCGTCCCGCTGACGCTGGGCATCTCGTGGATCCTGTTCATCATGGAATCCGTCTACGTGATGACCGGCAACGAAATCTACCGGGACATGACCAAGTTCTGGGGCAAACTGTTCGGCATCAACTTCGCCCTCGGCGTCACCACCGGCCTGACCATGGAGTTCGAGTTCGGCACCAACTGGGCCTACTACTCGCACTACGTGGGCGACGTCTTCGGGGCGCCCCTGGCCATCGAGGGCCTGATGGCCTTCTTCCTGGAATCCACCTTCATCGGCCTGTTCTTCCTGGGCTGGGAAAAGCTGTCCAAGCGCCAGCACCTGGCGGTGACCTTCTTCACCGCGCTGGGCTCGAACCTGTCGGCGCTGTGGATCCTGGTCGCCAACGGCTGGATGCAGAACCCGGTGGGCTCGGAATTCTATGCCGAGACCATGCGCATGGAGATGACCAGCTTCGCCGAGGTGCTGTTCAACCCGGTGGCGCAGGTGAAGTTCGTCCACACCGTCTCGGCGGGCTACGTGACGGCGTCGATGTTCGTGCTGGCCATCAGCTCGTGGTACCTGCTCAAGGGCCGCGACCTCGGTTTTGCCAAGCGCTCCTTCGCCATCGCCGCCGGCTTCGGCCTGGCCTCGGCGCTGTCGGTGATCGTGCTGGGCGACGAGAGCGGCTACGAACTGGGCGACGTCCAGAAGACCAAGCTGGCCGCCATCGAGGCCGAGTACGAGACGCTGCCGGCCCCGGCGCCGTTCACCCTGGTCGGGCTGCCCGACGACGAGACCATGACCACCGGCTACGCGGTCAAGATCCCGTGGCTGCTCGGCCTGATCGCCACCCGCTCCACCGACGAGGAGGTGGCCGGCATCAAGGAGCTGATGGCCGAGCACGAGACGCGCATCCGTTCGGGCATGGTGGCCTACGACAACCTCCAGAAGCTGCGCCAGGGCAGCACCGACCCGGAGGTCCGCGCCGCCTTCGAGACGCACAAGCGCGACCTTGGCTACGGACTGCTGCTCAAGCGCTACACCCCCGAGGTGGTCGATGCCACCGACGAGCAGGTCGCGCTGGCCGCCAAGGACACCATCCCGGCGGTGGCGCCCCTGTTCTGGACCTTCCGCGTGATGGTGGCCTTCGGCTTCTGGATGCTGTTCCTGATCGGGGCCGCGTTCTGGTTCACCCTGCGCCGCACGGTCGAGAGGCAGCGCTGGCTGCTGAAGGCCCTGCTGTGGAGCCTGCCGGTGCCGTGGCTGGCCTGCGAGATGGGATGGTTCGTGGCGGAATACGGCCGCCAACCCTGGGCCATCGGCGAGGTGCTGCCGACCTTCCTCGCCACCTCCAGCCTGACCGCCGGCGAGCTGGTGTTCAGCCTTGTCGGCTTCGTCGGCTTCTACACCTTCCTCTTGGTCATCGAGATCTACCTGATGACCAAATACGCCCGCCTGGGTCCGGCCTCGCTGGGCACCGGCAGGTATCACGGCGAGGTGCCGCCGGCCGGGCGTCCGGCCACCACCGACGCGCCCCTGGTTCCGGCCGAGTAAGGGAACACCGTCATGATCATCGACTACGAAATCCTCAAATTCATCTGGTGGGTCCTGGTCGGCGCGCTGCTGATCGGCTTCGCCGTGACCGACGGCATGGACATGGGCGTCGGCAACCTGCTGCCCTTCATCGGCAGGACCGATGACGAGCGGCGGGTCATCATCAACACCGTCGGCCCCCATTGGGACGGCAACCAGGTGTGGCTGATCACCGCCGGCGGCGCCATCTTCGCCGCCTGGCCGGCGGTCTACGCCGCCGCCTTCTCGGGCTTCTACATGGCGATGCTGCTGGTGCTGTTCGCCCTGTTCTTCCGCCCCGTCGGCTTCGACTACCGCTCCAAGATCGCCGACCCGCGCTGGCGGCGGGCCTGGGACTGGGGCCTGTTCGCCGGCGGCGCCATCCCGTCGCTGATCTTCGGCGTGGCGTTCGGCAACCTGCTCCAGGGCGTGCCCTTCCACCTGGACGAGTTCCTGCGCGCCCATTACGAAGGCTCGCTGCTGACCGCGCTCCTGCCGCTGCTCAATCCCTTCGCTCTGCTGGCCGGCGTGATCAGCTTCGCCATGCTGACCATGCACGGCGGCGTCTGGCTGCAGCTGCGCACCAACGCCCCCATTGCCCGGCGGGTGAAGGGCGCGATCCTGCTCATGGGGGCCGTCGCGGCGGCGGGCTTCGCCCTCGCCGGCGTGTGGGTGGCCTATGGCATCGAGGGCTACCGGGTGGTCGCCCAGCCGGCGCTGGACGCCCTGCCCAATCCGCTGGCCAAGACCGTGGTCAAGGAGGCCGGCGCCTGGCTGGCCATCTATTCCCAGGTGCCGGTGTCCATGCTGGCTCCGGTGGCCGGCTTCGCGGGCATCCTGCTGACCATGCTGCTGTCGCGGATGGACCGGCCGGGCTGGGCGTTCGTGACCAGCGGCCTCGGCATGAGCGGCGTGGTCGCCACGGCGGGTCTGTCCATGTTCCCGTTCGTCATGCCGTCCAGCACCCATCCCGACGCCAGCCTGACCGTATGGGACGCGCCGTCCAGCCATCTGACGCTGGCGGTGATGTTCTGGGCGGTGGTGATCTTCCTGCCCATCGTCCTGTCCTACACCGTGTGGTGCTATTCGCGCATGTGGGGCAAGGTCACCGAGGAAGAGATCCGCGTCCGCAGCCACTCGGCCTACTAGAGACCAGGGAAGGAGAACCGTCATGTGGTATTTCGTCTGGGTCCTCGGTCTGACGGCGGCCCTGTCCTTCGGCGTCGTCAACGCCATGTGGTACGAGGCCGAGCGCTCGTTTGACCGCTCCAACGGGGACTGACCTCCCTTCGACGCGCGGCCCCCGGTCACCGCCGGGGGCCGTCTTTCCTTGCATGCGGTGGATCGCCATGACCACGCCGTCGTCGTTCCTGAGACTGCGGGCCGGACTGTCCCGGAGGCCGCTGGCCCTGGCCGCCGGCTGCGGGCTGGTCAACGCCGTCCTGTTGATCGCGCAGTATTGGCTGCTGGCCTCGGTGGTCCACGACGTGCTGATGGCCGGCGCCGGTCTCGACGATGTCTGGCCGCGCCTATGGCCGATCCTCGGACTTGTCGCGCTGCGCGCCGCCACCGTCTGGGGCGGCGAGGCGGCGTCGGCCGCCGCCGCCGCCCGCGTCAAGACAGACGTCCGCGAGGCGCTGCTCGACCGGATCATGGCGCTGGGGCCGGTGCGCCTCGCCGACCGCCAGACCGGCGAGCTGTCGGCGCTGTTGGTCGACGGCGTCGAGGCACTGGAGCCCTATTACGCCCGCTTCCTGCCGGCGATGATGGTGGCGGCGCTGGTGCCGGCGGCCATCCTGGCGGTGGTGGCGCCCACCGACTGGCTGTCGGGCGTGATCCTGGCGGTGACGGCGCCGCTGATCCCGCTGTTCATGATCCTGATCGGGCGCGGCGCCGAGCGGCTAAACCAACGCCAATGGGCGCGGCTGGCGCGCATGAGCGCCCACTTCCTCGAAGTGTTGCAGAACCTCACCACCCTCAAGCTTTTCAACGCCAGCCGCCGCGAGGCCGAGGTGATCGCCAAGGTGTCCGAGGACTACCGGCTGGCGACCATGTCGGTGCTGCGGGTGGCGTTCGCGTCGGCGCTGGCGCTGGAGTTCTTCGCCACCGTCAGCATCGCCATGGTGGCGGTGTTCATCGGCTTCCGGCTGCTGGCCGGCGAGATGGCCTTCCAGCGCGGATTCTTCGTGTTGCTGCTGGCCCCCGAGTTCTATCTGCCGCTGCGGTCGCTGGGCGCCCATTACCATGCCCGCATGGAGGCCATCGGCGCCGCCGGGCGCATGGTCGATCTGCTGGCGCGGCCGGTGCCGGAGCAGGGACGCGCCAAGCCGCGGGGTGGCGGCGGGCCGGCCGCCATCTCCTTCGAGCGGGTGGGGTTGACCTATGGCGATGGCCGCGTCGGCCTGGACGGCGCCGATTTCCGCCTGGAGCCGGGCACGGTCACCGCCCTGGTGGGGCCCAGCGGGGCCGGCAAGAGTTCGGTGGTCAGCCTTCTGCTCGGGTTCGTCCGGCCGTCGTCGGGGCGAATCCTGGCGGGGGGGCAGGACCTTGCCGGCCTGGACCTCGATGCGTGGCGCCGCGGGTTGGCCTGGGTGCCGCAACGCCCCTATCTGTTTCGCGGCACTATCGCCGACAACCTGCGCCTCGACGCAGCCGAGGCCTCCGACGGCGACCTCGTCCGCGCCGCGCGGCTGACCGGGGCGGCCGGGTTCATCGAGGCGCTTCCCGACGGCTACGGCCACGTCGTCGGCGAGCGCGGCGTCGGGCTGTCCGGGGGGCAGGCGCGCCTGCTGGCCTTGACGCGGGCGGCCTTGCGCGTCGCGCCGCTGCTGATCCTCGACGAACCCACCGCCAGCCTGGACGGGGCCGCCGAGGCGCGGATCGGTGATGCCGTCCGCGCCCTGGCGCCGGGGCGGACGGTGCTGGTGGTGGCCCACCGCCTGGAGACGGTCCGGGACGCCGCGACCATCCTGGTGCTCGATCGCGGGCGCGTGGCCGAGCGGGGCGACCACGGCTCGCTGATGGCGCGCGACGGGCTGTACGCCGCCCTGGTGCGCGACGGCGAACTGGGGTCGGGGAGGGCGCCATGAGGCCGCTGGCGCGCCTGTTGGCGCTCTATCGCCCCTATGCGGGCTGGGTCGCCCTGTCCCTTGTGATCGCCCTGGCGACGCTGCTTGCCAATATCGCCCTGATGGCGGTGTCGGGGTGGTTCATCGCCGCCATGGCGGTGGCGGGGGCGGCGGGGGGCTCCATCAACTATTTCACCCCGGCGGCCATCATCCGCGCTTGCGCCATCCTGCGCACCGGCGGCCGCTACGTCGAGCGGGTGGTCAGCCACGAGACCACCTTCCGCCTGCTGTCGCGCCTCAGGGTGTGGCTCTACCGGCGCCTCGAGCCTCAGCCGCCATCCGTGCTCGACGCCTATCACAGCGGCGATCTCGCCAGCCGCCTGCGGGCCGACATCGATCGTCTCGAAACCGTCTACCTGCGGGTGATCGGCCCGGTGGTGGCGGCGGCGGCCGCCGTCGCCGTCCTGTTGGCGGTGGTGGGCCGGTATTCGTGGGCGGTTGCGGCGGTGACGGGGATGTGCCTGGCTGTCGCCGGCCTCGCCGTCCCGCTGGCGGTCGGCCGCGCCTCGGCGCCCTTGAGCCGCCGGCGCGTGATCCTGTCGACCCGGCTGACCGAGGCGTCGGTGGACACGGTCCAGGGCCTGGGCGAGCTGCTGGCCTTCGGCGGCGACCGCCACCGAGCGCGCCTGCTCGCCGTCGGCGGCGAGATGGTGGCGGCCCAGGTTCGATTGTCGCGCCTGGCCGGGCTGTCGCAGGCGGCCTTGCTGGCCGGTTCCAATCTCGCCCTGTGGGGGGTGGTGGTGGTCGCCGTGCCCCTGGTCCGCGACGGCGGCCTGGACGGAGCCGATTTCGTGATGCTGTCCATGCTGGCGCTGGCCGCCTTCGAGGCGGTGGCGCCGCTGCCCGGCGCGTTCCAGGCCCTGGCCGGGGCCAGGGAATCGGCGGCGCGCCTGTTCGGCCTTGCCGGCGCCGGGACCGCCGCTCCGTCACCGAAGGCATGTGCGGCCGTGCCGCAAGCAACGGGACTGCGCTTGGCGGGGGTCACCTTCCGTTACCGCGACGACGGCAGGCCGGTGTTGGACGGCTTCGACCTCGATCTTCCCCCGGGGGGGCGCGTCGCCGTGGTCGGGCCGACCGGGCGCGGCAAGAGCACCCTGGTGGGGCTGGCGACCGGGCTGTTGTCGCCGCAGGCGGGAATGGTGACCCTGGGCGGCCGCCCGGTCCAGGAGCTCGACCCCGAGGAGTTGCGCCGCCGCTTCGCGGTGGCGCCGCAGGCCGCCTCGCTGTTCACCGGCACCATCGCCAGCAACCTGCGGCTGGCCCGGCCCGGGGCGGCGGACGGCGCCTTGTGGGAGGTGCTGCGCACGGTCGGGCTGGAGGACTTCGTCCGCGCCCGTCCCGACGGCCTGGAGACCTTCGTCGGCGAGGCCGGCCTGACCTTGTCCGGCGGCCAGGCCCGCCGGCTGTCCGTGGCCCGCGCGCTGCTCAAGGACGCGCCGATCCTGATCCTCGACGAGCCCGGGGAAGGGCTCGACTACCGCTCCGAACGGGCGCTTCTCGATGCGGTGACCGCCGCCCTCGGAAGCCGCAGCCTGCTGCTGATCACCCACCGTACCGCCGGTCTCGACCGAATGGATGCCGTGGTGGATCTCGGCGGAGCCATCTGAGCACCCGCGATCCCGACCGCGTTTCCGATGCGTCGATGCATGCCGGCCATGTGCCGGCGCGCCGGCGGCATTGCGAATTGTCATTTCCCGCAATCTACCTTCTGGGAAATAACAGACGGAGAGACAATCGGTTATCACGCTAACTGAAATTACTCCAGTCAACTAAGCGAGGCCTCCATGACCGATTCGCCAGTGTCCTATCCGCGCCTGAACGAGCCGGCGCCCGACTTCGCCGCCGAAACCACCCATGGCCGCAAGACCCTGGCCGATTATCGCGGCAAGTGGCTGGTGCTGTTCTCCCATCCCGCCGACTTCACCCCGGTCTGCACCACCGAGTTCGTCGCCTTCGCCCAGGCCGCCGACCAGTTCAAGGCGCTGAATGCCGAGCTTCTGGGTCTGTCCATCGACTCGGTGTTCTCCCACCTGGCGTGGGAACGCAACATCAAGGAGAAGTTCGGGGTCGAGATCCCGTTCCCGATCATCGCCGACCTGTCCATGGCGGTGGCCAAGGCCTACGGCATGATCCAGCCCGGCGCCTCGGACACCTCGGCGGTGCGCGCGACCTTCCTCATCGACCCCGAGGGCAAGCTGCGCGCCATGGTCTACTACCCCATGAGCAACGGCCGCTCGATCCCCGAATTCGTGCGCCTGCTCGCCGCGCTGCAGACCAGCGACGCGCACGGCGTCGCCACCCCCGAGGGTTGGCGGCCCGGCGACAAGGTGATCGTTCCGCCGCCGAAGACCGCCGAGGCCGCCGAGAAGCGCGCCGGCGAGGGCTACGAGTGCGTGGACTGGTACTTCTGCAAGAAGGCCCTGTGATCCGACGGCCCCGCCACAAGGCGGGGCCGTTCCTTCCATTCCCACCCCAAGGATGTTCCGATGAAAGCAATTACCATGTTGGCGGTCGCCATGGCCGTCGCGGCCGGCCTTGCCAGCGGAGGCGCCGAGGCCGCCGATGCCGCCGCCGGCGAAAAGGTCTTCAACCGCTGCAAGGCGTGCCACGACGCCACCAAGGGCGGCCCGCACCGAGTCGGACCCAACCTGTTCGGCGTGGTCGGCCGCAAATGCGGCTCCACCGACTTCCCGCGTTACTCGGCCGGCATGAAGGCCTGCGCCGAGGCCGGCGGGGTGTGGGACGAGACCACCTTGCCGAACTACATCCCCGACGCCGCCAAGTATCTGGAAAAGACGCACGGCAAGCGCGGCCAGGGCATGATCCCGCAGATGATGTCGGAGGCCGACATGGCCAATCTGGTGGCCTATTTGCGGACGCTCAAGTGATCGCGGCGCCCCGGACGTGCTAGGGTGGCCGGGACCGTCGCCGGTTCCGGCCGCGTCACGTTCACCGCCACGGGAGGGCCGCATGGCCGCCGGTTTCTGGAATAGCGTGTTTTCCGCCGAGGACTACGTCTACGGCCATGCTCCCAACGCTCACCTGGTCGCCCATGCGGGGCGGATCAAGGCGGCGGGCAGGGTGTTGGTGCCCGGCGACGGCGAGGGCCGCAACGGGGTCTGGCTGGCCGGCCGAGGCCTCGATGTCCTGTCGGTGGACGCCTCGGCGGCCGGGCTTGCCAAGGCACGCAGGCTGGCGGAGTCGCGCGGCGTCGGCATCGCCACCGAGGAGGCCGACCTGCTTGAGTGGACGTGGCCGGTGGCCGCCTTCGACGCCGTGGTGTCGGTGTTCCTGCATTTCCGCCCCGACGAGCGACGCCACGTCCACGCCGCCATGGCGCTGGCGCTGCGTCCCGGCGGCGTGCTGATCCTCGAGGCGTTCCGGCCGGACCAGCTGGTCTTCGGCAGCGGCGGCCCGAAGGACCCCGCCATGCTCTATCGCGCCACCGACCTGCGGGCGGACTTCGCCGATTTGGCCGTCGCCGAGTTGGAGGAAGTGGAGGTGGTCCTCGACGAGGGGGCCTTCCACCAGGGGCGCGGGGCGGTGGTGCGCATGGTAGCGGTGCGGCGGGACGGTCGGGGGTAATCCTTCGGGGGGATGGGCCGTCCGTCCGCCGACGCCAAATTTCGCCTCATCGGAAGGTCCGGCCGGACGAGGCCGGACCCTCGGCGTTCCAGATGGAGGAGAGAGCGGGATGTCCGGACAATCCGACCAAGCACCGTGTCCCATGGCCGAGGAGCCGCGGCCGGAACATCATTGGCTGGGGCAATTGGTGGGCACATGGGCCATCGAAGGGCAGGCCATGATGACGCCCGGAGAGGAACCGGCCGTCTTCCAGGGTACCGAGACGGTGCGGTCCCTGGACGGGCTGTGGGTGATTGGCGAGGGGCATTGCACCAACCCCGACGGCGACGAGCCGATGACGTCGATCCTGACCCTCGGCTACGATCCCCGGGCCGAGCGCTACGCGGGTACGTTCGTGGCGTCGATGATGTCGCATCTGTGGCTCTATCGCGGCTTGCTCGACCCGGATGGCAAGACGCTGACCCTGGATACCGAGGGGCCGGACGTCTCGACCGGAGGGCAGTCCTCGGCTCGCTTCCAGGACATCATCGAAATCGAGGATGCCGACCACCGCACGCTGACCTCCCGCATGCGCGGCGAGGACGGCCAGTGGCGCCCGGTCATGGCGGCGCGTTATCGCCGGACGTGAAGCCCGCCGGACCAAGCGTGGCGGCGGGCTAACGGTCACCGTGGGCCGATGATCATGAGGCGGATGTCCTCGGTCGGCTCGACATCGCGTGCCCGTGCCTCGAATCGTCCCGGCGTGACCCGCCGCAGTCCCGGGAAGCAGGTTGCGACAAGATGGTCCGGCGCTCCGGCATCGACGGTCACCGAGAGGTCGCCGATGGGTCCCTTCCAGTTGGCGCCGGTGGTCAACGTGTAGTCGATGAAGCGGACGACCACCATCCGATCGTCATTGGACACCGTCGTGTCCATGGCGAGCGCCGCCGCCTTGTCGGCGGCGCTCATGCAGTAGTCCGTAGCAAGACCGTGCCCGACGGGGCTGTCCTCGAGCATCGGCACGAACAGCGCCATTTCGCCGACCAATGGCCGGTACCGGTGCTCGACCACCACCGGCCGCGAGACGGGAAATGCTTGCCGCCAATACAGCCGGGTGCGCATGGTCCAGACCGGGATGCCGTCCTCGTCGACGAAGCCGGCCCGGCGCAGCCGCTCCCGGGTGTCGGACTGGCGGTCCAGCGCGAAGTAGCTGGGGCCGGCTCCCGCCGCGGCCAACCGGTCGGTGATGTCGGCCCCATCCGACGCGATGGCGCGGATTTCCCATTGCGGGACGATCGCCCGTCCGTCAACCTCTCCCTCGAAGGACAGGAAGTTGTCGCCGCGCGGTGGCGCGTCCGGGAAGCGGCGGCGGTAATCCTCGGGAGTCAGGTCGGGCAGGACGAATGCGACCAGGCTCTCGACAGGGGTCGGCGACCGGTTGCGGAAGGTGAACGCCACGCTCACAAGGTCGGGCGACAGGACGAGATCCTGGTGCTCCATGGCCACGTCCTCGGAGGTCAGCAACCGCAGCCCGCCGGCCCCGAGCGCGGCCAGCGAGTCGTCGGCTCTCAGCGGGGTGGCGGCCATGAGGAAGAGGACGGCGACGGTCCCCGCGCCTTTCATGGCCGCCGCGACAGACGGCAATCCCATCGCCCACCTCGATCGCGGTTCAGGTCTCCGGCGCCGCCAAGATGTGCTGGCGGCCCGTGGCGACCAATAGTACACCTGTCGGGAGTGGGGCCAATGCCCCGATGGAGGGACGATGCCGTCCAGAATCTCCGCCGGCGCGGCCGTGGTCGCCGCGATCCTCGTCTGGACCACGGCCCCGGCGATGGGTGTCCTGCCCCCCCAGCTCTATGCGCAGGCCCGCGTGGACGCCGCCCACCACGTCCAGGTTTCTGTGTCGCGGATGACGCCGCCGCGCGAGACTCCGGGCGTCTGCCGCGTCCAAGGGCGGGTGGTGACCGTATTCCGCAGCCGGGGCGGGGTGCTGAGCCCCGGGGCGCCGGTGTCCTTCGGCGTCGATTGCCTGGCGCCCGGGGATGACCCAGGGGTGGGGGGCACGTTGTGGCAAGGCGTCGAGTCCCTGAAGAACGCCCGGTTCATCGAGGCCTATCTGAACGGCGATGTTCCGCCGGGCCTGTCGGTGGCGCGCTGGCAATACTCCATCATCACCGCGCCGACCGCCGAGCCGGTTTGTCCCGAGGACAAACCCGGCCTGACCTGCTGGTGAGGGAGGGCGCCGCCATGCGCGTCCTCGTCCTCGCTATCGGCCTGGCGGCGGCGGCGGGCGGGGCACGGGCGGACGAGGGGTGCGCCATCGCGGCGCGGGCCGCGATCGCGCGCGCCGACGGGTTGCCTTGCGCCGAGGCGTGGGACGTCTACGAGCACGCGCTGGAATGCGAGGACGTCACCGAAGTCTTGGCGGGCCGGGCACGGGCGCGGCAATCCCGATGCCTGTCGCGGCAAGGCCGGCACGAGGACGCCGCCGACTACGCCGACTGGGCGCTCCACCTGATGCCGCGGGAACGGTCGATCCTACTGCTGCACGCGCGCATGATGATGGCGGCGGGGCAGTTCGAGGCCGCCCTGGCGTCGCTGTCGACGGCGCGGAAGCAGTCGGCCGCCGCCGCCGAACTGTCGCTGCCGATCGATGTCGCCGTGCGCGGTCGAGTGTTTCCCGTCAGGCCCGGATTCGCGCCCGACGATCTCCCCCAATCCCGGTCGATCGCCGAACTCCTCGCGCACCTTCCCGGGGACATCGCCGAGCCCGCCGGGCTTTCGGACCAGGATATCCTTGGCGAGGTCGAGGAGCGGACCTGGGCGGCTCAATTCCGGTTGGAGGACGCCGTCACCGACCGCGCCCAAGGGGCGGTGGCCGAGGAGGACGCACTGGTGGCGGCCATGGTGGCGGCGACCGCGCCGCCCGAACTCCAGGCGCTTCACGACACCCACCAGGCCCTCCTGCTGCTGGCCAAGGGCTTGCGCGGTTACCTGGGCCATCCGGCCCGTCCGCCCGGTCTGGGCCATTTCACCGCGACGCCGGTCCCGGACGGGCTGCGGGCGGCCATCGTCGCCGGCGACATGAGGTCCGACGAGGCGGTGGAGGCGGTTCGGCGGGTCAGGGCGGCGTTCCGCGACGGCGATCTCCGCCTGCTGGATCGGGTGGTCGGGTATCCTCTCACGGTCGTCCTGCCGTCCGGCAAGGCCGTGGAGGTCGGGAGCATGGGTGCGTTGGGCGGGGCGAGGGCCGCCATCTTGTCGCCCCATCTGCGATCGCGGGTCCTGGCCGAAGGTCTCGGAGCCCTGGCCGTGTCGGGAGACCGTCTGGATCTGGCCCAAGGGCGGGTGGTGCTGGCCGGCCAGGACGACCCGAAGGTCGTCTGGATCGATACGCGCTGAAGGGAGGGGCGAAGATGAGGCGCGTCACCATGCTTGGCGTGATGTTAGGTCTGATGCCTGCCTGGGCTGTCCCGGCCCGGGCCGACCTGCTCGACCTTCTGGCCGGCAGCCTGTGGGCCGAGGCCTGCGCGGTTCCGGGCACCCGGGAGGCCGATCGATGGGTGGCGCTGTCCCGCGACCGCTGGTGCGAGGAGTTCGTCGGCGATTTCGGACGGGTCCACGGCAATTGCCTGCCCGTGTTCTGGCAGCCGGCCGGCGTGAACCGCCTGCGGGCGGTGTTCCACGAGGGAGGCACCGAGTGGATTCTGGAACTGGTGACGCCCAACCTGCTGTCGGTTTTTTCCCGGGACGGGGCCGGCGACAGCCGCCAGGAAATGGTGCTCGGACGGGCCCGCGCCAATCCCGAGGTGGCGACCCTGCACGTCCAGTGCCGCTAGGTTCGGCGGATCGCGACGGTTTCGCTCGTACAAATACGTATACCTCTTTGGTTTAGGGAGGTTCATGCTGCGAACGCGGATGAATGGGGAGGGTACGTGGGCTTTCCGATGACCTTCCGTACCGCGTGCGCCGGCCTCGCCATGATGGTGGCGGCGGTGTCCGCGTCGGCGGCGGAGACCTCGGCGCAGCGCATCCATACCCTCGGGCAGAAAGGGCGCGAGCTCGGAATCCTGGCCGATCAGATCCTCGTTGCGCTGGACGAAAACGCCAAGCTTCTGGTCATTCGCGACGGCGAGGCCCTGAAGTCCGACATCGCCCGGTGGCGGGCGGACCTCGATGGCATCGACGGCGGCGCCTTCCACGCCCGCATGGAGCAGGCGTTCGGCATCGCCTACGCCCGCGGCTTGGATGAGGCGAGGCTTCGGCGCTTCCTGACCGCCCTCCAGCACGCCATTCTGAGGGCGGACCTGGCGACGGGCGGCGACGACGTCGGCAAGCGCGAGGAGCACCGGGTGGCGCTCTACAAGCGGATTTCGCTGGCCTTCATGGAAGCGATGGTCCAGCCCGAGCCGGGAGAGCGCGCGGCCCGGTTCCAGAAGCTGCGCGACATCGCGCGGTCGGTGACCGAGGCGGACACGCTGGCGCTTCAGGCCGAGGCCGAGGACATCGCGGCCCAGCAGAAGCTGGTGGCCGACCTGATCGGCCCCATCCCGGTGGTCGGCGAGGTGTTCGACGCCATCGCGCTTGCCCGGGGCGAGACCCTGGCGGGTGAGCAACTGGGCAAGCTGGACGCCGCCATCACCGTTCTCGGCCTGCTGCCCGCCGTCGGCGACCTGGCGGCCGTGATGCGGGGTAATCCGGCCGTGGACGCGGCGCTGACGCGCATGGCGCGTGCCGTTGACGGTATGGCGCCCGACGTCCTGCGGCGGGCGGCCCAGCAGTTGCGGACCACGCCCGAGCGCCTGCGCGAACTGGTCGGGCTGACCGGGCGGTCGCGGGGCGTCGCCACCAACCTCGACGACATCGCGGATCTGAGCCGCCAGGCGGACGACGCCGTCCGTGCTGCCGCCACCGAAGCCGCCACCGGACATTGGCAGGCTGCCGTCCGGCAAGGGCGGGAGCAGGCCGGGGCGTTGCTCGACACCGTCCGTCGCTCGGGTGGGAGCCTCGACGACGAGGTTCTGGCCGCCTACCGGGCGGCCCGTCAGCGAAAGCAGGCGGTCAGCGCCCTCAAGAACTCAGCCGACACCGAGGCGCGCGGGCTGGTCTCGGACATCGAGACGCGCCTGTTCGGCTCGGTCCGCCAGACCGGCGCCGAGGGCGAGATGGTCGCGCGAGTGGTCAACGGCCGCACCGAACTGGTCTCGACGGTGGTGAACCAGGGCGACGGGTTGGTCGACACCGCCGCCATCGGTGCCATCCGCGAGGACCTGACCCGGGCTCTGGCCGGCGGCGGCACCGCCGAGGCCCAGCAGGCGCTGGGACGGCTGCGGTCGGAATTCATGCGGCAGCAGGGAGGCGAGATCGGCGACGCTCTGCGGGCCGGGGACATCCGCATCGAGGTGTTCAACGCCTCCAACAGTGTGCCGGCGCGCGGCACCATCGGCATGGACCGGGACATCACCTACCGTCTGGTCATGCCCGACGGGTCGCGCCTGGATGTGCCGAGGGGACTGGTCGAACCCCATTACAACCGCGCCCTGTTCGAAGGGCTCAATCCCGGCGTGCGGGCGACCGAGGACGAAATGCGCTCCTTCGCACGTTCCATGGACCACGCGGTGACGGATCACCTCGACCTGGAGGCCTATCGCACCTATGGGGCCGACACCCTGGCCGACGTCATCGGCCGCGAGGGGCGGGTGATCTCGTCGGGCACCGCCGAGAGCGTCGCCGACACCATGTATCACAAGGGCGCCGAATGGCTGGAGCAGGCGGCCCACGCCGCCACGCCGGAACTGCGCGAGACCGCTCGCGCCGAGGCCATGCGGCAGATGACCAAGCAGGTCGACAACCAGATCCTGCCGCGCGTCCGCCGCGAGGGGCTGAGCGCCGCCCGCGCCCTGCCCAACGAGGTCGGCGTGGCGGTGGATCTGTTCCGGCGGGTCGATGCCGGCGAGATCAGCCCGGCCCAGGCGGAATCCGGGCTGCGGGCCATGGGCATGACCCTGGAACAGGCATTCCGCCGCATCGCCGATACGCTTCCGCAGATCGAGGCCTTGAAGCGGGGCGCCCGATGATCCGCGCCCTCGTCATCGCGCTGCTGTTGGTGGCTGCGCCCGCGGCCTTCGCCACCGAGTTGGACGCCCTGGAGGCGGAGTACGCGGAGGTCGCGGCGGAGTTGACCTCGCTGGCCCGCCAGGCCGAGGCGACCGACCAGCCGCGCACCCGCATCGACACCATCCGCGCGCTGCGGGCCCGGGTCGAGGACGCCAAGCTGCGCCTTGCCGTGCTGGCCGGCCGGCTGGCGGCGCTCCGCGACGCCGAAAGCCGCCTGCGGGTGACGGTGTCGGTTGGCGACTACGGCGGTGGCGCGATCGACGGTCCGCTGGAAACCGGGGACGTCCTGGCCGCGACGGCGGAGTTCGGGGCCGCCGGGGGCTCCGCCGCCTGGCGCCTGCTGGGGCCGGGGGATAGGCCGGTGCCGGGGGCCGAGAAGACCGAACTGGTGGAGGGCGGCGACGCCTTCCAGGCGCGGTTCAAGATTCAGGTCAAGGACCTCCCGGCCGGCGCCTACGCGCTGGTGTTCGAATATCGCCCGGCGCAGGGCGAGGCGCTCGTCGCGCGCCAGCCGTTCGACGTCGCCCCGCCGCTCGCCGAATTGCCCCGCTTCGCGGTCGAGGGACGTTTCGAGTCGCCGGACGCCCCGCTGGATCGACCGGCCCGTGACGGGGACACGCTGGTGTTCGCGGCCGACGTCCCCCTTGTCGGCCGTGACGGCAAGGGCCTGGTCGGCGTGCTGGCCTGGCAGTTGTACGACGGCGGCGACCGGCCCGTCGCCGGCGCCGCCAAAGCCATCCAGACCTACGAAACCGGCGGCAGCGAGCATGCGGAGCTCCGCTTCAGGCCGAACGGCCTGCCCGACGACGAGTACACCGTCGCCCTGACCCACAGCCTGGCCGCCGACCAGTCGGTGGCGACCACCGCCACCAGCCGCTTCACGTTCCGCCAGCCGGTGCGGATCGGGCGGATGGTCGTCAGCGACTCGCGCGACGGCGCCGAGACCCAGCCAAACCTGAAATCCCATCAAATCCCCTACATGTTCGCCTACTTCACCCTTCGCCCCGAGATCAAGGAGGCGGCGGTGGAACTGGTTGCCCGCCGGGCCGACGGCAAGGTGGTCGCGGAGACCTCCAGGACCGTCGCCAACAAGGGTGGCGAACAGCGCCTGGGCATGGCTCCGGACGGAAAGCTGGCCGCCGGCGACTATGTGTTCGAGGCCCGCCTGACCACCGCCGGCGGCGCCTCGGCCGAGGCCCGCCAGGCGTTCGCGGTCAGCGACTACGCGCTGTCGGTCGCCGCGCCGGAAAGGGTGCGCAGCGGGGATGCCGCGCCGTTCCGCATCGAGCCGCCGGACGGTTTCGTGGCGCCGCTGACGGTATCGGTGGAGGCGGGATCGGGGGTCATCGTCAGTCATTCGCCCGGCGGGCTGACCGGCACCGTCGGCGGTATCGCCGAGGGCCGCGACGCGGTGGGGCGGGTCCGCATCGCGGTCGCCGATTCCGAGGGCCGCACCGCCCAGGGCGGCTTCGGCTTCGTCATCGCCGCCGCCGCGCCGCGGCCGGCCGCCCCATCCTCCGGAGGGGGCTCACGCGGCGGCATCGACATGGCGCGGGTCGAGCAATGCCTGCGGGCGGGCGCCAACGACGACGGTGCCGGCCTGGCCCGGTGTCGCCAATGGGACCAAGAGTCCGGGCTGGCCGGCAAGCGGGTCCGGTGCCGGATCGGCGACCGGTCGGCGGAATCGAAGGACGGCGTCTATGCCGGGGCATACCAGTACGCCAAGGCTCACGTGGCGTTCGGCCGATACCTCGGCAACCTTCCCAAGCCAGGCGGTGGCTATTACACGGCGGCGGAAAGGCAGCGCACTATCGAGGCGTGGCGTGCCGAAGCGATGAAAGCGGAATGCATGGTGATCGAGTAGCGGGAGTTGATGACATGACACGGATCGCAGTCAAAGCCTTGGCCATCGTCGCGCTGATCGTGCCGGTGGCCGCCTGCCAGACCGATGGACAGGACCAGCTGGCGTCCGGACCCGCCGCGGTGCCGCCGACCTATGCCGAATACGCCGCCGATCACGACATCGTCTTCGCCCGCATCGCCCGCGACGGGGCGCGTTTCGTCACCCTGTCCGCCGAGGGCAGCGGCGGCGACGCGGTCGAATGGCTGCACTTCTGGAACGGCGAGCCGCCCTACGCCCTCACCGCCCGCTACCGCCTCAGCCGCTGGGCGTCGGGCCGGCGTACGGGCGCCGACGTCCAGGACGAATTCGCCTTCCTGGCCGACGGCAGCGGCTACATCCTCGGCCACAAGGACTATCACGACACCGACGACGGCCACGAATACGACAGCGCCACCATCCGCGACTGGGACGGCAAGGTCCGCCACCGCATCGATTTCGATCGTTTCGACGGCATGGACATCATGGCCGGATGCGGCATCGCCGTCCATCCGACCGAGCCCAAGGCGGCACTGTGCCTGATCAACCGAACCTCCAGGCCGATCCACTCCAAGGTGATGGTGGTGGATACCCGATCCGGCAAGGTGCTGAACCACGGAACGCTGCAGGTCCCGGACAGCAATCCCTCGGACGATCTCAGCTACAGTCCCGACGGGCGATTCCTCACCTTCCGGGCCGCCATGCTGAATAGCTCGGTCAAATGGGCCGGGATTGCCGATGCCGACGGCTTCGCCATGGCCCCGATATGGAGCCGGCGCGGCCAGCACCGCATCGCCTTCGATCCCGCCATGAAGTGGCGTTACGAGATCACCGGCAAGGACGGCGCCTTGAGCCTTGGCGTGTTCGACAGCGCCGGAACCAAGATACGGGCCGTCAGCGCGGTGGACGGGCTGCTGCTGGTGCCCGGGCCCGGCGGGCAAGTGCTGACGCTGGCGGGCAAGGCGGGCGGCCGGATGCTTGTTCTCGACGGTTTGGCGGACGGCCCGTCGCTGGTGTCGGTGGGCGAGGTCACGCTGGGGGCCGAGGCGCTCGATGCCGTGCCGCTAGCGACGAAGGCGCGCTGGATGGTGGTCACCGCCAAGGGCGTGGAGACCCGCAAGTTGCGCACCGATGCCGAGATCGCCGGATTCCGGCACCATGCCGAGGCGTGGGAGCTTGCACAGGCCGGCATCTGGGACGTCATGGCCGACAAGCTGCGTCAGGGCATCGCCGCGATGCCCACCGAGATCGGTTCCGGCATCTGGGACGGACGCTCGCTGGCCCTGGCCGCCAAGGCCCGCCGGTCCAACGATTATCCCATGAGCTTGTTTGGCCGGCTGCAGGTGGAGTTGCTCGACACCATGATGGCCGCCATCCCGAAAAGCGCCATCTTCGGGCTGTCCACCGCCCAGGGCGCCACCACCATCAAGTCCATCAATGGCGAGGTGGCGCGGGCGGCGGGACTCATGGTCGGCGACCGCATCCTCTCGGTCGGCGGCGTCCAGGTGGTCGCCGACACCGTCGACGAGGTCATGGCCGCCGCGCCCACCGACAGGCCGGTCGTCCTGGAGATCGAGCGCGCCGGTCGGCCCGTGACCGTGACCGCGACGCCCCATCGCGAATTGGGCGACGGACGCGGCAACTATTTCATGAAGCTGTCCGATTACGCCCTGATGGCGTCCGAGGCGGGCCATCCCGCCCTGGTGATGGCGGCGGTGGAACGCATGCGGCAGCTAGTCCGCGACAATCCCAACGGTTGGGTGCATGAGAAGCTGGACCCGTTCATCACCGCCCACGAGGTTCTGGCCCTGGCCGGCTTCGGCAAACTGGACGAGGCCTACAGCCTGGCGGCGCGGACGGGCGCCATGAAGGCCATCACCATCGAATTGAACATCCGCAGATCCCCCGACTCGTTCTGGCCGCTGCTCGAGGACCGGGCCAAGATGGCCTATCTGCTGGGGATCGAGGAAAAGGACGTGCCGAAGCGAGGCGGGCGTCCTCGCGCCGTCCCCTTTCCCGATCTCGGCGGCACGGTGATCCAGCCAGCCGGCGTCGCGCTTCCGCCCGCCGGCGAGGACCCCGCCGCGCTGGGGTGGCAGGCCGGTCCCTCGGGAAGGGCCCCGGCCTCGACGCCGGCCGCGCCGCCAGTCCGGCCCGATCCGGTCGACAAGCCGGCGGCCGGGGGGGTGATCATCCTGGAATAGCGCCGGCGAGGGCCGTCCTCACGCCCGTGAAGGGAGGGGGTATCAAGGGGCTCGGCAAGGCCGGATGTGTGCTCCCTGGACTCCCGCTTTCACGGGCGTGACGACGGAATTCAGCAGTGCCACATGTTTCAGGCCGCGAACATAGGGTCTAGCGGGGATAGACCCGGATGGAGACCCGGCGGTTCAGCGCTTGGTTGGCCGGCAGCGGGGTGCCGTCGTCGAGCGTGTTGGGCGCGCGCGGCGCATAGGGACCGAACGAGGTCACCAGCAGGCGGCTTTCCGGCACCCCGAAGGTCGCCAGCGCCCGCATGGTGGACAGGGCGCGCGCCGCTGCGAGATCGAAATTGGAGGGGAACTGGGGCGTGCTGAACGGAGCGCTGTCGGTATGGCCCTGCACCTCGATGCGATAGTTCTCGAAACGGGGATTGGCGAGGGTGCCGGCCATCTCCTTGAGGAGCGTCATCACCTCGGGCTTCAGTTCCGCCGAGCCGGGCGCGAACAGGGTGCCGCCGTCGAGATTGAGGACTAGGCCGCGATCGTCGGTGCCGACGTCGGTGGCGTTCTGGCTGTCGTAGGCCGCCACCACGTCCATCATCTCGCGCTTCATGGACTCGATGGGGCGTTGCGGCGGCAGCTTGCCGATATCCTTGGTCATGCCCGACTGGACCGCCTCGAACAGCACCGTGTCCACCTTCGAGATCGCCGCCAGCAGGATGAAGAAGCACAGCAACAGGGTGACCATGTCGCCATAGGTGTTCATCCAGCTTTCGTCGATGGGCGGCTGCCCGCCGCCCTTGTTCTGGAACAGGCTCATTTCTTCATCTGCCTGTCGATGTCGAAGTGGATGGCCGGATCCAGGTAGCTGTTCATGGCGTCCTGGATGAAGCGCGGGCTCTTGCGTTCGGCCAGCAGCGACAGCCCCTCGGCGACGAGGTAGTTGCGGAAGCGGACGATCTCCTCGCGCTGCTGCAGCTTGCTGGCGGCCGGCAGCAGCATCAAGCGCGGCAGCAGCACGCCGTAGAGCGTGGTGATCAGCGCCACCGCCATGCCCGGCCCCAGCTGCGACGGGTCGGTGCCCATCTTGCCCAGCATGATCACCAGGCCGACCAGCGTGCCGATCATCCCGAAGGCGGGCGCCGTGCCGGCCATGTCGCGCAGGATGTTGGCCGGAATGGTGTTGCGCTGGAACGTGGTCTCGATGGTGTTGGACAGGATCGTCCGCACCTCGACGCCGGTATAACCGGAAATGACCAGATCGACGCCGAAGCCGAGGAACCTGTCCTGGTGCTTCAGCTTGCCAACGTCGCTTTCCAGCGCCGTGATGCCCGATTTCTGGATCATGTAGCCCCAGCGGATGCAGCGGGCCACCTCGCCCTGCAGCACGCCGCGCTGGACCTTGGGCGCGAAGAAGATCGAGGCCATCAGGCGGAAGGCCTGGAAGACGTAGCGCGGTTCGTAGGAAATGAAGGTCGAGGCGAAGGTGCCACCCACGACCATGATGAAGGACGCGATGTCGAAAAAGACGAAATAGTTGTCGGTCGCGAGGAAGATCGAACCGAAGAAGAGGACCAGGCCGCCGATGAAGCCGATAATCGTTGTCGTCGACATGCCAATCCGTCCCCCGGGAACCGGCCTCCCCCCCGCATGGGCGGCTTGCCGGAACACAACTGTGCATCCATTTGTGCCAAAAAAGCCATGCTCCGGCAATAGCCGTGGCTTTTCCGGGCGAATGTCGTGAGGGCGCGGGATGCTTGCCGCCGCCGATACGGAACTATGGGTCCATCTTGCGACGGTGTCGCTGCTGGCGGCGATGACCGTTTGGCTGGCCTGGGTGGTCCGTGGCGAGCGGCGGAGCCGGCGGCGGGCGCAGTCGTTGCTGTCGCTGCAGGCGGCGGCCATGGAATCGACCATGGACGCGGTCATGATCACCGACCGGGGCGGCCGCATCGTCTGGTGCAACCGGGCCTTCGAGAGGGTTACCGGATGGCCGGCGGCCGAGGCCCTGGGCCGGGGCGCCCGCCGGCTGCTGCAGGGCGACCGCCCGGCCGACGAGGCGCTGCGGCGCCTGCGCGACTGCCTGGTCTCGGGCCACCCCTGGCGGGGCGAGACCGAGCTGCGGCGCCGGGATGGCCGAGGAATGGTGGCGGATGTGACCGTCACCCCCATGGCGAAGGCGGGTGCGGGGGCGAAGGCGGGTGCGGGTGCCGACCACTACGTCGCCGTATTCACCGACGTCACCGAGCGCCGTCGGGCCGAGGAGCGCATTCATTTCCTGTCGAGCTACGATGCCTTGACCTCGCTCCCCAACCGCCTGCTGTTCCGCGATCGCCTCGAGCGGGCGCTGGTCCGGGGCCGGGCCGACCGACAGGCCGTGGCGTTGCTGTTCCTCGATCTCGACGACTTCTCGCGGGTCAACGACCTGCTGGGCCACGACAGCGGCGACCGCTTGCTGCTGGTGGTGGTCGACCGCCTGCTGGCTGCCGCCGGCCGGGCCGAACTGGTCGCCCGGATGGGCGGCGACGAATTCGGCATCCTGCTGGTCGGCGACGCCTCGGCAGACGCGGCGGCCCGGACGGCGCAACGGGTGATCGAGGCGGTCACGCGGCCCTACGAGATGGACGGCCACGCCGTGCACCTGGGCGCCAGCATCGGCATCACGCTGTTTCCGGGCGACGGCGGCGACGCCGCCACCCTGATGAAGAACGCGGACGTCGCCATGTACCGCGCCATGCGCGACCATCGCGGCGGGTTCCGGTTCTTCTCGCCGGCCATGGACGGCGAGCTGGCGGCGCGCAGGAAGCTGGAAAACGACCTGCGGCGGGCGCCGGGGCGGGGCGAGCTGGAGCTGCTTTATCAGCCCATCGTCGCCACCGGCTCGCGGCGCATCATCGGGCTCGAGGCGCTGCTGCGGTGGAACCGCGACGGCGGCGTCGTGCCGCCCGACCGCTTCATCGCCCTGGCCGAGGAGACCGGCATCATCGCCCCCCTTGGCGAATGGGTGCTGGCCGAGGCCTGTCGCCAGGCACGGCTATGGTCCGAAACCGGGCTGCCGGCGGTGCCGGTGGCGGTCAACGTGTCGGCGGTGCAGATGCGCGGCGACGGCTTCGTCGATCGCGTGCGCGAGACCTTGCGGCGGGCGCGGCTGCCGGCCGGGCGGCTGGAGATCGAGCTGACCGAGAGCGCGGTGCTGGACGATCCCGAGCAGGCGGAGCAGCGTCTGGCGGAGATCCGGGCGCTGGGGGTCAGGCTGGCGGTGGACGACTTCGGCACCGGATATTCGTCGCTGGCCCGCCTCAAGAACTATCCGGTCGACAAGCTGAAGATCGACAAGTCCTTCGTCACCGACCTGGAAACCAATCCCGACGACGCCGCCATCGCCCGGGCGGTGGTCTCGCTGGCCCACGGCCTTGGCATCCAGGTGGTGTCGGAAGGCGTGGAGACCGAGGCGCAGTTGCGATATCTTGAGGGCGAGGGGTGCGACGCCGTCCAGGGCTACCTGTTCAGCGCGCCGGTCGGCGCCGCCAGGGCTACCGAGCTGTTGCGGAAAGGGGGATTTCCGGTATGACCCACGACGTCCGCCATTGGCACGCTCATCCACCGGATCAGGTGCTGGAGCGGCTGGAAAGCTCGTGCCACGGATTGTCCACCCGCGAGGCGGCGGACCGCTTGGCGAAATTCGGCCGCAACGAGCTGCCGCCGCCGGCCCGGCGGGGGGCCCTGAGACGTCTGGCCGCCCAGTTCGACAACGTCTTGATCTATGTGCTGCTGGCCGCCGCCGGGGTCACCGCGCTTCTGGCCCATTGGGTGGACACCGGAGTGATCCTGGGGGTGGTGGTCATCAACGCCGTCATCGGCTTCCTGCAGGAGGGCAAGGCCGAGCGGGCCCTGGACGCCATCCGGGGGCTGCTGGCCCCGCGCGCGCTGGCGCTGCGCGACGGCCACCGGGTGGTGGTCGCGGCCGCCGAGCTGGTTCCCGGTGACGTGGTGGTGCTGCAGTCGGGCGACCGCGTGCCGGCGGATCTGCGTCTGCTGGCCGCCAAGGGGCTGAGGGTGCAGGAGGCGGCGCTGACCGGCGAGTCCGAGGCGGTCGGCAAGCGCGCCGGGGCGGTGGCCGAGGACGCCCCGCTGGGCGACCGGGTCTCGATGGTGTTTTCCGGCACGCTGGTGGTGCAGGGCCAGGGGCAGGGGGTGGTGGTCGGCACCGGCGCCGATACCGAGTTGGGCCGCATCGGCGCCCTGCTGGCCGGCGTCGAGCAACTGGAGACGCCGCTGGTCCGTCAGCTCGACCGCTTCGCCAAGCAGCTCAGCGCCGCCATCGTGGCTTTGGCCGCCCTGACCTTCGCGGTGGGGTTCCTGGTCCACGGCTACGGTCCCGCCGAGATGTTCCTGGCCGCCGTCGGCCTGGCGGTGGCCGCCATTCCCGAGGGCCTGCCGGCCATCGTCACCATCACCCTGGCCATCGGCGTCGAGGGCATGGCCAGGCGCGCTGCCATCGTCCGCCGCCTGCCGGCGGTGGAGACCTTGGGGGCGGTCACCGTCATCTGCTCGGACAAGACCGGCACGCTGACCTGCAACCAGATGACCGTCGAGACGGTGGCGGTGGCGGGCGCCACGCTGTCGGTGTCGGGGGCCGGATACGATCCCGAGGGCGGGCTGTCGGACGGCCAGGCCGACGTCACCGCCGACGATCTGCCGGTGCTGGCGCGGCTGGCCCGGGTGGCGGTGCTGTGCAACGACGCCGACCTGCACCGGGCCGACGACGGCGGCTGGGTGATGAGCGGCGATCCCACCGAGGGAGCCTTGGTGGTGCTGGCCCGCAAGGCCGGTGCCGACGCCGACGACCTGCGGCGGCAATGGCGGCGGGTCGACCTCATCCCGTTCGAATCCGAGCACCGCTTCATGGCGACGCTGAACCACGACCACGACGGCCATGCGCTCATCCTGGTGAAGGGCGCGCCCGAGGCGGTGCTGCCGCGCTGCATGCGCCAGGCCAGCCGGGACGGTGACGACGACGTGGACTTGCAGGCATGGCAGCGGGCGGTGGACGCCATCGCCGCCAAGGGGCAACGCGCCCTGGCCCTGGCCGAGCGCCGAGTGGCCGCCGACATGGTCGAGCTGACCCACGACGACGTCCATTCCGGCCTGGTGCTGCTGGGGGTGGTGGGGATCGACGATCCGCCGCGCCCAGAGGCCATCGCCGCCGTCGCCCGCTGTCACGACGCGGGGATTCGCGTCAAGATGATCACCGGCGACCATGCCGCCACCGCCGGGGCCATCGCCGCCCGCATGGGGCTGGCCAGCGCCCCGGTCATCACCGGCACCGAGATCGACGCCGCCGACGACGGCCAGTTGCGGATCATGGCGTCGCGGGCCGAGGTGTTCGCCCGCGCCTCGCCCGAGCACAAGCTGCGCCTGGTCCAGGCGCTGCAGGCCGAGGGGCAGGTGGCGGCGATGACCGGCGATGGGGTCAACGACGCGCCGGCGCTCAGGCGCGCCGACGTGGGCGTCGCCATGGGGCAGGGGGGCACCGAGGCCGCCAAGGAGGCGGCCGAGATCGTGCTGGGCGACGACAATTTCGCCACCATCGCCCTGGCCGTCGAGGAAGGCCGGCGCATCTACGACAACATCAAGAAGGCGATCGTCTTCATCCTGCCCACCAACGGCGGCGAGGCCTTCACCATCGTGATGGCGATCCTGCTGGGGCGCATGCTTCCCATCACCCCGGTGCAGATCCTGTGGGTGAACATGATCACCGCCGTCACACTGGCCCTGGCCCTGGCCTTCTCGCCGGCCGAGCCCGACGTCATGGGGCGGCGGCCCCGCGACCCCGCCAAGCCGCTGCTGACTCCGTTCCTGGTCTGGCGGATCGCCTATGTCACCGTGCTGTTGGTGGCCGGCACCTTCGGGCTGTTCGTGTGGGCCCGCGAGGCGGGAGCCGGTATCGAGCTGGCCCGAACCCTGGCGGTCAACGTGCTGGTGGCCGGCGAGGCCGGCTACCTGCTCAACATGCGCTGGCTGACGGCGCCGGTGCTCAACCGCGCCGGCCTGTTCGGCGACCGCATCGCCCTGGGCGCCATCGTGGTGGTGATGGCCTTCCAGGTGCTGTTCACCCATTGGGGCCCCATGCAGGCCCTGTTCGACACCCGCGATCTGGAGCCGCTGCACTGGCTGCTGGTGGCGGGCTTCGGCATCGGCATCACCCTGGCGGTGGAGGCCGAGAAGCTGGTGGTCCGGCGGCGGCGGGGGTGAGGGGGCGCTTCGTCATCGCGGCGCTGGTGGCGCTGCTGCTGGCGCCGGCCGTGGCCATGGCCGCCGAGCGGGTGGAGATGCTGGTGTTCTTCTCGCGTACCTGCCCCCATTGCGAGGAGGCGCGGCCGGTGGTCGAGGCCCTCGCCGGGCGGCGGCCTTGGCTGGATGTGCGCTGGCTGGAGGTCTCGGACCCCGCCAATGCCGCCCGCTACGAGGCCGAGGCCGCCCGGATGGGACAGGTGGCCGCCTATGTCCCGGCGTTCCTGTTCTGCGGCGAGATGCATGTGGGCTATTCCCGCTCCACCGGAATGACGCTGGCCAGCCGCCTGGACGCCTGCCATGCCGGCGGCGCCGGTTCGACTCCCGAACCGCTGGCGCTTCCCTGGCTGGGGCCGGTGGATGCCGCCGCCCTGTCGCTGCCGTTGCTCACCGTGGTCCTGGCCGCCGCCGATTCGTTCAATCCCTGCGCTTTCTTCGTGTTGCTGTCGCTGCTCAGCCTGATGGTCAACGCGCGTGGCCGGACGCGCATGGCCATGGTGGGGGGAACCTTCGTCGCCGTGTCGGGGCTGGCCTATTTCGCCTTCATGACGGCGTGGCTGACGCTGTTCCTGGTGGCGTCGGCGCTGCCCTGGGTGACGGCGGCGGCCGGGCTGTTGGCGCTCGCCATCGGCCTGCTCGACCTCAAGGATGCGATCGTGCCGGCATTGGGCGGGGCCAGCCTGTCCATCCCCAAGGCGGCGCGGGCCGGACTGTTCGAGCGCATGCGGGGCCTGGTCGCGGCCCGCTCCGGCTGGGCGGCCTTGGCCGGGACCGTCGTGCTGGCGGTGGTCGCCAATGCCTACGAGCTGCTGTGCACCGCCGGCTTTCCCATGGTCTACACCCGCCTGCTGACGCTGCGGCTCGGCCCCGACGGGCCGCATTGGGTGTGGCTGGCATTCTATAACCTGGTCTACGTGCTGCCCTTGGCGGCCATCGTCGCCGCGTTCGTGGTCACGCTGGGCCGCCGCAAGCTTGCCGAGGGCGAGGGGCGGGCGCTCAAGGCCGGCGCCGGGACCATGATGGCGGCCATGGGGGCGCTGCTGCTGGTCGCCCCCGACCGCCTCCAGGACCCGCTGACGGCGGCCGCGCTGCTGGCGGTGGCGGCGGTGGCGGCGGGGGTCGTGAAGGTCAGGGCATGAACCGCCAGGCGGCGGCGATGATGGCGGCGGCGACGGCGGCCAGTCCCCAGATCCATGCGCTCCGGCCCTCGGCATAGGGGTCGTTGAGCGATCGCCGGGCGCCCCTGGGCAGGCGCCCCAAGGCGGTGAGCGAACCGCCGAAGGGAATGTTGATGCGGGCGCGGGCGTTGACCGCCCATCCGGTGGCATCCAGGATCGGGGCGAGGTTGCGCTGCCGCAGCTTCATGGCGGCGATCGCCATGGACGGGCCCGACACCGCCAGCATCAGCCCGGCCACGGCCAGCGGCATCTGCCACCACGCAAGGTTCAGAAAGCCGGTGACCACCGAGGCGATCGCGGTCCCGATGGCGCCGACGGCGAGGCCCAGGGCGGCGAAGATGCCGGCGAACTTGCCGGCGTCGAAGGCCTGGGCCGGCGCCTTCTGGAGGTCGGTCTGCACGGCCTTGGCCTTGGCCGCCGCCACCTTCTCGATCTGCTCGCCGACGAACCGGGCCAATTGGCGGTAGGGGGACCAGAAGGCCTGGCGGATGCTGATGGGATGCTCGACGATCTTCACCACCGTCGCGTCCCAGTCGCGGCCCGAGCGGTCGTAGAAGACGCCGTTGCGCCCGACCATCAACTGGTCGCCGTCGCCGGCGGTGAAGGCGGCGGCGATGGCGAAGGATTCGTTGCTGCCCCGGCGCCGGCAGTCGCAGTAGACCAGGAAGATTCGCGACAGCGTCGCCAGCGCCGCATGCTTGGCCGGGTCCTCGACCCGAATGCAGAGGTCGGCGCCGCGGCCGTCGAGAAAGAGGGTGCCGGCCTGGAAGATGGCCTTGTCGCGGCGGGCGTAGAAGTCGCCGAAGCTGACGAAGTTGTTGACCAGGCGGAAGAGGTCGCGCTTGAGCAACAGCAGCTTGGTGACCTCGTCGACGGCGTCGGTCTCGGCGGCCACCGCCCGATCCTCGGCGATCAGCGCGTCGATCCGCGCCCGTCCGTCGGAGGCGGCGATCTCCAGGATGCGTTCGGGCGCCAGTCCGGCAAGCACGGCGTCGGGCCGCCGCGCCATCCACTCGCCGTGGCGCGCGAAGCGTTGCTTGAGGTCGGCCCACTGTTCGCCGCTCAGGTCCCGGCAGGGCCCCAGCAGCGGCTGGACCACCCGGTCGCGGAAGGCGGCCATGCGGTCGGCCCAGGCGGGGTTGAGCCCATCGCCCAGCGGCAGTTGGGCGTAGGGCGCCACGGCGGCCAGCGGCAGCGGTTCGACCGCGTCCAGGCTTTCGGCGAAACCAAGCCCGGCCAGCGGAAGGAAGACGTCGGCGGCCGGATTGACGGCCTGGGCCGCCGCCTGGGAATAGCCCGCCAGCCGGCAGCGCAGGAAGAAGCCGTCGATCTTCTCGCGCACCGCCTCCAGCGCCGCCCCCGAGTCCGGCGGCGGCATGTCGCGGCCCTCCTCGAGCCAGCGCGCGGTCGCCTCGACGGCGTCGAAGAAGGCATCGGCGCGCGCCTGGTCGATCCCCGGCTCGCCGGAGCGGTCGGTCTCGGCGCCCTGGCCGCGGAGGATGTCGGCGATCAGGGCGGCGGTGGCCGCGTCGCCGGCCGCCCGGACCGGGACGATACCGTCGCCGTTGAACCGGGTCTGGGCGAAGATCCTTTGGGTGTCGAGGGTGTCGGCCAAGGCGATGACGGCGTCGTTCCCGCGCCCCAGATTGGCCAGGATGCGGCGGGCGGAGGCCAGGACCCGCGATCCCTCGGGGGTCTGGCCGTCGATGGCGGCCAGCGGCAGCGAATCGCCGGCCCACGCCAGTTCCTCGGGATCGAGCAGAACCCGGCGCAGCCAACGGACCGCGTCGAGAATCTCGACAGCGCGGATGCGGCCGTCGCGGTCGGTGTCCAGAACGTCGAGGGTGCGGCGGTCGAATTCCAGCCCCGACGCGGGGCAGGCCAGGGCTACCCACAGCTTCTGGTCGAGGGAGTCGAGCGCCAGGATGTCGGCGCCGGTCTCGAGGCGCACCTGGTCGAACCCCCCGGCGCGGAAGAAGCGCCAGACATGCGGCGTGGTCACTGCGGACATCGGTCCCCCGGCATCGTTGCAATCCCCGGGGAAAGTGTAAGGCCGCCCCCGATCGGGCGCCAGGGCCTTGTCACCCCGCCGGTTCGGGCTCGGTGACCGGCGGCTTGCTGAGGTCGTATTCGACCTCGACGATGTCGCCGTCGACGGTGCGGACCTGCCGGAAGCCGAGATGCTCGACGAATTTCAGCATGCGGACGTTGTCCTTGAGCACCTGGCCGACGATCTTGCCGGTGCCGCGCGTGCGGCAGTATTCGATCATCTTGGTCAGCAGGCGCTTGGCCAGTCCGGTGCCCTTGGTGTCGGATCGCACCACCACCGCGAATTCGGCGGTCTCGTTCTCGGAATCGGTGACGGTTCGCACCACGCCCAGGGTCTCGCGCGTGCCGTCGGGATGGGTCAGCTCGCCGATGAAGGCCATCTCGCGGTCGTAGTCGATCTGGGTCAGCCGCGCCATCTCGGAATGCGGCAGCTCGTGGACCAGGCCGAAGAAGCGGAAACGGATGTCCTCGGGGGTCAGCTTGGACACGAAGACGTGGTGGTTGGGCTCGTCCTCGGGGCGGAGGGGGCGGATCATCACCGTCCGTCCGTCGCCCATCAGGAAGCACTCCTCCAGCTCCTCGGGATAGGGGCGGATGGCCAGGTGCTCGGTGCCGGGCTTGGCCGGGGACACCTTGATGCGGGCGTCCAAGGCGATGACGCCGTGGCTGTCGCACAGCAGCGGGTTGATGTCCAGCTCGACGACCTCGGGCAGGTCCACGGCCAGTTGCGACACCTGCATCAGGGTCAGGTGCAGCGCCTCGAGACTGGCCGGCGGCCGGCCGCGATAGCCCATCAGCAGCTTGGATACCCGCGTGCGTCCAACCAGTTCCGAGGCCAAGTTCATGTTGAGTGGCGGCAGGGCCACCGCCCGGTCGCCGACCACCTCGACCTCGACGCCCCCCTGGCCGAACAGGATCACCGGCCCGAAGATGGGGTCGGTGGCGACGCCGACGATCAGTTCCTGGGTGCCGGCCCGGCGTTCCGCCATGCGCTGGACGGTGAAGCCGTCGATTCGTGCCGACGGGAAGGTGGCGCTCACCCGTTCCAGCATGGCGTTGGCGGCCTTTTCCACCTCGAAGGCGCCGTCCAGATTCAGCTGCACGCCGCCGACATCCGACTTGTGGACGATGTCCGAGGACAGGATTTTGAGCGCCACCCGGCCGCCGAAATCCTTGGCGATCCGTCCGGCCTCGGCCGGGTCCTTGGCGATCCGGGTCGAGATGGTGGGGATGCCATAGGCCTCCAGCACCGCCTTGGCCTCGGGTTCGCGCAGCATGGTCTCGCCGCGCGCCAACGCCGCCGAGACGATGGCCTTGGCGAGGCGGGTGTCGGGAATGAACTCGGACGGCGCCGAGGGCGGCACCTCCATCAGCATGTTCTGGTTGCGGCGGTATTCCACCAGATGCAGGAAGCCCTGCACGGCGGCGCGCGGCGTGTCGAAGGTGGGCACCGCCGCCTCCGAGAACATCCGCCGCGCATGGGCCACCTTCTCGTTGCCGACCCAGCAGGTCATGATGTTGGCCCGGGCACGTTCCTTGAACACCTTGATCACCGCGTCGGCGACCTCGTCGGAGTCCGAGATGGCGGTCGGCGCATACATGACCAGGACGGCGTCCACCGCCTTGCAGTCCAGCAGGATGGACAGCGCCTTGGCATAGCGCTCGCCGTCGGCGTCGCCGACGATGTCCACCGGATTGCCGCGCGACCAGTTAGGCGGCAGCAGGGCGTCCAGCTTCTCGACCACCTCGGCCGGCAGCTCGGCCAGGGTGCCGCCGCCGTCGGCCAGGTCGTCGGCGGCGATGACGCCGATGCCGCCGCCATTGGTCAGCACCGCCAGCCGCTGCCCCTTGAGCGGCCGCGAGCGGGCCAGGGTTTCGACGGCGCCGAAGATCTCGTCGATGTCCTGGACCCGCAGCATGCCCGAGCGGCGGATGGCGGCGTCGAACACCGCGTCCGATCCGGCCAGGGCGCCGGTATGGGAACTGGCGGCCCGCGCGCCCTCGGCCGAGCGGCCGGCCTTGATCAGCAGGATCGGCTTGTTGCGGGCGGCGGCGCGGGCGGCCGACATGAAGTTGCGGCGTTTGTCGATGGTCTCGATATAGAGCAGGATGGCCCGGGTGTAGGGGTCGCTGCCCAGGTAGTCGAGGATATCGCCGAAGCCCACCTCGGCGGTGTCGCCGGTGTGGATGAAATGGGAGAACCCGATGCCCTTGGCGCAGGCCCAGTCAAGGACCGCCGTGCACAGGGCGCCCGACTGCGACACGAAGGCCAGCTTGCCCGGCCGGGCGTCCTCGGGCGCGAAGGAAGCGTTGAGCCCGATGCCGGGGACCAGGATGCCCATGGAATTGGGGCCCAGCAGGCGCATGCCGAACGGCTTGGCGGCGGCCTTGGCGGCGTCGAGGACCGTGCGGCCCTCGCCGTCGCGGACATGCTGGAGCGCCGGGGTCATGATGCAGACGGCGCGGGTGCCCTTGTCGCCCAGGGCCGAGATGATGCCGGGCACCGTCTCGGCGGGGGTGCAGATCAGCGCCAGGTCGGGAGCCACCGGCAGGCTCGCCACGTCGGGATAGGCGAGCACGCCGGCCACCGACCGGGCTTCGGCGGTGACCGGCATCACCGGTCCCGCGAAGCCCGACCGCAGCAGGTTGGCCATCACCACCGAGCCCGGCGCCCGGGCCTTGGTGGTCGCCCCGATCACCGCGACGGATTCGGGGCGGAACAGGCATTTCAGGTTGCGGGTGCTCATTTCCCCGGACTCCACGGTTTCCCCGACGGAAACCTACTCCGGAGCATTGTGCACCGCAACGAGCCGTTGGCCGGGCGGGACTTCGGATTTCCGAAAGCCCTATTCCGGGACGAACAGGGTCCCCTTCATGGTGCCGGCCGCCGTGCGGGCCAGGACCACCGCCACCACCGCCGTCGCCAGCCCCAGCAGCACCGGCGCGGCGGCGGCGTACATCCAGTTGCCGGGCTGATGATGGGCATGCTCCAGCGCCGCCAGCGCGGCGGCGTCCA
The DNA here is from genome assembly GCA_937887565.1 of uncultured Rhodospirillaceae bacterium. Lineage (GTDB taxonomy): Bacteria > Pseudomonadota > Alphaproteobacteria > Rhodospirillales > Magnetospirillaceae > CALABS01. The sequence goes on along the minus strand of CALABS010000018.1, from coordinate 153,907 downwards.
GCGGGAAGGTGAAGGCCCACCACGACACCGCGAAGGGCAGCCGGGCGAAGCGCGGCGCCTGCACCAGCAGCACCAGGGTGGTGAACAGCGCCACGTTGACCAGCACGGTCGCGAACGGGTCCTCGCCGCCGATCAGCGAGGCATAGGCCAGATAGCCGATGGCCGGCGGCGGTACCAGGATGAACAGGGTGGGCGCCAGGCGCGGCGGCAGGTCGTCGTGGAAGATGACCCGGTTCAGCACGATGGCCAAGAGCGGCATCCAGAACAGGATGCCGACCGAGAAGAAGAACCACGACACGTCCATCTGGCCCAGGCGGGCGCCCAGGATGGGGACGATGATGTTGCCCACCACCGGGATGAACCAGGCGGGATTGGCGTGGGCGATCTCCTGCTTGTGGATCATCCAGCGGGCGAAGACGCGGATGGTCACCATCAGCTGCACGACGGCGCCGACCACCCACAGGACGAAGGCGCCGGACGGCGAATAGGGGTGCAGCCCGGTGGCCAGCAGCAGCACCGAGATGGGAAAGGTGGCGAAAAAGCTGGAGCGGATGGGATGGTTCAACTCGCCCTTGACCACCTGCGGGAAGCGGACGAACTTCAGCACGTAGGTGATTGACACGGCGACGAACAGGGCCGCGGCCAGGATCAGGATGGCTTCGCCGACGACGGCCGGAAGGCCCAGGATCGACGACGCCTTCCGCCAGGCCAGCCCAAGGCCGGCGACGCCCATGACGGTGGCGAAGATGGTGATGGGAACATGGGCCAGGGCGCCTTCGCAATGCGTGGCGGCGGGAGCCGCGGCGCCGGCGGGATGGGGCAGGTTCATGGATTGACCTCTCCGGGGGGCGGAAACATGAGGGGATACTTAAATAAAGTTTTTGGCCGATGGAGTGCAGCGTTCCGTGCATTCCCCCCATGCTTCTCCGTTTGAGGTAGGAGGTGACCAAAAGGTGAAGGATGGTGTTCGGTCGTTGTATCCGATCCGTGATAATGTGATCATGCCGCAGCGCAGCATGGCGGGGCGCCTTGGCGCGGGAAGGAGACGACCATGGTCGAGATGCTAGAGAACCGCACCTTCGACGAGATCGCGATCGGCGATTCGGCGACGCTGGTCCGGACCTGTCGCCCGGAGGACGTCGAGTTGTTCGGCGTCGCCACCGGCGATCTCAATCCCACCCATTTCAGCGTCGAGCATGCCGAGCAATTGGTTCAGCATCGCACGGTGATCGCCCATTCCCTGTGGGGCGGATCGCTGCTGTCGGCCCTGCTCGGGAACGAATTGCCGGGACCAGGCACGATCTACAAGAGCCAGGAGTACCAGTTCCGCCGCGCCGTCGAGGTCGGCGACACGGTGACCGTGACGATCACGGCCAGACAAAAGGTCCCGCCGAACGAGGTGCTGTTCGACTGCCGCGCCACCATCCAGGACGGCACCGAGGTCTTCACCGGCAAGGCCTGGGTGTTCGCCCCCACCGTCAAGGTGGTTCAGCCCAAGGTCGAGCTCCACGAGGTGTCGCTGCGCCGCCGCCATCACGTGTTCGAGGACATCATCGAGCGCTGCGCGCGGCTGGAGCCGATCCGGGTGGCGGTCTGCCATCCCTGCGACGAGGTGTCGCTGGCCGGCCCCGTCGAGGCCGCGCGCCGCAAGCTGATCGCTCCCATCCTGGTCGGCCCCGAGGCCAAGATTCGCCAGGTCGCCGAGGAATTCGGCATCGACATCGCCGGCATGCCCATCGTCGATACCGCCCACTCGCACGAATCGGCCGAGCGGGCGGTGGCCATGTGCCGGGCCGGCGAGGCCGAGGCGCTGATGAAGGGCAGCCTGCACACCGACGAGATGATGCACGAGGTCGCCAACCGCGACCGTGGCCTGCGCACCGCGCGGCGCATCAGCCACGTCTTCGTCATGGACGTGCCCACCTATCCCCGCACGCTGCTGATCACCGACGCCGCCATCAACATCTATCCGACCCTGGAAGACAAGGTGGACATCGTCCAGAACGCCATCGAGCTGGCCCACTGCATGGACGTGGAACAGCCCAAGGTGGCGATCCTGTCGGCGGTGGAGACGGTCTATCCCAAGATCAACTCCACCATCGAGGCGGCCGCCCTGTGCAAGATGGCCGATCGCGGCCAGATCACCGGCGCGCTGCTGGACGGGCCGCTGGCCTTCGACAACGCCATCTCCCTGGAGGCGGCGCGCATCAAGAAGATCAAGTCGCCGGTGGCCGGCCAGGCCGACATCCTGCTGGTGCCCGACCTCGAGGCCGGCAACATGCTGGCCAAGCAGCTCAGCTACCTGGCCGACGCCGAGGCGGCCGGCATCGTGCTGGGGGCGCGGGTGCCCATCGTGCTGACCAGCCGGGCCGATTCCGCCAAGGCGCGCCTGGCGTCCTGTGCCGTGGCGGTGCTGTTCGCCCACGCGCGCCGCGCCAAGCCGGCCAAGGCGGCGGCGGAGTAGGCGCATGCGCGACGGTATCCTGGTCATCAACGCCGGCTCGTCATCCATCAAGTTCTCGCTCTACGTGTCCGAAAACGGCGACGGCCTTCACCTGTCAAGCAAGGGGCAGGTGGAGGGCATCCACGTCGCCCCCCATTTCGAGGCCAAGGACCCCGAGGGCAGGCGCATCGCCGACCACAAGTGGGAGCACGGCGACAAGCTGTCCCACGAGGTGCTGCTGGAATTCCTCATCCGCTGGGTGGAGGAGAACCTGGAGGGCGCCACCCTGCGCGCCGCCGGCCACCGGGTCGTGCATGGCGGCGTCAATTACGGCGCGCCGGTGCGGGTCACGCCCGAGGTTCTGGACGAGTTGGAAACCCTGGTGCCGCTGGCGCCCCTGCATCAGCCGCACAATCTGGCGCCCATCCGGGCGCTGGCGGCGGTGCATTCCGATCTCGCCCAGGTGGCCTGCTTCGATACGGCCTTCCATCGCACCAATCCGCGCCTGGCGCAGATCTTCGCCCTGCCGCGCCACCTGACCGCCGAGGGCGTGCGCCGCTACGGCTTCCACGGCCTGTCCTACGAGTACATCGCCCACAAGCTGGCCGAGGTCGCCCCCGACATCGCCAGGGGCAGGGTGGTGGTGGCCCATCTCGGCTCGGGGGCGTCCATGTGCGCCATCCAGGGCGGCAAGTCGATGGCCTCGACCCTGGGCTTCACCGCCCTGGACGGCTTGCCCATGGGCACGCGCTCGGGCAATCTCGACCCGGGCGTGGTCCTCTATCTCATGCAGCAGAAGGGGATGACCGGCGCCGAGATCGAGACCCTGCTTTACAAGCAGTCCGGCCTGCTGGGAGTATCGGGTATTTCCAACGACATGCGGGTGCTGCTGGAAAGCTCCGACCCCCACGCCACCGAGGCCGTCGACCTGTTCTGCTACCGTGTCTCGCGGGAGATCGGCTCCCTGGCGGCGGCCATGGGCGGACTTGACGCGCTGGTGTTCACCGCCGGCATCGGCGAGTTGGCGGCTCCCGTCCGCGCCAAGGTGGTCGATCTTGCCGGGTGGCTGGGGATGCGCCTCGACGACGGCGCCAACGCGGGCCATGGCCCACGGATCTCGACCCCGGACAGCGCCGTGTCGGCCTGGGTCATCCCCACCAACGAGGAACTGATGATCGCCCGCCATACCCGGGCGGTGCTCAAGGCCGCCTGACGCCGCCGCCGCCCATTTCGTTCGGCGTGACAGCCCGGCGGAAAGCGGGCACAGTGATCCCAAGGAAGGGCTCTCGCGGTCCTTCCCAGACCAAGCGTCCGGGAAGGACCGCCGGCTTGTTGAATTGTGGAGACAGTCCGACGGGTGGCTTGCCGGCCATCCGTCGGAGTCTCTCCACCAGGGGCACCGCATGCGCGAAGTGAAGATCACCGTCGGGCGGGTCGGCATCACCGCCCGCCTTCTCGACACTCCCACCGCCGAGTTCCTGTGGGCGGCGGCGCCGTTCGAATCGCGGGCGGCGCTATGGGGCGACGAGGTCTATTTCCAGGTCCCGTTCCTGGCCGAACGGGAGGCCGATGCCCGTGACGTCCTGCAACCGGGCGAGATCGCCTTCCGCCACGACGGCGGCGCCGTCATCCTGGCCTTCGGCCCCACGCCGGTCAGCCACGGCGACGAAATCCGCACCGCGTCCCCGGCCAACGTCTTCGCGATGACCGGGGACGACCTCAGGGCGCTGCGCGACGTCGAGGCCGGCGATCTGGTGACGGTGCACCGGGGCGAATGACCGCCCCCAAAAGGCCACTTGTCGGTCGCGTACCCGAAGGTGTAGCGTCCCGCCCCCGATGGGTGTCCGGATATGGAGCGGCGACGTGAAGCGACTGTCCCTGGTGCTGTGCTGCCTGTTGCCGCTGGCCGGCTGCGGCATTCCCGATCTCGTCGCCCACGGCGTCAAGGAATTCGACCGAAGCCAGCGCGGCGCCGAGGCCCAGCCGGCGCCGGCCCGAGGCCCGCGGGTCGAACCCGCCGTGGTCTCCGCCGCCATGGTCTCCAACGAGGCGCCGCCGCCGCTCTATTCCGGGCCGTCCGCCGCGCCGGCGGCGCGGGAGCCGATCACCGTCGAGGCCTTGCCGCCCCGCTAGAGCATCGCGCCATCAATCAGGAACGCCCGTCCCAGCGAGGAGTCGTCATGCCCGCTTTCGCGGGAGTGACGAAAATTTAGACAGCCGGCCCTGTTTTTCCGCAGCTTGCTAGACCGCCCGCCGGGTCTCGGACCCCACCACGTCGGCGAAATCCACTCCGTTCAGCTCGTCGGCGACGATCAGGTCGTGGCGCTTGTCGGGGCAGGAGTCGGCGAGGCGGCCCAGGTCGGCGAGGGCGGCGTCAAGCCGCTCCATCACGTCCAGCATGTCGTCGGCCATGCGGCGATCGTCCAGCCGGCCGGCGAAGCGGCGCAGGTTCCACGAGAACGCGGTCATCTGGCGCACATGGTCGCGGAAGCTGCGCGGCCGGCGCAGGAAGATGCGGTGGGATTGACGGATGTTCTTGATGAACAATTGGATCAAGGCGCGCAGGAAGCGGTCGGCGGCATCCAGTTTCTTCTGGAACACCGGCATCGGCACCCGCGCCAGCACGCAGTCTTCGGCCGCCACGGCGGTGGCCATGCGGCGGCCGCCGTCGATCACCGCCATCTCGCCGAAGATTTCGCCGGCGCCGACGCTGCCCAGTTCGACGCGGTGGCCGTCGTGGTGCTGGAAGATGACGACCCGGCCCTTGTTCAGGATATAGGCGGCGTCGCCGGGTTCGCCTTGGGCGAAAATCCGCTCGCCGGCGGCGACGTGGACGCGGTCCAGTCGCATGTCGCCGGCGAAGGTGCTTTCCGTGCTCATGAATCCCCTTGCCCGTTCACGAGTTCCGGTCCCAGAGTGTGCGCATTGTCCGGAGATTGGCAACAGGTGTTTCATGGACTGGCAGGGGTTGCATCGCAGGCTTGAGGAATGCGCGGGAAGCGACCCGCTCCTGGATGCCGACATCGCCGAGGCGTTCGCCAGTCCGTCCGCCCATTTCACCGGTTCGGTCGAGGCCTGCCGGGCGCTGGTGGCGCGGGCGCTGCCGGATTGGCGGCTGCATGTGGGCTTCGACGCCGCCGGCGTCTTCCCCTACGCGGCGCTCAGCCGGGGCGCCCAGCACGTGGAAGCCGAGGCGGCCGCGATCCCGGTGGCCATTCTCAAGGTGGCGGTGGCCGCCGTCAGCTTGCCGCCTCAAGAGCCAGCTCCAGCGCCGTGATTGCCGCCGCCAGCCGCACGGCGTCGCGATTGCCGGGAAACACCTTGCGCAGCCGGCGCGGCGTTCCGCCGCGACGGACGGCGGCGAAATGGACCAGGCCCACCGGCTTGTCCGCCGTGCCGCCGGTGGGGCCGGCGATGCCGGTGATGGCGACGGTCACGTCGGCGCCGGATCGCGCCAGGGCGCCTTCCGCCATGGCTTCGGCGACCACTTGCGATACCGCGCCATGGCGGTCGATCAGCTCGGCGGGCACGCCCACCATCTCGGTCTTGGACTGGTTGGAATAGGTGACGAAACCACGATCGACCACCGCCGAGGATCCGCCGATCGCGGTCAGCGCCGCCATGGTCAGTCCGCCGGTGCAGGATTCGACGAGGGCGATGGTCAGGCCGCGGCTCTCGAAGGCGGCGAGCAGACGCCGGGCGGCGTCGAGCAAGGAAGCGGGCAGCATGTTCACCCCCACAGGTTGACCACCAGGGCCATGAGCGCGGTTCCGTACAGCGCCGCCAGGGCGTCGTCGGTCATCACCCCCAACCCGCCTTCCACATGGCGGTCGGCCCAGCCGGCGGGAAAGGGCTTCCAGATGTCGAGCACCCGGAAGACCGCGAAGCCGATGGCGTAATGAAGGATGTCGGGTGGCGCCAGCGCCAACACCAGCCATTGGCCGGCCACCTCGTCGATGACGATCTCCTGCGGGTCCGCCACGCCGGTGCGGCGGACATAGACCGCCGACGCCCACCACCCGGCCAGGAAGCACAGGCCGGCTGCGCCCGCCAGCGCCCACGCCCCACCCCAGCCGGCGATCATCCAGGCGAAGGGCAGGGCGGCCAGCGAGCCCCAGGTGCCCGGCGCGCCGGGCAGCAGGCCGGACCCGAACCAGGTCGCGGCGATGAAGGCCGGATGGGTGGCGGCTATGCCGTCCCGGCGGGTGGCGAGGACCAAGGCGAGGAGCTCCTGTCGATCCGGAATAGTGCCGGCGAGCCTACCATCTGCTCACCGCCATGCAACCGTTCGAGACGGTGCGGGGCGGAACCGACCTCCCACATGACAGCGAGGGTGTCCTGGGCAGGGAGCAGTCTGCGATGGGGTCGGACCATCCCCCGACGAAGTCCAAGGGTTGGATGCCGGTGGTGGTGGCCGGCCTGCTGGGATGGAACCTCGTGGTCACCGGACTGTATCTCGATGCCGGCGCGGTGCGCGCCGAGGCGCCGTCATGCGCCTCGCTGCGGACCGAGGTGACCGGCCTGAAACGCCAGTTGGGCGCCCGCGACGCCGCCATCGCGAAATTGACCGAGCGTCTGCGCAGGATGGCCCGGGGCAACATCCGGAGCATCGAGCGGGCGCTGTCGGGGACCGGCATCGTCGTCGACCGTTTGATCCGCCGTGGCCGGTCGGACAACCAGGGCGGTCCCTTCATCCCGGTCGGCAGCCTGGGCGCCGCCGCGCATGACGTGGAGCGCTGGGAAAGCCTGAGGCGGGTGATGCGCGTCCTGCCGCTGGGGTCGCCCATCCATGCCGACTACGAGATCAGTTCCGGCTTTGGCGCCCGTCGCGATCCGCTCAACGGCCGGCGGGCCATGCATCAGGGACTGGACCTCAAGGCGCCGCTGCGGACCCCGATCCACGCCACCGGCCCGGGCACGGTGGCGTTCGCCGGCTACAAGGGCCGCTACGGACGCATGGTGGAAGTGGACCATGGCCTGGGGGTGATGACCCGCTACGCCCATCTCGCAGCCATCCACGTGAAGAGGGGGCAAGCGGTCCGGGAGGGCAGCCGGATCGGGCTGCTCGGCAACAGCGGCCGCACCTCGGGGCCTCATCTTCATTACGAAGTCGTCGTCGACGGCGTCGCCAACAATCCCCATCGGTTCATCAGGGCGGGGATAAGACTTGGCGGCCGCTGGGGCGACTAGTGCGCTGATTTTGTGGGCCGATTCATCAGACGAAAGGTTCAGGCCCCTGACCCTTTCGTCTGGATCGGACCACTAGTCGTTGGAAGGCGCTTGCGACCTTATACTTTTTCGCCGCCTTGGGCCATCGAACGCACAAATGCCCCGTCTTCCGCTCCGTGAAATCATGAATGCAAAAGACAACGGCACGCCGATACGGGGAGGCGCTGCATGCGAACGACTCTTCCCGCCGTCCTGCTCATTCCGAGAGCGGCGGCCATCGTCGGGACGCGCGAGCGCGGCCGTCGGGCGGGGGCCTAGGTCATGGCCCGGCTGGCGCTCATCCGGACCTGGAACGGGCTGGCGACGCGGCTGCTGGCGCTCGGGACCGTCTTCGCCGCCGGGCTTTGGGTGGCGTTGGACGTTCACCATTCGGCGGCCATCGAGGCGATGGTCGATCGTCACCTCACCGACCGGCTCGAGGAACAATCCCGGCGCGACCGCCAGGTCTTCGAAGCGCGCGTCCGCAGCCACTATGTCGACACCCGCCTTCTCGCCGGCCAGGGGGCGGCAGTTCGCCACTTCGAGACGGTGCTGGCGAGTGATGCCGGACGGCCGGAAATCGGCGCGGGACGCCCGTCGTGGACATGGCCGGCCGGCGATCCCGACGATGGCTCGCCGGTCGACTGGCTCTTTCTTGTCGATGGCCTGGGGCGGGTGCGCGAGGTGACCGCCCTGGGGGCCGAGACTCCGCCCGCCGTCGTTCTTGCGGCGGGCGGCAGCCTCGCCACCCATGCCGATCGCCGGTCGCGCATCGTCGACCTGGGCGGTCGCCTGTGCCTGGTGTCGGTGGTGCCGGCCCCCTTGGGCGGCGCCGTGGTCGCGGTGTCGCGCCTGAACACTGATTTCCTGGCGACGGTGGTGGGCGGCGTGGGCGAGGCCGGGCATGCGGTGGCCCTGATCGGGTCCAGGGATGGCGTCGTCCTCGCCAGTAGCGATCCGGCCCGCCTGCCCGTCGCCACCCCGTTCGGCCTGGTGGCCGGCGACTGGCTGGTGGCGGGGCAGGAATATTTCGACCATGCGGCGGCCGGCGGCGCGGCGACCACCTTCCTGTCCCTTTATCCCCGGGCCATGGTGGCGGCCAAGGCGCGGCCGATCCTCGCCAAGGAGCGGGGCCAGCGCACGGTGCTGGCGGTGTCCTTGAGCCTGATGTTCGCCATCGTCCTGATCCTGTTGGCGGTCCAGTTGCGGCGAATGGTGCGGCGGGTGGCCGGGGTGACCGAGGCGGTGTTCGGGGTCGAGCCCGAGTCCTTCACCGGCGGCGACGAGTTGCAGGCGCTGTTGCGGCAGGTGGAGCGGCTGTCGGCCGAGGTGGAGGCGTCGCGTGGGGCGCTGCGGCGCGAGGGGGCCGAGCGCCTGCGCCTGCTCGGCGACCAGATGCGCACCGCCGCCGAGATCGACCGTCTCACGCTGCTGCAGGCGGTGACCGAGCTGATGGGGGTCGGCGTCATCCGCCTGACCGAGGATGGGCCGGCGGCGGAAAACGAGGTCATGCGACGCCTGGGCGGCGAATGCGGCGGCCTGATCCCGTTCCTCGCCGCAAAGGCGCGCGGGCTCGACGAGGTGCGGCTGCGCGGCCGCGACGGCGAGCGCATCTTCGGCCTGCGCCTCGCCAGCCACATCGACCCGGGACTGGTGCTGGTCGAGGACGTCACCGAGCGCCGCCGCGCCGAGGAAGCCATCGCCAATCTGGCCCTGTTGCCGGCCCAGAACCCCCATCCGGTGCTGCGGCTGGGCGCCGACGGCGTCGTCCTGCAGGCCAATCCGGCTTCGGCCCGCCTGCTGGCGGAGTGGGGGGTCAAGGTGGGCGACCATATTCCCGAGGGCTGGCGGCGCACCATGGCCGAGGTCTATGCCGCCGGCCGTCGCGACGAGACGGAGACCCTGGTGGCCGGCCAGGTGCTGGCGATGACGATGGTCCCGGTGCCCGGGGCCGGATACGTCAACCTCTACTGCAACGACGTCACCGACCGCGTGCGCGCCGAACGCGCCCTGCACGCGGCCAAGGCGGGGCTTGAGCGTCGCGTCGAGGAGCGCACCGGCGAACTCGTCGCCGCCAAGGACCAGGCGGAGCTGGCCAGCCGCGCCAAGACCGAGTTCCTGGCCGCCGTCAGCCACGAATTGCGCACTCCGCTCAACGCCATCATCGGCTTCTCGGAAGTGATGGCCGGCGAGATGTTCGGAGCGCTGGGATCGCCCCGCTACCGCGACTACGTCGAGGACATCCTGTCTTCGGGCCGGCATCTCCTGGACGTCATCAACGATATCCTCGACATCGCCAAGATCGAGGAGGGCCAGATGTCCCTCTCCCTGGCCCCGGTTCCCCTCCACGAGGTGACGTCCGCCGCCATCCGGCTGGTCGAGGCCCGCGCCCATGCCGGCGAAATCGCGCTCGAGACCGCGGTTCCGTCCGACCTGCCGGCGGTGTGGGGAGAGCGGCGCCGCCTGCTGCAGATCCTCGTCAACCTGCTTTCCAACGCCGTGAAATTCACGCCGCCCGGCGGCCGGGTCGCCATTCACGCGCATCGGGAGCGGGAGCGGATGGTGGTGCGGGTGGAGGATACCGGCATCGGGATGAACCCCGAGGATGTCGCCGTGGCGCTAGAACCGTTCCGGCAGGTGGACGGCCGGCTGGAGCGGCGCTATGACGGAACCGGCCTTGGCCTGCCGCTGGCCAAGGCCTTCGCCGAACTGCACGGCGGCACGCTGACGGTGGAAAGCCGCCGGGGCGAGGGGACCGTCGTCACCGTCACCCTGCCGCTGGACGCGGACTGATCACCGGTAGCGTTCCTCCCGCCACGGGTCGCCCTCGTCGTGATAGCCGCGCAGCTCCCAATAGCCGGGGCTGTCCTTGTCCATGAAGGTGATGGCCCGCAGCCACTTGGCGCTTTTCCAGAAATACAGCTTGGGAATGACCACCCGCACCGGCCCGCCGTGTTCGCGGGTGAGCGGCTGGCCCTGCCAGGAATGGGCCAGCAGCACGTCGTCGTCGGCGAAGCGGGACAACGGGACGTTGGTGGTGTAGCCGTCATAAGAGCGGAACATCACGAAGGCGGCGCCGGGGCGGGGCCTGACGCGGTCGAGGAGGTGGCGGGCGGCGACGCCCGTCCAGGCGTTGTCGTAGCGCGACCAGGTGGTGACGCAATGGATGTCGCTGACCAGTTCGGTTCGCGGCTGGGCCAGGAAATCGTCCCACGACCACTTGAGCGGCGCCTCGACCGCGCCGCCGACGGTCAGCGACCACTCGGCGTTCGACAGGTTGGGCTGGACGCCGAGGTCGAGGACCGGCCAGTCACGGACCAGCCGCTGGCCCGGCGGCAGCCGGTCGGCGCCGGTTCGCCCGGTCAACGCCCGCCCCTCGCGGGCCCACTTTTCCTTGGCGGCGATCAGTTTCTCGTTTTCGGACATTGGTTCGGACCCGGATGAATCACCGCACTTCATCTGTGGTCTCGCGGGCGGAAATGCTAGCCCTTGTCCCGCAACAGGCGGGCCTTCTCGCGGCCCCAGTCGCGCTGCTTGATGGCCTCGCGCTTGTCATGGGTCTTGCGGCCCTTGGCGAGTCCCAGTTGCACCTTGGCGATGCCACGGTCGGTGAAGTGGATGTCGAGCGGCACCAGGGTCATGCCCTCCTTGGCGACGGCGCCGACCAGCTTGCGCAGCTCGCGCCGGTGCAGCAGCAGCTTGCGGGGCCGCCGGGTCTCGTGGGGGAAGGGCATCTTGGACTGGTATTCGGGGATATAGGCGTTGTACAGCCACAGCTCGTTGCCGCTGGGGCCGGCATAGGCCTCGTTGATGTTGCCCTTGCCGGCCCGCAGCGACTTGACCTCGGTTCCCACCAGCATGATGCCGCACTCCACCGTTTCCACGATGGAGTATTCGTGGCGGGCCTTGCGGTTCTGCGCGGCGACGTGGGCGGGAAGCGACATGGCGGCCCTAGATCAGGTCCACGGCCTTCATGGCCGCCTCGACCCTGGGCTTGGCGGCGTCCGACAGCGGCACCAGCGGCAGGCGGACGTCGGGAGTGCACTTGCCCAGCAGCGAGGCCATGTACTTGGGGACCGACGGGTTGGTCTCGCAGAACATGACGTCGTGCAGCGCCATCAGCCGGTCGCGCAGCGCGAAGCAGGTCTTGAGGTCGCCGGCCATCCAGGCGTCGTGCATGCGGGCGCACAGGCGCGGCGCCACGTTCGAGGTGACCGAGATGCAGCCGACGCCGCCCTGGGCCAGGAAGGCGGTGGCGGTGGCGTCGTCGCCCGACAGCTGGCAGAACCCGTCACCCACCAGGGTGCGCATCTTCAGCGGCCGGGACAGGTCGCCGGTGGCGTCCTTGACGCCCACCACGGTGGGCAGGGCGGCGATGCGGGCCATGGTCTCGGCGGAGATGTCGATCACCGAGCGGCCGGGGATGTTGTAGACCACGACGGGAATGTCCACCGCCCTCGCGATGGCCTCGTAGTGGCGGAACAGCCCTTCCTGGGTCGGCTTGTTGTAATAGGGCGCGACGATCAGCGCCGCGTCGGCCCCGGCGTCCTTGGCATGGCGGGTCAGCGCGATCGCCTCGTCCGTCGAGTTCGACCCCGTGCCGGCGATCACCGGAATCCTGCCCTTGGCCACCTCGACGCACAGCTCGATGACGCGCTTGTGCTCGTCGTGCGACAGCGTCGGCGACTCGCCGGTGGTGCCGCAGGGGACCACCCCGTGGGTGCCCTCGGCGATCTGCCAGGCGACCAGCTCCTGGAAGGCTTTTTCGTCAACGCGCCCGTCGCGGAAGGGGGTGATGAGGGCGGTGATCGATCCCTTGAACATGGTCGTGTTCCCAAATGAGGTGGAGGGCCTGGAATCGGGGACATTAACCGGAAGCGCCCGGCGGGGCAAGCCGACCGAGACGGGGTGGATGGGTTGACTTGGATCAGAGCCCGGCGGACACTCGCGCCGTCGAGGCCGACCGCCGCGCCATCCGCATCCCACACGGAGCATCATCATGAACAGGATTTCCCTCGCCGTCCTGGCTGCGGCCCTTGCCCTGCCCATGGCCGCCGGGGCCGCCGAGTTCAGGAAGGGCGACCTGGTCGTCCAGGACCCCTGGGCCCGCGCCACCGTGGCGCGCACCGGCGCCGCCTATTTGGTCGTCACCAACACCGGCACGACGGCCGACCGCCTGGTCAAGGCCTCGGCCGGCGTTTCCGAGATCACCGAGATCCATACCCATCTGATGGAGGACGGGGTGATGAAGATGCGCCGGATCGACGGCGTCGACGTCGATCCCGGCGCCACGGCGGTGTTCGCCCCGGGCGGTCTCCACATCATGCTGATCAAGCTGAAGGCGCCGTTGAAGGAAGGGGAGTCCTTCCCCCTGACGCTGACCTTCGAGAAGGCCGGCTCCATGGAGGTCGAGGCCATGGTCGCCGGCGCCGGCGCCATGGGGCCGGCCGGCGCCATGGGAACCATGCCGCACGGGCACTGAACGGATCGGGGCCGGGGAGCGTCGGTCTCCCCGGATGCCCGTCGCTACCACCAAATCGCTGGGGATAACCTGCCGACCGCCTTGCACCTTCTTTCGACGCTTCCCTAGAATGCCCTCGTTGCTGTAAGGGCGTAGGTAGTTCCCGTAATCGCGTCGAGGGTTTCGTGAAGGTCGCATCCGCCGTATTCCTGTTCGCCGTCGGCTTGCTGTCCGCCATCCCGCAGGCCGCCTCGGCGGCCGGCGCGGCCGGCCCCAAGGTGGCGCGCGAGGTGTTCGCGGCCGCCCGCAAGGATCACTACGACGAGGCCGAGCGCCGCGCGCTGGCCGCCAAGGACCGCCTGCTGGCCAAGCTGGTGCGATGGATGGCCTATACGAAGCCCAACGCCAATGCCAGCTTCGCCGAGATCGGCTCGTTCATCGAATCCAGCCCCGACTGGCCGCTGATGTCCATCCTGGCGCGCCGCGCCGAGGAGGCCATCACCGCCGCCACCCCCGACGACCAGGTCCTGGCGTGGTTCAGGACCCGGCGGCCCGAGACGGTGGATGGTGCCATGGCCTTGGCCCGCGCACAGCTCAACGCCGGCCGCCGCGACGAGGCGGTGGCGGTCATCCGGGCGGCGTGGACGGAGGGAAGCTTCGGGGTGATGCAGGAAAGGCAGTTCCTGACCCTGTTCGGCGACTACCTTCAGCAGGGCGACCACTGGAAGCGCCTCGACCGCCTGCTGTGGGAGCGGCAGGAGGCCGCCGCCCAGCGCATGCTGCTCAAGGTCGAGCCGACGCGCCGGCTGCTGGCGCAGGCCCGGCTGGCCCTGCAGGACGGCAAGGCCAATCCCGAGCCGGCCATCGCCGCCGTGCCCAAGCAGATGCGCGACGATCCCGGTCTGGTCTACGACCGGGTGCGCTGGCGCCGCCAGAAGGACCTGGACGAGGACGCCATCGACCTGCTGTCCCATCCCGCCCGCAACGCGGTCAAGCCCGAGGCGTGGTGGCAGGAGCGCGGCATCCTGGCCCGCCGGGCGTTGCAGAAGGGGTTGGTGTCGCGGGCCTATCAGACCGCCGCCGACCACGGGCTGGAGGCCGGCTCCACCCAATATGCCGAGGCCGAGTTCCTGGCCGGATGGATCGCGCTGCGGTTCCTGGACGAAAGCGCGACCGCCCTGGGTCACTTCCAGCGCCTGTGGGACGCCGTGACGACGCCGCTGTCGCGGTCGCGGGCCGCCTACTGGGCCGGCCGCGCCGCCGAGGCCGCTCGCGACGACAAGGCCGCCAAGGCCTGGTACACCAAGGGCGCCCAGTTCGTCACCGCCTATTACGGCCAGCTGTCGGCGGCCCGGCTCGACGACCACCGCTGGCCGCTGCCCAAGGCGCCGCAGCCCACCGCCGAGGACGTCAAGCACTTCGAGGGCCGCGAGATGGTGCGCGCCATCCGCATGATGCTGGATGCTGGCGAGCACCAGCATCTGCGCGCCTTCTTCATCCGTCTCAACGACGTGGTCGACAGCCCCGGCGAGCGCACCCTGGTCGCCAACCTGGCCGCCGACGGCGGCCGCGACGACCTGGCGGTCACCGTGGCGCGGCGCGCCGACCGCGACGGGGTGTTCCTGGTGGAAAAGGGCTGGCCGGTGCCGCCGATCCAGGCCGAGAACACCCCCGAGAAGGCGCTGGTGCTGGCCCTGATCCGCCAGGAAAGCGGCTTCATGACCGACGTACAGTCGTCGGTGGGGGCGCGCGGCCTGATGCAATTGATGCCCGCCACCGCCCGGCAGGTGGCCAAGGCCATCAAGGTCAAGTACAGCGCCAAGAAGCTGGACGACCCCAACTACAACGTCCGCCTGGGCTCGGCCTATCTGGGCGACCTGATCGACGGGTTCGAGGGTTCGTACATCCTGTCGCTGGCCGCTTACAACGCCGGCCCCAGCCGCGCCCGGCGGTGGATCAAGGAGTACGGCGACCCCCGCGATCCCCAGGTGGACGTGGTCGACTGGATCGAGATGATCCCCTTCACCGAAACCCGCAACTACGTGCAGCGGGTGATGGAGAGCGTCGCCATCTATCGCCGCCGCCTGGGCAAGACCTCGGGCCCGACGCTGGAGGCCGACCTCAAGCGGTGGGCGGGCCGGTCGGGGGGGTGAGCCCGATTTCACCCGGATCGGCCCGCCCTTACACCTCGAAGACCAGCATCGCCGTCTCGGCTCCGCATTTGGGGCAGCGGCCCTCGGCGGTGGGAAGGACGCCTCCGGCGACCTCGACGCCGCCCTTGCAGGTGGCGTCGCGCCATTTCTGGCGCAGCAGCGCGGCGGAGTAGGGCAGGGCGCAGCCGCCGCAATAGGGATCGAGGGCGTTGAGCACCAGCACCATGGGCGGCTCCGGCTGGCCGACTCGGCGGCATTCCTGGGCGCATTGGCGGATGATCTCGTCGAGATCGGCGATCCGGACCAGCAGGGCGCCGGGGCGGGCGTCGCAACAGGCGGCCAGGAAATCGCCGATGACGTAGCGGGGATGGTGGGCCTTGGTGGCGTCGGCCAACGGCAGGGGGCGGCCGCGCGGTCCCCGGATGGTCGCCACCCCGCCGTGCCGCGCCCAGCGGTCGAAGCCCCAGACCGCGCCGACGGCCGCCACGCCCGCCAGCCACCACGGCGAATAGGCCGCCGCCAGCATCGCGAAGATGGCGGCCAGGGCGGCGAGGGTGAGGCGATCGAGGGCCATGACCGGCGCTGACCTCCGAAGGGACTAGGCATGGACTGCCCGGGGGGCTATTTTCCAACCGTCGAGCTTCCTCCATCGCTGGTAAAAGGTTCAAGCATCATGCCGGAATACCGCTCCCGCACTTCCACCCACGGCCGCAACATGGCCGGCGCGCGCGGCCTGTGGCGCGCCACGGGCATGACGGACGCGGATTTCGGCAAGCCGATCATCGCCATCGCCAACTCCTTCACCCAGTTCGTGCCCGGCCACGTGCACCTGAAGGACCTGGGCCAGATGGTGGCGCGCGAGATCGAGAAGGCGGGCGCCGTCGCCAAGGAATTCAACACCATCGCCATCGACGACGGCATCGCCATGGGGCACGCGGGCATGCTGTATTCGCTGCCGTCGCGCGAGATCATCGCCGACGCGGTGGAATACATGGTCAACGCCCACTGCGCCGACGCGCTGGTGTGCATCTCCAACTGCGACAAGATCACCCCTGGCATGCTGATGGCGAGCCTCAGGCTCAACATCCCCACCATCTTCGTCTCGGGCGGCCCCATGGAGGCCGGCAAGGTCACCATCCAGGGCGAGACCCACGCGGTGGACCTGATCGATGCCATGATCAAGGCCGCCGACAAGGCGGTCAGCGACGCCGACGTCGAGGAATACGAGCGTTCGAGCTGCCCCACCTGCGGCTCGTGCTCGGGCATGTTCACCGCCAATTCCATGAACTGCCTGGCCGAGGCGCTGGGCCTGGCCTTGCCCGGCAACGGCACCGTGGTCGCCACCCATGCCGACCGTCGCGACGTGTTCCTGGAGGCCGGCCGCCGCATCGTCGAGATCACCCGCCGCCACTATGAACAGGACGATGCCAGCGTGCTGCCGCGCTCGGTCGCCAGCTTCAAGGCGTTCGAGAACGCCATGACCCTGGACATCGCCATGGGCGGGTCGACCAACACCGTGCTGCACCTGCTGGCCGCCGCCCAGGAGGCCGGGGTCGACTTCACCATGGCCGACATCGACCGCTTGAGCCGCCGTGTGCCCTGCCTGTGCAAGGTCGCGCCCAACATCGCCGACGTCCATATCGAGGACGTGCATCGCGCCGGCGGCATCATGGGCATCCTGGGCCAGCTCGAGACGGCGGGGCTGCTGCACGGCGAATGCCCGACCGTCCACGCGCCGACCATGGCCGAGGCGTTGAACCGCTGGGACATCTGCCGCACCAACGATCCCAAGGTGCAGGAATTCTACAAGGCGGCGCCCGGCGGCGTGCGCACCACCGAGGCGTTCTCCCAGGCCAATCGCTGGAAGGAGCTGGACGCCGACCGCGCCAAGGGCGTGATCCGGTCGAAGGAAAACGCCTTCTCCAAGGACGGCGGCCTGGCGGTGCTGTTCGGCAACATCGCGCTGGACGGCTGCATCGTGAAGACCGCCGGCGTCGACGAGAGCATCCTGAAATTCTCGGGGCCGGCGGTGATCTGCGAGAGCCAGGACGAGGCGGTGGCCAAGATCCTGGGCGGCGGCGTCAAGGCCGGCGACGTGGTCATCGTCCGCTACGAGGGCCCCAAGGGCGGCCCCGGCATGCAGGAGATGCTCTATCCCACCAGCTATATCAAGAGCATGGGCTTGGGCAAGCAGTGCGCGCTGATCACCGACGGCCGCTTCTCGGGCGGCACCTCGGGGCTGTCCATCGGCCATGCCTCGCCCGAGGCAGCCGAGGGCGGCGCCATCGGCCTGGTCGAGCCCGGCGACATCATCGACATCGACATCCCCAACCGCGCCATCAACGTGCGGCTGTCGGACGACGAGTTGGCGAGGCGGCGCGCCGCCATGGAAGCCAAGGGCGCCAAGGCGTGGCGGCCCGCCGACCGCGACCGGCCGGTCAGCCAGGCGCTTCGGGCCTATGCCGCCATGACCACCAGCGCGGCGCGCGGGGCGGTGCGCGACGTCAGCCAGCTCGACAAGCGCTGATCGGCGAAGGGACCGGGACGCATGGCCGCCATCACCTGGAGCGAGATGATGAGCGTCGGCGTCCCCGTCCTGGACGCGGACCACAAGACGCTGGTCGGGCTGATCAACGACCTGCACCGCTCCATCGGCGACGAGGAGGAGTACGCCACGCTGGGCAGCGTGCTGAAGGCGTTGGCGGATTACGCCGACTACCATTTCGCCCGCGAGGAGCGGGTGATGGAGGCCTGCCGCTATCCGGCGCTGAGCGCCCACATCGTCATGCACCACAAGCTGGCCCGGCAGGTGCGTGACCTCAAGACCCGCTACGACCAGGACCAGACGGCGGTTCGCGCCAAGGACTGCCTGGAGTTCCTGCACAAATGGCTGATCGAGCACATCTGCTCGACCGACATGGACTACCGCGCCTGGGTCATCGGCCACGAGGGCGCCGAGAATGCCGCCGAGAGCATCTCCATGACCGGGCCGCGCGCCGCGGGCAGCGGGCTCGACTGGCGGAGCCTGCGCATCCTGGTGGTGGACGACAACCAGAACTTCTGCCAGGTCATGCGCACCATCCTGGAGGGGGTGGGGGTGCGGGACATCCGCAACGCCCACAACCTGTCCACGGCGCGCTCGGCCCTGGAGGCGGTGACCGTGGACGTGGTGGTGACCGACTGGCATGTGGGGGTCGAGAGCGGCCTCGACCTGGTGGCGTGGATCCGCCGACAGCCGGCGCTGGCCCAGCTTCCGGTGGTCATGCTGTCGGGGCACGAGCGCCTCGCCAATCGCGACGTCGCCCTGAACGCGGGGGCGGACGAATTCATGGAGAAGCCGATCTCGGCGCGCGGGCTCTTGATGTGCCTGGCGCGGCTGATGACCCGGCCGCCGAGGGAGAAAGCGTGATGGAGCGGTTTTCCGATCTGGTGTTCTTCGCGGGCGGCGAGCCGGTGCTGCCGTCCGAGGTCCATCCCCTTCCCAACCTCCTGCAGTTGGATGCCGAGGGCGTGCTGGAGGCCTTCAAGCTCAGCCAGCGCGAGGACTTCACCCGCGTCGTCGCCGAGGTCGAGCGGCCCGGCGCACCGTTGCAGACGCTGTTCGCCGCCCTGCGCGAGCGGGTGCCCGCCGACAACCCGTTCCACCGCGTGGCCCTGTTCGAGAAGGGCGCGCTGGAGGCCATGTTCCTGGACCTCCACGACCACGTGCTCAGCCACCCGGTGTGGCGGCACCCGTTCTTCGTGCGGGTGTTCGAGGGCCGCATCGACGCCGCCCAGGTCCGCCGCTTCGCCACCCAGTACTTCAACCAGGTCAAGAACACTCGCCAATGCGTGGCCATGGCCATCGGCCGCTTCCACGGCCTGATGGACCTGCCCTATGGCGAGCTGAACGAGCGCATCTCGGAAATCACCCAGATCTCGCTGGCGCAGCTGGTGGCCGACGAATACGGGGTCGGCAGCCACGCGGTCGAGGACTATCCGGACCTCGGGCACCTGCTGTTGGCCAAGACCCACATCGTCATGTACCGGCAACTGTTCGACGGCCTGAAGATTCCTCCCGCCGAGCAGGACGTGCCCATGCTGCCAGGCGTCGCCGACAACGTGCTGACCCAGCGTCTGGTCGCCTCCCATCCCGGCTATTCGCCACTGGAGGCCCTGGCCTCGGTGGGACTGGGCATGGAATGGGGGGTGCCCGAGTTCTTCAGCCTGGTCCTGGGCGGGCTGATCCGCTTCGCGGCGCGCGAGAAGGCGCATCTGACCCAGAAGGACCTGGAGGTGTTCATCGCCCATGTCCGCTACGACGTGCTGCACGCGGTGTCGGTCATGCTGGTGACGTCCTTGCACATGCGCGGCCCCGAGGATTTGGGGGCGGTGAAGAACGCCTGCAACACCCTGATGGCCAGCCGCCATGGCATGATGACCGACGTATATTCCCACGTCTTCGGCGAGGACTGCGCCGGCCTTGGGGATATCGGCCTGGAGTCGCGCTACCGCCTGACCGACCGCCGCATCGAGCACCTGCTGCGCGAGGCCCGCGCGACGGTGGCCGATCACCGGGTGGTCGGCGGCTTCACCTATCGCGGCAAGGCCGGCGTGCCGTTCGTGTTCCGGTGAGGCGTCCGCCGTCCGGGGCGGTCATTTCTCGGCGAAGGCCTTTTCGATGACGTAGTGGCCGGCACCCGAGTGGCTGCCCTCGGCGAAGCCCAACCCGTCGAGATAGGCCTGGACCTCCTCCAGCATGTGCGGATTGCCGCAGATCATCACCCGGTCATGCTCCTTGTCGAGGGGAGCGAGGCCGAGGTCCGAGAAGAACGTGCCGTCCTTGATCAGGTCGGTGATGCGGCCCTGGGTGCGGAAGGGCTCGCGGGTGACGGTGGGGTAATAGACCAGCTTCGCGCGCGCCTCGTCGCCGAAGAAGTCGTTGGCCGGCAGCTCGCTGCGGATGAAGTCCTCGTAGACCAGGTCGCGGACGTAGCGGCAGGTATGGGTCAGCACGACCTTGTCGAAGCGCTCGTAGACCTCGGGGTCCTTGATGATCGACAGGAACGGGGCGATGCCGGTGCCGGTGGAGAGGAGATAGAGCGTCCGCCCCGGCAGCAGGTTGTCGAGCACCAGCGTCCCCGTCGTCTTCTTGTTGACCAGGATGGTGTCGCCGGGCTTGACGTGCTGCAGGCGCGAGGTCAGGGGGCCGTTCGGCACCTTGATGGACAGGAACTCCAGGTGCTCCTCGTAGTTGGCGCTGACCATGGAATAGGCGCGCATCAGCGGCTTGCCGTCGACCATCAGCCCGATCATGGCGAATTGGCCGTTGGCGAAGCGGAACCCCGGGTCGCGGGTCAGCTTCAGGGTGAACAGCGAATCCGTCCAGTGTTGGACGTCGAGAACGGTCTTTTCCAGGATGTTGGACGACATGCCTTTCGCACCTGCCGAAGTGAACGCACCCGACATATAGCGCCTCTAAGAACCGGTCGCAATATGTAATTATGTATTAGAGGTGCATGTTATAGGCGTGGAATAACCCGCCGCCCGTCGCGGCGGCGGTCAGCCCAGGGCGGCGCGGTGGGCGTCCAGACGGTTGGCGATGGCCTGGAGGTCGTCGGGTTCGAAGCCCAGCGCCCGCACCCGGACCTTGCCGCCGGCCTTGGTAAGGAAGGTCCAGGTGGTCCCGGACCCCTTGCGTTCGATGCCGGCCACCTCGTCCCAGCGGATGGTCTGGCGGCCTCCCGGCCAATCCAGCACCAGCGCCTCGGGGGTGAAGGTGAGGCCGGGCAGCCGGTCCAGCTTGCGGCCCTGCAGGAACACGTAGCCGGCGGCGCCGACGGCGCCGAAGAGGATGCCGGCCAGGGCCGAGTCCATCTGCCGCGAGGCCACGAACCCGATGACCAGGAACAGGATGATGCCCAGGATGTACGAACCCTTGCGCGCCTTTTCGACCGCCGGGGCGTAGGTCACGGCTTCGATCATTGGTCCTCCAGCTCAATCCAGACCGGCGTGTGGTCGCTGGCCTTGTCGCGCCCGCGTGGCGCCTTGTCGATGTCGCAAGCCACCAGCCGGTCGGCGGCCTGGGGCGACAGCATCAGGTGGTCGATCCGGAGGCCCAGGTCGCGCGGCCAGGCCCCGGCCTGGTAGTCCCAGAACGAATACCGGTGCGGCTCGTCGGGATGGAGGGCGCGGAAGGCGTCGGTGAGGCCGAGATGGCTCAGTTGGCGGAACAGGGCGCGGCTCTCGGGACGGCACAGGGCGTCGGCTCGCCAGTTGACCGGATCGTAGACGTCGATGTCGGTGGGGCAGACGTTGTAGTCGCCGGCCAGCACGAAGGCCTGTCCGGAGGCCAGCAGTGCCCCGGCATGGGCGATCAGCCGGCGCATCCAGCGGAGCTTGTAGTCGAATTTCTCGCCCGGGGCCGGGTTGCCGTTGGGCAGGTACAGCGACGCCACGCGATAGCCGGCCACCGTGGCCTCGATGTAGCGGGCCTGGTCGTCGCCGTCGGGGGCGGGCAGGCCGCGGACCACGTCGGCGATGGGATGCGGCGACAGGATGGCGACGCCGTTGTAGCTTTTCTGCCCATGCACGGCGGCGTGGTAGCCGGCGCTCTCGAATTCCAGGACGGGAAAGGCCTCGTCCTGGCATTTGATCTCTTGCAGCAGCAGGACGTCGGGGCGGGCATCGGTCAACCAGTCCAACACGTTGGGCAGGCGGGCCTTGACGGAGTTGACGTTCCAGGTGGCGATCTTCGGCATGGGCCGGAGTATCCCCGCCCCACAAGCCCGCGAAAAGCGAAAAATCGCCCGACCGCGGGGCGGGCTTGGCAAGCGGACGGCGATCGCCGATCCTGCCGTCATGACCCGTCCGCGCCATCGCCCCCCGCTTTTCCTGGCCGTCGCCATCCTGTGGTCCGGCCCCGCCCTGGCGGCGGACTGCCCGCCGCCGGGGCTTGGCCGGTCGCCGCCGCCGGTCGAGTTCACCCTGTCCATCCCCGACCCGGTGGAGCGCCATACCCTTGACCGCAAGGAGATCACCGGCCTGGCCGGCAACGACGCCCAGGTCGGCATCCACAATCCCGGCCTGACTCGCAGCCGCACCGAATTCCGGGTCCGGCCCCGCTTCCAGTTGGCGAGCTTCGACGACAAGCAGGTCTGCGTGATCCTGCAGAAGGTGGATGCGTCGTGGAAGATGACCGAACTGACGGTCTACCTGGCCCGCGAATACCCGGAAGGCAGCTGCCAGTACCGCGAGACCAGGGCGCACGAGGACGAGCACGTCCGCATCAACCAGTACACCATGCGCCGGTTCGCCCCGGTGCTGGAGGCGCGGTTGCGGAAGACGGCGGCCGCCCTGGCGGCGCGCTGGGACAAGAAGGGCGGCCGCGACGTCATGGAGGCCATGACCCAGGAACTCAAGGCCGCCGGCGCGGCGGTGCTGTCCGAGTTCCAGGCCGAGCTGCGCAAAGGCCACGCCGCCATCGACACGCCGGAAAGCTATCGCGCGGTGGCGCGCAAATGCGACCGCTGGTGACCGGGCGGTCAGACGCTGAAGCTGGAGCCGCAGCCGCAGGTCGAGGTGGCGTTGGGGTTGCGGACCTGGAACGACGCGCCCATCAGGTCCTCGACGAAGTCCACCTCGGTGCCCTTGAGGAATTCCAGCGAGGTCTGGTCGACCACCAGCTTGATGCCATGATGCTCGGTGACGACGTCGTCCTCGGCCACCGCGTCGTCCAGCGTGATCTGGTATTGGAAGCCCGAGCAGCCGCCGCCCAGCACGCCCAGGCGCAGCATCAGGCCGGGCTTGCCTTCCATGTCGATCAGCTTCTGGACGCGCTTGGCGGCGTTGGGGGTGACGGAAACGGCGGGGGCCAGGTCGGTATCGGCCATCGGGCGGGTATCCTCGATCATTGGGGACGGCGGCGGGGTGTCCAGAGGCTAGCACCGATCCGGCCGCGCCGGAAAGTCTCCCTTAATCTCGGGGGGCGGGGCGGAAAGTCAACACGGCCGCTGTTCGGTTGCGTTCGTCCCGAGGCGCGGGTAGTGTCCGCGCTATGAGCGCAGCCCCGCCGTTCCGATCCGCCATCCTCGCGCCCTACGCCTGCCGGGCGGAGGAGACGCGCGGCCGCCTGCACGCCGAGCCGGAGAGCCTGACCCGGTCGCCGTTCCAGCGCGATCGCGACCGCATCATCCATTCGGCCGCCTTCCGGCGACTGCAATACAAGACCCAGGTCTTCGTCTATCACGAGGGCGACAACTTCCGCACCCGCCTGACCCATTCGCTGGAGGTGTCGCAGATCGCCCGCTCCATCGCCCGGGTGCTGGGCCTGGACGAGGACTTGGCGGAAAGCCTGGCGCTGGCCCACGATCTGGGCCACACCCCCTTCGGCCATGCCGGCGAGGACGCGCTGCAGGAATGCCTGGCCGATTTCGGCGGCTTCGACCACAACGCCCAGAGCTTGCGCGTGGTCACCAAGCTGGAGCGCCGCTACGTCCAGTTCGACGGCCTCAACCTGACCTGGGAGACGCTGGAGGGGCTGGTCAAGCACAACGGCCCCCTTGTCGGCGCGCTGGCGGTCAAGAAGGACTGGGCGGTGCCCGGCGCCATCACCGAATACACCAATCGCCACGACCTGGAGCTGGACGGCTTCGCCAGCGCCGAGGCTCAGGTGGCGGCGCTGGCCGACGACATCGCCTACAACAACCACGACATCGACGACGGCCTGCGCGCCGGCTTGTTCGCCATCGGCGACCTCCGGGACGTGCCGCTGGTCGGCCCCGTCTTCCACGACGTGGCGCGCGAGAATCCGGGCATCGATCCCAGCCTGCACATCCACGAGGCGGTGCGGCGGATGATCGGCCTGATGATCCTGGACTGCATCGACGAGACCCGCCGCCGCATCGCCGAGGTCAAGCCGACGTCCGCCCGCGACGTGCGCCGGGCCGGCATCCCGCTGGTGGCGTTCTCGGACGCCATGCGCGCCCATGACCGCGCGCTCAAGCAGTTCCTGTTCCCCAACATGTACCGCCACTTCATGGTCAACCGCATGACCTCGAAGGCGCGGCGCGTGGTCAGGGACCTGTTCACCCTGTTGTTCGCCGAGCCCGAATGCCTGCCGCCCGAATGGCGCCGCCAGGCCGACGGCAAGGGAACCGCCAAGACCGCCCGCGTGGTGGCCGACTACATCGCCGGCATGACTGACCGCTTCGCGCTCGACGAGCATCGCCGGCTTTTCGACATGCAAGAGAAACCATGAACCTGTTCAAGTATTTCAAGGACGAGATCGTTGCCGCCCTGGCCCGGCTGACCGAGGCCGGCACGCTGCCCGGCGGCCTGGACCTGTCCAAGGTCAACGCCGAGCCCCCGCGCGAGGAGGCCCACGGCGACGTGGCGACCAACGCCGCCATGGTGCTGGCCAAGCCGGCCGGCATGAAGCCGCGCGACATCGCCGAGGCGCTGGCCGCCGAGCTTGGCGCCCATCCGGCGGTGACGGCGGTCGAGGTGGCCGGCCCCGGTTTCATCAATCTGCGTCTCGCCGACGGGTTCTGGTTCGAGCGGCTGGCCGAGGTGCTGGCGGCGGGGACGGCCTGGGGCGACTCGACCCTCGGCCAGGGCCGCAAGGTCAACGTGGAATACGTCTCGGCCAATCCCACTGGCCCCATGCATATCGGCCATGCCCGGGGCGCGGTGACCGGCGACGCGCTAGCCTCGCTGCTGGAGAAGGCGGGCTTCGCGGTGGCCCGCGAATACTACATCAACGACGCCGGCGCCCAGGTGGACGTGCTGGCCCGCTCGGCGCACCTGCGCTATCGCGAGGCCCTGGGCGAGGACGTCGGCGAGATCCCCGACGGGCTCTATCCCGGCGACTATCTGGTCGCGGTCGGCCAGGAGCTGGCCCGGCTGCACGGCGACCGCTACAAGGCGGCCCCCGAAACCGAGTGGCTGGCGGCGTTCCGCGCCCATGCGGTGACCGCCATGATGGGCATGATCCGCGAGGACCTCGACGCGCTGGGTGTCCACCACGACGTCTTCACCTCCGAGCGCGAGTTGGTCGAGGGCGGCAAGGTGCTGGCGGCGCTGGATTTCCTGCGCGAGCACGGCCTGATCTACGAGGGCGTGCTGGAACCGCCCAAGGGCAAGCTGCCGGACGACTGGGAGCCCCGGCCGCAGACCCTGTTCCGGGCGACCCGGTTCGGCGACGACGTCGACCGGCCGCTGATGAAGTCGGACGGCAGCTTCACCTATTTCGCCTCCGACATCGCCTATCACCTGGACAAGTACCGGCGCGGCTTTCCCGACATGATCGACGTCTGGGGCGCCGACCACGGCGGCTACGTCAAGCGCATGCAGGCCGCCGTCAAGGCGGTCACCGAGGGCGAGGGGGCGCTCGACGTCAAGCTGTGCCAGATGGTCAATCTCATGAAGGGCGGCCAGCCCTACAAGATGAGCAAGCGTGCCGGCACCTTCGTCACCCTGCGCGACCTGGTCGAGGCGGTGGGCAAGGACGTGGTCCGCTTCATCATGCTGACCCGCAAGAACGACGCCCAGCTGGATTTCGACCTCGACAAGGTGCTGGAGCAGTCGCGCGACAACCCGGTGTTCTATGTCCAGTACGCCCACGCCCGCTGCCATTCGGTGCTGCGCAACGCCGCCGAGACGTTGCCGGGCGTCGACCTCGCGGCCGGGGCGCTGGCCGCCGGCCCCCTGGGGCGCTTGACCGACCCGGCCGAGCTTGGTTTGATCAAGGCCCTGGCCGGATGGCCGCGTCTGGTGGAAAGCGCGGCCGAGGCCCACGAGCCCCATCGCGTCGCCTTCTACCTCTACGACCTGGCGGCGGCGTTCCACGGGTTGTGGAACAAGGGCAAGGACGATGCCCGCCTGCGGTTCCTGCTCGACGACGACCGCGAGCTGACCATGGCGCGGCTGGGGCTGGTCCGCGCGGTCGCCTCGGTGATCGCCTCGGGCCTGTCCGTGTTCGGCGTCGAGCCGGTGGAGGAGATGCGCTGACATGGCCATGGGCGACGATTTCGATCGCGACATCCTGGACATCATTCCCGAACGTTTCGACGCCGATCCCGATTCGCGCCAGGCGCGCGCCGGTCATCGCCTGCGCACCGTCATCACCTTGGTGGTGGCGATCGCCGCCGTCGGCGGGCTGGTGGCGGGCGGGTGGCACTTCCTGGGCGACCGGCCGGTGGGTGGGCCCGGAATCCCGGTGATCAAGGCCGACGACCGTCCTATCAAGACCCGTCCCGACGAGCGCGGCGGCATGCAGGTTCCCAACCAGGACAAGCTGGTCTACGAGCGCATGGAGGCGGGCGAGGGCGACGCCCGCGTCGAGCGGCTGTTGCCGCCGCCGGAACAGCCCCAGATTCCGCCCCGGGCGGCAGGGCAGCCGATGCCGGCGCCGGCCGCGCCAATTACCGAGATCCTGCGCCCGCCGGTGCCGGCCGCCAAGCCGGGCGAGCCGCCCGCGCCGAAGGCCGCGCCGCCGCAGCCGGTGACCGCCCAGCCGCTGCCGCTTCAGCCGCCGGTCGCCCAAACCCCGCAGCCGACCGCCCCGCAGCCGACCGCTCCGCAGCCGATCGCCCCGCAGGCCATGCCGGCCACCCCGGCCTACCAGCCGACCCAGGCCCGTCAGCCGGCGCCGCAGGAGGCCGCCGTTCCCGCGCCCGCGCCTGTTCCCGCCAAGGCGCCGCCGCCGTCCGGCGACTTCCTGATCCAGTTGGGCGCCCTGCGCGCCCAGGATGCCGCCGAGCGTGAATGGGTGCGTATCCAGAAATCCAATTCCGATCTGCTGGGCGGGCTGGCGCCCGACATCGTCAGGGTCGACCTGGGCGAGAAGGGCACTTTCTGGCGCCTCCGCGCCGGCCCGCTGACCGAGCAGGCGGCGAGGGGGCTGTGCGGACAGCTCAAGGACCGCAACCAGGGATGCATCATTGCCCGCAAATAGCACCATTCCCGCCGCCCTGATCGTCGGCTGCGCCGGCCTGTCGCTCACCGACGACGAGCTGCGCTACCTGACCCGCGTCAATCCCTTGGGCTTCATCCTGTTCGCCCGCAACATTGACACCCCCGAGCAGGTGCGCGCCCTGGTGGCGCGGTTCCGCGAGGCCGTCGGCCGCCCCGACGCGCCGGTGCTGATCGACCAGGAGGGCGGCCGCGTCCAGCGCCTCAAGCCGCCGCATTGGCGCAAGGCGCCGCCGGGAGAACCGTTCGCGCGGCTGGCCGGCCGCGACGTTGCGGCCGCCGTCGAGGCGTTGCGGCTCAATTTTCGCCTCATCGGCCGTGAACTGGCCGGCCTGGGGATCGACGTGGACTGCGCGCCGGTGCTCGATGTGCCGGTGGCGGGGGCCCACGACGTCATCGGCGACCGCGCCTACGGCCATGCCCCCGCCCAGGTCGCCACGCTGGGCCGCGCCTGCATGGACGGGCTGCTGGACGAGGGCGTGCTGCCGATCATCAAGCACATTCCCGGCCATGGCCGCGCCATGGTCGACAGCCACCTGGCGCTGCCGGTGGTTGAGGCGCCGCTGGCCGAACTGGAGGCCCAGGACTTCCCCCCGTTCAAGGCCCTGGCCGACGCGCCCTGGGCCATGACCGCCCACGTGGTCTACAAGGCCATCGATCCCGCCGCGCCGGCCACCACCTCGGCCAAGGCGATCCGCGACGTGATCCGGGGCCGGATCGGCTTCGACGGCGTCCTGGTCTCCGACGACCTGTCCATGAAGGCCCTGGGGGGGGGCTTCGACGAGCGGACCGCCGCCGCCCTGGACGCCGGCTGCGACGTGGTGCTCCACTGCAACGGCGCCATGGCCGAGATGGAGGCCATCGCCCAGGCCATCCGCCCGCTGACCGACCGCGCGCAGGAGCGGTTGGCCGCCGCCGCCGCCATGAAGCGGGCGCCGGGCGGGTTGGACGTGGCCGCTGCCGCCGCCCGCGTGGACGCGCTGCTGGCATGACGGACCTGGCCGGCATCATCCAGGGCGTCTCGGTATGGGCGCTGCCGCTCGTCCTCGCCGTCACCCTGCACGAGGCCGCCCACGGCTACGCCGCCCGCGCCCTGGGCGACGACACCGCGTGGCGGCTGGGGCGGGTGTCGCTCAATCCGCTCAAGCACATCGACCCCTTCGGCACCATCGTGCTGCCCGGCCTGCTGCTGCTGTTGGGCGGCGTGGTGTTCGGCTGGGCCAAGCCGGTGCCGGTCAATTTCGGCAAGCTGCGGAACCCGCGCTGGGGCATGGTGGCGGTGGCGGCCGCCGGCCCTGGCGCCAACATCGCCCTGGCGGTGGCAGCGGTGCTGCTGGTCAACCTGCTGCCCTTCGTGCCGCAGTCCGGGAGGGCGTGGTTCATCTTCAACCTGGACAACGCCATCTACCTCAACCTGCTGCTGGCCGTGTTCAACATGATCCCGATCCCGCCCTTGGACGGCGGTCGGGTGGCGGTGGGGTTGCTTCCCCGCCCGCTGGCCTGGCGGTATGCCCGCCTCGAGAACGTGGGGATGTTGATCATCCTGGCGGCGTTGTTCATCCTGCCCTTCGTCGGCAGCCGCATCGGCGTCAACCTCGACCTGTTCCGCTGGCTGGTCAACGGCCCGGTCGACATGCTGGCGACGCTGATCCTGGGGATCGCCGGCCCGTCGTGAGGAGCGCTGGGATGGTGGGGGACGTGTTCGAGGCCGACGACAGCTTCGAGGCCGACGACAGGGGCGGCGGGCGCGCCGGGGAGGACGAGCGCCTGCTGGTCGACCTCGAGGGGTTCGAGGGGCCGTTGGACGTGCTGCTGACCCTGGCCCGCGACCAGAAGGTCGATCTGGCGAAGATCTCCATCCTGCGGCTCGCCGACCAGTACCTGGCCTTCGTCGAGAAGGTGCGCCGCACCCATCTCGACCTCGCCGCCGAGTACCTGGTGATGGCGGCGTGGCTGGCCTATCTCAAGTCGCGGCTGCTGCTGCCCGAGCCGGAGGAAGAGGAGGAGGGCCAGCTTTCGGCCGCCGAGATGGCCGAGGTGCTGGCCTTCCGCCTGCGCCGGCTGGAGGCCATGCAGAGCGCCGGTTCCACCCTGGTCAACCGTCCGCGCCTGGGACGCGACGTCTTCGCGCGCGGCGAGCCCGAGGATGTGCCGGTGGTCACCACCAACATCTTCGACGTCCAGCTCTACGACCTCCTCAAGGCCTATGGCGACCATGTGGTGCGCACCTCGGTGCGGACGCTGCATATCGAGGCGCCCGACCTCTATTCGGTCGAGGATGCGCTGCGACGGCTCGAGCGCCTGCTGGGCCGCATGCCGGACTGGTCGGTGCTGTCGGCCTATCTGCCGTCCATCGAGGGCGATCCGCTCAAGATGAGGTCCGCCGTCGCCTCGACCTTCATCGCCGCCCTGGAACTGGTGCGCCAGGGCAAGGTGCAGGTGCGCCAGGACGGCGGCCCCTATTCGCCCATCTACATCAAATCGGCGGCACCCGCCGGGGAGGAGCCGTGAGCGTCGAGCTGGAGCATCTGCGGCTGGTCGAGGCGCTGATCTTCGCCTCGGCCGGGCCGGTGGCCGAGAAGGCCCTCGCCGAGCGCCTCCCCGAGGGCACCGACCTCGCCGCCATCCTGCACCGGCTGGCCGAGGATTACGCGCCCAGGGGCGTCACCCTGGTGCGGCGGGGGGACAAATGGGCCTTCCGCACCGCCACCGACCTGGCCGGGCAACTGGCCATCGAGCAGACCGAGACCCGCCGCCTGTCGCGCGCCGCCATCGAGGTGCTGGCCATCATCGCCTACCACCAGCCCATCACGCGGGCCGAGATCGAAGAGGTGCGCGGCGTCGCCCTGTCCAAGGGCACGTTGGACCTGCTGCTGGAGGCCGGCTGGATCCGGCCGCGCGGCCGCCGCCGCACCCCCGGCCGGCCGCTGCAATGGGGCACCTCGGACGGGTTTCTCGACCATTTCGGTCTCGAAGGGATCGACGATCTTCCCAATCTCAAGGAGCTCAAGGCCGCCGGCCTCCTCGACACCCGCCCCGCCGCCGACGCCTACGGCAACCGCGCCGCCGAATCCGGGCCGCCGGTGGATATCGACGAACCGGAGGAGGAGGAGGGCGACCTGCTCGACCCGCTCGACGACGAGGCGCTGCTGGGGCTGGGGGAATAGGGCATGCCGACGGTGCTGCGCGTGGAGGGTTTCCGGTTATACTTCTATAGCCATGAGCCCAACGAGCCGCCGCACGTCCATATCGACCGCGCCGGCCAATCCGCGAAATTCTGGCTGGAAAACGTTGGGCTGGCCCGCAATATTGGATTTGGCGCCCACGACCTTGCGACGCTCCACCGGCTGGTTGAGCTCCATCGGCAGCATTTATTGGAGGCCTGGAATGGGCATTTTGGCGGCCGCCGCTGATATTCGCGTCCGTGATGTCAGGGTTGACGATGAACGGCTGTCCGTAGACCTCATGGACGGCCGCACCATCGTGGTGCCTTTGGCGTGGTATCCCCGGCTGATGGACGCAAGTCCGGAGCAGCGCGGACGATGGGAGTTGGCTGGCGGTGGATATGGAATCCATTGGCCGGAGATCGATGAAGACCTCAGCACCGAAGGGCTGTTGCGGGGAGCGGCCGCCGGCTGACTGCTTGCCAGTGCGACTGATTTGCAATATCCTCGACGGAAACCCATAGGCTTTCCAGGGATTCGGGGATATATCGAGGTGGAACAGCATGCTCCGCCGCGTTCCTAAACCATCATGGCAGATATCGACATCGCCGAAACCTTCACGGCGCCGCCGCGACCGACCACCCTGGGGTGGATGGCGGGCCGGGGCGTCGGCTGGACCGCCGTCGCGATCGTGGTGGCGGCGCTGGTCGGCGCGCCGGTGGTGGTGGTGGCCGCCCATCTGCTGGTGCCCTCGGGCGAGGTGTGGGCCCATCTCGCCGATACCGTGCTCGGGCTCTACATCGCCAACTCGCTGTGGCTGATGGCCGGGGTCGGGGCGGGGGTGATCGTCGGCGGGGTCGGGGCCGCCTGGCTGGTCACCATGTGCCGTTTCCCGGGGTCGCACATGCTGGAGTGGGCGCTGCTGCTGCCCATGGCCATGCCGGCCTATGTGGTGGCCTACACCTATACCGGCCTGCTCGACTTCGCCGGGCCGGTTCAATCGGGGCTGCGGGCGCTGTTCGGATGGAGCTCGGCCCGCGACTACTGGTTCCCCGAGGTCCGCTCACTGGGCGGTGCCGTGGCGGTGATGGTGCTGGTTCTCTATCCCTACGTCTACATGCTGGCCCGCGCCGCCTTCCTGGAACAGTCGGTCTGCGTGCTCGAGGCCAGCCGGACGCTGGGGCGGGGGGCGTGGCGGGGATTCTTCCAGGTGGCGCTGCCGCTGGCGCGCCCGGCGGTGGTCGCCGGCACCGCGCTGGCGCTGATGGAGACCCTCAACGATTTCGGCACCGTCCACTATTTCGCCGTCGACACCTTCACCACCGGCATCTACCGCACCTGGCTGGGGTTGCGCCAGCCGGCGGTGGCGGCGCAACTGGGGGCGCTGCTGATGATGTTCGTGCTGGCCTTGGTGCTGGTGGAGCGGGCCTCGCGCGGGGCGCGCAAATATCATCATACCACCGGCCGCTATCGCCGCCTTCCGCGCTATCGCCTGCATGGCTGGGGATGCATCGCGGCGCAGGCGTTCTGCCTGCTGCCGGTTGTTCTCGGCTTTGGCCTGCCGGCCGGCGTGCTGGCGGCCTGGGCGGTGGAGACCGGGGCCGAGGCCATGTTCGCGGCCGATTTCCTGACCATCGTCGGCAACAGCTTCCTTCTCGCCTCGATCGCGGCGGTGCTGGCGGTGGCGGTGGCGTTGGTCCTGGCCTATGCCCAGCGGCTGCATCCCACCCGTCCGACGCGGGCGGCGGTTCGCCTGGCCAGCCTGGGCTACGCGGTTCCCGGCTCGGTGATCGCCGTCGGCACGCTGCTGCCGCTGGCCCAGTTGGGGCAGGCCCTGGGGGTCATGCTGATCGGGACCGTCGCCGCGCTGGCCTACGCCTATCTGGTCCGCTTCCTGGCGGTGTCCTTCGGTTCGGTGGAGTCGAGCCTCGGCAAGGTCACCGCCTCCATGGAGGCGGCGTCGCGGACGCTGGGGCTGGGGGCGTGGGGGACCTTGCGGCGGGTGCACGTGCCGATCATCCGCGGCAGCCTGCTGTCGGCGGGGCTGTTGGTCTTCGTCGACGTGATGAAGGAACTGCCGGCCACGCTGATCATGCGGCCGTTCAATTTCGACACCTTGGCGGTGCGCACCTTCTCGCTGGCCGGCGACGAGCGACTCGCCGAGGCGGCCGCGCCGGCCCTGGCCATCGTGCTGGTCGGGCTGGCGCCGGTGATCCTGCTGAGCCGCGCCATCGCGCGCTCGCGTCCCGGGAGCGCGGAATGACGGACGAGAACCACGATATGGCCACCTGTCCCGCCGGCCTGCGGATGGAGGGGGTTTCCCACGCCTATGGCGGCACGCCGGTGGTGCGCGACCTCGATCTGTCGGTGGCGCCGGGCGAGCTGGTCTGCCTGCTGGGGCCGTCCGGCTGCGGCAAGACCACCACGCTGCGCATCGCCGCCGGCCTGGAGCGCCCGGCCGAGGGGCGGGTGACGCTCAATTGCCGGCCGGTGTCCGGCCGGGGCACCCACGTTCCCCCCGAACTCCGCCATGTGGGCTTCCTGTTCCAGGACTACGCGCTGTTTCCGCATCTGACGGTGGCCGGCAACGTCGCCTTCGGCATCGACTCCCTGCCCAGGGCCGAGCGGCGGGCACGGGTGGCCGAGATGCTGGCCCAGGTGGGCATGGGCGCCCATGCCGAGGCCTGGCCGCATCAGCTGTCGGGCGGCCAGCAGCAGCGGGTCGCCCTGGCCCGGGCGTTGGCGCCGCGCCCGCGCCTGATGCTGCTGGACGAGCCGTTCTCGGGCCTCGACAAGCGGCTGCGCGACCAGGTGCGCGACGAGACCCTGCAAGTGTTGAAGGCCTCGGGGGTATCTACCCTGATGGTCACCCACGACCCCGAGGAGGCCATGTTCATGGCCGACCGCATCGCGGTGATGCGGGACGGCCGCATCGTCCAGGAGGGGCGTCCGGACGTGTTGTACAATTCCCCCGCCGATCCGTTCGTGGCCGCCTTCTTCGGCGAGGTCAACCTGCTGGAGGGCCGGGTGGAGGGGGGGACGGTCGCGACGCCTTTGGGGCCGTGGGCCGCCCCCGGCCTCGCCGACGGCGCCGCCTGCGAGGTGGTGATCCGCCCCGAGGCACTGTGCCTTGCCGCCGTCGCGGATGCCTCGGACGCCGTCGCCGAGGTCGTCGCGGCCCGCATGCTGGGCCGCACCAGCCTGATCCACTTGCGGGTGGGAGGGCATCATCTTCACGCCCGGGTTCCCGGCCGCGTCCTGCCCGTGCCGGGGGCGCTTCTGGCGGTCACCCTCGACCCGACGCAGGTCCACGTGTTTCCGGCCGGCGGCGCGAAATAGGGCCTTCGCACAGCGGCGGTTGCGGCGGCCCTGGTCTTCTGCGATGATCCGCGCCCGAGATTGGATTATGAATTCCGCAAGGAGACGGCTTCATGGGTAGCTTCAGCATCTGGCACTGGCTGATCGTGCTGGTCATCGTGCTGCTGCTGTTCGGCGCGGGGAAGATTCCGAAGCTGATGGGCGACATGGCGAAGGGCGTCAAGGCCTTCAAGAAGGGGCTGCAGGACGAGGAGGAGTCGCAGGGCGGCGCCCAGCAGGCCTCGCAGATCGATTCCCAGCCGGCCGCCAAGGCGACCGAGAAGGACCCCGCCAAGCACTGATCGCCCGGCCCGGGGCCGACCGTCCCGGGGGAGATTGACCGCGCATGTTCGACATCGGCTGGGACGAGATGGCTCTGGTGGCCGTGATCGCGTTGATCGTGATCGGCCCCAAGGACCTGCCGCAGGTGCTGCGCACCGCCGGCCAGTGGGTGCGCAAGGCGCGTTCGCTGGCGGGCGAGTTCCAGCGCGGGGTCGACGAGATGGTGCGCGAGGCCGAACTGCACGACCTCAAGAACCAGGTCGAGAAGGTCGCCGACACCAACGCCCTCAGGCGCCAGATCGAGGCGGCGGTCGATCCCACCGGCGACATCGCCCGCGGCCTCGAGCCGCCCAGGCTGGAGGACGCCCCCCGCGCGCCCGACGAGGCCAACCCGGACGGGGCCGACATGGGTTCGTGGAACGAGCCGACGGAGGCGTCACCGGCATCGGCCGATGAGACCAAGCCCCAGGACGACACTTCCAGGCCGCCCCAACCGTGAGCCAGCGCACCGACACCGACGACAAGAGCATGCCGCTGCTGGACCATCTGGTCGAGCTGCGTACCCGCCTGCTGTGGTCGGTGCTGGCCTTCATCCTGGCCTTCGCCGCCTGCTTCTACTTCGCCGCCGACATCTATTCCATCCTGCTCGACCCCTATGCCCGGGTCGCGTTGGACAAGGGCGGCATGCGCCGGCTGATCTACACCGCCCCCACCGAGGCCTTCTTCACCTATGTGAAGGTGTCGGCGTTCTCGGCCGCCGTGATCTGCTTCCCGGTATGGGCCGGCCAGTTGTGGGCCTTCGTCGCCCCCGGCCTCTACAAGAACGAGCGCAAGGCGTTCCTGCCGTTCCTGTTCGCCACCCCGGTGCTGTTCACGCTGGGGGCGTCGTTGGTGTACTTCCTGGTCCTGCCCATGCTGTACACCTATCTGCTGGGCTTCGAGAACCTGGTGCCCAATCCGGGCGAGCTGCCGATCCAGCTCGAGGCCAAGGTCAGCGAGTCGCTGTCCTTGATCATGACCCTGATCTTCGCCTTCGGGCTGGCCTTCCAACTGCCGGTCCTGCTGACCCTGCTGGCCCGGGTCGGGCTGGTGACCGCCAAGGGCCTGGCCGAGAAGCGCCGCTACGCCATCGTCGGCGTCTTCGTCTTCGCCGCCGTGGTCACGCCTCCGGACGTGGTCAGCCAGCTGTCGCTGGCCATTCCCATGGTCCTGCTCTACGAGATGTCGATCTGGTCGGCCAAGCTGGCCGAAAAGAAGCGCGCCGAGGGCGAGGACGACGAGGACGACGCGGAGGACGACACGGTCGTCGAGGAAACCGACTTCAACGGGTGATCCTCACTCCGGGGGGCGGTAGGCCTCGGCCGGGGCGCTGTCGGGGTAGGTCAGCAGCGAGTCCAGCAGGGCGGTCATCGGGAAGTTCAGGTTCACCTGGCTGGGCGGGATCGGCGACTGGAACCACTTGACGTAGAGCCTGCGGGCCTCGCCGCTTTCGATCAACGCGCCGACCGTCCGGTCGACCAGCTCCTTGAAGGCGGGATCGTTCCTGCGCAGCATGATGGCGATGGGCTGCAGGTCCAGCGACCGGCCGGTGATGGTGTAGGCGTCGGGATTGCGCGAGGTCAGGATCAGGCCGGCCAGCAGGTTGTCGTCCATCACGAAGGCCGAGACCTGATCGGTTTCCAGCATGCGGAACGATTCCGCGTGGTCCTTGGCGTAGACGGCCTTGATGTCGAGGTGGCGGGCGGCGTGGTGGCTGCGCAGCAGGTCCAGCGCCGTCGATCCCTCGGTGGTGACCACGGCGCGGCCGCCGAGATCGGGAATGCCGTCGATCCCGGATCGCTTCTTCACCGCCAGCCGCACCGTCGCCAGATAGGTGGTGGGCGCGAACGCCACCCGCTGCTGGCGCATCTCGGTGTTGGTGGTCGAGCCGCATTCCAGGTCGATGGTTCCGTCCTCCATGCGGGGAATGCGGGTCTGGGAGGTGACCGCCGTCTGCACCGCCTTCAGCGACGGCAGGTCGAGCTTGGCGCGCACGGCATCGACGATGCGGTTGCAGATGTCGATGTGATAGCCGATGGCCTTGCCGTCGCCATCGAGATAGGACAACGGATAAGACGCCTCGCGGATGCCCAGCACGATGGTGCCCGAGGCCTTGACCTTGTCGAGGGTCGGAGGCACGTCGGCGGCCTGCGCCGCGAAAGGCACGATAAAGGCCGCGCTCGCGACGGCAAGCTTGAGAATTCGTTTCATCCGCCCTTCCCCATGGATGCAACGACCTATCAATACGCGCCAAGAGCGGTCTTATCAACCGATAGCGACGCCCGGGAGGGGGTGACTTTTCGCGTGCCCGGGCTTATAAGCGCTCCGGTTCCGCCAAGCTCCGGAAGGCCCTCCATGCACGATCTCAAGGCGATTCGCGACAACCCCCAGGCATTCGACGACGGCCTTGCCCGGCGTGGCCTCGCCCCCCTGTCCGCGCGGCTGCTGGAGCTGGATTCGCGCCGCCGCACCGCCCAGACCCGCTTCCAGGAGATGCAGGCCCGCCGCAACGAGCTGTCCAAGCAGATCGGCATCCTCAAGAGGCAGGGCCAGGACGCCTCGGCGGTGATGGCCGAGGTGGCCGAGCTCAAGGACAAGGTTCCCGCCATGGAGGACGAGGACAAGGCGCTGGGGGCCGAGATCGATGCCCTGCTGGCCGCCATCCCCAACCTGCCCGCCGAGGACGTGCCCGACGGCCCCGACGAGGAGCACAACGTCGAGCTGCGCCGCTGGGGCACCCCACGCGACTTCGACTTCCAGCCCTTGGAGCATGACGCCCTCGGCGAAAAATCGGGCCTGATGGATTTCGACAGCGCCGCCAAGATGTCCGGCGCCCGCTTCGTGGTGCTCAAGGGCGCGCTGGCCCGCCTCGAACGGGCCCTGGGCCAGTTCATGCTCGACGTCCAGACCGGCGAGCACGGCTACACCGAGGTCAACCCGCCCATCCTGGTCAAGGACGACGCCCTGTTCGGCACCGGCCAGCTGCCCAAGTTCGGCGACGACCTGTTTCGGGCCAATACCGGCCATTGGCTGATCCCCACCGCCGAGGTGCCGCTGACCAACCTGGTCGCCGACAAGATCCTCGACGAGGCGGCGCTGCCCATGCGCATGACGGCGCTGACGCCGTGCTTCCGCTCCGAGGCCGGGGCGGCCGGCAAGGACACCCGCGGCATGATCCGCCATCACCAGTTCTGGAAGGTCGAGCTGGTGTCCATCGCCCATCCCGACCGCTCGGACGAGGAGCACGAGCGCATGACCGGCTGCGCCGAGACCATCCTCCAGCGCCTGGGCCTGCCCCATCGCACCATCGTGCTGTGCACCGGCGACATGGGCTTCGCGGCCCGCAAGACCTACGACATCGAGGTCTGGCTGCCGGGGCAGGGCCGCTATCGCGAGATCTCGTCGTGCTCCAACTGCGGCGACTTCCAGGCCCGCCGCATGAAGGCCCGACTCAAGGCCGACAAGGGCAATCGCCTGGTTCACACGCTGAACGGATCGGGCCTCGCCGTCGGCCGCACCCTGATCGCGGTGATGGAGAACTACCAGCAGGCCGACGGCTCGATCCTGGTCCCCGAGGCGCTGAAGCCGTATATGGGCGGGGTGGAGGCGATCCGCTGATGCCGACGCTCAGCGTCTTTTATGGCATCATGATCCAGATGTTCTGGAATGATCACGCACCGCCGCATTTCCACGCGCTTTATGGCGAGTTCGAGGCGCTGATAGACATTCGGACGCTGGGCGTCCTGGAAGGGCATCTGCCTCGGCGGGCGCTGGCGCTCGTGCTCGAATGGGCACAGGAGCATCGCGGCGAGTTGATGGAGGATTGGGACCTATGTGCGCGCAAGCAGTTCCCGAAGAAGATCGCCCCGCTGGCGTGACGCCCGCCATGCCGTGGCGCGTCGCCTCGGTTCGGGTTCTGGGCGGCTTCCGGCTGCGGGTGTCCTTCCTCGACGGCACCGAGGGTGTCGTCGATATGGAGCCCCTGGTGACATCCCCGGGCGCAGGGGTGTTCGCGGTGCTGTCGAATCCGGAGGCATTCCGGCAGGCGCGTGTCGAGGTTGGTGCCGTCACCTGGCCGGGGGACCTCGATCTGGCTCCCGACGCCATGTACAGATCCATCAAGGCGACCGGCGGGTGGGTGCCGACCTGATGTTCCCCCCCATTCCCGACCTGTCCGAAGCCCGCATCCTGGTGTCCAACGACGACGGCATCGGTGCTCCCGGCATCAAGGTGCTGGAAAAGATCGCGCGGTCGATCTCCAAGGACGTGTGGGTGGTGGCGCCCGAGCACGAGCAGTCGGCGGCCGGCCACTCGCTGACCATCCGCCGCCCCTTGCGGGTGCGGCAGGTGTCGCGGCGTCGCTTCGCGGTGGACGGCACCCCCACCGACGCGGTGTTGCTGGGCGTCAACCACGTGATGAAGGGCCGGCGGCCGCATCTGGTGCTGTCGGGGGTCAACCGGGGCGCCAACCTGGGCGAGGACGTCACCTATTCCGGCACCGTGGCGGCGGCCATGGAGGCGACCATCCTGGGCATCCCGGCCGTCGCGTTCTCGCAATACCTCACCCCCGACCATCCGGTGAAGTGGTCCACCGCCGAGCAATGGGCGCCCGAGATCATCCGCCGGGTGACCAGCGTGGGCTGGGGCCGCAACGTG
The DNA here is from genome assembly GCA_937887565.1 of uncultured Rhodospirillaceae bacterium. GTDB lineage: Bacteria > Pseudomonadota > Alphaproteobacteria > Rhodospirillales > Magnetospirillaceae > CALABS01. The sequence goes on along the minus strand of CALABS010000018.1, from coordinate 115,192 downwards.
CTGATCAACGTCAACTTCCCCGACCTGGCGCATACCCAGGTCAGGGGCATCGAGGTCACCCGCCAGGGCAAGCGCAAGATCGGCGACCAGTTGTCCGAGCGCTTGGATCCGCGCGGCGAGCCCTATATCTGGATCGGAGCGCAGCGGGCCGAGGACCGCTCGGCCACGGGGACCGACATCGAGGCGGTGTGCCGCGGCGCGGTCTCGGTGACGCCGTTGTGCGTGGACCTGACCGACCGCGACACCATGCGCGCGCTGGCCGCGGCGCTGCGCTGAAGGGAGACGCCCCATGGCCGCCGCCGAGGCCCGGGTCATCCGCCTGCTGATGGAGCTGCGCCGGGCCGGGGTCACCGACACCCGCACCCTGGCCGCCATCGAGCGCGTCCCCCGCGACCTGTTCGTCTCGCAGCCCTTCCTCGACCAGGCCTACGAGAACCGGGCGCTGCCCATTGGTCGCGGCCAGACCGTCAGCCAGCCGCTGGTGGTCGGGCTGATGACTCAGGCGCTGGAGGTGGGCGAGCGCATGAAGGTGCTGGAGATCGGCACCGGCTCGGGCTACCAGGCGGCGGTGCTGGCGCAGCTGTGCCGCCGGGTCTATTCCATCGAGCGCCACCGCGACCTGCTGGCCCAGGCCGAGGAGCGGTTCAAGCAATTGCGCATCCACAACGTCACCGCCAAGCTCGGCGACGGTTCGCGCGGCTGGCCCGAGCAGGCACCGTTCGAACGGATCATGGTCACCGCCGCCGCCCACGACGTTCCGCCGGCCCTGGTGGAGCAACTGGCGGTCGGCGGCATCATGGTGCTGCCGGTCGGCGACTTCGACCAGGATCTGGTCAAGGTCGTCAAGACGGAGTCGGGGATCGACATCCACCATCTGGGCGGGGTCCGCTTCGTGCCGCTGGTCGAGGGCGTGCCGGAGGGCTGACCCCACTTCCGTTTGCCGCACCCGCTTAGAGTGCGTATAGTACACCCCATGAGGTTCGGCATACCCCATGTTGTGATGGTCAGCCTGTCGCTGGCCGCTTGCGCGCCAACGTGGCCCGGTGGCGCGCCGGTGACGCGGGCCTCGTCCATGCAGGCCCGGTGCGGCGGCGGGGTGACCGTGCATTCCGGCGACACCGTGTTCGGGATCGCGCGGCGCTGCAACGTCTCGGTTCGCGAGGTCATCGAGGCCAACCGGCTGGCGCCGCCCTACATCGTCTATCCCGGCCAGTTCCTGCGCATGCCCGGCGGCGGCCAGGAGCACGTCGTGGTCCGCGGCGACACGCTGTCGCAGCTCGCGCGGCGTTACGGGGTCGACTTCCAGACCCTGGCCCGCAGCAACGGCAAGGCGCCGCCCTATACCATCTATGTGGGCGAACGGTTGCGCATTCCCGGCAGCTATGGCACCGCCACCGCGTCGGGGCGGGACGGCGGACCACCGCGTTCGACCGGCTCGCTGGTCATCGCCTCGCCCAATACGGCGGAAGGGCGCAGCGCGGCGGAACGGTCGGCCCGCGTCGATCCGCCGCCGTCCGATCCGCCCGAAACCCGCCACCGCGCCTTCCAGCCCCAGCAGGCGCTGCCGCCCACGCCGCCACCCTTGGCCGGCAAGGGGTTCACATGGCCGCTTCGGGGCGACGTGGTCGCCGAGTTCGGGGCGGTCGGCAAGGGGCAGCACAACGACGGCATCAACATCTCGGCGCCTAAGGGCACGCCGGTGGTGGCGGCCGAGAACGGCGTGGTCGCCTATGCCGGCAACGAGCTCAAGGGGTTCGGGAACCTGCTGCTGATCAAGCATGCCGACGGCTGGATGACGGCCTACGCCCATAACGACCAACTGCTGGTCGCCAAGGGGGAAACGGTCAGGCGCGGCCAACAGGTGGCCACCGTGGGCGCAACCGGCAACGTGACCTCGCCGCAGCTCCATTTCGAGGTCCGCCGGGGGACCGAGGCGGTCAACCCCATGGATCACCTCGCCGGCGCCGCCCTCACCGAGGCCCCCGGCGCTTGACCAAACGCAAGGCATGCCCAGGCGGGCGGGGATGAGGATGTCCGGATCGCTCCCCGATCCGGAACCTGCTTGTGCAACAGACCGAAATCCTGGCCTATCCGCCCGAAACCTCGTTGATCATGGGCATCGCCGTGCTGGTCGGCGGCCTGCTGATCTTCATGGCGACGCTAGCCGTCGTCCGGTGGATGGCGAAGCGGCGCTAGGCGTGGAGTGGTATGAGGGGTCTTCGGGCAACCCGGGGGGGGCGGCATGCCGGCGTGCCGTCCTCCCCGAAACGATGCCTAGTCGCACTTCATCGGAATCTGCATGCACACCGAGCTCGCCTCGCGGACGCTCGGGACCAGGCCGTTTTCGTCGACGGTGACCGTGTAGTTGCACCCCTGCGGCACCGAGCCCTGGGTCGACGACCCGAAGGTGCAGGTCTTGCCGGCGATCTTGACCATGATGGTGTTGGAGGTCGGGCGGAAGTCCGCTTGCGCCTGCGACGAGATCGCCTGGCCCGAAATGGTGGTCTTGGTGACCACCAGGACCGAATCGGCGCTGGCCGTGCCGGACAGGAAGCCCAGGACGCCGAACACGGCGGCGAATTTCGACAGGTTGCTGATCGTCATGGTGTGTTCCCTTTTGCGCATTATAACGAAAGGCGTTTCGGTGTCTACGAACACGCCTAAAAAGAGTAAACAAAAGGGCGCCCAACCTAAAGAGGAAAATTGTGTCAAATTATCGCGCGCCTGGGTCACGCTATCAATCGTTATCCCGGATTGCGCGTTGTGAACAAGATTGTAAGCATCGAAGGTCGTGGGCGGTGGCCATCGGCCGCAAGCTGCTGGTCATCGCATATGGCGTCATGAAGACCCGACGCCCGTTCGAAACGGCTTGACCGCTAACATGGTATCTCAAACGTGAGGCATTCCCCGCCTCGGGCGTCACTCCCGCGAAAGCGGGCATGACGACTCCTCGCTGGGACGGGCGTTCCTGATTAATGGCTCGATTCTCTAATCGAGCCGCTTTCCCAGCCGGCCGGCCAGATCCTGGACGAACTGCCATGCCACCCGCCCCGAGCGTGAGCCACGGGTCATCGACCATTCGTTGGCCTGGGCGGCCAGATCGTCGTCGGCAATGGGTAGGGCGAAGCGCGCGACATAGCCGCGGACGATGTCGAGATAGATGTCCTGGCCCACATGGTGGAACCCCAGCCACAGGCCGAAGCGGTCGGACAGCGACACCTTTTCCTCCACCGCCTCGCCGGGATTGATGGCAGTGCCGCGCTCGTTCTCGATCATGTCGCGGCTCATCAGGTGGCGGCGGTTGGAGGTGGCGTAGAACACCACGTTGGCCGGCCGCCCCTCGACGCCGCCTTCCAGGACCGCCTTCAGCGACTTGTAGGCGTCGTCCTGGGTCTCGAATGACAGGTCGTCACAGAACAACACCGTGCGGCGGTCGGCGCCGCGCAGGATCTTCAGCAGCCGGGGCAGGGTGGGGATGTCGTCGCGGGCGATCTCGACCAGCGCCAGCGCACCGGGCCGCTCGGTATTGATGGCGGCGTGCACCGCCTTGACCAGCGAGCTCTTGCCGCTGCCGCGCGCACCCCACAAAAGCGCGTTGTTGGCAGGCAGGCCGGCGGCGAAGCGGCGGGTGTTGTCCAGCAGTTGCCCGCGCTGGCGGTCGATGCCCTTCAGCAGCGCGATATCCACGCGGTTGACCTCGGCGATCGGCTCCAGGCGGTCGGGGGCGGCATGCCACACGAAGGCGTCGGCGGCGGCGAGATCGGCGGCGGCGGCCGGCGGCGGCGCCAGGCGGTCGAGAGCGTCGGCGATGCGGGCGAGAAGACGGGTGGTATCCATATCCATGACCGGAAACCTAAGCCCGGCGCCCGTCGGGGGCAAGATTCAACCCGTTTAACGTTTGCAACGCGGCACAGGGCGGCTATATTCCGCTCACTTTCCGATCGGACGCCATCCAGGAGACTCCGATGTTCTCTTCTCCCGCTTTCGCCCAGGCCGCCGGCGGCGCCCCCACCGGGGACATGCTGACGTCCTTCCTGCCGCTGATCCTCATCTTCGTGGTGTTCTACTTCCTGCTCATCCGTCCGCAGCAGAAGCGGATGAAGCAGCACAAGGAGATGCTGGGCGCGCTGCGCCGGGGCGACCGGGTGGTGACCTCGGGCGGCATCATCGGCACCGTCAACAAGATCGCCAGCGACACCGAGGTGGTCCTCGAGATCGCCGACAACGTGAAGGTGCGCGTGGTCCGCGCCACCATCCAGGAGATCATGACCAAGTCCGAGCCGGTCGCCGCCGGCAAGGACGAGGCCGAAGCCGAGAAGCCGGCCGACAAATAGGCCGGCTCCACCCCTGACGACGGGACGGACATGCTCCAATTCCCCAAGTGGAAGGTCGCCATGGTGCTGCTGGCATGCCTTGCCGGCATCATCTGGGCGGCGCCCAATCTGCTGCCGCGCGAGACCGCCGACCGCATGCCGTCGTGGCTGCAGCCGGTCAGTCTCGGCCTCGACCTCCAGGGCGGCTCCTATCTGCTGCTGGAGGTGGATACCCGCTACGTGGTCCGCGAGCAGTTGTCCTCCCTCGTCGAATCGGCGCGGGCCGAGCTGCGCAAGGAGCGCATCAAATACGCCGAACTGGGCGTTCTCGGCGAGGACGCCGTCAAGGTGCGCATCCTCGAGGCCGGCGAGCGCGACCAGGCGCGGCAGATGCTGCGCAAGCTGGACAATACCGCTACGGTGGAGGCCGGCGACGACGGCGTCATGGTCCTGCGCTATCCCGAGAACGCGCTGACCCAGTCCATCAACGCCGCCGTCGAGCAGTCGCTGGAAATCGTGCGCCGGCGCATCGACGAACTGGGCACCCGCGAACCGTCCATCCAGCGCCAGGGCGCCGACCGCATCGTGGTGCAGTTGCCCGGCGTCAAGGACCCCGACCGCATCAAGGCGCTGATCGGCAAGACCGCCAAGCTGACCTTCCATCTGGTCGACGACAGCACCACCACCACCGAGGCCAAGGGCGGCCGCGTGCCTCCGGGGTCGGCGCTGCTGCCGTCCAACGAGGACCCCGGGCTGGGCTATCCGGCGAATTACGTGGTCCGCAAGCGGGTCGAGGTGGGCGGCGATCTGCTGACCGACGCCCAGCCGTCGTTCCAGGACGGCCGGCCGGTGGTGTCGTTCCGCTTCAACGCCCAGGGCGGCAAGAAATTCGGCGACACCACCAAGGCGCATGTGGGCCAGCAACTGGCCATCGTGCTGGACGAGCGGGTGATCTCGGCGCCGCGCATCAACGAGCCCATCCTGGGCGGCTCGGGCGTCATCTCGGGCAATTTCACCGTCGAGAGCGCCCGCGACCTCGCCTTGCTGCTCCGGGCCGGCGCCCTGCCGGCGCCCATGCAGGTGCTGGAGGAGCGGACCGTCGGTCCCGACCTGGGTGCGGATTCCATCCGCGCCGGCGCCGTCGCCTCGGGCCTGGGCCTGGTCATGGTGGTGGTGTTCATGGCGGCCGCCTACGGCCTGTTCGGCCTGTTCTCGGTGGTCGGCCTTCTGCTCAACCTCGCCATGCTGATCGCCGCCCTGTCGGCCCTGGGCGCCACCCTGACGCTGCCCGGCATCGCCGGCATCGTGCTGACCATGGGCATGGCGGTGGACGCCAACGTGCTGATCTTCGAACGCATGCGCGAGGAATACGGCAACGGCCGCGGCCTGATCGGCGCCCTGCAGTCCGGCTTCCAGCGCGCCTTCACCACCATCCTCGACTCCAACCTCACCACCCTGGTGGCGGCGGGACTGCTGTTCTGGCTGGGCTCGGGTCCAGTGCGCGGCTTCGCGGTGACGCTGACCCTGGGCCTGCTGACCTCCATGTTCACCGCCATCATGGTCACCCGCCTGATGGTCGTGACCTGGCTGAAGACGTCGAAGCCCAAGGAACTGCCGCTATGAAGCCGTTGCTCAATTACATGCCGCGGAAGTTCTCGTTCGACTTCATCGGCAAGCGTATCCCGGCCTTCGGCTTCACGGTGGTCATCATCGTGGCGTCGTTCGTCCTGCTGGCGACCAAGGGCTTGAATTTCGGCGTCGACTTCGCCGGCGGCATCGTCGTCGAGGTCCAGACCGAGCAGAAGGCCGACCTCGGCGCCATGCGCTCGACCCTGGGCGGGTTGGGGCTGGGGGAGGTCAGCTTGCAGGAATTCGGCGAGACAGGCCGCGACGTGATGATCCGCGTTGAACGCCAGCCGGGCGACGAGAAGGCGCAGATGTCCGCCCTGGACAAGGTCAAGACCACACTGGGGGCCGGCTACAGCTATCGCCGGGTCGAGATCGTCGGCCCCAAGGTGGGCGACGAGCTGGTGCGCGACGGCGTGCTGGCGGTGGCGCTGTCGGTGCTGGCCATCGCCGCCTATGTGTGGTTCCGCTTCGAATGGCAGTTCGGCGTCGGCGCGCTCGCCGCCACCTTCCACGACGTGATCGCCACCTTCGGCTTCTTCTCGCTGACCGGGCTCGAGTTCAACCTGACCAGCGTGGCGGCGATCCTGACCATCGCCGGCTATTCCATCAACGACACCGTGGTGGAATACGACCGCGTGCGCGAGAACCTGCGCAAATACAAGGCCATGAGCCTGTTCGACCTGTTGAACCTGTCGGCCAACGAGACCCTGGCCCGCACCATCCTGACCGGCGGCACCACGCTGCTGGCGGTCCTGTCGCTGGCGGTGTTCGGCGGCGAGGTGCTGCGCGGCTTCTCGCTGTCGGTGATCTTCGGCGTGCTGATCGGCACCTATTCGTCGGTCTATGTGGCGATGCCGATCCTGATCTACTTCAACCTGCGCACCGGCAAGGAGCAGGAGGAAGCCGAACAGGCCGAGCAGCAGGCCACTCCTTGATCTGACTCTTGGCGGGGCCTTTCGGAGCCCCCATATGGCCGGCCATGGATATCACGCCCGTCGTTTCCGCCGACCGCCAGCTCATCCAGGGCTATGGCGACAACGGCTTCACCATTTCGGGGCGGCGCCACGAGGGATCGGTGCTGGTCCTCCCCGACCGCGCCCTGGCCTGGAGCGGTGAGCTGACCGCCGAGGCGCTGGCGGCGGTGATGGAGGCGGGGATCGAGATTCTTCTGGTCGGCTGCGGCCAGGGGCTGTCGCCGCTGCCGCGCGAGCTGAAGGCGGCACTGCGGGCGGCCGGGATCGTCGCCGAGCCCATGGACACCGGCGCCGCTTGCCGCACCTACAACGTCCTGCTTACCGAGGACCGCCGCGTGGCGGCGGCCCTGATGGCGGTGTAGCTTTCGGAGGGCGTCACCCCCGCTTTCGCGGGGGTGACGGTTTTTACTGCGCGATCACGCTGACGGCGCGGCGGTTCTTGGCCCACGACGCCTCGTTGGTGCCGACCGCCTCGGGGCGCTCCTTGCCGTAGGAGACGGTGGCCAGGCGGGCCGACGAGATGCCGTTGGCCAGCAGGTATTCCTTCACCGAATTGGCGCGGCGGTCGCCGAGGGCCAGGTTGTATTCGCGGGTGCCGCGCTCGTCGGCGTGGCCCTGGATCTGCAGGCGGATATCCGGATAGCGCTTCAGGAAGGCGATCTGGCGGTCGAGCGTCTGGCGCGCCGGGCCGTTGAGGTCGATGGCGTCGGTGGCGAAGAACACCCGGTCGCCGATCTGGGCCTGGAATTCCTGCGTCAGCTGGGCCATGCGCTGGGCGCCGGTCAGTTCGCCGGCCTGCGGGCGCCCGGCCATGCCCGGATCGCTGGTGCGGCCCGAGGTGGAGACCCGGCCCTGGTCGATGCTGTCGCTGGAACAGGCGCCGACGGCGAGCACGGCGGCGGCGGCGGTGAGGACAAGGAAGGAACGGCGCATGGATGAGTACCCCTCGAACGGCTGGGTGGTTCTACCGGAAGTGATGATCCTAGCCGATAATGGCGGGATTGAGTCGTGACCAAGGAATAACCAAGGCGGGCCAAAAAGCAAAGCCCCCCGCACGGGGCGGGGGGCTCGCCGGATCGGAAGCCGCGGTCAGCCCAGGTTCTGGGCCACGAAATCCCAGTTCACCAGATTGTCCAGGAACGCCTGGACGAAGTCGGGGCGGCGGTTCTGGTAGTCGAGGTAGTAGGCGTGCTCCCACACATCGACGGTCAGGAGCGCCTTCTGGCCGTGCGCCATGGGAAGGTCGGCGTTGGCGGTCTTGGTGATCTTGAGGGCGCCGTTCTCCTCGACCAGCCACGCCCAGCCCGAGCCGAACTGGGTGACGGCGGCATTCTTGAACTCCTCGGCGAACTTCTCGTACGAGCCGAAGGCGGCGTTGATGGCGTCGGCGACCTTGCCCGACGGCTTGCCGCCGCCGCCCTTCTTCATGCAGTTCCAGAAGAAGGTGTGGTTCCACACCTGGGCGGCGTTGTTGAAGATCCCCTGCTTGGCCGGAAGGTCGGCGGCGGCGACCTTGATCACCTCTTCCAGCGGTTTGCTCGCCAGCTCGGTGTCCTTGACCAGATTGTTGAGGTTCGTCACGTAGGCGTTGTGGTGCTTGCCGTGATGGAACTCGAGGGTGCGGGCCGAGATGGTGGGCTCCAGCGCGTCGTTGGCGTAAGGGAGCGGGGGAAGCTCGAAGGCCATCGTTACCTCTTTCCGTTATGCGGTGGGGTGGAATTTGGAAAAGGTCTAAATCAGACCATCAAGATAGGTAAGGTCTTACCCGATGTTAAGCCCCAAATAACATTAGGCGAAAGATATGTCGCGCCGGCCCACCGCCAGGCGGGCGGCGGCCAGGCCCGACGACGCGGCGGCCTCGATGGTACAGGGCCAGGGCGACGCCAGCCAGTCGCCCGCAAGAAATAGCCAGTCGGCGCCCGTGCGGTGTCCCGGCCGGCGGGCGACGCCGTCGGGGGTATGCGCCATGGTGGCGCGGCGCTCCTTGAGGACCCGGAAGCGGGGCATGGGGCCGTTCAGGTCGAAGGCGCGGCTCAGATCCAGCCACATCCGGGCGGCGATGGCCTCGGCCGGTTCCTCCGCCAGCCGATCCGCCGCCGACGCGGTGGCCGACAACAGGTCGCCGCGGGGAAAGGCCCATTGGGCGGTGCCGCCGACCAGCCCCAGGAGCCGCAGGCCGGCCATCCCGTGCTCCATGCGGAAATGGACGTTGACGATGGCGCGGGTGGCGGGCAGGGGAAATCCCGGCAGGATGTCGACGAGCGCCCAGGGCGGCAGCGCCAGCACGGCGCGATCCTCGCGCCCGAGCCGAAGCGGCCCATCCCCGAACACCAGGGTCCGATCCCCGACCGCCAGCAGGCGCCGCCTCGGCTGGAAGCGGCCGCCATGCACCGCCAATGTCGCCAGTGCCGGGGCGGCGAAGGCGGCCGACAGGCCGGCCGGGAACAGCCATGGCCGCAGGCCGTCGGCACCCGCCAGCAGGGCGGCGCGCAGCACCCGCCCGAACAGCCGCGCCGAGGCGTCCTCGGGGGCGGTGTTGAGCGCCGCCTCGCAAAGCGGTTTCCACAGGCGCCGATAGTGGCGGGCGGGCCCCAGGCGGGCGGCCACCGTCTCTCGCGCCCCCGTCCACGGCACGCCGAGCGCCGCCACCGTCTCGGCGATGCCGGCCGGCAGGCGGCCGGCGGCGAGGCTCCATCGCTCGCCGGTCTCCAGATCCAGGAAGGGCAGGGCCGGATCGACGGCCTCCATGGCCTCGGTGCCGCCGATGGCGTCGGCGAAGGCGAGGGCGGTGCGGTTGGCGCCGATGACCAGGTGGGTGCCGTTGTCGATCAAACGGTCGAGGTCGTCGTCGCGGAAGGACCGGCAGCGCCCACCGGCCTGGGGGGCAGCCTCGTGGAGCACCACCCGGACTCCCGAGCGGGCGGCGGCCACGGCGCAGGCCAGGCCGGCGATGCCGGCGCCGACCACGTGGAGGACGCCCCTCATGGCCCGGCGACGGCGGCCCGAAGCGCGATCCACAACTGCAAGGCCGAGCCCAGGCGCGGCGGCGGCCGTCCTGCCTTCCAGCCGTGACGGACCAGGCGGGCCAGCAGCGCCCGGTAGGTGCCCATCATCACCGCCGCCGGCCACAACCCGGCCCGGCCGATGCGCGCCAGTTCCGCCTCGGCGGCGTCGAATCGTTCAGCGGCCAGTTCCGCCACCACGGCGCAGGCGCGCCCGAGACCGGGATGGGCGACGACCGCGGCGGGCTCACGGGTCAGGATGGTGGCCCGCTCCAGGGCCTCGGCGGGCAGGTACAGTCGACCCTGCTCGGCATCCTCGGCCACATCGCGCAGGATGTTGGTCAGTTGCAAGGCCTCGCCGAGGATTTCGGCGAAGCATTCGGCGTCGGGGCGGCCGAAGACGCGGACGGCCAGCATGCCCACCGCGCCCGCCACGCGGCGGCAGTAAAGCCGCAGCGTTTCCACGCGGGGCGCCACGATGGGGCCGTCCACATCCATTTCCATGCCCTCGATCAGCGATTCCAGCTCGCGGTGCGGCAGCTCGAAGCGATGGATGGCGGGGCTCAGGGCAGCGAGCAGGGGATCGAGGGCGATCCTGGTCTCGAACAAGGCGGCCAGCGCCCCCCGCGCCACCGCCAGCCTTGCCCGCTTGGTTTCGACCGGGTCGGGGCCGTCGGCGATGTCGTCGAGGTGGCGGCAGAAGGCGTAGAGGGCGAACATGGCCTCGCGGCGCTCGGCCGGCAGCAGCCGCATGGCCCAGTAGAAGGAACTACGGGCGCGCCGGACGGCCGCGTGGGTGGGGGTCATGCCGTCCTGAGGGCGCGTCCGACCCCGGTCGCGAAGGCCCCCAGATACCGCAGCGGCGACAGCCGTACCGGCTTGACCAGCGGATCCTCGACCCGCAGCAGGGCCGACAGGCGCTCGGCGACGGCAACGGTGGCGGCCGCTTCCAGCCGCAGGCGGCGGTCGCGGATCAGCGACGGCAGCGGCCGGGCCAACTCGATCAGGCCGTCGACGGCATCCAGGATCATGTGGACGACAAGGCGCAGCTCGGGGGGCGAGGCGTCGCCGGCGAACACCTCGTTGGTGATACCGGCCGCCAGCAGCCAGTCGCGCGGCAGATAGACGCGGCCGAGGGCGCGAAAGTCCTGGCCGCAATCCTGGAGGTGGTTGAGGATCTGGTGGGCGGCGCACAAGGCGTCGCCGGCGGCGAAGGTCTCGGGGGCCTCGCCGTGGAGATCGAGGAGGAAGCGGCCGACTGGCGCCGCCGAGAACCGGCAATAGGTCATCAGGTCGGCCCAGTCGCGGCAATGGTCGATGACCGCGTCGCGGCGGAAGGCCTGCAGCAGTTGCGCCGCGTGATCCACCAGCAGGGCGTCGGCGTCGACGGCGCGGCGGAAGGCTGCGGCGGTCTCGGCGCCGGGTCCAGACGGACGGCCGCGCAACGCCTCCTCGAAGGCGTCCAGGCGCGCCAGCTTGGCCTCGGGGGAAAGGTCCGGGGCGTCGGCGACGTCATCTGCGGCGCGGGCGAAGCCATAGAAGGCCATCACCTGGCGGCGCACGGCGGCCGGCAACAACAGCGAGGCGACCGGGAACGACTCGTCGCCGGCCTTCTTGCCGGGCGACGGGGGCAGGGCGGCGGTGGCGGCACGGGACATCGCGCGTCCTCCCATCATTGGTGGGTCGATTGGAATGCCTTATATATGCCACGACCTGCCCGCCGCCGCCTAGTGGGGTGATTCCGGAATCCGGCGAATATGCCGGATTCCGGAATCACCCCACAATTCAACAGATGAATGTGCCGACCCGGAGATCCCTGTCAGGAGCTCCGGGTCGGCACAAGAGGGGGAAACACCCGATCATGCCGTCCGACCTGCCCCTTTCCCATGCCGCCGAGACGGTGCGGCGGCTGGATCGGGATCGTTTCGTTACCGCACTGTTCGCCGCTTCCGCCCCGCGCGAGCGCCTGATGCTGCTTTACGCCTTCAACGCCGAGGTGGCACGGGTGCGCGACAGTGTCCGCGAGCCCGTGGCGGGCATGATCCGTCTGCAGTGGTGGCGCGAGGCCCTTGCCGGGGAGCGCGAGGCCGAGATCGCCGGCCATCCCGTGGCGGGGCCGCTGTTGGCCGCCTGTCGTGCCCACAAGGTTGGCGGCGGCGCCTTCGAGCGGCTGCTGGAGGCGCGGGAACGCGACCTGTCCGGCGAACCCTTCGCCACCCTGGAGGAGCTCGAGGCGTACGCGGCGGACACCTCGGCAAGCCTGACCAGGCTGGCCGTGGAGTTTCTGGGGGTGCGGGACGACGCCAGCCTGGCCGCGGGCGAAGCGGTGGGGACCGCCTTCGCGCTGGTGGGCTTGCTGCGGGCGGCGGCCTTGCGGCCGGTGCTTCCCGACCTTGATCGTGACCGCGTCCGGCGGGTCGCGGAGCGGGCGGAGGTCCTGCTGGCCGGCGCCCGTCAACAGCGGGTTGACAGGCGCGGGCTGGCGGCACTGCTGCCCGCGACCATCGCCTCCGGGCACCTCAGGACATTGAAAAGGGCCGGTTGGGATGTGCGGGACGAATCTGTTGTCGTCCCGAAACGAATGCCGTTGCGGCTGGCCTTCAATGCCGTCCGAGGCCGGTTTTGATCACAGCTCCCACGGCGGCTCGGGCAGGAGCTGGAACAGATCCTTCAGCCCCTGGCCCCAGCGGGTGCGGATGTCGTTGAAATAGGGGTCGTCGTCCTGGATCAACTGGTGGGAGGTGACGCTGAACGAGTCCCGCCGATAGACCAGCAGGTCGATGGGCAATCCCACCGTGACGTTGGACCGGATGGTCGAATCCAGGCTCAGCAGGGCGCATTTGGCGGCCCGGGTCAGATCCGTCTCCGGGGTGATGACGCGGTCCAGGATGGGCTTGCCGTATTTGGTCTCGCCGATCTGGAAATAGGGCGTTTCGGGCGTGGCCTCGATGAAATTGCCGGCGGCGTAGATGAGGAAGAGGCGCGGCGCCTCGCCCTTGATCTGGCCGCCCAGGATCAGCGAGATGTTGAACTCGACGCCGGCCTCCTTCAGGGCCGCCCCGTCACGGCGGTGGATTCGGCGCACCGCGTCGCCCACCAGCCGCGCCGCCTTGCCGGCGCTCTCGACGATCATCAGGCTGGTGTCGGGGTCGCGGTCCTGGACGTCGTTGTCGAGCGCGCCGATGACCGCCTGGGTCAGGGCTAGGTTGCCGGCCGACAGCAGCACCAGGACCCGTTCGCCCTCGCGGCGCCAGATGCGCATCTTGCGGTAGGTGGAGATGTGGTCCACCCCGGCATTGGTGCGCGAGTCCGATGCCAGGACCAATCCATCGTTCAGGGCCATGGCGAGGCAGTAGGTCATCGGGATTCCTTCACTGGTCCTGGATGTGGTCGACCTGGACACGGACGCTCATTTCCTCCTGGCCGCCGCCCAGGCGGACGCCGCGCACCGGTGCCGCCCCCTGGTAGTCGAAGGCCACGGCCAGGCGGATATAGGCCTGGGTGGCGCTTTGGCAATTGGAGGGGTCGAAGCTGACCCAGCCCAGGTGCTCGACCAGCGCCTCGGCCCAGGCATGGGTGGAGAGGTGGCGGCCGTCCTCGGCCGTGGTGTGCAGGTAGCCGCTGACATAGCGGGCGGGAATGCCCCAGGCGCGGCAGCAGGCGATGAGCAGGTGGGCATGGTCCTGGCACACCCCCGACCCCAGTTCCAGCGACTCGGCGGCGGTGGAATGGACGTGGGTGTCGCCCTGGATGTAGGCGACGGCCTCGTGGATGCCGGCCATCAGGGCATGCAGGCCGTTGAGGATGCCCTTGGCGCGGGCCTTGTCGAAGCGGGCGGCGAAGGCGCGCACGCTGTCGTCGGGTTCGGTCAGCGGCGTGGCCCGCAGATAGGCCTCGGGCGGCAGGCCGCCGGCCTCCACCGGCACCACGCCGTGGGTCTCGGCGGTGTCGACGGTGCCGGCCACATGCAGGCGCAGATGGTCGTGGGGGCTGGTGCGCACCACGGTGTGGACGATGTTGCCGAACCCGTCCCGCCACGGGGTGGCGCGGCCGGGGGTGTCCAGCCGCCACCATTCGGGCCGCTGCACCGGATCGGGGCGGGGCGTCAGCCGCACATACTGGATGGCATAGGCCGTCGGCGCGGTGTAGGCGTAGTCGGTGACGTGCTCCACGGACAGAAGCATCACACCCCCATCAGGAAATCGGCATGAATCTGGGCCGCGAGCTGGTTGTTGCGGTCGATGAACGAATTGACCGCCCCGTCGAGACCGCCTCCCAGGATCGACGCCAGCCGGCCGAAATGCAGCTCGGCATGCAGGCCGCCGGCCATGCGGGTGCATTCGCACGACGCGCACAGAGCCTGGAGGTCGACGGCGATCTTGTCCAGGCAGGCGTGCAGCGACCGCGGCATGTCGTCGCGCAGGATCAGCAGGTCGGCGACCCCGGCCGGCGACAGGCCGTCGCGGTACAGGGTGCGATAGGCCTTGTAGGCCGACACCGACCGCAGCACCGCCGCCCAATGCAACTGCTCGGCGGGATCGGCGTCGCGGGTGTCGGCGGTCACCCCCTGGGCCCGCACGCCCAGCAGCCGGGCGGTGTTGTCGGCCCGCTCGATGAAGGTCCCCATGCGGGTGAAATGGAACGCCTCGTCGCGCATCATGGTGCCGTAGGTGGCGCCCCGGAACAGGTGCGAACGGTCCTTGACCCAATCGCAGAAGGCCACCAGCCCCTGCTCGCGCAGCCGCGCGCCGGTGATGGTCTTGGCGTCCAGCCAGGTGGCGTTGATGCTTTCCCACAGCTCGGACGGAATGACGCTGCGCACCGCGTGGGCGTTCTCCCGCGCCGCCCGCAGGCAGGACAGCATGCTGGAGCCGTTGGCGCCGTCCAGGACGGCATAGGCGATCACCCCCACCGGGGTCACCTCGCCCTGGCCGCTGGCATAGCCGGGCTCGCCGCCGCCGATGGTCAGCACCGGCCGCCAGCAGGCGTCGCGCGCGCCGCCCGACAGCGACAGGCGGTTGGCGACGTCGAGGAAGCGGGCGATGTTCTCCGCCCGCTCCATGTAGCGGCTCATCCAGTACAGGTGGTCGGCGGTCCGGCTCAGCATGCGTCATCCTCCAACACCCAGGTGTCCTTGGTGCCGCCCCCCTGGGACGAGTTGACCACCAGCGAGCCTTCCTTCAGCGCCACCCGGGTCAGGCCGCCGGGCACCAGGGCCACCTGCTCGCCCGACAGCACGAAGGGGCGCAGGTCCACGTGCCGGGGCGCGATGCCCTGGTCGACCAGGGTGGGGCAGGTGGAGAGCGCCAGCGTCGGCTGGGCGATGTAGCTGGCCGGCGCCGCCACGATCTTGGCCCGGAATTCCTCGATCTGCGCCTTGGTGGCGGTGGGGCCGACCAGCATGCCGTAGCCGCCCGACCCATGGACCTCCTTGACCACCAGTTCGCCCAGGTGTTCCAGCACGTGGGCGCGGTCGTCGGGATTCTCCAGCTTCCAAGTCGGCACGTTGGGCAGGATCGGCTCCTCGCCCAGATAGAAGCGGATCATGTCGGGGACGTGGATGTAGGTGGCCTTGTCGTCGGCCACCCCGGTGCCGATGGCGTTGGCCAGCGTCACCCCGCCGGCCCGGTAGACCGACAGCAGCCCGGGCACGCCCAGGGACGAATCGGGCCGGAATGCCAGGGGATCGAGGAAG
Source organism: uncultured Rhodospirillaceae bacterium (assembly GCA_937887565.1). GTDB lineage: Bacteria > Pseudomonadota > Alphaproteobacteria > Rhodospirillales > Magnetospirillaceae > CALABS01. The sequence goes on along the minus strand of CALABS010000018.1, from coordinate 99,579 downwards.
TCGTCGTCCAGCCGGCGGTAGATGACGTCGACCCGCTTGGGGCCGCGGGTGGTCCGCATCCATACCTTGCCGTCATCGACGAACAGGTCGCGGCCCTCGACCAGCTCCACGCCCATCTGCTCGGCCAGGAAGGCGTGCTCGAAATAGGCGCTGTTGTAGTAGCCCGGGGTCAGCACCACCACCGTCGGCTCGCCGTCGCATTCCGCCGGCGGCACCGTGCGAAGGGCCTTCAGCAGCAGGTCGGGGTAGTGGTCGACGGGGCGCACCCGGTGCAGGGCGAACAGGTCGGGGAACAGGCGCATCATCATCGCCCGGTTCTCCAGCATGTAGGAGACGCCGGACGGCGTGCGCAAATTGTCCTCCAGGACGTAGAACTCATCGGCGCCGACGCGGACCACGTCGATGCCCGCCACGTGGACGTAGACGTCGCGCGCGACGTCCAGGTCCTGCATCTCGGGCCGGTAGAAGCCGTTGGCGAGGATTCGCTCGCGCGGGATGATCCCCGCCCTGAGGATTTCCTGGCCGTGGTAGATGTCCCCGAGGAAGGCATTGAGCGCCCTGACGCGCTGGATGCAGCCCGATTCCACACGCGACCATTCCGAGGCGGACAGGACGCGCGGGATGGGGTCGAAGGGGATCAGGCGCTCGGTGCCCTCCTGGTCGCCGTAGACGTTGAAGGTGATGCCGATGCGGCGGAACAGCTCGTCGGCCTGGGCGTGCTTGCGGGGAAGGGTGTCGGGCGCGATGGACAGCAGCCAGTTCTCGTAGGCCCGGTAGGATGAACGCACGCCCCCTTGGGGGGCCTTCATCTCGTCGAACGCCATGCATCTCCCCTCGTCGGCTGAACCCCTCGACCAGGATGCAACCGGCGTGCCGTCCACGCGGGCGCGGAAATCGCCATGGCCACGGAGCGGATGCACAAACCGAGGGCATGGGCGGGCGGCGATGTCCACGAAATGGGCAGGGATCGTGCTTGCATGGCGCCGCGAATGGGCGCACATCCGAAAGGGAGAGCGTGGAGGCCGCCATGATCCAGCCCGATCCGCCCACCGCCGACCCGTCGCGCGACCGCGTCCGTGCCGCGCTTTCCGCCGACGAGACCGCCTGCGACCTGGCGTTGATCGCGGCGGCGCGGCTGCCGCCGGAGGCCGCTTTGCGGATCGAGGCCACCGCCGCCCGGCTGGTCGAGGGGGTGCGGGCGCATCGGTCGCGGCTGGGCGATCTCGACGCCTTCCTGGGTGAATATCGGCTGTCCACCCAGGAGGGGGTGGTGCTGATGTGCCTGGCCGAGGCGTTGTTGCGCATCCCCGACGCCGGCACCGCCGACCGTCTGATCCGCGACAAGATCGGTTCCGCCGACTGGGCGGCCCATCTGGGGCACAGCGGCTCGGCCTTCGTCAACGCCTCGACCTGGGCGTTGATGCTGACCGGGCGGCTGATGCGTCTCGAGGAGCCCGAGGGCGCCTTGGGGCGGCTTGCGGCGCGGGCTGGCGAGCCGGTGGTGCGCGAGGCGCTGGTCCAGGCCATGCGCATCATGGGCCGGCAATACGTCATGGGCCGCACCATCGGCGAGGCCCTGGAGCGTGCCGGCGACTTCGAGAAGCGGGGCTACCGCCACAGCTTCGACATGCTGGGCGAGGCGGCGCGGACCGCCGACGACGCCCGCCGGTATCTCGAGTCCTATGCCGCCGCCATCGCCGCCATCGGCAAGGCGGGCGGCGGGCGCGGGCCGGTGTCGGGCCCCGGCCTGTCGGTGAAGTTGTCGGCGCTGCATCCCCGCTTCGAATTCGCCCAGCGCGGCCGGGTGCGGCGGGAACTGGCGCCCCGGCTGTTGGAGCTGGCGCGGCTCGCCCGTGACGCCGGCATCGGCATGACCATCGACGCCGAGGAGGCGGATCGGCTGGATCTGGCGTTGGACGTGATCGAAATCATCGTTTCCGACCATTCCCTGGCCGGATGGGACGGGTTCGGCCTCGCCGTCCAGGCCTATCAGAAGCGGGCATGGCCGCTGCTCGACTGGCTGGAGGAACTTGCCGGTGCCCATCGCCGGCGGCTGATGGTGCGCCTCGTCAAGGGGGCCTATTGGGATACCGAGATCAAACGGGCCCAGGAGCGCGGTCTGGCCGGCTATCCGGTGTTCACCCGCAAGGCGGCCACCGACGTCTCCTACCTTGCCTGCGCCCGCCGGCTGTTGGAGGCGCCCGCCGCCTTCTATCCCCAGTTCGCCACCCACAACGCCCACACGGTGGCCGCCGTGCTGGAGATGGCGGGCGGGCGCACCGACTGGGAATACCAGCGCCTGCACGGCATGGGCGAGGCGCTGTACGCCCAGGTGGTCGCCGAGGGCGGCTTGAACCGGCCTTGCCGCACCTATGCCCCCGTCGGCGGCCACGAGGAGCTGCTGCCGTATCTGGTGCGGCGGCTGCTGGAAAACGGCGCCAATACCTCGTTCGTCAACCGGATCGCCGACGACAAGGTGCCGATCGCGGCCATGGTCGCCGATCCCGTCGCGGCGCTGGACACCCTGCCCGACAAGCCCAATCCGCGCATCCCGATGCCGGCCGACCTGTTCCCCGGCCGCCGCAATTCACGCGGCCGCGACCTGTCCGACCCGCTGGCGGTGGCCGAACTCGGGCGCGCCCTGGAGCGGGCAGGGCGGGGGGAGTACGCCGCCCATCCGGTCATCGCCGGCAGCGAGATCGTGGCCGACGCCCCCAGCGACCTGCTCGACCCCTCCGACTGGCGGCGGGTGGTGGGGCAGGTGAGTACCGCCATGGCCGAGGACGTCACCCATGCCGTCAACCACGCGGTTAACGCGGCCTGGGGGTGGGATGCCCTGGGCGGCGACGGGCGGGCCGTCATCCTGGAGCGGGCCGCCGAGCTTTACGAGGCGGCGGCGGCGGAGCTGATGTGGCTGGCCGTTCGCGAGGCCGGCAAGACCATTCCCGACGCCGTGGCGGAAGTGCGCGAGGCGGTGGACTTCCTGCGCTATTATGCCGTTCAGGGACGGGCGAAATTCGGCCGCCCGCTGCCGCTGCCCGCCGTCACCGGCGAAGCCAACGGCCTGAGCCTGCACGGACGCGGCGTGTTCGCCTGCGTCAGCCCGTGGAACTTCCCGCTGGCCATCTTCACCGGCCAGATCGCGGCGGCGCTGGCGGCGGGCAATGCCGTGGTCGCCAAGCCGGCCGAGCAGACGCCGCTGATCGCCGCCCGCGCCGTGCGCCTGCTGCACGAGGCCGGGGTGCCCACCGAGGTCCTGCACCTGCTGCCCGGCGACGGAACGGTGGGGGCGCTGCTGGTGTCCGATCCCCGGGTGGCCGGCGTCGCCTTCACCGGCTCCACCGAGACCGCCCGCGCCATCAACCGCGCCCTGGCGGCGCGCGAGGGGCCGATCGCGCCGCTGGTGGCCGAGACCGGCGGCCTCAATGCCATGATCGTCGATTCCTCGGCGCTGCCCGAGCAGGTGGTGGCCGACGTCATCGAATCCGCCTTCCGCAGCACCGGCCAGCGCTGCTCGGCGCTGCGCGTCCTGTTCCTGCAGGACGAGGTCCACGCGCGGATCACCGACCTGCTGGCGGGGGCGGCCATGGAACTGTCCATCGGCGACCCCATGCGGCTGTCCACCGATATCGGGCCGGTGATCGACAGGCCGGCGCTGGCGGCGCTGGAGGAGCATTCGGCGCGCATGGCCCGCGACGGGAGGCTGCTGTTCCAGGCCCCGCTGCCGGCGGGGACGGAATACGGCACCTTCTTCGGCCCCCGGGCGTTCGTGCTCGACCGCCCGGATCTAATCACCCGCGAGGTCTTCGGGCCGGTGCTGCACGTGGTCCCCTATGCCGGCGACCGCCTGGAGGCGGTTCTCGACGCCGTCGCCGCCAGCGGATACGGGCTTACGCTGGGTATCCATTCGCGTATCGATGCGATGGCGGACCGAGTCCGCGCACGCCTGCCGGTCGGCAACGTCTATGTCAACCGGAGCATGATCGGCGCGGTGGTGGAGGCGCAGCCCTTCGGCGGCGAGGGGCTTTCCGGGACCGGACCCAAGGCCGGTGGCCCGCATTATCTGTACCGGTTCGCCACCGAGCGCGTGGTGTCGGTCAACACCGCCGCCGCGGGCGGCAATCCGGCCCTGATGAGCGACGGGGACGGCTGAACGCCGTCCCCGTCGTCACGACTCTCAGTCCGCCTTGCAGGTCTTGATGCCCAGCGGCAGATACATGGGGCACCAGCCGATGAGGCCGGTGACCAGCGGCACGACGCCGATATAGCCCCACAGGCCCACGGTGCCGGTGGCGGCCAGGGCGATCAGGGCGATGCCGACGACGATGCGGAGGATGCGGTCGATGCCGCCGACGTTCTTGTTCATGCTAGGAAACTCCCCGAGTCACACTTCAAGTGGGGCGCATTATGGACAATCGGGGCAAGACTTCCGTGACTAGGTCACAAACCCTTGGATAGCGAGACCAGCGCGTCGCGGTCGCGCAGCTGGACGCGGCCGCGGTGCAGCTCCAGCCAGCCCCGGCGCTCGAAATCCTTGAGCTGACGGCTGACCACCTCGCGGGCGGTTCCCAGCTCCACCGCGATATCCTGGTGGGTGGCGCGGATTTCGCCGGCCGTGTCGGCATGCTGGCGCAGCCAGGCCGACAGGCGCATGTCGATGCGCCCGAACGCCACCTCCTCGATCAGCATCAGCAGGTCGGCGATGCGGGTGGCATAGGACGAAAAGACGAAATCCCGGAAGGCATCCGAGCGCGCCAGCAAGGTCCGGAACGTGGCCGCCGGCAACACCAGCGCCCGCACCTCGGTCTCGGCGACGCCCTCGGCCGAATAGTCCTCGTGGGCGATCAGGCAGTTGGTGGTCAGCACGCAGGATTGGCCGCGCTCCACCCGGTACAGCACGATCTCGCGGCCGTTCTCGGCCACCTTCTGCACCCGCACCGAGCCGTCCACCACCAGCACGTAGCTGGAGCATTCGGCCCCGTCCTGGAACAGAACCGTGCCGGGCGGAATGGTGGCGAGCCGCGCCGCGCCGTCGAGCACGCGCGCCGAATCGCCGTCGAGGCGGGCGAAGTGGGGGAAGGCCTGGGCGATGGTCGGGTCCATGGCGGGCATATTGCCCAAACGGCGGCGGTGGCGAAAGCCCCCTTCCTGCGCCGGTCGGCCGGAGATAGAGTGCGTCCATGATCCGGCCCGTCCTGACCATGGCCCTGGCCGCCGGCCTGCTGAGCGGCGGCGCGGCGGCCGGCGAGCTGCAGACCACCGTTCGGCCGCTGGTGGCCGACGCCCCCCATCTGACCAGCGTGGGCGCCGCCGAGGTGCTGGGAATCCTGCAGTTGGCGGCACCCGACGAGCGCTGGTTCGGCGGCCTGTCGGGGATGGTGATGGATGGGGATTCGGTGACCGCCGTCAACGATTCCGGGCATTGGGTCCGCTTCCGCCTGGAGACCGATTCCGATGGGAGGCCACTGGCCGCCTCGGGGTTGCGGGTGGCGCCGATGGGCGGCCTGGACGGATCGAAGGAGGACGGCGACGCCGAGGAGGTGGTCGCGGTCGCCGACGGGCTGGTGGTCGGCTTCGAGCGCCGTCACCGGTTGCTGCTCTATCCGTCCGGCCTGTCCGGGACGCCGCGGCGGCTGGCGGCGCCGGCCGGTCTCGACCGGCTGCCGGACAACGGCGGCATCGAGGCGATGGCGGCGCTGGCCGACGGCCGCCTGCTCCTGATCGCCGAGGAGGGGGGCGAGGACCGGGGCCCGGCCTGGATCGGACGGCCGGGGGCGTGGACGGCGATGTCGCTGCGGCGGCACGGCGACTTCAAGCCCACGGCGGCGGCGGCGCTGCCGGGTGGCGACGTGCTGTTGCTGGAACGCAGCTTCTCGCTGCTGTCCGGGACGGCGGCGCGGCTGTCGCGGATCGCCGCCGCCGACCTGGTGCCGGGGGCCGAGGTCTCGGGGCGCCAGGTGGCGGTCCTGGCCCCGCCCATGCTGGTGGACAATTCCGAAGCGCTGGCGGTGCGCCGGCGGGCCGACGGGCGTCTGGTGGCCTACGTGCTGTCCGACGACAACTTCAACCCCCTGCAGGCGACCCTGTTGACCGCCATTCTCCTGCCCTAGCCCAATGGGAGGTGCATAGGGCGGGCGGCATATTGTTCCGCTACCCAAGGTGCGCCTAGGCTTGCTGCGACCAATCGAGCCTGGTGACCCCAATTGTGCGTGCCCAACCGATAAATGTCGTTCCCGCGACCGAAGGTCATGGTGGTGGCCGTGTCCACCCGCTGTCCAAAGGGTCTTCCCCCGCGTTTCTCGACGATGCCCTGGCGGCGGCGGCCGACTGGGTGTGGGAGGCCGACGCCGCGCTGCGGGTCACGCGGCTGTCGCCCACCTTCACCGAGGGAACCGGCATTCCGCCCGGCGACGTCGTGGGGCGAAGCCTGGAGGAACTGCTGCTGCGGTTCCAGATCGATCAGGCCGAACTGGCCGAGCAGATCGAGGCCCTGGTCTCCCATGCGCCCTTCCGCAATCTGGCGTTGCGGGTCTGGGATGCCTCCGGCGGCTCGGTGCGGCATTATCTCCTCTCGGGGCGGCCGGTGGTCGAGGAGGACGGGCGGTTCGCGGGATATCGCGGGATCGGCCTCGAGGTCACCCGCCAGGCGGAACGTCAGAATCGCGAAAGCGAGGGCCGCTTCCGCGCCATTTTCGACCACGCGGCCCTGGGCATCGCCCTGGTCGGCAAGGGAGCGCGGATCGAGCGCGTCAACCCGGCGCTGACGGCCATGTTCGGATTCACCCCGCAGGAGTTCGGCGACCTGAGCCTGGGCGAGCTGACCCATCCCGACGACCGCGAAGCCGATTCGATCGAGGCTCGGCGGCTGGTCCGGCGGGAAGTGGAGAGCTACAGCCGCGAAAACCGCTACCGGCGCAAGGACGGGACCTTCTTCTGGGGACGGCTGACGGCATCGGTCCTGCCGGCCGATGGCGGCGACCGCTTCACGGTGGCGATGATCGAGGACATCGATGACCGCAAGCGGGCCGAGGCCAACCTGTCGCTGTTCCGCGCGGTGATGGATTCGTCCCACGAGGCCATCGTCATCCTGTCGCCGTCCGGCCATGTGCTCTACGCCAACTCCGCCTACGGGACCTTGTTCGGAATGGCGGCCGAGGACGTGCCGGGCAGCCATTACCGCCAGTATTTCGCCCGGGAAAGTCACGACATCATCGACAAGCTGGTGGCTCCGGCGCTGGTGCGCGGCGAAGGCTGGGAGGGCGTGCTCGAGGCCGTCGACGCCAACGAGCGGCGTTTCCCGCTGTGGCAGCGGTCGGGCGCGGTGAGGGACGAGCGGGGGCGGGTGCGCTTCTACTTCGCCTTCATGCACGACCACAGCGCCCAGCAGATGTTCGAGGACGAGCTTTACAACGCGAAGGAAGCCGCCGAGGAGGCCGCCATCGCCAAGACCCGCTTCCTGGCCGCCGCCAGCCACGACCTTCGCCAGCCCCTCCAGGCGTTGGCCATGTTCGTCGCCGTGCTTGCCGGCCGCACCCGCGAGGCCGAGCAGGTCGCCTTGGTGGCGAGAATCCAGGATTCGGTCACCGCCCTGGAAGGGCTGCTCAACGGCCTGCTGGATGTCTCCAAGCTCGAGGCCGGCCTGATCGTGCCGGTGCGCGAGGAGTTCTCCATCCGCAGCCTGATGGACCGCCTGGCGTCGGAGTTCGAGCCGTTGTGCGAGGCGGAAGGGCTGGCGTTGCGGGTGGTGCCCTGCCGCCACTTGGTCGACAGCGACGCGGCGCTGCTGGAACGCATCCTGCGCAACCTCCTCAACAACGCGGTGCGCTATACCGGCACCGGCCGCATCCTGTTCGGATGCCGGCGGCGCGGCCAGATGCTGCGCCTCGAGGTATGGGATACCGGCATCGGCATCCCGAGAGAGGAGTTGAAGAACATCTTTCGCGAATTCCACCAGGTGGGGAATGCCGAGCGCGACCGCCGCCAGGGATTGGGCCTTGGCCTCGCCATCGTCGAACGCCTGGCCAACCTTCTGGATCACAGGATCTCGGTCGCCTCGACGGAAGGAAAGGGGTCGGTGTTCGCGGTCGAGGTGCCGCTGGTCGAGCGGCACGCGGCGCGCGACAGGGCGCGGCAACTGCCGCTGGGGCTGTCGCGGGCCGGGGCAGCGATCGTCGTCATCGACGACGAGCTCGACGTCCGCGAAAGCCTGGGAATGCTGATCGAAAGCTGGGGACACCGGGTGATTTCCGCCGCCAATGCCGACGAGGCCATCCGCCGCCTGCCCGCGCTTGGCCGCCCGCCGGATCTCTTCCTGGCCGACTACCGGCTCCAGGACGGCGATACCGGCGGACAGGCCATCGCCCGCGTCGAGGTTCACCTGCGCGCCGAGGACAAGGTTCCGGCCATCATCCTGACCGGCGACACCGCGCCGGAACGGCTGGCCCAGGCCCAGGCACTGGGGCATGGCCTGCTGCACAAGCCGGTGCAGCCGGACGCCCTGCGCGCCGCCATCGACGAGGCCCTGGCCAAGGGCACCCGCACCCGTCGGCGTGCCGGGCGGGCGCGGAAGGCGAAGCGGGCTTGAGGCGCGTGCCGCCCGGCGCCACGTCAGCCATGGTTGACGCCAGCGCCGGGAGCGGGACTTATGGCCGAGAGGAATCCACCGCAGCACCAGGACCGGCAGCCGGGCCTGGAAGGAGCCATGCATCCGCGCCCCGAGGCCGAGATGCGGCACTGGCGGCCGGCGGGCAAGCTGGACGGCCGGGCCGCCATCGTCAGCGGCGGCGATTCGGGCATCGGCCGCGCCGTCGCCATCGGCTTCGCCAAGGAAGGCGCCGACGTGGCGGTGGTCTATCTGGACGAGCACGAGGATGCCGCCGAGACCCGCCGCCACGTCGAGGCGACCGGTCGCCGCTGCCTGCTGCTGGCGGGCGATCTCGGCGACGAGGAGTTCTGCCGGCGGGCGGTGGCCGAGACGGTGGCCGCGTTCGGGCGGCTCGACGTGGTGGTCAACAACGCCGGCGAGCAGCATCCGCGCGCCAGCATCGAGGACATCTCGGCCGCGCAACTGGAGCGGACCTTCCGCACCAACATCTTCTCCATGTTCTTCCTGACCAAGGCGGCGCTGCCCCATCTCGGGCCCGGCGCGGCCATCGTCAACACCAGCTCGGTGACGGCCTACCGGGGCAGTCCCAGCCTGCTGGACTATTCCGCCACCAAGGGGGCCGTCACCGCCTTCACCCGGTCGCTGGCGGCCAATCTGGCGCCCAAGGGCATTCGGGTGAACGGAGTGGCGCCCGGCCCCATCTGGACACCGCTCATTCCATCCACCTTCTCGGCCGAGCACGTCGAGAAATTCGGGTCCGGCCAACCGCTGGGGCGGGTGGGGCAGCCGGACGAGGCGGCGGCCTGCTACATCTTCCTGGCCTGCGACGACGCCTCCTACGTGTCGGGCCAGGTGCTTCACCCCAATGGCGGCGAGGTGGTCAACGGATGAGACATTTCGTGACACGGATCATGGCTTTGGCGGTCATGGCCGCGCTGGCGCCAGCGGCCGCGGCCCAGACGCGGGCCGCCGGCCTGGAGGTTCTGTTGGCCGGGCAGGGGCCGTTCGACGTCGCCCGCACGAACGCGGCGCTCGCCCAGCGGCACGTCAAGGCGGCGCTTCGCGAGACCGATCTCGCCGCCATGAAGGCCGAGGTCGTGGCGGCGGTGAACGCGCTCGACCCGTCGCTGGCGCCCCGGGGGCCGGCGGTGGATGGCGGCGCGAGAGCCGCCGTGGCGGCGGCGGTCGAGCAATTGCTGGCGCTGCAGGCGGCCCACCGGGATGACGAGGAAGGATTGCGGGCCACCGCCGCCTCGGTCGCCGCCCAGACGGCGCTGATGCGGACGGACGAGGCGCTGGGCGAGGCCCGCGACGCCCTGGCCGCCGAAAGCACGGCGCGGGCGGTTCCCGCGCTGGTCCGCCTGGACAACCTTCTCGACCGCATCATGGCCGGCCAGGACCTCGACGGCGACGGCGAGGCATCATGGAACCAGGGCGAGGGGGGGCTCCAGCAGGCGTGGAGCTTCACCCGCCAGATGGCCATCGCCGAGGGGGTGCAGGTGGTCGAGCGGCGTTAGGCCTGCTCGATGTGGCAGGACAGATGCAGTTCGCCGGCGGTGTTGGCGACCGTCGCCAGGCAGGCGTCGGCCCGCTCGACCGGGATGGCGACGGCGAAGCGGGTGGCGTAGAGGCCCTGTTCGGGGACCCGCTGCGCGTCCATGCGCACGATATTGGCGGAGAACTGGCCGAACACCTCGGAAAGGCGCGCCACCAGCCCGGGGCGGTCGCCGCCCGAGACCACGATCCGGTGCGTGATGCGGCCGGCGGCGCCATGCGCCGCGTCCAGTTCGAAGGCGCGAACCGACACCTCGGCCCGCTGCAGCTCCGGCAGCGCGGCCAGGTCGGCTTCCGCCTCGGCGGGGGTCAGGCCGTCGGGCAGGTCGCAGACCGAGGTGAATTCCGCCCCGGTGCCGAGCATGGAAAAGCTGGTGTCGCCGAGATTGGCGCCGATCTCGAACAGGCGGCCGGTGATGGCGGCGACGAGACCGGTGCGGTCGGGACAGAAAATCGAAATCAGCACGGTGGTCATGGGCCCTCCTGGCGGTCGCGCCCATCATGCGCGTGGCGGCGCGCAATGCAAGCACACCGTTGCCCGCCTCCGGTGCCCTGACGGCCAGCCAGACTTGCGGGGGGCCGACATGGGCCGGGCTGGCCCCCATCTCCGCCCCATGCGCCCTTTTCTCCCGCTGCTGACACTCATCGCCGCGCTCCCCCTTCCGGCGCAGGCCGTCGAGCTCCGGCTCGGCGTGCTGGCCCATGATGTCGGGGTGTTCGGCGGCGAGCACGAGGCCGGGGCCGATGTCGACGCCGAAGTGCTGTTCGAATCGCCCCGCGTCCTGGCACCGATCTGGTCGCCGCGCCCCCATCTGGGAATCAGCGTGAATTCGGCCGGCGACACCAGCCAGGCCTATGCCGGCCTGACCTGGACCTGGGATTTCGGCGGGCGGCTGTTCGCCGCCTTCAGCCTCGGCGGCGCGGTCCACGACGGCAAGCTTGGCACCGCGCGCCAGGACCGGGTCAGCCTGGGCTCGCGGGTGCTGTTCCGGGAATCGCTGTCCGTGGGCGTTTGGGTCACCGAAAGGCAGAACCTGACGCTGGTCCTGGCCCATATCAGCAATGCCAACCTGGCCGAGCACAACGAGGGCATGGACCAATTCGGACTGCGCTGGGGATATCGATTCTAGTGGTCCGATCCAGCCCGAAGGATCAGGGGCCTGAACCTTCGGTCTGGTCAATCGGCCCACAAAATCAACGAATTGTGCACTGATTCATTCGGATGGTCGGTGTACCATCCACGGCTGTCGGGTCGAGCCCGGCCATGACGGAAATGGAGACGAAAAGCCGGTGTCCCATCATCACCCGCCGGCGCGTCACCCCTGGCACCGCGATGTTTGGCGAACACATGACGAATACGGAACCTGACAGCCGTGGTGTACCATCCGGATGAATCAGTGCGCTAGGTATAGTCGCCGCCATGACCGTCCGCCCCATCATGATCGTCGCCGCCTTCGCCGCCATCCTTGGCATCGGGATGGCGGGCGGTTGGGCATGGTGGCGGGGCAGGGGGGCGATCGACCCCGGTGATCCGGCCCAGGTGGCGCTCGGCACGCGACTCTACGAAAGGCATTGCGCCGAATGCCATGGCGCCGACCTGGAGGGCGAACCGGATTGGCGCACCCGCCGGCCCTCGGGCGAGCTGCCGGCTCCGCCCCATGACGCCAGCGGGCACACGTGGCACCACCCGGACGAGATGCTGTTCGCCATCACCAAGCACGGCATCGCCAAGTTCGCCCCGCCCGACTACAAGTCGGCCATGCCGGCCTTCGTGGGCGTGCTGGACGACGCCGAGATCCGGGCGGTCCTGGCCTATATCAAGTCCACCTGGCCGGACGACATCCTGGCGCGGCAGCAAGGCCTGAGCAAGCGCTAGCCAGCGGTCGTAAGACTCCCGGCGGGCATTGGACCGGTCGGCCAGGGGGCTCACTTCTTGGACCAGAAAGTTCATGAGAGGTGAGTGATGGCCGGACAATCCGTCAGGCGCGGCATGGTGGCCCTGGTGACCGCCGCGACCTTGCTTCTGTCGTCGATTCCCGCGACCACCTTCGCGGCCCTGGTCTCGACCGACGAGATCATCGCGGCCTCCGCCGCTAGGGGCGATCGCGCCCGGGTGGCGGCCTTCCTGGCGCGCGAGGACGTTCAGGCGCAGATGCGCGCCCTGGGGGTCTCGCCCGACGAGGCCCACGCCAGGGTCGCGGCCCTGTCGGACGCCGAGGTGAGCCGCATCGCCGGCCACATCGACACCATGCCGGCCGGCGGCGACGCCCTGGGGGTGATCATCGGCGCCGCCGTCCTAGTGTTCATCGTCCTGCTGATCACCGATATCGCCGGGCTGACCAAGGTGTTTCCGTGGACCCGCAGCGTCCGTGAATAAGGGGCTGGTCCTGGCGGCCCTTGTCGCCGTCGCCGGTTGCGCCGGACCGCGGACCGAGGCGCTGCTGGCGGATCCCGGCGGGCTGCCGCCGGTGGCCGGCGTGGCGGCGGTGCCTTTTCACCCCCAGGCCGAGAAGGCGTGCGGGCCGGCGTCGCTGGCGATGGTGCTGGCGTGGTCGGGATCGCCGGTGCCGCCCACGGCGCTGGCCTCGCTGGTGTTCACTCCCGGCCGCGACGGCTCGATGCCGCCCGACATGATCGCCGCCGCCCGTCGCGAGGGACGGCTGGCGGTGCGCCTTCACGGGCTGCGCGCGGTGCTGGCGGAGCTGGCGGCGGGGCACCCCGTCGTGGTACTGCAGAACCTGGGCCTGGAGGTGCGGCCGGTCTGGCATTTCGCCGTCGCCGTCGGCTACGACCTGCCCGCCCGCCGGATCATTCTTCATTCGGGGCTGGAGGAAAGGGCGGCGATGCCGCTCGACACCTTCGAGCACACCTGGGTCCGTGCCGGCCAGTGGGCGGTGGTGGTGCTGCCGCCCGACCGGTTGCCCGCCGCCGCCGGCGAGCGCGAGACCGTCGAGGCGGCGGCGGGGATCGAGCGCGCCGGACGGCTGGCGGCGGCGGCGGCGGCCTACCGGGCGGTGTTGTCACGGTGGCCGGAGAGCCTGCCGGCGGCGGTGGGCCTGGGCAATGTCCGGTACGGCTTGGGAGACGGCGACGGCGCGGCCGAGGCGTTCCGGATGGCCGTCGGCCGCCATCCGGGGGCGGCGGCGGCGTGGAACAACCTTGCCCACGTCCAGCTGGAGCTGGGGCGGTTGGCGGAAGCCGAGGACTCGGCGCGGCGGGCGGTCGAACTGGGTGGTACCGGCGAGCCCTATGCGGCCACGTTGGCGGAGGTCAGGGCGGCCAGGGTGGCGGCGACGTCCTCGGCCAGCGTGCGGTAGTGGGCGGCGTAGGCCTGGGGCAGCGCCTCGACGGTCAGACGGGCGGCGAGGACACCGGCCTGGCCGCGCAACGCGCCGATCATGACCTCGCGGTCGGCACCCGCCGCCGCCAATCCCGCCGCCAGCCGTGACCAGGGGGTGACCAGATGCCCTCCCGGCGTCGCCGCCAGGCGGGCCAGCAGGCGCGTGAAACCGTCTCCGCCGGCCGCGACCGTCTCGGTCACATGGTCGCGGAGCAGGCGGGCATCCGCCGCCAGGGCGTCGGTTTCGGCGCGGAACGCGGCGCGGTAGGAGTGGTCGAGGAAACGTCCCCGATCATAGAGGGGGGTGCCGCCGTCGGCGGGGTTGTAGCATGGCCAATCCGGCCCCGGCTTCAGCCAGGCTTCCTGCGCGTCGGCGGGCAGATTGGCGTGAAACGGCATCGTCCGGCAGCGTAGCGGCTTGGCGTCATGAATTCCGCACAGACCGCCGGTCAAATGGACGCAGGGAATGTCCGGTGGCACCAGGACCGCCGGCCGGATCCATGGCACCGCCTCGCCGCCGGGCAAGGCGACGGTGGGAAACAGCTTGCGGGCGGCCCGGTAGTGGGGGGTAAGGGGGGAACCACGGCGGTGGATGTGCCAGATCAGCGCCACGGGCGCCACCGGGGCGAATGCCAGGGTTTCCGCGATGGTCAGCGGCAGCCAGCCGTGACAGCACTTTCCGCAGCCGGAACACGAAAATGTGAACACCCGTCCCTCCCGGCACGCGATCCGCCCGCCGGGAATTTGTCACGACAATGCCATGGAGTCTACGCGGATTTACGTACGAGTTTCCCACAATCCGCGGTGGTCCTTGTGGAAGCGCCAGTGCCTTACCGGGTGGAAGGATTCGCCGGACCAGCCTTGCACCACGATGTCCATCGCCGGCATGGCGAGGTGCACGAGGCCGTAGCCGTTGGCGTCCTCCCTCAGCCGGGTCGAGCACGCCGTCGAGGCCTGGACCAGGATGCACGATCCGCCGGAACGGGCATGGATGACCTCCATGTGGACGCGGTGGACGTGGCCGGTCAGCACCAGGTCGATGCCGCGCTCGGCCAGAGCCTCGAAGGGGTGGCCGAAGGCGGTCGAGGCCAGCGGATGATGCATGAAGGCCACCTTGCAGGCGCCGGGTGCCGCGCGGGCCACCATTTCCTCGACGTGGTCGAGGTGGCGGTCGCGCAGCCTTCCCTCCTTCCAGCGCAGCGACCGGGTGCTGTCGAGGCCCAGCACGAGCACGCCCTCGTCGGACCACACCGGCAGCGGATCGTGTCCCGGAAGGTGGCGGCGGAACTTCTCGCGGGGGGCGAATACCCGCGAGAATGGGCGATAAAGCGGAGCGAGGTCATGGTTTCCGGGCACCACCAGGGCAGGGGCCGGCAACTGCTCGAGGAACGAGCGGGCTTCGGCGAACTGGTGCGACCGGGCACGCTGGGTCAGGTCGCCCGACACGATGATCAGGTCCGGCCGATGCCGGTGGAGGTCGTCGAGGAGTGCTTTCACCACCCGTGCGTCGGTGCGGCCGAAATGGAGGTCGGACAAATGGGCCAGCGTCGTCATCGGGTCTCCCTCGGCGGCATCAGCACCCTCAGCGCCTTGGGGCGGGTGCGGAACACCAAGGGCGTGCGCAGGACCGTCACCTCGCCGTCCAGCGACACCATCATGCGGCCGTGGCGGCAGGTCACCCGCACCTCCTCGGCGGTCAGGGTCCGCAGCAGCCGGTTGGTCTTCCACCGGCCCAGCAGGGCGTTGACGGCCAGCTTGATCACGTCCCACCGCGACGACGCCTTGGCGACGTGGACCACCAGTTCGCCGCGGTCGAGGGCCTGGCGCGACAGCGGCGGCGCTTCCTCGCGCCAGGCGTTGTTGGAGATCACCACCATGGGGGTGCGGATGCTCAGGCTTTCTCCCCCCGCCGTCAGCGTCGCCGTGACCATGGGATAGCGCCGCAACGCCCGCAGCGCCGCCAGGGCGAACGCCCGCCATTTGGGCTGGCCCTCGCGCTGGAGCTTGTCGCGGCGGCGGACGGTCCACGGGTGCATGCCCAACGACGCCCAGATGGCGAAGGGATGGCCGTTGACCTCGGCGAGATCGATCTCGGCCGGGGTGGAACGGGCGATCACGACGGCAGCCTCGACGGGGTCGAGCGGCAGCCCGAGGTCGCGGGCGAACAGATTGAGCGTTCCCAGCGGCAGCAGGCCCAGCGGCTTGTCGGTCCCCAGCCCGGCCAGGATGGCCGTGAGGATGGTGCCGTCGCCGCCGCCGGCGATCACCGCGTCGATGTCGGAGCGGGTGGCGAGGCCCGACAGGATGGCGGGAATGTCGCGGCGGCGGGGAACGGAAACCTCCACCTGGTGTCCCTGGTGGCGAAGGGCCGCGACGATGGCGTCCACGGTGGGAGCCAAGGGCAGCCGGCGGAAGGTGCCGGCGGAGGGATTGACCACGAGTGCGAGCCGCATGCCGAAACACATGCCCTAATCGTCGGCGCTGTCAACCACCGCGACGGGGACCTGGGCGTTCCAAATGTTGGGATGCTCGGCTGTTGAAAACGGCGGTGTCCCGACGCATGCTCGGAACCCCACGCAATCGGGTGGGGTGGTCCAACCCAAGTCGCGCACCGCGAGGACAGGCACGATGATCAATCCCTATGAACACGAACTCGACAAGAACGCCGCCAACTACGTTCCGTTGAGCCCCATCGGATTCATCGAGCGCACGGCGACCGTCTATCCCGATCGTGTTGCGGTCATCCACGGAGACCAGCGCTTCACCTGGCGCGAGACCTTCGCCCGCGCCCGCCGCCTGGCATCGGCCTTGACGCGGCGGGGGATCGGCGTCGGCGACACCGTGGCGGTGATGGCGCCCAACATCCCGGCGCTGTTCGAGGCCCATTTCGGCGTTCCCATGGCCGGCGCGGTGCTCAACGCGCTCAACATCCGCCTGGACGCCGAGGCGCTGGCCTTCATCCTCGACCACGGCGAGGCCAAGGTGCTGCTGACCGACCGGGAATTCTCGCCGGTCATCAGGAAGGCCCTGCACATGACCAGCCGCAAGCTGCTGGTCATCGACATCGACGATCCCCAGGCCAAAGGCGGCGAACTCGTCGGCGAGACGACCTACGAGGCGTTCCTGGAGACCGGCGACCCCGAATTCGTCTGGCGCCACCCCGAGGACGAATGGGAAGCCATCGCCCTGAACTACACCTCGGGTACCACCGGCAACCCCAAGGGCGTGGTCTACCACCATCGCGGCGCCTATCTGAACGCGGTCGGCAACGCCCTCACCTGGGGCATGAGCGGCCATCCGGTCTATCTGTGGACCCTGCCCATGTTCCATTGCAACGGCTGGTGCTTCCCGTGGACCGTCACCGCCCTGGCGGGCACCCATGTCTGCCTGCGCCGCGTCGACGCCGCCCATATGTTCGAGGCCATCGCCGCCCATGGGGTGACCCATCTGTGTGGTGCGCCCATCGTCATGGGGCTGCTGATCAATGCCAGCGACGCCGAGCGGCGGCCGCTCCCCCATACGGTGGAGTTCATGACCGCCGCGGCGCCGCCGCCGGCGGCGGTGATCGGCAAGCTGGAAAGCCAGGGGTTCAAGATCACCCACGTCTACGGCCTGACCGAGGTCTACGGGCCGGCGTCGGTATGCGCCTGGCACGACGACTGGGACCAGCAGCCGCTGGAGGAGCGGGCGCGGCTGAAGTCGCGCCAGGGCGTGCGCTATGCCGTCCAGGAGGGGCTGATGGTGGCCGAT
The DNA here is from genome assembly GCA_937887565.1 of uncultured Rhodospirillaceae bacterium. GTDB lineage: Bacteria > Pseudomonadota > Alphaproteobacteria > Rhodospirillales > Magnetospirillaceae > CALABS01. The sequence goes on along the minus strand of CALABS010000018.1, from coordinate 82,330 downwards.
CCCACCACCCTGGACCCGGTGCCGAAGGATTCCGTCACCATGGGCGAGGTGTTCTTCCGCGGCAACGTGGTCATGAAGGGCTACCTCAAGAACCCCAAGGCCACCGAGGAGAGCTTTGCCGGTGGCTGGTTCCATACCGGCGACCTGGGGGTCTGGCATCCCGACGGCTATATCGAGCTGAAGGACCGTTCCAAGGACATCATCATCTCGGGCGGCGAGAACATCTCGACCATCGAGGTCGAGGGCGTCCTCTACCAGCATCCGGACATCACCGAGGCGGCGGTGGTCGCCCGTCCCGACGACAAGTGGGGGGAAACCCCGTGCGCGTTCATCGCGCTGAAGGAGGGCGCCAAGGTCTCGGAGGCCGAGATCATCGCGTTCACCCGGACCCGGCTGGCGCACTTCAAGTGCCCGCGCACGGTGGTGTTCGGGCCGTTGCCGAAGACCTCGACCGGCAAGATCCAGAAGTTCATTCTTCGCGAAATGGCGCGGAAACTCGATTAGCAGTGACCGCCGCCGCCGCCGCCGTCGGGATGGGGGATCCCTGGCGGCGGCGGCCCCACCCCATTCTTGTGCCCATTTGCTTTCTTTAAATTCGAAAGGTAACCTTCGCCTCGGGAACTGTGGAGTTGGGGGGTATGACGCAAGCCGCACCGGTTGCCTTGCCGTTCATGCAGCGTGGATTGGCCGAGCGGCTGATCTGCCTTCACGACGAGATCAAGGGGGACAACTCGCTGGCGGGGCTGGCCCGCATCGCGGTCGCGCTTTATGACGGCAGCACCGATCTCCTCAAGACCTTCATTCACTCCAGCGACGGTGACAGCCCGCTCGACCACAGCGTGGCGCGGATGGCGGACCTGCCCAGCCTGCAGCAACTGGCCTGGACCGGCGCCCGGCGGATCATCAACGACCTCCACGACGCTGCCGACAAGGGCCAGGAGCACGCCGGGAAACTGGTGGCCGCCGGCTACCGGGCCAGCTACACCGTCCCCATCCAGCACAAGGGCTCGTTCTACGGATTCCTGTTCTTCAATTCCTTTCAGGCCGACTTCTTCACCCCGCCGGTGGTGCACCGGCTGCGGCCCTACGCGGAACTGATCTCGCTGGCGGTCATGCGCGAGCTCGACACGGTGCGCATGATGCAGGCGGCGGTGAAGGTCATCCGTTCGGTGTCCTCGGCCCGGGACGAGGAGACGGGGTCGCATCTGGCGCGCATGGCCCGCTACGCGCGGCTGATCGCGGTCAAGCTGGCGGCGAAGCATGGGCTGACCGACGAATTCGCCGAGTTCGTGTTCCAGTTCTGCCCGTTGCACGACGTCGGCAAGGTGGCGGTGCCGGACTCGATCCTGCTCAAGCCGGGGCGGCTGACGGACGAGGAATTCTCGGTCATGCGCACCCATGTGACGAAGGGGGTCGAGATCATCGACCTGATGATGCGCGACTTCGGCCTTCAGTCCATGCCGCATTTCGAGATGCTGCGGAACATCGTCGCCTTCCACCACGAGGCCTTGGACGGCAGCGGCTATCCCTATCGGCGCAAGGGCTCGGATATTCCCATCGAGGCCCGCATCGCCGCGGTCGCCGACGTCTTCGACGCCCTGACCTCGTCGCGTCCCTACAAGCAGGCCTGGACCAACGCCGAGGCGCTGGCGCTGCTCCGGCGCGAGGCGGGAACCAAGTTCGATCCGGACTGCGTGGCGGCGATGGTCGACAATCCGCATCTCGTCGAGGAGATCCAGGCGCAATTCGCCGAATCGATCTTCGATTGAGGGTGCGCGGGCCTTTCCCGGTTTTGACGAGGGCGGCCCACCCGCGCTATGATCGCCGACGAACAACGGGTCAACCGTGGCCGAAGACAGGGAAGGGCGCACCCATGGCGGTCATCGCCGAGGCTTCGGCCTTGGGAAGCCGAGGGTTCCGGCCGGTCCACCAGGGACTGGCGGAGCGGCTCGCCTGCCTGCATGACGAAATCCGGCACGATTTCGACGGCATCGACCATCTGGCCGTGACCATTTACGACCAGCGCACCGATCTTCTCAAATCCTTCGTCCATTCCAGCGTCGGCGCCCACCCGTTCGAGCATACGGTCGCCCGGTTGGGCGAGTTGAAATCCCTCGCCACCTTGGCGCGGACCGGGGCGCGGCGTGTGGTCGCCGACCTCGCCGATCATCCCACCGGCACCCCTGCCCACCAGAAGCGGCTGCTGGAGGCGGGGTACCGGTCCAGCTACACGGTGCCGATCTTCCACAAGGCCTCGTTCCACGGCTTCGTGTTCTTCAATTCCTGCCGGCCGGCCTATTTCACACCGGATCTGGTGTTTCGCCTGCGCCCCTATGCCGAGGTGGTGACGCTGCAGACGGTGATGGAACTCGACGCCGTGCGGATGATCCAGGCGGCCGTGCATACCGTCCGCCAGATCAGCCGCGCCCGCGACGAGGAGACCGGCGCCCATCTGGAGCGGATGGCGCGCTATGCCCGCCTGATCGCGCTCCGGCTGGCGCCGCGACGGGGGATGTCGGACGACTGGGTGGAGTTCCTGTTCCAGTTCGCCCCCCTGCACGACGTCGGCAAGATCGGCGTTCCCGACCATATCCTGCTGAAGCCGGGCCGGCTGGACCCGTCGGAATTCGAGGTGATGAAGGGCCATGTGGCCAAGGGGCTGGAGATCGTCGACACCATGGCGGAAACGTTCCGCATCGGCGGTGCCGGCTATGTCCGCATCCTGCGCAACGTGGTCGCCCACCACCATGAGGCCGTGGACGGGTCGGGCTATCCCCTCGGCCTGGTCGGCGACGCCATCTCGCTGGAGGGCCGGATCGTCGCCGTGGCCGATGTGTTCGACGCCCTGACCTCGGTGCGGCCCTACAAGGCGGCGTGGTCCAACGCCGACGCGCTGGCCTATCTGCGGGAGCAGGCCGGCCGCCGGTACGACGCCGAGGCCGTGGCCGTGCTGTGCCGCTCGGAGGCCGCCATCAAGGACATCCAGTCGCGGTTCGCCGAATCGCCATCGGATTGACCGTCGCTTAACCCGCGCCGACGGAGTATCGTTCCCCGTCGGCAGGGGAGTGTCGGTCCATGCGGTGGTCGGGGGTGGCGGTGTTGTGCGTGATGGTCGGGGCTTGCTCGGTGGAGGCGGCCTCGCCGGACACCTGGGCGCGCTTCCGGGTTCCCGTCGCCGGACCCGCGGCGGCCATCGGCTCGCCGGCCGCCGGCTGTCTGTCCGGGGCGGTGGCGCTGCCGCCCGAGGGCGACGGCTACCAGGCCTTGCGGCTGGAGCGCAACCGCTTCTACGGCCATCCCCGAACCGTCGCCTTCGTGCGTGACCTCGGCGTGGCGGCCAGCGCCGAGCGGCTGGGGACGCTGCTGGTCGGCGACCTGTCGCAGCCGCGCGGCGGCCCCATGGCCTATGGCCATGGCAGCCACCAGACCGGCCTCGACGTGGATATCTGGTTCCGCCTCGTCGAGCGCCCACTGCCGCCGGCCGAGCGCGAGGCGCCGCGCGGACTGTCCATGGTCAAGGGCGGCGACATCGATCCGGCGGCGTGGACGCCCGGGCATCTGCGCCTCCTCGAGATCGCCGCGTCGCATCCCGAGGTGGACCGCATTTTCGTCAACCCGGCCATCAAGGCCGAGGCCTGCCGGCTGGCGGCGGGCGACCGGGCATGGCTGGGCAAGCTGCGGCCGTGGTGGGGACACGACGAGCATTTCCACGTGCGGCTGTCCTGTCCGCCGGACGATCCCGGCTGCGTCGCCCAGAAGCCGGTCCCCGAGGGTGACGGCTGCGGCGGCGAGCTTGCCTCGTGGAAGGGGAAGCCGACCATCCTGCCGGCCGGCGACAAGCCCAACCGCCGCCGTCCGGTGCTGCCGGCCGCCTGCGGACGCCTGGTGGACGTCAAGACGCGATAATTCCTCGCTTCCTTCTTGCCAAACGGCGCCCGAGGCGCTATGTAGCCGCCCATCAAACCACACGCGGGTTCGTGGCGGCGTGCCGACAACGCACTGTCCGTCGCTCCGGTGTCGGGATTTCCCGACGTTCACCCGCGGAGGCTCAACCGGAGAAGCAAAGGAACACTCTCCATGGCCCTGCCGTCGTTCACCATGCGCCAGCTCGTCGAGGCCGGCGTCCACTTCGGCCACAACACCCGCCGCTGGAATCCCAAGATGGCGCCGTACCTGTTCGGCGTCCGCAACGGCATCCATATCATCGACCTGCAGCAGTCGGTGCCCATGCTGCACCGCGCCATGCAGGCCGTCCGTGACGTCACCGCCGGCAACGGCCGCGTGCTGTTCGTCGGCACCAAGCGCGCCGCCTCGGACATCGTCGCCGACGCCGCAAAAAAGTGCGGCCAGTACTACGTCAATCACCGCTGGCTGGGCGGCATGCTGACCAACTGGAAGACCATCTCCCAGTCGATCAAGCGCCTGCGCGAGCTTGACGACCAGCTGGCCTCGGGCGCCCTGGCCGGCCTGACCAAGAAGGAGCAGCTGGTCCTGTCGCGCGAGAAGGAGAAGCTGGACCGCGCGCTCGGCGGCATCAAGGACATGGGCGGCCTGCCCGACATCCTGTTCATCATCGACACCAACAAGGAGTCGCTGGCGGTGCAGGAAGCCAACAAGCTGGGCATTCCCGTGGTCGCCGTCATCGATTCCAACTCGGACCCGGCCGGCATCTCCTATCCGGTTCCCGGCAACGACGACGCCATCCGCGCCATCCAGACCTATTGCGACCTGGTCGCCGGCGCCGTGCTGGACGGCATCCAGGCCTCCATCGGCCGCGCCGGTGGCGACATCGGTGCCGCCGCCGAGGCCCCGGTCGAGCAGGTCCCGGTCGAGGCCGCGGCCGCCGAGGGCGAGGAAGCCGCTTCGGCTTCCTGAGGACCGTTACCGTAGTTGCGATGGCGGCGACCCTCCGTCGCCGCCATTTGCTTACCTGGACCACGACGACACGAAGAGGAAGGATCCCATGGCCGAGATTACCGCCGCGCTTGTGAAGGAGCTGCGCGAGAAGACTGGCGCCGGCATGATGGACTGCAAGAAGGCGCTGGGCGAAACCAACGGCGACCTCGAGGGCGCCGTCGACTGGCTGCGCAAGAAGGGCCTGGCCGCCGCCGCCAAGAAGGCCGGCCGCGTCGCCGCCGAGGGCCTGGTCGGCATCGCCGCCGGCGGCACCGCCGGCGTCGCCGTCGAGATCAACGCCGAGACGGATTTCGTCGCCCGCAACGACAAGTTCCAGGACTTCGTGGCGACCGCCGCCAAGGTGGCCCTGGACAAGGCCGCCACCACCGAGGAACTGGCCGCCGCCGAGTATCCCGGCGCCGGCAAATCGGTGTCCGAGCAGCTGACCGCGCTCATCGCCACCATCGGCGAGAACATGAACCTGCGCCGCATGGCCAAGCTGAGCGTCCCGCAGGGCGTGGTCGCCTCGTATGTCCATTCGGCCATTGCCCCCGGCCTGGGCAAGATCGGTGTGCTGGTGGCCCTGAAATCGGCTGGCGACACCGCCAAGCTGGAGGCCCTGGGCAAGCAGATCGCCATGCACGTGGCCGCCGCCAACCCGCTGTTCCTCGACCCGTCGGCCGTCGACCAGGGCGCGCTGGATCGCGAGAAGGCGGTGCTGACCGAGCAGGCGCAGGCATCCGGCAAGCCGGCCAACGTCATCGAGAAGATGGTCGAGGGCCGCATCCGCAAGTACTACGAGGAGGTCTGCCTGACCGAGCAGGTGTTCGTCATCGACCAGGAGAACAAGATCTCCAAGGTCGTCGAGAACGCCGCCAAGGATGTCGGCGCCCCGGTCAAGCTGGTCGGCTTCGTCCGCTATGCCCTGGGCGAGGGCATCGAGAAGAAGGAAGAGGACTTCGCGGCCGAGGTCGCCGCCCAGCTGGGCAAGTAAGCCCTTCCGTCGAGGGTATGGCCGCCGTCCGGGGCACACGGACGGCGGCTTTCGCCTCTCTCCAAGTGAGGCGAGACAGGTGGCCGGATTGGTGTATATGATCGCCAACCCGGTTCGACCGCCAGGGTTTCGCCGCGCACATCAGGTTCTGAGGGCAGCATGGCCAGCGACGCCGAACATCGCCGAGTTCTCCTGAAGATTTCCGGCGAAGGCCTGATGGGGGGCCGGGAATACGGCCTGGATCCCGAGACCGTCGAGCGCATCGCCAACGAGATCAAGTCGGTGCGCGACCTTGGCGTCGAGGTCTGCTGCGTGGTCGGCGGCGGCAACATCTTCCGCGGCATGTCGGGCGCCGCCAAGGGCATGGAGCGCGCGGCGGCCGACAACATGGGCATGCTGGCCACCGTGATGAACGCGCTGGCGCTGCAGAACGCGCTGGAAGCCATCGGCGTGTTCACCCGCGTCCAGTCGGCCATCACCATGCCGACCGTCTGCGAGAGCTTCATCCGCCGCCGCGCCATCCGCCACCTGGAAAAGGGCAGGGTGGTGATCTTCGCCGCCGGCACCGGCAATCCGTTCTTCACCACCGACACCGCCGCCGCGCTGCGCGCCGTCGAGATGGGCTGCGACGCCCTCCTCAAGGCCAGCCAGGTGGACGGCGTCTATTCCGCCGATCCCAAGAAGGTCAAGGACGCCGTCCGCTACGACCACCTGACCTTCCACGAGGTGCTGGCCCGCGATCTCGCGGTCATGGACGCCTCGGCCATCTCGCTGTGCCGCGAGAACAACGTTCCCATCGTCGTCTTCGACATGCACAAGGAAGGCGCCTTCGCCGAGGTCGTCTCGGGGCGGGGGCGCTTCACCATCATCAGCGAAGGGGGTTGATACCGTGTCTGCACCGACCAACTGGAATGACCTCAAGCAGGACTTGGCCCACCGCATGGACAATACGGTCGAGGTCCTGAAGAAGGAATTCTCCGGCCTGCGTACCGGCCGTGCCGCCGCCAGCCTTCTGGAGCCGGTTGTCGTCGAGGCCTATGGCCAGGCCATGCCGCTGACCCAATGCGGCACCGTCGGCGTTCCCGAACCCCGCATGCTCACCGTGCAGGTGTGGGACAAGGGTTTGGTCAAGGCGGTGGAGAAGTCCATCCGTGACGCCGGGCTGGGTCTCAACCCTCAGGCCGACGGCCAGTTGGTCCGGGTGCCGATCCCGCCGCTCAACGAGGAGCGCCGTCGCGAGCTCCAGAAGGTGGCCGGCAAGTATACCGAGCAGGCCCGCGTGGCGGTTCGCAACGTCCGCCGTGACGGCATGGACACGCTGAAGAAGATGGAGAAGGACGGGCATATCTCCGAGGACGAGATCAAGAAGCACGAAAAGGAAGTCCAGGCGCTCACCGACGACACCATCAAGAAGATCGACGAGGCCCTGGCCCATAAGGAAAAGGAGATCATGCAGGTCTGATGGCGATGGAACCCGCCGCTTCCCAGGCCATGCCGTTGCCCGTGCCCGCCCACGTCGCCATCATCATGGACGGCAACGGGCGTTGGGCGAAGGCGCGCGGCCTTCCCCGCACCGCCGGCCACAAGCGCGGCGCCGAAGCGGTGCGGCGGACGGTGGAGTGCGCCCGGGAGTTGGGGATTTCCTATCTGACCTTGTATGCCTTCTCGGCCGAGAACTGGAAGCGGCCGTCCACCGAGGTCACCGACCTCATGGGACTATTGCGGCTGTATCTGCGCAACGAGGTCCGCAACCTCCACAAGAACGGCATCCGGCTTAAGGTCGTCGGCGATCGTTCCCGCCTGGGGGCGGACATCGTCGCCTTGATCGCGGACTCCGAGGCACTCACCGCCGCCAACTCGGCGCTGACCCTGACCCTGGCCTTGTCGTACGGCGGCCGGCAGGAAATCACCGAGGCCGCGCGCCGCATCGCCCGCGAGGTGGCGGAGGGCCGGCTCACTCCCGAACAGGTGGACGAGGACGCGATGGCGGCCCGGCTGTTCACCACCGGGATGCCGGATCCGGATCTCGTCATCCGCACCAGCGGCGAGAAGCGCATCTCCAATTTCCTGCTGTGGCAGTCGGCTTATGCCGAACTGGTGTTCCTCGACGTCCTGTGGCCCGATTTCGGCCGTGGCGAACTGGAAGCCGCGATCCGCGACTTCCATGGTCGCGAGCGCCGCTACGGCACCGCCTGAGCCGTCCGTCTTGCTTGGCACCCGCACCCTGTCCGCCCTGGTGATGGCGCCGCCGGCCCTGCTGGCGGCGTGGTGGGGCGGCTATGCCTTCGCCGCGCTGGCCGCCGCCGCCGCCGCCATCATGTGCTGGGAGTGGCACCGCATGGCCGTCAAGGAGTTCGCGCTGGCCGGCCAGGTGGCAGCCGCCGGATGTCTGGCGGCGGCACTGATGGCGGTGGAGGCGCCGGCCCTGTCCGTGGCCGTCGTCGTCGGTGCCGCCATCGCCTCGGCGGCCCTGTCGCGGGGCCGGGGCGAGCGCTCGCATCTGTGGGCCGGGTTTGGGGCGCTGTACGTGGGAATTCCCTCGGTCGCGCTGGTCTGGCTGCGGGGTGACGCCGAGGTGGGCCGCGAGACGTTGTTCTGGCTGCTACTGCTGGTCTGGGCCACGGATACCGGCGCCTATGCGTTCGGGCGGCTGATCGGCGGGCCCAAGCTGATGCCGGCCGTCAGCCCGAAGAAGACCTGGGCCGGTCTGGTGGGCGGCATGATCTGCGCCGGGGCCGTGGGCGTGGCGGTGGCGTTGGCGGTGCCGGTTGCGAGCCCGGTCGGCCTAGCGGCGGGCAGCGCCCTGCTGGCGGTGGTTTCCCAGGCGGGGGACCTGTTGGAGAGCTGGGTCAAGCGCCGCTTCGGAGTCAAGGATTCCAGCTCCATCATCCCCGGCCATGGCGGCGTGCTCGATCGTGTCGACGGGCTTCTGGCGGCCGGTGCCGCCGTCGCGCTGGGCGCCTGGAGCTCCGGCGCGGCGATGCTGACTTGGTAATGGGGGCGGGGCAATGACCGACGCGAGGCGTGGCGTCACCATCCTGGGATCGACCGGTTCCATCGGCCGCAACACGGTCGAACTGGTCGAGGCGCGCCCCGATCTGTACAGGGTCGAGGCGCTGGTCGCCAATACCAGTGCCGAGCAACTGGCCGGTCAGGCCCTGCGGCTCAGGCCCCGCTTGGCGGTGGTGGCGGACGGGTCGGCCTATGGGCGGCTCAAGGAGCTACTGGGCGGCACGGATATCGCCGTCGCCGCCGGCAGCGCCGCCGTCGTCGAGGCGGCGTCCCTGCCCGCCGACTGGGTGATGGCCGCCATCGTCGGCGCCGCCGGGCTGGAACCGACCCTTGCCGCGGCGCGGCGGGGGGCCGTGGTCGCCCTGGCCAACAAGGAATGCCTGGTCTGCGCCGGCGAGCTGATGCTGGCCGAGGTCCGCAAGGCGGGTGCCACCCTCCTGCCGGTGGATTCCGAACACTCCGCCATCTTCCAGGTCTTCGATTTCGACCAGGTGGACAAGGTCGAGAAGATCGTGCTGACGGCATCGGGCGGGCCGTTCCGGGGTCGGTCGCGCCAGGAGATGGCCGAAGTCACCCCCGAGCAGGCGGTGGCGCACCCCAACTGGTCCATGGGCGCCAAGATCTCGGTGGATTCGGCCACCATGATGAATAAGGGGCTGGAGCTGATCGAGGCCCATCACCTGTTCGGCCTCGGCGAGGAGCGCATCGACATCGTCGTTCACCCCCAGTCGGTCATCCATTCGATGGTCGCCTACGTGGACGGCTCGGTGCTGGCGCAGATGGGCAGCCCCGACATGCGCACCCCCATCGCCTACGCGCTGGGCTGGCCCAGGCGCATCGAGGCGCCGGCGCCGCGCCTGGACCTGGCCGGGACCGGCAGCCTGACCTTCGAGGCCCCCGATCCGATCCGTTTCCCGGCTCTGCGGCTGGCGCGGCGTGCCTTGCAAAGCGGGGGGGCCGCACCTACTGTCTTGAACGCCGCCAACGAGGTCGCCGTCCAGGCGTTCCTGTCGCGCGGCATCGGCTTCCTCGACATCGCCGCCGTCGTCGAGGCGACCCTGGAGGCGACCGAGAACCTTCCCCTGACCTCCATCGACGACGTGCTCGCCCAGGACCGGCGGGCCCGCGAGGTCGCCTGGGGCGTGATCAAGCGCGGCCGCGGCTTCTGACGGGACACACATGGATTTCATCGCCGGCATCTGGAACTACGTGATCGTCTTCCTCGTCATCCTGACGGTGGTGGTGTTCGTTCACGAATTGGGTCACTACCTGGTGGCACGCTGGAACGGCGTCCGCGTCGAGGTGTTCTCCATCGGCTTTGGTCCCGAAATTTGGGGGTGGAACGCCAAGTCGGGAACCCGCTGGCGGATCAGCCTGCTTCCGCTCGGCGGCTACGTGAAGATGTTCGGCGACAGCGACGCATCCTCGGCGACCGCCGACGGCCGGCCGATGACCGCCGCCGAGGAGGCCGTGTCGTTTCACCACAAGCGGGTCGGGCAGCGGGCCGCCATCGTCTTCGCCGGCCCGGCCGCGAACTTCCTGTTCGCCATCCTCGGATTGATGCTGATGTTCATGGCCCTGGGGCAGCCGGTGGCCGAGCCCGTCATCGGCAAGGTCCATGAGGGGACGGCCGCCGCCGAGGTGGGCCTGCGCGAGGGTGACCGCGTCCTGGCCATCAACGGCAGCGAGGTCGAGCGCTTCCAGGACATCCAGCGCATCGTCCGGCTGGAGATCGAGAATCCGCTGGTCCTGTCGGTCCAGCGCGACGGCGCCGTCCTGGAGATGGTGGCAAAACCCCGCATCATCGAACGCAAGGGCCCCTTCGGGGACATGGAAAAGGTGCCGGTCCTCGGCATTTCCGCCGATCCTGGGCGGGTGCGGGTGGTAAGCCACGGCCCCATCAGCGCCCTGGGCGAGGCCCTGCGCGAGACCGAGACGATGGTGACCTCGACCTTCGTCGGCATCGGCCAGATGATCTCCGGCACGCGGAACTCCGACGAGCTGGGCGGGCCCATCCGCATCGCCAAGGGGGCCGGCGAGGCGGCGCAACTGGGCATGCCCAGCGTGATCTTCTACACTATCCTGTTGTCGCTGAACCTGGGGCTCATCAATCTTTTCCCCATCCCGGTCCTGGATGGTGGCCACCTGCTGTTTTACGGTTTCGAAGCGATCCTTGGTAGGCCTTTGGGGGAGAAGGCACAAGAATATGGTTTCCGAATCGGCCTGTTTCTGGTATTGGCCTTGATGGTATTCGCCACCCGGAACGATATAGTCTCTCTTCCGGTGTGGGAGTCCTTGATGCGGCTCATTTCGTGACATAGGGTCGCCCCCTCCGCGGGCGGACTCGAAGACCCAAGGGGGGGCTTGATGCGTTTCGTGCGGTCCACCGCTCTGGCCATGGGGCTCGTCGCGGCGACGACGCCGGTCCTGGCCCAGGAAAGCGGTCGCGTGCGTCAGATCGTCGTGCAGGGCAACCAGCGCGTCGAGGTCGAGACGGTCAAGTCCTACATGACCATCGCCGAGGGCGATCCCTACACCTCCGAGCGCGTTGACCGGTCCTTGAAGGCGCTGTTCAATACGGGCCTGTTCGCCGACGTCGCCATTCTGCACGAAGGCGAGGTCCTGGTCGTCCGGGTGGTCGAGAATCCGATCATCAACCGCATCGCCTTCGAGGGCAACAAGCGCATCAAGGACGAGGACCTGGAGCGCGAATCCCAGTTGCGGCCGCGCGTGGTGTACACCCGCACGAAGGTCCAGAACGACGTCAAGCGGGTTCTCGACCTGTACCGGCGCCAGGGCCGTTTCGCCGCCACGGTGGAGCCCAAGGTCATCCAGCTTGAGCAGAACCGCGTCGATCTCGTCTTCGAGATCAACGAGGGTGAGCCCACCTACATCAAGCGCATCAATTTCGTCGGCAACCGCCAGTACGATGATTCGCGCCTGCGCGAGGTGCTGCTGACCAAGGAGGAGCGCTGGTATCGCTTCTTCTCCAGCGACGACACCTATGATCCCGACCGCCTGACCTATGACCGCGAGCTGCTGCGCCGTTACTACCTGAAGCATGGCTTCGCCGATTTCCGCGTGGTTTCCGGCGTCGCCGAACTGACTCCCGACCGTGCGGGTTTCTTCGTCACTTTCACCGTCGAGGAAGGCGAGCGCTACAAGTTCGGCGACGCGAACATCAATGCCGAGCTGCGCGACCTCGACCCGGCCGAACTGCAGCCGCTGCTCACGTCGCAGCCGGGCGAGTGGTACAATGCCGACGAAGTCGAGGAGATCGTGCAAAATCTCACCGACGCGCTCGGAACCAAGGGCTATGCCTTCGTCGATGTGAAGCCGGTGGTCAATCGCAACCGCGAAACCAAGACCATCGATATCCGCTACGAGGTCAAGGAAGGTCCGCGCGTCTATGTCGAGCGCATCGACATCATGGGCAACGTGCGTACGCTCGATGAGGTGATCCGCCGCGAGTTCCGGCTGGTCGAGGGCGATGCCTTCAACACCGCCAAGCTGCGCCGCTCCCGCCAGCGGATTCGCGACCTCAATTTCTTCGAGAAAGTCGAGGTCAACAACGTTCCCTCCGAGACGGCGCCCGACCGCACCGTCATCAAGGTCGATGTCGAGGAGAAGTCCACCGGCGAATTGTCGTTCGGCATCGGCTACTCGACCATCGCCGGCGCCTTGGTCGAGACGTCGTTGCGCGAACGTAATCTTCTTGGCAAGGGGCAGGACGTCCGGGTCACCGGGTCGATCGGCGAACGGCGCAACCAGCTCGATTTCTCCTTCACCGAGCCGTATTTCCAGAACCGGAACCTGGCGGCCGGTTTCGACCTGTTCGCCATCACCCGCAACCTGCAGGACGAGAGCAACTACGACGCCAACACGGCGGGCGGCGCCCTGCGCGCGGGCTACTTCATCTCCGAGAATCTGCGGCAGGACATCAAGTATACGTTCCGGCGCGATCAAGTGGAGAACGTCACCTCCACCGCTTCTCGGTTCATCCAGGAGCAGGCCGGAACGTCGACGGTGTCGTCGATCCAGCAGACCCTGCTGTGGGATTACCGTGACAGCCGCATCGATCCCACCGAGGGCTATTACTTCCGGGTCAATAATGAATTCGCCGGCCTTGGTGGCTCGCAGCGGTTCCTGCGCAACAATATCGGAGCCGGCCAGTATTTCCCGCTGGCCGAGCAGGTGACCCTCAGCTTGTCGGGGTCGGCGGGACATATTCTCGGTCTGGGCGAGAAGATCCGCATCACCGACCGATATTTCCTAGGAGGTGAAACCCTGCGCGGTTTCGCATCGGCAGGCGTCAGCCCGCGCGACAGCGCCTCCAATGACGCTCTGGGCGGCCTTTGGCAGTACTATGGAACCGCCCAGGTGAAGTTCCCCCTCGGCCTGCCGGACGAAATGGGGTTCTCGGGGCAGGTGTTCTCGGATTTCGGCGGCATCGGCAACACCGAGAAATACACGAATATGACCGGCATCGATCAGTCCAGTTCCATCCGTGTCTCCGTGGGTGCCGGCGTGACGTGGAAGTCCCCGATGGGGCCGGTGGCCATCGACTTCGGTGTTCCGATCAAGAAGGAAGGTTTCGACGAGAAGGAACTCTTCCGATTCAACTTCGGTACGAGGTTCTAAATCATGAAGATCCGGCTGGGCGCCCGCGTCACGTGGGCGGTCCTCGCTTTTCTTTTTGCCGCGCAAGCCCCTGCCGGAGCCCAGACCGACGCCAAGCTGACGGCGCCGCTGGTCATCGTGGTCGACACAAACCGCATCCAGCGGGATTCCCAGGCCGGCCGTGCCATCGTCGTGCAGCGTGAAAAGTACCAGCAGGCCTTCAACGGTCAGTTCGAATCCGCCCGCAAGGAGCTTCAGCAACAGGAAATGAACCTGTCCAAGCAGAAATCCGTGCTGGGGCCGCAGGCTTTCGAGGAGCGGGTGCGCGCGTTCAACGAGGAGGTCGCAGCGTTCCAGCGGCGTTACCAGGGGGCGCTGCGGGCGCTGGAAAAGTCCACCGCCACCGCCCATAACGAGCTTCAGAAGGCCACCATCGAGGCGACCAGCGAAGTCGCTTCCGAAATGGGCGCCGGGTTAGTGCTCCACAAGCAGAACGTCTTTCTCCACGACGAACGTATGGACGTGACGGAAAAAGTGATCGAGCGCGTGAACAAGCGCCTGCCGACCGTCGCATTCCCGGAACCGGAGGTCGAGGGCATCGTCAAGCAACCGCAGCCGAAACCCGGTAAGAAGTAGCGCCATGGCCGATCCGAGATTCTTCACCGCCGCTGGACCGTTCTCCCTTGCCCGGCTCGCCGAGATCGCCGGTGCCGAGATCGCGCCCGGCGCCGATCCCGCCGCCGAGTTTACGGATGTCGCGCCGCTCGAGGTCGCCGGTCCCGGAACCGTGTCCTTCCTGGACAATCGCAAATACGCGGCCCAGTTCGCCGACAGCAAGGCGGGCGCTTGCGTCGTCCATCCCGACATGGCGAGCAGGGCGCCGGCCGGCATGGCCTTGCTGCTGTCTCCCGATCCCTATCGCGCATACGCCCTCGTCGCGCGGGCCTTCCACCCTGTCAGCCCGCCCGAGCCGTGGGTGGCGCCGACCGCGTGGATCGACCCGACCGCCACCGTCGGCGAGGGGTGCCGGATCGAGCCGGGCGCCATGATCGGCGCCCGCGCCGAGGTCGGGGCGCGCTGCCGGATCGCCGCCAATGCGGTCATCGGCGACGGCGTGGTCGTCGGCGACGACTGCGTCATCGGCTCCAACGCGACCCTTCAGTTCGCGGTGCTGGGAAGCCGGGTCAACGTCTATCCGGGCGCCCGGATCGGCCAGGACGGCTTCGGCTTCGCCATGGGGCCCCAGGGCCACCTCAAGGTGCCCCAACTGGGCCGGGTGGTCGTCGGCGACGACGTGGAGATCGGCGCCAACACCACCATCGACCGCGGCGCCGGCCCCGACACCGTGATCGGCGCCGGCTGCATGATCGACAACCTGGTCCAGATCGGGCACAACGTGCAATTGGGACGGGGCTGCGTGATCGTGGCCCAGGTGGGAATCTCGGGATCGACGCGGCTGGGCGACTTCGTCGCCGCCGGCGGTCAGGCCGGGATCACCGGCCATCTGAAGATCGGTTCCGGCGCCCGCATCGCCGCCCAGAGCGGCGTCATGCGCGACGTGGGGCCGGGCGAGACGGTGGGCGGGGCGCCCGCCGTGCCGATGACGGAATGGCTGCGCCAGTGCGCGGCACTCGGCAAGCTGGCCCGTCGCAAGGGCTAGCGACGGGGCGCGAGAAGGCAGGAGCCGTATCATGGAGGCGAGGGTGAGCGAAGTCGAACGCTCGAAGGTGATCGATATCAACCGGATCATGCAGATGATTCCGCACCGCTATCCGTTCCTGATGGTCGACAAGGTCGTCGACGTCATGCCCGACCAGAGCGCGGTCGGCATCAAGAACGTCACCATCAACGAGCCGTTCTTCCAGGGCCATTTCCCCGCCCGGCCGGTGATGCCAGGGGTGCTGATCATCGAGGCCATGGCGCAGACCGCCGCCGTGCTGGTGGTCGAGACCCTGGGGCCGTCGGCCGAGGGCAAGCTGGTCTATTTCATGAGCGTGGACAGCGCCCGCTTCCGCAAGCCGGTTGGCCCGGGCGACACCCTGGCGATCCACGTCCGCAAGGAACGGTCGCGGGGCAACGTGTGGAAGTTCCAGGCCGAGGCCAAGGTGGGCGACACCTTGATGGCCGAAGCCACCTATGCCGCCATGATTCTGGATAACTGATGCCCGACATTCATCCATCCGCCGTCGTCGATCCCGCCGCCCGCCTCTCCGAGTCGGCCGTCATCGGACCGTTCTGCATGGTTGGCCCCGATGTCGTCCTGGGCGACGGCGTCGAGCTGATCTCCCATGTGGTGGTGGCCGGACGGACCACCGTGGGGGACGGAACGCGAATCTTTCCCTTCGCGTCCATCGGCCACCAGCCGCAGGATCTGAAGTACCACGGCGAGCCGTCCACCCTGGAGATCGGCGCCAACAACCAGATCCGCGAATACGTCACCATCCAGCCGGGGACCGAGGGCGGCGGCATGGTCACCAAGGTGGGCGACAATTGCCTGTTCATGGCCAGCGCCCACGTCGCCCACGACTGCATCCTGGGCGACAACGTGATCATGGCCAACAACGCCACCCTGGCCGGCCACGTCACCGTCGGCGACTACGCCTTCCTTGGCGGCCTGTCGGCGGTGCACCAGTTCGTCCGCATCGGGCGCCACGCCATGATCGGCGGCATGTCGGGCGTCGAGGCCGACGTCATTCCCTACGGCATGGTGATCGGCAACCGCGCCCACCTCAACGGCCTCAACATCGTCGGCATGAAGCGGCGCGGCTTCTCGCGCGAGGACATCCATACCCTGCGCAACGCCTATCGCCTGCTGTTCGCCCCCGAGGGCACCCTTCAGGAGCGGCTGGCCGACGTGATCGACCAGTACCAGGGCAATGCCGCCGTCATGGAGGTGGTCGAGTTCATCCGCGCCGAGACTTCGCGCTCGCTGTGCACGCCCGGCTTCGAGGATGGCCGCTAAGCTGGGCATCATCGCCGGCGGCGGCGAGTTCCCCGGGCTGGTCATCGCCGCCTGCCGCGCTCAGGGGCGTCCGTTCCACGTCATCGCCCTGGAGGGGCACGCCGACCCCAAGGTGGTCGGCGACGCTCCGGCCGAGTGGATTCGCCTGGGCCAGGCGGGGCGGGGCGTCGACGTCCTGCGTGCCCAGGGGTGCTCGGAGCTGGTGATGATCGGGCCGGTTCGCCGTCCCGGCCTGCGCGAACTGACTCCCGATCTCTGGTCGGCCAGGTTCCTCGCCAAGGTCGGCTTCAAGGCGCTGGGTGACGACGGCATCCTCCGCGCCCTGGCCGGCGCGCTGGCCGAGGAGGGCTTCCGCATCGTCGGCATCGACACCATCCTGGCCGACTGCCTGGCGCCCGCCGGCACCTATGGTCGCCTGGAGCCCGATTCCCAGGCCCTGGCCGACATCGAGCGCGGTCGCGAGGTGGCCAAGGCCCTTGGCGCCCTGGACGTGGGCCAGGCCGTGGTGGTGCAGCAGGGGCTGGTGCTGGGCGTCGAGGCCATCGAGGGCACCGACCGGCTGCTTGCCCGCTGCGGCGACTTGCGCCGCGAGGGGCCGGGAGGCGTGCTGGTCAAGGTCAGGAAGCCCGACCAGGACCGTCGCCTCGACCTGCCGACCATCGGCCTCGCCACGGTGCGCAACGCCGCCGCCGCCGGCCTGCGCGGCATCGCGGTGGAAGCCGGCGGCGCCCTGGTGCTGGGCCGCGAGGCGGTGGCGGCCGAGGCCGACGACCTGGGCCTGTTCGTGGTGGGGACCGCGTGCTGATCTACGTGATCGCCGGCGAGCCGTCGGGCGACCTGCTGGGCGGGCGGCTGATGGCGGCGCTGGCGGAACGGCGCGGCGACATCCGGTTCGCCGGCATCGGCGGCCAGGCCATGCGCGCCCAGGGTCTGGACAGCCTGTTTCCCATGGCCGATCTGTCGGTGATGGGGCTGGTCGAGGTGCTGCCCCGCGTCCCCCGCATTCTCCGCCGTCTGAACCAGACCATGGCCGATATCGGCACCCGCAAGCCCGACGCCATCGTCACCATCGATTCGTGGGGCTTCACCGGCCGGGTGCAGAAACGAGCCAAGGCGCTGTTTCCCGACATTCCCCGCATCCACTACGTGGCTCCCATGGTGTGGGCGTGGAAACCCAATCGCACCAAGAAGTTAGCTGCCGTTCTTGATCTATTGCTGACGTTGTTGCCGTTCGAGCCGCCGTGGTTCGAGAAGGACGGCTTGTGCTCGGTCCATGTCGGCCATCCGGTCATCGAGGGGGGGGCGGACAAGGGCGACGGCGCCGCTTTCCGCGCCCGCCACGGCATCCCGGCCAAGGCGCCCCTGCTGGTGGCGCTGCCGGGCAGCCGCTATTCCGAGACCTCGCGCCTGCTGCCGGTGTTCGCGCAGGCGCTGGATTTGCTGCGGCCGGCCCATCCCGGTTTGCGGGTGGTGGTGCCGACGGTGGAGACCGTGGCCGCCGAGGTGCGCGCCGCCGTCGCCGGCTGGCCGCTGCCGGTCGTGGTGGTGGAGGGGGGCGAGAAGTTCGACGCCTTCGCCGCCGGCACCGCCGGCCTGGCGGCCTCGGGGACGGTGGCGCTGGAACTGGCCCTGGCGGGCCTGCCGACCGTCATCGCCTATCGCGTGTCGCCGGTGTCGGCCTTCGTGGCGACCCGGTTCCTGGGCCTGGGGCGCACGCTCAAATGGGTTACCCTGGTCAACATCCTGATGGATGCCCAAGTCATGCCCGAACTGCTGCAGGATGCTTGCACCCCGAAGGCGGTGGCCGGCGAGGTCGGGCGCCTGTTGGACGATGCCGCCGCCCGCGACGCCATGCGGGCGGGAATGGCGGCGGCGGTGGCCCGGCTGGGCCTGGGCGGCGACAGCCCCGGCGCCCGCGCGGCCGACGCCGTGCTGGGGTTCATCGAGGAAAGGAGGCGCGCATGAGCTGGCGGATGCTTCACACCATGATCCGGGTCGGCGACCTGGACCGCAGCATCGATTTCTACACCCGTCTGCTGGGCATGAGGCTGCTGCGGCGCCAGGACTATCCCGATGGCCGCTTCACCCTGGCCTTCGTCGGCTACGGCGGCGAGTCGGACCATACGGTGATCGAGCTGACCCACAACTGGGACACGCCCTCCTACGACCTCGGCACCGGGTTCGGCCACATCGCCTTGGCGGTGCCCGACATCCACGCCGCCTGTGACGCGCTGGCGGCGGCGGGAGCGAAAATCACCCGGCCGCCGGGTCCCATGAAGCACGGCACGACGGTGATCGCCTTCATCGAGGACCCCGACGGCTACAAGATCGAGCTGATCGAGAAGCCGTGACCCTCGAAGTCGTCCGCCTGGGCGGTCCGTCGCTTCTGCCGCCCCTGCTGTTCGTCCACGGCTCGTTCGCCGGCGCGTGGATCTGGAGCCAGCATTTCCTGCCGTTCTTCGCCGAGGCGGGGCGGGAGTGCGTCGCGCTGTCCCTGCGCGGCCATGGCGGCAGTGGCGGCCACGACCGGCTGGATCATTTCGGCCTGCCCGACTACGTCGAGGACGTGGCGGCGGTGGCCGCCTCGCTCGACCGGCCACCGGTGGTGGTCGGCCATTCGCTGGGCGGACTCGTCGCGCAACGCTATTGCACCAGCCATCCGGCCGCCGGCCAGGTGCTGATCGCCTCGGTGCCGCCGGGCGGCTTCGCCTCCTTGGCGTGGTGGATGGCGTTGCATCATCCCGTCTTCGCCTGGCAGATCGGCCTGCTGGAAACCTTCGGCAAGGCGCATGTGGACGCCGAGGCGCTGGCGCGGGGGCTGTTCAGCCCCGATTTCCCGCCCGAGGCGGCCCGGCATTACCTGCCCCTGCTCCAGCGCGAATCGGCCCGCGCCATCGCCGAGGTGATGCCGCCGCAACGGGTGTGGCGGCCCAGGGCCGACTTCCCGACCCTGGTCATCGGCGGCGATGCCGACGCCTTCGTCTCCCAGGCGGCCCTGCACGCCACCGCCGCCCATTGGCAGGCGCAGCTGGTCATCCAGCCCGGCATTCCCCACGGCATGATGCTGGACCCGAGTTGGCGGCGGACGGCCGAAGCGATCCTGGCCTGGCTGTCGGCATCGGGAGTGTAATACCACCGCCGAAAGCTTGCGCGAAAGGCGAGGGGGCGGTGTTATACGGGATCGTATACAGCCGTTCGGACTCGCCGTGATGACCTGCCAATCCTCCAGCAAGCCGCTCACCGTCCTCATCGTCGACGACGTCGCCGCATTGCGCGACGCCTACCGCATATTCCTGGAAACCCAGGGTCATTCCGTGGTGACGGCGGGCGACGGCCGCGAGGCGATGACGATGTTGGAACAGGGGTTGCGTCCCGATTTGATCCTGCTCGACCTGTCCATGCCGACCATGACCGGCTGGGAGTTCCGCGACGCCCAGCGCACCGACCCCGAACTGGACCGCATCCCGGTGATCGTGCTGTCCGCCGAGGAGGTCGGCCGCGAGGAGATCGACAAGCTGGGCTGCTGCGGCATCCTCCGCAAGCCCAGCCCCGCCGAGACCATCACCGCCGCCCTCGACCGCGCCCGCCTGTGCAACGCGGCGCGGGCGGAGGGGAGGCGGCTGCCTGTCAGCCCGTCACCCACCCCTTGAGATCCTCCAGCGCCCGCGCGGTGTAGAAGCGCTTGCGGTCACGGCCCTTGATGCGCTTGCCGCGCTCGTCGCGCTCGGGCGGCGGCGGGAACAGGCCGAAATTGATGTTCATGGGCTGGTAGGTGTCGGCATTGGCGCCGCCGGTGACGTGGCGGAGCAATGCCCCGAGAGCCGTCGTGGCCGGCGGGCGGGCGATGTCGCGGCCGTGGCGCTCGGCGGCGGCGAAGCGGCCGGCCAGCAGGCCCATGGCGGCGCTCTCCACATAGCCCTCGCAGCCGGTGACCTGGCCGGCCAGGCGCAGGCGCGGCTGGGCCCTGAGGCGCAGGGTCTCGTCCAGCACGCGGGGGCCGTTGACGAAGGTGTTGCGGTGGAGGCCGCCCAGGCGGGCGAATTCGGCGTTCTCCAGGCCGGGGATGGTGCGGAAGACGCGGGCCTGCTCGCCATGGCGCAGCTTGGTCTGGAAGCCGACCATGTTGTAGAGCGTGCCCAGCGCGTTGTCCTGGCGCAACTGCACCACCGCATAGGGCTTGGGGCCGTGGGGGTTGGTCAACCCCACCGGCTTCATGGGGCCGAAGGCCAGGGTCTCGCGGCCGCGCTCGGCCATGACCTCGATGGGCAGGCAGCCCTCGAAATAGGGGGTGTCCTTCTCCCAGTCGTGGAAGGGCACCGTCTCGCCCGCCAGCAGGGCGTCGATGAAGGCGTGGTACTGGTCCTTGGTCAATGGGCAGTTGACGTAATCCGAGCCCTCGCCCTTGTCGTAGCGCGACTGGAACCATGCCGTGCCGAAATCGATGCTGTCCTTGTGGACGATGGGGGCGATGGCGTCGAAGAAGGACAGCGATTCCTCGCCGGTGAGCTGGCGGATGGCCTCGGCCAGCGGCGGCGAGGTCAGCGGGCCGGTGGCGATGATGACGCTGTCCCAGTCGTCGGGCGGCAGGGCGGCGATCTCCTCGCGGGCGATCACCACGCCGGATTCGGCCAGCGCCTTTTCCACCGCCGCCGAGAATGCCTCGCGGTCCACCGCCAGGGCGCCGCCAGCCGGTACCTTGGTGGCGTCGGCCGAGGCCATGATCAGCGAGCCGGCACGGCGCATTTCCTCGTGCAGCAGGCCGATGGCGCTGGCCTCGACATCGTCGGAGCGCAGCGAGTTGGAGCAGACCAGCTCGGCCAGGCCGGCGGTCTGGTGGGCGGCGGTGGGACGGTGGGGCCGCATCTCGTGCAGGACCACGGGAATGCCGGCGCGGGACAGCTGCCAGGCGGCTTCCGCGCCGGCGAGGCCGCCGCCGATGATATGGACGATCTGGGTCATGGCCCCCCACATAAGGCCAGCGCCGCCGGCTGTCCAGCGTGTTCGGCGCCCTTGATGACCCGAAGGGCGAAGGTCACATCATCCCCATGAGGTCCCCGCTCGACCTGTTCACCCAGTCGGCCGCTGCCATGGCCGCCCGCCTGCGCCGCCCCGACCCGGCCAAGGGCCTGCCGTGGCCGCAGGAGGCCCTGCGGGTAGGCGGCTTCGACTGTGCCGGCACCTCGCTGTTTCGCCACGCCAAGGGCGGTGACTACCACGACATCTTCACCGCCGGCGGCGGCGTGGCGGTGGCGGTCGGCGACGTCGCCGGCCACGATTCGCAGGCGGCGCGGCTGATGGCCCAGGCCCGCGACCTGCTGCGGGCGCGGACCGCCGAGCCGGGGCGGCTGGCGGAGATGGTCTCCGCCGTCAACCGCGACCTGACGGCGGTGATGAAGGCGGGCCGGTTCATGACGCTGTTCCTGGCGGTGCTGGTGGCCGAGAGCCGGCGGTTGCACTGGGTCAACGCGGGGCAGGGGGCGGCCATCGCCTACGACCCCGAGCGCGACGGCTTCCGGGAGGTGGGCGGCCCCGACATCCCTCTCGGCATCGACCCCGACTGGCGCTACAGCGAACTGGAGCATACCGGTTGGCCCACCGGCGCCCTGTTGGCGATCGGCACCGACGGCGTGTGGGAAACCCGCGACGAGGGCGGCAACATGTATGGCGGCGCGCGCCTGTGCCGCACCATTCGCGCCTGCCGCGACCGCCCGGCCGCCGAGATCGTCGGCGCGGTCACCGCCGACCTGGCCGCCTTCCGGGGCACGCGGCCGCAGGAGGACGACGTCACGCTGGTGGTGGTGAAGGCGGTTTAGGCCGCCTTGGTCGGCGCGGCCGTGTCCAGGCCCTGCACCGTGGTCACCCAGGCCATGTCGGGCGCCTTGAGGGGGTTGGCGGCCGGCGGTGCCCCCTTGGGGGTGTCGTCCCGCTTGGCCTCGGCCTTGCCGTCGGGCAACTGCATGGGACCGAAGGCGTAGCTGGCGAAGGCCGAGGATGCGCCGTCGGCGCCTCCCGGCGAGTGGTCATCCCGCTCCTTGCGCTGCATCAGCGCGTGGACGGGGGTGGCGGAAACGGGATCCATGGCGCATGCTCCCTGGTTGAAATCGTCGCCGGGCGACCATGCGAGCGGCATGCCAATCGGCAAGTGGTTGAAAACGCGCGGTTCCGTGCCGGGGAAGGGAAAATGCTGCCGGGCGGCATATTTCCCACCAAGGCGGTTTCTTCCGCCTGCGAGTTGCGGTATAAGACGGCCGCACGCCACCCTATCGAGTGGGAAAAAAGACACCCATGGCCAAGAAGTTCCACGTGGTCGGCGGCGAGTACGCCGACACCTCCTTCACCCAGATCGCCCCCGGCCACACCGAGGAGCGCTTCGGCCCCTTCGACGAGCACGAGGCGCATGTGTGCTGGCGGGCGCTGACGGGAAAGACCGTCGACAACGCCATGGTGCGCTATTTCATCCGCTCCGACGTGGAATCCGAGGAGCAGTGGTTCGTGGTCGGCGGCGAATACGCCGACACCTCCTTCGACCGCATCGCGGCCGGCAAGTCGTTGGAAACCCATGGCCCCTTCGGCCGCAAGCAGGCCATGGACACCTGGCGGGCGCTGACCGGCAAGACGGTGGACAACGCCATGGTCCGCTATGATCTGTGCACGATCGAGGAGCTGAAGCTGCGCGAGGCCGAGACCGGTGAGCGCTGAACCCCCTGGATCAATTCGCGACTTTCGGATATCTCCCTTCTCTAAAGTGCATCGAGAAGGGAGCTTATCCATGTCCCACAAGTACCACGCCTTCGTTTGCGTCCAGAGCCGGCCGCCGGGCCATCCGCGCGGTTGCTGCACCAGCAAGGGCGGCGGCCAGCCGCTGTTCGAGCGCTTGGCCGGACAGGTGGCGGAAAAGCAGCTGTGGGAGGCGGGGGTCAGCATCGCCCAGGCCAGCTGCCTGGGCTTCTGCAGCCTCGGCCCGGTGATGGTGGTCTATCCCGAGGGGGTCTGGTACCAGCCCAAGACCGAGGCCGACATCGACGAGATCGTCGTCAGCCACTTCCAGAACGGCACGCCGGTGGAGCGCCTGCGCGTCCATCCGTCGAAATAGGGGGCATCGTCATCCCGGCCGTTCCACCAGCATGGGCTTGATGAGGCCGAAGAACATGGCCGGCGGGCCGATGCCCTCGTACATCCAGCCCACATGGGCGGTGCAGGTCTTGCACAGGGCGACGCGCCAGTCGAAGCCCCGGAACCAGGTGAACCGGCCCGACGGGCTGCCCACCGCCACCGCCCCGGGGGCGTCCTGGAAGCACACCACCCGGAACACGACGCCGGCGGGATTGAAGAACACGTGCTCGTGCTCGCCGCCCATGCGCATGCCCAGGATTCCCCGGGTCATGAAGGCGCCGCAGGCGGCGCAGTAGAAGGCGACGCCGCCGGACTTCTCATGGACAGGGGTGTCCGTGACGATGTCGGCGGCGTCGCGTGGCATGGTCAGTCGGTCCGCTGGATGATGTGGTAGCCGAAGGCGGTCTCGATCACCTCGCTGACCTGACCGGGCTGCAGCTTGAACGCCGCGTCCTCGAACTCGGGCACCATCTGCCCACGGCCGAAATAGCCGAGGTCGCCTCCTTCCTGGCCCGACGGACAGTCGGAATGGCGCTTGGCGAGATCGGCGAAGTCGCTGCCGGCCTCGACTTCCTGCTTCAGACGGGTGACGGTGGCCAGGGCCTCGTCCTTCGAGCGGTCGGCCATGGAACGCATGGATCCCTTGTACATGAGCAGGATATGGGAAGCGCGGACTTGTCCGGACATGTGCTGTCTCCGAATGAGGGTCGTGGCCCGACCATAGGCAAGGCGGTGGCGGCTGTCAGCCGGAAACGACGGGCTCGCGTCGGCGCGCGCGGGATGGTATAGAGTCGTTCTGGACTTGAACCGAGAGGGTTCCTGATGGACATCGAAATGATCGCCATCGTTTCCGGCGTGGTGTTCGGCGGCGGCCTCATCGTCGCCAAATACGTGATCGGCCACCTGATCGCCGTGAAGGCGGAAAAGGAAAAGGCGGCGAGCCAGTAGCTCTTGCCGCGGCTGATCCTATTCAACAAGCCCTACGACGTCCTGACCCAGTTCTCGGACCGGGAGGGCGGGCGCGCGACCCTCAAGGATTTCGTGCCGGTCCCCGGCGTCTATCCCGCCGGCCGGCTGGATCGGGACTCCGAGGGGCTGGTGGTGTTGACCGATGATGGCGGGTTGATCGCCCGCATCAGCCAGCCCCGCCACAAGCTGCCCAAGACCTATTGGGCCCAGGTCGAGGGCATCCCCTCCGAGGAGGCGCTCGAGCGTCTGCGCCGGGGCGTGGAGCTGAACGATGGCCCGACCCTGCCGGCTGGCGCCCGCGCGATCACCGAGCCGGCCGGCCTGTGGCGGCGCGATCCCCCCATCCGGTTCCGCGCCGCCATTCCCACCAGTTGGATCGAGCTCGTCCTGCACGAGGGTCGCAACCGCCAGGTCCGCCGCATGACGGCGGCGGTGGGCTTTCCCACCCTGCGGTTGATCCGGTGGGCGGTGGGCGCCTGGACGCTGGACGGCCTTGGCCCGGGCCAGTGGCGCCAGGTTCCTAGTGGTCCGATTCACCTCGTTCCGGGACCACACACCTAGCGGAACAGATGCGGCTCGACACCGTGGCGATGGGCCAGGAAATGCACGACGAAATGCATCAGGGCGTAGGTGGGAGCGGTGAACGCGATGGAGGCGTGGCCGCCGGCGCTGGCCACCACCTGGCCGAGCGCCTCGGCCGATCGGGGTTCGGCGCCGAGGCGGCAGGTCAATGCCACCATCACGCGGCGACCGACCGAAAGCCCGGGCGCGGCGACGCGCACGCCGCCGACCGACAGGTCGATCACCTTGGCCTCGTGGCCGTCGATGGTAAGGGACAGGTCGGGGGCGTGAAACCGCCGGTGACGGCGGCGCTCGCTGGTGCGTGGCGGCATGGCGACGGTTGCGCTCACGTCTTTCTCCCTTGCCCGGGTTTCCCCTTCCCGTGAGCGAGGAATAGCACGCCGATGTTAACCGGAGTTCATGGCGCTCTTGAACGGACCATGAATGGCCTGCCGGCGGTCAGTGAACGGCGGATGCTCAGCGCTTGCCGTGATGGTGGGGATGGATGACGGTCAGGTGCTGCTTGAGCTCGCCCGCCACCGCCCGGGTCATGGCGACGCCGACGGCGAAATGAGGCGTGATGTACGGCGTGCGGCGCTCGGAGCCGGTTCCGTCGATCCGCTCCTCGGCCACGGCTTCGTCCATCTCGCGCAGTTCGGCTGGTCCAAGCATGGAGGGGTACCTCGTATATTTGCAGAGGCGAATAATTAAATTGCGCCAATTTGCGGTGGCTGCGTAATCTTTTTACCGCACAGCCTCGCTGCATTGCAACAGGGAATATCCCGGATGGGGCAGGGCCAGACCAATGGAGTGGGTGGCGCCCCGCGCATCCGGCGACCGCGGTCATTCGGGGCGGCGGAAATTGACCGAGGTCAGCCCTCTTGGGGCGCCGACGTGGTAAAAATGAGTCATGACCTCGGTCCCGGACGCCATGGACGACCTGGTGCGAACGCTGCTTGCCGGCGATCACGGTGGCGCGGTGAGGGCCACCGATCACCTGCTCGCGGGTGGGGCGACGCCACGCGCGATCGTGACCGGCGGGTTGCAAAGGGCGATGGACCTCCTCGACGAGAAGTGCACGCTCGAGGCCTTCAACCTCCTGGAAATCATGCTGGTCGGCAGGGCCGTGTCCGCCGTCGTCGCGCGGCTGTTTCCCCAAGGGGGCGACCTGGCGGCGCCGGCACGGGGCCGGTTCGTCATCGCCACCCTGGAGGGCGACGTCCATGACCTGGGCAAGAACATCGTCAGGACGGTGCTGATGGGGCGCGGATGGTCCGTCACCGATGCGGGAAAGGACTGCCCGGTCGCCACCCTGGCGACGGCCGCCGAGCGCGAGGGCGCCGACGCCGTGCTGATCAGCGGGCTGATCACCTCGGTGGTTCCGAGGGTGAGGGAAGTCCGCGCCGAGCTGGCGAAGCGGGGCCTTGCCCACCTGCCGATCATCGTGGGCGGCGCGGCCCTGCGGCAGTCCTCGCCCGAGGATCTGAATGTCGATTACGTGGCCCAGGATGCCTTCGACGGCGCCCGCCATCTGGAACGGCTGTTCGGGCACCGGCCGGCCGAGGCAACGCCATGAACGGCCGGCAGCGGATTCTGGCCGCCGCGGCCCGCCGGCCGGTCGACATGCTGCCGGTGATGCCGCAGATCTTCGGTCATGCCGCCGTGCTGGCGGGTATCCCGCTGGCCGATTACCTGGGCGATGGCGAATTGGTCGCCACCTGCCAGGTGGCGGCGTGGCGGCATTACGGTCATGACGCGGTGTTCGGGTTCCTGGATGCCGCCGTCGAGACCGAGGCGATGGGCGCGGAGATCGCCGCCAAACCCGGCTGCTATCCCCATGTGGTGCGGTCGCCCTTCACCGTGGACGCCGATTTCGCCGCCGTGGCGCCGCCCGATCCGGTCGCGGCCGGGCGAATGCCCGAGGTTCTGCAGGCGATCCGCCTGTTGCGGGCCGCGGTCGCGGACGAGGCCCTGGTGGTCGGCTGCGTCCAGGGGCCGGCGACCTTGGCGGCGCAGTTGGTCGGATTGGAGCAGTCGCTCTTCCTTGCCGCCGACGATCCGGCCGCCTATGCGCGGTTGCTCGATCTCGCCACGGCGGTCGGCGTCCGCTACGGGGCCGCCCAACTGACCGCCGGTGCCGATCTTGCCTTGATTTTCGAACCGGTGGCGTCGTCCACCGTGCTGCCGCTGTCGAAGTTCACCGATCTGGTGCTTCCGAGGTTGCGAACCATCCTGGCGGCGTTTCAGCGGGCCGGCGCGGTGACCTCGTGGCTTCACGTGGCGGGAGCGTCGCTTCCCATCCTGCCGTTCTATTCCGAGGCGGGCGTCGCCATCGGCAGCTTCGACTATTGCGTTTCCCCCATCGCCGCCCGGCGGGCGGCGCCCACCTTATGCCTGTGCGGGAACATCAAGCCGTTGTCGTTCGTCATTGACCCGCCGGCCGAAATCGAGAGGGAGGTCGCGGCCTTGCGGGCCGCGATGGCGGACGGTTCCGGCTTCATCCTCTCCAGCGGATGCGAGATACCGCCGGAAGCCCCGCCGGATCGCGTGATGGCGATGATGGCGGCGGCCGGTCGCGGAGGAGGCTGAGCCATGCCGACGCTGCGTGTCCTGGCTGGCGGCGAATGGCATGTGGTGGAAGCGACACCGGGAACGAGCCTGCGGGAAATACTGGACCGGACGCCCTGGCGGGTCAGGACCGGATGCCGGGGAAACGGAAGCTGCGGGTTGTGCCGGATACAGGTGCTGAGCGATCCTGCCCCCCCGGAAACCGACGCCGACCGCCTTTTGCTGTCGCGGCAGCAATTGGCCGGGGGAGTGCGGCTGGCGTGCCAGATATTTCCCTCCGCCGATCTCGATGTGCGGGTGGTGAACCCGGCGCCGCCATCCAACTGGTCCCGGCCTGGCTACCGGGGGGCGACGGCCGTCCCTGTCGCCGCTCCCCGGTCCAATCTGCCCGAGGTGGCCCATCCGTGCGGCCTGGCCGTTGACCTGGGCACGACCAATATCGCCCTCGCCATCCACGACCTGGACTCCGGGGCGTGCCTCTCGATCGGCCAGGGGGCCAACCCGCAGGCCGTCCATGGGGCGGACGTGATGACCAGGCTGTGCGCGGCGGCCGATTCCGCCGCCGTCGCGTCCGACCTCCAGCGCTTGGCCGCCGATGCCGTCGGCGACGGCATTCTGGTCTGCTGCGGGCGCGACGGCATCAATCCACGTCGGATCGTCGCGGTGCGGGTGGTCGGCAACACCGCCATGCTGACATTGATGGCGGGCGGCGACCCGCGTTGGTTGCTGGCCCCGGCCAACTGGACCGGCGGCCGTCAGGTCATGCCGGCGCCGCCCGAGATTTGGCGCGGCAAATGGTTCATTCACGGCGCCGCCGAGATTTCCCTCGTCGAGCCGCTGGGCGGCTTCGTCGGCTCGGATTGCCTTGCGGGGCTGGTCGCCATTGGGATCCGCGAGGGCGCCTCCCCGGCGCTGTTCGTCGATTTCGGCACCAACACCGAGATCGCCCTGTGGGACGGACGCCGCCTGCTGGTCACGGCCGGGGCGGGAGGGCCGGCCTTCGAAACCGGGCTGGGCGGGATCGCGCTTCCGGCCGAACCCGGGGCCATCCACCATGTCGGGATCGACGGTGCCGGGCTGCGCTACTCGGTGCTGCCGGACGGCCCGCCACGCGGGCTGTGCGGGTCAGGGCTGGTTGACCTGCTGGCGGTCCTGGTCGGTAACGGAACCGTGGACGAGCGAGGCCGCCTCGTCGACGGAAAGCCCTTCGAATTCACGGTCGAGGGCGTCACGCTGCGTCTGGAGAAGGCCGACATCGACGTGCTGCAGCGCGCCAAGGCGGCCCTGGTGGCCGGGATCGGCGTCCTCTGCGAGGAGGCGGGGATCACGGCGGCGGATCTGCGGCGGGTCGCCGTCGCCGGCCGCTTCGGTCGCTACCTGTCGCCGGCCAGCGCGTCCGCGATCGGCCTTTTGCCGCCGGTTCCGGCCGTCGCCGTGGAAATCGACGGCGATGCCGCCCTGGCGGGCTGCGCCGACATCCTGCTGTCCGCCGATGCCGGTGCCGAGGCCGATCGTCTCCGCGACCTGGCGCGGGTGGTCAACCTCGGACATCATCCGTCGTTCGAGCGGCACTTCCTGGCCGGACTTTACCTCAAGCCCCAGGACGGGGGGTGACCGACGTGGGCCGCCCCCTCGACACCCCATCGGAATACGTGGAAGCGTTGAGTCGAACCGCCCAGTACGTGGCCGGCCTCACCCACGACGCGAATATCTGGGACGAGTTCACCAGGGTCGCCCACACCTTCCTCAGGACGGATGTCGCCGCCTTCGTCGGCCGGCGGTCGGATGGAAGCCTCGTGGTCCACGGGCTGTTCGTCGAGGGGCCGGTGTGCCCGGTCCTCGACATCTGCCGGCCGGTCATCCTGCAGGTCTTCGAGAGTGGCTTCCTGGTCACCGAGAGCGTCGTATTCCACCGGCCCTACACCGTGACGGTGCTGCCGTTGACCGTGGGGAGCGACAGGCACGCCATGATCATCGCCCATCAGGACAGCGGGGCGCCGTCGCGGGACCTGCTCAACGTCTATCTGGCGGTGGCCGGTTTGATGGAGACGGCCCTGAGCCGCCTGGCGTCGCAGCATCTCCTCCTTCGCCTCGCCGGCGACGTTCCCCTGGTCCTTTTCCAGCTCACCCACTATCCGGGCGACGAGTGGCGGTTCAGCTATGTCAGCCATGGCGCCGCCGTCGTGCTCGGCATCGATTCGACGGCCCTCATGGCGGTGCCCGGCCGCTTCCTGGATCACCTGCCGCCCGAGGTCGGAGGCGACCGGCTGGCGGCGCTGGCGCCGTCGCATCCACGCTCCCGGCCGCTCGTGGTCGAGATGCCGTGGCCGGCTCCCGACGGCGGCTCCCGCACCTTGCTGGTCAAGGCGGTGGGGGAATCGCCGGCGGACGGGTCGGTGGTGTGGGATGGCTCGATCGAGGACATCACCGCCCTTCGCGAAGCCGAGACCGAACGCGCCCGTCAGGCGGAGCGTCTGAAGGATGCCCTGATCCAGACCGTCCAGGTTCTTTCGCTGACGGTCGAGAAACGCGATCCCTACACCGCCGGTCACCAGCGGCAGGTCGCCGCCCTGGCCGCCGCCATCGGACGGGAATTGGACCTGCCGGCGGATCGGATGGAGGGGCTCTATCTCGGCGGGCTGGTGCACGACATCGGCAAGGTGGCGATCCCCGCCGAACTGCTCTCCAAGCCGTCGCGCCTGACGGCGCTGGAATGCGAGCTGCTGCACACCCATTGCCAGGCCGGCTACGACATCATCAAGGATGTGGATTTCCCGTGGCCGATCGCCGAGATGATCCGCCAGCACCACGAACGCTTCGACGGGTCAGGCTATCCGCGAGGCCTCAAGGGCGACGAGATTCTCCTGGAAGCGCGGATCCTCGCGGTCGCCGACGTCATCGACGCCATGCTGTCCCATCGCCCCTATCGGCCGAAGCGCAGCCTGACGGCGGCGCGGGCGGAAATCCGTGGCGGCGCCGGTGCCTCGTACGACCCCGCGGTCGCCGCCGCCGCCCTGCGCCTGCTGCGGCGATCGGTCGCCGCTCGCACCGAATTCCTGAACACCTAGGGTAGCTCTATGCCCGCTTGCGCCGCTTCCGTCCCACATAGGGGGAGAGGTAGCGGCCGGTATAGCTGTCGGGGCAGGCGGCAACCTCCTCGGGCGTGCCGGCCACCACCACCCGGCCGCCGCCGTCGCCCCCCTCCGGGCCCATGTCGACGATCCAGTCGGCGGTCTTGATGACCTCCAGGTTGTGCTCGATCACCAGCACCGTGTTGCCGCCCTCGACCAGGGCGTGGAGGACCTCCAGCAGCTTCCTGACGTCCTCGAAATGAAGGCCGGTGGTCGGTTCGTCGAGGATGTAGAGGGTGCGACCGGTGGCGCGCCGCGACAGTTCCTTGGCCAGCTTGACGCGCTGCGCCTCGCCGCCGGACAGCGTGGTGGCCTGCTGGCCGAGATGGATGTAGTCGAGGCCGACCCGCTGCAGGGTCAGCATCTTGTCGCGGATGGACGGCACTGCCTTGAAGAACTCGGCCGCCTCCTCGATGGTCATGTCAAGAACGTCGGCGATGCTCTTGCCGCGGAAGGTGATTTCCAGGGTCTCGCGGTTGTAGCGCTTGCCCTTGCAGACGTCGCACTGGACATAGACGTCGGGCAGGAAGTGCATCTCGATCTTGATGACGCCGTCGCCCTGGCAGGCCTCGCAGCGGCCGCCCTTGACGTTGAAGCTGAAGCGGCCGGCCTTGTAGCCGCGCGCCTTGGCCTCGGGCAGTTCGGTGAACCAATCGCGGATGGGGGTGAAGGCGCCGGTGTAGGTGGCCGGATTCGAGCGCGGGGTGCGGCCGATGGGCGACTGGTCGATGTCGATGATCTTGTCCAGTAGCTCGATGCCCTCGATGCGGTCGAAGGGGGCGGGCTGGTCGCGGGTGTTCATCAGCCGCCGCGCCAGGGCCTTGTACAGCGTCTCGATGACCAGCGTGGACTTGCCGCCGCCCGACACGCCGGTGACGCAGGTGAAGGTGCCCAGGGGAATGTCGACCGACACATCCTTGAGATTGTTGCCTTTCGCCCCGAAAAGCTTGAGGTGGTTGCCGTTGCCCGGCCGCCGTGCCGCCGGCACCGCGATGCCGCGCTTACCGGTCAGGTACTGGCCGGTCAGGCTGTCGGGATGGGCCATCACCTCGTCGGGGGTGCCTTCGGCGACCACCTGGCCGCCGTGGATGCCGGCGCCCGGCCCCATGTCGATCAGGTGGTCGGCGGTGCGGATGGCATCCTCGTCGTGCTCGACCACCACCACCGAATTGCCGATGTCGCGAAGCCGCTTGAGCGTCGCCAGCAGGCGGTCGTTGTCGCGCTGGTGCAGGCCGATGGAGGGCTCGTCCAGCACGTAGAGCACCCCGGTCAGGCCCGAGCCGATCTGGCTGGCCAGGCGGATGCGCTGGCTCTCGCCCCCCGACAGGGTCCCCGAATTGCGCGACAGGGTCAGGTAGTCGAGGCCGACATCGACCAGGAATCCCAGGCGCTCGTTGATCTCGCGCAGGATGCGCCGGGCGATCTCCTTGTCCTTGGGGCGCAGGTGCTGGTCCAGCTCCAGGTACCAGTCGCGGGCCTTGAGGATGGAGAATTCCGCCACTTCCGAGATGTGGAGCCCGCGGATCTTCACCGCCAGCGCCTCGGGCTTGAGGCGGGCGCCGGCGCAGGCCTCGCACGGGGCGGTGGCTTGGAACCGCGACAGTTCCTCGCGCACCCACGACGAATCGGTCTCGCGGTAGCGCCGGGCCATGTTGTTGACGACGCCCTCGAACGGCTTGTCGGTGGTGTAGCCCCGGAAGCCGTCCTCGTAGTGGATCGGCACCACCTCCTTGCCCGAGCCGTGGAGGATGACCTCACGCGCCGCCAGCGGCAGCCGCCGCCACGGGGTGTAGAGGTCGAAGCCGTAATGCCTGGCCAACCCTTCCAGGGTCTGGTGGTAGTACTGGCTGGTGGAGTTGGCCCAGGGCGCGATGGCGCCGTCGCGCAAGCTGAGGTCCTGGTCGGGGACCACCAGTTCGGGGTCGAAATAAAGCTTCACCCCCAGCCCGTCGCAGGACGGGCAGGCGCCGAAGGGATTGTTGAACGAGAACAGCCGGGGCTCGATCTCCTCGATGGTGAAGCCCGATACCGGACAGGCGAACTTGGCCGAAAAGGTGGTGCGCTCGCCGGAATCGGCGTTCTCGGCGATCACCAGCCCGTCGGTGAGGCCCAGCGCCGTCTCCACCGAATCGGCCAGGCGGTTGCCGAGGCCAGGCTTCACCACCAGACGGTCCACCACCACCTCGATGTCGTGCTTCCTCTTCTTGTCGAGGGCGGGGACCTCGTCGATCTCGTACAGCGTTCCGTCCACCTTGACGCGCTGGAAGCCCTTTTTCTGCAGCTCCTGCAAATCCTTGCGATACTCGCCCTTGCGGCCGCGCACATAGGGGGCCAGCAGGTACAGGCGGGTGCCCTCCGGCATTTCCAGGATCCTGTCAACCATCTGGCTGACGGTCTGGCTCTCGATGGGCAGGCCGGTGGCCGGCGAATGGGGAACGCCGACGCGCGCCCACAGTAGGCGCATGTAATCGTAGATCTCGGTGACGGTGCCCACCGTCGAGCGCGGATTCTTCGAGGTGGTCTTCTGCTCGATGGAAATGGCCGGCGACAGGCCCTCGATGCTTTCCACGTCCGGCTTTTGCATCAGTTCCAGGAACTGCCGCGCATAGGCCGACAGCGACTCGACATAGCGGCGCTGGCCCTCGGCGTAGATGGTGTCGAAGGCCAAGGACGACTTGCCCGAGCCCGACAGGCCGGTGATGACCACCAGCCGGTCGCGGGGGATGTCGATGTCGATGTTCTTCAAATTGTGCTCTCGCGCGCCGCGCACGCGGATGAAGCCGGTCATCAGCCGTGGTCCTCTCTGGTCGGGCGGCGGGATGTTAGTGGGATTCAAGAGTGGGATAAAGGCCTAGCCCAGATGGGGAGGGCATGCGCAGGCGTCAAGCGGCCGTCCCCTTGTGGCCGTCGCCGCGACGGGCGATGATGGGGGCATGCTGGCCCGTCTGCTCGATCGCATCCCCGCCGCCACGCTCAAGGCCCTGTTCGCCTGGGCCTTGCGGCTGCTGTGGCGTGCCGAGGCGCGGGGGCTGGAACATTGGCCGCCGGCTGGCGAGCGGGCGCTGATCGTCGCCAATCACGTGAGCCTGATGGACGCGGTGTTGCTGGCGGTCCTGTTGCCGGGGCGGGTCACCTTCGCCATCAACACCCGTGTCGCCCGGTGGTGGTGGGTGGCGCCCTTCCTGCGCATCGTCGATGCCTGCCCGGTGGACCCCATGAATCCCATGGCGGTCAAGGCCTTGACGCGCCTGGTGGAGCAGGGGCGGCGCGTGGTGATCTTCCCCGAGGGGCGCATCACCGTCACCGGGGCGCTGATGAAGGTTTATGATGGTCCCGGAATGATCGCCGACAAGGCGCGGTCGCTGGTGGTGCCGGTGCGCATCGACGGCGCCCAGTACAGCTATTTCTCCTATCTTGGCGGAAAGCTGCGCCGGCGGCCGTTCCCCAAGGTCACCCTGACGGTGCTGGAGGCCACCCGCATCGAGGTGGACGAGGGCTTGCGCGGCCGCAAGCGCCGCCGCGCCGCCGGCGACCGGATGTACGACATCCTGTCGGACATGATGTTCGAGACCGCCGACACCGCCCGCACCATCCCCCGGGCGCTGCTGGACGCCGCCCGCGTCCACGGCCGCGGCCAGCCGATCCTGGAGGACGTCGAGCGCAAGCCGCTGACCTATCGCCGGCTGCTGCTCGGCATGAGCGTGCTGGGCCGCAAGCTGGCCGCCATGACCGCGCCGGGCGAGTATGTGGGCGTGCTGCTGCCCAATGCCGCCGGGCCGGTGGTGACCGTTCTGGCCCTGCAATGGATCGGGCGGGTGCCGGCCATGCTCAACTTCACCGCCGGCGTGGCCAATCTCGAGGCCGCCTGCGCCTCCGCCCGCGTCAACCTGGTGTTGACGTCGCGCCGCTTCGTCGAGGCGGCGCGACTGGAGGAGGAGGTGGCGCGGCTGTCGGCGACGGCGCGGGTCGTCTATCTGGAGGATATCCGCGCCGGCATCGGGCCGCTGGACCGGCTGCGCGGGCTGGTCGCCCTGCCGTTCCTGTCGGCGCCGGCCGATCCCGACGCGCCGGCGGTTGCGCTGTTCACCTCGGGCTCCGAGGGGCGGCCCAAGGGGGTGGTGCTGTCTCATCGCAACATCGTCGCCAACTGCGCCCAGATCGCCGCCCGCATCGACTTCACCCCCGCCGACTCGGTGTTCAACGCGCTGCCCATCTTCCACGCCTTCGGGCTGTCGGCGGGAACGCTGCTGCCGTTGCTGTGGGGTTTGAGGGTGTTCGTCTACCCGTCGCCGCTGCACTACCGCATGGTCCCCGAGATGGTCTATGACAGCGGCTGCACGGTGATGTTCGGCACCGACACCTTCCTGGCCGGCTATGCCCGTTCCGCCCATCCCTATGACTTCCGCTCGGTGCGCTTCGCGGTGGCCGGGGCCGAGAAGATCAAGGATGCCACCCGCGCCACCTGGTTCGAGAAGTTCGGCCTGCGCATCCTGGAGGGCTACGGCGCCACCGAGACGGCACCGGTGCTGGCGGTCAACACCCCCACCCATTTCCGCTCGGGCACGGTCGGCCGGCTGCTGCCCGGCATCGACTGGCGGATCGAGCCGGTGGCGGGCATCGCGGAGGGTGGGCGGCTGTCGGTGTCGGGCCCCAACGTCATGCTGGGTTACCTCAAGGGGGACCGGCCGGGCGAGATTCAGCCGCCACCGCGCGGTTGGTACGACACCGGCGACATCGTCGCCATGGACCCCGAGGGCTTCATCCGCATCCAGGGCCGCGCCAAGCGGTTCGCCAAGGTGGCCGGCGAGATGGTTTCGCTGGCGGCGGTGGAGGAGGAGGTCGAGGCCCTGTGGCCCGGTCATCAGCACGCGGTGCTGGCTTTCCCCGACGAACGCAAGGGCGAACGCCTGGTGCTGGTCACCACCTTCCCGGAGGCGGCGCGGGCGCCCCTGGCCGGCTGGATGCGGGGGCGTGGCGCCTCCGAACTGGCGGTGCCCCGCGCCATCGAGGTCAGGGAAAAGCTGCCGCTGCTGGGCACCGGCAAGGTGGACTACGCGGCGCTGGAACGCCAGTTCACCGCAGCTTGACCTTCTCGGCCGGCCCCTTCATCCAGGCCACGAAGTCCGAGCCGGTTTCCCACGCCTTTTCATGGGCATAGACGAAGGCGTTGATGAACGGCCCGGGCTCCAGGTAACCGGAATACCTCCATGCCGCCGCGTCGTTGCCGCCGCTCGCCACGTCCTTCAGGACGATGAAGGTGGGAGTGGCGCGCACGCCCAGCTTGCGGGCGTATTCCTTCTCGGGCAGCTTCTCGCCGTCGAAATCGGTGATCTCCCGCGAGCCGTAGAGGTCGAGCTGGATCACCTCGAACCGTGCCCGGATGTAGTCCACCACCTCGGGAACCCGCAGATTGACTTCGTGGACGCGCTTGCAGGCGCCGCAGCCCCGCTGTTCGATGACCACCACCACCTGCTTGCCGGCCTTGGCAGCCTCGCGCACGTCCTCGCGTAGATCAAGGAAGGTGTTGGCGAACCAGTCGGGATGGTAGAAGCCGTCCTCCGCCATGACGGGGGCGGGCAGTGTGGGCTCCATGGCGCCGGCGGGGGCGGCGGCGAGCAACAGCACGGCCAGGACGGCCGTCACGGGACCTTTCATGATGTCCTCCCTGGAGTATCTTTTTTCGCTAATCTAGCGCAGGCGGGGCGTCGGGAGGAAGGGGGCCGTCGGCGAAAGTGTGCGCGACGGCGCGATAGAGGCGGCCCGCCTTGGTCAGCCGCTTCATCAGGCGGTTCATTTCGGCCAGCCCCTCCAGGCAGGCGCTGAGGTCCTCGGGGTGCAGGCGGCCCTGGATCGAGGCGTCGATGAGGCGCTGGCGCATGGCGTGGTAGGCCGCCTCGACCTGATCCACCCAGTCCTCGTCGGGCGGCGTGCGGCCGTCCTTGGGGCCGCCCGGCGCCGCCGATTGGATCAAGGCCAGCCAGTCCTCGATGAACTCGGCGGGCGAGGGCAGGTCGGCCCGCGCGGCGGCGGCGGCCAGGCGCCCGCCCAGGCCCTTGAGGCGATGGCCGATTTCCACCGCCTCGGCGAAATACTGGGCCACCCGCACGCACTCGGCCAAGGCGCGGGACTGCTCCTGTCCCATGGTGCCCTGCTGGATGCGGGCGGCGTAATGCCCGGCCTCGAACACCAGCCGCTGGACGGCGTCGTGGCGGCTGGCGAAGGGCTGGGTGGTGCCTTCGGGGCTCCGCAGGGCGGCGGTCACCGCCTCCTGGGTCAGGGCCGCCATGCGGGCGATCTCGTTCAGGAGGGCCATGCCGCCCAGGACCGGCACGCGGGCCAGGTTGGGGTCCAGGTAGACCGGGCGGGCCAGATCTTCCTCGGCGCTGCGGAAGCGACGGGCCAGGAACGCCGCCATGCGGTCGCGCAGGGGCCAGACCAGCGCCACCCCCATGACGTTGAAGGCGGTGTGGAACAACGCCAGGACGGCGGCCGGGGCCATGCCGTCCACCGCGCTCTCGATCACCCCCGCCTCCAGCGCGGCGATCAGCAGGGCCAGGGCGATGGCCCCGGTCAGGACGTTGAACATGACGTGGGCCAACGCCACCCGCTTGGCGTTGGGGGTGGCGCCGATGGTGGCGAACAGGGCGGTCGAGGTGGTGCCGATATTGGCGCCGATGACCATGGCCGCCGCCGACGGAAGCAACAGCACGCCGGACTGGGCGGCGGTCAGGACCAAGGCGAGGGCGGCGCTGGAGGACTGGGCGAGGACCGTGACCACCAGCCCGACCCCAAGGCCGATCAGCAACCCGACGGGGCCGTGCTCGGCCACCACGGCGAACGGGGTGCCGGAGGACAGGGCGCCGAAGCCTCCCTTGAGGAAGTCGAGACCCAGGAAGAACAGGCCGAAGCCGGCCAATGCCCAGCCGATTCCCGCCAGCGCGCGCCCGGTTCCCGCCATCTTGAGAAGCATGCCGATGCCCACCATGGGCAGGGCCCAGGCGGCGACGTCGAATTCGAAACCGACCAAGGACACCAGCCAGCCGGTCACCGTGGTGCCGATATTGGTGCCGAAGATCACCGCCAGCGACTGCCCGAGGGTCATCAAGCCGGCGTTGACGAAGCCGATGGCGGCGATGGTGACGGCACCCGAGGCCTGGACCAGCGCGGTGATCAGGACGCCCGAGGCCAGTCCCCGCCAGGCGGGGGTGGTCCCCCATTCCAGGATCGTCTTCAGGCGGCGGCCGGCCGCCAGTTTGAGGCCGTCGGTCATCATGCCCAAGGCGAGAAGGAAAAGGCCGAAGCCGCCCGCCAATTGCGCCGCCGCCATTCCGGTCATTCCCGTCCCTCCGCCTGTCGCCTGCCGGAATCATAGCACGGAACCTCCCCCCGCGCGGCGGGCGCGGATGCCGCATGACAATTGTCATGGGCGGCCGCCGCCGGGGGGCTCATTATGCACGTATGCTCATAACGGAGGTTCGATGCCGAGACCGCATAAAGCCAGGCGCATCCAGGGTCTGCCCGTGGCGGCGCTGTTCAAGCCGCAGGGCGTTCCCGCCCGGTCCCTGACCGAGGTCGTCCTGTCCGTGGACGGCTTCGAGGCCCTCAGGCTGGCCGACGGGGAGGGGATGGAGCACGAGGCCGCCGCCGCCCGGATGGGAGTGTCGCGGCCGACCTTCTCCCGTCTGGTCGCCGAGGCGCGGCGGACGGTCGCCCGGGCGCTGGTCAACGGCTGGGCGCTGCGGATCGACGGAGGTCCGTTCGAGCTGCGATCCGGCTCCGAGGAGGAGCCGCCACAAACCTGCGGCCGGCGGCGCGGTTGGCGCCGTGGCCGTGGACAATGCAAAGGAGATGACGATGCCTAATTTCGACAGGACCGGCCCCGATGGGCTGGGGCCCAGGACGGGCCAGGCGACCGGCCGCTGCGGCGGCAACCGCGCCCGGAACGGCTGTGGGGCGGGCCATGGCAATGGCCGGCGCGGCGACGGGGCCGGGCGGGGCTTGGGCCTCCGCCGCCGCCAGCGCGGAGCGCTGATGGCCGAGGATCAGGCTCCCGCCGATCTACGGCAAGCCTTGACCTTGGAGCAGGAGCTGTTGCGGGCTCGCCTGGCCGAGGTCGAGCGGGCGCTCGCCTCGGCCCGTGCCGCCAGCGCCGAGGCCGAGGACCGCGACGCCGGCTGAGCGAAGGGGGCGGCGGTTAGAAGGGGATCTCGTCGTCGAGATCCGGCGGGGGCTCCCAGCCGGAGCCGCCGCCCTGGCCGCCGCCACCGCGCTGCTGGCCGCCGCCGGAGGACCGCTGGCCGCCGCCGTAGCCGCCACCGCCGCCACCGCCGCCACCCTCGTCATAGCCGCCGCCGGACCCGCCGCCGTCGCGGCCGCCCAACAGGGTCAGCTCGCCCTTGAAGCGACCGATGACGACCTCGGTCGAGTAGCGCTCGACGCCCTGCTGGTCGGTCCATTTGCGGGTCTGCAACGCCCCCTCGACATAGACCGAACTGCCCTTCTTCAGGAAACGCTCGGCCACGTCGGCGAGGTTGGGGTTGAAGATGACCACGCGGTGCCACTCGGTCTTTTCCTTGCGCTCGCCGGTGGCGCGGTCCTTCCAGGTCTCGGACGTGGCGATGGACAGGTTGACGATCTTGGAGCCGTCCTGCGAGGTGCGCACCTCGGGGTCGCGGCCTAGATTGCCCACCAGAATAACCTTGTTCACGCTGCCGGCCATGGCCCCCGAACTCCCGAATTCTGTGTGTGTCGGGGGACAATAGTCCAAGATGTGGTAGCGATCAATCCATGACGTCCTTCGTGGCGGGACCGTGGCCGGCCTTGCGGGCCGCCGCCTCGTGCAGGGCCGCAGCCGCCTCGTCGCGGCGGCCGAGTTCGGACAGGATCTGGGCCAGGCGGCCGAGCGCCGGGGCCGGGTCGTCGGCCAGTTCGGCGGCGGCCCGGTAGGCGTCGGCGGCACCCTGGGGATCGCCCAGCAGATGCAGGCTCGATCCCAGCCCCATCAGGGTCTCGGTCTCGGCCGGCCAGCGTGCCAGCGCCCCGTCATAGGCCAGCACGGATTCCCAGTACCGGCCGGAATCCTCCAGCGCCCGGGCAGCCTTGAGGTAGGACCGCTGATCGGCCGTCGCCGGCAGGTCGCCGGGCTTGAGGACCACCAGGCCCCATTGGCCGCTGTCCGACCACAGGCGCTCGAACAGGCGCCGCGACATGGCCTTGCCTTCCTCGCCGCCGGCGTTGACCAGGATCTGGTCGCGGTCGTAGCCCACCGCCACGATGCAATGCCACATGGGCCGGCTGCGCACCCCCAGGTTCTGGACAACCAGGACCGGGTGGCCGGCGGCCAGTTCGGCCATCGCGGCTTCGACCCCGACCAGCGGATAGGCGAAGCGGCCATAGCGATGGGCTGTGTCGACGAGGATGGGGCGGGGATCGTTCTGGGTGCGGGGGAACAGATCCTCCAGTTTCTCCGGCGGCACCGGCACGCCGGCGCCGGCCATGACCTGGGCCATGGCGGCCGGCCCGCAGCGGAATCCCGATTGGGGATGGAACGGAATGCCGGCCACCCGCGCGGCCGGGGGAAGGCCGGCCCCGATGGGGGCCGAAGTCGGCGGCGGCGCGGCGCACCCCGCCAGCAGCGCCAAGCAGATGATCGCCGAGATCGCGCGCATTCCTGTTCCTCCTGGCCATCCCGAGAACCGCGCGAACGAGGCGCGATCCGCATCGACGGGGGAATGCTAACCGCGACCGGCCGCGCGCGGTCGGTCGCATCGGGATGATCGCCATTGGGGGAAAAAGCGGACTCGAACGGGTGAAGCGCCACGCCTCGACCAAGAGGCGCGGCGCGGGCGGGCGCCCCGGCGAGGACCTAATGCCGCGACTTCGACGGAGCGGCCGGGGGCAGGGTTCCCAGCAGCACGCCGAGGGCGTGGGCGAAGCGATGGGCGGCGGCTCGCGGCAGGTTGAAGCCCAGTTCGACCCCGCGGGCCAGGCGGAAGGTGACGACGATGGTTTCCTCGTCCTCGGCCGGCCGGACGCTCCAGTTCTCCACCGGAAAGACCGACGGCTTGCGGCGCGCCGGCTGCCCGTCGGGAGTCACCTGGTCGATCCACGCCCTCAGCACGGCCAATTGGTCGGTGGGCAGGGTCAGGTGGACGTCGCCGCCCTTGTCGTCGCGCAAGGCCACCTGGACCTCGTCCCCGGTGTCCGAGAGCCTTGCCGCCATCACCGTCTCGGCGGTCACCAGCCGCTTCATGCCACATTTCCCGGTTCGCCCGTTCTCACGCGAAAGTATGCCAGAGGATGCGGGCCGGCGCACCGGCTCCCTTGGTGTTGTCGCACTGCACGATATCTGGTAGCTTTCGCCACCGTGGCAGCCTTGCCATCCCCAAATCCTGGGATTCTTCCAGTAGACCTACGGGACACAATTCTTTGACGACGCCTCCTTCGACGCCGCAGTTCGACATCACTCCGGTCACCATCGAAGAGGAGATGAAGCGATCGTATCTCGATTACGCCATGAGCGTGATCGTGAGCCGCGCGCTTCCCGACGTGCGCGACGGCCTCAAGCCGGTGCATCGTCGTATCCTCTACGCGATGAAAGAGAACGGCTACGACTTCAACAAGCCGTTCCGCAAGTCGGCGCGCATCGTCGGCGATGTCATGGGCAAGTACCATCCGCACGGCGACGCGGCGATCTACGACGCCATGGTGCGCATGGCGCAGGATTTCTCCATGCGCCTGCCGTTGATCGACGGCCAGGGCAATTTCGGGTCCATGGACGGCGACCCGGCGGCGGCCATGCGCTACACCGAGGCCCGCATGGCCCGGGCGGCGCATTTCCTGATCGAGGACATCGACAAGGAAACCGTCGACTTCCAGCCCAACTACGACGATTCCACCGAGGAACCGACGGTCCTGCCGGCGCGGTTCCCCAACCTGCTGGTCAACGGCGCCGGCGGCATCGCGGTGGGCATGGCCACCAACATCCCGCCCCACAACCTGGGCGAGGTGATCGACGCCTGCTGCGCCCTGATCGACACCCCGGACCTGACCCCCGAGCAGGTGATGGAGATCGTGCCGGGGCCCGACTTCCCCACCGGCGGCACCATCCTTGGCCGCGCCGGCATCCGCTCGGCCTACACCACCGGCCGCGGTTCGGTGATCATGCGCGGCCGCTGCCACGTCGAGGAGATCCGCAAGGACCGCGAGGCCATCGTGGTCACCGAGGTGCCCTATCAGGTCAACAAGGCGCGCATGCTCGAGCAGATCGCCGAGCTGGTGCGCGACAAGAAGATCGAGGGCGTCTCCGACCTGCGCGACGAGTCCGACCGCGACGGCGTGCGGGTGGTGATCGAGATCAAGCGCGACGCTATCGCCGACGTGGTG
This sequence comes from uncultured Rhodospirillaceae bacterium, assembly GCA_937887565.1. GTDB lineage: Bacteria > Pseudomonadota > Alphaproteobacteria > Rhodospirillales > Magnetospirillaceae > CALABS01. The sequence continues at coordinate 40,119 of CALABS010000018.1, read as the reverse complement.
TTGGCCCAGCTGTACAAGTTCACCCCGCTGCAGACCTCGTTCGGCGTCAACGCCCTGGCGCTCAACGGCGGCCGGCCGCAGATGATGCCGCTCAAGGAGATCCTCGAGGCCTTCATCGCCTTCCGCGAGGAGGTGATCACCCGGCGCACCATCTACGAGTTGGGCAAGGCCCGCGACCGCGCCCATGTGTTGGCCGGCCTGGCCATCGCGGTGGCCAATATCGACGAGGTGATCGCGCTGATCCGCGCCGCCCCCGATCCGGGCACGGCGCGCGAGCAGCTGATGGCCCGCGACTGGCCGGTGGGCGATGTCGAGCCGCTGATCCGCCTGATCGACGAGCCCGGCCGCGGCATCGTCGAGGGCAAGTACAAGCTGTCCGAGGCCCAGGCCAAGGCCATCCTCGACCTGCGCCTGCACCGCCTGACCGGCCTCGAGCGCGACAAGATCGGCGACGAGCTGCGCGAGATCGGCGACCAGATCAAGGAATACCTGGAGATCCTGTCGTCCCGGCCGAAGCTGATGGAGGTTCTGCGCGGCGAGCTGGTGGAGATCCGCGCCCAGTTCGCGACGCCCCGGCGCACCACCATCGAGGACGCCGAGTTCGAGCACGACATCGAGGACCTGATCGCCCGCGAGGACATGGTGGTGACGGTGACCAACACCGGCTACATCAAGCGGGTGCCGCTGTCCACCTACCGCGCCCAGAAGCGCGGCGGCAAGGGCCGCTCGGGCATGAGCATGAAGGACGAGGACTTCCTCAGCCAGGTGTTCGTGGCCAGCACCCACACGCCGATGCTGTTCTTCTCGTCGACCGGCATCGCCTACAAGCTCAAGGTCTACCGGTTGCCGCTGGGCACGCCCCAGGCCAAGGGCAAGGCCATGGTCAACATCCTGCCGCTGGACGACGGCGAGACCATCTCCACCGTCATGCCGCTGCCCGAGGACGAGTCCACCTGGGGCGAACTGCACGTCATGTTCTGCACCTCGACCGGAGACGTGCGGCGCAACCTCTTGTCGGATTTCGTGGACATCCGCGCCAACGGCAAGATCGCCATGAAGCTGAGCGACGGCGAGCGGCTGATCGCCGTGCGCACCTGCTCGGAAACCGACGACGTCCTGCTGGCCACCCGCATGGGCAAGGCGATCCGCTTCCCGGTGCCCGAGGTGCGCGTCTTCGCCGGCCGGAACTCCACCGGCGTGCGGGGCATCCGCCTGGACGGCGACGAGGTCATCTCGATGTCCATCCTCAAGCACGTGGACTTCGACATGGAGACCCGCGATGCCTATCTGCGGGGAGAGTTGACCGGGCCCGACGCCGAGCGCATGAGCGGCGAGGAGGAGATGATCCTGACCATCACCGAAAACGGCTTCGGCAAGCGGACCTCGGCCTACGAGTACCGTATCACCGGCCGTGGCGGGCAGGGCATCGCCAATATCGATCTGACCGGCAAGAACGGCCCGGTGGTGGGATCGTTCCCGGTCAACCACGAGGACGAGGTCATGCTGGTGTCCAACGGCGGCACCCTGATCCGCATCCCGGTGGACGACATCCGCATCGCCGGCCGCAAGACCCAGGGTGTGACCCTGTTCCGCACCGCCGAGGGCGAGCGGGTGGTCTCGGTGGCCCGCCTTTGCGACCTCAACGGCTCCAGCGAAGAGTCCGAGGACGAAGAGATTGGGGAGGAAACCGACGACACCCCCACGCCCGGAGGCGAGGAATGAGTGATCGCATCGGCATCTATCCCGGTACCTTCGATCCCATCACCAACGGCCATCTCGACATCGTGTCGCGGGCGGCGCGGGTGGTGGACCGCCTGATCGTGGCGGTGGCGGTCAACGCCGGCAAGGGGCCGCTGTTCAGCCTGGACGAACGGGTCGAACTGGTGAAGGAGGAGGTGGCGGAACTGGCGCGGGCCAACGGCCTCAGCATCGAGGTCCGCCCGTTCGACAATCTTCTGGTCGATTTCGCCCGCGCCTGCGGCGCGCGGCTGATCGTGCGCGGCCTGCGGGCGGTTTCGGATTTCGAATATGAATTCCAGATGGCCGGCATGAACGCCCGCCTGCAGCCCGAGATCGAGACCCTGTTCCTGATGGCGTCCGAGCGGTGCCAGTTCATCTCGTCCCGCTTCGTCAAGGAAATCGGCCGCCTGGGCGGCGACATATCGTCCTTCGTCAGCCCCAGGGTGCGCGCCCGGCTGGAGGACAAGATCGGCCGGTGACCCGGCGAAGACACGGAGGCTAGTGTGGACCGCGAGAATACCCTGTACATGGACCTGAAGGACGGCCGCGTGGTGATCCAGCTACGCCCCGACCTTGCCCCCAACCATGTCGCCCGCATCAAGGAGCTGGCGCGGCAGGGCTATTACGACGGGACGCCCTTTCACCGCGTCATCGACGGTTTCATGGCCCAGGGCGGCGACCCCACCGGCACCGGCACCGGCGGCTCGGGCCACAAGCTGAAGGCCGAGTTCTCCAAGGAAAGGCACGTGCGCGGCACCTGTTCCATGGCCCGCGCCGCCAGCCCCGATTCGGCGGATTCGCAGTTTTTCATCATGTTCGACGATTCGCCGCACCTGGACGGCAAGTATTCCATCTGGGGCCAGGTGGTCGAGGGCATGGACCACGTGGACGCCATAAAGAAGGGCTCGGCCCGCAACAACGGCGCCGTCGAGAACCCCGACACCCTGGTCCACCTGCGGGTTGCCGCAGACGTGGAGGAATGATCGTGAAGCTCTTGCAAACACTTGCTTTCGCAGCCATCGCCATCGTCGTCCTGGCGCTCCGTCCGGCCGCCGCCGCCGATCTCGAGAACACGCTCTACATGGATCTGCCCTGGGGCCGGGTGGTCATCGAAATGCGGCCCGATCTGGCGCCCAGGCACGTGGACCGCATCAAGGAACTGACCCGCAAGGGCTTCTACGACGGCACCCCGTTTCATCGCGTCATCGACGGCTTCATGGCCCAGGGCGGCGACCCCACCGGCACCGGCACCGGCGGTTCCGGCGTCAAGCTGCCGGCCGAGTTTTCGGGCGAGCGTTTCACTCGTGGCGTGGTCGGCATGGCCCGTGCCATGAGCCCGCACAGCGCCGATTCGCAGTTCTTCATCATGCTCGGCAGCGCCCCCAGCCTGGACGGCAAATACACCGTCTGGGGCAAGGTGGTCGAGGGCATGGAGCACGTGGACAAGATCACCAAGGGCTCGGAGACCGACAACGGCGCCGTCGCCAACCCCGACAAGCTGGTCCGCATGCGCGTCGCCGCCGACGTCAAGTAACTGGTATTGACCGGGGGCGACGCCATCCCTATGGTGTGCCCCCGTTTTCCGGTGAGAGCCCGTAGCTCAGTCGGTAGAGCACGTGACTTTTAATCATGGGGCCGTGGGTTCGAGTCCCACCGGGCTCACCATCGCCAAGCCGCAGATTCCATAGGGGTCTGCGGCTTCGTCGTGTTCGGGCGGCGTAACCGGCCCTTAACCCCGACCATGGTACAAGAAGGGTCAAGGACGAACCCAGAAGGGGAGCGACCGATGCCCAGATTCATTCCGCGCGACCGCGTCCCATTCGTGGCGGCCTGGCTGGCCGTCGAAGGCCACACGCTGATGACCGCGCCGCCGTCGTTGGTGGACATCGCCCTGCGGCGGGCCGAAAACGACCCTGCTCAGGGTGCGTCCGGCGTGTCCGGTTCCGGCGGCTGGCTGGGCTTGGACAGCACGAACCAAGCGCCATAGGCGACCACCACCCCCATGGCGGCGGCGGCGTACCACGGCGCCGGCGAGATCAGCGTCACATAGGCCATTCCGCCGGTCATCCCGACGACCGCCAACACCTTGGCCCGAACCGGGATCACCCGGTGGGTCTCCCAGGCGGCCAGGGGCGGCCCCAGCACCGGATGATGGACCAGCCAGGCGTGGAACCGCCGCGACGACCGCGCGAAGGCCCATACGGCCACCAGCAGGAAGGGGGTGGTCGGCAACACCGGCACCACCACGCCCACCAGACCGATCGCCACGAACAGCCAGCCCAAGGCCATCAGGCCGAGGGTGACCAGGCGGGGGGAAAGGGTATCGCGACCGGGCATGGCCGCAGTATAGCGGCCAGTCAATGCGCGTTCATCCGTCCCGATGGGGGACGAAGGACATCGAGCGGGGCCATGCCGAGGTCGGCCGGCGTCAACCAGGGCTCGCACCATCCCCGACACTTCAGTTCCGCGATCAACTGTGCGGCGGTCATGCCGCCGGGTGTGTTGTAGATAAGCCATAACAGCCTTGTGTGAACCAGATCGAGATGCGACGTCACCGCTCTTCCTTTTGCTCAAGATTCACATGGCGTGCCGTCACCCCGGCCATTCGCCATAGGTAATATTGGTGTATTATGGCGACATTCAATCGATCGATGGAGAAAAACAATGTAGGTAATTATTGAATGGCAGGCATTCATTTTGAAATGCATTGTGACGTGTCCGTAAACAGTGACCATTGACAAGAGGGATTGGGCACAGCACTGTCAACCTAGCCGTTGACGGAGGGTGCATGGACCTCTTCGACCTGATGACAAAGGGAGCGGACCCCGAGCAACTGGCGCTCGACCGCCTGGAGGGCATCGTCGCTCTCTATCAGTCCGACGAGGACGAGGTGCAGGACGAGGCCCTGGCGAGGGCCATCGGTCTGTGCGGCAAGCAGTGGGGCGGCTACAAGGGCGGCATGGAGGCGCTGGCGCGCCGCCATGAGGCGCGGGGCGGCGAACCGCTGGACGCCGCGCTGGAGCCCCTGCGCCTTCGCGAGGAGGCCGACGATCCCGGCGCCCTGATCCGGGCGGCCCGGGCCCGGCGCGCGCGGTTGAGGCGTGCGAACGACGCGCGGGCGATGGTCCTGGCGCGTTATGGCGGGCTGGAAGCGGCGCTCGCCCCCACTCCGTTGGAGCGGATGTTCATCGACGCCGCCGCTCGCCTGGCCCTGGACGATGACCCCTGGGGGCCGCTGGCCGGGTGGCAGTTCCCATGGCACGAGGTTCCGCCCGAGTTGCGCGCGGCCATCGAGGCGGCGTGTCCGCTGCCCGCCACGGTGACGGATGCCCGCGACGAAGCCTTGATCTGGGAGGCGCGCCGGCACGATCTGGCGTTGCTGTCCGACGGCCCCGGCGAGGCGGTGCTTCCCACCGCCTGCGCCGCCCGCCATCATGTGGTGGAGGAGCTGTGGCGGCGTGGGTTGCCGATTCGCGACGCGGCCGAGTTCGAGGCCCGGCTGCGCTATTGGGCCGAGCGGGGCGGGGATGATGGGGCTGGCTACGGGACACTGCTCGCGGATCTGCGATCGCTGGCATCCTTGGCGCCGACGGGACGCGGCGGCGACGACACCAAGGACAAGGTCCGCCGGCTGCGGGCCGAAAACCCGGCCTGGTCGTTGGCGCGAATCGGCCGGGAACTGGGAATCAGCCGACAGGCCGTCCACAAACACCTCAAGGGAGGACCGTCATGAACCGCACCCTGACCCTGACCATGGCGCTGGCGGCCATCGCGGCGCCGGCGCCGGCGCAGCTGCTGGACGTGTTGTCGGCGCCCAAGACCTTGATCGACCGTGCCATCGAGGCGCGATCGGCGGCCGACATCGCCAAGGACAACGAGATCGTCCTTAAGGTCAATGCCCTGATGGCGGAGGTGAAGACCCTCGGAGCCGCCACGGAAATCTATGAGCAGCGGTTGCTGGTCACCGGCATCTTCGAGGACAAGGCCGAGTACGACCGCTTCGAGCGCGGGGTGCGCGCGGTGAAGGGGGTCAGGAAGCTGTACTGGCATGTGGTCCATGTCCCGGACCGTGATCCCCGCCGGAAATCCATGGCCGGCTGGGCCGATACCACCGCGATGGCGGTCAAGGCCCAGGGAAGGCTTGTTGGCACCGCCGGCGTCGCCGACGTCAATTTCCGCACCACCGCCGACCCCTTCGGCGCCGTCTATCTGCTGGGACGGGCCCGGTCGGCCGAGGAGGCCAGGAAGGCGATCGCCCGCGCCAAGGACGGCGACGGCGTCCGCAAGGTCATCAGCTACGTCGAGGTGCGGCCATGACGACGCTGCGCGGCAAGGCCCTGCTCTACGGCGGGTCGGCGCTGGTGGTGGCGGCGTTCGCGCCGGTGCTGCCGTTCCGCCACCTGGCGGCGGCCGTGGTCATGCTGGTCGGGCTGGCGCTCATCGACCTCGTCCAGACCATCCGGCGGGGGCGGCGGGACTGACCGCGTCCCATCCCCATGCGCCGTGCCCCGCCCGGACGCGCTATTGCGCTCGGTCGGGCCGTTGCCGAAATGCGGGGGGACGGATGCGGGAGGATGCATGGTCTATGAAGGCGGCTGCCTTTGCGGCGCGGTACGCTACCGCATCGACGGGGACCCCCTGTCGGCCGGATATTGCTATTGCCGCATGTGCCAGCGGGCGGCGGGGGCGCCGGTGGTGGCGTGGGTGGCCTTCCACCGGGCCGGATTCCGTTTCGTTCGGGGCACGCCCCAATCCGTGAAGGCGTCCGAGCGGGCGGTGCGCCGGTTCTGCGCCGATTGCGGCTCGGCCCTGACCTTCGAGTACGCCGCCGCGACCGAGACCATCGACGTCACCATCGCCAGCCTGGACGATCCCGGGTCCACCGCGCCGCTCTACGAGATCTGGACCTCCAGCAAGCCGCCTTGGCTGCATCTCGACGGCGACGGGCCGAAATACCCCGGCGACGCGCCCGGAGCGCCCGACTAGGGCTGGCTCATCCGCTCCAGCAGGCGGAGCAGGAAGGTCTCGCACTCGGCGACCTGCTGCAGGGTGACGAACTCATCCGGGCGATGGGCCTGGGCGATGCTGCCCGGCCCGCAGACCACCGCGCTGACGCCGGCCCGCTGGAACAAGCCGGCCTCGGTTGTGAAGCTGACCTTGGAGGTGCCGTTGGCCCCCGACAACTGGCAGGCCAGCCGCGCCGCCTCGTCGTCGTCGAAGGCGATCAGGCCCGGAGTGGAGTTGTGCTCATCGAACATGATGCCGGCGGCGGGGTCGACCGCCAGCATCTCCGGCGCCAGGTCCTGGGCGAACCCGCGCACTTCCGCCATCAGGGTCTCGGCGTCGTGGTCCGGCAGGTTGCGGAACTCGAACTCGAACGAACAATCCCGGGGGACGATGTTGAGTGCCGTGCCGCCGGCGATGACGCCGGTGTGAACCGTCGTATACGGAGGGTCATAACCGGGATCGAACGGGCCGTTCTCGCGGATGCGGCGCTGGAGCCCGCGCAGGAAGGCGACGAGTTCGGCGGCGATTTCCACCGCGTTGACGCCGCGGTCGTTGAGCGCCGAATGGCATTCTTTGCCATGGACGTGGCAGCGCACGCTCTTCTTGCCCTTGTGGCCGACGACCACCTTCATCTCGGTGGGTTCGCCGACGATGCACAGGCGGGGCATGACGGGCACGTTGGCGAGATCGTCGATGAGGCGCCGCACGCCGACGCAACCGACCTCCTCGTCATAGGAAAACGCGAACTGGATCGGCAATTCCAGGGGGCGGGCGGCGAAATCCGGCGCCAGCGCCAGGGCGACGGCGAGAAAGCTCTTCATGTCGGCGGTGCCGCGGCCAAGGATGCGGTCGCCGCGACGTTCGGCCCGGAACGGGTCGCAGGTCCAGTCCTGGCCGTCGACGGGCACGACGTCGGTATGCCCCGACAGGATGATCCCGCCGCGGTCGGCCGGCCCGAGGGTGGCGAAGAGGTTGGCCTTCTCGCGGGCGTCGTCGTGGGTCAGGCGGACCGAGGCGCCCATTCCCTCCAGGTATTCCGCCATCCACGAGATCATGGACAGGTTGGACTTGTAGCTGGTGGTGTCGAACGCGATCAGGCGCTCGATCATCTCGATGCTGGCGGGTCGGGGGCTGGACAAATCGCGCCTCATGGTGGACGGCCCATCATACGGGGTTCCGCCGCCTTGTCACCAGGGGAGGGGAACCCATCTTGTGGATAGTAAATGAATCGAAACGAATGCTGGTGTATGGTCCAACTGCCGAGGCACCGCCGGAACGGGGATTTGGGAAGAGCCGGTGCATGGACGGAGGGGCATGAGCGACGAGGCATCCGCACCGGAGGCGGCGGGCGAACGGGAACGGCCGTTCGCGCTGAGCGATCTGTCGACCCTGAGGGCGAATCTGTTCGACCTCGGCGTGGCGTCGCTGTTCCTCAACATCCTGGGTCTGGCCATGCCCATGACCCTGCTGCAGGTCTACGACCGCATCCTGCCCAACAAATCCACCGGCACCATGGTGCTGTTGCTGGCGGGCGTGCTGGCCGCCTTGGCCATGGAATCCATCCTCAGCTTCGGCCGCTCCTACGTCACCGGCTGGATCGGCGCCAAGTTCGAGCACAAGGCCAGCATCACCGCCCTTGATCGGCTGGTGATGAGCGGCATCCACGATTTCGAGAAGGAGGGCTCGGGCGTCCATCTGGAGCGCATGAATTCGCTGACCACGGTTCGCGAATTCTATGCCGGCCAGGCCCTGCTGACCATGCTCGACCTGCCGTTCGCCATCCTCTACCTGACGCTGGTGGCGTTCATGGGCGGCTGGCTGGTGGCGGTGCCGCTGGCGCTGCTGGTGGCCTTCGGTCTCACCGCCGTCAAGATCGGGACCTCGCTGCGCGAGGCGATCGCCAAGCGGATGCAGGCCGACGACCGCCGCTTCAACTTCATCATCGAGGTGCTGGGCGGCATCCATTCGGTGAAGGCCATGGCCATGGAGACCCCCATGGTCCGCCGCTACGAACGTCTCCAGGAATCCTGTGCCGAGGGCTACCACGCGGTGGCGCTGAAGAGCGCCAACGCGCTCGGCGTCTCGTCCTTCTTCTCGCAACTGACCATGATCGCCGTGGCCGGCTTCGGCAGCACCATCGTGGTTTCCGGCGACATGACCACCGGCGGCCTGGCGGCCTGCTCGCTCCTGGCCGGCCGCGCCATGAGCCCGCTGCAGAAGGCGCTGGGCGTGTGGACGCGGTTCCAGACCTTCATCCTGGCGCGCGACCGCCTGCGCAGGCTGTTCGCCATGCCGCGCGAGGCTCGCGAGGACCTGCCCGGGCTTCCCAAGGTGCAGGGCCGGCTGGAACTGCGCGGCGTCAGCTTCCGCTACGACGACGACAGCCCGATGATCGTGCAGGGCGCCTCGATCACCATCGAGGAAGGCGAGTGCGTGGTGATCTCGGGCGGCAACGGCAGCGGCAAGACCACCTTGCTGGCGCTGATGCAGGGCGCCATGACGCCGACCTCGGGCTCCGTCCTGGTCGACGGCCAGGACATCACCCGATTCGAGCCGCAAAGCGTGCGCGACCAGATCGCCTATCTTCCCCAGCACGGCGTCCTGTTTCAGGGCACGATCCTCCAGAACATCACCATGTTCCGCCCCGAGCTCGACGAGGTGGCGGTGGAGACGGCCGCCTTGCTGGGGCTCGACGAGGTGGTGGCGACCATGGCCATGGGCTTCGACACCCCGGTCGGCGACGGCGCCTACGATTCGCTGCCGCGCGGCATCAAGCAGCGCATCGCCATCGCCCGTGCCCTGGTCAACAATCCCCGCATCGTCCTGTTCGACGAAGCCAACACGGCGGTGGATTCCGCCGGTGACAACTTCCTGCGTGTCTGGCTGGAACGCGCGCGCGGCAAGCGGTCGCTGGTGCTGGTGACCCACCGGCCGTCGCTGGTGAAGCTGGCCGACAATGTCTACGATCTCGAGGGCGGCCGGCTGACCAAGCGTCCGCCGCGCGAAGCGGCGCCGGCGCCGGTGGCCGCGTTGCTGCCGCAGGGGGGGGCGGCATGAGCGGCCAAGCCGTCGCGACCGCGCCCGTCAGCGCCAGCAAGCTGGCGCTGGAGCACTACGAGGCGCAACTTCAGGCCAACGCCCTGGGCGGCTTCTACGCCACCTCGGATCTGGCGGCCTGTCTGCTGCCCCTGCTGAAGTCCCTGGGATGGAAGGGGAATCCGCGCCATGTCGCCGAGGCGCTTCCACATTTCGCCAACGACCTGGATCTCACGGGTCTCCGGAACGTGATGGCGACCCTGAACTATTCCTCGCGGCCCGAGCGGAAGCTCAACCTGGCCACCCTGGACGCGCGCCTGCTGCCGTGCCTGTTCCTGCCCGACGACGGGCCGGCCATGGTGGTCAAGTCGGCGGCGGAAGGGGCGGTCGAGGTCTACGACAGCGGCGAGGGGACGACCGTCACCCTGACCCACCCCCAAGTCCACGGCACGGCCTATTTCTTCACCCCCATCCAGGCCGACGCCAACGTCCAGCGGGTGGGCTGGTTCCGCACCGTCCTCGATCGTTTCCGGCCGCTGTTCTGGCAGGCGCTCTTCGTCACGCTGCTGCTCAACATTGCGTCGCTGGCGACTCCCCTGTTCGTGATGGCGGTCTACGACAAGGTCATCGGCACCGGCTCGATGCCCATGCTGGCCTCCTTCGCCATCGGCGTCGGCATGGCGTTGACATTCGACGCCATCTTGCGATCCGTCCGCGCCAGGATTCTGGCGTTCATCGGGGCGCGCCTCGACCACATCATGGGCAACAACATCTTCCAGCACATCCTGTCGCTGCCGCCCGGCTTCACCGAACGCGCCACCATCGGGGCGCAGGTGGCACGCATCAAGGACTTCGAATCGGTGCGGGAGTTCTTCACCGGGCCGCTGGCGACGGTGTTCATGGAACTGCCCTTCGCCATCTTCTATTTCGCCATCATCTTCCTTCTGGGCGGCATCCTGGCGCTGGTTCCGGTGATCGCCACCTTCCTGTTCATCATCATCGGCCTGATCGCCATGCCGGTGGTGCGCAAGAACGTGGCCATCGCGTCGCGGGCGGCGTCGCGCCGCCAGGAGTTCATGGTCGAGACCCTGGGCAAGATGCGGGCAGTGAAGCTGGCCGGCGCCGAGCACACCTGGGTCAAGCGCTATCGCGAGATGAGCGCGCGCGCCGCCTATGGCGGCTTCAACAACGGCATCTTCGCCATCGTTATCTCGACGGTTAGCAACGTCCTCATCGTGTCGGCCGGCATGGCCACCATCGCCATCGGTGTTCTGGGCGTCATCGACGGCAACATGACCATCGGCGGCCTGATAGCCGCCATGATGCTGGTGTGGCGGGTGCTGTCCCCGCTTCAGACCGGTTTCACCCTGATCCAGCGCATCGAGCAGGTCCGGGGCTCGGTCAAGCAGATCGATGGGTTGATGAACCTGAAGCCCGAGCGCGACCCCCGCGCCATGATCGCGCCCCTGAAGAACGTCAAGGGGCACGTGTCGTTCCAGCGCGTCAGCCTGCGCTACACCAGCGACGCCGACCCGGCGTTGGTGGGCGTGTCCTTCGACGTCGAGCCGGGCGAGGTGGTGGCGGTGACCGGGCGCAACGGCTCGGGAAAGTCCACCATCCTCAAGCTGATGCTGGGCCTTTACGCGCCCCAGGCCGGCTCGGTCCGCATCGACGCCACCGACCTGCGCCAGATCGACCCCATCGAGTTGCGGCACGCCGTTTCCTATGTGCCGCAGGTCTGCAACCTGTTCTTCGGCACGGTGGCCCAGAACCTTCGCTTGGCCCATCCCACCGCCACCGACGCCGACATCCGTTGGGCTTGCGAGCTGGCGGACGTCTGGGACGACATCATGGCCCTGCCGCGCGGGCTGGACACCCGCATCGGCGATGGGGCCAGCGACCATCTTTCCACCAGTTTCATCCAACGGCTGTCGCTGGCCCGCGGCTATCTCAAGCGCGCGCCGATCATGTTGTTCGACGAGCCGGTCAACGGCCTGGATTTCGAGGGCGACCGCCTGTTCATGCAGGCGGTGGAGTCGTTCCGCGGCCAATCGACCATCTTCATGGTGACCCACCGGCCCAGCCATCTTAGGATCGCCGACAGGATCCTCGTGTTCGACGGCGGCTATCTGCGCCTCGCCGGCCCCGCCGAGGAGGTCCGGGCCCGCATTCCTCCAGACCTGATCTGACGGACCATGACCAACCAGAGCCTCGTCAACCTGCCCAATCCCGATGGCACGCCGCCGGTACCGGTGGAAAGCTCGCGCCCGCCCATCAAGCAATCCAGCCGCCAGGCACGCCATTTGGCCCAGGCGGTGCAGTTGGAGGAAAGCGGCACCGCCCCGCTGGTCCGCTACACCATGTTCGCCTCCAGTCTCGCCGTGTTGCTGTTCGTGCTGTGGGCGAGCCTGACCCATATCGACGAGGTCGCCATCGCCGAGGGCGAGGTCATTCCCACCGGATCGATCCAGAACATCCAGCATCTCGAGGGCGGCATCGTCGAGGAGGTGCTGATTCGCGAGGGGCAACTGGTCGACGAGGGGCAGCCGCTGGTGCGCCTGTCGCCGGCCCAGGCCCTGGCCGACCTGGACCAGTCGCGGGCCCGCGAGATGACCCTGCTGCTCAAGGCCGAGCGCCTGCGCGCCTTCGCCGAGGGCCGCGCCCCCGACTATTCCTTCGCCGGCACCGACTACCAGGGGCTGGTGGCCGACAACCTGGCCATCTACCAGACCCAGATCGGGTTGCGCGACAGCCAGCGCGCGGTGATCCTGGCCCAGATCGACCAGAAGAAGTCCGAATTGCGGCTGCTGGAAGGGCAGCAGCATACGCTCGAGGAGCAGGTCGCCGCCCTGACCGAGGAGCTGCGCATGCGCGAGGAGCTTCTGAGCCGCGGACTGGTGTCCAAGGTCGTCTACCTCGACAACAAACGCGAGTTGTCGCGCGTGCGGGGGGAGCAGGCCCGCATCAAGGGCCAGACGGTCACCGCCCGCGAGGCGTTGACCGAGGCCGAGAACCGGCTTGTCGACAACCAAGCCTCGACCCACAAGCAGACCATGGACGACCTGGGCGTCACCGTGTCGGAACTGGCCCAGGTCCAGGAAAGCATCCTGCGGCTGGAAGATCGGGTGAAGCGGCTGGTGGTGACGGCGCCGACCCGAGGCTATGTCAAGGGACTGGTCTTCAAGAATCCGGGTTCGGTCATCCAGCCCGGGGCGCTGGTCTGCGAGCTGGTCCCCACCGACCGTGAACTCAAGATCGAAGCCAAGGTCACCACCCGCGACATCGGCTTCCTCAAGCCGGGCCAGCAGGTGAAGGTCAAGGTCGCGACCTACGATTTCGCCCGCTACGGAGCCGTGTGGGGCGAGTTGGTGTCCACCTCGGCGTCCAGCTTCGTGAACGAGAAGGGCGAGCCCTACTTCAAGGCCTCGATCAAGCTGGACCGGAACTACGTCGGCGACAAGCCGGGGGTCCACGTGATCGCGCCGGGCATGACCGTCCAGGCCGAAATCGTGACTGGCAACAAGACGCTGCTGCAATACATGCTCAAGCCGATCTTCACCCAGATGCAGCAGAGCTTCCACGAACGCTGAGCACGGCGTCCTCGACGGCGATCCGGTGGGCGAGCAGGGCGCCGTTGAGGGCGGAGAACGCCACCGCGACCCGCCATTCGCCGAAGGCCAGCGGCAGCAGCGCGATCTCGGCCGAGACCACCATGTAGTTGGGGTGGCGGAGCCAACGGTAAGGCCCCCGCCGGACCAGCGGGGCCTTGGGAAGGGTGAGGATGCGGGTGGTCCAGAACCGTCCCAGGCTCGCCATCACCCACAGCCGGATTCCCATGACCGCCAGCAGCGCCCCCAGCAGGAGCGGATCGGGCGGCATGGCGGCGGGGACGGCAAGGGCGATGGCCGCCAACCATCCCGCATGCAGGACGACGAAGAGCGGATAGTGGCGGCCTCCCGCCTCGACGGCCCCTTCCGCCGTCAGGCGGCGGGTGTTGCGGTGGGCGAGGGCCAGTTCGGCCAGCCGTTGCGCGGCCACCAGGGCGAGGACGGCGTGAAACAGGGTCACGGCGCCTCCAGCATCACGAAGCCGGCGGTGAACCCCGGACCCAGCGCCAGCGCCGCCATGCGGGCGGGCAGGGGCCGGGCCAGCCGGCGTTCGAGCACGTAAAGGAGGGTGGCCGCCGACATGTTGCCGTGGTCGCGCAACACCGCGCGCTCCACGTCCAGGCTGCCCGGCGGCAATGCCAGCGTCTCCTCCAGCGCCGCCACCACCTTGGCGCCGCCGGGATGGCAGGCCCAGGCGCCGACGTCCCGCCGAGCCAGCCCCAGCCCCGCCAGCCAGCGCTCCGCCACCGGCCGCAGTTCCCGGGCCACCAGGGAGGGGATGTCGCGCGAGAACAGGACGCCGAAGCCGTCATCGGTGATGCGCCAACCCATGATGTCCAGCGAATCCGGCCAGGTATGCTCGCCCCAGGCCGAGATCGCCGGCCCGTCCGCATCGGTCGACAGCAGCGCCGCGGCGGCGCCGTCCCCGAACAGAGCCGTGGCGACGACATTGGCTGGGGAACGGTCCTCGGGCCGGAAGGTGAGGGTGCACAATTCGACCACCACCAGCAGCACGTGGGCACCGGGCATGGCCTTGGCAAGCGCGGCCGCCCGCGCGAGCCCGAGCGCGCCCCCGGCGCAGCCGAGGCCGAATATCGGCAACCTGAGCACGTCGGGGCGCAGCCCCAGCGGCTCGATCAGCAGCGCGTCCAGGCTCGGCGTCGCCACGCCGGTGGTGGAGACGGCGACCACGGCATCGACCTCCCGTGATCGCCGGCCCGCCCGGTCCAGACAGGCAAGGCCGGCCTGGCGGCCGAGGGCGACGGAATGATCGGCGAACAGACGCGACCGCTCGGCCCATCCGTGCGGACGGGTCAGCCACTCCACGGAAACGCAAGCGGCGCGGCGATCGATGCCGGCGTTGGCATGGACCGGGCCAAGCCGTTCGAGGTCGGCCCCGAACAGGTGGCGTCCCACCTCTTCGGCCGCCGACCGGTCGATGAGATGAGATGGCGAAGCGGTGGCGATGGCGGCCAGGCGCGCATGCATGACGGGAATCTGGGACGGGCCGGGCGCGTGGTCAGGGGGGGGTGCCGGAAGGCCCAAGGCGGTTCGAAAGTGGTAGGACGGTCAATCCGGTTGCGGAAGCGGCCGGGCTCGGCCATCCTCTCGCACCAACCGCCCCGAGTCGACGGCACCAATCGCCATGAACACCACTCCCACCGACCCTTCCGGTGACGCGCCCACGCCCGCCGAATCCCTGCACATGGGCCTCGGTGCGCGGCTGCGCGCCTATTTCTTCGCCGGAATCCTGATCACGGCGCCGGTGTCGATCACCTTCTACATCGCCTGGCAGTTCATCAAGTTCATGGACAATCAGGTGTCGCCGCTGATTCCGCCGGCCTGGAACCCCCAGAATTGGGGGATTCCCGGCTTCGGCCTGATCGCCGTCATCCTTGGGCTGACGCTCATCGGCATGCTGACCGCCGGTTTCGCCGGCCGCATGTTCGTGAAGCTGCAGGACGCCGTCCTGGAGCGCATGCCGGTCATCCGCAGCATCTATTCGGCGGTGAAGCAGATCTTCGAAACCGTCCTGGCCCAGAAGGCCAGCGCCTTCCGCGAGGTCGTGGTGGTGGAGTATCCGCGCAAGGGGATGTGGGCCCTGGGGTTCATCGCCGGCAACACCCAGGGCGAATTGCGTGATCATTTCGGGAATGGAATGGTCAACGTGTTCATCCCGACCACGCCCAATCCCACCTCCGGATTCCTTCTGTTCGTCCCGCGATCCGACGTCATCGTGCTCGACATGAGCGTCGAGGACGGCATCAAGATGGTGGTGTCGACGGGGCTGGTGACGCCGCCGGGACGGGGGCGCAAGGCGGCGGAGAAGGTCAGCCCGAGCGCAGCGTCCTGACCGCCGCGTCGCGCTCGAAGAGGTAGAGGAGCGTTCTCAGGGCCTCGCCTCGCGGGCTGGTCAGGCCTGGGTCGCGTTCGAGGACCAGCCGCGAATCGTCGCGGGCGGCGGCCAGCAGTTCGCCGTGGATGGCGAGGTCGGCGAGACGGAACTCGGGAAGGCCGCTCTGGCGGGTGCCGAGCACCTCGCCGCCGCCCCTGAGCCGCAGATCCTCCTCGGCGATGACGAATCCGTCCTCGGTCGCCCGCATCACCTCGAGGCGCGCCTTCGACGCCTCGGACAGCGGCGCGCCATAAAGCAGCAGGCAGGTGGACGAGCCGGTCCCGCGCCCGACTCGGCCGCGCAGCTGATGCAACTGGGCGAGGCCGAAGCGCTCGGCGTGCTCGATGACCATCACCGTCGCCTCGGGCACGTTGACGCCGACCTCGAT
Organism: uncultured Rhodospirillaceae bacterium; assembly: GCA_937887565.1. Lineage (GTDB taxonomy): Bacteria > Pseudomonadota > Alphaproteobacteria > Rhodospirillales > Magnetospirillaceae > CALABS01. The sequence continues at coordinate 23,945 of CALABS010000018.1, read as the reverse complement.
GACCGTGGTGGCGACAAGGATGTCCACCGTGCCCTCGGCGAAGCGGGCCATCACCTTGTCCTTGTCCGGTCCCTTCATGCGCCCGTGCACCAGCCCCACCCGGTCGCCGAACAACTGGGCAAGGTGCCGGTGGCGGTCCTCGGCGGCGGCAAGGTCGGTCTTCTCGGACTCCTCGACCAGTGGACAGACCCAGTAAACCCGGGCGCCGCCGGTGATCGCCCGCCCGACCGCGCCGATGACGTCGTCCATGCGGGCCAGCGGCAGCACCCGGGTGTCAACCGGTTGACGGCCGGGCGGTTTCTCGTCCAGCCGCGACACGTCCATGTCGCCATAGGAGGTCAGCAGGAGGGTGCGCGGGATGGGGGTGGCGGTCATCACCAGCACATCCACCGCCCGGCCCTTGGAGGCCAGGTCCAGCCGCTGATGGACGCCGAAGCGGTGCTGCTCGTCGATCACCGCCAAGGCGAGGTCGCGGAAGGCGACGTCGTCCTGGAACAGGGCGTGGGTGCCGATCAGGACGTCGATGGCACCATCGGCGAGCTCCGCCAGGATGCGCTCGCGCGGCTTGCCCTTGTCACGCCCCGTGAGCAGCGCCACCCGCACCCCGGCGACGGCGGCCAGCGGTTCGATGGTCGCCAGGTGCTGGCGGGCCAGGATTTCGGTGGGAGCCATCAAGGCCGCCTGGGCGCCGGCCTCGACGGCGCTCAGCATGGCCAGCAGGGCCACCACCGTCTTGCCGCTGCCGACATCGCCCTGAAGCAGGCGCAGCATGCGGATCGGTTCGGCCATGTCGGCGTCGATTTCGGACAGCGAGCGGGTCTGGGCGCCGGTCAGGGTGAAGGGAAGGGCGGCGGTCACCCGCGCCCGCAGCCGGCCGTCGCCCCGGATGGGGCGCCCGGTGAGCGTGCGCATGTGGGCGCGGACCATGGACAGGGCCAGTTGGTTGGACAGCAATTCGTCATAGGCCAGCCGGCGGCGGGCCGGAGAGTCCTCGGTCACGGCGCGGTCGTCCTCTGGGCGGTGCAGGGCCTCGAGGGCGTCGCGGAAGCTCGGCCAGCCCTGGCGCCGCAGCCAGGCCTCGTCCTGCCACTCGGGCAGGGGCGGCAGCCGGTCGAGGGCGGCGCGGATGCCGCGGGCCAGCGGCTTGGCGGTCAGCCCGCCGGTCAGCGGATAGACCGGCTCCACCGTCATCACCGACGCCTTCTCGGCCACCGGCACCACGTGGTCTGGGTGGGTGATCTGGATTTCGTTGTTGAAATGCTCGACCACTCCGCTGACCACCCGGATTTCACCCTCCGGCAGCATGCGGCGAAGCCAGTCCTCGCGGGCGTGGAAGAACACCAGGTGAAGGAATCCGGTCCCGTCCGAGCAGCGCACGCGGTAGGGACGCCTGGGGCTGCCCGAGGGCAGATGGGCGTCGACCATGACCTCCAGCGTCGCCACCTTGCCCGGCGGCGCGTCGGCGATCCTGGGGCAGGCGCGGCGGTCGACAACGCCGGTGGGGAGGTGCCAAACCAGATCCAGCACCTTGGGCCCGGCCAGCCGCTCGTAAAGCGGCGCCATGCGCGGACCAACCCCGGGAAGGGCGGTCACGGGAGCGAACAGGGGATTGAGGCAGGAGGGACGCATGACTCGTTGGTGGCTGACAGGATCGCGCCGACGTTCTATATACGCGCGATGGACGCACGACTGAAACGCCTTCTGTTCCGCTCGCGCCACATGGGGTCGAACGAGAACGACATCCTGTTCGGCGGCTTCGCCGAGCGTTACCTTTCCACCCTGTCGGCCGACCAGCTGGATCGCTACGAGGCGCTGCTGGCCGAGACCGACAACGACCTGTTCAACTGGGTCACCGGCAAGGAGCCCGCGCCTTCCCGGCTGGACCACGACGTCATGGCGATGATCCGGGCGTTCGTTCAGAAAGAAGCCGCACCGATTTGAAAAGGCTCGAGGAATTCCTTGGTACGCCCGGCCGCGTCACCGTCGCCGGGGCCCCGGAGGGCGTCGACGCGCTGGTCATCGCCACCCTGGCCCGGACCGGCGGGGCGGGGGACGTGCTGCACGTGGCGCGCGACGACGGCCGCATGGCGCGCATGGCCGAGGCGCTGGCCTTGGTCGCGCCCGACGTGCCGGTGCTGGAATTTCCGTCCTGGGACTGCGTCCCCTACGACCGCGTCTCGCCCAATGTCGAGATCGTGGCGCGGCGCATCGACACCCTCGCCGAACTGGCCCAGGGACCGGCGCCGTCGCCACGGATCGTGCTGACCACGGTGGCGGCGCTGATGCAGCGGGTGCCGCCGCGCGAAACGCTGGCCAAGGCCAGTTTCGCCGCCCGGGTCGGGGGGCGGGTGGACAGCGGCACGCTGGTATCGTTCCTGAACCGCAACGGTTATGTCCGCGCCGACACGGTGATGGAGCCGGGCGAATACGCGGTCCGGGGCGGCATCGTCGACCTGTTCCCGCCGGGATTGCCCGAGCCGGTGCGCCTGGACTTCTTCGGCGACGAGGTCGACAGCATCCGCAGCTTCGACCCCATGAGCCAGCGCACCACCGGCAAGCTGGACTCGTTCGCCCTCAAGCCGGTCAGCGAGGTGACGCTGGACGACGCCTCCATCGCCCGCTTCCGTTCGGGCTATCGCGAGATGTTCGGCGTGGTGCAGGGCCCGGACCCGCTGTACGAGGCCATCTCGCAGGGGGTCAAATTCACCGGCATGGAGCATTGGCTGCCGCTGTTCCACGATGGCCTCGACACGTTGTCCGCCTTCCTGCCCGAGGCGGCGTTCGTGGTTGACGCCCAGGTTGACGAGGCGGCGGAGGCACGGCGGGCGCTGGTGCTGGAATACTACGAGGCCCGGCGCACCATCACCGGATCGGGGCTGGCCGAGTCGGGCATGGTCTACCACCCGCTGCCGCCACCCAGGCTGTATCTGGAGCCCGAGGAATGGAGCCGGCTGCTGGCGGTGCGCACCACCTTCCAACTGTCGCCGTTCGTGGCCCCCGAGGGCGTCAACCGCATGGTTGACATCGGCGGCCGGCCCGGCCGCGACTTCGCCGATATCCGTACGCTGCAGGGCGCCAACCTCTATGACGCCTTCCGGAACCATGTCGAGATCGAAACGACAACGCGGCGGGTGGTGCTGGCGGCCTGGACCGCCGGGTCGCGCGATCGCCTGACACATTTGCTGACCGATCACGGCGTCAAGGCAGAGCCGGTGGACAGCTGGGCCGAGGCCATGGCGCTGCCCAAGGCCAAGGTGCCCATGGTGGTGCTGGGTCTCGATCACGGCTTCGCCATGCCCGATCTGGCCGTGGTCACCGAGCAGGATCTATTGGGCGACCGTCTGGCCCGGCCGGCGCGCAAGAAGAAGCGCGGGTCGCAGTTCATCGCCGAAGCCTCGGCGCTGTCCGAGGGCGACCTGGTGGTGCATGTGGAGCACGGCATCGGCCGCTATGACGGGCTGGAGACCATCCAGGTGGGCGGCGCCCCCCATGACTGCCTGCGAGTGGTCTATGACGGCGGCGACAAGCTTTTCGTGCCGGTCGAGAACCTGGACGTGCTCACCCGCTTCGGCTCGGACCAGGCCGGCGTCCAGTTGGACAAGCTGGGCGGCGCCGCCTGGCAGTCGCGCAAGGCCAAGCTCAAGAAACGCATCCGCGACATCGCCGAGCACCTGATCGCCATCGCCGCCCAGAGGCAGCTCAGGACGGCCGAGGCGCTGGCGCCGCCCGAGGGGCTGTGGGACGAGTTTTGCGCCCGCTTTCCCTATGCCGAGACCGACGACCAGCTTCGTGCCATCGATGACGCGCTGGCCGACCTGTCCTCGGGGCGTCCCATGGACCGGCTGGTTTGCGGTGACGTCGGCTTCGGCAAGACCGAGGTCGCCATGCGCGCCGCCTTCATCGCCGCCATGGCCGGCATGCAGGTGGCGATCGTGGTTCCCACCACGCTGCTGGCCCGCCAGCACCACCGGACCTTCGCCGAGCGCTTCAAGGGGCTGCCGCTCAACGTCGAGCAATTGTCGCGGCTGGTCACCGCCAAGCGGGCCGGCGAGGTCAAGGCGGGCATCGCCGACGGCTCGGTCGACATCGTCGTCGGCACCCACGCGCTGCTGGCCAAGGGGATCGCCTTCAAGCGCCTGGGGCTGCTCATCATCGACGAGGAACAGCATTTCGGTGTCGCCCACAAGGAGCGCCTGAAGGCGCTCAAGGCCGACGTCCACGTGCTGACGCTGACCGCCACCCCCATCCCGCGCACGCTCCAGATGGCGCTGACCGGGGTCAAGGAGATGAGCGTCATCGCCACCCCGCCGGTGGACCGCCTGGCGGTGCGGACCTTCGTGCTGCCCTTCGACCCGGTGGTGGTGCGCGAGGCCATCCTGCGCGAACGCTATCGCGGCGGCCAGGTGTTCTACGTCTGCCCGCGCCTGGCCGATATCGACCGCGTCGCCGACCGCATCGCCAAGCTGGTGCCCGAGGTCAAGACCGCCGTCGCCCACGGCCGGCTGACCCCGACCGAGCTGGAGGGGGTGATGACCGCCTTCGGCGACAAGCAGTACGACGTGCTTTTGTCGACCAATATCATCGAATCCGGCATCGACATGCCCAGCGTCAACACCCTGATCATCCACCGGGCCGATATGTTCGGCCTGGGCCAGCTGTACCAGCTCCGGGGCCGGGTCGGGCGCGGCAAGGTGCGCGGCTACGCCTATCTGACCCTGCCCACCGACCGCGTGCTGTCGGCCGGCGCCGAGAAGCGGCTTCAGGTCATGCAGGCCCTGGACACCCTGGGCGCCGGCTTCCAATTGGCCAGCCACGACCTCGACATCCGGGGCGCCGGCAACCTGCTGGGCGAGGAGCAGTCGGGCCACATCCGCGAGGTCGGCATCGAATTGTACCAGCAGCTGCTGGAGGAAGCGGTGGCGGCGGCTCGCGGCGGCGAGGGCGAGGCGGCGCGCGAGGAATGGTCGCCGCAGATCACCGTCGGCATGCCGGTCCTCATTCCCGAGGACTACGTCAAGGACCTGTCCGTGCGCCTGGGACTTTACCGCCGCATCGCCACGCTGGCCGACCGCGCCGAGATCGACGCGCTGGCCGCCGAGTTGGTGGACCGTTTCGGCAAGCTGCCGCCCGAGGTGGAGAACCTGCTGGAGGTGGTCGCCATCAAGGCCTTGTCCAGGCAGGCAGGCATCGAGAAGGTCGACGCCGGCCCCAAGGGCGCCGTCATCACCTTCCGCAACAACAGCTTCGCCAATCCTGCCGGGCTCGTCCGCTATATCGGCCAGCAGGTCGGCGGCGCCAGGTTGCGCCCCGACCACAAGGTGGTGTTCATGCGTGACTGGGACGATCCCCGCCAGCGGGTGCGCCTGGTCCAAAACCTGGTCGGCAAGTTGGCCGAGATCGCGGCCGAGTAGGGGGGTCAGCTCAGCGCCGCTTCCGCCTCGCCCTCGCGGGCGATGTCGATCAGCCTGAGCAGGATGTCGGGCTCCTGGGCGCCGGCCAGGGCGTAGACGCCGTCCAGGATCAGGCAGGGAACGCCGTTGACGCCCATGCGGTGGGCGCGGGCGTTGTCGTTCATCACCGTGGCGATGTCCGCATCGCTGACAAGATAGGTCCGGAGCGGCGCCTCTGGCAGCCCACAAGCGATGCCGATGTCCACCAACTCGTCGATCGCGCCGATGTCGCGGCCCTCGCAGAAATAGGCGTGGTAGACCGCCTCGACCACGTCGGCCTCGTGCCCGAGCTGGGTCGCGAATCGGATGAGGCGGTGGGAATGCAGGGTGTTGGGGGTGCGGCTGATGCGGTCGAAGGCGAAATCGATGCCTTCCTCGCGGCCGGCCGCCGCCACCGCGCCGTGGATGCGGTTGATGCGCGACGGGCCGCCGAACTTGCGGTCCAGATAGGTGGCGCGGTCCAGCCCGTCCAGCGGAATGTCCGGGTTGAGAAGGAACGGGCGCCAGCGCACGTCCACCCGCGCGCCGGGGCGCTGGGCCACGGCACGCAGGAAGCGGCGCTTGCCCACGTAGCACCAGGGGCAGACGGTGTCGAAAATGAACTCGATGCGCACGGCGTTGCCTGTCCCCGTCAGCCCAGGTTGCGGCGGGCGCGGGCGAGGAGGGCGGGGACGTCGTCCCCATGCTGGGCATCGGTGGCCCCCACCTGCACCCACACCTTCACCGGCTGGTAGACCTCGCGGACCGCGAAGTCGGTATAGGCGAGGACGCCGGCGATCCGATGCATCACCACCTCGGCCTCCGCCAGCGGCGTGTCGGGCAGCACGACGCAGAACTCGTGCTCGCCGAAGGCGGCGGTCAAATCCTCCGCCCGCACCAGGCCGGTGATCCACTGGCACAATTGAAGGATCAGGTGCTGGCGGGCATCGTCGCCGAACTGGCGCCCCACCGCCGCCACCGACGGCGCCGAGAAGAACGCCACCGCCATGTGGCGGTTGCGGCCGAGGGCGACGGCCAGGCGCTCCTCCACATAGGCGTCGAAGAAGGCGCGGCTGTAGGCGCCGGTGGCCTCGTCGCGGCAAGCGCCCTCGAGGCTGTCGTTCAGCGCCGACCGGATGGCCCACCGAAGCTGCTGGCGGCGCACCAGGGTCAGCAGCGACGTGCGCAGGATCACCGGGTCGACTGGGCCGGCCAGGACGCGGGTGGCGCCGCTGCGGTAGGCGGCGGACGGGTCGATGCCGTGGGACAGCAGCAGGATGGGCAGGTTGAACAGCCGGGGATTGTTGCGGACCTGTGAGCAGAAGGCCAGCAGGCCGGCGTCGCCCTCGTCGCGGAAGGACACCACGCAGGCGTCGAAATTGGTGCGCGACAGCAAATCCTCGGCGTCGTAGAGATTGACGGTGGTGGTGATCTCGCCGTCACCACTGAGCGCCGCCTCGATGGGGCCGGCGTCGTCGCCGACCACCAGGATCGATGGCCGCGCCGCCTCGGGCGCCTCGACGCGCTCTCGGGCCTCGGTCGTCAGTTGCCGCGCCACCGACGCCCGGTGACGAAGCTCCGCGTGCATGGTCGAAAGGCGTCCCAGCGGCCGCAGTCTTGCCGCGAGTTCGGCATCGCCGCACCCGGCGACCAGGATGTCGTCGAGGCCGGCGGCGAAGGCGGCGGCACACAGGTCGGCGGTCACCGTGTCGGCGACCAGAAGCACCGGGATGTCGGCGGTTTCGCCATCCGCCTTGAGTCCCTTGGCGAAGGTGATGGCGTCACCGTTGCGGGGGGTGCCGACCAGGATCAGGTCCGGGTGCTCCATTCGGGCCGCGTGTCGCCCGTCCGCCACCGTGTCGGCAATGGCGCCATGGTAGCCGATATGGGCCAGGCGCCGCTCGAGCGCGTCGGCCCGGGCATGATCGGCATCCACGATCAAGACGTTCGCCAGACGGATCATTTTCCCCAACCCTCTTGCCACTGTCCGTTCGGGTCGCCAGGATAATACGGAACGGAAATCCCCATAAGGGGGAAAGCGGTGCGGGCCGAATCCGTCCTGTGCCTCATTGACTGAACCGTTCAGTTCAATTATTCGAGTCCGTTGCGGACGGGGATCTCGGGAGCCTGCCGGAGAGGATCGGGCGGGCGAAAGGCTTATTCTTTCATGCGCAAGTCGATCTTGGGTTTGTTTGTCGTCGCCCTGGCCGCGATCGTCGGCGGCTGGGCGCTGTGGCCGTCGAAGGAACCCGCCGCCCAGGCGGGGGCCGGCGCGGCCGGGCCGGTGGCGGTCGAGGCGCGGCCCGTGACGGTTGGCGCGATCGCGCGCGAAATCACCGCCGTCGGCTCGTTGCGCTCGGACGAGGCGGTGATGGTGCGCCCCGAGATCGCCGGCCGAATCGAGGCCTTCGGTTTCGACGAAGGCCAGCGGGTGAGCAAGGGCCAGGTGCTGGTGCGTCTCGATTCGTCGACCCTGGCGGCGTCGCTGCAGCAGGCGCAGGCGGAATTGGGCCTGTCCAAGGCCAATGCCGAGCGCGCGGTCAACCTGGCCTCGCGCGGGGCCGGCACCGTGCGGGCCCGCGACGAGGCCGAGGCCAAGCTGGCGGTCGATCATGCCAAGGTCGAGCAGGCGCGCGCCCAATTGGAGAAGGCCCGCATCATCGCCCCCTTCGCCGGCATCGTCGGCCTTCGTTCGGTCAGCGTGGGGGCCTATGTCCAACCTGGGCAGGACATCGTGAACCTGGAAGCCATCGACGTCATGAAGGTGGATTTCCGCGTCCCCGAACTCTTCCTGCCGGTGGTCCGCCAGGGCCTTTCGGTCGCCATCGCCGCCGACGCCTATCCGGGGCGTCGGTTTTCCGGAACGGTCTATGCCGTCGATCCGGCGGTGGACGTCAACGGCCGCGCCCTGCTGGTGCGAGCCCGCATCGACAACGGCGATGGTGCCCTGCGCCCGGGCCAGTTCGTCCGTCTGGCGCTCAAGATCGACGAATCGGCCAACGCCGTTTCGGTCCCCGAGGAAGCCATCGTGCCGCGCGGCACCCAGTCCATGGTGTTCGTGGTCGTCGACGGCAAGGCCGAGCCGCGGCAGGTCAAGACCGGCAAGCGCCAGAAGGGCATGGTGGAGATCACCGACGGGCTTAGGCCCGGCGATGTCGTCATCACCGCCGGGCAGATGAAGCTGAAACCGGGGACACCGGTCGCCGTCGTCCCCCAGCCGGGGAGCTGATCCCATGCAACTTCCCGAACTCTGCATCCGCCGGCCGGTCTTCGCCACGGTGATGAGCCTGCTGGTCCTGCTAGTGGGCCTGATCTCCTACGACCGCCTGCCGGTTCGCGAATACCCCAACATCGACGAGCCGGTGGTCACCGTCGAGACCAAGTATCCCGGCGCCAGCGCCGAGATCATCGAGACCCAGGTCACCAAGGTGCTGGAGGATTCGCTGGCCGGCATCGAGGGCATCGAGGTGATGTCGTCGCTGTCGCGATCGGAAAGCAGCCAGATCACCATCCGCTTCAAGGTCACCCGCGATGCCGACGCCTCGGCCAACGACGTCCGCGACCGCGTGTCGCGGGTGCGCGGCCGCCTGCCCGACGACGTCGAGGAACCGGTGATCGCCAAGGTCGAGGCCGACGCCCAGCCGATCATCTATATGGCCTTTTCCTCCGATCGCCACGACCCGCTGTTCGTGTCGGACTATGCGTGGCGCTTCGTGCGCACGCGGCTGCAGAACCTCACCGGCGTCGCCGACGTGCGCATCTTCGGCGAGCGGCGCTATGCCATGCGCATCTGGCTGGACCGGGCCCGCATGGCCGCCTACAAGCTGACGCCCCAGGACGTCGAGAACGCCCTCATGCGCCAGAATGTCGAGGTCCCGGCCGGCCGCATCGAAAGCGACCAGCGCGAGTTCACGGTGCTGTCCGAGACCGACCTGCGCACCCCGGAGCAGTTCGCCGACATGATCCTGCGCGAGGAAAAGGGCTATCTCGTCCGCCTGCGCGACGTCGCCAAGGTGGAGCTGGGGCCGCGCGACGAACGCCGGATCACCCGATTCAACGGGGAAGGCGCCGTGGCGCTTGGCATCGTCAAGCAGTCGACCGCCAACCCCCTCGACGTGTCGGGCGCCGTCCGCGCCGTGCTGCCGGAGATCCGCGACAACCTTCCCGACGGAATGGACGTCAACATCGGCTACGACAGCTCGATCTTCATCGAGCGCTCGATCGAGGCGGTGTTCAAGACCATCGCCGAGGCCGTGCTCCTGGTCGTGGTGGTGATCTTCTTCTTCCTGCGCACGTTCCGCGCCACGGTGATTCCGCTGGTGACCATCCCGGTGTCGCTGATCGGCGCCTTCTCGCTGATGTACGCCTTGGACTTCACCGTCAACACCTTGACCCTGTTGTCCATGGTGCTGGCCATCGGCCTGGTGGTGGACGACGCCATCGTCGTGCTGGAAAACATCTTCCGGCACATCGAGGAGGGCATGCGGCCCATGGAGGCGGCCATCAAGGGATCGAAGGAGATCGCCTTCGCCGTCGTCGCCATGACCATCACCCTGGCCGCCGTCTACGTTCCCCTGGCCTTCATGACCGGCCGCACCGGCAAACTGTTCGTGGAATTCGCGTTGACCCTGGCGGCGGCGGTGCTGGTGTCGGGCTTCGTGGCGCTGACGCTGTCGCCCATGATGTGCTCGCGGCTCCTGCGCCACGAAGCGCGCCATTCGCGCATCTACGACGTCATCGAGGGATGGCTCGAGGCGCTGACCCAGGGCTACAAACGGGTGCTGGCGAAGTCACTGTCCGTTCGCCCCATCGTGGTGGCGGTGGGGGCGGCGGTGGCGGCCTCTTCGGTGCTGCTCGTGCTGTCGCTGAAGTCCGAACTGTCGCCCACCGAGGACCGCGGCACCATCGTGGTGATCGGCATCGGCCCCGAGGGCGCCACCATCGCCAACATCGACAAGTACACCAAGCAGGTCGAGGGCTTCCTCAAGGAGATCCCCGTCATCGATCGCCGCTTCGTGCTGACCGGCGTGCCGGTGGTCAACCAGATGCTGGCCTTCGTGCGCGTCAAGGACTGGAGCGACCGCGACGTATCCCAGATGGAGGTGGCGCGGTCGCTGATGCCGAAGCTGATGGGCATTCCGGGCATCCTGGCCTTCGCCGTCAATCCGCCCTCCTTGGGCGAGCGCGCCTCGTCGAAGCCGGTGCAGGTGGTGATCCAGACCTCGGCCCCCTACGCCGAGCTTCAGAAGATGAACGACGCCTTCATGGACGAGGCGCGCAAGCTCGCCGGCCTCATCAACGTCGATTCCGATCTCAAGCTCAACAAGCCGCAGATCCGGGTCACCATGGACCGCGAGCGCATCGCCGACGCCGGGCTGTCGGTGGAGGAGATCGGCCGCACCCTCGAAACCATGCTCGGCGGCCGCCAGGTCACCCGCTTCAAGCGCGAGGGCGAGCAGTACGACGTGGTGGTCCAGGTCGAGGACGTGGACCGCAACAACCCCGACGACCTGACCGCCATCTATGTGCGCGGCGCCAAGGGCCAGATGATCCAGCTGTCCAGCCTGGTGACCCTGGAGGAGGGGGTGGCCCCGCGCGAGCTCAACCACTTCAACCAGTTGCGCGCCGCCACCATCACCGCCAACCTGGCGCCCGGCTACACGCTGGGCCAGGCGTTGAACGACCTGGAGGCCATCGGGACCCAGGTCCTGCCCGACAACGCCCAGTTGGACTACAACGGCTCGTCGCGCGAGTTCAAGTCGTCCAACACCGCGCTGTGGCTGACCTTCGTGATGGCGCTGCTGTTCATCTACCTGGTGCTGGCGGCCCAGTTCGAGAGCTTCGTGGACCCGTTCATCATCATGGTCACGGTGCCGCTGTCCATGGCCGGCGCCCTGCTGGCCCTGAAACTGGCCGGCGGCACCTTGAACGTCTACAGCCAGATCGGCCTGGTGACCCTGATCGGACTGATCACCAAGCACGGCATCCTGATCGTCGAGTTCACCAATCAGCTCCGCGACCGCGGCCTGCCCATGGCCGAGGCCATCGTCGAGGCTGCCGGCCTCCGCCTGCGGCCGATCCTGATGACCACCGGCGCCATGGTGCTGGGCGCCATCCCGCTCGCCCTGGCCTCGGGCGCCGGCGCCGAGAGCCGCCAGCAGATCGGCTGGGTGATCGTCGGCGGCATCGCGGTGGGGACGCTGTTCACGCTGTTCGTGGTGCCGACCGCCTACAGCCTGCTGGCGCGTCGCCACCGCGCGGTGACCCTTCCGCCGGCCAAGGCGCGCGAGCCCCACGAGGAGTCTGTGCCGGCGGAATAGCGGAACCCGGCCCCGTCGACCGGCGTTGACGGGGCATGAGGTCGCGTGCCCTGGCCGTCCTGGGCCGTCCGTCGGTGCGGAACGCCCTGGCCGGCACGTTCAGCGTCGGTATCTTCGCGCTCGCCCTGTGGGTGCTCCACCGGACGGTGGGGCGGTTCGATCTCGATCTCGTGGCCGAGGCCGCCCGGGGCTATGGCGGCGGCACCCTGGTGGCGGCGCTGTTGTTCGCCTTGGGCAGCTACGCGGCGTTGTCGGGCTTCGACCTGCTGGGGCTGGCCCATATCCGCCGGCCCATCGGCGGCGGCTGGGCGGCGTTGGTCTCGTTCGTCAGCCATTCCATCAGCCACAACGCCGGCTTCGCCATCCTGACCGGCGGCGGCGTGCGGCTGCGGATGTATTCGGCCTTCGGCCTGGGCGTGGGCGAGGTCGCGGGGGTGGTGGCCTTCGCCGGCCTGTCCTTCGCCCTGGGCGCGGCGGCGCTGGGGGCCGTCGCGTTCATCACCGAATCGGCGAAGGTGGCGCAGCTGCTGCGGCTGCCCCAGGGGCTGGCGGCCGGGGTCGGCTGGGCGACGGCGGCGGTGCTGGTCCTCTATTTGGCGTGGACCGGACTGGCGCGGCGGCCGCTGGCGGTGGGGCTATGGAAGGTCGCCACGCCGACCCTGGGAATGAGCCTGGCCCAGATGGGGGTGGCCGCCCTCGACCTGGCGCTGGTGGCCGCCGCCCTCTATGTGCTGCTGCCGCTGGAGACCGTGTCGTACCCGGCCTTCATCGGCCTCTACGTGGTGGCGACCCTGGCGGGAACGCTCAGCCATGTGCCGGGCGGGCTGGGCGTGTTCGAGGGCGCCCTGGTGCTGCTGCTGCCCGAGCTACGGCCCGAGCCGCTGCTGGCCGCCCTGCTGGTGTTCCGGGTGTTCTACAACCTGTTGCCGCTGGTGGTGGGGGCGCTGGTGCTGGCGGTGTTCGAGCTGGTGCACCGCCGGCGGCATGCCGCCGAACCCACCTGGATCGCGCAATTGGGTCCTCCGCTCGGGGCGGTGACGGCCTTCGTCGCCGGAGGCGTGCTGCTGCTCACCGGCGCGGTGTCGCCGCCGGCCGTGTTGCCCCGCTGGCTGGCCGAACCCGCGCATCTGCTGTCGGCGGCCATGGGGGCGGCGCTGTTGGCGGCGGCCTGGGGTTTGGCTCGCCAGGCCGCCTGGGGCTACCGCGTCGGGCTGGCCGGGCTGGTCGGCGGGGCGGCGCTCGCGCTGTTGCGGGGACCGGATTGGGGCACGGCGGCGGTGATGGCGGGCGGCGGCGCGGTCCTGGCGGCGGCGGCGCCGCTGTTCCGGCTCCGGGGCCTGGCCGGCGGGCCGTCGCTGGGATGGCTGGGCGCCGGGGCGGCGGTGGTGGCGGCGGCGGCGTGGCTGACCTGGCACGACGACAACAGCGTCGGCCTGGCGCGGCTGCTGTCCTTCGCCTCGGCCGACGAGGGGGCGCGGGCCATGCGCGGCAACCTGGTGGCGGCGGTGGCCCTGGTGGCGGCGGTGCTGGCGGCGAGGAGCCGCCGCCCCGCGACGGCGAAGCCGGACCCGCAACCACTCCGAAAACCATGACCGTGGAACCGTGGGCGGACCCCGGTGTTTCGCCCCATAAGGAAGGAGACCGCCCATGCCCCGCAAGATCGACCTCCCCGACCGCCGCCAATGGCTGGAAAGCGCCAATCTCAGTCCCGACGATCTCGACGACGACCTGGACCGCGCGCCCATGAGCGACGACCAGTCCCACCGCCTCAAGGCCTTGTGCTGGCGGCTGGGCGAACCTTTCGACGCCTCGCTGTCGGCCGAGGAGGCCGACCGCCGCATCGAGGCCCTGGAACGCCGGGGCTGACCGGCCCTATTGCGGGACCGTCAGGGTGACGAACAGGAACACCGTCACCCCGATGGTCGACGCCAGCACCGCCGCCAGCGTCTTCACCCCGATGGCGCCCTGCCGGAACATGGCCACCGCCGTCACCAGGATGGCGGTGGCGGCGAACAGCAACGCGACCTGCGAATCCTTCATCGCTATCACCTCCCCCCGAAATCCTCGCCGATCGGGAGAGGGTAGGGGATGCCGGCCGCGAAAGGGGTTGATGGTGGTCAAGAGGATGGCGGGACGCTAAGGGCAGGATCGTCTTGCGCGATGCGCCGCCGGCTAGGTGGCCGATACGTCAAACTCAATTAGTTCCTTTTTGGAATTGCGTTTGCAGATTGCTTGCACATCAATATCCGTGAACCCATATTCCTGGAGCATCGCCGCATAGACTTTCTCCGTTGGAACCAGCACGCCCTAGAATGTCGAGTTTCCAACAATGTAATGAAGCCGCGCGCCTGGGTTGAGAACGTGCCGGAGTCTGTCGAAATGCGCCGACATATCTTCGAAATATTTGGCGACATAGTTCGAGAGTAGCTTCCCATTGGCATTGTTGCCGCCAGCAATGCCGGACAATACGGGCGGAAGATCGTCGGGTAGCCACCACTGGCCGCTTGGCGACCAGTCCGCCAGACGGCTTGTGGCGACACCCCACGTTCCACCAATGGCAAGCCAATCCAACTCGCCGGCGTCCCGGCCGTTCACGAGGTAACCCAACCAGTACATTTAAGGCCGCAATTCTCGAATATAGGACATCCTGTTTGCGTAGGGCGGAGAAGTGACGACGACGTCAAAACGCTCATCGAGCGATGCGGGCAGGTCGCGTGCATCCCCAAGAATCACCGAGCCATTGCCGGGTGGGTCTTGCTTCGCGCCACCGAGCACGAAGGCCAGATCATCGCGGAACACAGCCCCCGCCGACGGCAAGCGCTCGCGTTCCGCAAGCAGGGCGACATTGGCGCGGAGGGAGGCGTTCATCTGCCTCGCCAGCAGCAGAAGAGTCGCGCCGAAAAGGGCAATCATTACCGCCATGGCGACCCCCTGAGTTTCCATGGTCCGCAGATGGGCCAAGGCAAGCAGCGGGAGAGCCGAGCAAAGCGACGTCACCGTCGCCGAAAGCCTGGGGTGCTGAATCGCGACGGCACCAAGTGCCGTCCCGCCTCCCCATGCGAGCCCGACGAGACCGGTCAGCATCAGGTACCCCCGGTGCCATCGAGGCGTGGCGAGACGGCAATAGACCGCCAGGATGACACTGAGTACGGCCAGCGCGGTCAGCCAGCCGATTTCAGGCGCGGGCGCGCCGTCGTGGAGCAGGAATGCCGCCGTGCAGACCACCACACCGGCATGGACCGGCCAGCCCCATCGCCCCAAGCGGAACTGAAGGACGGCAAGCCTGGTCTGAACCAGTCCCCGTTCGCGACGCATGCCCCCCCGATAGTGGTAAGGTGGGGCGACATATCCAGCCGCCGGGGAGCCGACGACCCGACGGAATCGCTTGAGTTTGCTTGAAGTCCGTTTGGAAATGGCGCCATGGCGGTTCCTTCTCCTCGCCACCTCGGCCGGCCCGTGAAATAAGCCGGCTGGCTCCCCCCCCCCGCCATCTTGGTCAAGCAAGCCACTTCGCCGTCGCGGCCCGTCATGCATTCGGTGGAAGGTCGTATGCCGACGGTTGATCCGTGCCTTGCCCGATGCGGCTCGTCTGGATAGCACACCTGTACGAATTGAGGATGGGCGGGGCGCCAACTAGCATCGAACCCGCGATTCGGAGTGCCATCATGCATGCCGCAATTCTCACCATCGGCCTGGCCATGTTGTCGGGCGTGGCGCTGGCGGATGAGGGCTGCGCCCGGGCGTCACGGGCCGAGATCGTTCGCGCCGACGGGCAGCCCTGTGCCGAGGCGTGGGAGATCTACGAGCGCGCGCTGAAATGCGAGGACATTGCCGAGGCCGATGCGGGCCGGGCGCGGGCGGGTGTTTCCCTTGACGCCCGGATTCGTGGCCGACGACCTTCCGCAGGCACGCCCTGCGGTCGAACTTCTTGCCCATCTTCCAGAGGAATTGGCCGCACCGGCCGCTCTTTCGGATGCGGAAATCCTTGGCGAGATCGAGGAGCGCACCTGGGCCGCCCAGCTCCGGCTGGAAGATGGCATCGCCGACCGCGGCCAAGACTCTGTCGCGGCTCTCGCCGATGGGGTTGCGTCGCCGGAATTGCAGGCGTTCCACGACGAGTACCAAGCCCTGTACCTGCTGACCCGTGGCCTGCGCGAACATCTTGGGCTCCCGCTGCGTCCGCCCGGCCTGGGCCACTTCACCGCACAGCCAATCCCCGGAAAGCTACGGGCCGCGCTTGCCGCCGAGGGCATGGCCCCCGACGAGGGGGTGGAAGCACTCCGACGCGTCCGGGCTGCGTTCCGAAGCGGCGACATCCGCCTGGTGGACAGGGTGGTTGCCTATCCGGTGACGATCGTCCGGCCGTCCGAGCCGGATCTGATGGTCATGAACTTTCGAGATCTGGTGTCCGCGCGGGAGATTGTGTTGTCCCCGGCCATACGCGCGAGGATTGTCGCCGAACCTTTCGAGCGCATGGCGACTTGGCTGGAGGGGCTTTCGCTGTCCCGTGGAGAACCGCCGGTCCTGATGCGCATCAATGTCTCGGCCTTTCAACGAGCACGACAGAAATTCGACGGCTAGCCCGGGAGGCCGGAAATGAGAATGGGGTTACATGCACTTTGCGCAGCCTTGGCCTTCGCGATGCCTTATTACGCCGCATCCGGCGCCCAGCCTGAACGGAAGCCGGACGGCGCGGGCGTCGACATTCGGGCGACCGAGACCGTTCTGCCGCTGGGGCTGGTCGAGGCGAAAACCGCCATGGGGTTTCCGCCGCAGATGGCCAAGCTTCCGTTGGTGACGGGCCGGGATTTCAACTTCACCATCATCGACAACGGGTTCCACGGGTTGGGTGCCTGGCTGGAAGAGCACCCCGCTTGGAAAGACAAGGTCCGGCATGTCTCTCTTCGTAAAGACGGCGCCAAGGCCGCCGAAAAGCATGGATTTGACGTGTTCAGGGTCGCGACTGCGGTCATGCCAAAGGCAAAATTTCTGCTGATTGAGGGCGGAGGCTTTGAATCAAGAATAAAAACGATGCGGTCGAATGGTTCCTTTTTTGCGACTATGAGTCTTGGCAATGTCAGATACATTGGTGGCTCCGATGTGTCCATGTACTTTGAATTGTTCAGGATGGCACGCAAATATCAGGTCACCTTTCTTGTATCCGCCGGAAACTATCGCCAGAAATCCCATGTGTTCGATTATTCCGACATGGACGGCAACGGCGTCTTGGAATTCGCGCCGGCGGCGGAAGGCGCGATCCGGAAGGCCGAGTTTAACCGAATAGACGTGGCGGAAGGCGCGACGATACGTATTTCTCTGGGATGGGGGGAATATGGGGATGTTCGCTCCTCCTTCGAACTCCAGTTGGTGGACCGGGACCGCAAGGTACTGGCCGCCGCGACCACGGACGGACGGGAGCCTTTCGTCTTGATGTCCTACCGGCCGACGGCCAGCGGAGCATTGTGGCTGAGGGTGATCGACAAGACGCCAGGCGGTGCCGCTCAGACCCGCCCCAGGCTCGGCGTGATCGTAATGGGAGCCGGAACCCGCAATGGCATATTCAACGGCCTGGAATCGCTGGGGGCTTATGCCCAGCAGGACTCGCCGTTCGTGGTTCCCGTGGGGAGCTTCGGCAAGAACGGCGACGGCGAACTGGTCCCCTCGAAATTTTCCAGTATCGGGCACACCAATACCGGGGAGATCGCCCCCTTCGTGCTCGGCCCGGGCCAGTTGGAACTCGACGGCGAAATCCTCAGCGGCACGTCCTTCGCCACGCCCTTCCTCGCCGCCATGTACAGCATATTCGCCGACTACAATATCAGGAACGTGATCGCCGAAACGTCCCGGCACAATCGTTGGGCAAGCGGCCTGTCGCCTGAAGAAAAAGGCCGACATGGCATTCCGGACGCCAGCCTGGTTCTGAACAACCGATGCATCGCGTCCAACCGGGTGGAGGATATCCGTCACCGGGTCGAGGACGGTAAGCTGGTGATCGAGTTTCTTTTCACGCGCGACTGCATGGAGGGTCTTGACTATTACCTGCACGCATTCGTGTCACGTTATGTCATGCGGAACGGAATGCTGGATATCGTTCCCGTCAGGGCGGCGAAAGGGAAGGGCGATCTGCGGGGTTGGGTTCAGAAGCACAGCACGGCGAAGCTGATCGACAAGGAACCGATCCGGATCGAGATTCCCCTCGACCTCATCCCCCGGGATCGGTTGGGCGAGAAGATCGATCTCACCTTTCGTCTGTCCACCTACGCGCAGTGGGACCCGGCACGGATTCCCGGCGCCCCGACCTATTCCCTGACACTGCCCACCCCATAGGGCGGACCCGCGCATGCTCAAGTTCAAGCGGATCGCCCGTCGATTCCTCGGCCGTCCGCTGTGTGGTGGGGCAAGGGGCAAAGGGGTGATTTACGGTATATTGCGTATATGCCCCTCCCGACGATGGGACTACCGTTCCGCCATGAATCCCGGGTTGAGCGATCGGTGTGGAGTGGCGCGCCGAGGGTGGGGATACCGCCTCGCCCTTGGGGCTGTGTTCGGGCTGGTCGCGGCCGCGTCTTCCATTCCCGTCTGGGCCGATCCCCTCACCGAGCGCGCGGTCCTTCTGCACGACCGGGGCGAGGCCATGGAGCGTCAGGCCGGGCGCATCCTGGCCGCCCTGCGCGAGAACACCGAACTCGAGATCATCCGCAAGCGCAACGCGTTGAACCGCGTCTCCGACCGTTGGCGCGACAACGCCGAGGCCGTGTCGGGCGCCGAGTTTCAGGAAAAGCTTGAACAGGCGCTGCTGGTCGGCGCCGCCAGCGGGCTGGACGTGGCCCGCATGCGGGCTCTTTACGAGAGCATGAAGCGGTCGATCCTGACTGCCGATCTGGCAATCCCCGGGGCCAAGGCTTCCAATCCGGCCCACGCGGCTCCCGAGGGATGGGCGGCCGTGCGCGCCTTCTTCGACTGGACCGGCCGCCAGGGCGCCGAACTGGCCGAGGCCGAGGCCGAACGCCAGGAATTCCGTCTCTCCCTGTACCGGCGCGCGGCCCGCCTGTTTCTCGAATGCCTGAACGAGCCTGACGCCGCCCGCGCTCACGACCGCTTCCGGGCGTTCCGCGCGGCTCTCCAGGATTTCCAAACCGCCGACGCGCTGGCCTTGCATGCCGAGGCCGATGCGGTGGTGGCGACGCAGAAGCTGGTGGCCGACGTGGTGTCGGTGATCCCGGTGGCCGGCGAGGTGTTCGATGTCGTCGCCCTGGCGCGGGGCGAGACCCTGGCCGGCGAACGGATGGGCACCTTCGAAACCGTGGTGACCGGATTGTTTCTACTGCCTGCCGGCGCCGATCTGCTGCAGGTGGTGCGGCGCAGCCCGAACGCCATGAACGTCCTGGGCAACGTCGCCGCCGGCATCGATGCCGCCACTCCCGAGGTGCTGCGGTCTCTGGCCAAGACCACGCGTTCGACGCCCGAGCACTTGCGCGCCTTGGCAACACGCATCCGGGGGGTGCCCGGCGCCCGCGAAGTGGCCAATCGGCAAAGCCGGCTGGCTTTGATGGTACAGGCCGAACAGGCGGCGGCGCGGGCGGCGCGTAGCGAGGCTGGGCAAGGCGCGGCCCGCGCCTGGAAGGCGGCCGAGGACGAAGCGCAGCGGCTGGTCGGCGAATTGGGCGAGCAACTGACGCGGGCGGGCGATACGGTGACACCCGAGGTGCTGGCAGCCTATCAGCGGGTGCGCAGCCACAATCTGGCGGTCAAGGGCGCCCAGAACGCCGATTTTGACACCCTGCGCGGGCCGCTGTTCGATCTTGAGGCACGGCTGTTCGGCACCGTCGATAACGTCGGCGGCCGGATCGTCAACCGGGGCGACGGGCTGGTCGATCGCCAGGCCATGGCCGAATTATCCGAGCGGATTGGCGAGGGATTGCGCGCGGCGGCCAAGGGCGATGCCGCCAACGAACCGGCAAATCGCATCGTCGCCGAGATCCGCCACGCGGCGCTCAAGGGCGAGGACGCGGCAAGCGCCGCTCGCGCCGCGGATTTCGACATCGCCCGCCATGTCGATCCCGACAATCTGCGCATCGAGGTTTTCAACGCCACCAACGAGGTGCCGAAGCGCGGCAAGATCGGCACGGATCGTGACATCACCTATCAACTGGTGCTCAAGGACGGAAGCCGCATCGACATTCCCGCCGCCGTGGTCGAGGAACCTTATTACCGGGCGCTTTTCCAGACCCTCAATCCTGGCCGTCCGCCTCCGGCCGAGGGCTTCGCGGCCTGGGGCAAGCGCATGGATCACGCCGTCACCGACGGCATGCATCGCGAGGCCTATCGGGTCCATGGCGGCAAGATCGAGGACGTGTTGGGCCGCAATCCGGCGCGCCTATCGTCCAGCGGGGCCGAAAGCGTCGGCGATACCTTCGTCGACAAGGGCCTGCATTGGCTCGATTACGCGGACGAGGCGGCCCGCGCCGGAGACATGCCGCTGGCCCTGATGCGCCAGGGCGAGGCGATGCGCCAGATCGTCAAGCAATACGACAACATCGTCCTTCCCCGGCTGGCCCGCGAGGGATTGGACGCGGCAGGCGTGCTCGACCCCAAGCTTCAGGCCGCGCTGGCCATGTTCCGGCGTATCGGCGACCCGGTGGTCGAGGGCGCCGAGAAGGTCGGGCGCACTTATTCGCCCGCCGATGCCGAGGCGGCGCTGCGGGCGATGGGGCTGGACACGCGAACCGTGTTCCATCGCGTGGCCGAGATATTGCCGGCCCTGGAGACGTTGCGGCCATGATCCGGTTTCTCGCCCTGTTGCTGCTGATCCTCGTCCTGCCGATGGCGGGCCGGGCCGCCCAGCCGACCCGGGCGGAAATCGCCGCCGAGATCGAGCGGCTGGACCAGCATTACGCCGCGCGGCAGCGCGAACTCGACGCCCTTGATGCGCAGGGAAAGGCATTGGCCGAGCCGGGTTCCTCCCTGACCGCCTATCGTGACCTGGCGCTTCAGGTGCTTGCGCTGCGCGACGATCTGGCCGCCACGCAGGAACGCCTGGGCACGCTGTTGCGCCTGCTGGGCGATATGGAACGGCAATTGAAGCCGTTCCGCATCGTCGCGGCCCATGGCACATTCGACGGGCCGCCGGTGGACAGCGCGCTGACCACCGATGAGATCATCGCCCTCAGGGCCACGGTCCCCATTCCCGACGATCCGGCCCTTTTACCGACCCTTCTGACGTGGAGCGTCGTCAAGGAAACCGGAGAGAAGCTGAAGGATTTTGTGGTCCATGAACACGTGAAGTCGGCCGGCGGCGAGACCGACGCCAATGTCCGCTTCCAACTGAAGACATTGGAAGAGGGGGCGTATGTCGCCATTCTCCACCATTGGTCCATGGGCGACCGGTCTCTCATGCGTGAGGATCGGTTTCCGTTCGATGTCGTCCAGGCGTTGGCCATCGAGCGGGTGTGGGTGACGGCGACGGCGGGCGACGAGGCCGGAAGCGACACCCTGGCCGGCAATGACCGCGCCCATGTCTATGTTTCCTATCGCGGTCCGGGCGAGGTGGGAATCGCCTTGCGGGTCCGTCACGCCCAAAGCGGGGCCTTGGCCTTCGCCCACGAATGGAAGCGCGGCCCCGAGACGGGGGCGCGGCGGACGGGGCTGCGCCTTCCCGAAGGCGCGTTCGAGGCCGGCGACCGGCTGGTCGCCGAAATCACCCTGACCGCGGCCGACGGCGCGGTCAAGACCGCCAGCACCGCCTTCGCGATCACCGCTGCCGCCGCCGGCCTGGTCCTGGACGTGCCGCCGCGCATCGCCGACGATCAATTGGCGCGGTTCTCGATCCGGGTTCCTGACGGCTTCGCGCCGCCCTATTCGGTGGGGATCGACGCGCCGGGCCTCAACGTGGCGCTGGCCGCGTCCGGCGCGTTGCAAGGCACCGTCCACGGTCGGGCGTCAGGGGCCGATTCGGTTCGTCAGATTCGCGTCACCGTGACCGATTCCAAGGGCCAGCGCGCCACCGGCCGAGCTCAGGTGACGGTGGGGGCGGATAGGCCGCAGACGGCGGCGTCCGTGGGATCAGGTTCGACGGCTCCGCCGCTTTCGGCTTCGAGCCCGGCAACTGCGCCGGCGGTGCCGATGCCGCCGGCCTCCACCGGCTCGCGAGAGGGCACGCATTCGGCTCGTCCCGCGGCCGCCGCGCCGCAAACCGCTTCGGGGGCCGTTTCGGGGGCCGTTTCGGGGCAATCCGCCGCACCGTCGCCGGCCCGCGCCACCGAATGCCGCCGCCTGCACGCCGCCTACCGGCAGGCGGTGGATCATCGCGGCAGTCTGACGGCGCGGATCAAGGCCATCAATGACGGCCTGAACCAGCGCTTCCTGGCCGCCCACGAGACCCACAAGGCGCGAATGGCGGCGGCCGGCGGCGCCCGTCGCGCCGATCCTGCCCTTCAGGCCGAGGCCGAGGAGCACCGGAAATACATCGCCCTCACCGCGGCGTTGGCGGCCACGAAGGATTGCGGACAGATTGTCTACACCCTGAAGAACAGTTGGGCCGCGCGCACCTTCGGCTATCCGGCCGAGGAGGCGACGCGGCTGTGCCTCGCCCATTCAGACGCCCACCGGGCCGTCTCGCAGGCGCGTTCGGCGGCACAGGGGTGCCTGACCGCCGACGGCAAGCTGCGCCCCGAATTCGCCGAGGGCGCCGTCGCCGCGAAGACGCCCGCGGCCGGCGGCAAACCCGATGTCGGCGGCCTGCCGCGCTGCGTCGAGGTGACCGGCATCGCCATCGAGGCGGCCAGGATGGTCGGCGGCAGGGTCGAGGCTGCCGCCATCACCATGGGCGAGAGAAGGGGGAGCCTGGCTCCGCGCTGCAAGGAGGACGGTGCCGTCGGCGCCATGCGTGAGTTCCCCAATAAGGTCGATGTCTGCGGCGTCTCCCTCTGGTTCGAGACCGCCGCGCCGAGCCTTGCCGCCATCCGCCGCTTCGCCGGCTCCAACCGGGGCTACCCGCTGGTCGCGGTGACCAAGATGAGCGACATCCGTGCCACCTGTTCCGTGGAGGACCTTCGATGACCGGACTCCGCGCCGGCTTTCTTGCCGCCGTTCCTCTGGCCCTTCTCGCCGCATGCAATCCGGTGACGACCGGAAGCGGCACCAAGCCGTCCGTTTCGGCGCCATCGGGGCAGCAGGCCCAGGCGCCGGTGTCGCAGCGAAAAGTCGATCTGGCCCAATACGTGCGCGAGGCACCCATCGCCGAGGCGGTCTTCAGCGCCGATGGCTCGGTGCTGGCGACCATCCACCAGCGGGCCGATGCCCGCTATCTGGGGACCTGGAATCTGAATGATCCCAACCTCCCGGCAATCCGCACGATGAAGCTGGGCGAGCGCGGAGAGTTGGGCAAGCACTACATCCTGTCGCCCGACGGACGCCAGATGACGGTACGGCGCGGCGACAAGAACGAACTGGCGCTGATCGACCTTGCCAGTTTCCACACCGTCCGTCCGCTCAAGCTGGGGTTCCCGCGCGACCAGATCGTCGCCGGCGCCTTCAGCCCGGATGGCCGCACACTGGCCGTCGTCAGGCAGTTTTTCGACGGAAGCCAGATCGCCGATCATGTTTTGCTCCTCGTCGACATCGCGTCGGGATCGGTGCGGGCAAGCGAGAATCTGGCGAAGATCAATCATCTGGAGAAAATCCACGTCGGATGGCTGGGTTACGCCCCCGACGGGCGCTCCATCCTGGCCGGTGTCGGAAGGAACCGGGTGTCCCTCGGCGAGTACTTCCACAAACTCGAACACATCGGCGACGGCGCCGTCCTGTTCGACGCCAAGAGCCTGACACGGATGGCCACTTCCGGGATCAGCGACAGCGCCAGGTACTCGTCGATGATTTACGGCGGCCGGGTGTTGCCCGGCAATCACGCGATGGCGTTGATGGTGGGACAGAGAAAGGTCTCCATCGTGTCGCTGCCCGGCGGCGCGGTGCAGCAGGACTTGACGGGGAAGTACGATGAGCGTTTCTCGCACATCGCATTGGCCGACGACAGCACGATCGGCATCGCCATCGTCGAGAAGGATTCCGCCGCGCGCCTGTGGATCGGCCATCTTGATGGCGGGAACATCTATTTCTTGAGAAGTCATCCATTGGACACCGGCCTGCCCCTGGCCCTGGCGGTGGGCAAGGACGGGGAATGGCTGGTGGCAACCGCGCA
>CALABS010000017.1 GCA_937887565.1 uncultured Rhodospirillaceae bacterium | reverse complement strand
AAAACAGGAGCAGCCGAGGCCGCTCCCATCGTCGGGTCCGGAAGGATCAGAGGCGTTCGAGGGCTTCCTCGAGCTGGCCGTCCACGAGGTGGGTGTAGATCTGGGTGGTGGACACGTCCCGGTGCCCCAAGGCCCGCTGCACCACGAGCAGGTCGTTGGTCGCGCCGTAGAGGTGGGTGGCGAAGGTATGCCGCAGCCCGTGCGGCGTCAGTTCCTTTTCGATCCCGGCCTTCCGCAGCCAGTGGGCGAGCCGGTTGGCAATCTGCCGCTGGCAGAGTCTGCCGTCCCGGTTCGACAGGAACAAGGCTTCCATTTCCGGGCGGCCGTGTCGACGGCGCTCGGCCAGGTAACGGCGCAGCAATGTGCGGAGGTCGGTCTTGATGAACTTGACCTGCGGCACATTCCCCTTGGCCCGCACCCGCAGATGCTTGGCGTCGAGGTCGATGTCATCCATGTCGAGCGCGGCCAGCTCGCCAAGCCTGATCCCGGTGCCCAGCAGCACCTCGATCATGGCGCGGTCGCGCAGCGCGGAGAAGTCGGTCCGTCCCTTGAGCTCCTTGAGCAGACGTTTCTTTTCGGCGGTGGTCAGGAACACCGGCAGCTTTCTCGGCAACCGATGCATGCGGATGGACCGGGCCGGATTGTCCTCGACCACGCCCGCCTCGACGGCCCAGGCGAAAAAGGCCCGCACCGCCGCCTTCATCCGATGGAGCGAGGCCGCCGAGCGTGGGCCTCGCTCACTCTCGGTGACCGCCCCGGCGGAAAACACCTGGTCGAGGAGCCCGGCCGTGACCGCCCGGCAGACGATGCCCGAGGCCAACACCCCGGCCACGCGGGCCACCAGGGCGAGGTCCCGGCGGTATGCGGCTATGGTCGCCGGGGAGCGTCCTTCGGCCGACAGGCGGGCACAGAACGCCTCTGTCGCGCCCGTCAGGTCGAGGTCAGCCGTTCGGTTGCTCATCGCTGGACTCCTTCACCCGGCTGTGGCCCATGGGTGTGCTCTTGGGCAGAGGCAGCTCCTCGATGCGCCCCGACTCCCTGGCCCAGACCATCATCATGCGGAACACCCGGACGGTCTTGGCGACGGTGCGTTCAGCCCGCTCCTTGCCGTCGGGGAGTTTGAGCAGCAGGTCGGACTTGTAGAACTTGCCGACCTGGGGAAGCCGGATCTCGGCGAGCTGGCGATCCGCGCCGAAGAAGGCCTCCACCACGTCGAGGTCCTTCCGGTAGGTGTAGAGGGTCCGCTCTTTCTTTCCGGATTCCCGCAGGTGGCCGATGAAAGCCTCGGCGGCTTGATGCACGGTGCATTCGGTCATGTCGATGTCTCCTTTGTCGGTGGCCCGGTGTGTTCAGGACAGGAACTCGTCCAGCTCCCGCAGCAGTTCCTCGACGTGGCCGAGGGAGCCGACGCTCGCCCAGGTGATGTCCGGCTGCTTCGCGTCCGCTTCGAGCTTGCCGCGAATGCCCTCGATCAGCCGGGCGATGTTCTCCTGCTTTTCTCGGTACGCCTTGAGTGCCTGCTGGCGGTTTCTGTCGTAGGTCATGGCCTGCCTCCGGTTCCGGTTTTCGTGGATGCGGGACCATCCCGCGTCACATCCAATGACGCTTCTATTTCGTTGGAAATCAAGTGTTTGCAGAGATCTTTCTGCATGTGCCCCAAACCCATAACCCAAAGGAGATCAACATGTTGAAGAAGACCCTCGAATGGACCATCCCGCTGGCCCTGGCCGGGATCATGACCGGCTGCGCCACCTACCGGCCTCCGGCCCAGATCCAGTCGGCGGTGGCCACCGTCAACCGCCACACGCCCGAGTACGTGACCGAGGCCAACAAGGCGCTGCGCGAGGTCGGCCACCCGGACGCCGAGCGCCTGACCGGAGTCGGTCTGCGCCTGCAGACCGCCGTGGACGCCCTTGACCAGTGGGCCAACGGCGCGAACCAGGAGGCAGGCCAATGAAAGAGATTCTTCAGGAGAACAGCGATGCCGTTCGCCAGGCCGGTGAGGCCCTGGTCGAAATCGGCACCGAGCTGGCGGCGGGACGGATCGAGAACGCCCTCGGCCGTCTGGAAGCGGCCCAGCAGCAGTACCGGGCCTGGGCGGAGTTGGACCAGGCCATCATCGACATTCAGGAAGCTGTCCACGACCGGAAGAACACCCTGGCCGTGCAGCAGATCCTGACGGAACTGGTGGGCACCATCCTCGGCAGCGCCTTGAGGACGGGAATGCACTGATGGCGGTAACCGACAAGGAGCGCAAACTCGCGGCGACCCTGAGCGATCCCGTGTTGTGGGGGCAAGCCTACCTCTACAACCGGGATGGCTCAGGCCGCGACTACTGGCCGCACCAGGTGGAGGACCTGCGCTGCCCGGCCAAGAACATCATCCACCTCGACGGCCGGGACGTGGGCAAGTCCATCGTGCTCTCGACCGACGCGCTCCATTACGCCTTCACCACCCGGGGCGGCCAGGGCCTCATCGCGGCTCCGCACCAGGGGCACCTCGATACCATCATCGAGGAGATCGAGTTCCAGCTCGACAGCAACCCGGATCTGATGAACAGCATCGCCCTGACCAAGTACGGCAAGCCCAAGATCCACCGCAAACCCTACTTCCGGCTGGAGTTCACCAACGGTTCGGTGCTCTATTTCCGCCCGGCCGGGGCCTATGGCGACGCCTTCCGGTCCCTGCACGTGGGCCGCGTCTGGGTCGATGAAGGAGCCTGGCTGACCGAACGGGCCTGGAAGGCGCTGCGCCAGTGCCTCAAGGCCGGGGGGACGCTACGCATCTACTCAACGCCCAACGGCCTGCGCGACACCACCTATTACCGGCTCACCTCGTCGGATCAGTTCCATGTGTTCCGCTGGCCGTCCTGGCTCAATCCCCTGTGGACCGAGGATCGCGAGGCCGAATTGCTGGAGTTCTACGGCGGCCGCGACAGTTCCGGTTGGCAGCACGAGGTGGCCGGTGAACACGGCAAGCCCTCCTATGGGGCCTTCAATGTCGAGCAGTTCAACCTCTGTCGGCAGGATCTGCTGGAGTACCAGAAGATCGTCATCACCGATTCCGAGATGCGCGACTGCGACACCGAGGAAGCGGCCCATGACCGGCTGGAGATGCTGCTTAACCTCACGCCCCGCAGCGGTCAGTTCTGGGTCGGCGGCGACCTGGGCTACACCAACGATCCCACCGAGATTGTCGTATTCCAGGAGATGGAGATCGGCGAGCGGACGCTGCTGAAGATGATCCTGCGCGTTCATCTCGAACACGTTTCCTATCCGCACATCGCCCAGATCATCGCGCTGCTGGAGCGTTACTACACCCCGGCGGGCATCGGCGTGGACAACGGCGGCAACGGCCTGGCCGTGGTTCAGGAACTGCTCACCCTGGACAAGTACAAAGGGCTGGAGCTGGAAGGCAGGCTCAAGGGATACGACTTCGGCGGCATGACCCGGCTGGCGGTCCGCGACGGCAAGGAAGTCAAGAAGCGGACCAAGGAGCTGATGACCAGCCTCATCAACGGAGCCCTGCAGCGCAAGCAGCTCATTTTCCCCTCGGACGATCTGGAGGTGGAAGACCAGTTCACCACCCACACCTACACCCTGCGGGACGGCAAGATCATCTATTCCAAGGGCAACGACCACATCATCGACGCGGTGCGCTGCGCCATGCTGATCCGGGAGGAAGGCAACCTCGACCCGGTCGGCGAAGAGGTGGTCTCGCTCAAGCCGGTGCTCACCAATCCGGTCTTCATCTGATCGCATCCTCCGACGCTTTCCACCCCGCTCCGGTAAGTAACCGGCATCGAGCCGGGTTCGGCCCACACGGGCCGGATGTGCGGCTGTCATGGCCGAAACTACCGAGAGGATCACGTGGAAAGCACCGCCCATCAGGACGAACAACCCGAAAGCCTGGACACCACCGGCTTTGTCATCGCGCCGCTGGCCGCAGCGGCCGCGCTCGACTCGGCCGCCTTCAGCAAGGTCAACGCCGCCGAAGCGATTCCGGCCACCTGGGAAGAACGCGCCCGCAAGGCCTGGGAATACTACGTCGAGGAGCCGCTGGTGAAGAACTGCGTCAACTCCTGGCGCACCTTCGCCGTGGGCGACGAGATCAAGATCACCAGCGATGACGAGACCCTCAAGGAGCAGGCTCTGGAGGCCGCCTGGCGGCTGAACATCTCGCAGTTCATCAAGGACATGGTTCTTCAGCTCCTGGTGAAAGGCGACGCCATCGGCTTCAAGCGCTTCACCAAGTCCGGCCAGGACATCGAGGAGCTGGTCTGCGTCAACCCGGTTTCGGTCAAGGTCAAATACGCCCAGGGCGAGCTGATCGAGGCCCGGCAATTTCCCGAGGACACCCCCGGCGGCGGGGAATCCATCCCGCTGCCCGTCGAACAGGTGGTCCACCTCAAATGGGACGCACCGGCCTTCTCGCCCCGGGGCAACTCCCTCGTGCTTCCCGCCTTTCAAGCCATCGAACTGCTGCGCGACTACCGCCGGGCCGAACAGGCCATCGCCAAGCGCTGGGCCACGCCGTTCCGCCTGCTCAAGGTGGGCGGCGCGTTCGGCCAGAAGATGGTGATGCCGGACCAGCGGATGCTCGAACAGGTTCGCGACATGGTCAACAAGATGGACATGAAAAGCGGCCTGGTGGTCCCGTTCTACGTCAATGTCGAAACCCACGGCACCGACGGCCAGGTCCTCAACGTCGAGGACAAGGTCAAGGAGGTGAAGGAAGACATCGTGGTGGCCCTGGGTCTGTCACGCTCGCTGGTGACCGGCGACGGCCCGAATTTCGCCACCGCCTCGGTGAGCATGCAGAAGATGATGGTCATGATCCGCGAGATCAAACAGGCCGCACGCAAGCTCCTCGACTGGGTGTTCGACGACTGGATGGAGCTGAACGGCCACGGCGACAAGAGCATCCAGTTCATCTTCAACGACCTCGACCCCAGCGACGCGGTCGATTTCAAGAAGCTCCTCATCGAACTCTACGACCGCAAGCTCATCAGCCGCTCCAGCCTTCAGCTCAAGATGGACCTGGACCCGGACATCGAGGCCGCCAACCGCGAGACCGAACGCAAGCAGATCGACCTGATGGACGAGAAGCAGGTGAAGCCGGTGGTGGATATGGTCGTCTCCGGCATTCTCAGCGTGCCTCGCGCCCGGAAGATGCTCGGGATTCCGGCCGAGGACGATGAACCCACGGCGGAGGCGGCATTGGTCTGGTCGGGCGACCTGGAGTCCACCGGCATTGCTGCCGTGTGCGACGAGTGCAGCCACTTCATTGCTGACACCAACCACTGCCGGGTCCACAACAGCGAGCGCACCTTCGACGCCCCGGCCTGTCGTTTCATCGACCGCCGGGAGCCCCGCTGATGCCGTCGGACCTCAAGCAGCGCATCCAGGCGGCCACCCTGAAAAGCCTGACGGCCCGCAACCGCTACAACGACCAGGTCACGGCCCAGCTCACCCAGGCGCTGAAACAGGCCGAAGACGAGGTCGCCCGCGCCATCCTCCAGTACCGCTCCCTCGGCTCCCTGCCGGACAACAAGCTCGCCGCCCTCAAGGGGCTGGAAAAGCTCCAGCTCGAACTCGACGACACCATGAAGCGGCTCAAGCGGGAGCAGACCCTGGTCTTTCGCAAGACGACCAAGGACTCCTTCAAGCTCGGCATCCAGCAGGGAATCGGAGAGCTCGCCGACGCGGCGCTGCCGTTCTACGCCGACCTCAAGCCCGAAGGCATCGACAAGCTGGCCACCAAGGTGTTCACCATCGTCGACACCAATGCCCTCGACTTCATGGCGCAGTACAACCTCACACTCGCCGGTGACGTTCATCGCGAACTCGCAGACGGCATCAAGCGCACCATCCTGAACGGCATCGCCACGGGCAAGGGAGCCGACGACATCGTCCGGGACATGGGCAAGGTGATCGTCGACAAGGACTCCTTTCGCCAGGCCGGAAGCCGGGTGTTCAGCAAGGCGCAGTACCGCATGGAGATGATCGCCCGCACCGAGGTCCTCCGCGCCCACAACATGGGCAGGCTCAAGTTCCACGAGCGGGTCGGCATCCAGAAACTGGAATGGCTGGCCATGGAGGACGAGCGCATGTGCCCGGTCTGCGGCGGCCTGGACGGCAAGACCTTTCCCATCGACAAGTTCCCCCAGCAACCCGCGCATCCGCACTGCCGCTGCACCAACATCGTGGCCTGGCCGATGACCGTCTGCGGCAGCGAGATGGCCGCCAAGGCCGCCGCCCAGGCATCGCAGGGGGACGCCTGCATTCTCCCGCCCCATGTGCTGGAAGGCATGGCCGACGCCCAGGCCAAGGAGAACGCCAAGCTCAAGAGCGCCTTTGAAAACGGCGACATCGCCGACCTCGGCTCGCTGACGGTCAAACAGCTCCAGACCCTGGCGAAACAGAACGGCGTGGCCATCGCCCGGACCAAGGCCGATTTCATCAAGCTGCTCGATCTGGCCGAACCCGGGATCGATCACGGCGACCTGGCCGGAGCGGCACTCAGCGCCAAGCTCAAGGAACACAAGATCGGCCTGCTGCGGACCAAGGAAGAACTGGTCGAGTTGCTCGGACTGAAGCAGGCGGAACTCAAACAGGCCAAGCTGCTCGCCGCCCAGATGGCGAAGATCCCTCCCGCCGAGGGGCTGGAGGGCATGACCGCCCAGCAGCTCAAGGAGATGGCGAAGGAGAACGGCATCTCTCTCAACATGACCAAACAGGAGACCATCGAGCTGCTCGACAAGCTGGAGCCCGGCGTGGATCACAGCGGCCTGATGGGCAAGGAACTCGCGGCGGCCAAACAGAAGCACGGCATCGGCATCCTCAAGAACAAACAGCAGCTCGTCGAGGCGCTACAGAAGAAGGCCGGTGCCGACATGGCCGAGTCGGTCAAGAAAAAGGCGGTCGACGAGGCCAAGCAGAAGTTGATCCTGAAACAGAAAACGGCCCTCGAAGACGCCGCCAAGGCCGTGGTCGTTCCCGACACGCCGACCGGCTACAAGGATTTCCTCGACGCGATTGCCAAGGCGGAACAGGCGGTTTCCGGCGGCACCGATCTGCCCCAGGAGCTGCTCGCGGCCCACAGCAAGGAAATCGCCCTCAAAAAACAGCTCTTCCAGGATCAGGTCGGAAAACTGAAATCGGCAGAGCTCAAGACGCTCGCCAAGGAGACCAAGGTCCAGTATTGGCAGTGGGCCAACAAAGACGAGCTGACCACGCTCTTCACCGAGACCGACCCGGCGAAAATCAAGGCGGTTCAGGCCAGCATCGACACCAAGCACGCGGCCTGGGCCGAAAAGCATGGAGGCAAGAAGAAAACCGCTCCTGCCAAGCCCGCCACGCCGAAGAAAGAGCCGCCGAAACCGGCTCCACAGCCGAGCCCGGTCAAGCCGCCCGAGGCCAAGATCGGCAAGAAAGGCGCGGAGTTCGCCACAGTCGATTCAGCGTGGCAGCAGAAAGGTCTGCCGTCAAAATTCAAGAAAACCGGCAAGGCCGCTGTCGGCGGCGCACACGAAAAGGAGTTCTGGACCGACGAAAACGGCGACAAATGGCTGTTCAAGCCCATTGGCCGCAAGGACGATGAGTTCATCGCCTTCGGAGAGGAAGCCGCCTACAAGATCGGCCGCCTGATCGACCCCCATTCCATCGAGGTGCGCACCATCCAATTGAACGGCCGCACCGGCTCCATCCAGAAATGGCGTACCGATCTGCGGGACGACTTCGATTTTCGCAACATTCTGCCCCAGGATCTGACCACCATCGAACTGGAGCAGATCCAGCGCGAGCATGTGGTCGACTGGCTGATCGCCAACCACGACGGACATTCCAAGCAGTTCATCCGCGCCCGGGACGGTCGCGTCTACGGCATCGACAAAGGCCAGGCATTCAAGTTTCTGGGCCAGGACAAGCTCTCGCTCGACTATCACCCCAACGGCGTCTGCGGCGAGGAAGAGCCGTTTTACAACAAGGTCTTCCGGGCGGCCAAGGAAGGGAAGGTACGGGTCGATCCGAACGCGACCCTTCGCTACATCCAGGAAGTCGAAAAGATCGCCGACGAGGATTACCTCGATCTGCTGCGGCCCTACGCCGAGGGACGGTTTTCCAAGGACCCGGCCGGGCTGCGGCATTTCTACGATCTGGCCTTGGAGCGGAAACACAATCTCCGGCGGGACTTCGAGGGCTATTACGCCGATGTGCTGGGGGATCGGGGCTTCCGTTTCGACAAGCTGAGCGCCGCCACCGGCAAGAAAAAGCTGCTCTCCTCCGCCGAAGAGACCCTGGTCGAGGAGGCCCGCAAACTCGGCTGGCAAGGCAAGACGCTGCCCTTCGACAGCGGCGACGTGGAGGACCAGAACGCGCTGATCTTCACTGAGAGCTTCAAGGGGAAGAAGCGCACCGTGGTGAAGATGAAGATCCGGCCGGACACCGACCGCCGCATCGACGAGGTGCTGCGCAGGTATGTGCAGACGGCGGCCGGGGAAAAGGGACAACCGCTGGTCGAAGACAGCTTCTTTCCGACGATTCTGGACGCCGTCAAAAACGTCAATTTCCACGTGGGCGACGGCAAGTACAACCGGACCAAGATCGACAAGGCCCTGCGCCTGCGCAAGAAACTGGAGACCCTGCAAAAGAGCACCGACCCCAAGGTCAAGGAGATGGCGGACCATTATCTGAAATGGGTCAAGGAGATCGAAGAGTCCGTCGACTGGGACCGGGCCACCAACGGCGTATTCGAGCAGTACCTGCCCAAGCTCGACGCGCAGAAACCCAAGGAGAAACCGCCGTTCAAGGTGGAACGCGGCAAGGTGACCCACACCAAGCGCAGGATCGGTTCCGGCACCATTACCGTCGAGGCCGACGACATCGACAACCGGACGCTGTTCAATCACAACTCCCGCATGCAGGACGGGCACCAGTACACCGTCACCTTCGAGGACGGCACCCGGGTCCGCTATCGCCCCTGGTCGGACACCAACCTCTATGCCCAGCGCGGCGAGCTGGAAATGATCCTGGACGGCGACGCTACCCCCGGACGGGTCGAGGCGATGCTGGAAAAGCTCGAACAGCTTGGGATCGATACCCGGGTGGCCACGGCGGAAAACGCGGAGCAGATGTA
Source organism: uncultured Rhodospirillaceae bacterium (assembly GCA_937887565.1). Lineage (GTDB taxonomy): Bacteria > Pseudomonadota > Alphaproteobacteria > Rhodospirillales > Magnetospirillaceae > CALABS01. The sequence continues at coordinate 3,635 of CALABS010000017.1, read as the reverse complement.
CCTCGAAAAGCTCGCCTACATCCGCAAGACCGACAAGAGCGCCGACTACAAACGACTGCAGAAATCCCTCGACGACCGCAACGCCACCACCACCGAGCGGGTCCAGGCCCTGCGCGGCTATTGGCAAAAGGAACTGGGCGTCCAGGACATCACCCAGCTTTCCGGATACAACCCGCTGGGCGAATACCAGGCGGGCTTTCTGGACCGCGACGCCAAGGGCGGATACCGGCACCAGTTCCGGTTCGACATCACCGAGGAGGACCTGGAAAAACAGATGAAGGGCTATTCGCTGGTCCACGATCTGACCAACGGCGAGAGCATGTCCGGCTTCATCGACTTGATCATGGAGAACAACGGAGCCATGGTCAGCACGGTCGAGAAGATGCGCATGGGCGTGGCTCCGGGCGGAATGTCCCCGGTGGCCGACATGCAGACCGGCGGCGCGAGCTATTTCTTCACCCGGATCAAGAAGCAACCGGCCAGCGACGCCTCACCGGCCCTCTATTTCAAGAAACAGATGCTGCGGCGCATGGACGCCATCAGCTATGACCATGACGCCTACGGCAAGGTGATCGACGACTACGTGCAGCGCAACCGGGGAGCCAGCATCGACGACTGGAAGCGGTTCTCGCAGCGCCATGGCAACGAGACCATCTTCAAATACTCGGTGACGCTGCTGGACAACATCGAGTTCATCGTGGCCAGAAGCGACAACGAACGCCGGGAGATCATCCAGAGTTTCACCCGGCGCGGCATCAAGAAACTGCCCGACGGGCGCAAGGTGGAGGACATCGTCCATACCCCGCAAAGCTGGAGCAAACGCAAACAATGACCATGAAGGACTTTATCGAACAGGAGAAACGGCGGCTGCAGGAAGCGCTGCACTGGTTCAACAACCGGGGCAGTCGCATGACCGTCAGAGAATCCGGGGATCTCTTTCTGGACGCCCTGGTGGACAGTTTTACCGTCACCCGGATTGCTCCCCATTTCGACACCGCTGGAAACCATCTGCGCACCGATTTCTGGCTGTTGTGGAAGGCACTCGGTTACGACGAGGGCTTTCAGCACGCCCACACCATCAAGGTGGTCGATGTCCGGGTCGAAGACACCCTGATGGCCGAACATGACGGCAAGGAGGCCGAAGGCTGGCTGATTGTCGAGCTGACCGACGATCTGGGCCGGATTCACCATGTCGAAATGATCGAGCCGGTCTCGGAGCCCGAACTCGCGGCGGACTGGCAACGCTGGATCGCCTACCGGCAGAAAAACGCCGAGAGATTCCGCCGGATCGACGCCCAGCTTCTGGCAGAGCATCTCCGGATCGCGGAGGACTGGTCATGAAACTGCGCTATATGATCGACTCGATAATCGCAGACCGGCAAGCCACCGCCCCGGAATACGTGCCCGTGGGCGTCTGGGTTCAGGGGCCGGGTCCCGGTCTGGATGTGGAGATGTACTACCTCGACCGGGGGCCGAACGGGCTTGCCGACCGCAGGGACGAGGCCGCCTGGGTGGTCAACCGTCTGGTCGAGGCCGGGGCCACCTCGCTTCCGGCGGATTTTCTCGAATACCACCGGCTGTCCCGCTCCCCCTATGACGGGGTCTTTTCCGAGATCACCGAGAGCGACGAATACCCCTCCCTCGACGCCTGCGGCAAGGCCGTTCTGGCCCGGCTGAACCCCGCCCGCTGAAATTCGCCGTCACCCTCCGACACATCGCCGACGCTTCCGGTAAGTAACCGCTGAACGCTCCCCGCAGGTCGCGGAGAGCACAGCAAACTGACCGGAGACGTTGATGGAACTGTTCGCCACAGACCTGGAAAGGCTGGCGTTTCTACTGGAGGCCGATGCGGCGCTGACTCTCGATCCCGATGCGCTCGGGACCGAGGCCGCCGAACAGTCCGCTCCTGAAGAGCTCCCTCCCGAGAAGCGCCCCAAGTACATCACCAACTACATCGGCAGTAAGCAGAAGCTCGTCGACTGGATCTGGAAGCATACCCCGGAAGGCGTTGGCACCGTGCTCGACGCCTTTTCGGGGTCTGCGGTCGTGGCCTACATGTACAAGACCAAGGGCCTCCAGGTCATCGCCAACGACCGGCTCCGCTACTGCCACCATGCCGCCAAGGCGATCATCGAGAACAACTCGGTTCGCCTGAGCGAGGACGAGATCGAGGCACTCCTGGCCGACAACGCCAAGGCGGGCAGCTTCGTTCAGGACAACTTCAAGGGCATCTTCTTCGCCAAGGGCGTCCATGCGCTGATCGACACCATCCGCGCCAACTGCGACAAGCTCTCCGGCTTCAAGAAAGACATCGCCCTGTTCGGCCTCGGCAAAACCTGCATGAGCGGCAAGGGCGGCTTCGGCCACTTCTCGTCGTCCACCGATTATGGCCGCCGCCAGGACACCCCCGACGAGTTCAAGGATCGTCTGCGCAAGAACCTGCAGCGCATCAACGCCCTGGTCTTCGACAACGACAAGGAGAACAAGGCATACCGGCAGGACATCAACGACCTGCTGCCGAAAGCCAAGGCGGATCTGGCCTACTTCGATCCGCCCTACGCCACCGAGTTTTCGACCACCAACTACGAGCGGGCCTACCACTTCGTGGAGGGGCTCATGACCTATTGGGAAGGGCTCGAAATCAAGGCCGACACCAAGGTCAAGTATTACGAGACCGACCACAAGACCGTCACCAAGGCCAACGCCAGCGAGTTCTTCCAGACCTTTCTCGGCAACGCCAAGCACATCCCGCACTGGCTGATCTCCTACCGCGATCACGCCTATCCCAACGAGCAGGAGATGAAGCGGATCATCGGCTCCTTCGGCAAGCAGAGCCGGATGAAGTCCAAGGATCACCACTACGCCATCACCTCCAAGCACGGCGAGGCTTCCAACGCCAAGGAGCGTCTGTTCGTCTGCGCTCCCGGGGCCAAGGCCAGCGCCGAGCGGGAGGAGAAACCCGTTCCGATGGCCGCCGCCGCGAACTTCCACACCAGCATCCCCGTGGACATCCGGCTGGGCGAAGGCGAACGCCTCGCGACCGAGGCCATGGATGTCGGCTCGGCGGGCGACCCCCAATTCAGCTTCGTGCTCTGCCGCACCGGCACCAACAAGAACGGCGACCACTTCACCGCCGAGGAGTTGTCCGGTCGGCACATGACGGCCGTGAACAAGAAGGTCGATCTGCAGCATTCGCAGGAGTTCAACGACATCGTGGGTGGCATCGTCGCCGCCGACTACCTGGAGGACGACAACGGCGGCCGCGTGGAATGCGTCGGTGAGCTGTACGTCCACGACACCCCGGCCGCCCGGCTGGCCTACAAGCTGATGAAGCGCGGGATCATCTCCCAGGTCTCCATGGAGTGCGACTACCAGGAAGGCGAATGCTCGGTCTGCCACAAGCGCTTCCAGAACAAGGCCGACTACTGCACCCACCTGCGCAAATTCAAGGGCCGTGATTTCAACGGCCAACCCGTTTTCGAGATTCTGCACGGCGTCACTTTCACCGGACTGGGACTGCTCGACCGCAAAGGCGCGGACGAGAACGCCAGGATTCTGCAGGTGGCGTCCCTTCAGAGCCAGCCCGACCAATCCCAACCCGAAGGAGATTCCACGATGGAAGACAAAACCAAACC
>CALABS010000016.1 GCA_937887565.1 uncultured Rhodospirillaceae bacterium | reverse complement strand
ATTTCCGCCAGCTTGGGAATCCCCTGCGATTCCGTTAGGGCGGTGAATGCTCTAGAGTCAAGAAAAGGATGGGCGATGAGCCATGGTGAAGGCCATGCGTTTCGTCATCGCCGAGTCGTTCGACAGAACCGAACTGAACCACTATTTCGAGGCCGACATCGCGCCCCGCATCGGCGAGCGGATCAAGGCACGCTCGGGCCGGATCTACCGCGTCAAGGACGTCGGCTTCTCCGTCAATCCCCTCGACGACGAAATCGACGTCCGCGTGCTGCTGCGGCGCGAGGAATGATCATCGCAACCGGTGCGCCTCGAACACCGTCCGCACCCCGTCGGGAATGGCGATGGCCTGCTGGGTGGCACGTTCGACGAAGACATGCACCCAGTGGCCGTCGGCTGCCGCCTCGTCGTCGTCGTCGCCGTCGCGGAACAGGGCGATGGCGTAGCGGACGCTGCTGGTTCCCACATGTTCGATGGCCAGCCCCGCCACCACCTTCTCCGGCCACGACAGCGGACGGCGGAACCGGCACAGGCTTTCGGCGGCGAAGGTGACGACGGGCGAGGTGAACAGGTCCATCCCGCACGGGCCGGTCAGGAACTCGGCCACCGCGATCTCGAAGAAGCGGTAGTATTCCACGTTGTTGACGTGGCCGAACATATCGTTGTCGGACCACCGCGTCTGGATGTCGACGGTGAACGCGAAGGCGCTCCGCCGCATGGCCTGCGGACGGCTCATTGCGCCGTCCAACCGCCGTCGACGGGCAGCGACGCGCCGGTGATGTTGGCCGCCGCCGCCGAGCACAGGAACACCGCCAGCCCGCCGATCTGCTCGGGGGTGGTGAATTTCCTGGACGGCTGTTTCTCGGACAACAGGTCACGGCCGGCCGCCTCGACGGAAATCCCTTGGGCGGCGGCACGGGCGTCGATCTGCTTCTGGACAAGCGGCGTCAGCACCCAGCCGGGGCAGATGGCGTTGCAGGTGACGTCGATCTCGGCGGTCTCCAGCGCCACCACCTTGGTCAGCCCGACCAGGCCGTGCTTGGAGGCGATGTAGGCCGCCTTGTTGACCGAGGCCACCAGCCCGTGCGCCGAGGCGACATTGACGATGCGGCCCCAGCCGCGCGCCTTCATGCCCGGCAGCGCCGCCCGCATGGTGTGGAAGGCCGAGGACAGGTTGACGGCGATCACCGCGTCCCAGCGGTCGGGGGGGAACTCGTCCACGGGGGCCACGTGCTGGATGCCGGCATTGTTGACCAGCACGTCCACCCGCCCCAGCCGCGCCTCGGCGTCCCGGACCAGGCCCTCGCAGGCCTCGGCCTGGGACAGGTCGCCGCCGTTATGGAGCGCGCGCACGCCGAACGCGGCCGCGATGTCGGCGCGGATGGCCTCGATCTCGGCGACGTCGCCGAAACCGTTGAGCATGACGTCGGCCCCCGCCTCGGCCAGGGCGCGGGCGATACCCAGGCCGATGCCGCTGGTGGAGCCGGTGACGACGGCGACCTTGCCTTTCAACATGCCTCTGCTTCCCCTATTTCTTGAAGAACGATTCGGCGCCGGCGCGGGCGCCCCGCTTGCTGTCGATCATGGCCCGGGCGCGGGCGATTTCGTCCTCCAGGCCGGCGATGTAGTCTCGCAGTTCCTCGATGCCCATGACGTCGAGGTTCCGGCGTTCCGGCGCCTTCTTCCGGGGGTCGAGTTCGTCCCAGTCCATCGAAGCCTCCACGCTTGCACTCCCCGCCCGAAAGTACCAGATTGGCGCCGCCACGGACAGGCGAAGGAAGGCCCACCCAGATGACGATTCCCGCGACCATGACCTGTGTCGAGATCAGCCGCCCCGGCCCCGCCGAGGTGCTGGTCGCCGCCACGCGGCCGGTGCCCGTCCCGGGCCGGGGCGAGGTGCTGGTCAAGGTCGCCGCCGCCGGCGTCAACCGCCCCGACGTGCTCCAGCGCGCCGGCGCCTATCCGGCCCCGCCCGGTGCTTCGGACCTGCCGGGGCTGGAGGTGTCGGGCACCGTCGCCGCCCTCGGCGAGGGCGCCGGCGGGGTGACGGTGGGCGACGCGGTGTGCGCGCTGGTGCCGGGCGGCGGCTACGCCGAATACGTCACCTGCGACGCGCGCCACTGCCTGCCGGTGCCCGCGGGGCTGGACATGGTCCAGGCGGCCGCCCTGCCCGAGACCTTCTTCACCGTCTGGCACAATGTATTCGAGCGCGGCCAGCTCAAGGCAGGCGAGCGGTTCCTGGTCCATGGCGGCGCCTCGGGCATCGGCACCACCGCCATTCAACTGGCCAAGGCCCTGGGCGCCACCGTCTTCGCCACCGCCAACGGTGCCGCCAAGTGCCGGGCCTGCCGCGATCTCGGCGCCGACCGCGCCATCGACTACGCCAGCGAGGATTTCGTCGAGGTGGTGAAGGCCGAGACCGGCAAGGGGGTGGACGTCATCCTCGACATGGTCGGCGGCGATTACATTCCCCGCAACCTCAAGGCCCTGGCAGCCGATGGCCGACTGGTCAACATCGCCTTCTTAAAGGGCTCGACCGCCGAGCTCAACGTGATGCCGGTGATGCTGAAGCGCCTCACCGTCACCGGTTCGACGCTGCGGCCCCAGTCCGACGACGCCAAGGCGCGCATGGCCGACAGCCTGCGCCGCCGGGTTTGGCCGCTGATCGAGGCCGGCCGGATCCGCCCGGTGATTCATGCCACCTTTCCGCTGAGCCGGGCCGCCGAGGCGCATGGACTCATGGAAAGCAACGCCCACATAGGAAAGATCGTCCTGATCGCCTGACGGCCCGACCGAAGGTTACGCGCGGCACTCCCTTAGCGGTTTGACCAGGAAGGGCCGCTCCCCTATAACTACCGGCGCATCGGGACCATGGGCGCACGCCGCCCGGTCGCGACAAGCCCAGAAGGAGGATTTATGGCTCTGCCGCTCATGCCAAAGGCGACCGCCGTTTGGCTCGTCGAGAACACCGCCCTGACCTTCGAGCAGATCGCCGATCTTTGCGGCCTGCATCCGCTCGAGGTCCAGGCCATCGCCGACGGCGAGGTGGCGACCGGCATCGTGGGTCTGGACCCCGTCGCCAACGGCCAGTTGACGCGCGCCGAGATCGAGCGCTGCGAGGCCGACCCGGACGCCCACCTCAAGCTGATCGTCACCGATTTCCCACAGCCGCGCGCCAAGCCCAAGGGCGCCCGCTACACCCCGGTGTCCAAGCGCCAGGACCGGCCCGACGCCATCGCCTGGATCCTCAAGCACCACCCTGAACTGTCGGACGCCCAGATCTGCAAGCTGATCGGCACCACCAAGCCGACCATCCAGTCGGTGCGCGAGAAGACCCACTGGAACGCCGCCAACATCAAGGCGCGCAATCCGGTGACGCTGGGCCTGTGCACCGAGGCCGACCTGGAGAAGACCGTCGCCCTGGCCCGTCCGCGCGGCAGCGTCGCGCCCCAGGCCCATTACGAGACCGAGGACCACGCCGAGTGATCCTCGCGCCCGCGAGCGGTTGAGGGCTGGCCCGCCGATCATCCGGCGGGCCTTTTCTTTTTTCCGCCACGATCGCACCCTGATTTCGCCACGGCCGCCTCCCCAAATAGGACCCACCGCTATTCCATGGAGGACGGAATGAAGAAGGTTCTCATCGCCGCCGCGCTGGCCGCCGCGCTGGCCGGCTGCGCCCAGCCCGGCTCGGGCGGCTACGGCATCAGCAAGCAGACCGGCGGCGCGGTGCTGGGCGGAGTCGGCGGCGCGGTGGCGGGCTCGCAATTCGGCAAGGGCAAGGGCCAGTTGGCCATGACCGCCGTCGGCACCCTGCTGGGCGCCTTCCTGGGGTCCGAGGTGGGCGCCTCGCTCGACCGCGCCGACCAGACCTATGCCCACCAGGCCGGCCAGCGCGCCTTCGAATCCGCCCCCACCGGCCAGCCCATCGCCTGGAACAACCCCGACAGCGGCCATTACGGCTCGGTGACCCCCACCCGCACCTACGAGGCCGCCCCGGGTCAGTACTGCCGCGAATACCAGCAGACCGTCACCGTCGGCGGCGAGCACCAGTCCAGCTATGGCACCGCCTGCCGCCAGCCCGACGGCAGTTGGAAGGTGGCGAACTGACGGCTACTTCGCCGGCGCCTTCTTGCGGGCCTCGGTCTCGCTGCCGTCGTCGAAGATGTTGAACAGGTTTCTCAGGAATCCGGGCGTCAGCGCCGACAGCGGGTTGACGACGACGTCCGGTTCCTGCGTCGGCCCCTTCATGGTGTAGTTGAAGGCCAGCAGCCCGCCGCCCTTCTCGCCGCCGGTGATCAGCCACCCCAGCACCGGAATGTTGCCCAGCACGCTGTTGAGCGCATAGGCCGGCACCACCGTGCCCTCCAGCGCCAGCCGGCTGGCATCGAGGTCGATCTCGCCCTTGGCGGTGATGCCGATGGCGGGGCCGTAGGCGCGGGCGTCGGTGACCTTGAGGAGGCCGTCGCCGAAGACGAAGGGCGCCTCCAGCGTGGTGAAGCTGATGCCCTGGTTGTTGAGCAGGTCCAGCACCCCGGTCAGCGCCGCCACGTTCAAGAGCTTGGCGAGGGCGGGGGCGTTGACGATGTTGTAGTCGGCGACCGAGATCGTGCCGACCACCGGCTGATCGTCCTTGGTGTCGTCGTAATAGCCGGAAATCTCCAGCCGCCCGCCGATCAGGTCGTCGTAGACGTCGAAGGCCCGCGCCACCGATCCCGCATCGTCGGACATCACCTTGACGTCGCGGCGGTTGGGCCCCGCCTGCCGCAGATCGGCGGTCAACCACTTGCCCTCGCCCACCGTGCCCTTCAGGCTGATGGACCGCCAATCGTCGGCATCGCGGCTCATGGAAATGGAGGCGTTGCGAAGCCCGCCCTTGCGCGACAGCCACATGGTGCCGACGCCGCCCGACACGGTCATCGGCGGCAGGTCGCTTTTCCGGCGGGGTCCCCGTTCGGGAGGAGGAGCATCCGGCGCCTGGTCGTCGTCGCCGATGACCGGCTCGGCGTCGAAGCTGGGGCCGCGCGCCACCACGTCGAGCCCGCCGCCGGGGCGGAAGGCCAGGGATCCGCTGACATCGGTGCGGCCATAGGCCAGCCGCTCGAACTCCACCTTGCGCACCGATCCGTCGGGACGGAACGACACCGCCCCCCGCGTCTGCAGGTTGCCGGCCTGGACCGCGAAGCGCGGAACCGCCGCGATCTTCATCTTTTCCAGCCTGACGGTCACCTCGGCGCCGCCGGTGGTGCGCTCCTCCTTGCGCCATCCCAGGCCGGGCAGGCGCATGCGCGCCGGCGACAGGTCCACCTTGGCGTCCACCTCGCCCTTGCCGCCGCCGAACAGGGTGGCGGTCACCTCCGCCGCCACCGGACCCTCGACATAGGGCGCGACGAAGGGGGGGCCGTCCAGCCCCAGCGCCCGTCGCTGCGCCTCGTCCACCGATGGCGCCGTGACGCGATAGCGGCTTCGGAACGCCACCCCCTTGGACGAGAAATTCTCGCGCCAGGCCAGTTCGGCCGGGATGGTGCCCAGCACCACCGGCCCCTTGGCGTCAAGGCCCTTGGCGTCGATCTTCATCTCCAGGTCGCCGTTCGACAGGTCGAGGCCCATCAGCACCTTGGGCACCGACACCTTCTTCAGCGAGGCATCGGCCTTGATTTCCAGATCGTCCAGGCGCAGGTCCTTGAGCAGCGGGAATTTCAGCCTCAGCCGGGTCGACGCCTGGCCGCCCACCGAGCCCGGATCGATGCCCAGGGCGCGGGCATAGCGCAGCGGCTGGTTGTCGATCAGCCGCAGGGCGTCGGGGGCCGGGCCCTCCACGGTGATGTCGATGTCGGCGAACTGGTCGCCCTGGTCCAGGCCGGACAGGACGATCTGCCCGTCCACCAGCTTCAGGCCGTAGACCTGCCCACCCTTGACCGCGATGCGGAAGTCGGAGGCGTCGAACGACGCCGAGGCGGCAGCGTTCCTGACCGCCGGCATGGGGCGAAGGTAATCGACGGTGACGCCGTCCCCTTCGAGGTTGCCGTCCACGTGCTCGACCACCAGGTCGTCGAAATTGCCCGACGGAGAGCGCAGCGACAGCGTGGCGCGAGCCTCGTGGACGATCCCCTGCGACAGGTTCGCCAGCACCCAGTCGCGCGGATTCGGCGCCACCGCCTCGGGCCACAACCGGTGCAGGGAATCGAACGGCACCTCGCGCAGCACGGCGTCGGCCTTGACCACCGTCTCGCCGCCAAGGCCGTCGGCGACCGCCGCCAGGGTCACCGTCGGCCCGCCGAGGTCGATATGCAACTCGTCCACGCGCACCCTGGTGAAGCCGTCCCGGGCGGCTGCGCGCAGGTGGATGGCCGCCACCGAGTGGTCGAAGGCCACCGGCGCGGCGACCGTCACCCGCCCCTCGCCGCCGGCCAGGTCGACGGTGACCTCGTCGATGCGCCCGTCCGCCGAGCCCCTGGCGGTGACGGTGCCGGCAAGCGGCATGTCCACCGCCGCCAGCGGCGCCAGCGGGCCGCCGAGACGGGCCAGCAGGGCCGGCCGGATGCCGGCCAGGCTGATCTCGCCGGCGAGGGAATCGTCGGCACGATTGTAAGAAACCTCGGCGCCGATCGAGCCCGCCTCACCTCCCAGGTCGAGGACGAGCGACGCCGAGGCGGCGATGCCGGCGGCCGTGCGAGTCAGGTGGATGTCGGCATCGGGCGCATGCCAGGTCAGCGCCAGGGCGCGATCCTCGACCTCCAGATCGGCGTCGATCACCGAAAAGCGTTGCAGATGGCGCCCCGGCCGCGCCGGATCGGGAACACCGACCAGGGCATCGACGATCCCGCGCACCACGTCGTTGCCGCCGCCGGAGGCCTGGTCGCCGATATCCACCGACAGGCGGCCGGCCTCGTCGCGGACCAGCCTGAGGCGGGGATTGTAGAGCCGCACCGCCTTGGGGGCGATCACGCCGCCGAGCAGTGCATGGCCGTTGAGGGTCAGCGCCGCCTCGGGGACGGTGGCGACCGGCGTCGCCCCCTCGCCCATGCGCACCACCACGCCGAGGACGCGGATCTCCACCAGGCGCTCCCCCTCGGCCAGGGCGAGCACCGTGGTGTCCAGGTCGACGGCCAGGCCGCTTTCCTTGGACGAAAGAGCTTCCTCGATATAGGGCGTGAGGAAATCGAGCGCGATCGGGCCGCTGGCGAGGCGCCAGGCGAACAGAGGCAGCGCGATCAACAGGCCGGCGACGAGGGCTCCGAGAAGCTGGAACAGCTTTCTGACGGCGCCGTGGACCACTTAACCAACCGCCTCCATCTGCGACTTGACCCCATCGGTCGGTTTCCCCAGTGTGAGGCAATCACAACATGTGGGAATGCACAAGGTGAACTTTCCACTGGATGAACACCGTCTTCCATGCGTCGGAAATCCTGCCCTCGAGGACCTGGGGTTCCGGCACTGGGCCGAGGCCGCGGCCGAGCAGGACGATGCCGAGCTGTCATCTTTCATGACACGGATTCAAGGCGATTCAAGGGCAAGGGCGCTGCTGTCGCGGGTGTTCGGCAACAGCCCCTTCCTCACCCGCTGCGTTCTCGCCGAGCCGGCCTTCCTGCGCCGCCTGCTGGCCGAGGGCCCCGATGCCGCCCTGGCGGCCGTCTCCGCCGAGCTGGCGGCCGGCCTGGCCGACGAGACCGACATCGCCAGGCTGATGACGGCGCTCCGGGTCGCCAAGCGCCGCGTCGCCCTGCTGGCCGCGCTGGCCGACATCGCCGGCGCCTGGCCGCTGGAAATGGTCACCGCCGCCATGGCCGACTTCGCCGAGGCCGCCATCCGCCATGCCGTCCGCTTCCTGTTGCGGCGCGAGCACGCCAAGGGCGACATCCGCCTGCCCCACCCCGAGGACCCCGAGCGCGGCAGCGGGCTGGTCATCCTGGGCATGGGCAAGCTGGGGGCGCGCGAGCTGAACTATTCCAGCGACATCGACCTCATCGTCCTCTACGACCACGAGCGCCTCGACTACACCGGGCGGCGCAGTCTCCCCGAATGCATGATCGCCCTGACCAAGGAGCTGGTGCGCATCCTCGACGAGCGCACGGTGGACGGCTACGTCTTCCGCACCGACCTGCGGCTCCGGCCCGATCCCGGCTCGACGCCGGTGGCGGTGTCACTGGTGGCGGCCGAGAGCTACTACGAGGGCTTCGGGCAGAACTGGGAGCGCGCCGCCATGATCAAGGCGCGCCAGGTGGCCGGCGACGACGAGGCCGGCCAGGGCTTCCTGAAGTTCCTGCGCCCCTTCGTGTGGCGCAAGTCGCTGGACTTCGCCGCCATCCAGGACATCCATTCCATCAAGCGCCAGATCAACGCCTTCCGGGGCGGCAGGGTGGTGGCGGTGGGCGGCCACAACATCAAGCTGGGCCGGGGCGGCATCCGCGAGATCGAGTTCTTCGCCCAGACCCAGCAGCTGATCTGGGGCGGCCGCGAGCCGGCCATGCGCACCTCGCGCACGGTCGAGGCGCTGGAGGCCCTGGCGGCGGCCGGCCACGTCGACGCCGAGGTGGTGGTCCAACTGGAGGCTTCGTACCGCTACCTGCGCACCCTCGAACACCGGCTGCAGATGGTGGACGACAAGCAGACCCAGACCCTGCCGGAATCGCCCGAACGGCTGGCCGAGATCGCCGCCTTCATGGGCCATGCCGACGCCGGCGAGTTCGCCGCCGCCCTGACCGCGCACCTGCAGACGGTGGAAGGCCACTACGCCGGCCTGTTCGAGGACGCGCCGTCCCTGGGCGCCCACGGCAACCTGGTGTTCACCGGCGGCGAGAACGACCCCGACACGGTCAGGACCATCTCGGAACTGGGCTTCGCCAACGCCGACGCCGTGTGCTCGACCATCCGCGGCTGGCACCATGGCCGCGTGCGGGCCACCCGCTCGACCCGCGCCCGCGAATTGCTGACCGAGCTGACCCCGGCGCTGCTGACCGCGCTGGCCAACACCGCCAGCCCCGACGACGCCTTCATGCGCTTCGACGAGTTCCTGGGCCGGCTGCCGGCCGGCGTGCCGCTGTTCTCGCTGTTCTACTCCAACCCGTCGCTGCTCGACCTGGTCGCCGAGCTGATGGGCAACGCCCCCCGTCTCGCCGAGCACCTGGCCCGCCACACCACGCTGCTGGACAGCGTGCTGTCGCCCAGCTTCTTCGAGCCGCCGCCGCCCATGGAACACCTGGCCGCCGAGCTGGACCGGGCGCTGGCCGAGGCCGACGGCGACATGCAGGAAATCCTCGACGCCAGCCGCCGCTGGGCCAACGACCGCAAGTTCCAGGTCGGCGTCCAGACCCTGAAGGCGATGCTGCCCCCCCATGCCGCCGCCCAGGCGTTCAGCGACATCGCCGACGCGGTGATGGCGCGCATGGTGCCGCGCGTCGAGGACGAGCTGGCCCGCGCCCACGGCCGGGTGCCGGGCGGCAGCTGGTGCCTGCTGGCCATGGGCAAGGCGGGCGGGCGCGAGATGACCGCCACCTCGGACCTGGACCTGATCCTGATCTACGACGCCCCCGACGACGCCCCCGACGAATCCGACGGCGAGCGGCCGCTGGCCAAGGCCACCTGGTTCGCCCGGCTGACCCAGCGCCTCGTCACCGCCTTGACCGCCAAGACCGCCGAGGGAGCGCTCTACGAGGTGGACATGCGGCTCAGGCCGTCGGGCAATTCGGGGCCCATCGCCACCTCGTTCGAGGCGTTCCGCCGCTACCAGGCCGAATCCGCCTGGACCTGGGAGCACATGGCCCTGACCCGGGCCCGGGTGGTGGTCGGCGATCCGGCCCTAAGCGAGCGGGTGCGGGCGGTGATCGCCGGCGTCCTGACCGCCCCCCGCGACGGCGACCGGCTGGCGGTGGACGTGGCCGACATGCGCGCCCGCATGGCGAAGGAGCACAGGGCCGAGACCCGCTGGGAGGTCAAGCATCGGCGCGGCGGGCTGGTGGATATCGAGTTCACCGCCCAATACCTGATGCTGCGCCACGGCCACGCCCATCCCGGCATCCTGCACCCCAACACCCACGACGCCCTGGAGGCGGCCGCCGCCGCCGGCCTGTTGGCGCGCGGCGACCTCGACACCCTGCTCGACGGCTGGCGGCTGTGGTCGGCGGTGCAGATGGTGCTGCGCCAGACGGTGGCCGGCCGTTTCGACGAGAAGGCGGCCCCGCGCGGCCTCAGGGAGGTGCTGGTGCGGGCCTCGGGCCTGACCGACTTCAAGACCCTGGCCGACCGCATGGACGACTGCGCCCGCGACGCCCTCGACGTCTTCCGCCGCGTCGTCGAGGCGCCCGCCGCCGAGGCGCGGGGGCGCGTGACGGAACCGTGAACGGTGAACTGTCACTTGATCTGCGGGGTGAACGCCGTACGCTCTGTGCATACCGTCAGGATCAAGGGATTGCCATGACCATCGCCGTAGGACAGCCCGCCCCCGACTTCACGCTGGCGACCGACGAAGGGCCGCGCACGCTCGCCGACTACCGGGGCAAGCGGCTGGTGCTCTATTTCTATCCCAAGGACGACACCTCGGGCTGCACCAACGAGGCCCGCCAGTTCCGCGACGAATACGCCCGCTTCATCGTCAACAAGGCCGAGATCCTGGGCGTGTCCAAGGATTCGGTGGCCAGCCACGAGAAGTTCCGCGCCAAGCACGACCTGCCCTTCCCGCTGGGCTCGGACGCCTCGGGCGAGGTCTGCGAGGCCTATGGCGTCTGGGTCGAGAAGGCCATGTACGGCCGCACATACATGGGCATCGAGCGCGCCACCGTCCTGATCGACGAGGAAGGCGTGGTCCGCGCCGTCTGGCGCAAGGTCAAGGTCAGCGGCCACGCCATGGACGTGCTGAACAAGCTGCACGAGATGTGAGGAAGGCCGAGCCCGGTTCGAGATGGCCCCGACCCTTTCCGCCGCCGCCGCCGCCGTGCTGACCACCGCCGATCCGGCGGCCAAGTGCCGGCTGACCCGCCAGGCCGCCGCCGACTGGTTCGCCGGCCGCATCGTCGAGCCCGGCGACACCGTCCCGCCCGACCGCCCGGCGCGGCCCGAACGGCCGCAGCTGCTGCATCCGCGCGACATGCCCAACCGCCGCTACGGCGGCGAGCGCGGGCGGCTGGCCCTGGTCCACGCCCTGGCCCATATCGAGCTGAACGCCATCGACCTGGCCTGGGACATCGTCTGCCGCTTCCCCCACGAGGCCATGCCCCGGGCGTTCCTGGACGACTGGGTCCGGGTGGCGGTGGACGAGGCCGAGCATTTCGAGATGCTCGGGCGGCTGATGGCGGAGTTGGGCGCCCGCTACGGCGACCTGCCGGCCCATGACGGCCTGTGGCAGGCGGCCGAGAAGACCGCCGACAACCTGATGGCGCGGCTGGCGGTG
The DNA here is from genome assembly GCA_937887565.1 of uncultured Rhodospirillaceae bacterium. Classification (GTDB taxonomy): domain Bacteria; phylum Pseudomonadota; class Alphaproteobacteria; order Rhodospirillales; family Magnetospirillaceae; genus CALABS01. Next base: position 19,726 of record CALABS010000016.1, on the reverse strand, counting down.
GTTCCCATGACCCTGGAGGCGCGCGGGCTCGACACCACCCCGGCCACCATCGAGCGGCTGGCCCGCAACGGCGACGCCCTGACCCCGCCGGTGCTGGAGGTCATCTATCGCGACGAGATCCGCCACGTCGCCGCCGGGGCGCGCTGGTTCGCCTATCTGGCCGACCGCGCCGGCGAGGACGCCGCCGCCGCCTTCCACCGCATCCACGCCCACCGCTTCCCGGCCGGCCTCAAGGCGCCGTTCAACCACGCCGCCCGCGCCGAGGCGGGCTTCCCCCGCCACTGGTACGAGCCCTTGGCCCGCTAGCATGCTGCGGAAGAAGCCGCACATTACGTCATGGAGCTCGAACCGTCATGGCCGGGCTCGACCCGGCCATCCCCGTGTCGGTGCAGGATATATATTTATACGGCGGTGCGTGGATGCGCGGGTCAAGCCCGCGCATGACGGAAAAGGGCATGTGGGAGGCCAAGTCGGCATTCTTCCGCAGCCCGCTAGACCGAATTGATCGCCGCCCCGCCCTCGGCTAGGGTGGCGGCGGAGCATCAGGGGGAGACGGTGACCCACCAGTTCGACGCCGCCGAGGGCGCTGTCTCGGCCTTCATCGAGCGCTGGCGCCCGTCCGAGGGCGGCGAGCACCGCACCTACCAGATGTTCCTGACCGAGCTGTGCGACCTGTTGGGCGTCGCCAAGCCGGACGTGGTGGGCGACGTCTACGGCTTCGAGCGCTGGGTCGAGGTCCCCGACTGGGACGGCACCGTGTCGCGGTGCCGCATCGACCTCTACAAGCGCGGCTGCTTCGTGCTCGAGGCCAAGCAGGGCGTCTTCAAGCCCGAGGCCCGCGTCAGCACCTCGGCCGCGTCGGCGGTTTCCGAACCCCGGCGCAAATCCACCCGCAAGGGCCACGGCGTCCGCGAATCGGAACAATGGAACGCGGCCATGATGCGCGCCCGCCGCCAGGCGAAGAAATACGCCGACAACCTTCCGCTCGCCGAAGGCGTGCCGCCGTTCCTGATCGTCGCCGACATCGGCTATTCCTTCGAGCTGTTCGCCGACTTCACCGGCACCGGCCGTCACTACACCCTGTTCCCCGACACCCGCTCGTTCCGCTTCCGGCTCGACGACCTGGCCGACGAGCGCATCCGCGACCGGCTGCGCAAGGCGTGGACCGACCCGTGGTCGCTGGACCCGTCGCGGCACGCCGCCAAGGTGACGCGCGGCATCGCCGACAAGCTGGCCCGCCTGGCCCAGTCGCTGGAGACCGGCCACGCCCCCAAGACGGTGGCCGACTTCCTGATGCGCTGCCTGTTCACCATGTTCGCCGAGGATGTCCGCATCCTGAAGGAAAACGCCTTCACCGACCTGTTGCGGAGCTGCCGCGACAACCCGCCGGTGCTGCGCCAGATGATGACGGCGCTGTGGCGGGACATGAACTCGGGCGCCGCCTTCTCGCCGGTGATCCAGGACGCGGTGCCGCAGTTCAACGGCGCCCTGTTCGCCGACGCCGAGGCGCTGGCGCTGAACGGCGCCCAGATCGACCTGTTGATCGAGGCGGCCAAGGCCGATTGGCGCGACGTCGAGCCGGCCATCTTCGGCACCCTGCTGGAACGCGCGCTCGACGAGGGCGAGCGCCACCGCCTGGGCGCCCATTACACCCCGCGCGCCTATGTGGAGCGGCTGGTGCTGCCGACCATCATCGAGCCACTGCGGGCCGAGTGGGAGGACGTCAAGATCGCCGCCCTGGCCGCCAAGTACGGCGACGGGCGGGACGAGGCGGTCGCGGCCGTCAAGGACTTCCACCGCCGCCTGTGCGCCGTCAGGGTGCTCGACCCGGCCTGCGGCAGCGGCAACTTCCTGTACGTCACCCTGGAGCACATGAAGAAGCTGGAGGGCGAGGTGCTGGACCTGCTGGTCGCCGACCTGGGCGAGACGCAGGACGCGCTGGGCCTGTCCGGCCACACCGTCGATCCCCACCAGTTCCTGGGCCTGGAGAAGAACGAGCGCGCCGTGCCCATCGCCGAGATGGTGCTGTGGATCGGCCACCTGCAGCAGTACGCGCGCTCGCAACCCGGCTTCACCGCCTGGCCCAAGCCGGTCCTCAAGCGCTACGGCAACATCAAGGCCGCCGACGCCCTGCTGACCTGGCGCGACGTCGTGCTGGAAAAGGACGACCGCGGCCGGCCGCTGACCCGCTGGGACGGCGTCACCAGGAAGCGCGACCCGGTCACCGGCAAGCTGGTCCCCGACGAGACGGCGCGGGTGGAAAAGGAACGCTATGTCGCCCCCAAATCCGCCGACTGGCCCCCCGCCGACTTCATCATCGGCAACCCGCCCTTCATCGGCGGCAAGGACCTGCGCCAGGACCTGGGCGACGGCTACGCCGAGGCGTTGTGGAAGGTCTATGGCAAGCAGGTCCCCAACTCGGCCGATTTCGTCATGTACTGGTGGCACAAGGCGGCCGAGAAGGTGCGCACCAGGAAGGCCGAGCGCTTCGGCTTCATCACCACCAACTCGCTGCCCCAGACCTTCAGCCGCCGGGTGGTCGAGCACCATATGAGCGGCCGCCATCCCATCGGCCTGCCGTTCGCCATCCCCGACCATCCCTGGGTCAAGGCCCTGAACGAGGACGAGGACGAGGCGGTGCGCGACGCCGCCGCCGTGCGGGTGGCGATGACGGTGGGCGTGCGCGGCGCCACCGACGGCCGGTTGCTGACCGTCGCCGCCGAGCGCCCCGGCGACGGCGATTCCGCCGAGGTGGAGCTGGCCGAGCGGCGCGGTTCCATCAACGCCGACCTCACCATCGGTGCCGACGTCACCAAGGCCCACGGCTTGCGCGCGATGGACGGACTGGCGTCGCCGGGGGTCAAGCTGCACGGCGCCGGTTTCATCGTCACCCCCGAGCAGGCCCGGGCACTCGGCCTCGGCCGCCTGCCGGGGCTGGAGAACCATATCCTGGACTACCGCAACGGCCGCGACCTCACCGGCCGGCCGCGCGGGATGATGGTGATCGACCTGTTCGGTCTGTCGGAAGAGGAGGTCCGCCTTAGATTCCCCGAGGTCTATCAATGGGTGCTGGAGCAGGTGAAACCCGAGCGAGACGCCAACAATCGGGCTACATATCGCGAGAGCTGGTGGATATTCGGCGAACCTCGTCGTGACCTGCGCCCCGCACTTCGGGGACTTCCGCGTTACATCGCGACCGTAGAAACAGCGAAGCATCGGGTGTTCCAGTTCCTTGATGCGTCGGTTCGACCCGACAACAAGCTTGTCGCCATCGCCACCGCCGACGCCTACCATCTCGGCGTCCTGTCCAGCCGTATCCATTCAATATGGGTGAAGGCGACCGGGGGCCTCTTGGAAGACCGCCCTGTCTACGTCAAGTCGGCCTGCTTCGACAAATTCCCCTTCCCCGACGCCAGCCCCGCCCAGCAGGGGCGCATCCGCGCCCTGGCCGAGGAGTTGGACGCCTTGCGCAAGCGCCGGCAGGAGGCCCATCCCGAGCTGACGCTGACCGGCATCTACAACGTGCTGGCCAAGCCCGAGGCCGAATGGGACGACGACGACCGCGCCGTCAACGCCAAGGGGCTGGTGACCACTCTCAAGCGCCTGCACGCCGAGATCGACGCCGCCGTCGCCGCCGCCTACGGCTGGCCGGCCGATCTGCCCGACGACGAAATCCTGGCCCGGCTGGTGGCCCTGAACCACGCCCGCCGGCAGGAAGAGGTGGCCGGCAAGGTGCGCTGGCTGCGCCCCGATTTCCAGCTCGGCCGCGCCGCCGCCCCGGCCCCGGTCCAGGCCAGGCTGGCCGTCGATGCCGACCAGGGCGCCGCCGAGGCCGCCGCCAAGGCGCCGTGGCCCAAGACCCTGCCCGAGCAGGTCCAGGCCATCCGCGCCGCCCTGCCCCATCTCGGCCCGCGGCCCTCGGTCGAGGCCGTCGCCAGCCGCTTCAAGGGCGCCCGGCGCGAGCGCGTCGGCGAGATCCTGCTGGCCATGGCGGAAATGGGCTGAGCGGCGTGACGAGGCGACGCGCGTTCGGCGGACCGGCTATTTCACCGTCTTCGGCCGCCAGCTGGTGACCGCCACCGGCTTGCCGGTCTGCGAGCGCAGGACCCGGGGGCGGACCACCTGCTCGACGCCGGGGAGGTTGCGGCGGCTGGCGGCCTCGGCGCCGTAGAAGGTGACGATGGCCTCGAAGGGGATTTCCTCGCCGACGCCCTTGGCCATGGCCTCGGCGACGACGGCGTGCTCGGCCACCCGCTTGGTCAGCTGGTCGGACTTGTACTGGCCGAAGCGGCGCCAGATGCCGTCGAGGAAATGGGTGACGTCGCCCGGCATGGGATTGGGCTCGATCATGTGCGGGCGGCCGAAGGCCAAGGCGTGGTAGATGGTCGGCTCGATGGGGCCGAAGGTGTCGGTGACGAAGGTGGCCGGCATCAGCTTCTTGCCCGGATAGGCCACCGAATAATACGCCTGGGCCAGGAACAGCAGGCGGTGCAGCTTCTGGGGCTGGATGTATTCCCCGTCGTTGAGCGCCCGGTCGCTGAGCCAGAAGACCACGTCCAGGCAGGATTTCACCGCGAACGGCATCGCACCCTCTCCTCTCGGTCCGACCGCTTCCTCTTTAGCGGGCGGGCCGACGGGATGATAGCGCCCGGACGGCGACCACGCCAATGCCCCTCCGTTGGATAAAAAGGAGAATGGCCGTGGAAATCCTGCCACGGAAAGGTAAAATCGCCGCCGACAGGGAGGTTTGGGAATGCAATTCGGCGAAGTCCGGGTCGACGAGGCGGAGGGGCTGATCCTCGCGCACTCGCTACGCCTGCCACAGGCGATGTTGAAGAAGGGCCGGGTCCTGGGGGCGGGCGACATCCGGGCGTTGAAACTGGCCGGGATCAACTTCGTCACCGGCGCCCGCCTCGAGGACGGCGACGTCGGCGAGGACGAGGCCGCCCGGCTGCTGGCCCAGGCCCTGGCCGGCGACTGCGTCGCCACCGGCCCGGCCTTTTCCGGCCGCTGCAACCTGTTCAGCGCCGGGCGCGGCCTGCTGGTCATCGACCGCGACCGCCTGGACCGCCTGAACCTGGTCGACGAGGCGGTGGCGGTGGCCACCGCCCTGCCGTTCTCGGCGGTGACGCCGCGCCAGATGGTGGCGACCATCAAGATCATCCCCTTCGGCGTCGACCGCCGGGTGGTCGATGCCTGCATCGCCTATGCCTCGTCGGGCGGGCCGCTGGTGGCGGTGCGCCCGTTCCGGCCGCGCACGGCAGCCTTGATCCTGTCCACCCTGCCCGGCTCCAAGGAAAGCGTGCTGGCCTCGGCCGCCGCCGTCACCCGCGCCCGCGTCGAGGCGCTGGGCGGCAACGTGGTGCAGGAGCTGCGCTGCCCCCACGACATCGGCAGCCTGGAACGCGCCGTCGCCCGCGTGCAGGCCGACATGATCCTGGTCATCGGCGCCTCGGCGACGGTGGACCGCCGCGACGTGGTGCCCGCCGCCATCCAGCGGGCCGGCGGCGTCATCGATCATTTCGGCATGCCGGTGGACCCCGGCAACCTGCTGCTGCTGGGCCATATCGGCGCCACGGCGGTGGTCAACCTGCCCGGCTGCGGCCGCTCGCCCAAGCTCAACGGCCTGGACTGGGTGCTCGGCCGGCTGGCCGCCGACATGCCCATCCGCGCCCAGGACATCATGCGCATGGGCGCCGGCGGCTTGCTGAAGGAGCCGGTGCGGCCGCCCGCCATCGAGCCCCATTCCTCGGCCGCCCCCGCCGACCCCAGGGTCTCGGCCCTGGTTCTGGCCGACGGCGCCGCCGCCGACGTGCTGCTGGAGGACGTGGACGGCAAGGCCCGCGTCACCCGAACGGTGGAATCGGCCCTGGCCGCCGGCCTGTCGCCGGTGGTGGTGCTGACCGGGCCCGAGGCCGATCTGGTCGAGGAGGCGCTGCCGGCCTGCGACGTGCGGCTGGTCCGCATCGCCGATGGCGAGGACAGCCTGGCCGCCGGCATCGGCGCCCTGGCCGAGGACGTGGACGCGGCCGTCGTGCTGCCGGCCCATCGCGACCCCGTCAGCCCCGAGGTGCTGGCCCAGATGGTCCGGGCCTTCGAGCCCGACGAGGGCCGCTCGGTGGTGGTCACCGTCCAGAAGGCCCGGCGCGGAGGCCCGATGCTGGTCGGGCGCGAGTATTTCGACGCCCTGTCCCACGCACCGGACCTCGATGGCCTGATGGCCGATCACGCCGAAGTGGTCTTCGAACTGGTGATCGGCTGACCCCGAAGGTGGCCGGGCCTACCGCCCGGGCTTATTTTCCGGACTGGCCGAAGCCTTTGAACACGTCGGCCATGCTGGTGTACTGCTCGTCGGGCAGGCCTTCGATCTGGTTGCACAGATCCTGGCTGGCCCCCTTCGAACGGGCGTATTCCACCATCTTCTGCTTGTTGGCCGGGAAGTCGATGCCTTCCAGATGCTTGGCCAGTTCGCGGGTCGGGGAATCGGTATGAACGTTCGCCATCGTTCATCTCCTCTCGCTATTGCTACGAGGGATAACGGGGTGGCCTTGAAGGATGTTCCCGACCGGGCGCGAGCCCCCTCCTTCCGCCCCTATTTCCGCCACGCGGCCAGCCGCCGGGCGGCCTCGGCCATGGTGGCGGTGGAGCCGGCGAAGGAGAACCGCACCATGCGGTGCCCGTCGAAGGGATCGAAGTCGGTGCCGGGCGTCGCCGCCACCCCGATCTCAGCCAGCATGCGGCGGCAGAACTCGGGCGAGTCGTTGGTCAGATCGGAGACGTCGGCATACAGATAGAATGCCCCGTCGGAGGGCGCGAGCCGCGCGAACCCCGCCCTCGGCAGCTCGGCCAGCAGCAGGTCGCGGTTGGCGCGATAGGTGCCGACGCGGGCGTCCAGCTCGTCGATGCAGTCGAACACCGCGCAGGCGGCGATCTGCGACAGGGTCGGCGGCGAGATGAACAGGTTTTGCTGCAGGCATTCCACCGCCCGCAACAGGTCGGGCGGCACCACCATCCAGCCCAGGCGCCAGCCGGTCATGGCATAGTACTTGGAAAAACTGTTGACCACCACCGCGTGGCCGGGCCGGCCGGCGACGGTGGAAGCCGGGGCGCCGAAGGCGATGCCGTGGTAGATCTCGTCGGACACCAGCCGGGCGCCGCGCTCCTCGCACCATGCCAGCAGCGCAGCCAGTTCGGCCTCGGTCAGCATGCTGCCGGTGGGATTGGACGGGCTGGCGACAACGACTCCGTCAAGCGGGCCGTCAACCGCCGCCAGCGCCTCGACGGTCAGCTGCCAGCGGGTGGCGGGGCCCACCCGCACCGGCACGCATTCGACGCCCAACGCCTTGAGGATGTTGCGATAGGCCGGATAGCCCGGCGACGCCACCGCCACCCGGTCGCCGGGCGCGAAGGCGGCCAGGAAGGCGAGCAGGAAGGCGCCCGACGAGCCGGTGGTCACCGCCACCCGCGCCGGGTCCACCTCGGCGCCGTAGGCGTCGTGGTAATGGCCGGCGATCCGCCCGCGCAACTCCTCCATGCCCAGCGCGACGGTATAGCCCAGGGCGTGGTCGTCCAGCGCCCGCCGCGCCGCCGCGATCACCCCGGACGGCGCCCGGCCCGACGGCTGCCCGACCTCCAGGTGGAGGACGTCGCCGCCCTGGGCCTGGCGTTCGGCGGCGGCGCGCATGACGTCCATGACGATGAAGGGGGCGATGGCGCCCCGCTCGGCCACCTTGAAGGCCATGGCCGGTCAGTCCCTGCCGACCACCACCGCCAGCCCGTATCCGCGCGGATCGGTGACCACCTTGCAGGTCTTGAAGCCGGCCTTGCCGCTGGCGCAGCTGAAGGCATTGACCCGGGTCGGCGCCAGCACGGTCTGCGCCGTCTTGGGCGGGTCGGCACGGCGGATGGCCTCGTCGAGGGGACGGCCCTCGTCGGCCACCGCCAGGATGGTGGCGGCGATGGCCACCGGTGCCTCGCCGCCGCCGGTGGCGGTGCCGCCGAAGCGCACCTCGTCCACGTTGGGATTGAGCACCAGCGCCGGCGCCACCGCCGGCGGGCCGCCGTTGATCCCCGGCGCCGCCGCCATCACCATGCCGGTCCCCGGCAGGATGCGGCCGTTGCCGAACAGTCCTTGGGTGGAGACGCCGCAGGCCACCGCACCGCCCATGGCGTCCAGGATGGCGAACCCGGTTCCGGGCATGATGGCGGGCGCCGCCTGTCCCTGCGCCGAGGCCTGGGTGATGATCTGCTGGCGCTCGCCGGCCCGGTCGATGAGAAGCTTGGTGATCTCGGCCGCCGCCCCCGACGCCACCGCCGCCGGGGGCGGGAAATGGGCCTGCTCGTTACCCATGGCCAGGATCGCGGTGGGCTGGAACTGCGGAAGCACCGCCCGCAGGTCGTCGACGGTCAGCGACAGGCCCGCCTGGCGCGCCGCCTCCGCCATGTCGCGGGCCATGGTCCCGGAATAGAAGTCGCCCGGCGAGCGGCGGACGCGACCGATGGTGACGGCGAGGTCCAGTTGCTCCAGTTGGTCGCCCTCGCCCTTGACACGGCCGTCGGGGCGGAAGAACACCCGCCGCGCCTGCGCATCGCGAGCCAGCAGCGGCGCCGCCTTGGCCAAGTCGACGGCGAAGGCCCGCGACACCGGCGTTCCGAACCGGGCCAGGCGCTCGGGACCGGCCAGCAACTGCTCCCAGCGCAACCGGCCGTACTTGGCGTGCAGGGCATAGAATCCGCGCGCCGCCGACGGCACCGCCGTGGGCGTGGCGACCGCGGCGGCGGCGGCCGAGGGCGGCGAGAAGAACACGATGGCCTCGGTCCTGGCCTCCTTGCCCTCGCCGGCATGCACCACGCAGACACCGCCACCGCCAAGACTGGCTGTTGACGGCTGGGTAACCGCCAGCGTGAAATAAAGGACCACGGCGGCGTCGGCGGCGGTACCGCCGGCGGACAGCACGTCACGGGCGGCGAGAACGGCCCGGGGCTCGTCCGCCGACACCAGGCCGCCGAAGCCCTCGACGTAGCCCATGGTGCCCATTGGCTTCTCGATGCCGCAGCCCGTCAGGGCCCACGCGGCGGCGGCCACCAGGCCGAACCGGCGAAGGACGGGAAGATCGACCGACGGAGAACTGCTCTTGCTCACGCGCTTGTTCCTTCTGGCAACCCTGATCCTGGCCCTCGCGGCGCCCGCCGAAACCTCGGCGGCGGAAAAGCGGACCTTCATCCGCGACGCGGAGGTGGAAAATACCATCCGCACCTTTGCGACGCCAGTCTTCCAGGCCGCCGGCCTCGACCCCAACGCCGTCCGCATCCTGCTGCTGGCCGACAACACCCTCAACGCCTTCGTCGCCGGCGGCCAAAACATGTTCTTCCATACCGGACTGCTGATCCGCGCCGAGCATCCCGGCCAGCTGATCGGGGTCATCGCCCACGAGACCGGCCACATCGCCGGCGGCCACCTGGCCCGGGTCCAGGACGCGGTGGGCAACGCCTCGACCGAGGCCATCATCGCCACCTTGCTGGGGGCGGCGGCCGGCGTCGCCACCGGGCGCGGCGACGTGGCGACCGCCATCACCCTGGGCGGCCAGGAAATGGCCATGCGCAACCTGCTGGCCTACACCCGCGGCCAGGAATCCTCGGCCGACCAGGCGGCGCTGCGCTACCTGGAGTCCACCGGCCAATCCGCCAAGGGGCTGCTGGAATTCTTCGACATCCTGGGCGACCAGGAACTGCTGGTGGCGGCGCGCCAGGACCCCTATGTCCGCACCCACCCGCTGACGCGGGACCGCGTCGCCTTCGTGCGCGACCACGTCGCCAAGTCCAACCTGTCCAACGTTCCGATCCCGCCGGCCTGGATCGAGATGCACAAGCGCATGCGGGCCAAACTATTCGCCTTCCTCGAGCCGCCCGGCCGCACCTTCCAGCGTTACCGTGACTCGGACGCCAGCCTGGATTCGCGCTATGCCCGCGCCATCGCTGCGTACCGCAAGCCCGACATGGCGACGGCGCTGCCGCTGATCGACGGACTGATCGCCGAGCGCCCCAACGATCCCTATTTCCACGAACTCAAGGGGCAGATGCTGTTCGAGAACGGCCGCGGCCGCGAGGCCATCGCCCCCTACCGCCGCGCCGTCGAGCTGCTGCCCGACAGCGCCCTGCTCCATCTCGGCCTGGCGCAGGCGCTGATCGAGCAGGAGGATGCCGGCCTGCTGGACGAGGCCCAGGAGCACCTGACCTTCGCCGCCCACCACGAGCCGCAGAACTCGCAGGCCTGGCGGCTGCTGTCCATCGCCTATGGCCGCGAGGGCGACGAGGGCATGGCCGCCTATGCCATGGCCGAATACGCCCTGCTCACCGGCCGGGTGTCCGACGCCGAATACCACGCCGGCAAGGCCGAGCGCCTGTTGCCGAAGGCAAGCCCAAGCTGGCTGCGCGTCCAGGACATCAAGCAGATGGCGGAAGAGGCCAAGCGGGAGCAGAAGCGCGACCGCTAGCGGCCCGACGGGCGAGCGTCCGTGCTTGCCTGGACCCACGCCTTCCGCCAATATCCGTGCGCCCGTTTTCCCGAGGAGAGTTCCACACCCATGATCCGCAAGACCATCGCCGCCGCCGCCTTCGCCGCCGCCGCGCTGCTCGCCCAGCCGGCGGCCGCCCAGAAGGACGACGCGCTCACCCCGGATCAGGCCGAGGCCGTCCGCAAGATCGTCCGCGCCTACCTGATGGAGCATCCCGAGGTGATCACCGAGGCGGTCGAAGCGCTGCGCGAGAAGATGCGCGCCCAGGCCGAGGCGGATGCCAAGCAGGCGCTGAAGGCCTACAAGGACGAGCTGCTCAACGCCAAGGACGATCCCACCGCCGGCAACCCCAAGGGCGACGTCGTCCTGGTCGAGTTCTTCGACTACAACTGCGGCTACTGCAAGGTGGTCATGGACCCCATGATGGAGGCCGTCAAGGCCGACAAGGCCGGCGTCCGCGTCGTCTACAAGGAATTCCCCATCCTGTCCGAGGACTCGGCCATCGCCGCCCGCGTCGCCCTGGCCGCCAAGAAGCAGGGCAAGTACGACGACGTCCACCGCGCCTTCATGAAGTTCCGCGGCAAGCTGGACGAGAAGGCCATCTTCCGCCTGGCCGGCGAGGCCGGCGCCAATGTCGACCAGCTCAAGAAGGAGATGATGGCGCCCGAGATCGAGCAGCAGCTCAGGAAGAACATCGAGCTGGCCCACGCGCTGGACATCGGCTCGACCCCCACTTTCGTCATCGGCGACCGCATCCTGGCGGGCGCCATGGACAGCCAGGGCTTCCGCCAGCTGTTCGAGGTCACCCGCAAGGGCGGCAAGCTGTCCAACTGACCGCCGCCCGACCGCCGCGTGGATGCACCAAGGGGGCCGCGAGGCCCCCTTGGCACGTTCGCTCACGAAGAGGGAGGGACGCTCGTGGTCCGATCCAGCCCGAAGGGTTCAGGTCCCTGAACCGTCGGTCTGGTGAATCGGCCCACAAAATCAACGAATTGTGCACTGATTCATTCAGATGGTGCACCGACCATCTGAATGAATCAGTGCACTACGTCTTGAGGTCGCGCACCGTGGTGGTCATCTCGTCGGCGGTGCGGAAGACGGTGGCGTTGGTGGAATAGGCCTTCTGGGTCATGATCATGCGGGTGAACTCTTCCTCGATGTCGACGGTCGAGTTCTCCACCGCCTCGGCGGTGATGGTGCCGCCACCGCCGGGGGCGTCGGCGACGCTGTTGATGAAGATGTCGCCGGCCGCCGCCGTGCGGGCATAAAGGGTGCCCGACAGCGGGGAGAGGTTGTTCTCGGAACGGAAGGTCGCCACCGGCACCCGGAACAGCTTTCGGGATTCGCCGTTGGTGAAGAACGCCTCCAGGTCGCCCTCGTCGTTGAAGCGGGCATAGCGCATGTCGCCCTGGCCGTAGCCGTCCTGCTGGACCTCGCCGATATAGAGGGGCCCGTCATAGGCGGTCATCTTGCTCAGGTCCACCGATATGGCCTGGGTGGTGATCACCGGCGGCGTGCCGGAGGTGAAGTTGGCGGTGATCTGCAGGGGCTGCGCGGTGACCATCTGGCCGTCGCCGTCGAATTCCAACTGCACCGACGTGCCGCCTTGCATATGCATGTACCACGTGTTGTTGCCGGCCGCCGAGGCCGGGCCGCGCTCGAAGCCGAGGGCCACCGAGTGCTCTCCGAACGTGGCGTCGAACACCGGCAGGTAGATCTTCTCGAGGCTGCCGAGAGCCGGCGCCATGCTGCCGAGGCCGCCCAGTGATTCGATCACGGTGGTGCCGCCATTGGCCGCCGACCAGGTGATGTCGAGGTCGGCGCTCGCGGGCGTCGAGGTCGCCGCGCCGGTGAACGGATCGCGGGTCACCGTGTAGGAGGCGCCGCTGTTGATGGTCCCGACCGTGGGGTCCTGGAACGCCGCGCTCACGCTCCAGGTCTGGCCGTCGACGCGGGTCCAGGTGAAGTCCACCTTCTGGTCGATGCCATTGCCGTCCTGGATCGTCTGGGTCGAGACGTGTGCCGTCGGCCCGGGCGCGTTCCCCGCCGGCAGGTTGGCGATGATCTGCGCGGTGGTGGTGGCGCTGCCCTCCATGGTCGTCTCGGGCATGGTGTAGACGGGCGACAGGCTGGTGGTCAGCGTCGTCCCGGTCGCGTCGTAGGCCCAGCCCATCAGGTGGTAGCCCTCGCCGGTCACCAGGTACGAGCGGCCGTTGTCGCCCGCCTTGCCCTCGAACATACCGGCGCGGGTGTACAGGACGGCATTGGGGTCGTCGGTGCTGACGCCGGTCGGCGCGCCGCTTGTCGTGGGCGGCGACACCATGAAGAAGCCGCGACCGTTGATGGCCAGGTCGCTCCAATGATAGGTGGGCGTCAGCACGCCCTGGGCCTGGAGGTGGTAGCGGTCGGAGGCCTTGACCGCGAAGATGTCGAGCCCGCCGGCGGTGCCGCCCTTGGTCTCCGACAGCACGGTCTTGAACAGGCTCTCCTTGCGCTTGTAGCCGACGGTGTTGAGGTTGGCGATGTTCTGGGAGATGGAGCCCATGTCCCAGCTGGTCGCCATCATCCCCTGCGTGGCGTTGTTGAGAGCACCCCAGAGCATCGAAAAACCTCCGAACCTGATCGTCCGCCAAGGCCGTTGCAGGGGGCGTGCCATGTCAACAGCATAGGAATTTCAATTGGTTGTCTCTCGTCCGCCCGGCAGGAGCTGCCGGATCGGCGGGGCCGACCCGGCAGGAAATGCCCAGATGCCAAGAAGAAAGGGGCTCCGGGATGCCCCGGAGCCCCTTTCACAGGCTCGGACGGTTGCCACGGCCGGAGCATCCCCCGGCCACGGGCCTTACACGAAATAGGCCTTCAAGGGCGCGAAGCCGTTGAAGTTGACCGCCGAGTAGGAAGTGGTGTAGGCGCCGGTCGACAGGATGCGCACCTTGTCGCCGACCCGGAGGGTGACCGGCATCTCGTAGCCGGCCTTCTCGTAAAGGATGTCGGCGGAATCGCAGGTGGGGCCGGCCAGCACCACCGGCGCGGTGTGGTCGCCGTCGCGCTCGGTCTGGATGCGGTACTTGATGGCCTCGTCCATGGTCTCGGCCAGGCCGCCGAACTTGCCGACGTCCAGGTAGACCCAGCGCACGTCCTCGTCATAGGACTTCTTGGAAATCAGCACCACCTCGGCCTCGAGGACGCCGGCGTCGCCGACCAGCGAGCGGCCGGGCTCGATGATCATGGCCGGCAGGCGGTTGCCGAAATGGTGGGTCATGGCGTGCATGACGGCGTCGGCATAGCGCTCCAGCGCCGGCACGTCCGATCGGTAGCGGGCCGGGAAGCCGCCGCCCAGATTGACCATCTTGAGCTCGATGCCGGCGGCGTTGAGCGCCGAGAACAGCATGGCGGTCTTGCCCACCGCCACGTCCCATTGGCCGAGGTCGGTCTGCTGGCTGCCGACGTGGAAGGACACCCCATAGGGGTCGAGGCCCAGGTCGCGGGCCTTGACCAGCAGGTCGCGGGCCATGTCGATCTCGCAGCCGAACTTGCGGCTGAGCGGCCACTCGGCGCCGTCGCAGGTCATCAGGATGCGGCAGAACACGCGCGAGCCGGGGGCGACCTCGGCCAGCTTCTCCAGCTCGGCCTCGCTGTCGAAGGCGTAAAGGCGCACGCCCTTCCCGTAGGCGAAGGCGATGTCCGACGTCTTCTTGATGGTGTTGCCGAACGAGATGGATTCCGGGGCGGCGCCGGCCTCCAGGCACAGCTCGATCTCGCCGCGGCTGGCGACGTCGAAGCAGGAATCCATGCCGACCAGCATGCGGACGATCTCGGGCGCCGGATTGGCCTTGACGGCGTAGAACACCTGGGCCAGCGGCAGCCAGTGGCGCAGGGCGAGGTAGTTGTCGCGCACCACGTCGAGATCGACCACCACGCAAGGCGTGGCGGGACGGACTTCTTCAAGGAAACGGGCGATCTTCGCGGTCATCGCGAGCACTCCAATACGGGAAGATGATTGCGCCCCGGCACCGGAAAACGGCGCCGGACCAAACCAAAACGTGACGGATGTCAGGGAACCGTCAGGCCCGTAAGGATGTACTTCGAACGTCGAACCACAGCATGGCGCCAGCCAAGCCGATCTCGAACTCCGAAGAGATGACGGGAATGGGGATGCACGACGCTTTCGCGTGCCGAGCCACCACGTTCATAAGCCACTTCCTCCAAGCACCGGGGGCTTTACCCCGCCTGCACCCAGAAGACGCCTTGGACGTCGTTGCTTGAACCCAGTGGGCCAGAGGCACGTGCGCTGTACGTCTCACCTGAAGTCGCTATATACGCCCTTTTCGGCGCAGGAAAAGTGAAAAATGATCGCGTCGGCGAAAAAATTTCGCCCCAGCACATTTTCACGATGATTTTCAATAGGTTACCGCATGGCGCCGACCGCGGCGTCGGCGCCAGGACCCCAAGTAATAGTGCGGCGATGCCAAGCCTCCGCACTATTAGGAGCGTGGGTCACGGAAATGAAACACTCGATCAACATCTTGTGCCAAAGGAGCAGTCCGTATACGGACCCTAGCTAGATCAGTCCCGCCAGCGGCGAACTGGGATCGGCGTAGAGCTTCTTGGGCATGCGGCCGGCCAGATAGGACAGGCGCCCCGCCTCGACGGCCAGCTTCATGGCCCGGGCCATCGTCACCGGCTCCCTGGCGGCGGCGATGGCGGTGTTCATCAGCACGCCGTCGCAGCCCAGTTCCATGGCCACCGCCGCGTCGGACGCCGCCCCGACTCCGGCGTCCACCAGCACCGGCACCGACACGCTTTCCTTGATCAGGCGGATGTTGATGGGATTGACGATGCCCAGCCCCGAGCCGATCAGCGAGCCCAGCGGCATGATGGCGACACAGCCCATGTCCTCCAGGCGCTTGGCCTGGATGGGATCGTCCGAGCAGTAGACCATCACCTTGAAGCCGTCCTTGATCAGCGCCTCGGCGGCGGCCAGGGTCTCGGGCATGTTGGGATAGAGCGTCTTCTGGTCGCCCAGGACTTCCAGCTTGACCAGGTCCCAGCCGCCGGCCTCGCGGGCCAGGCGCAGGGTGCGCACCGCATCCTCGGCGGTGAAGCAGCCCGCCGTGTTGGGCAGGTAGGTGTACGTCTTGGGGCTGACATAGTCGATCAGCATGGGCTGGCTGGGATCGGACAGGTTCACCCGGCGCACCGCCACGGTGACGATCTCGGCGCCCGAGGCCTCGATGGCCCGCGCGGTCTCCTCGAAATCCTTGTACTTGCCGGTACCCACCAGCAGGCGGGAATGGAACCGGCGCCCGGCCACCTCGAAATAATCGTCTTGCATGTCGTTCGCCTCGCCTGAACCGCCGCCGATGAAATGCACGATCTCCAACCGGTCGCCGTCGCCCACCATCACCTCGGCATAGGTGGATTTGGGCACGATCTCCAGGTTTCGCTCGACCGCCACCTTGCGCGGGTCGATGCCGAGGCTGGAGACCAGCGCCTCGACGCTCATGGGGGCCGCGAAATCGCGCGCCTCGCCGTTGATCATCACGTTCATGGATCGGCTCCGCCGGAAGGATGGCGACGAAAGGCCGACAGTATGGTGAGACCGGCGGGGCGATGCAACCCGCCCCGCCGGACAGTGGACGGAGGGGCCTATTTCCCGAAGATGCCCTTCAGCGCCCCACCCGCGTCGCCGGGCACCACCGACTTGACCGCATCGCCGATCTGGCCCACGCCCATGGACTTGACCGTCTTCAGGGAAGCGTCGGTCAGCGCCCCCAGGACCTTCGCGCCCACCTGGGCCGGGTCGGCGCCCCCGGAATCGCGGCCGATTCCGGTCAGGACGATGTCGCCCAGCCGGCCGGTGCCCTGGACGCCGGGAATGGCGGTGGCCAGGGTGACGGCGCCGCCCTTGATGGCCAGGCGGTCGATCACCAGCTTGCGCTCCTCGCCCTTGGCGGCGGCGGGCTTGGCCTCGCCCTTGCCGCCGCCGGTGCGGGCCTCGATGTTGCGGCGCAGGGCGTCGATGTTGCTGCCTCCCTCGCCCAACTCGTAGGTCACCTCCGGCTGGCTGACCGAGATGTCCTTGATGACCACCGGATTGCCGGTCACCGAGCCGGTGTCCAACGCCACCGCGACGGCGCCAAGCCGGAAGGCGTCGGCGCTGGTGAAGCCCTTGGGGTTGCCGACCGTGAGGCCGGTAATGGTGGCCCTGCCCTCGGCCAGCTCGATCTTGACCGCCGCCACCGACACCTTGGTGCCGGCGACCTCGGACCCGACCGTCTCGATGGCCGACTTGACCAGGCCGTCCAGGTTGGAGGCCACGAAGAAAATCCCGCCGGCCACCGCCGCCAGCACCACGGCGGCCGCGCCGCCGATCACCAATCCCTTGTTCATTCCATACCCTCCCCGAAAGTTGCAACGGGCCATTGTGCGCCCTTGCGGCGCCGAGGTAAACCGCTAGCACGAAACAATATTTCGTACCCGACAGGTTCCCGTTGCGCCAATCCTAGGCCGTGCTATAAGTCCGGGCATGGCGAACGACACCATCCTGATCGTCAACGGGCCGAACCTCAACATGCTGGGAAAGCGCCAGCCCGAGGTCTATGGCTCCGAGGCGTTGGCCGACATCGAGCGCGCGTGCGTCGAGCACGCCACCCGGCTCGGCCTGGCGGTGGAGTTCCGCCAGTCCAACCACGAGGGCAACCTGGTGGACTGGATTCAGGGGGCCAGGGGTCGCTGCGCCGGCATCGTCATCAATGCCGGGGCCTACACCCACACCTCGATCGCCATCCTCGACGCCCTTCTCGCCGCCGAGGTTCCGACCGTCGAGGTGCATCTGTCCAATATCCACCAGCGGGAAGACTTCCGACACCATTCCTTCGTGTCCAAGGCGGCGAAGGGGATGATCTGCGGCTTCGGAAGCCACGGCTACATCCTGGCGCTCGACGCGCTCGCCCGTCTGATCAGGGGAAGCTGAAGAGGCACATGGCCAACAAACCCTTCGATGCCGAGCTCGTGCGCACGCTGGCGGCGCTGCTCGATGAAACCAACCTCACCGAGATCGAATACGACACCGGCACCACCCGCATCCGGGTGGCGCGCCAGGGTCATCCGGTCACCGTCCACCACCCGGCCCACGCCGCCCCGGCCGCCGTCGCCCATCCGGTGGCGCAGCCGGCCCAGGCCGTCGACGACGCCAGCCACCCCGGCGCGGTGACCTCGCCCATGGTCGGCGTGGCCTATCTGTCGCCCGAGCCCGGCGCCGCCAAGTTCATCGACGTCGGCGCCGCCGTCTCGGAAGGCCAGACCCTGATGCTGATCGAGGCCATGAAGACCTTCAACCCGATCCGCGCCCCGCGCGGCGGCAAGATCACCCGCATCCTGGTCACCGACGGCCAGCCGGTCGAATTCGGCGAGCCCCTGGTCATCATCGAATAAGGCATCTCGATGTTCGAGAAGGTCCTCATCGCCAACCGCGGCGAGATCGCGCTCCGCATCCACCGGGCCTGCCGCGAGATGGGCATCCGCACGGTGGCGGTGCACTCCACGGCCGACAACGACGCCATGCATGTCCGCCTCGCCGACGAGGCGGTGTGCATCGGGCCGCCCTCGGCGAAGGATTCCTATCTCAACAAGGCGGCGATCCTGTCGGCGGCCACCATCACCGGGGCCGACGCCATCCACCCCGGCTACGGCTTCCTGTCCGAGAACGCCGACTTCGCCGCCATGGTCGAGGAGCACGGCTTCACCTTCATCGGCCCGTCGCCCGAGCACATCCGCATGATGGGCGACAAGATCACCGCCAAGACGGCGGCCAAATCGGCCGGCCTGCCCTGCGTGCCCGGCTCGGACGGCGCGCTCGACACCGAGGCCGAGGCGCTGGAATGCGCCGCCGGCATCGGCTATCCGGTTCTGATCAAGGCCACCGCCGGCGGCGGCGGCAAGGGCATGAAGGTGGCCCGCAACGCCGACGAGCTGAAGGAATCCTATCGCCTGGCCCGCAACGAGGCCAAGGCCGCCTTCGGCAATTCCGACGTCTACATGGAAAAGTATCTCGGCCATCCCCGGCACATCGAGATGCAGATCCTGGCCGACAACTACGGCGCCGTGGTGCATCTGGGCGAACGCGACTGCTCGCTCCAGCGCCGCCACCAGAAGGTGCTGGAAGAGGCGCCGTCGCCGGCGCTCAACGCCGCCCAGCGCGCCCGCATCGGCGAGATCGCCCGCACCGCCATCAAGAAGCTGGGCTACCGCAACGCCGGCACCATCGAATTCCTGTTCGAGGATGGCGAGTTCTACTTCATCGAGATGAACACCCGCCTGCAGGTGGAGCATCCGATCACCGAGGCCATCACCGGCATCGACCTGGTCCGCGAGCAGATCCGCATCGCCGCCGGCGCGCCCCTGGGCTACGACCAGCCCGACGTGGTGTTCCAGGGCCACGCGATCGAGTGCCGCATCAACGCCGAGGACCCCGACAGCTTCATCCCCTGCCCCGGCCAGATCAAGGGCTACCATGCCCCCGGTGGCCTGGGCGTGCGCGTCGATTCCGGCATCTATGCCGGTTATCGCATCCCGCCCCACTACGACAGCATGATCGCCAAGCTGATCGTCTCGGGCACCTCGCGCAACGAGGCGCTGATGCGCCTGCGGCGCGCGCTGGGCGAATACGTCATCGACGGCATCAAGACCACCCTGCCGCTGCACAACCGCCTGATCGGCGACCAGGACTTCGTCAACGGCGACTACGACATCCACTGGCTGGAAAAATTTGTGGCCCAGCATAGCTAGGAATATCAAGGGGTTGGCGGGCCGGTTAGCAGTTTTTGCCGACTGACCGGCTTTCCACCGCTCCAGCTTGTTCCGCTCCGTCATTCCGGTCGCAGCGCAGCGAAGAGCCGGAATCCAAGGTGGGATCGGCACCATGGACCCCGGCTCGCGCTTCGCCATGGGCTGCATTTTCCGCCTATCGAACCGCATCCAGCTATCTCGTTGCATTCGCGGCAATGACGAAAACAGGAGCAGGGCGTTTCCTTTCCGACGGGAAAGAAGTTATTTCCCTGATTAAGGCAACACTCCCGCATCAAGTCAACTTTCTGGACAAGTACGGAGTAGACGGAATTCCGTTTCTCATTGACGAATTGCGTGACAACGTTTTCTCAGAGTCCGTTTGAGAATGTCAGGGGTGGCTGATTCTGCGGACGAGTAGGTTGCCC
>CALABS010000015.1 GCA_937887565.1 uncultured Rhodospirillaceae bacterium | reverse complement strand
GGGGAACCGTGATGATTGGCGCGCCCAATCCTACACCACGGCACGGGACACGATCGCGGAGTGCGGCCGAGGACCGGATCGGTGTACTGCTCCTTCAGGACGCTCAGGTTGTTTGTCAGCCCCTCCTTGAGCTTCTGCGCTGCCTCGTCAGCGCTGTAGCCGACTCCCCGCAGCACCGGCTCCATGGCCTCCCATTGGGCGCGCAACTGGATGACGGCGGCCTCCACCTCGGTATAGGTGGTCGGTGTGGCGCCGCTGACCAGCGCGTCCACCCACTGCCGGGTGGCCGTCTCGGCGGCACCGACGTTGAGGCCCAGCCGTTCAGTGGTGCTGACAAAGTCCGTGATCTGCGCCGTCAGGGTCTTGGCGGCAGCAGCGCCGGCTTCCCGCGCCTTGTCTTCCAATGACAAGGCGCCAGCCATACTCTTGATGCGGTCGGCAAATTGGTCGGCGAAATCAAGGTCCGCCGTCAAAGCCTCAACCGTCTTCGCATCGCTATTCTTGATGGCGGTCTGCACATCATCTTTGACGCCATTCAAGTTGGCATACTTGAGCGACAGCCGCACATACTGGACAACGGCCTCCTCAACGGAGTCCGTCATGGTGGCATTTTGCCAGCCGCCGCCCTCGTAATCGACAAAGGCGCCGATGCCGGTGGGCATGCCCGACAAGTTGGGGTGCCCGGAGCGGTTGTCGAAGAACCCCCCTGCGGCAAGCTTGATGTGTCGATAGCGAGCGCCTGCGCCAGGGCAATGACGCTTTTCTTGGCGGCCTGACCCGCTTTCGTCATGGCGCTGGCGTCACCACCGTCCAGTTCAGCGCCGTTGCCCAAGCCCTCGCCTATGGAGCCGTAATAATAGGCCATGGGGTAGTCTTTGTCGGCAGGGAACAGGCCGGACAGCGCCGTCCCCAACGCCGCCCCGACAACGGCGCCCACCGGCCCCAGGATGCTCCCCGCCTCAAAACCCGCCAGCGTGCCCATGGCACTTCCGGCGGCGGCGCCGGCCCATGCGCCGCCCACACTGCCCAGCGTGCTGAGAGCCATGGACGCCAGAGGGTCGGCACCCTTGCCCAGGCCGGCCAGGGTGGCCCCCAACGATCCAATAATGCCCCACGGGCTGTACGACAGACCCTCGGCAAAACTGGTCCCGAGACCGGTCATGGTGGGCGTGTTGCCCACGACGCTCCCCTGCAACGCCGTCGTGGCCCCGCCCGAGCCGCCGACGATAAAGCTGCTGGTCGGGGCGTTCGACATGCCGATTAGCTGCCCAAACCGCGACGTGGCAACCCACTGGCCCGCGTTGTAGAGGCTGCTGCCGGAAATGAGGCTGCCGATGGACGAAGTGGTGCCCGCCGCCTGCAACGTGGTATTGACGGCGCCGCCGGTGGCGCCAGCCGTGACGGCGGCGGTCTGGGTGGCGGGGGTGGCGGCAGCCGGCGTGATGCCGAACAGGCCCGGCACGCTGCCGACCACCGACGTCACGATGGGCAGAACGATGTTGGCTTCCAGCGCGGCGATGGCAATCCGCCTGAAGATGGCTTTGAACACATCCACCACGCTGGTGGCCTTGCTCGAGTCCATCAGCCGGTCGTACAGCGCTTCCGAAATATCGCCGGAGATTTCCTTGGCGGCGGCCTGCACCTCCTTCAGGAAGTCCGTGTAGGCGCGGGCATCGGCGATCTGCTCCTGCCACGCCAGCCATTGGCGGGCACCGTCCTCGCCCAGTTCGGCCACCTTGCGGGCGGCTTCCTGTTGCAGTTGCAGACTGGTCAGCGCACGCGAGCGCACGCTCTCGGCCTGTCCCATCAGGTCGATCTCGCGGCGGGCCAGGGCGAGGTTGTCGTTGGCGGCCTGCCGCTCCTGCGTCAGGCGGTTGTTGTCGTTGGCCGCCCGGTTGCGCCGGTAGGCGTCCATCGCGTCGTTGAGGGCCTGCTGCGCCACCGTGCCGGCGACCGTGGCGTCGGTGCCGAGCTTTCGGATCAGGTTGAGCCGGTATTCCTCCTCCTGCGTGACACGGACCGCTTCGCCGCCAGCCGCCATCGCCTCCGTCAGGTGGTTGGTGTTGGCGGTCTCCAGCTCCAAGCCCCTGACCATCTCGTTGCGGATCGTCAGGATCGCCGCCGCCTCTTCCCGCTGGTTCGCCGCCAGCTGGGCCGCGGCGTTGCCGTTGCCCTTCGCCGCTTCCTCGGCGAGCTTGTTGGCGGCGGTGGCCTGACGTGCCGCCGCCTCGCCGAGGCCGGCTGCCTGGGCAAGGCGGGTCTGGGCGTCGGCCGCGCGCAGGAAGCCCTGGCCGGCCTCGCCGGCCGCAGCACCGGCGGCGGTGATGGCGATGGTGTAGTCCTGCTGGGCGTTCGCCTCGGCCACCGTGCGGTCGACGCCGCGCGCCACCATCTGCTCGACCGCCTTGTCGCGGGTCAGCCGGGCCACCAGCGCCTCGTGGCCGGCCGCCTGCGCCCGCGTGATCTGCGTTTCCAGGTCCATGACCTTGGCGCGGGCATCGGTCGCCGCCTTCACCCGTGCCGTTTCCAGCTCCCTGGCCTTGGTCAGCTGCTCCAGATACTCCGGGCTGAGAGTGGTCAGCGGTGCCATGCCCGGCACCTTGGCCCTTTCCGCGTTCAGCTGCTGCAGCACGGCGAGGGCGGCGCGCGCCGCACCATCCGGCACCTGCATCAGGGCGATTTCCCGGTTCATGCCGGCGATGGCGGCGCGGACCGGGTCCAGCTTCCCGCGGATGACCTCCAGCACGGTGGCGGCCTGTTCGGCGGTCATCCGGTATTTCGCCCAGGCGTCGACGCCGGCATCGATGACGGCGGTCAGCGTCGCCGTGTGCTGGGCCAGTTCGGCCTGCTCCTCGGTCAGGAGCTTGCCGCGCTCGATGGTGACGCCGGCCGCCTTCTGGGCGTCGGTGAGGGAGGCGGTCAGGGTGCTGAGGCCACGCGACCCGCGGCCCGTGGCCCCCGCCAGCTCCGCACCGATGGCATCGCCGGTCGTTTGCGTCACCGACCGCAGGGCATCCAGGGCGGCCTCCGCCGCCTGGGCGCGGCGGATCGCCTCGGCCAGTTCACGGTCGGCCTGCTGCAACGCCTGCGACGGGCCTTCGGTGATGCCGGGCAGGCCGGAGTTCTTCTGAAGATCCTCCAGGGCCGCCTTCTCGTCGCGCAACGCCGCGATGCGGGCGCGGATCGCCTGCACCTCGGCGGCGGTGGCGGCCACGGCCTGACGCTGTTCCTCCATGATCTGGTTGGCACGGCCGCGCGACGCCCCGGCCAGTTCGTTCAGGCGGTCGCGCCCCTCGCGCACCACGGTGTTGTAGGCGGCCTGCGCCTTCTCCGCTTCGCTGGTGCGGATGGCGAGGTAGGCGATGGCCGCCGCCGCCCCAAGAACAGCCACGCCCACCCACCCGCCGACGAAGGCCAGGGCCGCGTTCCAGGCGGTCTGGGCCGCTGCCGCCGCGCGGGCGGCGAGGGAGGTGCGGGCGATGGCGGCGGCATGGTTCCCCTGCGCCTGGGCCAGAGCCGCGTCGGCTGCCGCCTTCGCCGCCGCCGCCACCGTGGCATCCCGCGTCAGATCGCGCTCCAGCCGCTGGTACGAGATCAGCGCACGGGTCTGGTTGTTCCGCTCCTCCAGCGCCTTGTTGTAGGGGCCGCTGCGGCCGGTCGCCTCGATCATGCCCCGCGTCAGTTCCATGCGGGCGGTGGCGGCCTCGCGTTGGGCGGCAACCTCCTTCGTCAGCCCGGCGACATGGGCCTGAGTGGCGGCGACGTCGGCGACGTCGGCGACGCGGCGGGCGGCGGCCTGCGCGGTGGTCTGGGCCGCCGTCACCGTTTCCGCCGCCAGCACCTTCGCCGCCCCCGCCGCCTGGGCCGACGCGGCGGCGGCCTGCATCGCCCCCGTCACCCACGGGCCGAACGAACGGGCCGCGATCAGTCCGGCGGCGACGATGCCGAGGCCCTCGACACCCTTCACGGCGGCTGGCAGGTGCTCCGCCAGCGTGTTGATCTCGGCCGCCAGGAACCGGGTGGCGCCGGTGGCCGCATCGGCCTCGCCGACATACTTCTGGACGGCGTTCTCCAGCTTGACGAACGCCGACGCGACGGTCGGGGTGATCTGGCCGAACTCGCGGCCGACGGCAGCGCCCTGGTTCAGAAGCGCCTTCAGGACCGCGTCCGAGGTCAGCCGGCCCTGTTCGGCCAAGACCCGCAACTCACCGGTGCTGCGCCCCATGCCG
This sequence comes from uncultured Rhodospirillaceae bacterium, assembly GCA_937887565.1. Taxonomy (GTDB): domain Bacteria; phylum Pseudomonadota; class Alphaproteobacteria; order Rhodospirillales; family Magnetospirillaceae; genus CALABS01. The sequence continues at coordinate 8,963 of CALABS010000015.1, read as the reverse complement.
GCGGCGATGGCTTCGGCCAGCCTCGGGGTCTGTTCCATGACGCTGTTCAGCTCGTCGCCGCGCAACGCCCCGCTCGCCATCGCCTGCCCGAGCTGGAACAGCGCCGCCTCGGCGGACGCCGCCGACCCGCCGGAGATGGCGACCGCCTGATTGATGGTCTCGACGACGCGCAGGACCTCGGCGCTGGACGTGCCGAGCCCCTGCGTGGCGCGGGCAAAGCGCGCGAACGTCTCGGATGTCGCCCCGTACGACTGGTTGGTCCGCTGGGCAACATCGAACAGCTGTTCCTGAACCGCGCGCAGTTCGGCGGCGTTGACCGTCACCAGCTTCAGCCGGCTTTCCACCGACTTCCAGGCATCGGCGTACTCGATGATCTTGCCGGCCGACAGGGTGACGCCGAGCAGCGCCGCCGCCCGCGTGACCGTCGCGATGGTGGCGGCGATGCCGGCCTGGCCGTCGCGCAGCGCGTTGGCGGCCGAGGCGCTCCGTTGCGCCTCGGCCGCCCACAAGGACGTGGCGGCACCCGACGCCCGCACCTTGGCGTCGAGCGACCCGAAGGCGGCCTCGGCCGGGGCGAGGCCGTGGGCAACCCCGGCGCTGTCGGCGCTGACCTTGATGGCGACCTGAAGGGCCACTCACTTGCCCCTTTTTCTCTTCCGGGCCTTCTTGGGCGTTTCAGATTCCCGTTCCATGCGTTCGGCCTCTTCGCGGGCAACCGCCGCCAGTTCATTGAGTGCGGCGTCTCCATGGTGCGGAGACCGGCGAAGAGCGATGGCGTGACGGCGATCTTCGACAGACACCCCGTGACCTCCACCGCCTCGTAGCGCAACCCGGTGCGTGCCGCCCCGGTAAGCCCTGCACCGACCCAGGCCCATTGCGTCTCCAAGGCGCAGAACAACCGCACCACGTTCCAGCAGTCCGGCCGCACCAGGAAGACCGGCTTTTCGTCTTCCTCCGGGATGTCCGGCGCCGCCCACCGCTTCACCAGCTCCTTCGGTGCGCCGAAGGCGGCGAGGTCGGCCGCCACCTTCGACGCGCCGGCGAACGGCTTGACCGCCGTTGCCGCCGGCTTTCCGCCGCGCGCCCACCAGCGCGCGGCGCCCATCAGTTTTTTTGCGTTGCGCCGTGCCGCTGACTTCGCGGTAGTAAGCCTGGACGATCGGCAACCGGGTCCATTCCAGCGCGTAGACCGCTTCCAGGTTCTCGGCACAGAACTGCAAATCCTGCTTGGCGTCGTCGACCACCCGCTTCCAGCCGACGACATGTTCCCGGAACCAGTCCAGGTCGTTCGGCTGATTGTCGTCCTGCTTGGTGTCGATCAGCTTGAACTGGATGTCGAAATCATGCTTGCCGCGCGATGCACCGGGGTTGGTGGCCGGCGCCCAGACGGTAACTTCCGCCCAGAAGGTGACTTCGTCCGCTTTCTTCGACACGATGAACATAACAAAAATACTCCAAATGATGAGGGATCAGAGGATGGAGAAGGCGACTTTGTCGTTGCCGGCGCTCGGCATCAGGCCGGCCTTGATCTGCAAGGTCTTGATGTTCTCGTCGTCGGCAATGTCGATTTCTTGGAGCTGGGCGGACGCCTCGACGTCGATGATGTTGCCCGCGGTGACACCGTGGCGAATCCACAGCGGCACGGTGGCGTTGCCGTCGACCAGGGCGTAGTAGTCCTTCTCGCCCATCGGCGGCGCGTCGATGGTCAGGCTGGCGGTGGCGTCGCGGCCCGACGTGCGGATGGCCCGCTTGTTCACCACCTGCCGCAGGCCGACCTTGTTGCCGAGCTGGATGGTGAGTTCCGACAGGGCCGGCTCAAGCCGTCCAGGCGGAAGGCCGGGACCGTCTCCGGTGCGCTTTCGTCCGGGTCGCGGAAACCCGAGTAGTCGCAATCGGTGGGCAGGTCGGCGGCCGTGATCGGCATAAACAGGCCCCAGCTCTGCACCGTCCAGATCGGGAAGCCCTTCTTGCTGATCTTCAGGCCGATCTCGGCCCGGCAGCCGAGGCCGGCGTGCAGAACGCCGTCGAGGTTGGCGACGGTGGTGCAGCTCTCCACCCCGCCGCTGACCGGGTGTAGAGGCTGCGCTCGGGCGTGAGCGCGATGGTCAGGACGTCGCCCACCACGAAGTTGACGCTGATCGCGCTGGGCGTGATGACGGCGCCATTGGGAAGCGCGAAGGCCCCGGCCGTGGTCATCACGACGCCGGTAACGGTGTAGGCGGCATCGGCCGGGGTGGCGGGTGCCGACACGGTGAAGGCGGCGACGCCGCTGCCGCCGGCCGTGGTGCAGGTCAGGGTGACCGTGCGCTTGTACTGGCCGCCGAATTTCGTCGTCTTGGCGTAGGTGAAGCGCCCCGTCGCGCCGGCGGTAGGCACGGCGGTGGCGGCGATCGTCGCCATCCCCGTCACCAGCACCTCGGCAAGCGCTCCCATGCGCAGGATCGGGCTGTAGGCCGGCGCCGTGCCCGGCGTGCCGGAACCCGCCGCCTCGATCTCATAGTCGAAGGTGACGTGCTTGCCGGTGCGCAGCTTGGGCCGCCCGCCCCAGAAGTTGCGGTAGAATTTCCGCTCGATCTGTTCGGCCGCCATCGGCTTGATGCGGACGTTCTGGGCCAGGATGGCGTTGGCGACCGAGGTCGGTCCGGCATCCACGCCGTATTCGTCCTCGCCCTTCACCATCAGGGCCATCTGGTCGTAATACTGCTCTTCGGCCATGGGTCAGCCTTTCTGCGTGCGGGTGCGGCGCGGGGCGCCCGCCGCCGGGGTTTCGTCGGAGGTATCGGCGTCCGCCGGTTCCTCGGTGTCGGCCGGAGGCGTCAGCATGGCGACGATCGGCGCGACGACGACGGCCTGAACGAGCGCATTGGTCACTTCATCCAGCACGTAGCGCCCGCCCTTCGCCGGTTTCGGGTTGTCCTTCATCACGTCCTCCTGATGCTTTCCGGCGCCTGGAAGCGGTCCATCCACCAGAGCGCGCCGAACTTGTCCAAATCGACGGCCTCGCCGCCCACGTAGAGCGCCGGGCCGCTGGCGCCGGCCGGCGTCCAGCCGACCAGCGCCGCCCGCACCTCGCCCCGCACCAGCTCCAGCGCGTCGCCGCGCGGGTCGGACAGGTCGGTGAGGCACAGCACCACCCCCAGGTCACGGCGTTGCGCTGGGACACGGCGTTGGCCAGCCGGTTGCCGCCGGCTGTCTCGGACACCGGCACCACGTAGGCGGCCGGCTGGACGTTGGTGGGCGGGTTTGCTTTCAGGGCCGCCAGTTGGGCCAGCCCCTCGACCAGCCGGAGCGAGGGCGCTTCGGCCTTCAGCCGGGCGACGATGCCGGCGCGGCGGATCATGCCCCACCGCCCGCCGCGCCGATGGCGCGGGCCAGATGGCGTTCGATGATGCCGACGATGCGCCGCTCGCCGGGATTGTCGACGCCGAGGAACGGGCGGGCCGGGTAGACCGCCTTGTGCCCGGCGACGGCGTGATCCTCGGCGTAGTTGGCCTTCCCCTTCTTGACGAAGCGCCAGTCCGCGAACCGGTCCATCCGGCCCTTGACCCGGCGGTAGACGGTGACGGTACGGGCCGGACGGTCGACGGTGCCACCGAACTGGTGGAGGGCGGCATACTCCTTGTTGGTGCCGGCCTCGGCCTCCGTTGCCGAAGACCGCGAGACGATGGAGGCGAGCAACTGCCCGCTGTCGATCAGCGTCTTACCGCCTTCCTTTCGGGCGCGGGCGGACGGCGCCCAGGCGACGCCCCCCGGCCCCGTGCCGGTTTCGAACCGGCGGCGGGCGGTTTCCTCCAGGTCGCCGGCGATGTCCTCCATCGCCATGCCGAGATCGGCGCCGGCCACCCGCAGCCGCCTGAAGAGAGCGGCCAGCCCGCCGTCGTCGATCGCGATGGTGATGCGCGCGCCGGTCATCACAGCCCCCGCAAGCCGGATCGGCTGAAGGTGCGGCCCGGCCCGGTCACGCGGGCGCCGGACGTCGGCGGCACGGGTGCGGCGGTGGCGGCGCCGGGAAGATCGGCGGCCCCCTCCGCGACCCGGCGCAGGTAGGCGATGGCGTCGAGGTAGGCAAGGCGGGCCGGCGTCTTCTCGTCGACGCCGTCCTGGTGCAGGCGGTACCACGCGATCTCCACCGCCAGGGCACGAAGCCGGGGCGACGGGGATCGACGGGGACCGGGTAGCGGCTGGCCAGCCAGCCGTCGATCTCCGCGTCGGCATCACCGAGCGCCCGCCCCACCACCTCCGGGTCAGGCGCGCCGTCACGGTCGCGGTCGGCACGCTGGCGCACCAGCTCCGCGCCGTAACGGTCGATCAGGTCGGACTGGCTGGCATAGGTCATCACGCTTCCTTCGGCTTGCGGGCAGCGCGGGCCGGGCGGGCGGGGGGATCATCGGTCGCCGCCGTGTCGTCGGGCTTCTCCGCCGCACCCGGGGGCGACGGTTCGGCGGGGATGGAGACCGCCGGCGCTGCGCTGGTGAACGCCTCGTCCTCGGAGGCAGGACCGCCGGAAGCATCGTCGAGACCGAGCGCCTGGTGGGTAGTCTCCGCGATGGCAGCCGGCATCACGGCCTGGGTGCCGGGCCGGATCTCCCAGCCGGAGAACATGCCCCCCGTGGCGGTATCCCCGCCCATGGTGGCGGCGATCTCTTCCGGCGCCAGAACGCCCATCGCCAGCCCGCCGACCACCTCGACCAGCAGGCGGGGATCGTCCCGAAGGGCCTGGATGTCGTCGTCGGTGAAGGTGCCCGGTGGATGCAGCACCGGCGTGGTGGGGTGGCGTACGCCGGCGCGGCGATGCCCCTTCGGCGACGTGGCCGTGATGCGGACCGCCGGCGTCATTGCAGCCACTCCGACAGCACCACCTCGACCAGCCCCTTCCAGGGGTTGACGACGTCGCCGTCAAGCTTGTCGCTGTTCGCGATCAGGTTGGCGGCCTTGATGTTCGAGGCACCGACCACCAGCTTGGTCGGCTTGACGCCGAACGGGTGGCCATAGTCCGCCTTGAGCGACGACATGGCGACATAGGCGGCTTCGAAACTGGTGAGGTCCAGCGTCTGCCGGCTGCCGTAGCAGAGTTGCGGGAAGCTGAAGCCGACGTTGCAGCGGCCATCCGTCCCATAGATGAACTTCTTCTTGAAGAAGACGTTCGCGTCGTCGGGATTGTCGAGCGCCACGAAGTTGAACGCTTGGCGCTGCTGGAAGATCACCGGCTTGATCACGCGGCGATCGTCGATCAGGAACCAGGGCGCGCCGCTGCCGCCGCCGCTGTTGCTGTAGGAGGTTTCCCGGCCGTTCTCGTCGAGCACGGGGTGATCGGTGTCGAAGTAGGGCTGGCCGTCGAAGCACAGCTCGTCCCAGCCGCGCGTCAGCAGTCCCCAGGCCAGCTCGTCCGGGTGGGTGGCGGTCGCCCGGCCGAATTCCTGGACGATGGGCTTGTAGATGCCGAGCTGGTCATCCGCGATGTCGTTGCGGTCCAGCTCGATCGTGCCCTCGTAGTCCTTGTTCTTCAGCGTGTAGTCCGCCGTCGCGATGCTGTTGACGACGCGGTCGCCGATCCACTCGCGGATGCGCGGGAACTTGCCGAGCCAGCCGTACTGGTTCTCGCGGGTCGTGCTGGGCACCGCCATCGCGATCCGGTTCCAGGTCGGCGTGACCTCCGTGAAGGCCCCCTGGTAGTCGGTGCGGAACCCGACGAAGATGGTCCGCAGGTTGCCCCGGTTGATTTCCATGCCGCCCCTCCTCAGGCGATGATCTCGACCAGGGCGGACGCGCCGACGCTGGCCGAGTTGGTGCCGCCCACGGTCAGGGCGATGACGTCGCCCACGGCGACGGTGTTGGCGGCGGTGGGCAGGGCGGCATCAATGTCGCCGGCGGCCGAACCCGCCTGGGTGATGGTGACGGTACCCCCGGTGACGGCCGCCCCGCCGATCGACGCCGTCACCGTGGCGTCGCCGGTGGCGAGCGCCCCGTTCAGGACGGTCCGGATCGCCACGATGGTGCCGGCGACCGGCGCGACCGTGCGGTAGGCCGTGCTGCCGTTCAGGCTGGCGACCGCCACCGGAACGAAGTGCCGCGGCGGCGGCGGCACCGCCGGCCCGGACGTCACCCACACGCCGGCGTCGTCGACGTCGGTGATGATGCCGGCCGGGCTGCGGGTGGACGAGGGCGTGCGGCCGACCGTCTGGTCATCCACGATCCAGGCATGGCGGCCGATGTCCGCCCGCGTCACGGCGTCGGCGCCCGCCGCGTTCTCCCAGGCGAAATGGCCGGGGCAGACTTCGATCACCGCATAGCCGGCGGCGCCATGGGTGTTGTCGATCGTGTGTTCGGCACGGCCGAGCGCGAGCAGGCCGGCGACGGCCGCCCCCCGCACCGCATAGCCGGCGGCGGCGCAGACCAGGGTGTCGAGCGGGTGGGGGCGCCCGCCGATGCTGACGGTGCTCTGCGCGAGATCGGCCGGCAGCTTGGCTTCGGCAACCGCCTCCTGGCAGCGCAGATCGCTCATCCGCATGCGGTAGCGGTCCAGGGCCGCGGTGCAGGCGAAGGCCTTGAGCTCCGGTACGGCGCAGGTGCGGGCAAGCTCGCCAACCCGCGGGTCCGCCGGTGTGGCGGTCTCGACGATCCCCAGCGCCATCTTCCCGACCTCGCCCTTGACCGCCTGCTGCAGCGCCGCGCGCCGTTCCTGGAGCCGCTGGTCGAACTAGCGGACTTCCTCGTAGCTGTACAGCTTCAGCCCGTAGGTGGTGTCCACCCCGACGGGTGGGCTGAACCAGTTGGTGCGGATGGCCGTCGCCACGTCCAGCGGCGCGGAGGCGAACCTCCCGACCGTCTCCTGGAGCGTCGGGAAACGCTCCTCGAACATGACGCGCTCGCGGTAGTAGGTGACGGCGCCGTGGGCGAACTGCCGGAGGTACTGGTCGGCGGAGTAATCCTCGTGCAGGACGCCGGAGCATCCTTTGGACCGTTCCGCATGAGCCCGGAACAGCCCCTCGGTCCAGCCCGGGCGCGAAACGCCGAGCAAGGATTCCCAGGCGGCGACGGATTGGTCGGTGTCCGATGTTTTTCCCAGCTCCGGGCTCATGTGGAAGCCCCCGACGTCCCGGTAGGGGGCTTGCAGGCGGCGGTTCGCGGGACCGGCGCAAGCATGGGAGCCGGAGCGGTCGCAGCGGCGACGTTGGCCGGGCGGGCGACCTTTGGTGGCAACTGCGGGTCTCCGAGGGGCAGGCGGTCGAACACCGCTTCCGCGCAGCCGGTCGTGGTGGGACCGGTGAGCCGTCCTCCGTCCGGGCTGAGGGTGAAGCTCCACCGCTCGCCGCTGAAACCCGCCGGGAGCGAGAGGTGCAGCCGGTCGCCCTCCAGCGTGGCATCGAGAACGGTGTCGCCGCCGCGTGGACTGGCCTCGGCGAGGCGCAGGAAGTTCCACCGGACTTCGGCGATCGCCGGCCCAGTGTCACGGCCTCGCCGCGCCAGGGAGAGCAGCGTGACGGTGTCGCCGCCCTGGCATCGCTCGATGGCCATCCAGTGGCCGAGCAGGGTGTCCGGGACGGATCCGGCAGGCGCGGCATGAGTCGGCGACGCGGCCAGACCGAGCAGCAGCGCGGACGATCCGGCCAACAGTGCAGTCCATGTGCGGGGGGTGGTGTCGATGGCAACTGGCACGGTGCCGCTCCCACGGTCCTGGACATGGCCCGGCCGGCGGCCGGCCACATCACAGCATCTTCGCTCCGAAGCCGGATCGCTCCGGCTCTGTTTCTAATTGCGGCGGCATAAACGAAATGCGTTTCGTGGTCAAGCCGCTTACCCGGAACGAAACTCCGGCTGATGGACGACGACCTGAAACGCAGGATAGGCCGGCGGTTGAGAGCCCTGCGCGAGAGCCGGGGCCTGAGCCAGGAGGACGTCGCTGCGGCAATCGACCGTAGCGTGGAAACGGTGAGCAACATCGAGCGGGGCAAGGTCCTGGCGGCCCTGGAGACGCTCGATCGGCTGTCCCGCCGCCTGGACGTGCCATTGTCCGAGTTCTTCGATGAACGGGTGACGGTGACGCCGGCGCGGGCGGCCACCGACATGCGGCTGCGCGAGGTGCTGCGCGGATTGAACGATCGGGAGGCCGAGGTGGCGCTCCGGCAGGTCGAGGCGCTGACGCTGCTGCGGAACGACGGTAGACGGTGAAGGTACGGGCTGCAGGCGTGAAATGATGTTGGTGGTTGAAGTATTTCGCCAACAACCAGAAATACTCTTCAGCTTTGTCACACTGAATAGCCAAGCTGTAGAGTTGGTTGTCATCGCGAGCGATAAATGACATCTCCAACTGTAATCTACGAATATTATATGAAAACTCTAAATTATGCCTACAACGGAGAGCTGATGCTGCGGATCGAGGAGAAACCGATTGGGTCGAGACGCTGTTCGCAGATCTGATCGAGCGCGCCTGGACGGGGAACCCTGCCGAAGTGACCTCAGCCGGTGGATCGCCTTACACCCGTGAGGTACGGAGCCGCAGGTATTGGCAACCGGACGCAAGCGGTGCGCGTCACCTGTCTACCTGGGGCCGGACAGCGAGCAAATCAGCGCGCGCCTCCGGGAGATGCTCGAACAAGGACAACGAGAACCAAACCGGCCTCAAGGTCTGACTGGGGCAGCGCCGTCAGTTCGATCGGCGAATCTTCGGCGGCTGCGCCAAACGTGGCACCTACAAGTGCCGGCCCTGCGCGCAGAGGCGGATCAATCCGGCAGCCACCATCGAACCATTCCGAGAACGCCGATATCTCATCGTTCTCCCGTGTGGGCTTGGCCAGCCGCTCCGGCTCCGCGCCAAAGGGTGGCCGAGCCGGTTCGGAACGATCGGCATTCCAGCCGGAACGGCCACCTGTGCGGATCGCCGTTCAACTGCCGAGATGGCTGATGTCGAGATCGTGTCCCGTGCCGTGGTGTAGGATTGGGCGCGCCAATCATCACGGTTCCCC
>CALABS010000014.1 GCA_937887565.1 uncultured Rhodospirillaceae bacterium | reverse complement strand
GCCTTCCCCTCTCGGGAAAACCGGCTGAAGCCGTGTCAGTCTCGTTTGTTACCGCCTCGCTGCTGCCCCGTTCGTCGCTCATCGCGTCGTTGCCGGTGCCGCCGTCGCTGCGGTGGCCGGTTTATAGGCGCCGACGCCAACCCACGCAACACCTTTTTTCGCCCCCCGTGACGGTTTTTTGAAAAACCTTTCAGATCAATGCCTTAACCGTCACAAAAGGCCCAGGTCACGCAATTCCGACGCCAAATGCGCCGTGGAGGACCCGGTAAAGCAGCCTCCGAGACAGGAAAACCAAAGGCAGACGCCCGCTCAGGGCAATCGAGCAGCGGAAGATGGAAAGGTGCGCAAGGGAAAGAGAAAAAGAAAAGGGCCTAGTCGATGTCTCGACTAGGCCCTTTTCTGACTGGTCGGAGAGAGAGGATTCGAACCTCCGGCCCCTGCCTCCCGAAGACAGTGGCTAACACGATATTCTTGAAATGTTCTTTATATATTCTACTCTCGTGCACCTCAGTGATTGTTTAAAAACGGCAAATCCCGTTTCGTTGCGGGATTTTACCGGGATGCGAACCGGAAAATTATCCTCACGCACCGCCGCTCCGGCTTAAAGCTGTTTCCAGAACCCAGCAATCGTGCCCCACTTGCGCCCCCCCCTATGCCCCTGTTACAGGTCGATCATGAAGCTCATCTCTGCAACCTTCTGGGCCGTCGGCTCTGCCCTCGCCTTTTCCGCCGGTTCGGCGGCGACAAAGTTCCTTGGGCAAAAGCTGCCCGCAGCGGAATTGGCGTTTTTCCGGGCAGCTTTTGGAGCGGTGGTGCTGTTCGGGGTCTGGCGGCTCATCGCCGATCTGGGTAAGGCGCGCGACCCCTGGGGGTATGCGCTGCGCTGTGGATTGGGGGTGGTGGCGCTGTACGGGATTATGTACGCCTTCACCTCGCTCCCCTTGGCCCTAGCATCCCTGCTGTTCTTCACCCGCGTCCTGCTGATCCCGGTGGTCGGCACCATCATGCTGGGCGAACGGTCGGGGCCAAGCGTGTGGGGGGCGGTGTTCGTGGGCTTTGCCGGGGCATCTGTCTCCGTATGGCCGGCGCTGAATCTGCCAGAATGGCAGTTTGGGATCGTGGCTGCTTTGGTTGGCGCCCTGGCATCCGCCGGTTCACAAACAGCGGTGCGCCGGCTGACCGCCACCAATGACCCGGCCCTGGTGGTGCTGGTTTTCGCCGCAGTGTCAGGAGTTGCCACCTTCCCCTTGGCTGCGGCCAATTGGGTGATGCCGCCGGCAACCGACTGGCCGGTGCTGGCTGGCCTGGGGCTGTTCACCTTGGGCGCTCAGTATGCCGCAGCCAGGGCCTACAAGCTGGCACCGGTGGGCTTTCTGGCACCCTTTGACTTCCTGACGATCCCCCTCGCCGCGGGGCTGGGGTATCTGCTGTTTGCCGAAGTTCCCAGCACCTGGACCGCCGCCGGTTCTGTTTTGGTCATCGCCTCCGGCGCATGGGTCGCATGGCGTGGGGCGCAAGCGGGGTAGACGGCCCACACCTCTTTGCGGTAGCCGGCGGATCCCCCATATCAAAAGTCTTCTTGCAACATGGAAAGGTGGACCGGTATGGCAAGCCATCAAACCCATCTTGATTGGGCTCGCGCGGACGATGCGCGGTGGGGTGGTGCGAGTCCCGCGGCACGGGCGTTTTGTGACCCGGTCGGTCTGGCCGGGCCGCACGCCAAGGCGCAATGCACTCACGGGCTGGATGCGGGTAACGAAGGGTCAGGCTCTGGCGATGGAGGCGAGTCGGCCTTGGCCGCGCTGTTGGCCCTCCTTCTCGTCTTTGGAACGCCATTCATCCTGGCATGGCTCTCGCGCTAAGCAATGAGGGGCCGGGCGGATAGATGGGCGGCCGAAGGAATGGTCATTTTGACCATGCCATTTTTGGCGGCGATCTATCCGCCTCCCCGGCAAGCCCTGAGTTCCGCCCGGAGCCGCCCGTAATCGACCATGGCCGTGGTGAGGGCGGCACCATCGGGAAGGGCGTCCAGTTCGTTGGCCATCCTGTCCTGGAACTCCCGGCTGTACTCCACCGGGACCGGGCAGACGGAACCGGGATCAGAAGGTTCCGTCACGCAGGCGCTGAGAAACGCCGGCACGATCAGCAGGAGCGGCAGCCGCCGCAGCGCGTTGCGCATTGATGCTCTCCAAGGTCTTGGTGGTGGATTCGGCTTGGGCTTCGGCGCGGCCGGCGGCGCGTTGCAAGCGCCAGAAGGTGATGATGGCCAGGACCACCCCGCCGACGGCGGCAAGGTACGGCCAGACTCGGCTCCAGAGTGTGGCCATCATGACGCCGCCCTCCGATCGGGCACGGCGGCGATGACGCCGGTCAGCAGGTAGCCGGCCACCTCCAGCCACAGGGACACGTCGTCGGGGGTGTAGTTCCCCAGGACGCGCGACAAGACCGCGCCGATGGCGAGGCGGGTGGAGGGTTCAGCCAGCCGGGCGGCGGCATAGGTGGCGGCGGAGCGCCAGTCGATGGGAGGCATCTGCAGTTCCTTTCGAGCATGAAAAAACCCGCAACCGGGATGGCGCGGGCGGGTGAGGTGCGGGGCAGCAACGGGATCAGGCCGATTCCCATGGCGGAATATCGACGGTCTGTCCGGCGAGTGCCTTCCAAAAGAAAAGCCGCCCGCGGGTGCGGACGGCTGATCAAGTTCGAGCGATATAGGTATCGGTTAGGCGGAGCCGTGCGGCCGGCTATCGAAGAGGTCGCCCTGGGGCACGAACCCTACGAGTTTTCCAAGGGGCATTCGGATTAAGTTAAACCAACACACCAACTCAGTATGAGCATGTTGCTTATGCTGCATCGTCGAAGCCGTCACTGGCGTCTGCCTCTGCCGCATCCTCGGTAAAATCCAAGATCAGGGGAAGAGGGAGTTGTTCAGGATGGGCATCATTGTATGAATCCACATCTCGCTTAAGCTGGACGCAGTCACCAACGACCTGTTGGCGGCGTTGCGCGAAGGCCAGTTCCATATGCGGGCGTGAGGCAGTCCGCATGTCAGCCCAGAACGTTAGCTGCTTGCCGCCCTGTGTGACTCGCACTGCGTGTTTCGAGCGAACCCTGCGCCCCTTGGGATCGGTGTGGTATTCTTCGCGCAAGGCTCGTGATAAGTCTTCAGCACATTGCGCGATCACATCTGCAGGCTGTGGGCGCCAAAGACCATTGCGGATGGCCCAGGCAGCCACATCGCGGGAGGTCGCAGGCAGGGTTTCACCCGCGTCGGCGTAGAGCTGCCAGATCCTCTGCATCTGCTCGGTGTAGGTGGCCATCCGTGCAAACCTCACATAATGGGAGTGTTCCAGACCTGCAGCGTGCTGCCCCAGCCGTCCGCCAGAGCGGAAGAGACGAGGTGGTGCCGCACCTTGAGCAGGTGCCGACGCAGGTTGGCGTAGGGAATCTCGCCGCGGTTCTGTAGCTGCCCGACGACGATGCCGGGATGGACGCCGTTCACCTTGGCGAAGTTGACGATCTTCTGTTCGGAATACAGCGGGCGCACCCTGGCGATGAAGTTGTCGAGCTTCGCGCGCGGCACTAGGAACTCCGCCGCCGCGTCGTTGGCGGCGCGCTCTGCCTCCGGATCCGCGCCGGCCGGCGCGTCGGCCTCGCCCAGGTCAGAGTCGATGATGTCGCCGCCCTTGCCATCTCCGCGCAGTACGTGTTCGAGTTCATGGCGAAGCACGAACCAGAAATTGTCAATGCGGTCCTGCCGCAGCGATAGCCCAACCACCGGGGATCTGCTGTCCTCAAGCCAGGCACACACACCGTCGATCTTCGATCCCGGCATGGGCTCGACCACGACAAAGCGGACGCCGCACCCCGCCATGATCTTCGGCACGTGTCGGACCTCTTCCGGTGCGGCGGTCAGCCTCCGCAGGTCCTCGATCGCCCGACGCAGCGCCGCTTCGGAATAGGACGGTACCTGAAGCGCGCCGGCGAGCTGCTTGACGCGGCACAGCCAAGCAAGTTGCACGGGCGGGATATCGCCGTCGTTGGTGCGGCGGGCCGCGTGTGCCATCTGGACGGGGGCGTCCACCGACGGGATAGCGAAGAAGCGCAACACCTGGGCCTCGACGACGTCGAAGCTCTCGCTGGCTTCAATCCAGCCTCGGCGGACCATCTCGCGCACCGGAAATCGCTCGCGTAACCGCGCTTCCCGGGCAATGCGCTCCGGGGCCGGCGCCGCCTTCCAGAGCTGATAGGCGGTCTCCAGGTTCATCCAGAACTGCGCGGTGGTGCCCAAGGCGGCGGCCAATTCCTTGGCGGTGTCGGGGGAAATCCCACGCTTGCCCGCGATGATTTCGTTCACCACACGCGGCGGCCGGCCGATGATCTCAGCGAACTCGAGCTGCGACCATCCCCGCGCGTCCAATTCGTCGCGTAGGAATTCCCCAGGGGGAAACACATCTGCAGGGCGCCACTCAGACATCACTGCTCCCCCACATTTTTCTTAGTGGTAGTCTTCAATGTTGATAATCCAGACCTGTTTGCCGCGCGCGTCCGACCGCATCTCGAGGACGAGTCGCCATTGGTCGTTGAGGCGCATGGAGTGTTGATGCGCGCGTTTGCCTTGAAGCTTCTCGAAGCGCAGACCCCGCATGACGTACAGATCCCGCTCGTCCACCGCCGCGCGGATGGCCTGCATGGCCTTCCGGTACCCACGCACGATGTTCGGCGCGAACCCGGCCGTGTAGCCGGGATCCACCTCCAACCGCCTGAGACGCTCGTCAGCAAAGTCCACATGATCCATATAACCGGCATATCATCACGGCATCGATCATGCAATTACATATTTACACTTACTGTAATAGCAAGTGCACAATAGGGCGGCTGTGTCAGCAGTGCCGTCAGGGGGCAGGCTGATTTCCGATGAACCGGCCTAGTTGGATTATGCGCCGGAACCCGCTTCGTTCTGGTGGGACGAGACAGGATCCATCCCGCGCCTGCCGCCCTTAAGTTACGGACGCTACAGTAATATCCGCCCGTAGAGGATCCGACAACCCATCAGATGGATCGGCCAGCAAGGGGATCGGCGGCGACGTTCAGACTCTGGTGATGATTTATCACCCCACCCCCAGGGCCGCGGCGGTGGCATGGTCCACGACGCCGGTGACCGGCAGATTGTTGGCGACCTGGACCCGCTCCACCGCGGTGCGGGTCTTCGGCCCATAGGAGCCGTCCACGGTGATGGCGAAGCTCATCTTGGCCAGAGCGCGCTGAAGGGCGGCGACCTCGGCGCCGAAGTCTCCCACCGACAGGGTTCCGTCGTCCGGCGTGCCGGCGGCGGCCTTCCGGTAAGCGGCGGTCAGTTTGGTATCGTAGCTGTTGGCGGCGTAGGCGGTGCCGTTGTAGCCCCGTGCGAAGGCGGCCCAGTCCAGGCGCTTCAGCGCTCCGGCCAGCCCGTTGGAGCGGATGAACTCCAACACGGCGGCCAGCTGGTCTTCCTCGCTCACCTTCATGGCCTGGACGAAGCCGGCCACGGTGTTGAACCCGCATAGGGCGTGGTTGGTCCCCAGCACCTGCCCCAGCCCCCAGGATGCGGCCTTCCAGGCGGCCTCCTGCCCGATCTTCGGGTGGGATGCTGCCTGTTCCAGACGCTTCCACTCCCCGGCGGCGGTCGGGGCATAGAGGGAGCGGTCCCACTTCGGGACGGCAAGACCAGGCACAGCCACCCCGCCGTTCAGTCGGTAGGCGATGTGGGCCTCGTAGAGGATCACCGGGCGGCCGGAGCCATCGGCCAGGAAGCCGGACTTGTTGCCGGTCTCGACGGTCAGGACGGCGATCAGGGCCGCGGGGGAGCAGCCCAGGGACTGGGCCGCCCGGTCGATGGCGCCGAGGGGCAGCGGGCGGGCCGGCGGGAACGTGGCCGCGGGTGCCTTGGCCGGGCCGACCGGCTGCTGCGCCTGCTGTACGCCGGAGTTCAGCAGGCTCAGAAGGCCGCGGGCCAGGGTTCCCAGCCAGCCGCCGGTGTTGGTGGTGTCGGTCATGTCGTTGTCTCCGAAATGAGAAAAGCCGCCGGGCGGGTGCCGGGCGGCCTGTGGTGGTGGGCAGCCTGTGGGCTGCGTCATCATTACGATGATGTGGATGGTCAGCCCCGGCCCACCGGCGGGTCGCGGCGGTATCCCGCGGACGAGCTGGTCAACGCGGTCTCCAGCAGGAGGGCCAGCAGCAGGAGGGCGGCGTCACGGTCACCTCCGACGTCTGCCAGGACCACGGACACGCGGGCCTGCGCCGCCTGCATGAGGTCGGGCTTGGTGGTGGTGCGGACCATGGGCTTCCCCTCCCCCGCCACTTGGCGGGCATAAAAAAACCCGCCGGCGGCGGGTGGTGGTTGGAGTGTTGTCGCGGGGTGAATCAGCCCGCCAGGACGGCCCGCGCCCGCTGCTTGGCCGCCAGCCGATCCAAGAGCACCGATGGCAGGGCCGCCCGTTGCTCGGGCGTCAGCACGGCCACCACGTCCTCGGTGGCACGCGGCAGCACGGCGTCGAGGGTGGCCAGATCGGCCCGCGCCTTGGCGTGCGCCCGCTCCCGCACCTCGTCAGGCGTCAGGTTGACCGCGAGCGCCGCAGCCAGCACCCGGCGGCCCGCGGCGTCCACCGTCAGGTCCACCTCGGCACTCAGGCGCTGCGTCGCGTCGTCGTACTCCGTCGGTACCGTGACCACGGGCCAATAGCCCAGGCCCCGCCACTGTTGGGGACAGGGATCCACGGCAGCATCCACGTCGGCCAGCAGGCTGTCAGGCCAGCCGGCAAGCTCCTCCGGCACCGGAGCGGGACCGGACAGGATGGCGCCATCCGCCAACCTGATTTTGCAATAGCGCATCATCCTCACCTCTCAGACAGTGAATTTCTGAATGGCTCCGGTGAAGCCGAAGTACGTGACGAACACATCATCGATAATGATGATGACCCGGCCGTTCGTGCCGGGGGTTTGGATGGCCCCGCCATCCCCGGCCCCACCTCGCGCCGGCTCCGTGCTGTTGCCGGGGGTTTGGCCGGAGCCGGCGGTCAGGACCGCACTGCGGCCCAGCACGGGATCGGCATACCCCGACCCCGACCCGCCGCCGCCAGTGTTGAACCCGTTGCCGGACCCCGACACCCCCCCACCGGACCCGCCGTAATATCCGTCGCCTCCTCCGCCCGCCGACTGGTTGGGCAGGCCACCGATCACCTGACCGGCCGCACCTTGGCCGCCCTGGAGGTAGCCCCCAGCCGATGGGGCCGTGGTAACGGAGGAGTACCCAGGCTGAGCGCCTCCCGCCGTCTGGCTGGCGCCTCGACCATTGCGGTCAGCAGCATCGCTGCCGGTGGCGGGGGCATCACGCCCGGACAGGTCGCCGCCGGGGGCGCCGGCCGATCCGGCGGCGGGGCCGCTGGCGGTACCACTGCCCCCGCCGCCGCCACCGGGAGCGATAAGGAGAGGTCGCCCCGATATCGCAACCCCGCTGCGGCCACCGCCCGGCCCGCCATGGCCATAATAGGTGTTGCCCACCGCGGCCCCGCCGTTTGGCCACCCTCCCGGCTGGAGCGCCAAAGCCGGCTGATACGGCCCGCCCTGACCGACGTATACGTCGAGCACGGTACCTCCCGGCAGCCATGCCACCGCCTCGGCGTAACCGCCGCCACCACCGGGCCAATAGTAACCCCCAGCCCCGCCACCGCCCCAGGCGATCATCCGGACTTTGCGGAGCCGCGCCGTCTGCTGCATGGCCTGGCCGACGGCGCCACCCAAAGGTTTGCTCATGGGCATTACCCAGCCCCCCTTAGAAATTTCGCGCCTGCGCTATGAATTGGACACCCGCAGCCAAAGCAACGCCGGTCGCGGCATACAGCTTGGCATTGGCCGGCAGCCGCCAGGGCCGCGCATCCAATGCCGAAAAAGTGACGGTGGTGATGGCGGCCGTGGCGCTGACCGTCGTCGCCGGCAGCAGCGCCGTCTCGAACAGCGAGAGCGTTACGCCACCATCCAGCGAGACGTAAAGCTGAAGCTGGGTCGCGGTACAGGTGGCCCGCGGCGTTGCACGCACCTCGGTCACCTCCCCGCCGTCCGCTCCGACGGTCAGCAGCAGCACGGCGTTGGCGGTGTCGCCGTAGGTGGTCTTAGCCGCCGTACAGACCGCCACCCCAGCGGTAACGGTCTGCGGGAAAACCGCCTTATTGGATACAGTCATGGTGTCGATCCCTTACATAAAGCCGCAAATTGCGGCGTGGACCTCGGACAGGTCCGTCCCGCCCCCGCCGCCGACCCGCCAATGGTCGGAAGCGGAGATGTATGTGGCGGTGACGAGCGCCCCGGCTGCCAGTGCGCCCGGCGCCAGAGCGTTGCCGGCAGCGTCCCGCACCGGCTTGGCCGTCAGCGTGCCGGTGGAGGTGATCGCCAGCGTCGTGGCCGCCGTGGTGTTGGCGGCTGGCCACACCAGCCGGACGGTGAGCAAGTCGAAATAGGCAGACAGCGCCACCCCCACGGTGACGGTCACCGCGTCCCCTGTGCCGGAGACGCCGGTGGCGTTGAGGGTGGCTCCGGCAGCACCAGCAGCCACGGCGGCGGCGGCGTCCGCGCGGGCGGCGGCTTCCAGCGCCTGCGGGGTGGCCGTGGTAACCGCATCGGCTCCTGTGACCACCTCCAGCACCACGGCGGCGATGTCACGGAGGCACGGCAGCCAGTTGGCCGCCATGGCGCCAACGCCAATCATTCCGCCAGGATTCGTGTCCTCGTTATAGGGATCAAGGTTGTAATAGGATGCAAGCCTGTCGCGTGCTGCACTCATTCGCGCCACTCCTGACCGTCGATTGTTGCTGCTGTGTGCATCCCTGAAATATACTTGTCAGAGAAGTCACTTACTCTTCGGAACACCCCACCAAAAAAGAAGTTATCGGCCCAATTGCTAACTGACGGCAGCCAGATAAACGGCTTGGTGAAGCCAATCCGCATCATCATCTTGTAAAGCTCTTGCCTGAGCGCCTTATCGACCACCACACGGTCGATGGCCGTCACACGCCGGCCGATCCCCGGCTCTGCCCACACGCTGGCGCCGTCGCCGGTGGTCACCGTGTCCCCTGGCCGGTAGCCGTCACCAGAGGCGCCGACATGCCGGTCCAGCGTCAGTGCGGTGCCGGTCCACGCCGCCCCGATCCGGTATGCGGGGGCCGGGGTGCCGTCAGTTTCGAGGGCGGGGCCGTAGAGGGACCAGCGCAACGCCCGGATGGGCAGCGTTGGCCGCGGCACCAGGATGTGCTTGGGGAGCAACCCGTAATCCCGCGGGTCGAGGTTGCCCAGGATCTGGTTGGGAGCCAGGATGGACAGGGTTGCCGGATCGACCAGCGGCGGCACGACGCGACGGTCACCGGCCAGCGGATGGCGGGTATCGTCGGCCAGAATGGTCATGTCGGCATCGTGGTAGCGCTGCAATCGCCAATAGGCGGCCTGCTCAAGATTGACATCCAACAGGCAGGCCAGGGCCGATTCCACGGGGTGGGCGAACACCGCCTCGATCACCACCGGGTTTTCCGCCGTCCCCAGCCGCGCCGACACCGCCCCGTCGATCAGGCTGGCGGTGCGCAGGGACGACAACGGAGCCGTCGCCGTCCAGTCCCCGGCGGGACTGGACATCTCGCAAGGCGCGTCCGCGATCTCGTTCCGGTCAGCCAACATACCGGGCATCGTCACCTCACGACGAAAAGGGTTGCCGAGCCGTCCGGTTCTTCGCGACGGCCGTAGACGATGGCGGCGGCTCCGGCCTCGTAGCCGGGCATGTCGCCGATGATCCTGATGCCCTGCCCGATCACGATTCCGGGGGCGCCGTCGCGGACGCGCACCTCATAGGGCTGTGGGGCACCGGACAGTTCCTCCAGCCACAGCGGGGCTTCCGCGTCGGCGTCGGCGCGGAGTGCCAGCTTCGTTTCCGGCCGTTCAACAACAGCGGCCCGCCCCCATGCGGCAGCCACCACGGCGTTGACCGCCGATGGAGCTTCTCGCCATTGGTTGGTCCACAGGGCCGTGTCGTCGGCGGTTGCCGCAGGGGCCGCGGTGCCGGGGGAGGCGGTTTCGGCAAATCGGACGATGGCCTGTTTCGCCGGGACGTCCCGGTCAGCCTCCAGGGGGGTCATGGTGGCTTCCCCGCGCCCCTCAATCCCGACGCGGATCGTGCGCACCAGCACCACGTCGGCGGGCCGGGGCAACCTAGTAACCACCAGCGTGCCGGCGGTGTCCTCGTACCAGCCGCCGCGGGCCACCGAACCGGTCAGGGCATCGTTGACGGCCCGGATCGTGGTGCCGTCCCCAGCCCCGACGTAGTAACCGACCGTGCGAGGCTGGCCTTCGATCCCGGTCACGTCAACCGTCGTCGCCAAGCCGGCGGTGGTGGCGATGTGACGGATTACCGGGCCGATGGTGTGGGGCCACGAGCCGTCCGCTGCCAGTTCGCCTTCCACCGACACCCGGAAATCATCGTATTTGGTGCTGGTGGCGATGATGCCGGTGGACAGGTTGACGCTGTACTGCCCTGCCGTGGGTGTGCCGCCGACCTGCGTCATCGCCACCGCACCGGACCAGCCCTTGGGCACGCCGTGGATCGCCCGCCCGCCCGACGCCCCCCAGCGGTGCAGCCCGTCGATCACCCCGAGATAGGTCGGGGTCACCATCGGCACGAGACCAACGCAGCGTTCCCGCGTCATGCCCTTCAAGGCTTCCGGCCCCTCGTACCCCCCGGTGCCGGCATAGGTGATGTCCTCGGGGGCGAAAGGGGTGTCGTAATCACGGCGGGGGTCCCAAGCCGGTAACTGGATCTCTGATCCCGAGGACAATTCAGGGATGCCGAACCGCAAGCGGCAGGTCGGGACAGCGGTCGCATAGGCCGCCCCCTGTTCGATCACGTATTCTTGCGCGAACTGGACCACATAATCGGTCAGCAGCAGGTTGAGCGGACGCGCGGGCAGCGGCACCCGCAGCCACTGGCCGGCGGTCAGGTCGAAGATGTTGATGTAGCGCGGCACGTTGTGGTCGCCGGGCACGGCGTTGGACAAGGTGATGGTGCCCGGCTCCACCTTGGCATCGCCACCGGTGCGCCCCCATGTCGTGACCGACACCGATACCCGCGCGGCCCTCTTGACCAGCGGCAGCCACGTCACCGCCGGCGGATCGTCCGTGGCCCGGCTCTGGTAGCCCGGCTGGGTGGACAGCGGCCAGAGATGCAGGTGGCCGGTGGGGCGGTGATAGGCGGTCAGGTTCAGAAGACGCACCTTCATCGTTCAGCCCTCCGGTGGCTTAAGGTTTCGAGGCGATCCACCACCGTCTCCAGCGTGGCTACGGTGTCGGCACCGATGGCGCCGCGCTGGCGTTGCGCATCGCCGCCCTGCGCCTTCTGATCAGCCTTCAGCGCCTTGACTTCATCGGTCAGGGCTTCAATCGCCGCCGCCAGCCGCTCGAAACCGGGACCATCGCCCTGGCCGGCGGGTCGGGGCGGCGCGAAGAGTGGGGTCACCGGGGCGTCCACCCGCCACCGATCATTGGCCGGGACCTGCCAGGAGTCGTTCGCCGCCGGCCAATAGATGTTCGGGATTTCCGGCATGCCGGTCCACGTCCCGGCCCGCATGGCATCCAAGGTGGAGCGGTACGCCGCCGTCACGTCGGCGGGCATCACGTACTCGCCACCGGCCAGGGCGATGTGGCCGCCGCCGGCATAGCGGGCGATGACGGAATCCCGCCCCCACGTCCCGTTGCCGATGATGCCGCCATCCTCGTATCCGGGGATCTTCCCGATCAGGCCAGATGCCTGCGCCTGCCAGTACAGATCTAAGGCGGCATCAAGACGCCGCTTAAAATCGGGATCTGAGGAAAGTGCTGAGCCAATTTCTCCATTCCCTACAGATGTACCGGAGAAACCAGACGCATAGGCCAACCCGTAAAAACGGCTTGCCGACATGCTTCCACGAGCATTGCTGTATTGGAGTTCAGCATTGACTCCATAATAAGCATTTCCTTTATCAGCGCCAAAAATAGCCTTCATTAGGGGATCATTGTCGTTTGACACTGATTTCCCGGCCATGATCTGGCCCAAAGAAGAATTGGCAGCAGTCAACCGGTCGATGGCGCCGGACAAGGAGGTGGACAGGTCGGAAATGGAAACCGGGACAGCCTGTTGGGCTGCCAAGGCAGCATCGGCCGTCTGCTTCAGTTTCTGGAGGGCTTGAACCTGGGAATTGGCCGCGTCGATCTGGGCTTTCTGGGCGTCGAGGGTGGACGTTCCGGTAATGCCCAGTTCGCGCAAGACGCGCTGCACCTCATCGAAGGCTGTGCGGTCGGTCCCAGCGGAGTATGTCTTGGTCGCTTCTATCCAACTACGACCTATATCCGCCAGCTTGCCCATTGCGCCGAGGTCGCCGCCCCGAGCCGCAGTCATGGCTTCGGTCCACTGCCGCTTTGTTTCGGTCAGCAGATCCTGGGGGGTTTCGGGCGACAGGCTGCCGTCGCGGGCCATGGCGTCGGCCGTATCGATCAGGCTCTTTTGAAGAGCCTTGGCGTTTTCAACCGTCTCGCGAATGGCGGCGACCTCGGCCTGCCGAGCCTGAATTTGCTTGTCGATCAGGCTGCTGACCGAGGAAACCTCGTTTTGTGCGCGCTCCAAAGCCTGTGTCTTGAGAAGCAACGCGATGTCGGTGGTCCCGCCAGCCAGAGCGGTGCGCAGTTCGGCCTGCTGCTGCTGGTCCAGGGCCGCCATGGCGGCCCTATAATCGCGGCCCACGGCTTTGTATGCCCGCTCCAACAGCGATGCGCTGTCCGCCCGCGCCTGCTGCTCTGCGGCCAATGCCGTTTTTGCCGCTTCGGAAGCCGTTACCAGGTCTTGCGCCGCGTAGACTTGCCGCAGCAGGGCCTTGGTGGCGTCGTCAGTGACAGCAGCCAGTTCAGTCTTGCGGTCCGCCTCACGCTTGGCGGCGTCATAAGCTGCCTGTGTGGCGGTACCGCCGGCCACCTGCGCCTCCATGAGCCGCAGCGACAGATCGGAGCGGGTCTTTTCCGCCGCTGCGGCCTTGCTGACTGCGCTGGCGGCGTCTTCCGCAGCGTAAATTTGGCCGAGCATGGCCTTGGTAGCGTCGCCGGTGGCCGCGGCCAATTCCCGGCGTCGGGACACTTCGGTCGCGTAAGCGTCAAGCTGGGCTTGTGCCGCCTGCCCGGCTCCTACCTGTGCGGTCAGCAGCCGCTTTTGCAGGTCTTCGCTGGCCTGCGTCCGGGCCTCCAGAGCGGCACTTGACTCGTGCAGGCCGGCGGTCAGGGAAGCGATATCCCCCGCCGCCACGCCAGCATCCTTCAGAGCGGTGACAAAACTGCCGACCAACTCCTGATAGGCGCTCCCGACCAACCCGGCATCGTCAATGACCTTTTGGGCGCCGGCCTCGTTGATCGCGACGACCTTGGCCCACTGCGTTTCACGGGTGGCCGCGTCGCCCGCCCACAAGCTGTCGATATTCCCACGGGCCGCCTTCACCTGCACCGCGACCGTGACGGCGCTGTTCAGGTAGTCCTTGCCCTGCGCGGCATTGGCCTGCTGGTCCAAGGTATGAGAGTAGCTGTCGCGCAAGGCATTGGTCTGGGCAACCTTGGCCGCCTCGATCTCAGCGTCGCTGATCGACAGGTTCAACTTTTTGAAGGCTTCGGCGGCGGCCTGTGCCGAGCCTTCAATCTGCGCAATCTCCTGCCCCATCTCGGATGCGGCTTCCGTTGCCGGAGCCACCGACGCCCGCCACTGTCGGGTCAGCAACGCTCGGAACTCGTCACCGAAGTTGCCCTCGTCAGCCAGAGCGGCTTGGTCGTACAGGTGGTCATACTGGCTGGCGGCCGATTTCTTGGCTGATGCCGCTACCCCCGCCAGCGACTTGTCGAGGCCGTCCAGCCCGGCCGTGGCCGATGCCACCTGCTGCGCCAGGGACAGGGCGCTCGATAGCCGATCCGTGTCCGTGATGCCGCTGTCCAACGCCTTGTTGACCAGCGGGTCAACGCTGCTGCGGTCAGCACCACGCAGAGTGGCCAGCATGTAGGCGGTGACCGCCTCCTCCATGCTGCCAGCAGACTTCGCCGCGTCCCATCCGCCCTGACCCTCAGCATACGAAAACCAGCTATAGCCCTGCGGTGCCGCTGTCCCTGGATGACCATCAGGGTTGCTCGTGAACCCGCCACCCGGCAGCGAGGACACCGGGATACTGAGCGAGCTGGCGAGCTGGCGCAGCGATTCCTGCACCTTGTCGCCGGCCGATTTGAGTTGGCTGGCATCGCCCCCGTCGAGGCTGTAGGCGCCCCGCGTCTGCCCTCCGCCCGCGTCGTACCACGCCATGGGGTACTGCTTGTCGCCGCCGAACCCGCCGAACAGGCTGGAGATGATCTGGATGGGAATGCCAATTTCGGGCATACCGGCCATGGTGAGGGCGGACCCGACGATCTGCCCGCCACCGGAGACGTAGTTGCCCTGACTAAGCTGGTAGGCGCCACTGGCGATGCCGATCGCTCCGCCGACGCCTTCGCCCCAGGTCATCCCACCAAGCGGGGATGCATTTTGCGCGGCAAGAGCTGAGGCGAAATCGCCGCCATACATCGTGGCCGCGTTCCCGGTGATAGGGCTGGACCACCAGTTCGACAAGCTCGTCAGGCCGCCGTCCAATTGGCGGTCCAGCCATGTGCCGTTGAGTCTCGAAAGATTAAACCCACTGCTTCCCGTACCCGGGAAACCCACGTTGACGACATTCCCATTCGTCGCGGTGGAGGTCTGACCGTTGATCGAGATGGATTTATTGGATGCTGATGTTCCGCCCCCATTGAAGAGGTCCAGCAAGCTCCCTTGGGTGTTGCCGCCCAGCCCGACCAGCCGTCGCAGGTCTACCACCGCCAACTTCGCAAGGTCGGTCAGCAAAGATGATGTGATGCTTTTGAAAATGCTCCCGAAGCTGACGGCCGCGTCCTTACCAGATACGAACACGTCAACGAGGGAATCGCCCAGGCGGTCGAATGCCTTTTCCAGGCTGCCGTTTACAGTATCCCACGCGGACTTGTAGTTCTGGACTTCCTGCTGCTGGCGGGCGAGCGCGGCGGCGCCGTCCAATTGCGTATCGACGGCCTTGCGGATAGCCGGATCGAGGTTGTTGTACCCCTCGATGGTGAGGTTCAGCGATTTCAGAGCGTCGTACCGCGCCCGCCGTTCGGTGCCGGCAAGGTCCGACATGCCGGCGACGGCACGTTCGACCCACAAACCCTCGCTGGCCTGCTGCATCTGCTGCTGGTAAGCAGCAATATCCCGCGTCAGCCGGGACAGGTCCCGCTCCTTCAGCTTTGCGATGTTCCGGTCCAGCGCCTCCGTCCACCCATTCTCGCCCGGCACAACCTCCTTCAGCGTCTGGGCATAGGCCTCGTTGTACCGGGTGGCGTCTTCCACCGCTGTCGCGGACACCCCGTAGGCTTCGGCCAGCCGCTCGTTGGCCGCGACCTCCGCATCGATGGTCCCGGCAAATTCGTTGCGAACCTGGAGGATGGCCGCAGCCTCTTCACGCCGGTTGGCCGCAGCCACTGCCGCGACGTTACCATTGCCCTTGATCGCCTCTTCGGCCAGCTTGTTGGCGTAGGCCGCCTGCCGCATGGCCGCTTCGCCCTTTCCGGCGGCGGCGGCGAGGCGCTCCTGAGCCGTGGCGGCCACGTCGATCTGTTTGGCCGCCTGACCGGCGGAGGCATCGATGCCGGCCAGGGCGAGGTCGTAATCCTGCGAAGCCTTGCTTGCGGCAACAGTCGAATCGACGCCGCGGGCTTCCATTTCGATGACGGCTTTTTGCTTTTCCAGGCGGGCCGCCAAGCGGGCATTTCCCGCCGACTGAGCCTGCGCAATCCGCTTGCCCAGATCGAGCACCTTGGCGCCGGCATCGACCTGAGCCTTGACCCGCGCCGTCTCCAGTTCCCTGGCCTTCTCCAGAAGCTGGAGGTATTCCGGACTGACGGTGGTCAGGGGCGGGATCTCCTTTCCGGACGGGTCTTCCTTCTTTCTTTCGTCGTTGAGTTGCTGCAACGCAGCAAGCGCCGTCCGCTCCGCCCCCTCCAGCGCCTTGACCTGTTGGATCTGACGGTTCATGTCCGCCAGCGCGCTGGTGATGGTGGCCACGGCGCTGCCCATGCCGCCCAACCCGCCGGTGGCCTGCGCCGCGCTCCGCCCAACCCCGAGGATGGCCCGGGCGGCGTCGTTGGCGGGATCGTTCAGCAGAGTCAGGCGGGCGGACAGGCCCTGGATCTCCTTCCCGGCGGCGGCGGCCTTCTCCCCCGGGTCCAGCAATTCGCGGGCAAGGTTGCGCAGAGGCTCGCCGGCCGCGCCCGCCGACACGCCGATATCGGCCAGCGTTTCCGCGAGCGCCCCGATGGCCCGCGGATCGTTCTGTGCCGCCATGCGGAATTCCTGCACCGCGGTCCGAAGACGTTCCACCTGATCGGCGGCCAGCCCCATCCGCTCATAGCCGTAGACCTCGGACAGATTGTCCGACCCGTGATTGCCCTCAACCACCGTGAACGGCGAGGATGGCGCGTACACCGCGCTCGCGGCCTGCTTTTTGAGCGCCGCCAGTGCTTCCTGCTGTTTTGCCAGCGCGTCATCGAGCTTGATCTTCGTGACGTTCTTCATGCTGTCGGACAATTGCCCGTACTGCCGGGCAAGCTCTTCGACATCGGTCGCGGATTCTCTGGTCACCGATTGCGCCGCACGCTGCGCCGCTTCGAACGCCGCGGTGGCCGCCTCGGCCTCGGTCGTGCGCGTGGCGAAATAATACGCCGCAGCGCCAGCCGCCAGAAGGATAGCCCCCATCGGCCCGCCCACCAGAGCCAGGGCGCCCCGCAACAGGCCCATGGCGGCGGCGGCGGCCCGCGCAGACAGCGTCGTCGCTGCCAGCGCAGCACCATGGCCCGCCGTTGCCTGCGCCGCGCCGGCCATGGCTGCGGTGTTGGCCGTGGTGGCGGCCGTCAATGCGGCTTCCATTTCGGCCAAGGTCGCGACCTGCACTGTCTCGATCTGGCGCAAGGCCATGATCTCGCGCTGTATGAGGAGCTTCGCGAAAGAAGATGCGACGCCGGCCTTCTCGGCCTGGAGGTGCGCGATATCAGCCCGCGTCGCCGCAAGGGCCGCGGTGCTGTATTCCAGGTTGGCGGCGGCGGCAAGATAGGTCGCGTTCGTTTCCGCCGCTGCCGCCTGGGCCGCTTCCAGGGATGCGGCGGCGCGGGCCGCTGCCCCCCGAGCCCCCGTGGTGTAGCTCTCGGCACCGGCACTGACCGCCATGGCCAGTTGGATTTGCGCTGCCGCAGCACCGAGGCTGCTGGCAGTCAAGGGGCCAAGACCGCGCGCAACAAGGGCGGCGGCCAGCATCGCCGTCGTCTGTTCGGCGGCGGCGGCCACGGCGTCGAAATTATCGGCCAATCCCTGCATGGCCGGCTGAACGACGCGCAGCAGCCGGTCGCCCAAATCGATTCGGTACACGGCGGCGGCGGCGGCCACCCGGTCGGCGGCCTGCTGGGCCGTGCCCGCCATCTTGGCGTAGGCCGCCTCCGTGGCGCCCGCCTTGCCTTGCAGCTCGGCTTGCGCGTCGGCGAAGGCCGACGACGCGCTGCCGCCCAAAGCCATCACCGGCAGCAACGCCTCGACCCCGCCGAACAGCAGGGCCATCGCCTGTGCGCTGCCGCCCGTCTTGGCCTGCACATCGGCCAGAAAGCCGGCCAGCCCCTTGCTTTGCAGGGCAGCGGCGTTGAACTGAAGGCCTATGGCGTCTGCCGCCTCCGTTGCTTCCTGCGACGGCTTCAGCACCGCGGCAATGACGCTGCGCAGCCCATCCATGGCGGTGCTGGTCTTGATGCCGCCGGCAGTCAGGGCTGCCGCCGCAGCCATCAATTCATCGAGCGACACACCGGTCTGGGCCGCGATGGGCGCCACCTGCCCGATATAGGTGGCCAATTCCTGGATGTTGGTCTTGCCGGCGGCGGCGGCGGCAAAAAAGGCATCGGAGATGTTCGCCGCGGTACCGGCCGCCGCGCCGTAGGAGTTCATCACGGATGTCAATCCGTCCGCTGCCGTCTTGACCTCCGTCACCCCGCCGATGGCCAGCTTGTTGGACTGGGTCAGCACGTCCATCGCGTTGGCGGCCGAGGCGGACCCCGCCGACAGGATCTCGTAGAGCGCCCGGGCCTGGTCTGTTGGCAACCCGCCGAACTGCCGGGCCAGGGCCTTGACCTGACCGACGTACCGGTCCAGGCCCGCAGTATCCTTCATCAGCGTAGACACCTGCGCCAGGGCCACCTGGAACGCCCTGGCTTCGGCCACGGTGTCGGCAAGAGATGAGACCAGCCCCCCCACCCCGAGCACGGCCGCGAACCGTCCGATGCTTGCGGTGATGCCGGCCGTTGTCCGGTTGACCTGCTCGAACGCCCTGTCGATCCGGCTGAGCGACGCCCCCATGGAGCGTTCGGCCTGACTGACCGCCCGTTCCGCCCCGGACATGCCGCGGGACAGGCTAGCGGTGTCGGCGCTGATGATGACGCGCAGGTCGTTGTCCGGTTGGGTCATGTCGGCGCTCCAAAGGAACAGGGGCCGCTATCCGCGGCCCCCTTTGGACTGGTGGCGTTGCTTGTGCTGTAGCCTGCGCAACGCCGCAAACAGCTTTTCCCCGGCATCATCCTGGGGAGCCGGAGCCTCTTCGGGCGGCCGGTCGTCATCACCGCCGCCCCAAGGGTTGGTCTTCTTCAAGAAATCAACCCGGCCCTCGAAGGCCAGCTCGATTTCCGGTATCGGCGTGTCCCAGAACACATCCGGCACCCAATTGAGCCAGCCCGTCGCCCGCCTGAAGAGATCCTCCAGGTATTCGTCGAGGGTCAGGCCTCGCCGTTTCCCTCGTCGTCATCCTCATCGTCCCCGGATGAGGCCGCTTCATCCGGCCGCCGGCCGCCGTTGGCCAGGATCGCGACATATTCGATGAGGTCGGGCGTCAGGTTGGACAGGCCGGCACGGTACACCTTTTCGCTCAGCCCCTTGGCCGCCTCCCCCTTGATGCCGGCACCCTGGGCGACGACGGTGGTGGCGGCAGCCAGATCCATCGTGGCCAGCTTCTCGATGGCCTGCCGGTAACCACCGAAGTGGGAGGAGATGGCCAGCGCGGCGCGGGGCGTGGGTTTCAGCGTCACGTCGTCGCCGTTGAGGGTGATGACGACGTTGCTGGAGGTCAACTTTGACATGTGTGATTTTCCCTTGAAAAAGAGGATGGAAATTCAATCATCGGGCGATTGATCAGGAACCGGCGGCGGCTTCACCGACGATCACGTCGGAATTGACGGCCAAGCCGATGTTGGTCTTGACGATATCGGGAGCACCGCCGGGCACCATGGTGGCGCTCGTCACCAGAGCGCGGAAATAGGAGCGGGTGGGTTTGCCCCCGCTGCCGCCGGGGTTGTCTCCGAGCACGACCTTGATCGGGTAATCGTCCTGTTCGTCTTCGGCGGCGTCCATGGCCGCCTGCTGACCGGCGTCGGAGCCGTCGCGGGCGCAGGTGAGCTGCATGTCCCCGGCGTCCTTGACGGTCTTGAACTTTTCCTTCCGGCCGGTCGCGACGGGGGTGAAGGCTCCCGTCTCCCATTTCGTCCCATGTTCCGGGATGGATTCGACGCGGCCGATTTCCTCCCACCCCGTCGTCTGGCCGTCGTATTCGGCCAGGGTTTCGTGGGTCCACGATTTGTCGCCGATGTAGATTCGGGCGCCGATTGAGGCAACACGAGCCATCTGCAGTTCCTTTCGAGCATGAAAAAAGCCGCCGGGCGGGGCCGGGCGGCGGATCGGGTGTTCTGGCAGCCGATGTCAGGGCGCCGGCTGTCCGTAAGGGGTGTCGTAGGTCAGGCGGTACCAGAGGCGGACCACACCCATGGCGGTTTCACCGTCCCCGGACAGTTCGACCACCGTGTTGGTCAGGACGGTGGCGACGGCCAGACCGCCGAAGGTGGGGTCCAGATCCACCGCGGCCTCAATGGCCTCGACCAAGTCATCAAGGGCATCGTCCAGCCCCTCCCCGGCCTTGGCGTAGGCGTCCACGACCAGATCCAGGTTCCGTTCGCGATAGGACAGTCCTTCGGTGACCGCCTCACTGCGGGTGTAGATGGCAAGGCAAGGCACATCTTCCCGCTGGAGGGGTTGTGCACGATTCCTGCGGACCGTGGCGATAGACGACAGGCGGTCCGCCACCGCATTCCGGATCGTTGCGCGGGGATGGGTCATCCGAGGATCTCCAGATCGAGGGCGGTCATCCCCTGCCCGTCCGGCCGTACGTCCTTGACGCGGTAGCTGGCGCTGCGCGCCAGGATCCGATCACCCCGGCGGATCGGTCCGGTATCCGCATCCGCGACGGACAGGATGGTGATCAGGGATGACACGGGCGCGCCGTTATCGGTGGTGTCCACCTGATAGTGGCGGCTGTCGAAGACCGCCTGCACGGTCAGGTCTGGTTGCCCGTCACGGCGGATGGCGACGGTTTCGCCGAAGGCATCGATGACTGCGGTGTTCAGGTCGGAGAACAGTCCGGTCATGGCGGCACCTTCACGTTCCGGCGCAGGGGAACGGAAGGAACCTCCACCTCTTCCTCCTTGGCCGGCGGAATCTCATCGCTGGAAACCTGTCCGGTTTCCCGTCCACCCTCGACCGCCC
Source organism: uncultured Rhodospirillaceae bacterium (assembly GCA_937887565.1). GTDB lineage: Bacteria > Pseudomonadota > Alphaproteobacteria > Rhodospirillales > Magnetospirillaceae > CALABS01. Next base: position 27,572 of record CALABS010000014.1, on the reverse strand, counting down.
GGATCAGGCGGCCTTTGCCGACGTCCCCGGCGATGACATGGACCACCTCCCCCCGCTTGAACTCGACCGGCTCAACGACCTCATAGCCGTCATCGGTCTTGCGCAGCCGGTGCGCGCGGGCCTTGGCCTGTTCCGGCCGCAGCCCGAGCACGAACCCGACGGGGAACCGGGCCACCGGCCCGACCACTTCATAGAGTTTCATTCGACCCTCCAAAACGACGAAAGGCCCTGTAACGGGGCCTTTTCCATCGTGCGCGTTGCGGCAGAGGCTTTACGCCAGGGTGACGAGGCAGGCGCCCTGCCACATGCCGTAGCCGACGTTGCGCCACGTATCGACGCCGTAGTGGTGCTTGTCGTCCCTGAACTCCAGTTCGGATCCCTCGGCGATGGCCTTGATCTGCACCGGCTGCTCTTCCTGGCGGATCAGCGGCTTGACGGCGCCATCGGTACGGAACAGCGCGAACTTGTCGGTCCAGGACAGTCGCGGGTTGACCGCCACCGACAGGCTGAGGTTGCTGATTGCCCTGGTGATGTTGCTGGCTCCGTCGGCGACGAGCGGCTGCATCACCGCGGCCTCGGCCGCCACCATCAGCCCCACCGGCACCATCACCTGGAACGCCCGGGCGTTCTCGTTGAGGGGTTCGCCCTGGTTGTCCTTCAGACCGTAGAGTTGCTGCACGGCCTTCAGGATCGCATGCTGCATCTCCAGCACGTGGGGATTGGTGGCGGTGCCGTGGTTGTTGGTGCCGACCGGCAGTTCCGAAATGTCCACCGCGATGGCGTTGGACTGCGGACCGCTGTCGCCCTCGCTGTGATCGGTGTCGAAGAAGTACTGGCCGTCGTAGCAGACCGTCGATTCGCCGTTCTGGACCAGCGTGGACAGCAGCTTGGCCCAGTGGCTGTTGGTCCGGTCGGCGAGCTCGTCCACCCGGACCATCACCTGTCCGGCCTTGTCCCGGCGCATCTCGCGGACCAGCACCTCCATAGTCGCCTCGAAGTGCTTGTTCGAGATGGTGATGCCGTTCTCCAGGAAGCCCTTGGGCTGGCGCCCCCCGATCCACTCCCGCATCTGCGGGACCTGACCCAGCCACTTGTAGGTCTCGCTGTCCTGATCGGAGTTGAAATAGTTCGAGATGGAATCGATCCACCCCATCCCCGGAGCCGCGCTCAGCCGCTCGTAGTAGCGGCCGATGATCGCACGGCTGGAAAGACCCTTGGCGCTCATGTCGTTTTCTCCTTTCGTCAGAATGCGGCGATCAGGCTTCGCGCGTCCAGGTGCCGCGCATCTCCGTGACCATGTAGCCGTCGGCGTCTCCGGCGATCAGGGTCACGAAGTCGCCCCGCCGCGCGGTCGCCTTGGTGAGGACCAGGTCCTTGTTGTCGGCGGCGGTGATGTCCGGCCCCAGGATCATGTCAGCCGCGTTGGGATCGAGAGTGATGGCCGCCCCGCCGCAGGCGCCGACGTAGAGGATGGTCAGGCCCGACAGACCGGCGGCGATGGCCGGCAGGGTCAGCGCGTCGGCATCGGCTGCGTCGGTGCAGCAGAACAGCTTGCCGCAGTCCTCGGCGTCGAAGGTCTTCGCGCCGGTCAGTGTCTCGCGCGCCGTCTTGTGCTCCCACGGATCCTTCATGCAGGGCGCGTCGAAGCGTACGATGACGATGCCGCCCGACACGAAGCGGTGCACGAACCCGATGAAGACGCCGCCGGCCGGGTTGAAGGTGAAGGTGTCGTCATCGCTGGCGTACACCGGCTGACCAACGTCGGTGGCCGCCGCACCCGCCACCGGCAGTTGGACCTTGCCGGTCTCCACGACGCGCACATTGATCTGTGCCGCGACGCCGGCACTGTTGTCGGCGTTCTGTTCGCAGAAGCCGGCGAAGCGGTCAGCCGCGGTCAGCGGGCGGGCGTGGCCGCTGGCATCGGCCAGCCCGACGGCGGCACCTTCGTAGATAATGTCCGAAGCAACGACCGGGAACTCGTTGACGCTCCCGACCTCCCAGGTGCGGGCCTTATCGGCCGCAAGCGTGGTCATGATGGTTCTCCGTCAGAATGTGGTGTGATCAGGAGCGGGCGAGGCGCCGGACACGGCCTTCGGTTTCGGCCTTCCGGTAGGCGGCATAGGCCCCGAAGTTTCCGCCGAACTCGTCGCGGACGTCGGGGGAGCGGTCCCATTCGATCCTGGCCTGATCCTCGATGGGCAGGGCCGGATCGGGCTTGCCGTCCCGGCTGGCCTCGACGCTCGGCTTGAGGGGCGGGATCCCGGCCTCGGTCTTGCGGCGGCCGTCGATCGTCGCGACACCGGCCTGTTTCTGTGCGGCGACGATCTTCAGCGCGACGTCGGCGCCGGCCGATGTGCCATCCGCCTTCGCGGCGGCCACGATGTCGTCGTAGCCCGGAAGCGCGGCGGCCTCGATGCCGAGGATGCGCTCGCGCTCCTTGATGGCGCCGTCCGCTTCGCCGGCCTGCCGGGCGTCGGCACGCAGCGCCTCGGCGACGGACGGGAAGTTGGTGGAAATGTAGGCCGCCGTGATGTCGCCGGGCTGAATGCCGGACGGCGCGGCCTGTTCGGTCTGGACGGTCATGATCTTCTCCTTGGGTTTGACCGTGGATGACCCGGCCGCGCCGGGTCGCGCCTGGCGGCTGTTCAATTCCGCCAGAAGGGATTCGAGGGTGCCGATGCGGTCAGCCATGCCGGCGGAAACGGCGGCGGCGCCCACCAGCACCCGGCCGCCGCCGAAATCGGCCATGACGCGCTCCGGCGTGACGCCGCGGTTCTCTGCAACGGCGCGGACGAAGACATCGGCGAGCGCGTCAACGCGCTCCTGGATGGCCGCCCGGCCCTCATCGGTGTCGATATCCGGCCGCTTCATCGGCGACTGCGAGGAGACGATTTCGATCGTGCGGACATCGGGCCGGTCGGCACGCTTGGTGACCTGCGTCACGACGCCGATGGAGCCCAGCATGGCCGTGTCATCGACGATGATTTCGTCGGCGGCGGAACCGATCCAGTAACCACCCGACGCGCTCAGATAGCTGACATACGCCTTGACCGGCTTCACGCCGCGGATCGAGCGCACCAACTTCGCCGCTTCGTTCACCCCGTTGGCATCACCGCCCGGGGAGTCGACGTGCATCACGATGGCGGAGACCGCCGGATCGTCGGCGGCCCGCTGAAGATCCTGCGCCAGCAACTCCGTCGAAACACCGCCGGAGAGTTCGGTGAACAGGTTGGCGCGCGGGAACAGCGTCCCGATCATCGGGACCACGGCAACGCTGCCGCGCATCACCACGCCGTTCGCCCCATTCAGCCGCTCGCCGGAGCGCGTCATGAGCGCCTTGGACCGCCAGTCCTGCACCCCGAGCCGCGCGCACAGGTCCTGGAACTCGGCGGACTCGGTGTCGCGGTCGGCGATGCGCAGCAACAGTTCCAGCCGATCCGGGGGCAACGCCCACAGTTCAGCCGCCGCCAGGTCGAAAGCGGAACGGATCATGGCTCATCCTCTTCATCGGTGGGCGGCAGGGGCGGCGTGACGGGCGGCTGGCGCGGCTGCGGCTGCGGTTGAGCCGCACCGGCCGGTTCCTCAAGACCATCGGCAACGCGCATGCGGCGCTCCTTGACCCTCTGGGCGTGATTGCGCTCCCAGTCGCCGCCGGTCACCTCCGCCGTCACCTGATCGACCGTCTTGACGCCCATCCCGATCCACTTTTCGGCGGCACTGGCTTCCTTGTTCTGGTCGATCTGGCCGCGGGGCGGGCCGATCCAGTCGGCGCCGAGGTAGGCGGCGCGGATCATCGGGTCCGCTTCGAACCCGGGGGCGGTGATCCGGCCGCGCGCCACCGCTTCGGCGATGACGGCCTCGTACACGGGCTGGCAGAACGACACCGCCAGCCACTTCCGCCGGGCGGCGAAGAACCGCCATGCCTCCAGGATGGCCGCCTGGGAGGCGGAGTAGGACGCCGTGAAATGCTTGATCAGGATTTCGAACGGCAGTTCCAGGGCGACGCCGATCTGGCGCAGCACCGCCATCACGAAGGGGTCGAAGGCGACGTTCGGGCGCTTGGGATCGGCGATGGAGACATCCTCGCCCTTGGCCAGATCAACGATGGCGCCGGACCCGAGCTTGACGTCTCCCCCCGCTCCCCCACCGCCCACCGTTCCCAGAGGGTTGGTGGTGGGGTCTCCGTCTTCGGTTTTCACAAACACCGTGAACATCCCCGACACCACCGCGGCCATGATTTCGGCCTCGGTGTAGCGGTCCAGCTGCTTCAGCGTTTCGATCACCGGTGCGAGGTAAGGAACCCCGCGGGTCTGCTCAGGACGGAGCCGGTCGAACAGATGGTAGACGATGCGGTCTCCACTGGCGTCGAAGGCCGGCACGCGCACGCCCTCGCCGCTCCAGACGCCGTAGGCGTTTCCGGGATGCTCGTTCAGCACGTTGTAGGCGACCGGCGCGCCGAACGCGTCCCGGTAGACGCCCGCCGTCAACTCCGCGGTGTCCCGGCGGTGGTTCGGGTTGGCGACGCGGTCGGCCTCGATCATCTGCAGGCATGTGCCCAGCCGCCTGCCGGGCCGCTCGACGAAGCGGCGGATCGGGAAAACGTCACCGGACTCCAGCACGGCGCGGAACGCCATGCTTTGCAGGCCGGCGAAGGTCTGGGTTCGCGTGATGTCGCAATCCGGGCTCTCCGCCCACAGCCGGAACTCCCGTTCCGCCGCACGCTCCCATGCATCGGCCGCGCCGCCGCCGCCGCGGAAGACCGGTGCCAGCACCTCCCGGTCGATACGCGACTGGACGGTCAGGCCGGTGCCGACGACGCTGGTGACGACGGTGTTGACCGCGCCGCGTGCCAGCGGGGCGTTGCGGCACAGGTCGCGCGAACGCTCGATCAGCGTCGCGCGGTCAGGCTCCAGGTCGGCGTCGGCGCTGCCGCCGCTCGTGCGCCACTCGGACATCGACCGCTTGTCGCGGCGCCCGCCCGTGTAGCCCCCCACCATCGCCAGCATGGTGCGAGCACGGTGGCGCTCCAGGCCACGCTGCGGATCGATCCACGTCACCAGCCGGTCGATCAGGGTGGGGGCGGACTTCGGAAGCCTTGTCATTCCGGAACACCCCGGCGGACACCCCGCCTCCCCAGGGACTGCCGGGCCACCATCCTTTCCAACCGCTCGCGCTCGGCATACATCGCCGGCAAGGCGCCGCGCTGGACCTTGCGGTCGCCGAACTCGACGGTCTGTCCCTGTTCCGCCTTCGCAATCGCCGCGTTTACCGCGTCGAGTTGCGACTGATAATTGATTGGCATCGTCAAGCCTCCACGCCGTGGCTGCGCATCCGGCGGCGGGGCGCCGCCGCCGGAACCGGGTCTGTTTCCATGGGGAGCGGGCGCAGGGCGTGGACCTGCATCAGGTCCGCCGCTGCTGCCTGCATCATCTCGCAATCGAGGTAGTGGTTATCCTTGTGCAAACGGACCCACGTCACGGCTCCGGATGGCTTCACCACGCGTGATTCCGCAACGATCTGGCGGCAATAGGCTTCGTCCACATCCTCGGGCAGATGCCAGCCGCCCGGACTTTCCGGCGGCCAGTCCAGGCGGCCGATGACGAACGATTTGTAATGGTCCGTGTCCAGGTGATGCAGGATGACGCCGGCCCGCTGCGTCGCCTTCCCCTTGCTGTTGACCGCCGCCTGCGCCGTCCTGATCGGGGACGGCAGGTTGTCCTTGCCCTTGATGGCGCGCACCCGGCCATCGGCGTAGCGTCGGCAGAAGTCATAGACGGCGTTGGTCGGTCGCTTCCATCTGTCGCCCGGCCGGTAGCCGGAATCGATCAGCACGACGTTGAAGGCGTGCCCGTCCAAGCCGCCATCGACAAGCCTCGACAGATCGTCCCAGACCTCGGGCCGTTCCGTCTCGCCCGGCAGATAGCCCCAGCGGATCAGCCAGCTTTCGTACCGGGCGCCCCACCCGCGGATGACGTAGTAGAGACCGAATTTCTGCACGTCCACGGTCAGCGCCACCCGCTGCACCCCGCGGGGGATTTCGCCCTGCCTGTAATAAGGCACGGCAAGATCGGCGATGGCCTGCCACGGCTTCACGGTGCCGGCGGCGGCGTTGCGGAACAGTTCCCCCAATCTGGTGTTGATGACCGTCTGCAAGCGTTCCGTGTTACCGGAACGCACCGCCCGCACATAGTCGGCGGCCCGGCTCCCGAAGGGCACGAAAGGCGATGCCAGACCAGACACCCAGAAGGAGATAGTGTCGCCCTCCGGTTCCGGCCCCGTGACCGTGCCGTCCTTGGCGATCCGCTGTCCTGGCGCCACGAACACGCCGCGGGCGTTCATCTCCGCCTTGTGGCTGTCGTCGATCACCAAGCCATGCAGGTTGCTGTCGCATGCCGGATTCGGACATTCCAACCGCGCCGTCCGCGCCGCCTTGGCCGGGGTGCTGCTGTCGAACTTCAGCAGCGAGAACCGCGGGATGAAATATTCGCCGCAGTGCGGGCACGGCCACGCCCATTCGTGCCGGGTGCCTTCCTGCCACAGCTTCCAGGTGGCGCTTTCGATGTCCTCCGGGTCCGCCAGTTTCCAATGGTACAGACCGGTTTCCGGGTGCTTCTCCACCTCCACATTGCCGATCAGCGGCGTGGAGGTGACGCCGATGGTGAAGCCGGGATAGGTTTCGCCGCGGGCGCGGGCCAGTTCCACAGGATCACCTTCGCCCTTGATGTCTCCTTCCATGCGGTCCCGTTCGTCCACGATGACCAGCCCGGCCGGCTGCCCCGCCAGTTCCGTTGCCGATCCGGCCCAGCCCAGCCGGATCTCGGCACCGGCGACGATCTTCAGCGTCTTCTTGTTCTTCTTACCCCACAGGGTCTTGCCGAACAGGGACCTGGAACTTCGCAGCATCTCCGTCAGGCGAGGCTCGATCACGCTTTCGACAAAGTTGCGGCTCGGTCCAAAGTAGATAACCGGCACGGGCGCGTGGTCCATCCGCTTGCCGATGACGTTCAGCACGCCGGTGCTCTTGGTCATCTGCGAACCCATCATGAACACGATCATCCGCCACCGCGGGCTGTCGAAGGCCCGCTGGATCGGGATCATGTAGGGGACGCGGCGCGGCCGGTACTCCCCAGGCTCCGCGGATTTCGGGGGCAGGACAACGTTCCTGGCCGCCCACTCATCCGTCCATGTCTTCATCGGCGGGCGGATCGCCGCCGCCGCCCGGCGGAAGAGCGCCGCTATTCTCGCCGAAGATGGCGGCGCGCTCGAACAATTCCGCGACGGCGGCAAGGGCGGTTCGGTGTTCATCGCGAATGATTCCCTCGATACGCGCCGCATCGCCGCCGGTTAGGGTGGCGATGATTGACGCCGTGCGCCCGGCCACCCCCTCCAGACCCTGGCGGTACATCGTGTTCGCCGCATCCCAGACCACTTCCACTTCGGCGCGGGTGATGTGCTCGCGGTCGTGCTTGAGCATCGCCCGCTTCCGGTTCTCCGCCGAAAAATGGATGTCCCAGGCACGGGCTTTGTTCATGTCCGGCGTGCCGGACAGGGCGTCGAGGTCCGGTGCCGGCGGAGGCGGAGTCGGGGGAGCTGGAGGCTTTCCGGCCGCCGGTTTCCGGCGCGGGGCTTCGATTTCCTTTGCGGCCTTGTCGATGGCGGCTTTGCGCTGCTGCTGCGGCGATACCTTTGCCTTCGGCTTCGACTGATCGAGGTTCTTCTCACGCCACCAATCCGCTTCGTCGGGGTCGATCATGCCTTTGTGCTCGGGCATGCCACGCTGGCAGTAGCGGGTCACGACCGACCGATGAACCCCGATGCGCGCCGCATAGTCCGCCTTGGACAGCAGCGTGTTGCGTTGAGCCATGTTGCGTTGACCTCCCAGCAACGCAACACAACGGCGTTGCTTATGCGGGCACCTCAGTTATCCTGTGATTTCAAATGCGTGCCCGGTGTTCTTCATGCAGCAGCCGGCAACGCAACAGCGTGTTGCGTTGACAGCCGGCCCCAGAAATCCCCGAAATGCGCCCTTCGAATTACCCGCCCCCGATTTCCCTCCGGGAGGACCCGCGCAATATTATTACCACCCCCTGATGCGCAACAATATTCCATATTATTACAACCTCGGGGCGGAGAACCGCCGTGCGATGTGAGCCAGGGCCACGTCGAAATGCTCCTTGATCCGACGGCGGACGGTGGCCTGGACGATGGCGTGGAACCGGAAGCGGGGCTGGTAGGCCGGCGCTCTCGCCACGAAGATCAGCACGGGGCGGGCATCGGCGCCGTCGCGCTGGTAGATCCCCGGCGGCAGCCCTTCACGGTTGCCGGGCTTGGCCGGAAAGTAGCCTTCCTTCCGCCGCACCCCGCGGCTCTTGGTGGTCCTTGACCTGTTGAGGTTCGACCCCGCCGACCCGAAGGCCCGCAGGTGGGACAGGATCTTCACGATCTGCCCGCGCTTCATGTTGCCGTAGGCATCGAGTTGGGCTTCCTCGCCGGGGACGGCGAACCACCCGTTGGGCAGGAAGCCCGCCGATTGAAGGGCGCGTTCGTGCCGCTTCAATCGGCGGGGGCCGCCGTCCACCTGGGGGAGCAGATACTCGGGGGCCGGCGTGCCCTTACCGCTGAACAGCCTGAATTCGACAGCAGACGCGGGGTTTTTGCGCGTTGCCGGGATCGCCTGGAGGCTGTTGAGAGTGTAGGGGGTGGGCCGGTCGAAGATTGACCCCATGGCGTTGCGGGTCTCGTTGCGGGCATCGATGGCCGCCCTGGTCAAGGCCATGGGCAGGGCGTAGCTGACGATGCGCTCGCCGTACCCTCTGATGGCGGCACGGACGCCGGGGGCGCCTTCGATCCGACACCCACCGTCCGACGAACGGCTGACGGTCGCCATCGTGTCAGCCCTACGCCGTCAGGCCTTTGACGGTCCACATGACCGCCAGTTCCAGCGAGCGCATGCCCTCGTGCAGGTGCTCGCGCGCCGGGTCCAAGACCGCCTCCCCAAGCACCGCCTCCAGCGGCTCGCCCGGCTCGATGGTGATGGGCGGGAGCGGCGGATAGCGGAGGTCGTGGACCTTGTTGAACAGCGCCTCCATCTCGACGGCCTTGGCCTTGATGGCGTCGTGCAGCGCTTTCTCCTCAGGAGACAGGCCGCGGTACAGCGGGCGGAAGCGGCTCGGCTTGATATCGCCGGTCTGCCGGGCGTCGGGGTGCCTTCGAAAAAGGGTGAGTCATATGTTGCTTTCCTCTGGGTTGAATATTTCACAGGTCCGGTGCCGCATTCCTGTAGCCGCACCCCGATTGCTCCCATGGGTGGAGTTTCTGATTGGTCGTAAGCTGATCGCACCACCCTCAGGAGGAATGTCCTTTGCCGACCGACGAAACGATCATCAAGGCCGCCCTCATCCAGGCCGCCGCGACCATTGTCGCCACGATCCCCATCAAACCGAATGACCTCGACAACGCCGCCGATTTTACAGCCAGACTCGCATGGGCGATGTGGAAACGGTTTGACCAGCTTGACCCATCCATCACGCAGCGAGGGAAGGACGACACGCCATAATCAAGCTGACGGGTCAGGCGCGGTCGCCCCTACCACCGGCGCCTGACCCCGCCAGTTTCCCGGCTGCCCCGACGCCCGCGACGTTCGTGGACTGATCCTGTTCATCCACGCATCCAACGACACGAAAGGGCCCCCCGATGAAGAACCCCGCCATGAGCCTGTGGCTGTCCTGTGCCAACCGGGCCGCCTCCATGTGGACGACAGCGGCGATGTCCGCCGCCAAGAGAAACCAGGGCGTCGTGCTCAAGGCAATGACCACGCCACCGAAAGCAAAGCCCCGACGCAAGGCGAAGGCGCCGAAGCGGTAGTGGTCAATGCCACTGCCCACCATGGTCAGCCAGCCACCTCAGACCGCCGCCTTTGGGCGGCTGACCACCACGCCCGCCAGGGTCCGCAGGTCCTCAGCCACCCGGCGCACATCCTCAGCCACAGCCTCCACCTGCTTGGCGATGACAGCCATGGAGGCCGCCGTCTCCGCCTGCGCCTGCGCCGTAAGCTCCAGGGCCTTGACCACCGTCGTGGCATCCGGCCCCTGCTGCGGCCGGCGGGACCAGACCCACGTCACGGCCACGGCACCCAGAACGACCAGCGCCGTCACCTGAGCCGCGGGGGAGAGCCCGGCAATCTGGGTAATCGTGGACCCGACGTCGGGTAAGGGCAGTGTGTCCATGGGTCAGATCCTTATGGCAGCCGACCGCAGCGCCTCGACCTCGGCGGCATAGGCGGCAACGGCGTTGTCGGGGTCAGGCTCAACCAGCACCGCATGGGCGCTGTGGTGGGACGGGGCTTGGGCGGCGAGCCGCCAGCCGGGCGGCAGGGGGCGTCCAACTGGGTGCCACCGGAACGTCCATTCGAACATCGGCGCCCCCCAGAACGACAAAACCCGCCGCGGCGAGGGCCGGGCGGGCGAGGAAAAGACGAAATGGTTTCGCCTTTACTATTGACTGGCGAAATAGTTTCGCCTATTCTGGTCTTGTCGGACGGGGATGGCCCCACCGACTGAAAGGAGGTGATGCGCAGTGAAGAAGATCCTGAAGTGGTTCGAACGCTTTTGGTTCTCGTTGACGTTGAAGATCGAATTGGAAGCCGGCTTCAACGACAAGGACCAGAAACAGTAAGGACCAGGGGGCGGGGCCGGGAAACCGGCTCCGCCTTCAGGAACCCGAAGGCGCATCACCTCCTACCCAGAGGTTACCATGACACCTGACGAATTCAAGGCGTGGCGCAAAGCTCTCTCTCTAACGCAGCAGCAGGCGGGCGAGGCCATCGGCATTACGAAGCGAAGCGTCCAACTCTACGAGGCTGGAGACCAGCCGGTTACCCGCACCGTCGCCCTCGCCTGTGCTGCCCTGGCTGCCGGGCTGAAGCCCATCGGAGAACCGTAAAACGGAAAAGCCCCGCCGGAAAAATCCAAGGGGGCTTTTTTGCAATCAGGCCGGACACAATGGGTCAGCCTGAATTAATGACATCTACACCCTACCCCGCAATTGCTAACAAATGGTTAAGACAAAGTTGGCTGATCACGCCAACTCCAGTTCTGGCGCAAGCCGGTAATGGTCGGCCAGCAGGGACAGCACCTGACGGAGCGGGGGAAGGCACTTGTCCAGCCACGGCCCGTCGCGAGGCTCGGTGTCGTCGATGCAGACGCCTTCCAGCAGAGCGGCGGCGAGGGCCGATTGCGGCAGGCGCCGCACCGCCTGATGGATCTCTCCCAGCCGGCGCTTGGCCCTGGACCACTGCCCATCGACATCGGCCGCACGGGCGTCCTCTAGCCAGTCGATCACCTGCGGCGCCTGCTCAGACAGTACGAGCACATCACTCGCCACCGGCAGTCGGACCACCTTGGCATGACGGTCCGGGCACTCGGCCAGCCGGGACCACCGCGCGACCAAGGCAGCGTACTTCCGGCCGGCGTCGTGCTGCCGCTCATTGATCAGTCCCCGCAGTCGCAGGCGCCCCAGTGCCGTACCTGCCAGCTCGTCCGTCGCATGCTCTATACCCACCAACTCGGCCCTCCTCTCGATAACCTCCGCCGGGATAACCGGCCCCTCGGTCTTCTTTCGCTCGGCCCGGCTCGGGCGCCCATTCGGCTCCCTCACCACGCTCTTCCGGGACCGTCTGCCCCGGTACCGGCGGGTGCGGGCTTTTGTCTTCATCGCGGTCATGGTCATGCCCTTTCCGGCACGTGGTGGGGGATGGGGTTGGCGACGACAGCGGGATCGACCTTGATGCGGATGGACTGCACGACGAGGGCGCGCATCAGCCCGACCTCCAGGCGCTCCCTGATCCACTTGGCGGCGACGGGAGATGGGGCGGTGATGACCGCCTCGTTGCCGGCTATCGCGACGTCACACGGCGCGATCCACCGCGAAAAATCGTCATCGGTCAGGATGCCGCGGTAGGGCGCGGGCGCCTTGGGGGTTGAGAATTGCACCGGCGGCTGAGGTGCTGCCTGGGCGGCGGCCAGGGCGGCCCGGACATCGGCGGCTACCACGGACAGGCTCCACGGCGGCTTCGCCTTGGGACGGCTGCGCATCTGTCCAAGCTGCCTCAGGCACACCGCGGCCATCAGGTCGGCGGTGACGCCGGCTTCGGCCAGATCCTGCGCCACGTCGAAATCGGTGCTGTGCGGCGCCCGTCTGGCGGCTTTCTCGCCCCAGACCTCGACCAAGGCGGCGTCGAATGCCTCAACCAGGTTTTCGGGGTCGGTGGTGGTCGCGACCGGATCGGTCGCGGAACCACCACCCGAAACGAAGTGAAGGGGGGGGGTAGAATCTCCTTCTCCTTGTCCTTCTCCCTTAAGAGCATTTTCCGCCGGAATTCCGTGGTGCCGCTGCCGGAATTCCGCTGTCTTTCCGGCGGAAGGCTGGGGGGGTTCCGGCGGAATTCCGGCGGAAGGTTGCGGCACCTCCGGCGGAACAGCATCTGTTTCCGGCGGAATTCCTGGCGACGCCCCCTTCTTGCCCTTTTTGCGTTCCCGCTCGGCCGCCTTGCTGCGCTCGTAGGCTTGCTTCTTCTCCCACGCCTCACACGCCTTCGCCGCCACGGTCGGGTGGTAGAGCCGCCCGTCGGTGCACAAGACGAACCCACGCAACGCACCATCCCGCACCTTCAACCACTCACCGACAACACGCCCATATCCCGCATATTGGGCGAGCAGGGCATTGTTGTTGGGAAGGCTACCCGCCGGCACTTGGTGCCATGCTTTGCACCACAGCAGGACGGCTGCCCGGAACTCGTCTCCCGTCGCCTCAACGGCGATGCCGGAATCGCATAGGGTTGCCACGTCAAGCGGCATGAACGGGAAATCGCGCAGGTCCGCTTCCGGCGGGACGAGCGGGTCAGATAGGGCCGGCGTTGCCAAGGTTTCCATGATGCTCATCTCGTCTGTCTCCTGCCCGCCATGACGTATTCCCTGGTGTTTTTGGTCATGACAGCCACCTGTTGAGAGCGGCCACGAGCGTCAGACCGGCGCAGAAAATGGCGATGCTGAGGCACCCGGCGATGACCAGCGCGCCATCCTGATGGTGACCATGAACGAGGCGAACGACGTCCGCCCCGATCCAGCCGACGGCCAATAGCAATGCTTGCCAGAGCTTGATGCTCATCGTCACACCAGCAGCGGCTGAACGCTGCCGTCCCCGTTGGTCGTGGTGGGACCGGCCAGCGCCGGCCCCTGTGTCTGGGTGTCAGGCTGCATGGGTGGACTCCATCGCATCGATGTTGCGGCGGTGGACCGTGAAGGTCAGGGCCACGATGGCGGGGTTGTCCTCCCACCGCTCGCCAGGGCGGGTGTGGAGGCTGCTCCAGAGGCGGGAGAAGACCTGCCGTTCCGACCATGCCGCTTGCTCCAGTTCGCCGCCCAGGTCGCGCAAGGTCGGCTCCTGCATACCCTCAGCCCGCGCATCCTCCTCCGTGATGTCCTGGAGGTGCTGGAGCCGCACATCCGTCACCACCAGCGTGAGACGGCTGGCCCACCTCGGCATGTGGATGGAGGGGCGCCACGGGCCGGCGGCAAGCACATCGCCAAGCCAGTGATGCCACTTCGCTCCGGGGCACCGGTCGTAGTTGAAGGACGGCCCACACCCCTCATTGTGGCCGTCCCATGCGTCGATCTCCACGCAATCCGGCGTGGCGGCGTAGGCGATCTGGGGACCGTTGCCGGTCATCCCCGTCTGCCAGGACTCCCGCACGTAGAGCCGGTCCCCCACTTGCACCTTGGCGAGCGGCGAGGTTTCCAGCCGACGCGTCTGGGTCTTCAGGCCGTTGATCTGGGCGCGGACCATCGGACCGCTGAAGATGATGGGGCGGTCAGCCATGGCGCACCCCCGGCGCCGCGCGGTGCTCCACCCCGTCAAGGAGGTGGCCAGCGGCGGACTTCCCGACCTTCACGAGGCAATCTTCAGGGGCTCCCAGGTCGTCACACCAGAGCGGACGGTCCCAATATTCCCAGCCCTGGCGGTCATGGTCCCACGCTGCCCACTGACGGCGGCTTTGCTCGCCGAATTCGTACAGGTCGATGGCGCCAAGCTGCGGGGCCCACTCGCCCCACTGCTTGAAGAAGTAGGGAATGCCGTGGTCGGCGCACCAATCGCGCGCGGCCCGGTGCCAGTCCGGATGGGACGGGCGGGCGTGAGGACCGCTCTCCCCGCCGCTGGTGAGCCATGACAGGAAGTCCCAGCCGGACCAATCGACCATGCCCAAGGCCGGCTCGTAGCTGACGAAGGTCCGCCAGCCGGCGGCGGCGATGCGCTCCATATGCTGGCGGCGCTCTTCGGCGCGCGACTGGCCTTCGGCAGTGCAGCCGATCAGCACGTTTCGTAGCGGCCAAGGCACTGGCCCTGCACCGCAACCGACGCGCACCTTCGGAGTGGCAATGCGGCGCCATGCGTCAATTACATTCCCCTGCGCCGCCTCCAAGTACGCGGCCACACGATCAGGTCGCTTGGTCAGGACATAGAACGTGTGGTGTGGCGTCAGGGCCATGACGGCGAACAGCCGGTCAAGGAACCATCCAGGTACGTCCGGGTGGCCCACATCCCCCATTGAAGTCAGGAACCAGCGGGTGGGTTTCCGGCGGTGCAGGGGCGCCAGCACTTCCGGTTCCCAGAGGGTGACCTTCCCGGTCCATTTCCCCCGGCTCCCTTCGCGGGTGGCGAGGCCGGCATACTTGGCCTGCCCCATCGCCTCCAGCCGAGCAGCCATCGGCGCCGCGTAGCAGTTGGCGCAGGCGGGGGACACGGGCGTACAGCCGACGATTGGCGTCCACACCCTGTCGGTCCATTCGATCTTGCTCTCAGCCATGGGCGGCCTCCAGAATTCCGATGGGTTCGGCGATCTGGTCAGCGACCACGAAGTCGCAATCCCCACAGGTGCAAAGCGGGTGCGGCTGGCAGAACCGGCAGACCTTGGCGTAGCGGATGCCATACCAGCCGTCCGCCGGCAGTCCGCGGAAGGTCACGGCGAGGTAGCTATCGCCGGCGCTGATGGTGTGACCGCACCGGTAGCAATGGTGCTGACGGCGGGCAGTGTTGGATTCTTGGCGGAGGACCTTAGCCATTGTCCCGGCCCTCCCCCTGATAGGTCGGCAGCATCGACCGCGCGACGGTCTTGCCGAGTTCGGTCAGATAGAAAAAGGCGCCGCTCCACATGCCGGTGTCGCCATAGGCGCATTCGCCGTGCGGGCCGCTGAACAGGCCGAACTCCCATGCCAGCCGCAGCAGGAGGAGGTCGGACGGATCGGTGCAGTAGTGGTCCCGGTAACCCTCCTTGCCCATACGGGCGTAGCCGCCGAAGGAATGCAGGATGATGTGCCGGTCCTTGTCATCCAGTTCGGCGACGAGGCGGTGCTCGTCGGGCAGCACCATGTCGTTGGCCGGGGAGCGGCGTGCGCGGGCTGTCGTGAAGAAATCCTTCGGCGTGTAGCCGCAGTCCTCCGCGTCCGACAGCAGGGACGCCTTTGCCTTGGCGGCGGTACGGGCGAAGACGATGGAAGGCTCATCGGGGAAGTCTTCGTGGAAGACAGCCCATGCCTTACGGGTTCTCGGCATTATCGGCCCTCCCCCTCGGTCGCTGGCAGCAGCCCGGCAGAGCGGGTCGCCACGTGGTGATTGATGGCCGCTTCCCCGGCTTCGGTGAGGTCGTAGGCAATTGCCTTGACCAGACCCGCGGCAAGCAAGCGTTGATCGAACGAGGCTCCGTCAAGCCACCATGCCGCCAGCAGCGACGGCGCATCCGCCGGGCCCGGTTGTTCGGCGGGCGGGGTGGAGAGGGCGGCGCCTATCTGCTCCTCACATGCGCAGGCCGATGCGTGGATCTCCTCGTCAGTCTCGTCGGCGGCAAAGGCTCTGACAAAGCGGCTGACGTTCTTCAGCGCCTCCCGCATGGCCTGCCCCTTGGCCTCAGAGGCGGCAAGGGCGGCGCGAGCCTCGTCGCGCTCGACTTCGAGCCGCATCCGTGCCTTCTGCCATATGGCGCCGGCCCGACCGAATTTGGTGCGAGCATCGGCAAGGGCGGCTTCGGCTGCCACATGATCAGCGACGGCGCAGGATCGGACGCGCTCCATCTCTTCCAGGCGTTTCGACAGGCGCGCAATCTCCGCCGCCTGCGCCCGAAGCGTGGCGGCGCCCGTCTGGAGCGCCTCCAAATGTTGCGTCTCATCGGGAAACCCGGCGGACCAGATTTCGGCGAAGCTATTCAGCCGCGCCGCCACGCTCTCCGGGGTGTCGGTGGTGGTCATGGGGTCAGTCCTCCCGTTCCTTCGGCGCCTGGCCGGGCGCAGTTTTGCGGGCACGTTGCTTAGCGCGCTCGCACGCCTCGTCGCCGATCCCGGCTTCGGGAAATGCGTCGGAAATCACCCGGCACGCCAACCACGCCGCGTCACCAAACGATGCCTTGCGCAGCGCATCCATACGGCTGGCGTAGAGGGCGTGGGCACCCCAGCCCATCACCGCGGTGTTGGCAGCCAGGACGAGGGACGAGGCGAAAAGGCTCCAGTCGCGGCTATTCATCGCCCGCCCTCCTCTTCCGGAGCCGGGGGCGCGGGGAGGTGATGGCCGGTCCCGTCGCCCTTCGCGAACCACTGGCGGCCACGGTTCTTGCGCATTTCGGCATCGACGGCAGCGTGCAGGTCGAAGCCGGCGGCCTGAGCAACGCGGTACAAGACGATCACCGTGCCGGCGACTTCCGCCGGCAGGTTGGTAAGATCAGCGGCAGCCCCCTTCTTGACCTGCCGGACGAATTCAGCATCGACGCGCGCCCTAAACTCCTGCTGCGAGATGCCGGCGGCGATGCAGGCCTCCACCAGTTCATTGATGGAGCGCAGCAGGGGCGGTACCGGCCCCTGGTGCGGTCCGAACACGCCGTCGGCCCAATCGGCAATGGTGGACTGCGTTTCCATCGGCCTCCACACCGACGGCGCGGGAGGGTCGGTGGATACCGCGGCGTGGTACACCCACCGCAGGTAAGCGTCGGGGATATCGCGCTTGCTCCCGTCCGGGTCAGTCCGCATCGCGTCCAAGATTTCGGGCGTCGGCTCGACCGGCACCAGCCTCCACCCCTCCGGCACCGCCGACGGGTGGGGCTGCCCGACAAGCCGCGCCTCCAGTTCGGCGATCCGCCGGCGAAGGTCACCTACCACCTGGGCGTCGTGTTCCAGGGCGGAAGCGAGCATGGTCACGGCGCCTTCCGGGCGGGAGCGGAGGGCTTCCGCCGGCACGATGACGACGCGTTCGTCAAGTAGGGCCGCCGACGCGCGGACGTTCTCCACGTCCATTTCGACCAGCACCCCGGTGACGGCGCCGTCCGTGGTGGCAATGCTGCCGATGGACAACACGGTCCCTGCGGGGTGGTGGTCGGGCTCGCGGCCCGGCTCATTCTGCTGCTGCGTCATGCGCACCTCCTTCCGGCTCCAGGCCGGCAAATAGTGTGGGGTGGGTGGCGGCCTTGGCCGGTCGGCGGTGCCGGCGCTCGGGCAGCGCATAGGCGCTCTCCCCGGCGTAGTGCCGGCAGCGGGCCACCAGAATTCGGAAGTAGTCGGGGTTCTGCTCGACCAGCACGGCGCGGCGGCCTTCGGCGAGGCACGCAACCCCGGTGGTGCCGGTGCCGGCGAAGCCGTCGAAGACTGTCTGCCCAGGCTGCGGGCAAGTCAGGCGGACCAGCCAGCGGGCCAGCGCCACCGGCTTGACAGTGGGGTGCCAGACAATGTGGTCGGTGTTGGTGCGGTCGTGCTGGTGCGCCCATTCGGTTCCTGCAGGACCAGCACCACCGCATACTCGGCAGAGGTGCCAGCGGTCCTCCCCGGTGGCCTTGGCACCGTAAAACAGGCGTGAGGCCGGGCCGCCTCCGTCATGGCGTGGCATGGCGGCGACGCGACGCCACCCAGAACCGTAGGTGCCCTTGGTGGGTGCGGATACCTCTTCTCCGGAAACGGCGCCCCGTTGCCCTGGCGCTGCGGGGAAGCAGGCGGCGACAGCGGCAGAGCCGTCATGCACGACATTTGCGGGGTACCCGCCCAAGTCGCGGGAACCGCTACGGCGGTTGTTGAAACCGCCCTGGTAAATGCGCTTGGCTTCTGCGGAGTCGTTCCCACGCGCGTCCCACCGCCCTTCCCGCTCGACGCGGGCGGCGTCCACGTTCAGCGCACCGACGCCGTGCGCCAGCCAGTTTTCCGTGCCAGTCCCCTCCAGCGGCTTTTGTCCCATGAACACCGGCTCCAGGGCCGGCTTGAGGGCGCCGGCGCCGTAACGCAGGTGGTCGGTGCCGGGCAACTGCAGGCGGGTCGGTTTGACCATGCCCGAACCGAAAATCCAGGCGAGCGGCGACACGTCGCCTTGGGTCTCAATCAGCCGGCACAACGCAGCAAGCTGGTCCGCCGACAGTGTGAGCAGGAAAGATTCCAGCAGCGGGTGGGTGTCGAACAGGTACTCCAGCATCGGGTGGGCTCGGAACCCCGACGCCTCGATGGCGACGGCCATGTGGTGGTAGCCGCTGGTGCTGGCGAAGGCCGTCAGGTACCCGCCGGGCAGCAGAGCGCCGAGGTGCAGGCGCCATGTCTCAGGGTCGAAAGCGACGTTGCCACCGTCCCAGGTGTGGCCCATGAACCCCCGGCTGGCGCGGGCGAACGCGCCGTCGGTGCCGTGAACGGCTGGGGCCGAACCGTCGCGTCCGAACCGCTTGACGATGCTTGTCAAGTGGTACGGGGGATCTTCGCACACCGCATGCACCAACTCCCCGCGGGCCGCCAGCATGTGCAGCACTGCCCGGCAGTCGGCATTGTAGGCCACGACCCGGCCGCCGCCGATGACGACGGGCGGCGGGACAAGACCGTAAGGAGTTTCGACGGGTTCGGTGTTCATGCTGTTCTCACCGCTGGAAGAGAGGGGCCGGCCCCGGTGTTGCTGCATGGCGGGACCGGCGGTTCGGTAATGGGTTCGGACAGCCTTTCCTTCGGTTGGTTGAGGGGGGTGCCGGAGATGACCGATCCGGCGGCGGAGACGGCGGGGGTCCGCCGAATGGGAATGGAGTGGGGCTACGCGGCCTTGGCGGCGTTCGGCTTGCCGTAATAGACGGGACACCCGGTCGCAGTGAGGACCTGAAGCGCCACGGAATCGACCGCACTGCGGATCAGACGGGGCGCGTCGATCAGTTCGACGGCCCACTTCACGGAGCCGCCCTTAACGCGATAGCCCAGCCGCACCGGCAGCAGGTGCCGGGCGCCGCCGTCGAACACCGGGATGTTGACCAGGAACAGGTCGGGCACCACCACCTTGTTACCCACGCTGTCGCGGGTGTCGTGTTCCTCGGAAAAGCTGATGTTCTTCTCGCCGGTCTTCGGGTTGTAGGCCGAGACCGCCTTCCGGCCCACGCCCACCTCGATCCCACGCGCCAGATCCATCATGCGCTTGCTCGATCCGAACCGCTTCTTCCGCAGCTTGTAGATGGCGCTCCGGGGGATGTAGCGGTCTTCACCGTCATCATCCCCACCGCCTTCGGCGGCCAAGGCGGCGGCATCGGCGTCATCCACCGGATTCCGGTCACCGTGGATGTTCAGCAGGTCGAGAATGACGCCCAGCTCATCCGGGTCCAGCATGGACCAGTCGGCGGGCGGGCTCTCGATGTCGTATTCCCGGTCCTGGAGAAAGTAGGCGAACTCCTCCTGCTCCATCGGGTCGCCCTTGGTCGCCTTGACCCATGCCTTCATCGGGTCGGACAGGGGGAAGTTGTACGAGACGGTGTGGGTGCAGAAGCTGGGCACCGCCCCTTCTCCTTGCCCGTGGTAATCGACCACGCCCAGCAGCGACGGCGGGCTTTCGATGCTCACGAACACCGCCGATTCCGGCCGGCGGAAGCGGTTGAGGTAGGCGTTGAAACTCTCCGCGTCCGTCACCACCGCCGACGTGCGGATGCGCTCGGGACGGTCCCGCTGTTCGTCGATGAAGGCTTTCAGACTCTGCGCCTTCTTACCCGACGGCAGGACCAGAAAGTCCAAATTCCGCCCCAACGCTTCGGCAGCCGAGACGGTCATCACCTCCGCGCCGCTCAGCCGCTCGACGGCATCGATCACCGCCACGTTATCGCCGACGCCCGCCGGAAAATTTCCTGTGCTCATGATGTGCTCCAAAAAAAGAAAAGAAGATGATCAGTTGTTTTCGCCGAAGCGGCGGCGCCCCAGATCGGACCCTTCGAAGAAGGTGCCGCGGGCGGGGTCCTTGAACGTCAGCACGTCGCCCTTGCTGCCGCCGATGAACAGGCGGTCCTCCAAAGCCGGACGCTTGGGCATGGTGATTTTTGTCTGGAGCGCCACATCGACGCCCTTGGCGTCGGCCTTGAAATTGAAGGTCAGGGTCAGCATCCCTTTGTGGCTGCTGCCGCCGTAGCTCTCGACCATCGTCGCCAGCCGCTCGACCAGCCGGTGGTAATCCTCGGTCGCGGCGGCGTTGTCGTCGCCGTTGTTCAGGCTGGCCAGCAGCCGGTCCAGTGTGGGCGCCTCATAGGCGCGGTCATCAGCCATGGGGGTTGTCTCCATGTTGGGAGAGGGCCGCCGCCCGGTGACGGCGGCGGTCGTCGTCGGCGACGAGGCGTTCGCGCAAAAGCGCCAGCACCGCCTTGCCTTCCGGGGTGGGGTTGGCGGCCAGAGAACGGACGGCACGGCCTACCTGAAGTTCCAGTGCCACGCGGTCGCGTTTCGAGAGGGTGTCCATCGTTCGGTCCTCACGCACGGCCGGCGGGGTGGCAGCCCGCCGTCCGCAGGCTTACGGCATCGCCCTTGCTGGCCACGATTTCCACGGCCTCCGCCAGATCGTGCAGGACATCCCGCATGATGGCCTGACGGTCGTCGGCGTCTTCAATCGCCCCCAGAACCGAGGCCATCACCCGGCCCAGGGCGACGAGGAGAATGAAGGGATCGATCTGAGCTTCGTCGGCCAGATCAAGGGCGGTGTCGCCCAACCGCCCGATGAACGCGGCCTCGGCCGCTGTCGGCAGGTGCTGGTTGCTCATGCCGCACCCCCAACCCGCAGGCGGCGGGCGAGAGCGGCCACGGCCAGAGAGGCGCCCTTCACGTTGTCACCCCGGGGCGTGGTGGGCTTCCAATACTGCGGGAGCCAAGGCCAGAACAGGCCGGGGGAGCCGGCGGGGAATTCCGCCCGTTGTTCAGGGCCGCAGCCGGCAAGGTGCAGGTACTCCCCGGCGGCACGCTCAAGCTCACCGTTCTGGTAGAGGGTGTCGCCCACCCCGATATAGCCTTCGACCGTTCTGACGCGAGCCAACTCGCCGGCGATCAGGCCGAGGGCCGCCACGTCGTCCGGCTCCAGGCCCTTGGGGAGAGCCAGCAACGGAGCCTCGGGGCGCAGACGCAGCCCCCGAACCACGGCTTCGCTGTCGGCGGTCTTGAGGTTGGTGACCCGGTAGCCGGCCGCGGAAAGGGCGGAGCCAACCCGGACGTCGGGCCGGGCCACGGCCCGCTCGCGGCACCAGTGGCGCCAGCTTTGGACAACCGCCTTGACCAGCAGGATGTCGGTGTTGGCGCCACGCTCCGTCCTGGCCGCCAGGAAATCAGCGAAGTCCGGCGTCAGGTTGCGGTGGCCGCGGACAGGCGGGCGGTGGTGCGTGCCGATATCGTGCATGGGTCAATCCTCCTTGACCGCCGGGCGGCGGGGGGTGGTGGACGATGCGGCGCGCTGCCGTTTCAGCAGGGCCTGCCAGGGCGGGCTTTTGGCCGCAAACTCCAGAGCGAGCATCCGCATGTTCAGGCGGTGCTGGGCCTCGAAGGCCTTTTCGCCGACGGCGTGCTGTTCGGCGTGGTGGTCGCGGCACAGGCTGATGACCCAGCAGTCCGAGGGCTTCATGCCCGTCCCGCCGTCGGTGCCGGTGCGGACGTGCGCCGCCTCGATGGGTTCCCCCTGGCAACCCGCGACCGAACAGGCATGGCTCCTCACCCATTTCAGGTGCGCAGGGCTGCGGAGCGGCTTGGACCGCTCTATGCCGGCTCGGGCTGGTTTACGACGGGGGGGCAAGGCCATCTCGTGGGTTCCGTTCGGTTGGGCGGAGAACGCCGGCCGTCTACCTCGGGCGCCGGTGCCGGCTCATCGCCGCACCCCTGGGGTTTTGCTGGGGTTGGGGTGCGGCAGCGCCGCGGCGCTCTCCTGACACCTCAGGCCCGCGACGGGTTGGGTACCGTCCACGGGCCGAGGGAGGATGACGCGCGATTTCCCGCTGACGGCGACCGGCCCCGGTCGGGATCGCGCTTGGTTTGCCGGGGCCATCCTTGCCCCCCGGTGAACCCAGGGCCGGTGTCTCGTGATCTGTCAGGCGGCGGCACGTTCGGGGGCGCGCGCACGCAGTTCAGTTTCCAGTTCGCCCAGGGTGTTCATCAGCCACCACTCGGCCGCCGTGGCGTCGGTGAAGAACTCCTTCCGCGCACCCCAAACCACGTTGGCGACATCCGCGGCGCCGGCCTCAATGGTCCGCGTCCGGGCGCGACCCTGAATGCCGAACTCGTACAGTCCCCCTCCCCAGTCCCAGACCTGAAGGACAGCCCCGCCCATGGCGACCGAATGGCGCGGCTCGGTGTCGGCGTGAGGGGCGGTGGCGGTCATGAGTCTGTCCTTCGGAAAGCCCCCTCGGCGCCGAGGGTTGGAAAGCGCCGAGGGGAAGTCAGGGAGGAAATCGCCCCTAAGAAGAGGCAGGCACGGCGCGCGGTCACCCCGCCGTCTGGGCTTCGCCGCCGGGACTGACGCCGGCGGGAACTTGCGATGCTTCAAGAGTTTCAAGGTTGAGGGCGACGGCCGCGAAGGCCTTCGCCTTGGGGTGTCGCCTGACCAGCCACGGCACGATGCCGGCCGCGAACTCTGGGCCGTACCGCACCGCGCCGACCATGGTGAGGCGCAGGCATTCGCCTTTCGGCGCCCAGACCTCGACGGGGCGGCCGCTCCAGCACGACGCGGCGCCGTACCGGTCAGACCACGGGTAGTAGAGATTCTCCCGCTGCCCGGCCCGGATCTGCGCAGCCTCATCGGGTGTGGCCATCAGCACCAGGGGCGGCCAGTCGCGCCGGTGGACGGAGTCCCGGAAATGCTGGTCCACCCGGCGGATCACCTCGTCGCACAACTTGTTCCAGCCGCCAGAACACTCAACGGTCAGCTTCTGCCCGTGCAGGGTCACGGTGGCCCGCCGGTGCTGCACCTCCTGGCGCAGGCCTCCGCGGTGAACGACGTACGTCCGGGTCGGTAACACCTGCCCCACCGCCTCGCCATCCCAGGTGATCGCCTCGCACCCGGCCGACATGCCGAGACGCCAGGACACGCCCTCCAGGTCGAGGGGCTTGCGGGATTGGTTGGCGGGCAGCGGGGTGCGCATGGGTCAGGCCGCCTTGTCCGGAGCCGCAGGCGAACACATCACATCTGATGTGACGTCCGCCTCAAGCGACACCCCGAGGGCCGCCGCCCACTGGTACAGGCCCATGGCGCCCGGCTCGGCCCGCCCCTCCTCCCACCGTTGAAGGGTGGCGATCCCCACCCCCACCTGCGCGGCAAGAGCCACCTGGGACAGGCTGGCCTCCTTGCGGCGGCGGACCAACAAGCCCGTCAGGGCCATGAAGCGGCCACGCCAGGACGGCGGGACCGGGTGTACGGGCCGAGCCGCCTTGGGCTTGCTGCTGTCGGACATCGGCTTCCCCATCTGGTTACCACGCCGGCCGTGGCGTCATCCGTTCTGATGGGAGAAACATGCGATTTTCGCATCATTAAGTCAATGCGGTTTCCGCAATTCGCCTATTTCTTCATTCCTGCCATAATCCATTCGGTTGAGCATGGCTCATGGACATACTCGCGTATGGGGGATCGAATGCGGTGCTTCGGATTATTGGCGGGAGTGGTGGTTGTGTATGGCCTTGCGGCGTGTGCGCCCATGAGCGTCTCGCCAAATCTTCCCGTTGTTCATCAAGGCTCAGCACCGGCAGTGGGCAAGGAGGCCACGGTCACGGTTGGCTCGCCCATGCTCACCGCCTTCAATTACCGCGCCTATGCTGGCGCCATCGGACATATGGCGAAGGGGGACATTGCCCTCGTCAAAACGACACTCCCTGATGGTCGAACCGCCTACTGTCAGCAGGATATGCTCGGCTGCGTCTTGGACACCGATAGGGATGGACGCTTCGACCTGTTCACGCAGGTGAACGTGCCACCGATGCGGCAATTGATTGTACAGCCGAAAGTCGATCCACCCTATCCATACGAAATCACTGACACTGCCGTCGTTGTCTCAAACGATGGTTACAAATATGAGCTTCTATATCAAGGAGTAAGCAACAACGTTCTTAGGGTGACTTATAGAGAATATCTTAAAGATATGATTCGACCCGCCTTTCAGCAGGATTTGACATATACAGCCTCCGAAAAGAATCCTACGGACATTAAGTTCCGGGATGTGTCAATTACAGTTCTGCGCGCAAACAATAATGATATTACCTATAGAGTAAATTCTGGTTTCAATCTCAAGTAATGATCAGCGGCGACGGCGGCCACTTTATGGAGACCGGGCCGGACATCACCCGCCTTATTGGCGCCAGAGCTGTCAGCCCGATGCGTGATGTGAGGGGGTGGTAGTCTTGGGGCGCCATCCATTCCCATTATCCACCATGGGCGATGGCGAAGCCTTCTTATATTATGAAATTCATATCTGGAGAACGAGAGGAAGTGGGGAAAAAGAAAAAAGTCTTATCTTCTCCAGCAGTAGATCTGCTTGAATTCAAACGATTGGCGCAATCTCCAAAGACTTTGTTGGTTGATGGGGACTGGGTGAGATCGCCGCATAAAAATTCAACAAAATTGACGCTGTTTTGTGCCGTGGTGATCGGCGGCGTGGTGGTTCCCGGCGTTCGCGTCCAAATCAACGCCCTGCGTGAATACCCCGACAAAGACGTGACCATCCAACTTGAGTTCGGGAGCGTGATTAGAACTCGCATCCCGATCTGTCGATGCGACTGGCGCCCATTCCGAACTCACAGCAACGGCAATCTCGGGCCGCAGGATCTGCGACACATCGACCTTGAAACCCACTGGCATCCCTTCGATCTGAACGCCGAGAGTATCGGCCATGACGCCTTTGCCCCAGACGACAGCCTGCCTCTTGCGTTGCCCATTTTACCTGAACCGGGTACAGTTGAAGAGGCGCTTCTGATCGCAGGGAAGTTGTTAAATATCGAGAATACCTCAGAGATTCCGGTGCCGCCATGGCAGTACGAAATGAACATGCAGAACCGCCGATGACCGACCTGAGCGCAATCGCCGATGAAGTCGCGCGCAGCTTGGCAACAGCCACCTCCGATGGCCGCGGGGGGTACATCCGTACACCCCTGCGCTACCCGGGCGGCTCCTGCGTCGTGGTCATGATCAGCGGCGACGGCGACCGCTTTTTCGTCACCGACATGGGCTTCGGCATGTCCGAGGCCGAGCAGATCGGCGCAGAAGGTCAGTACGCGCGCATTGCCCCAGAAATCGCGCGTCGGCGAGGTCTGTCTTTCGACCAGCACTCGTTCTTTCTGGTTGAATGCAACCGGCTCCAGCTTGTTGGCGCCGTCGGTCTGGTCGCCAACTGCTCGAAGGAGGCTGTTGACTTGGCGGCCCTCCGGCTGGCGGAAAAGAGGCACTCCGAGGTGGAATCCGCGTTCTTCGATCGGCTGGAAAAGGTATTCGGCAAGACGCATGTCTCTCGGGATGTCACCATCCAGGGCGCTCACAAGCGCGATTGGGAGGTTGATGCCCTGGTGAGCCACGACGGAAAGGTGGTCGCCTTCGACTTCGTGAAGCCATCCCCGCAATCGGCATACCCCGTGATCGCCAAGTTCCTCGACTTGGCTCTCCTGCCCGATCCCCCGCGACGGGTCGCTGTCGTTCGAAAGTTCACCGACATGAAGCCCTTCGTCGGCCTCATCAGCGAGGCCGGCGGGGCCGTCATGCAGACAGACGCCACGGACAGGGCGCTCATCGCCGCATAAAGCGGTCCGCTCCTGTACAGGGCCAAGCCCGCCCGCTCCCCAGCCGGCGGGCTTTTCTGTGCCCCCTGCCCTATCCCTCCAGCAGCCGCTCGTCCAGGGTGATGTTGATCCGCACGGCACGGCCTGGCCGGGGGCTGTGACCCAAGGGCGATGGAGAGGCCTGCCCGCGTTGCGGTACATGAACGATCCGAGTCGCGGGGGTGATGATGGCGAGTATGCCGAACGGCGACGGCCGCATTGCGTATAGTTCCCTGGCGGTTGGTATACCACCGTAACGGGACGCCATACTCGCGTACTCATCCCGGTGGTTTTTCTCGTCAAAATGCATCCCACTCTGGAAACCATCATCATTTGATGGTGTAGTCCTGAGCAGAATATCACCAAGAGATGCCAGCCCAAACTGGCGTGGGATAAGGAGCCTGTGGACGAACCATGACCGAAATCCCGGAATCTTTGGGTGCCCTGTTGAAAATGGCAGATGGTGTTGATGGGGAGACAATAGTCTTCGGAGGAAAAGACGAAATTGTCGCCGCATCACCCTTCGCCAGGAAGAGGTATCCGTTCCTTTTGTTTAATGGAACAGAAACATTCGAAGATCTTTTTTGGGGAATAATCAAACACGGTATGTCTGATGCCGAAACATTAAGAGTGTCTCCTTATAATTATTACCACATGATTAAAGTTTCACGTCTTGCCAATGACTGCCTCGATTTCCGAAAAAGCTACCACACCCAGGAAGGAGGAGTGGCGGAGTTCGTATGCCACCACCGCCGTTGGGGCGAGTGGTCGGCGCAACTGAGAGTCGATATTGGCCGTTTGGCAGGTCGGAGTGGCGATTATTACACCCCCCAACCGGACCGGGTTGCAGACGCCCTCGACTCTCTGTCTGAGGCCGCAACGCTATCAGCCCTGATCGATCGCCTGCCCATCGGCGTGATCGTGACGGGTGAAGGCGGCATGGCGCGGTGGGCAAACACGGCGGCCCATGCCGCGCTGCGCGGCGCCTTCCCTCTGGATCTTTCCGAGGACGGACACCTGCACCACCAGAATCCCGATATTGCCGCCCGCCTCGCGGGCGCCATTGCAACCGCATCTCGCGCCCTTCAAGGCAGCGTCACGCTGTCTGTTGGTGGCGGGTTGCTGGTGTCGGTTTCTCCGGGCACATCCCCTGGCAGCGCCCTGGTGTTGCTTCCACCGCATTCGCGCGACGACACTATTCGCGCTTGCCTTGTATCGCTCGGCCTCCCCCCCTCCATCGCCACGACGGCGCTCGCCGTTGTTGAAGCTGGCGGCCCGGCAGAAGCCGCCCTGGCAACTGGGAAGACTCGAGGAACGATCCGACGACAACTGACTGATGCCTATAACGCTCTCGGCGATATGGGCGTCAAGTCCCAGCGCGCCCTCGCCCACCTCATCGGCCAGATCGCCGCCATCCAGCCGCATCGCCAGCCGAACACCTGGGGCCACGCCCCATAGGCGCTAACAAGAGGTTTTTGCTATTTTTTGCCAATGGGTGATGAG
>CALABS010000013.1 GCA_937887565.1 uncultured Rhodospirillaceae bacterium | reverse complement strand
TAGGCAACAAGCGAATCACAAAATTAGCGAATCAATCAACCGGCTTCCGTATGACGCCTCAGGCGACGATCTCCGCGATCAGGGCCGAGTAGGTGAAGCTCTGCTTGCGGGGGATGGTGGTGCAGTGTTCGAGGGTGCGGAAGCCGAAGCTCTCGACGAACCTGATGTCGACCCGGAAGTAATTGCGGCTCCACAGGTAAAGCCGCTGCCAGATGTCGTTGACCTCGAGGAACGGCTCGCAGAAAACCACATGGCGGCGGCCGACCCTGTGGACCTCCTTCAGCACCTGGGGCAGCACGACATGCATCTGCTCCATGGCGGACACCGTGTACATCAGGTCGTAGCTGTCGTCGGGGCGCGCCGACAGGTCGGCGGCGTTGGCCTGGAAGAAGTCGATGGCGCGCACCGCCTCCATCTGTTCGGGCGTCAACGCTCCCGGCACCTCGGGAAACTGGAGGTCCAAGGTTTCGAGGCGCTGGAGCGCGTGGCAGTTCGCCACCGCGTGGTGCGACAGGTCGAAGCCGGCGAACCGGATCTGTGGGAAGCGCGAGGCCAGATAGATCAGGTTCCGCCCCATGCCCGAGCCGATCTCGCACACCGAACCGGGCGACAGCATGCGGATCGTCTTTTCGACCTGGGCGATGATGCAGCGATGCATGGGGAATCCCTGCATCACCAGCAGATCATCGCCGAACCCGAAGGGCAGGGCGCGGCCGCCGGACTGGAAGCCAGGCAGGATCGGCGCGTCGTGCCGATAGACGGTGTCGTAATAGTCGGCGACGCGGTCGACGGCTTTGTTCCGCTCGCCGCCCCGCAGCCGCTTGGCCAACCCGGACGCTATCATGTGCAGTTGGTTCTTGAACACCTGCCGGCGCAGCCGGCGTCCCTCCGAGTCGCCCGAGGGCACGAGCTGCGCATGGTAGGGGGCGACGATGGACAGGACCTCGTCTCGGGTCAGCGCGAACTGGGGCATCGTGTCTCCTAGAGGGTCCAGGACCGCAGGCCCGGCGGCAGCGGCAGCCCGCGCCACATGCCTTTGATGTCGGCCACTAGGCCGCCATCACGGACCAGTCCGCCGAGGGTGGCGGCTGAAAAGGTGGCATAGGCGTCATGTGGTACCGCGCCGACCACGCAGTCGTACTCCCTGGCACCGTCCAGGCTTCCCAGCAACTCGATGCCGTACTCGTGGCGGGCCTCGGCCGGGTCGGCGAGGGCGTCGTGAATCTGGACCGAATTCCCCTTGCCTTCAAGTGCGCGGACCATGTCGATGACCTTAGTGTTGCGCAGGTCGGGGACGTTCTCCTTGAAGGTCAGGCCCAGAACCAGGATGCGGGCCGGACGGCGGTCGAGGCGCGCGTTGATCTGGTCGGCGACATAGCTGCCCATGCCGTCATTGATGCGCCGGCCGGCCAGGACGATCTCGGGATGGTGGCCATGGTCCTGGGCGCACTGGGCCAGATAGAACGGGTCGACGCCGATGCAGTGGCCGCCGACCAGGCCGGGCTTGAAATTGAGGAAGTTCCACTTGGTCGCCGAGGCGGCCAGCACGTCGTGGACCGACAGGCCCAGGCGCTGGAAGATCATGGTGACTTCGTTGATGAAAGCGATGTTGATGTCGCGCTGGGCGTTCTCGATCACCTTGGCCGCCTCGGCGACCTTGATGCCGGCGGCGCGGAACACGCCGCCGGTGGTCACGGCGCCGTAGATGGCCGCCAGCAACTCGGTGACCTCGGGGGTCTGGCCGGCAACCACCTTGGTGATGCGGTCAACCGTGTGCTCGCGGTCGCCGGGATTGATGCGTTCGGGGCTGTAGCCCAGCAAGAAATCCACCCCGGCTTTCAGGCCCGAGGCCCTCTCGACCAGCGGGCCGCAGATGTCTTCGGTGACTCCCGGGTAGACGGTGCTCTCGAAGACCACCACCTGCCGCCGCCCTTTGGTCAGCACCGACCCCACGCTGCGGCAGGCCGATTCCACAGGGCCGAGATCCGGCTTGTTGTCGGCGGTGACCGGGGTGGGGACGGTGACGATGAAGACGTCGGCGTCCCGGCAGTCTTCGATGGATGTCGTCAGGTGAAGGGTGGTGGCGCGCAGGAGAGGGCCGTCGACCTCGCCGGTTCGGTCGATGCCGCGGCGCAGTTCCTCGACGCGGCAGACACTGATGTCCATTCCAGTGGTCGGGAAGTGGCGGGCGACTGCGACTGCCAGGGGAAGACCCACATAGCCCAGGCCGATGACGGCGATCTTGGTGGTGTCGGGCATCACGGTATTCCTGCGTTCGGATCCGGCGCACTTTCCATTGGCCACCGGCCAGTGTCAAGCGATGCGCGCCCGATTGTCCCTGAGCGTGATCTGGTCTAGGATCGCGCCAACTCGCGCCCACGACGGTTCGCAATGATCTTTACCGACCCCTGGTTCATCTTCGCTTTTCTGCCGGCGGCCGTCTTGGCCAGCGCGCTCGCGGGCAGGATTTCCTTCCATACTCCCGGTATTGTTCTCGCCGTCGCGTCACTGGTGTTTTATTCGCTATGGCGGGTCGAGAACCTTGCCATCTTCATCATGTCGATGGCCCTCAACTATCTGTGCGGCCGCGCCTTGCTCCGGCGCCCGAGCATGGGACTGCTGACGGCGGCGGTGGCGGTGAACCTGCTGGTTCTCGGTTTTTTCAAGTATTCGGCCTTCGGGGCGGAAAACCTGGGCGGGCTGCTGGGGACCCCGCTGGAGTTCGACCCGCCGATCCTTCCGTTGGCGATCTCATTCTTCACCTTCCAGCAGATCGCCTATCTGGTGGATTGCTACCGCAAGGCCGTCGATGTCCACGGGGCGTTGGACTATTGTTTGTTCGTATCCTTCTTTCCGCATCTGATCGCCGGCCCGCTGGTCCAGCCCCGCGACATGCTGGCGCAGTGGCACAACAACGACCTCAGGCCGAAAATGGCCAATCTCGCCGCCGGCGCGACCATTTTCGCCGTCGGTCTGTTCAAGAAACTCTACATCGCGGATTCCCTGGCGCCGGTAGTGGATGCCGTCTTTACCCGGGCGGCGGGGCCGGCGGGTGTCAGCATGTTCGAGGCCCTCCTGGGCACGCTGGGCTTCACCTTGCAGATATATTTCGATTTTTCGGGCTACACCGACATGGCGGTGGGCATGGCGTGGGTCTTCGGCATCCGCCTGCCGGTGAACTTCGCCTCGCCTTACAAGGCGACCAGCATCATTGATTTCTGGCAGCGCTGGCACATGACCCTGTCGCGTTTCCTGCGCGACTATCTCTATTTTCCCCTGGGCGGCAACCGTCGGGGGAGGGCGCGCCAGCTGGTCAACGTCATGGCGGTGATGCTGCTCGGAGGCCTGTGGCACGGTGCCGCCTGGACATTCGTCCTGTGGGGCGCCATTCATGGCGCGGCGATCGTCGTCAACCACGCGTGGCGGTGGGTCGCCAGCGATTGGCGGTGGACGGCGACGGGTTGGTTCCGTTTCGTGGGGGGTGTCGTTACCTTCGCGGTGGTGATGGTGGCGTGGGTTCCTTTCCGCGCCCCTTCGTGGGAGGCTCTGGGAGCGGTGCTGTCGGGCCTTTTCGGGATGAGCACTCTTTTTCCCGGCGGCGCACTTCCCGTTGATTTCGCGTCGGCCAAAAGCCTGTTGGGCGGTCTGTTCATGTCGTATTGGAAGGCCTTCTATCACATGGGAATCGGCCTCCTGATCGTGTTCCTGCTGCCCAATGTCCAGGACTGGATGGCGCGCTGCCCCGTTTGGATCGAGGACGGCCGTCGCAGGCACCATTCCATTCGCTATCCGTGGCGTGCCTCCGCGGCCTGGGGGGTGGGCGTGGGTTCACTCCTTTTCCTGTCCCTGTTCTACATGTGGCAGACCCAGACCCAGCCTCTCTTCATCTATTTCGAGTTCTGAGACATGCGCGGATTCTTTCTCGGCCTTCTGGCCCCACTGATCGTGGGTCCCCTGCTGGTGGCCGGCTTCCTGGGCCTGGCCGCGGGCCATCCGACGAACCAGAGCGCCCAGATCATGAGGGCCAAACTGGCCAAGGGTCACGAGATCGAAGGCTCCAAGCTGGTGCTGGCGGGTGGATCCAACGTGCGCTACAGCCTGCGCGCCGGGGAGGTCGAGCGCCTCGCCGGGCGCCCGGCCCTCAATCTTGCGCTGGCGGCGGACCTTGGCGTCGACTATCTGCTGTTCCTGATGCGGCAGGTGTTGCGGCCGGGCGATATCGCGGTTCTCGCCATCGAGTACAGCTTCTACGCCGACGACCAGATACTTACCCGCGTCAACGCGCCCCTGGCCTTGTGGAATTCCACCGACTGGGTCCGGGGGTTGCCCCTTTCCGAACAGATACTGTGGGCGCGCAACCTGACGGTGGAGGCGGGCATGGGCGGATTGGCCTCACGCCTCGGGCTGGCGCGCTCGCTTACCTTGCCCGTGGGGGTCTTCAACGAATGGGGAGATCACGTCGGCAACGACTCCGACGCGGCCACCCGGCTGCAACTGGCGGATCTCAGCGGCGCACGGGCCGAGGCGGAGCGTTTCCGCTTCAATGCTGACAGTGCCAGCACCTTGGCCCTCTCCCGATTCATGGACTGGTGTGCCGCGAATGGCGTTCGAGTGGCCGCGGCTTGGCCGACCTGGGGGCAGGGACTGGTCGATTCCGACCGCTTTTTCCGGTTCGCCGGCGAGGTCCGGGAATTCTACGAGGCCCACGGCGCCCATGTCCTCGGGACGCCCGAGGAAGCCATGCTGCCGGTGGATCAATTGTATGATTCCCCCTGGCATGCCAATACCCAGGGTGCCCTGCTGCGCACAAGCCGGTTGGTTGCCGATCTCGCCAATGCGCGCCTTCTGGCTCCCGCCGATTCATCGGGGGCGGAGCCACTCATTTTGACGTCGGGGCCGGATCGCTAGGTGTTTAGTCCCGGCATTTGATGGATCGGATCGAGTCTGAAGCGTTCAGGCTCGGCTGTCCAGATTTTGCAGATGTGTTCGTATGGCGTGAGGCCCTTCAGGGTCTTGAGGCGCTTGGCAAAATTGTAGGCCATGACGAAGTCGCCAAGGTGGGCAGGCATCTGTGCGTGGTCAGGCGGCTGATGCCGTGGCGGGCTAGGCAGCGGTGCAGGGACGAGCGTGTCAGATATGGGATTGTCGCCTGCAAGGCATAGAGGCAGTCATCGAGGGGAAGCAGGGTGTGCTTGCGGAAGGCGACAATGATCGCCTCCTCCTCACTGGACAGGACCGTCGACTTCGGTTCCTTCGGCCCGGTCGCCAGATCGGCCACCGAGCCGCGTTTCTTCCACTTCGCCACGGTCTTCGGATTGATCCCGTAGCGCTTGGCAAGGGCCCTCGGGCTCTCTTGACTATCTTGTATTGCTCGACGGACCGCCTCTGTCGTGGTGGCGCTGCCGTGTAGAACCTGGCCCATAGTGCCTCCTTCCACTCCGTGGATAAGAATGCACCATCAAATGCCGGGACTAAACATCTAGGCTGTCTGCGCCGCCTTGTCGGCCACGTGCTGGTCGAACGCCTCCAGCGCCATGGCCGCGTACATCAGGGACGGGCCGCCGCCCATGTAGATGGCCATGCCCAGCACCTCCAGCATCTCCTCGCGGCTGGTGCCCAGGTCGCGGGCCGAGCGGGTGTGGAAGGTGATGCAGCCGTCGCAGCGCACCGCGATGGAGATCCCCAGCGCCACCAGCTCCTTGGTCTTGGCGTCCAGGGCGCCGTCGGCGCAGGCCGCCTTGGCCATGGCCGAAAAATTCTTCATCACGTCGGGGATGCCGCCGCGCACCTGCCCGACCAGGGCGGACAGTTCCTTGGCGAGTTGCGGCCAGTCCTCGGTCATCGAATGCTCTCCTTGTGCACTGATTCACTCAGATGGTACACCGACCATCTGAGTGAATCAGTGCACAATTCGTTGATTTTGTGGGCCGATTCACCAGACGGAAGGTTCAGGCTCCTGGACCTTCGGTCTGGATCGGACCACTAGGGTGTTGAACGGGAGCGGCAGGATATCACTGCCAGCCGTCCGACCCCACGACCATTCGCAGGCCGACCTCGGCGACGCCCCGCTCGATCAGGCCGATGCGGCGCGCCGCCGCCTCGGACAGGTCGATGCCGCGCCCGTTGGTGGGGCCGCGGTCGTTGATCCGCACCACCACCCGGCGGCCGTCGTCGGCATTGACCACCTCGACCAGGGTGCCGAAGGGAAGCGTCGGATGGGCGGCGGTCAGCGCCGCCGGATCGAACGCCTCGCCGCTGGCGGTCGGCCGGCCGCGATAGCGCTTGCCGTACCACGACGCCGTCACCACCGTATCGTCGCGGGATACCAATTCGGCGGCCGGAGCCGCATGTATCGGAAGCAGGACGGCAAGAATCGCCGACAACATCCTAGTTTTCATCGGAAGGTTCACCCCCCATTGAACAATCCGCATCCCCCACGATTGAAGCTACATCCCCTTTCGGCCTGTGCGCAACAGTTTGATTTTTCGTTTATTCAATCAATCATTCGCGTCAATGTCGCCGAGAGCCCGCCTTGGTCCGGCGCGGTCAATAGGCCGCCCGCAGGATCGCCCGCACCTGGCCGGCGTCGATGTCGCCGTGCTCGCCCAGCGGCAGGCCGCCCCGCGCCTCCAGGCGGGCGGCGACCTCGTCGGCGATGGAGGCGGGCAGGCCGAGGGCGGACAGGCTGGTCGCCACCCCCACCGATTCCCAGAACGCCCGCGTCGAGGCGACGGCGGCATCGATGCGTTCGTCCTCGTCGCCCTTGCCCATGTGCCAGACCCGCTTGGCGTATTGCAGCAGCTTGGCGCGCTTGCCGTCGCGCTTGACCGCCACCATGCCGGGCCACACGGCGGCCAGGGTGCGAGCGTGGTCGATGCCGGCGATGGCGGTGATCTCGTGGCCGATGAAATGGGTCGACCAGTCCTGGGGCACGCCGGCGCCGATCAGGCCGTTCAGCGCCATGGTCGCCGCCCACATCAGGTTGGCGCGGGCATCGAAATCGGCCGGCACCGCCATGGCGTCGGGTGCCACCTCGACCAGCGTCTTCAGGATGGATTCGGCGAAGCGGTCCTGGATCATCGCCCCGGCCGGGACGGTCAGGTATTGCTCGAGCACGTGGACGAAGGCGTCGACGATGCCGTTGCCCAACTGGCGCTCGGGCAGGCTGAAGGTGGTCTCGGGGTCGAGGATCGAGAACCGGGGCGTCACCAGCGGATGGCCGAAGGACAGCTTCTCGCGGGTCTCCTCGCGGCTGACCACCGAAAAGAAGTTCATCTCGGAGCCGGTGGCCGGCAGGGTCAGCACCACGCCCAGCGGCACCGCCGCCGTCACCGTGCCCCCGCGCGAGGTCAGGATGTCCCAGGGGTCCGAGGCGTGCGGGATGGCGGCGCACAGGAACTTGCAGCCGTCCACCACGCTGCCGCCGCCCACCGCCAGCACGAAATCCAACCGCTCGGCCCGCGCCAGCGCCACCGCCTTCATCAGCGTCTCGAAGCGGGGATTGGGCTCGATGCCGCCGAATTCCACGACGGACAGTCCGGCGCCCGCCAGCGCCGCGACCACCTGCCCGTGCACCCCGTTGGCCTTGATCGAGCCGCCGCCATAGGCCAGCAGCACCCGCGCCCCCTTGGGCACCGCCCGCGACAGCGCGGCGATCTGGCCCTTGCCGAAGATGACCTTGACCGGGTTGTGGAAGGTGAAGGCGTCCATGGCCGAATCCTTGCGGATGAAGGGATCGCGAATTGAGGCACGGCCGGCGACGGCCGTCAACCCGAGGTCAGAAGCTGACGTCCGAGGGATCGATTTGCCAGCTGTCGGTGCGGATGGCCAGCTTCAGCGCGATGCGGCGGATGTCGTCGTCGGCGTCGCCGGCGTTGATCCAGTCGAAGCGCAGCGTGCCCAGGGCCTCGTGGATGCGGGTGACGCGGAACCTGGGCGGCAGGTGCAGGCGGGCGATGTCGACCATGGCCTCGTCGAGGGCCGCCTGCCAGTCGTCGGGCAGGGCCGGCAGCTCGGCCACCAGCCAGGGATAGCGCGCGCTCACGCCTTGACCCCGGCTCCCCGCGCCTTGGGAGCGGCGGGGTCCAGCGGCCAGCGCGGGCGCGGCGCGAAGTCCAGCGGGTCGCTGTCGCCCCTGGCGAAATGCTCGATGCCGGCCCAGGCGATCATGGCGGCGTTGTCGGTGCACAAGTTCAGGGGCGGGGCCAGGAAGTCCAGCCCGCCCTCGGCGGCCACCGCGACCAGGGTATCGCGCAACGCCCTGTTGGCGGCGACGCCGCCGGCCACCACCAGATGCCGGGCCGCCGGCCAGCCCTCCGTCATGACGCGGACGGCGCGCCGGGTGCGGTCGGCCACCGACTCGGCCACCGCCGCCTGGAAGCCGGCGCAGACATCGGCCACGTCGCGGTCGGCCAAGGGCTTGGGCAGATCCGCGACCACCAGCCGCACCGCGTTCTTGAGCCCCGAGAAGCTGAAGTCGCAGCCCGGCTTGCCCTTCATGGGCCGGGGCAGCGCGAAGCGGGCGGAATCGCCCCGGGCGGCGGCCTGCTCCACCAGCGGCCCGCCGGGATAGCCGAGGCCGACCATCTTGGCGACCTTGTCGAAGGCCTCGCCGGCGGCGTCGTCGATGGTGGTGCCCAGGCGGCGGTAGTCGCCGACGCCGAGCACCGCCAGCAACTGGCAGTGCCCGCCGGACGCCAGCAGCAGCAGGTAGGGAAAGTCGATGCCGTGGGTGAGGCGCGCGGTGAGCGCGTGGCCCTCCAGGTGGTTGACGGCCAGGAACGGCTTGCCGGCGGCGAGCGCGATGGCCTTGGCGGTCATGACGCCGACCATCACCCCGCCGATCAATCCCGGCCCGCCGGTCGCCGCCACGGCATCGAGATCGGCGAAGGTGACCCCGGCGCGGTCCATGGCCTCGGCCACCAGCCGGTCCACGTGCTCCAGATGCGCGCGGGCGGCGATTTCGGGAACGATGCCGCCATAGGGGCGGTGTTCGGCCAGCTGCGACAGCACCACATCGGCCAGGATGGTCCGGTCGCCGCGCACCACGGCGGCGGCGGTTTCGTCGCAACTCGTCTCGATCCCCAGCACCAGCACCGAAAATTCCTTTCCAGATCGCTCGGCTTTTCCTACAACAGCCGGACCATGACGTCCAAACCCATCCTTCGCATCGGCACCCGCGGGTCGCCGCTCGCCCTGGCCCAGACGCACGAGGTCCGCGACCGCCTGGCGGCCGCCTGGCCCGAACTGGCCGCCCCCAACGCCATCGAGGTGGTGGTCATCAAGACCACCGGCGACATGATCCTCGACCGGCCGCTGGCCGAGATCGGCGGCAAGGGCCTGTTCACCAAGGAGCTGGACGAGCAGATGCTCGACGGCCGCATCCACATGGCCGTCCACTCCATGAAGGACGTCCCCACGGTGCTGCCCGACGGCATCGCCCTGCCCTGCGTGCTGGCGCGCGAGGACGTCCGCGACGCCTTCATCTGCCTGAAGGCCGAGACCTTCGCCGACCTGCCGGCCGGCGCGGTGATCGGCACCTCCAGCCTCAGGCGCGGCGCCCAGATCCTCAATCGCCGCCCCGACCTCAAGGTGGTCAATTTCCGCGGCAACGTCCAGAGCCGGCTGCGCAAGCTGGAGGAACAGGTGGTCGACGCCACCCTGCTGGCGGTGGCCGGCCTCAACCGCCTGGGCATGGCCGAGCACATCACCAGCGCCCTGTCGACCGAGGACATGCTGCCGGCGGTGGCCCAGGGCGCCGTGGGCGTGACCTGCCGCGCCGACGACTACCAGTCGCACCGCTACCTGACCCTGCTGGAGGACGGCGAGACCATGGTCCGGGTCAAGGCCGAGCGCGCCTTCCTGGCCCGCCTCGACGGCTCGTGCCGCACCCCCATCGCCGGCCTGGCCGAGATGGGCGCCCCCGAGAAGGAGGTGCTGGGCTTCCGCGGCCTGATCGTCAGCCCCGACGGCAAGACCATCCACGCCACCCGCCGCGACGGCCATCCCGACGACGCCGAGGCCATGGGCAAGGACGCCGCCGAGGAACTGATCGCGGTCGCCGGCCCCGGCTTCTTCGACTTCAAGACCGGCTGACCCATGCGGACGGCATTGGTCACCCGCCCGCGCGAGGATTCCGAGGGCGTGGCGGCCGAGCTGTCGGCGCGCGGACTGGCGGTGATGGTCGAGCCGCTGCTCGACATCCGCCCCGTGGATGGAATCGAGGTGGACATCGCCGGCGTCCAGGGCATCCTCGCCACCTCGGCCAACGGGGTGCGCGCCCTGGCCCGCGTGCTGCCCGACCGCGCCCTGCCGGTGTGGGCGGTGGGCGACGCCTCGGCCCGCGAGGCCCGCAAGCTGGGCTACCAGACGGTGGACAGCGCCGGCGGCGACGTCGACACCCTGACCGATTTGGTGGCCGCGCGCTGCGATCCCACGGCGGGCGCCTTCCTGCACGCGGCCGGCAGCGTCACCGCCGGCGACCTGTCCGGGCGGTTGGCCGGGCTTGGGT
This sequence comes from uncultured Rhodospirillaceae bacterium, assembly GCA_937887565.1. Taxonomy (GTDB): domain Bacteria; phylum Pseudomonadota; class Alphaproteobacteria; order Rhodospirillales; family Magnetospirillaceae; genus CALABS01. The sequence continues at coordinate 120,447 of CALABS010000013.1, read as the reverse complement.
TCGCCGTGCGGCGGCTGGTCCTCTACGAGGCGGTGACCGCCGAGGCGCTGTCGGCGCCCCTGGCCGCCGCGCTGCGCGCGCAAGGGGTGGACTTCGCCCTCTTTTTCTCTCCCCGCACGGCGGCCACCTTTGCTAGGCTGGTGGCGGCGGCCGGGCTGTCCGAGGCCTGCGCCGCCATCGACGCCTTCGCGCTCAGCCCCGCCGTGGCGCGGGAGTTGGCGCTCCTGCCGTGGCGTGCCGTCCGTGCCGCCGCCGCCCCTACCCAGGCCGCGCTGCTGGCGGCGCTCGACGAAGACTTGAAGTCCCGAGGGGAACCATGACCCAGAGCGACGAGGCGAAACAGCCCGACCCCACCCCCGCCGAGGCCGCGCCCGCCAAGGCCGCAACCGGCGAAGCCGCGTCCACCGGGGAAGCGGCCGAGGGTGCCGCCCCGCCGTCCCCCGACGGAACCCGGAAGGGCGCGCCGTGGGGAATGCTCGTGGCGGTGGGCGCCGTCGTCGCCATTGCCGTTCTGGGCGCCATCACCTGGCCGCAGTGGAAGGACGCCGTCGCCCCGGCCGCCGTCGAGGAGGCGTCGCCGGCCCCGCCTCCCGCCCCCGCCCCCGGTCCCGCCCCGACTGCCGCCGCCCCCACGGTAGCCGCCGAGCTGGACGCCCTGCGCGCCCGCATCGGCGAGCTGGAGGCCCGCCCCGCCCTATCCGACGCCGCCGCCACGACCGAACGGCTGGACCGGGTGGAAGGGTCGATCGCGGCGCTGGCCGCCCGGCCGGAGGCTCCGGCGGGGCTGGTCCAGGAGGTCGAGGCGCTGTCCGCCCAACTGGCCGAGATCCGCAAGACCACCGCCGACGCCGCCGCCGTGCTGCGCCTGGCCGACCGCCTGGACAAGGTCGAGGCGGACCTCCGCGACATCCAGTCGCGGCGCAGCTCGGCCGCCGCCCTGCTGCTGGCCGTGGGCCAGCTGCGCGAGGCGGTCAACGGCGCCATGGCGTTCGAGGCCGAGCTGCGCGCCGTCCTCGTCCTCGCCCCCCAGGACGCCGAGATGGCCGGGGTGATGGAGACCCTGAAGCCGCGCGCCGCCGCCGGCATCCCCACCCGCATGGTCCTGGCCGAGCGCTTCGGCGCCCTGGCGCCGGCCCTGGTGCGCTCGGACCTGCTGCCGGCCGGCCAGTCGTGGTGGCGCGACACGGTCAACCGCATGGCTTCGCTGCTCACCGTGCGGCGCGAGGACGGCGAGGCGGCGGGAAATTCGCCGGCCGCCGTGGTGGCCCGCGCCCAGGCGGCGCTGCGGCGCGGCGACCTGGCGGGGGCGATCGCCCAGGCCGAGACCCTGGACGGCGCCGCCGCCGAGACCGTGGCGCCATGGCTCGCCGACGCCCGCGCCCGGCTGGCCGCCGACAAGGCGCTGGGCATCCTGACGGCGGCGGTGGTGGCCGCCGTCGGCCCCCGGCAATGAGGCCCCCTGCATGAAGCGCCTCGTCCTCTTCATCCTTCTCACCGCCCTGCTGGTGGCGACCTCGGTCTGGCTGGCCGATCGCCCCGGCGAGGTCATGATCCGCTGGCAGGGCTGGCGGGTGGACACCTCGGTGCCGGTGGCGCTGCTGCTGGTGGTGACCGCCGTGGCGGCGTTGCTGGCGCTGGCCCGGCTGGTGGCGGCGGTGCTGCGCTCGCCCGGCCGCTTCCTCAGGGCCCGGCGCGACCGCCGCCGCAGCGAGGGCTACCGGGCGCTCACCGACGGCCTGGCCGCCGTCGCCTCGGGCGACACCCGCCAGGCGAAGAAGCTGGCCAAGCGGGCCGACAAGCTTCTGGCCGACCGCTCGCTCACCGGCCTCTTGACCGCCCAGGCGGCCGAGATGACCGGCGACGAGGCCGAGGCCAGGCGACGCTTCGAGGACATGCTGGGCAGGGCCGAAACCGCCTATCTGGGGCTCAAGGGGCTGCTGGCGCTGGCGCTCAAGGCCGGCGACCGCGAGGCGGCGCTGGACTATGCCCGCCGCGCCTGGGCGCTGCGGCCCGGCGCCGAGGATCTGGCCACCACGCTGTTCGAGCTGCAGGCCCTCGCCGGGCAGTGGACCGAGGCCGAGGCGACCCTCGCCGAGGTCAAGCGACGGGGGTCCATGGCCGGCGCCGAGCTGCTGCACCGCCAGGCCCTGGTGCTGCTGGAGCGCTCCCGCGCCGCCGGGCCGGCCCAGGCGCTGGATCTCGCGGTGAAGGCCCATCAGGCCGATCCCATGCTGGTGGAGGCCACCGTCGAGGCCGCCGAGCACCTGCACCGCGCCGGCAAGGACCGCAAGGCGGCGGCGGTCATCGAGAACACCTGGCGCGCCGCGCCGCATCCGGCCCTGATCGAGGCCCATGTGGCGCTGGCCCCGGCCGAGACGGCGCTGCAGCGGGTCAAGCGGCTGGAAAAGCTGGTCAAGCTCAATCCCGACGCCGCCGACGGCCATGTGGCCCTGGCCGAGGCGGCCATGGCCGCCACCCTGTGGGGCCACGCCCGCAGCCATCTGGATCGCGCCGTCGCGCTGCGCCCCACCGCCGGAATCTATATCCTGCTCGCCAAGCTGGAGCGCGAGGAGAAGAAGGACGAGCCGGCCGCGCAGGCATGGCTGGCCAAGGCGGCCACCGCCGCCCCCGAGCCGGCGTGGATGTGCGTCGCCTGCGGCAAGGCCGCCGACCGCTGGTCGGTGACCTGCCCCGCCTGCGGCGCCCTCGACCCGCTGGCGTGGCGCCAGCCGGCGATGGGGCTGCTGCCGGCGCCGTAATGCCGGCCAAGCGGCCCGAGGGCCGCGCCCGGCGAGGGAGACTGGGTATAGCGCCTACCCGCCCATGAAGCGGTCGGCGAAGACGAAGGGGTCGGATTCGGGCTTGCCGAAATACCAGCCCTGGCCGAAATCGACGCCGCACTGGTAGACGCGGCCGGCCATGCGCTTGTCCTCGACCCGCTCGGCGCAGCTGCGCACCCCCATGGAGGCGCACATCTTGGCCATGGCGGCCAACAGGTCCGAGCCCTTCTGGCTGGCGCAGGCGCGCTTCACCACCGGACCGTCGAACTTCACGATGTCGACATCGAGGCCGTTGAGGTAATCGAAGCTGGCCGAGCCGGAGCCGAAATCGTCGAGCGCGAAGCGGAAACCGCGGTCGCGGAACTGCTGGATGGCGGCATTGACCTCGGCCAGCTTCTCGACATGCGCCGATTCGGTCAGTTCGAACATGATCTTGCGCGGCTGGACGCCGGCGCGGCCCAGCAGCCGCTTGAGTCCCTCGACGAATTGGGGATTGGCCAGCGACAGCCCCGACAGGTTGATGGCCACCGCCGGCATCAGGCCGCTCTTGCGCACATGGGCCTGAACCGCTTGCAAGGTCGCCTCGCACACCGCCATGTCCAGCTCGTGGACGATGCCGACCTCCTCGGCCAGGCAGAACAGGTGGTAGGGCGAGGCGCCCGCCTTGGCGTCGCGGAAACGGGTCAGGGCCTCGAAATGGTGGACCCGCTCCAACCGCAGGTCGCAGACCGGCATGAACACCAAGTCGAAATCGCGCCCGGCCACCACCTTGCGGATATAGGCGACGCTCTCGATGGTGTCCGACACCAGCCCATGCAGGACCTGGGCGATGCTTTTCTTGCGGTCGGCGCCGCCCTCCTCGGTGAAACGGCGGATGGTGTGGGCGATGGCCTTGGCGACCTGATGCTCGGACATGCCGGCGCCGTCGGCATCGAGCGTATGGGCCTCGGGCCGGAGGTCGGCATCCTTGAACATCCGCTTGGCGGCGGCGGTGATCGACAGGTTCACCTCGTCGGTGTCCACGTCGTCACGGTGCAGATACGAGAACCCCTCGGGCGACATCCGGCCGGCGGTGCCGCCGCCCAGCGAGTTGCTGGCCAGGATATCGGCCACCGCCCCCATCAGCCGCTTGCGGTCCGAGGCGCCCAGGGTCTGGGCCAGCTGATCCAGCTTCTCCACCTTGACCACGGTCAGCTGCGCGCGGCCGCCGGCGCGGCTATAGGCCAGCGCCCGCTCGGCGGCAACGGTTGCGAAGGATGCCTCGTCCATCAACCCGCTGTCGGCGTCGTGGCGGATTTCGGCCGGAGCGCGCGGCTCGGACTGGTAGACCGGCTCCAGCTTGACGGCCAGGAAGAAGTGGTTGCCGAAATCCGGCACCCGATAGCCGGCCAAGGCCACGTTGGGGCGGCGGTTGCCGACCCCGTTCAGGCGCACCACCACGTCGTCGATGCGTCCGGCTGTCCGCGCGGCGTCCAGCATTTCCCGGGCCAGCAGGCGGTCGTCCTCGGCCACCAGATCGAGGAAGGAGCGATGGACCAGCGCATCGGGAGCCTCACCCAGCAGGACGGGAGTGGCGCCAGCGGCGAACACCACATCCAGATCGTCGTCGAGTTCGAACAAGAGGTCGGCGCGGCAGAACGCCAGCGCCACGAAACGATCAAGGTCCCGGTCGGCCATCAACGGCCCCTTTGTTTCCTTTTCCCTGCGATTTTGGGGCCGCCCACCTTCTTTGGCAAGCCCTGCCTCGGCGCAGGCGTCACCGGAAGGGCGTCACCGGGGAAGCGCTACCCCGGCCCCTGCCAGATAATCCGCCAGTTCGGCGGTCAGGATGGCGAGGCCGGCCTCGGTCTCGGCCTCGGCGCGGGCGACCAGCACCGCCTGAGTGTTGGAGGCGCGCAGGAGCCACCATCCGTACGGCCGTCTGACACGGACCCCGTCCACCTCGGACATCTCGGCGCCCTCGGCCTTGAGGCGGGCGCGCACGGCCTCGATCACCCCCTGCTTCGTCTCGTCGGCGCAGTCGAAGCGCAGTTCGGGCGTATTGACCAGCCGCGGCAGGGCGTCGAACCACGCCGCCAGCGTGCCGGGCAGGCGAGCGACGATGGACAGCAGCCGCGTGGCGGCATAGAGCGCATCGTCGAAGCCGTGGTAGCGGTCGGCGAAGAAGATGTGGCCGCTCATCTCGCCGGCCAGCGGCGAGCCGATCTCGGCCATCAGCGTCTTGATCAGCGAATGGCCGGTGCGGCCGACCACCGGCCGTCCGCCCATGGCCGCGATCTGGTCGAACAGCAGCTGGCTGGCCTTGACGTCGGCGATGATGGGGGCGCCCGGACGGGCCTCCAGCACCTCCTTGGCAAGCAGCAGCATGTACTGGTCGCCCCACAGGATGCGCCCCTTGCCATCGACCACGCCCAGGCGGTCGCCGTCGCCGTCGAAGGCCAGGCCGAGATCGGCGCCCTCGCGTGCCACCGCCTCCTGCAGCTGGACCAGGGTGTGGGGGTCGGTGGGATCGGGATGGTGGGCGGGAAAGGTGCCGTCGATGGCGCCGTTGATGACGACGTGGCGACCGGGCAGCCGGGCGGCCAGCGCCTCGACGATCTCGCCGGCAGCGCCGTTGCCGGGATCCCAGACCACCGACAAATCGCGACCAGCGGTGAACCCGCCCAGCACCGCCTCCAGATAGGCGACGGTCACCGAGATTTCCTCGACCCGCCCGGTGCCCTCGCCCCAGGCGCCGGCGGCGGCGATCTCGCCCAGCCGGCGGATCTGGCCGCCGAAGAACGGCTTGCCGGACATCATCATCTTGAAGCCGTTATGGTCGGGGGGATTGTGCGAGCCGGTGACCTGGATGGCGCCGTCGGCGCCCAGGGTCTTCTGGGCGAAATAGAGCATCGGCGTCGGACCGCGGCCGATGCGCAGCACATGGACGCCGCCCGACGCCAGGCCGTCGACCAGAGCCGCCTCCATCTCCGGGCTCGACAGCCGGCCGTCGCGGCCGACGCAGACGCGCGCGCCAGGCTTGTCCAGCATGGCCGCGAAGGCGCGCCCGATGGCATAGGCGTCGGCCGTCGACAGGGTCTCGCCGACGATGCCGCGGATGTCGTATTCGCGCAGGATGGTGGGATGGAAGCCGTGCATGGGAAAGAATCCGGTCAGGCCTTGGCCGCCACGTTGTCCAGGTACCAGGCGTAGGCGTGGCGCAACCCCTCGGCAAAGGACCTCGAGGCCGACCAGCCGAGCGCCTGGATGCGGGAGTTGTCCATCAACTTGCGAGGCGTCCCGTCGGGCTTGGACGTGTCGTAGACGAACTCGCCGCGCCAGCCGACCACCTCGGCGACGGCCTCGGCCAGCTGGCGGATCGAGTATTCCATGCCGCTGCCCACGTTGATGTGCGGCTCGTCGGAATAGTGCTTGAGCAGGAACACCAGCGCGTCGGCCAGGTCGTCCACGTACAGAAACTCGCGCAACGGCACGCCGGTGCCCCAGATGGGGACCGTCGGGCTGCCAGCGGCCTTGGCGGCGTGGATCTTCTCGACCAGCGCCGCCACCACGTGGCCCTGGGCGCCCTCGTAGCGGTCGCCGGGCCCGAACAGGTTGGTCGGCATGGCGGAAATGAAGTCGCAGCCGTACTGGCGGCGATAGGCTTGGCACAGCTTGATGCCGGCGATCTTGGCCACCGCGTACCACTGGTTGGTCGGCTCCAGCGGGCCGGTCAGCAGCGCGTCCTCGGCCATGGGCTGCGCGGCGAGGCGGGGATAGATGCAACTGGAACCCAGGAACAACAGCTTCTGGACGCCCGTCCGACGAGCCCCTTCGATGACGTTTGCCTCGATGGCGAGGTTGTCGTAGAGGAACTCGCCCGGCCGGGTGTCGTTGGCGTGGATGCCGCCCACCTTGGCGGCGCACAGCACCACCACGTCGGGGCGGTTCGCCTCCATCCAGGCCTCGGTCTCGGCCTGACGGCGCAGATCGACCTCGCGGCCCGCGGTCAGCACCGCGCAATTTTCGGACGCCAGGCGACGAACCACCGCCGAGCCGGCCATGCCGCGATGGCCGGCGACCCAGACCCGCTTGCCGGCCAGGGAGAAATCAGTAGGCATGGCCGTGCTGCCGGTCGTCGGCTTCCTTGGCGACGAGCTTGAGGTCGCTATCCACCATTTCCTTGACCAGATCACGGAAACCGGTGGTGTGCACCCAGCCCAGCTTTTCGCGAGCCTTGGTCGGGTCGCCGATCAGCATGTCCACCTCGGTGGGCCGGAAATAGCGTGGATCGACCTCGATCAGCACTTCCCCGGTGGCGAGGTCGACGCCCTTCTCGTCGACTCCCTTACCCTGCCAGGCGATGGTACGGCCGATCTCGGCGAAGGCGAGTTCGATGAATTCGCGCACGCTGTGGGTCTCGCCGGTGCACAGCACAAAATCCTCGGGCTCGGGGTGCTGGAGGATGCGCCACATGCCCTCGACGTAGTCGCGGGCATGACCCCAGTCGCGCTTGGCGTCGAGGTTGCCGATATAGAGCTTTTCCTGCAGGCCGAGACTGATCGCCGCCACAGCGCGGGTGATCTTGCGGGTGACGAAGGTCTCGCCGCGGGTCGGGCCCTCGTGGTTGAACAGGATGCCATTGCAGGCGTACATGCCATAGGCTTCGCGGTAATTCACCGCGATCCAATAGGCGTAGACCTTGGCCGCCGCGTAGGGCGAACGCGGGTAGAAGGGCGTGGTCTCCCGTTGCGGGATCTCCTGGACCTTGCCGAACAGTTCGGAGGTCGACGCTTGGTAGAAGCGGGTCTTTTTCTCCATGCCCAGGATGCGGATGGCCTCAAGCAGGCGCAGCGTCCCCAGTGCGTCGGCGTTGGCAGTGTACTCGGGTGTCTCGAATGAGACTTGAACGTGACTCTGGGCCGCCAAGTTGTAGACTTCGGTCGGCTGGGTCTCCTGCATCAGGCGGATCAGATTGGTGGCGTCGGTCAGGTCGCCGTAGTGCATGGAGAACCGCACGTCCTTCTCGTGCGGGTCCTGGTAGAGGTGATCGACGCGAGCGGTGTTGAAGGACGACGAACGGCGCTTGACACCGTGCACGATATAGCCCTTGGACAGCAGCAGCTCGGCCAGATAGGCGCCGTCCTGCCCGGTGATGCCGGTAATCAGAGCAACCTTGTCGGTCATCGTCTTTCACGTATCCGCTATGCCTGTGAAACCGGGAGACACTAGCCGCCCGGCCGCCAGGAGGCAAGCCACCCATTCCGCGACACTGTCCATCCGGCGATGCGCGGGTCCTTGTGCCCTTGACGTGTAAGACGGTATGGATGGCTGTTCCCGCCCCCGCTCCACCTAGGAAACCCATGGCCCAACTCGACAGACCCAAGCAGACCGTCCTGGTCATCGGCGGCGCCGGCTTCATCGGGTCACAGACCTGCAAGGCGCTGGCGGCGGCCGGTTTCCTTCCCGTGACGGTGGACGACTTGTCCGGCGGCCACGAATGGGCGGTCAAGTGGGGGCCGCTGGAACGCTGCGACATCCGCGACCACGCCGCCCTGGACCGCGTCTTCCGCCTGCACCGCCCAACCGCGGTGCTGCATTTCGCCGGACTGATCGCCGTCGGCGAGAGCATGGAACGGCCGGGCCGGTACTACGACAGCAATGTGGGCGGCACCCTCGCTCTGTTGGAAGCCATGCGTGACGCTGGTTGCGGGCGGCTGGTGTTCTCGTCCTCGGCCGCTGTCTACGGAGTGCCGGAAGCGACCCCTATTCCCGAGACCCATTCTCTGCGACCCATCAACCCGTACGGCCGCACAAAGGCCATTGCCGAGGGCATGGCGGCCGACTTCGCCGCCGCCCACGGCCTGGCCTCGGCGGCCTTGCGCTATTTCAACGCCGCCGGCGCCGACCCCGACGGTGAACTGGGGGAGGCTCATGACCCCGAAACCCACCTCATCCCGCTGGCGCTCGAAGCGGCGGCGGGCTTGCGACCGGCGCTGTCGCTGTTCGGCGAGGACTTCCCCACCCGCGACGGCACCTGCGTGCGCGACTACGTGCATGTGGCCGACCTGGCCGACGCCCACGTGCTGGCTTTGAAGGCGCTGGTGGACGGGAAGCAGGGCGCCGATGCCTACAACCTGGGCAATGGTGCCGGCTTCACGGTGCGGGAGGTCATCGACGCGGTCGAAACGGTGACCGGTGCCAAACTGCCGGTGCGCACCGCGCCGCGCCGTCCGGGCGACCCCGCGATCCTGCTGGCCGACGCGAAACGGGCAGGCTCGGAGTTGGGATGGCGCCCCCGCTTCGCCTCATTGCACACCCAGGTTCTCCATGCGTGGTCATGGCAGATGAAGCGCACGATGGGGCGGTGACCCGCTCCCCGCCTCAAGTCACGGCCGCGCCCACTGCTCATACAGTTGCCGATAGAACGCGGTGAATTCCGGCTTGAATTCCGGAACGACGCGGTCCGGACTGTCGCCATGCTGGTGCCTGGCGACCCAACTCGGCGTTTCGGCAAATACGTCCAGTCTGGCGGCGTGGATGCGCGGCAGTGATCGGCCGGAAGCGGCCAGGTGGTGGTCAACGCCGCGCTGACGGGCGTTTATGATTATGCCGGCTCCCTCGAGATGATTCGCCGCGCAGTGAGGAGCCGCGGAGCGGCCACCGTGATCGTGGTGCAAACCCCCGACATGATGGCAAGCCCCATCAGTCACGAAGGGGTGGTCTTCGCTGCGGACAGCTTGGAATCGGTGCTGGCGATGCCCGTCGCGAACATCCTCGCGATACCGATGGCCATGTCCGGATAGGCGGAAAATCGAAATATATCTGGAGGGTATAGGACAGGGCCGCGACCCAGGCCATCGCGAGACCAGGAGGGCTGCCCGCCGAAGCCTCGAAGACCGCGGTCGCGTACAGCGCCAGCTTGTTTTCTTGGCCGGGCCAAGCGTGAAAATGGTCAGCCCAACCGACAGATCGTGGGCACACGGCCCCCGGCGCCGATAGAACTGCGGGATCATCTCGGAGTGATGGACGATGGAACCGGCGATCAACTGCGGGAAAAAGTGACGAAGACCGTGTATTGAACGAAGTCATGCGCGATCTTGCGGTCACGGTAAGCATCGACCAGATAGGCCGCCTGCTGGAACGTGTAGAAGGATATTCCGATCGGCAGGAGAATGGCGGGCACGTCGAACCCGCCGCCGACGCGGCTCAGCTGCTCGACGAAGAACTCGAAATATTCTAAGTATCCAAGTGGCGCCAGATTAAGAGTGACGCCGAGCACCGTCAGAATCGTTTTTCTCGCGTCCGCCGCCCGATGAATCTCCCCGGCCAAGACGTAGTTAACCGCCACCGAAGCCAGGAGCAGGGCCGCGAAATCCAGGCCGGAATAGGTGTAGAAGACTATAAACGCAAGCGCTAGCTGTGGAGTCGCAAAGCGTTGTCACCGGTCAGGCCGAGGCGGCTGATGGGTGTCTGCGCCTTCAAGCTGCCATGAGGCCGGTGCCAGTTGTTGCGGTGCAGCCATTGCGGCAGCTCGTCGGCGGCTGGTTTGGGGTTTCGTATTCCTCGGTTCAGACCGAGTGGGCAACCTCCTGAAAGTTCACAGCTAGCGCGACCAATTCGGTGCGCGCGCCGAACATGTGCCGGAGAACGAAGGCCGCCAACACCACGCTGGGCAGAAAGACCAGGATGAATGTCAGCGAGTTGAACAGCATCCGCTGGGCTCCACGCCCCTAGTGCCGGAAATGCCGCATCCCGGTGAAGACCATGGCCAGGCCCTTCTCGTCGGCCGCCGCGATAACCTCGGCGTCGCGCATGGAGCCGCCGGGCTGGATCACCGCCGTGGCGCCCGCCGCCGCCGCAGCCAAGAGGCCGTCGGCGAAGGGGAAGAAGGCGTCGGAGGCCACCACCGAGCCGATGGTGCTGGGTTGGGCCAGGCCGGCGGCCTCGGCCGCCTCCTTCGACTTCCAGGCGGCGATGCGGCTGGAATCGACCCGGCTCATCTGGCCCGCGCCGATGCCGACGGTGGCGCCGTCCTTGACATAGACGATGGCGTTGGACTTGACGTGCTTGCAGACGCGGAAGGCGAACAGCAGGTCGGCCATCTCCTGGGCCGAAGGTGCCCGCTTGGTGACCACCTTGAGCTCGGTTTCCAGCACCCGGCCGTTGTCCTTGGTCTGGAACAGGTAGCCGCCGGCCACGGCGCGCAGCGTCATGCCGGGGGCCACCGGGTCGGGCATGCCGCCGGTGACCAGCAGGCGCAGGTTCTTCTTGGCGGCGAAGGCGGCCACGGCGGCCTCGTCGGCCTCGGGGGCGATCACCACCTCGGTGAACAGCTTGCAGATCTCCTCGGCGGTGGCGCCGTCGAGCTTGCGGTTCACGGCGACGATGCCGCCGAAGGCCGAGACCGGATCGCAGGCCAGAGCGGCGCGATAGGCGGTGACGATGTCGGGGCCGGTGGCGACGCCGCAGGGATTGGCGTGCTTGATGATCGCCACCGCCGGCGTGTCGAACTCGCCGGCCAGCTCATAGGCGGCGTCGGTATCGTTGAGGTTGTTGTAGCTGAGTTCCTTGCCCTGCAGCTGGCGGGCGGTGGCGACGCCGGGGCGCTGGTCGCCGGTGACGTAGAAGGCCGCCTGCTGATGTGGGTTCTCGCCATAACGCAGCGACTGCTTCAGCTCGCCGGCCACCACCACGCGGCGGGGGAAGGTCTCGCCGTTCTGGGCGGCGAACCAGGCCGAGATGGCTGCGTCATAGGCGCCGGTGCGGGCATAGGCGGTGGCGGCCAGGCGGCGGCGCAGCTGCAGCGTGGTGGCGCCGCCATTGGCGGACATGCTCTCCATCACCGCCTGGTAGTCCTCGACATCCACCACCACGGTGACGTCGGCATGGTTCTTCGAGGCGCCGCGGATCAGGGCCGGGCCGCCGATGTCGATGTTCTCGATGCAGGTGTCGAAATCGGCGCCCTTGGCGACGGTGGCCTCGAACGGATAGAGGTTCACCACCAGGAGATCGATGGGCTGGATGCCGTGGGCGGCCATGGCCGCCTCGTGCTCGGCGTTGCCGCGGATGGCCAAGAGGCCGCCGTGGACCAGCGGGTGCAGCGTCTTGACCCGGCCGTCCAGCATCTCGGGAAAGCCGGTGTAGTCGGACACGTCCTTCACCGGCAGCCCGGCGTCGCGCAGCGCCTTGGCGGTGCCGCCGGTGGACAGGATCTCGACGCCCCGCTCGTGCAGGAAGCGGCTGAATTCGACCAGGCCGGTCTTGTCGGAAACGGAAAACAGGGCACGGCGGATCGGAGCGTTGGGCATCCTACTCTCCCGGACGGTCGGATTTGGGGCTCGAGATGTCCGCGCGGTATATCACGAGCGCATTGATGTTGCAGTATCTTAATCGGCCCGGCATGGTTGCCTCGCCTGGCCGAAGGGGGAATGGATGAAGAAAGCGCTACGCCGCCTGTTGGGGCTGAAGCCCCGCCGCGAGAAGCTGCCCCCCTGGGTGCGGGTGGGACGCGGAACATATGGGGTCAGCCGTAACACCTTCCACGGGCTGTCGGACAAGGTGCCGGTGGAGATCGGCAATTTCTGCTCGATCGCCACCGACGCCCGCATCTTCTGCCTGGCCGGCCATCGCACCGACCTGCCGTCCACCTATCCGTTCCGCACGCTACTGTTCAACCCGGCCGGCGGCAACCAGGACGCGGTATCGCGGGGGCCGGTGCGCATCGGTAACGACGTGTGGATCGGGGCGGCTGCGCTGGTCCTCGACGGCGTGACCATCGGCGATGGCGCGGTGGTGGCCGCGGGCGCGGTGGTGACCCGGGACGTTCCGCCCTATGCTATCGTCGCCGGCAACCCTGCCAGGATCATCCGTCATCGCCTCCCGCCGGAGATCATCGCCGCGCTGCTGGACATCCGATGGTGGGAGTGGCCGGACCAGCGGATTCGCGATTTCGAGCCCCATTTCTACGGCGACGTGGTGGACTTTGTGGCGGCCGCCCACGCACGGAAAGTGACCTAGCTGCGGAGTCACAAGACGTTGTCCCGAATCAGCCCGAGTAGGCTGATGGGTGGTCGTGCGTTCAAGCTAGCATGAGGCCGGTGCCAGTTGTAGCGGTGCAGCCATTGCGGCAGCGCGTCGGCGCGCTGGTCTGAGGTTTCGTAGGCTTGGGCGTAGGCCCATTCCCGCAACGCCGTCTGGATGAAGCGTTCGGCCTTGCCGTTGGTCTTCGGTGTGTAGGGCCTGGTGCGGATGTGCTTGATGCCGCGATCCGCGCGGCAATGGGTGCGGGTGTTCGCCGGGGTGATCGATGCGGACGCGACGAGCGGTCCTGCAGCAAGCCCGCCACGCCGCCGGCCCGGAAGCGCGGCACCCATTTGCGGACGGTGCTGACGCACACCCCCATGGCGGTGGCCACCGCCATGGGGGTGTGCCCCTGGTCCAGAACCCGCCGCACCAGAACCTCTCGACCCGCCGGTGTCTGGCGGGCATTCCTGTGGATGCCCATTCGGTCCCCTGGATAGCCAAAGCGTTCTCGGTTCAGACCGAGTGGGCAACCTCCTGAGACTTCATAGCTAGGCCATTGAGGGCGCCGGAGCGTAAGAGAAGGGAAGCCAAGCCCGCGGAGCGGGCGTGCGGCCGTTTGAGCGCCACCAACAAAAAACCGCGCCATACGGCGCGGGTGGGAGACCGGACACGACCCGGACCGGAAATCGTTACGGCTGCTTCCTTCCGGACCTGACCGGGTTGGCGACGGGTCCGTCCGCGCCGATCTCCCGGCGGCAGACATAGGGCCCCCGGCCGCGGAATGCAAGGGAAAGAGTCACCCCCGCACCCGCCGTTGCAGGAAATCCAGCACCGCGTTGTCGCCGCCCTGTTCCCAGATGTCGTTGTGCCCGGCGTCGGGCAGGAACACGCCGTCCTTGATGGTGTCGGCGGCGGCCAGCACGGCGCGGCCCATGGCCGGCGGAACCACGGCGTCCTTGTCGCCGTGGACCACCAGCAGCGGCATGGCCAGCTTGGCGATCTTGGCGATGTTGTCGAAGGTGTCGACCATCAGCAGCTCGGCCAGGCCGGGCAGCAGGATGGGCGGGGCGAGGTCGGGCAGGCGGGTGAACGGCGCCTCCAGGATGACCGCCGCCACCTCGGCGTGCTCGACGGCCATCTGCACCGCGACGCCGCCGCCCAGCGATTCGCCGTAGAGGATCAGCTGCGCCTCGGTCAGGCCCCGGGTGGTGAACCACTGCAGGACGCCGCGCCCGTCGGCGTAGAGCCCTCGCTCGGTCGGGCGGCCGCGATTGCCGCCATAGCCGCGATAGCCGACCAGGAACAGGCCGTATCCGGCTTCCAGGAACGAGCGGGCCTTGTGGGCGCGGTTGGCGATGGTGCCGCCGTTGCCGTGGAAGAAGACCACGGTGGGGGCGCGGGGGTCGGAGGGCGGCGCGTACCAGCCGGTGGCGATCCAGCCGTCGGCGGCCCGTACCGGCACCGGCACCATGCGGTCCAGCCCCACCTCGGACGGCTCCACCGCTCCGTGGCCGGGGTGATAGATCAGCGAGCGCTGCATCAGCGCCAGCGCGAAGACCGCCAGCAGGTAGCCGGCGGCGAGGATGGCCATGGCCTCGAGGAGCACCACCGTTCCCAACCTCCGTCGGAACGCGAAAGGGCCCGCGAACGGGTGTTCGCGGGCCCTTCCACTCATAGCACGGGATCAGGCCCGGTTCATGCGGTTCTCGATCAGGTCGTCGACCACGGTGGGATCGGCCAGGGTCGAGGTGTCGCCCAGGCTGCCGTAGTCGTTCTCGGCGATCTTGCGCAGGATGCGGCGCATGATCTTGCCGGACCGGGTCTTGGGCAGGCCGGGGGCCCACTGGATCAGGTCGGGCGTGGCGATGGGGCCGATCTCCTTGCGGACCCAGGCTACCAGCTCCTTGCGCAGTTCCTCGCTGGGCTCCTCGCCGGCCACCAGGGTGACATAGGCGTAGATGCCCTGGCCCTTGATGTCGTGCGGATAGCCGACCACGGCCGCCTCGGCCACCATCTCGTGGGCGACCAGGGCCGATTCCACCTCGGCGGTGCCCATGCGGTGGCCCGACACGTTGATGACGTCGTCGACGCGGCCGGTGATCCAGTAATAGCCGTCGTCGTCGCGGCGGCAGCCGTCACCGGTGAAGTACATCCCCTTGTAGGTGGAGAAGTAGGTCTGCACGAAGCGCTCGTGGTCGCCGTAGACGGTGCGCATCTGGCCGGGCCAGCCCGGCTCCTGCAGACACAGATTGCCCTCGGTGGCGCCGTCCAGAAGCTTGCCCTCGGCGTCCACGACCACCGGCTTGACACCGAAGAACGGATGGGTGGCCGAGCCGGGCTTCAGCGTGGTGGCTCCCGGCAGCGGGGTGATCAGGATGCCGCCGGTCTCGGTCTGCCACCAGGTGTCGACGATGGGGCAGCGGCCGTCGCCGACCACACGGTGGTACCACAGCCACGCCTCGGGGTTGATGGGCTCGCCCACCGAGCCCAGCAGGCGCAGCGAGGCGCGGCTGGTCTTCTTGACCGGCTCCTCGCCGTCGCGCATCAGGGCGCGGATGGCGGTGGGCGCGGTGTAGAAGATATTGACCTTGTGCTTGTCGATGACTTCCCAGAACCGCGACACGGTCGGGTAGTTGGGAATGCCCTCGAACATCAGGGTGGTGGCGCCGTTGGCCAGCGGGCCGTAGACGATGTAGGAGTGGCCGGTCACCCAGCCCACGTCGGCGGTGCACCAGTAGATGTCGCCGTCCTTGTAGTCGAAGACGTACTGGTGGGTCATCGACGCATAGACCAGATAGCCGCCGCTGGTGTGCAGCACGCCCTTGGGCTTGCCGGTCGAGCCCGAGGTGTAGAGGATGAACAGCGGGTCCTCGGCGCTCATCTCCGCCGGGATGTGCTCGGCGGCGGCCTTGTCGCAGACCTCGTGGTACCAGTGGTCGCGGCCGGCCACCATGTGGACGTGGCCGCCGGTGCGCTTGACGACGATGACGTTCTTGACCGACCAGCAGGTTTCCAGCGCCTTGTCGGTATTGGCCTTCAGCGGCACCTTGCGGCCGCCGCGCAGGCCCTCGTCGGAGGTGATGACCAGCGAGCTGTCGCAGTCCTGGATGCGGCCGGCCAGCGCGTCGGGCGAGAAGCCGCCGAACACGATGGAGTGGACGGCGCCGATGCGGGCGCAGGCGAGCATCGCCACCGCGGCCTCGGGGATCATCGGCAGGTAGATGGTGACGCGGTCACCCTTCTTGACGCCCATATCGGTCATGGCGTTGGCCAGACGGCAGACGCGGGCGTGCAAGTCGCGATAGGTGATGTGCGCGGACTCGTTCGGGTCGTCGCCTTCCCAGATGATGGCGGTCTGGTCGCCGCGGGTCGCCAGGTGCCGGTCCAGGCAGTTGGCGGCCACGTTTAGGGTGCCGTCGGCGAACCAGCGGATGTGCACGTCGCCGGAATACGACACATCCTTGACCTGGGTGAAGGGCTTGATCCAGTCGACGCGCTTGCCGTGTTCGCCCCAGAAGCCGTCGGGATCCTTGACCGAGCGCTCGTACCACTCCTGGTAGGTCTTCTCGTCGATGAGGGCCGATTTGGCGATTTCGGCCGGAACGGGAAAGAGTTCGGTCATGTAGGATGTCTCCTTTATTGATTGGCCTACGCCTCTTGTGCGTCGGGCGTAAGACGTTCCCCGGAATGCAGCGCCGGATTATGGGCAACTTCTCGATTCGACTCAACCCCCGCCGCGAAAGGCACCGACCTATAGCCGCGCGGGATACGCAAACTTAAGAAGGACTTATATTCCTTCCGGGGGAGGGGCGCTTATGACCATTCCATTACGGACCACGACCGGAAAGGGCGTCAGTCCCTTGCCCCGGCAGGGGCCGCCCAGGCAGGCGCCGGTGGCGGGGTCGAAATTGGCCCCATGCACGGAACAGACGATGGCGTCGCCCCAGGCGTCGAGAAAGCGGTCGGGCTCCATCTCCAGCGGCGCGCCCACATGGGGGCAGGCGTTGACGTAGCCCATCACCTCGTTGTCCTTGCGGACCACGAAGACCGCCACGCCGTCGACGACGAACGGCCCCCTGGCCCCCGGTTCGGGCAGGTCGTCGAAGGCGCACAGCTCGGTCATCACAGCCCCCCCAGGCCGCACAGCAGCTCCCACGCCGCGTCGTCGATGGGCATCACCGACAGCCGTGACTGGCGGATCAGCGGCAGCTCGGCCAGGCGCGGGTCGTCCTTGACCTGCTGCAAGGTCACCGGCTTGGGCACGGGCCGCACCGCCTTGACATCGACGCACACCCACTTGCCGTCCGGGGCGGTGGGGTCGGGATAGGCCTCGCGCACCACCTCGACCACGCCGACGATCCGCTTCTCCTCCACCGAGTGATAGAAGAAGCAGGTGTCGCCCAGGCGCATGCCGCGCAGGGACTTGGCGGCCTGGTGGTTGCGCACGCCGGTCCAGGCGGTGACCTGGTCGCGGACCTGGTCGTCCCAGCTCCAGGCGCCGGGTTCGGACTTCACCAGCCAGTGGGCCATCAGGGCAGCACCTTCCTGAACGGCAGCACGGTGACGCTCTCGAACAGCCCGGCCCTGGCGTAGGGGTCGCCGGCCAGGAACGAGTCCAGGGCCGCCCGTTCGGGGAAATCCAGCACCAGCACGCTGCCGATCATGCCGGTCCGGTCGTCGGTCTGCACCGGGCCGGCCATGACCACGCGGTCGAGATGGGCGTTCAGGTAGTCGAGATGGGCGGCGCGGTTGTCGAGGCGGACCTGGCTGGCGCCGGGCTTGTCCTTGCAGTGGACGACGAACATGGGGGCATCTCCTGCAGATCGATCAGGGCCCACAGATGAACACAGATGAACACCGATAAAAATATCTGAGTTCATCTGTGTTCATCTGTGGGCGAAGATCAAACCCCTTCCGTCCGGAACGGCCGGCTCAGCAGGCCCCGGATGGTGTCGTCGAGGTCGGCGCCCCTGTTCAGCACCGCGTCGACGGCGGCGCAGATGGGCATCTCGATGCCCTGCGACGCCGCCATGGCGACCACGGCGCCGGCGGTCCACACGCCCTCGGTAACGGCGCGGCGGCTTCCCAGCACCTCGGCGAGCGTCCGGCCCTCGCCCAGCGCCAGGCCGAGGGAATAGTTGCGCGACTGGGTGGACGAGGCGGTCAGGATCAGGTCGCCCAGGCCCGACAGCCCGGTCAGGGTCTCGGGATGACCACCCTTCGCCACCGCCAGACGGGTGATCTCGGCCAGGCCGCGGGTGATCAGGGCGGCGCGGGCGTTGTCGCCCATGCCGCGCCCCTCGACGATGCCGCAGCCGATGGCCAGCACGTTCTTGACCGCGCCGCCGATCTCGGCGCCGATCAGGTCGTCGGACAGGTAGGGGCGGAAGGTGGCGGTGCCGATCGCCTCGACCAGCGCCTGGCCCAGTCCCACGTCGGCGCAGGCCAGCGTCACGGCGGTGGGCAGGCCGCGCGCCACCTCGATGGCGAAGGTGGGGCCGGACAGCACGGCGACGGCGGCGCCGGGCAGCTCGGCCTCGACCACCTCGGTCATCATGGCGCCGGTGGCCTGCTCGATGCCCTTGGCGCAGATCACCGCCGGCTTGCCGGCGGTCCAGTGGGGCGCCAGCGCCGCGCAGGTGGCGCGCAGGTGCTGGGCGGGGGTGACCAGCAGGACGGCATCGGCCGCCGCCGCCTCGCCCAGGACCGTGGTCGCCCGCGCGCAGCAGTCCAGCCGCACTCCCGGCAGGTAATGGGGGTTCTCGCGGGTGGCGTTGATGGCGCCGGCCACCTCGGGCTCGTGGGCCCACAGCACCACGTTGCGGCCGGCCCGCCGCGCGGTCGCCGCCAATGCCGTTCCCCAGGCGCCCGCCCCGACGATGCCGATGGTGTTCATGCTTCTCCGCCCGCTGATTGTCCGCCGGATTTATGCACCGCCGGGCGGCGGCGGGCAACCCTCGGGGGGATGCGCGCAACGCGCGAGACTCGCCCCCGCATCTCCGCTATGCTGCCGTCGTCGTCGGAGGGAAGTCCGGAGGGGGGCATGGTTTCGGCGTTCGGTATCCTGGTATTGGCGGTCGTCGCGCTGGGGGTCCTGCTGGTGGCGCTGGGCATCAAGGTGGTGCCGCAGGGCTACGAATACACGGTGGAACGGTTCGGCAAGTACACCACCACCCTGTCGCCGGGCCTGCACCTGATCGTGCCGCTGGTCGATCAGGTCGGCCGCAAGCTCAACATGATGGAACAGGTGCTCGACGTTCCCAGCCAGGAGGTCATCACCCGCGACAACGCCATGGTCACGGTGGACGGGGTGGTGTTCTTCCAGGTCCTCGACGCCGCCCAGGCCGCCTACGAGGTGGCGCATCTGGAGCTGGCGATCCTCAACCTGACCATGACCAACATCCGCACGGTGATGGGCGGCATGGACCTGGACGAGCTTCTGTCCCAGCGCGACCGCATCAACGCCCAGCTGATGACGGTGGTCGACGAGGCCACCCAGCCCTGGGGCGTCAAGGTCACCCGCATCGAGATCAAGGACATCGCCCCGCCGCGCGACCTGGTCGACGCCATGGCCCGGCAGATGAAGGCCGAGCGCGACAAGCGCGCCGCCATCCTGGAGGCGGAAGGGCTCAAGCAGGCCGAGGTGCTGAAGGCCGAGGGCCAGAAGCAGGCCCAGATCCTGGCCGCCGAGGGCCGCCGCGAATCCGCCTTCCGCGACGCCGAGGCCCGCGAGCGCGAGGCCGAGGCCGAGGCCAAGGCGGTCGCCATGGTGTCCGAGGCGGTGGCCAAGGGCGAGGCCCAGGCGGTCAACTACTTCATTGCCCAGCGCTACGTGCAGGCGCTGGAGAAGGTCGCCTCGGCCCCCAACCAGAAGCTGGTGATGATGCCGCTCGAGGCCGCCGGGCTCATCGGCGCCGTCGCCGGCATCGCCGAGATCGCCAGGGATGCCCTGGCCGAGGGCGAGATCCAGTCGGCGCCCCGCCGCCTGGCGCGGGCACGCGGCAGCGTGCCCCCGGCCGGCGAGGGCTGAGGCGGTGGAGGTCGTCTTCTGGCACTGGCTGATCCTGGGCTTCGTGCTGCTGGTGGCCGAGGTGCTGCTGCCCGGCAGCTTCCTGATGTGGCCGGGCCTCGCCGCCATTCTCACCGGCATCCTGGCCTACGCGGCGCCGTCGCTGGGCTGGGAGGTCCACGCCCTGGCCTTCGCGGTCGCCACCGTGCTGGCCGCCGCCGTCGGGCGGTCCGCCTATGCGCGCCTGCGCGACCCCAAGACCGACCATCCAACCCTCAACCGCCGCGCCGCCCGGCTGGTCGGCACGGTCCACACCCTGGACACCGGCATCGCCGAGGGTCGCGGCCGCATGAGGGTGGGCGACACCACCTGGTCCGTCGCCGGCCCCGATTTGCCGGCCGGCAGCCGCGTCCGCGTGGTGGGCGCGGACGGGACGGTGCTGACGGTCGAGAGGACCGAGGGGTGACCGCCCACCTCCTCCTCTCCCTCCTGGTCCTGGCCCTCGGCGCCATGATTGCATGGAGGGGCCGCCGCCGGCCGGTGCTGGTGGTGGTGGGCGCGGCGATGGTCGTGGTGGCGGTGACGGCGGTGGTGGGAATTGGAATCATGAATTAACGCTGGAGATTGTTAAGGGCCCCAGCTACCTTCAGGAGTGGGAGCGTCCAGATGTAGTTCCAAGTTCATGCCGAATGACAAGATCCAGCGTATCCGAGATCCGATTTATGGGCTGATCGCCTTTTCCCCGGACGATCCTGTGGACAGCCTATGCTGGCGACTGGTCAACACCCGCGAATTCCAGCGCCTCCGACGGATCCGGCAGCTGGGATTCTCGGACCTCGTTTACCCTGGGGCTACTCACTCTCGGCTGGCACACAGCCTGGGCGTTTTCCACAATGCGCGCCGCCTTCTCCGCCATATCAAGGAGGCGAGCAACCATTTCAGCGACCGCCGGGCATTGGTTACCGCCTGCGCGGCTCTGCTTCACGATGTGGGACACGGACCATTCAGCCACGCCTTCGAGCACGCGGTGCCCGCCAGACGCAAGCATGAGCATTGGACAGCCGAGATAATCCGTGGCGATACGGAAATCTGCAATGTCCTATCTGCCCATGACAAGGAATTGGCGGACGAGGTCGCTGACCTGTTTCTCAGGAAGGAGGCGAAGGATATCTACGATTCCGTGGTGTCTAGTCAGTTCGATGCCGACCGTCTCGATTACCTTAGACGAGATCGCTATATGGCCGGCATCGGTTCGGGAGGTTTCGATTTTGACTGGCTTTTCGACGCGCTGAAGGTTGGCAAGGTGACCCTCGGGATCAAGGACGACCAGGACTTTTCGGAAGTTGATGGCTTTGTCCTTGGTGAAAAGGGGCTACAGGCTGCGGAAAGCTACCTTCTGGCTCGTTACCACCTTTACGCCCAGGTCTACCTCCATAAGACCACACGAGCAGCCGAAGTGATGCTCACGGCATTGCTGACCAGGTTGGTCTCCTTGCTGCGTGACGGCAATCTCAAGTCGACGGGGTTGCAAAAGTCGGATGTTCTTGTTAGATTCCTCAAATCGGATAAGCCCCGCCTGTCCGATTACATCATGCTTGATGACGCCATCGTGTGGTCGGCGATCGCACGGATGGAGGCGGCAGGTGATGGTGAGTTAAGCTCACTGGCGCGCGGATTGCGGGAACGCGCGCTCTTTAAATGCTTTGATGTCGGCGCCTTGACGGATCGCGAGAAGGGTGATTCTCTGCCGAGGTACAAGCGTCTCGTGAAAGAACGCTTCTCGGCTGAAACCGGGGTCCCGGTGCTGACGGATAAGGCAAAACTGTCCGCATACGGGCTATACGACTACGATGAGCGCGGCGCATTCCAGAAGGTCCTCATCGGGCGCTCAAATGGGAATGGCCATGACGACATCGCAGATCGGTCCCCCATCGTCAAGGCGATGGTTCCGCGAGAGGTTTACAGGGTCTATTGCGCGGACGACACGTTGATGGGCAGCCTAAGGAAATTGTGGGAAGAGGTCAGGCAATGAGCGACCCAGTTGACATGATCGTCGGCATCGTCGCGCTCAACGGCGGCAAGCTGGTTGGTAGGACACGCCTGCAAAAAACAGTCTATCTCCTGGACGCATGCGGGATGGATAGCGGTCTTGATTATGAATACCACAATTTTGGCCCGTTCTCTGTTGATGTCGCTGAGGCAGCGGACGACGCTTGCCTGCTTGGAACGCTGAGAGCCGAGGAATATCCCGGATACCACGAGGTGCCGTATACCGTTTATACGGCGTCCGCGTCTCCGCCGGCCGCAGTTGGCGGGATGATCGCAAACGAAGCAAAGGTGAAGCTCGCGGCCATGGGTGACTACACGGCCATCGAGTTGGAGTTGGCGGCGACCTATCATTATCTCAAGGTCAATGGTTACCCGGCGAACACGTCGGCCGAAGTGGCCCGCCGCAAGCCAACCAAGGCCACTCCGGATCGGATGAAGCGTGCCAAGCGATTGTTGACCGATCTTGGCCTGATGTGACCGGCCGTCCCCGCCTGCGCCTCCACGTCGCCGCCGATCTGGCGTCGGGCGCGGTGATCGAGCTGCCCAAGGAGCAGTCGCACTACCTCGCCACCGTCATGCGCGCCCAGGCCGGCGAGGCGGTGGCGGTGTTCAACGGACGCGACGGCGAGTGGCGGGCCACAATCGACCGGGTGGCCAAGAATTCCTGTGCGCTGACTATCGGGGAACGGACCCGGCTCCAGGCGGCCGAGCCCGACCTGTGGCTGCTGGCGGCGCCGCTCAAGAAGGACAACACCGACCTGGTGGCGGAGAAGGCGACGGAACTGGGGGCCAGCGCGCTGTGGCCGGTGTTCACCCGGCGCACCGTGGCCGCCCGGGTCAACGCCGACCGCCTGGCCGCCCATCTGGTCGAGGCCGCCGAGCAGTGCGAGCGGCTGACGGTGCCCGCGCTCTTGCCCGCCTGTCCGCTGGACAAGGCGCTGGCCGGCTGGGACGCGGGGCGGACGCTGCTGTTCCTCGACGAAAGCGGTTCCGGCCCGCCGCTGGCCCACTCCATTCCCGACGGCCCGCTGGCGGTGCTGGTCGGCCCCGAGGGCGGCTTCGCGCCCGAGGAGCGCCGGCTGCTGGCGCGGCTGCCCTTCGCCCGGGCGGTGTCGCTGGGGCCGCGCATCCTGCGCGCCGAAACGGCGGCCATCGCCGCCCTGGCGGTGGTGCAGGCGGTCAAGGGGGATTGGGCGAAGGCACCGAGAGGGGAACATCCATCCCGGTGAGCGGTCACCGGGCTGGGGCTAGGCCCAAGGGGCCGCGCCGCTCATGCGGCGGGAGCCAAGGGTTTCGGAGAAACCCGCCCGGCGCCTGAGGGTCCTGGCGATCGGTCACGATCACCAAGCGTCAATAAATAACTTTCGTCAGGTAAAGCCCGCCCGGCGGCGCGGTCGGGCCGCCCTTGGCGCGGTCGCGGGCAGCCAGGGCGCGGGTGACGTCGTCCAGGCTCCAGCTGCCCTCGCCCACCAGCTTGAGGGTGCCGACCATGTTGCGGACCTGGTGGTGCAGGAACGACCGCGCGGCGGCGACCACGGCGATCTCGTCGCCCCGGCGCGACACCTCCAGCACGTCCAGCGTCTTCAGCGGGCTCTTGGCCTGGCACTCGCTGGCGCGGAAGGTGGTGAAGTCGTGGTGGCCGACCAGCAACTGGGCGGCGGCGTGCATGGCCTCGGCGTCCAGCGGGCGCGGCATCCACCACACCCGGTCGCGGTCCAGCACCGGCGGGGCGCGGCGGTTCAGGAGTCTATATAAGTAGGCGCGGCCGGTGGCCGAGAAGCGGGCATGGAAGTCGTCGCCGACCGCCTCGGCGGCCAGCACCGCCACCGGATGCGGCCTGAGATGGTGGTTGAGGGCGTCGCGGACGGTGTCGGTGGGCCAGGGGCGCGGCAGGTCGGCATGGACCACCTGGCCGGTGGCATGGACGCCGGAATCGGTGCGCCCGGCCGCCACCACGCCGATCTCGGCCTGGCAGAAGCGGGCGAAGGCCTCCTCCAGCGCCTGCTGCACCGACGGGCCGTTGTCCTGGCGCTGCCAGCCCTGGAAGGGGGTGCCGTTGTATTCGATGGTCAGCCGGTAACGGGGCATGGCTCAGTCCAGCTGCAGGGCCAGTCCCTTGAGATAGGCGCTTTCCGGCAGCCAGGGATGGACCGGATGGTCGGAGGCGGCGCCGGCGGCGCGCAGCACCCGGCCCGAGCGGCCGGCCAGCGACAGGCCGTGGGCGATCTCCTCGGCGAAGCGGTCGGCCGGCATGTGATGCGAGCACGAGGCGCAGAACAGGAAGCCGCCCGGCTCGACCAGCGGCGCCGCCAGCCGCGTCATCTTGCGGTAGCCCTTGGCACCGGCCTCCAGGTCCTTGCGCGACTTCACGAAGGCCGGCGGGTCGGCCACCACCACCCCGAAGCGTTCGCCGGCGGCGTCCAGCCGCGCCATCTCGGCGAAGGCCTCGGCGCGGACGGTGCGCACCGTGACGCCGTTGAGGCGGGCGGCGTGGTCGGCCAGCGCCAGGGAATGGTCGGAGCGGTCCACCGCCACCACCTCGGCGGCGCCGGCCATGGCCGCCTGCACCGCGAAGCCGCCGGCATAGGTGTAGACGTCGAGCATGCGGCGGCCAGCGGCGAGGCGGGCCATGAAGGCGCGGTTGTCGCGCTGGTCGTAGAACCAGCCGGTCTTCTGGCCGCCGGTCAGGTCGGCGACGAAGCGGCTGCCGTTCTCGACCAGCTCCACCGGCCCGTCGATGGCGCCGAGCGCGATCCGGTCATAGGTCTCCAGGCCCTCCAGCCTGCGCACCGGGCTGTCGTTCTTGAGCGCCACCGCGCGCACCGCCAGCACCTCGGCCAGCGCATCGACCACCAGCGGGGTCAGCGCCTCCATGCCGGCGGTGTTGGCCTGCACCGAAGCGACGTCGCCGTAGCGGTCGACGATCAACCCCGGCAAGCCGTCGGCCTCGGAATGAACCAGGCGGTAATGGGGGGTGTCGAACAGGGTCTCGCGCAAGGCCAGGGCGCGGCGCAGGCGGCCGGCGACGAAGCCGGCATCGACCACCGCCGCGGCGTCGCGGTCCAGCACCCGCGCGGCGATCAGCGAATGGGGGTTGAAGCTGGCCACCCCCAGCCGCTCGCCGCCGGCGTCCATCAGGGTGACCAGCCCGCCGGGCGGCAGGGCCTTGGCCTCGGCGGTCATCTCGATCTCGTTGGAGAACACCCACGGATGGCCGGCGCGGAACCGGCGCGAGCGGCCCTTCTGCAGACGGATGACGGGACGGGCGGCGGAATCGGGGCCAGGGATGGTGTCGATCATGGGCGGAAACTCTAAAGGATGGGGGCCGGCCCGGCAATCGGCGGACGGCGGCCCCGCCCGAAAGGGGAGACGGTTTGCGAGAAAGGGCCGGCAAACATCCGGGAAACCAGTAAATTTTGCAATTTTTGATCTGGATCAATGGCCGCCGCCGACCCAGCCGTCATAGTGCGCCATCTTGGAGCAGAGACCTCCCGGCCGGCTGTCGGTTTACGGGGGCATGCTATTTGCCATGGACTCCGGTCGGGCGCTCCGAGGCTGACCCTATCCCGGTCGAAACAGGAGTTCGGCATGAGCAGCAACACCGACGCCACGCGCTATTGTGAAGACGTGGTGAAGAAGTTCGTCCTCGCGGCGATTTTCTGGGGGGTTGTGGGCTTCCTGGCTGGCGATTTCATCGCCTGGCAGCTGGCCTTCCCGGCCCTTAACCTTGATCTTGAGTGGACCTCGTTCGGCCGCCTGCGGCCGGTCCACACCTCCGCCGTGATCTTCGCCTTCGGCGGCAACATTCTTTTCTCCACCTCCCTTTACGTGGTGCAGCGCACCTCCCGCGCCGAGCTGTTCGGCGGCCGGGGCCTCGGCAACTTCATCTTCTGGAACTTCCAGGCGCTGATCGTCGTCGCCGCGCTGACCTATGTCCTGGGCTTCACCTCGGGCCAGGAATACGCCGAGCCGGAGTGGTGGATCGACCTGTGGCTGACCGTGATCTGGGTGGCGTACCTGATCGCGTTCGCCGGCACGATCATGAAGCGCAAGGAACCCCACATCTACGTGGCCAACTGGTTCTTCTTCTCCATGATCCTGACCGTGGCGATGCTGCACCTGGGCAACAACCTCGCCGTTCCGGCCGCCCTGTTCGGCGGTTCGCTGATGAAGTCGTACAACGTCTTCGGCGGCGTGCAGAACGCCATGACCCAGTGGTGGTACGGCCACAACGCGGTGGGCTTCTTCCTGACCGCCGGCTTCCTGGCCATGATGTACTACTTCGTGCCCAAGCGGGCCGAGCGTCCGGTCTATTCGTACCGGCTGTCGATCGTGCACTTCTGGGCGCTGATCTTCCTCTACATCTGGGCCGGTCCGCACCACCTGCACTACACCGCCCTGCCGGACTGGGCGCAGACCCTGGGCATGACCTTCTCGATCATGCTGTGGATGCCGTCCTGGGGCGGCATGATCAACGGCCTGATGACCCTGTCGGGGGCCTGGGACAAGCTGCGCACCGACCCGGTGATGCGGTTCCTGGTGACCTCGGTGGCCTTCTACGGCATGTCGACCTTCGAGGGTCCGATGATGTCGATCAAGGCGGTGAACTCGCTGTCGCACTACACCGACTGGACCGTCGGCCACGTGCACTCGGGTGCCCTGGGCTGGGTCGCCTTCGTCACCTTCGGCTCGCTGTACTACCTGGTTCCCAAGCTGTGGGGCCGCAAGGAAGTCTACTCGCTGAAGCTGGTGGGCACGCACTTCTGGGTCGCCACCATCGGCGTGGTGCTCTACATCACCGCCATGTGGATCTCGGGCATCATGCAGGGCCTGATGTGGCGCGCCTACGACAGCATGGGCTTCCTGCAGTACTCGTTCATCGAGACCGTCGAGGCCATGCATCCCTACTACGTCATCCGTGCTCTGGGCGGCCTGCTGTTCGTGCTGGGCGCGCTGGTGATGGTCTACAACTTCGTGAAGACCATCAAGGGTGACGTGGCCGAGGAATCGCTGGCCCCCGCCGCCAGCGGCGCCCGCTGAGGAGGACCGGACAGATGTCTATCTTCAAGCATCACGCTAAGCTCGAAACCAACGTCTTCTTCCTGGCGGTCGGCATTCTCCTCACGGTGATCGTCGGCGGCTTGGTCGAGGTCGTTCCCCTCTTCACCATCGAGTCGACCATCGAGAAGGTCGAGGGCGTCCGCCCCTACAGCCCGCTCGAACAGGCCGGCCGTGACATCTATGTCCGCGAAGGCTGCTACAACTGCCACAGCCAGATGGTCCGTCCGTTCAAGGACGAGGTCGAGCGCTATGGCCACTACAGCCTGGCGGCCGAGTCCAAGTACGACCATCCCTTCCAGTGGGGGTCGAAGCGTACCGGTCCGGACCTGGCCCGCGTCGGCGGCAAGTACACCGACGACTGGCACACCCGGCACCTCATCAACCCGCGTGACGTGGTCCCCGAGTCCATCATGCCCGGCTATCGCCATCTGTTGCGGCCGCTGGACACCTCCACCATCCAGGCGAACCTGCAGACCCTGGCCGTGGTGGGCGTGCCCTATACCGCCGACCAGATCAAGAACGCCAAGGCGGATCTGGTGGAGCAGGCGAGCTCGGATTCGGCTGACGCCGCCGTGGCCGCCCGCTACCCGAAGGCCAAGATGGGCGACTTCGA
This sequence comes from uncultured Rhodospirillaceae bacterium, assembly GCA_937887565.1. Taxonomy (GTDB): domain Bacteria; phylum Pseudomonadota; class Alphaproteobacteria; order Rhodospirillales; family Magnetospirillaceae; genus CALABS01. The sequence goes on along the minus strand of CALABS010000013.1, from coordinate 92,930 downwards.
CGGCAACCCCAAGGTCGTCTCGGAGATGGACGCGCTGGTGGCGTACCTCCAGGTGCTCGGCACCATGGTGGACTTCACCACCGTCAAGCCCGAGTCGATCCGCAGGTAAGGGAAACGGATGACGCTCGAATCAATCGTCGAGTTTCTCCGGTCCCTGTGGGGATTGTGGTTGATGGTTCTTTTCCTCGGGATCGTCTTCTACGCCTTCCGGCCCGGCAACAAGACCCGGCTGGAATCGTACGGGGACATCCCGCTGAGGGATGAAGACAAGGAGCGCTAAGATGGCTTCCATCGAAAAGGACTCGGTGTCCGGTCAGATGACCACGGGGCACGAGTGGGACGGCATCAAGGAGTTGAACACTCCGCTGCCGAAATGGTGGGTTTGGGTGTTCTGGGCGACGGTGATCTGGTCGATCGGCTATTGGGTCGTCATGCCCACCTGGCCGACGATCAGCGACTACTCGCGCGGCATGCTCAACTATTCCTCGCGGGCGAATCTGGGCGACGACCTGAAGGCCCAACAGGCGTCGCGGGCGAAGTTCACCGCCATGCTGGCGGCGACTCCGCTCGAGGAGGTGTCGAAGAACAAGGACCTGCTGAACTTCGCCCTGACCGGCGGCAAGATCGCCTTCGGCGAGAACTGCTCGGCCTGTCACGCGGCGGGCGGCGTCGGCGTCGCCGGGGCCTATCCGACCCTGGCCGACGACGAATGGATCTGGGGCGGCACCCTGGCCGACATCCAGCAGACCATCAGCCACGGCGTCCGCAACGAGGACCCGGACTCGCGTCAGAGCGAGATGCCGGTCTTCGGCACCGGCGATCCGCTGGACAAGGCCCAGCTCGACCAACTGGCCGACTACGTGGTCTCGCTCGCCGCCAAGGCTCCGGCCGCCGGCTCGCCGGGCGAGGCGATCTTCGTCGAGCGGTGCTCCGCCTGCCACGCCGAGGACGGCTCGGGCACCGCGGCGCTGGGCGCCCCGGCGCTCAACAATAACCTGTGGCTGTGGAAGGCCAACGCCAAGCAGTCCAACAAGGACGTGGTCCTGGCGCAGGTGACCGCGCCCAAGCACGGCTCCATGCCGACCTGGGCCGGCCGTCTCGACGCGGCCACCATCAAGATGCTGGCGGTCTACGTCCATTCGCTGGGCGGCGGCAAGTAAGCCGGTTCGAGACGAGGGGGCGCGCCGCGAGGCGCGCCCCCTTGCTTCTTCGCGCATGCCATCCGTTGGTTTTTGCCTTTTGACCGCGTGTCGATTTCCATTACTGTCCAAGGCGGGGAGCTGGCATTCCGGTGCATTCCCGCCATGCTTATTTGACGGGTCTGGCGTACCCCCCCGTCGATAGAGTCGCCGCACCCTCGAACTAGACGAGTGAAAAACCGCCATGGACATCGCGAACAACGCCGCTCCGGAGCCGGTCAAGAAGAATGCCGAGCCGGCACTCTACGCCGAAACCAAGATCGTCCAGCCGCGCGCGGTGAAGGGCCGATTCCGGAACTTCAAGTGGTGGGCGATGATCCTGTTGCTGGGCGTCTACCATCTGGGGCCGCTTCTGCGCTGGGATCGCGGCGCCGGGGCGCCTGACCAGGCCATCCTGGTCGACATGGCGGGGCGTCGCGCCTATTTCTTCAACATCGAGATCTGGCCGCAGGAGGTCTACTATCTCACCGGCATCCTGGCGCTGTCGGCGATCATGCTGTTCCTCATCAGCGCCCTGGCCGGCCGCATCTGGTGCGGCTTCGCTTGCTGGCAGACCGTCTATACCGATCTGTTCGTCGCCGTCGAGCGTCTGATCATCGGCGACCGTCCGAAGCGCCTGGCCTTGCAGCGCCAGCCCTGGACCGGCGCCAAGCTCGCCAAGAAGGTGACGGTGTGGGCCATCTGGCTGGTCATCGCGGCGTCGTGCGGCATCGGCTTCACCCTGTATTTCGGTGACGCCTTCGAGATGCTGCGCGACTTCTTCACCCTCAACGCCAGCTCGGCCGTCTACGGCACCGTCGCCGTGGTGGGCGGCTTCTGCTTCCTGCTGGCCGGCTGGGGCCGCGAGCAGGTGTGCATCTACATGTGCCCCTATTCGCGCTTCCAGGCGGCGATGTTCGACGAGCACTCGCTGATCATCTCCTACGAGGCTTGGCGCGGCGAGCCCCGCGGCGCCGCCCGCAAGGACCAGAGCTTCGAGGGCCGCGGCCATTGCGTCGACTGCAATCTCTGCGTCCAGGTCTGCCCCACCGGCATCGACATCCGCAAGGGCACCCAGTTGGACTGCATCGGCTGCGGGCTGTGCATCGACGCCTGCGACTCGATCATGGACCGCTACGGCTTGCCGCGCGGCCTGATCAGCTACGACTCGACGTTCAATCTCGAAGCCCGCGCGAAGGGCGAGAAGGCCAAATTAAAGCTGGTGCGCGCCCGCACGGTGGTCTATGCAGCCGTCGTCGCGGTGATCGGCGCCGCCATCAGTTTCTCCCTGGGCACCCGCAAGGACATCGAGATCAACGTGCTGCACGAGCGTTCGCCGCTGTTCGTCCAGTTGTCCGACGGGTCGATCCGCAACGGCTACACCTACAAGGTGCTGAACATGGTCCGCAAGGACCGCGAGTTCACCCTGGCGGTGACCGGTCTCGACGGCGCCACCCTCGAGGTGGTCGGCGACGATGCCGGCGAGGGACCCCAGGTCGAGCTGGACGTCAAGGGCGACGAGGTCGGCACTTTCCGGGTCTACGTCTCGGCTCCGGCCGCCAGCACCGACGGCAAGGCGACGCCGATGACCTTCGTGCTGACGGAAAAGAGCGAAGGCCACCAGATCCAGAGCAACACCGTGTTCGCGGGACCGGACAGGTAAGAGGCACAGAGGACCATGGCACAGGCCAGACAGCCGGGTTGGTGGTATCCCTACATCTTCGTGGCGGCGTTCGTGGTGATCATCGGGGTCAACGGCACCCTGGCGTGGTTCGCCACCTCCACCTTCACCGGGCTGGAGACCGAGGGCGCCTACGAGAAGGGGCTGGCCTACAACCAGAACCTTGCCCTGGCCAAGGCCCAGACCGAGCTCGGCTGGACGGTGGAAACCACCGTCGAGCCGGTCGCCGGCGAGGGGCCGAGGGCGGCGGTCACCCTGCGCTACCACGATCGCGACGGCCGGCCGGTCAACGATCTCGACATCCGCGCCCATCTGGTCCGTCCGACCGCCAGGGGCCATGACCATGACGTGGCGCTGCCGGCCAAGGGCGATGGCGTCTACGGCGCCATCCTCGACCTGCCGCTCAACGGCGTGTGGGACATGGACATCGCCGCCGTCGGCAAGAAGGCGTCCTACCAGCACGCAAAGCGCTTCGTCATTCCGTGACCGGCGAGCGGGCCTGCCTCCATTGCGGCCTGCCCGTTCCCGCCGGTCAGGCGGGTGATTTCTGCTGCCGTGGATGCGAGGGCGCCTATGCCCTGGTCAACGGGCTGGGCATGGACGGCTATTACCGCCGCCGCTGTCTCGACCCCAACATCCGCGCCCTGCGTCCCGACGAGGACGCGACGGCCCTCCATGACTTCTCCGCCCACGTCACCACCACCGGGGCCGGCGAGTCCGAGCTCCACCTGATGGTCGAGGGCATCCACTGTGCCGCCTGTGTCTGGCTGATCGAGGGCCTGCTGGCCCGCCAGAAGGGCGTCACCTGGGCGCGGGTGAACATGACCACCCGCCGGCTGGTGGTGCGCTGGACGGCCGGCGACAACGACGCCGCCTCCCTGCTGGCGCCGGTGCTGGCGGTCGGCTACCGGGTGGTGCCCTACGATCCCGCCAAGCTGGGGCGCGAGACCGACCGGCACGAGAAGGAGCTGCTGCGGGCCATGGCCGTGGCCGGTTTCGCCGCCGGCAACGTCATGCTGCTGTCGGTGTCGGTGTGGGCCGGCCACTTCTCGTCCATGGGCGTGCACACCCGCGATTTCATGCATTGGGTGTCGGCGCTGATCGTGCTGCCGGCGGTGGCCTATTGCGTGCGCCCCTTCCTGCGCTCGGCGCTGACCGCGCTCAGGGCCGGGCGCACCAACATGGACGTTCCCATCACGCTGGGCGTGCTGCTGGCCTCGGGGATGAGCCTGGCCGAGACCATCCGCCACGGCGAGCACGCCTATTTCGATTCCGCCATCACCCTGCTGTTCTTCCTGCTGATCGGCCGCTATCTGGACAGCCGCGCCCGCGGCCGGGCGCGCTCGGCCGCCGAGCACCTGCTGGCGCTGGACGCGGTGGCGGTCACCGTCATCGACGCCGACGGCACCCAGCGCCTGCTGCCGCCCAACCGGGTCGAGGCCGGCATGGCGGTTTTCGTGGCCGCCGGCGAGCGCATCGGCGTCGACGGCGAGGTGGTGGACGGCATCTCCGACGTGGACACCGGCTTGATCACCGGCGAGAGCGTGCCGGTGGCGGTGGCCCCGGGCATCCGCGTCTTCGCCGGCACCGTCAACCTGTCGGCGCCGCTGCGTCTGGCCGTGTCGGCGGTCGGCGAGCGCACCTTGCTGGCCGAGATCGTCCGCATGATGGAGGTGGCCGAACAGGGCCGCGCCCGCTACGTCGCCCTGGCCGACCGGGTGGCGCGATGGTACGCGCCGGTGGTCCATGCCGCCTCGCTGGCGACATTCCTGGGCTGGGTGGTCGTGGGCGGCATCCCGTGGCAGGTGGCGCTGCTCCACGCCGTCGCGGTGCTGATCATCACCTGCCCCTGCGCGCTGGCGCTGGCGGTGCCGGTGGTGCAGGTGATCGCCAGCGGCCGCCTGCTGCGCCAGGGCATCCTCATCAAGTCGGCCACGGCCCTGGAGCGATTCGCCGATTGTGACACGGTGGTGTTCGACAAGACCGGCACCCTGACCCTCGGCAAGCCCGAACTGCTTGGGGACGGCGGCTGGACCGACGACGACCTTCGCCAGGCCGCCGGCCTGGCCCTGGCCTCGCGGCACCCGCTGGCCCGGGCGCTGGCCGCCGCCGCGCCGGGGGTGCCCCTGGCGGCCGGCGTTCGCGAGGAACCAGGCCGCGGCATGACCGACGGCGCCGTCCGGCTGGGCAGCCGCCGCTGGATCGGCATCGCCGAGGATGACGGCGCCGGTCCCGAACTGTGGCTGGATCGCCCCGGTCGCCCGCCGGTGCGCTTCGCCTTCGCCGATGGCCTCAGGCCCGATGCCCGTGCCGTCGTCGCCGCGCTCGAGGCGCGGGGGTTGCGGGTGGTGCTGCTGTCGGGCGATCGCGAGGCGACCGTCCGCCGGGTCGCCGCCGAATTGGGCATCGACGACTGGCGGGCCGGCTGCGTTCCCGCCGACAAGGTCGCCCGCCTCGACGAGCTCAAGGCCCAGGGGCGGCGGGTGCTGATGGTCGGCGACGGCCTCAACGACGCGCCCGCCCTGGCGGCGGCGCATGTGTCGATGTCGCCGTCGACGGCGGTGGACGTCAGCCAGACGGCGGCCGACGTGGTGTTCCAGGGCACCCGCCTGGGCCCGGTCGCCGAGACCTTGGCCGTGGCCCTGAAGGCGCGCCGGCTGGTGCAGCAGAATTTCGGCCTAGCGCTGGGCTACAACATGGTCACCGTGCCGCTGGCGGTGGCCGGCTTCGTGACCCCCCTCATCGCCGCGATTGCAATGTCGACCTCGTCGCTGGTAGTTATTGGCAACGCTTTGCGGCTGTCGCGCGGGAGAAAGGCGTGACCAACCTGCTGATGCTCATTCCCGTGGCCCTGATTCTGGGCCTGTTGGGATTGGTGGCCTTCCTGTGGGCCTTGAAGACCGGCCAGTTCGACGATCTGGATGGTGCCGCGCACCGAATCCTGTTCGAGGACGACGACGTCGGCACGCCCACCGACAAGGCCTGAGGCCGGGCGGATGAGGGTGAACCTGATGCCGCCCCTGGATTTCGACGACCACAAGATCGAACGCGAGGTTCCCGACCTCAGCGCGCCGCCATGCCGCAACTGCGACGTGGTGCGCGAGATCGCCTTCTGCGCCGACCTCGCCCATGACGAGATCAAGCGCCTGGCCACCGTTCGCTGCCACGCCCAACTGCCGCCGGCCTTCACGGTGTTCCGCGAGGGCGACCCCGCCGACCACGTCTATTCCATCTCGGCCGGCTCGGTGAAGCTGTACAAGCTGATGAGCGACGGGCGCCGGCAGATCATCGGCTTCCTGTTCGCCGGCGACATGTTCGGCCTCGGCCTCGAGGGCGGCTACGTCTACACCGCCGAGACGGTGACCTCGACCCAACTGTGCCGCTTCACCCATCGCAAGCTGGAATCCCTGCTGGTCGAGATGCCGAAGCTCGAGCGCCGCATGTTCTCGCGGGCAGTCAAGGATCTGGTGGCGGCGCAGGAGCAGATGCTGCTGCTGGGCCGCAAGACCGCCAAGGAGAAGGTCGCCACCTTCCTGCTCAAGTTGTCGCGCCGCGCCGAGCAGCAGGGGCTGTCCGCCAGTCCGGTGGCCCTGCCCATGAGCCGGGCCGACATCGCCGACTATCTGGGCCTGACCATCGAGACGGTCAGCCGCACCTTCACCCAGTTGAAGCGGGAGGGGGTGATCGGCCTGCCGGCCTCGGGCCATGTGATCCTGGTCGACGCCACGGCCCTCAAGGATCTGGCCGAGGGCGCCACGGCCTAGTGGTCCGATCCAGACCGAAGGGTCAGGCCCCTGAACCGTCGGTCTGGTGAATCGGCCCACAAAATCAGCGCACTAGTGTCTTCACGGAGGAAGGTTTGAGCACCGAAGTCCGCACCCGGCGCGTGACCACGCGCGACATCCGTGCCCGCAAGGGAGGCGAACCGGTGGTGGTTCTGACCGCCTACACTGCCCCCATGGCCCGCCTGCTCGATCCCCATGTGGACATCCTGCTGGTCGGCGACTCGCTCGGCATGGTGCTCTATGGCATGGACACCACCCTGGGCGTCACCCTCGACATGATGATCGCCCATGGCAAGGCGGTGATGCGGGGGTCCAGCGCCGCCATGGTGGTGGTCGACATGCCCTTCGCCAGCTACCAGGAGAGCCGCGAGCAGGCCTTCCGCAACGCCGCCCGGGTGATGGCCGAGACCGGCTGCGCCGCCGTCAAGCTGGAGGGCGGCCGCGAGATGGCCGAGACCATCCGGTTCCTCACCGAGCGCGGCATTCCGGTGATGGCCCATATCGGCCTCAAGCCGCAGGCGGTCAACGCCGCCGGCGGCTTCCGCGCCCACGGCCGCGTCGAGGAGGAGGCCGCCGCCATCCGCGCCGACGCCCGCGCCATCACCGACGCCGGCGCCTTCAGCGTGGTGGTGGAAGGCACCGTCGAGCCCGTGGCCCGCGCGCTGAGCGACGAGATCGCCATTCCCACCATCGGCATCGGCGCCTCGCCGGCCTGCGACGGTCAGGTGCTGGTCAGCGAGGACGTGCTGGGGCTGTTCACCGATTTCACCCCCAAATTCGTCAAGCGCTACGCCGATCTGGCGCCGCTGGTATCCGATGCCGCCGGCCGTTACGCCGCCGAGGTCAAGGCCCGGACCTTTCCCGGTCCCGGGCACTGCTTCGGCGTCGCCAAGCCGGCCAAGGAGGCGTGACATGGCCGAGGACATCGATGTCGTCCGCTCCGTCGCCGAACTGCGGGCCCGCGTCAGGTACTGGCGCGACCAGGGCCTGACGGTGGCTTTCGTTCCCACAATGGGCGCCCTGCACGACGGCCATTTGAGCCTGGTGCGGCGTGGCCGCGAACTGGCCGGCCGCGTGGTGGCCAGCGTCTTCGTCAATCCCCGCCAGTTCGGCGCCAACGAGGATTTCGGCCGCTATCCGCGCCAGGAGGAGGCCGATGCCGCCCTATTGGCCGGTGCCGGTTGCGACTTGCTGTTCGCGCCGACCGTCGCCGAGATGTATCCGGCCGGCTTCGCCACCCGGGTGACGGTGGACGGCGTCTCCGAGGGTCTGTGCGGGACCGTGCGCCCCGGCCATTTCGAGGGCGTCGCCACCGTGGTCGCCAAGCTGCTGCTGCAATGCCTGCCCGATGTCGCCCTGTTCGGCGAGAAGGACTGGCAGCAGCTGATGGTCATCCGCCGCCTGGCCCGCGACCTCGACATCCCGGTCGAGATCGTCGGCGTGCCGACGGCGCGCGAGGCCGACGGGCTGGCGCTGTCGTCGCGCAACGCCTATCTCTCGGACGCCGAGCGGGCCATCGCCCCAGCCCTCCATCGCGCCCTGGAGGCCGTCGCCGATGGCCTGGGGCAAGGCGGCCGCGCCGAAGAGCTGTGCCATCGCGCCGCCGCCGACCTCGTCGCCGCCGGCTTCCTGTCGGTGGACTATGTCGAGGTCCGCGACGCCGACACCCTGGCCCCCGTCGACCGCCTGGAGCGGCCGGCCCGCATCCTGGGCGCCGCCCGGCTGGGCGGGGCGCGGCTGATCGACAATATCGGCGTCGAGCCGTGACGGGGCATCGGGATTCCCGTTGACCCCGTTCCCGCCTGGGCTATGATCGCCCTCCATTCCCACGGTGCCCCAGTGGCGGAATGGTAGACGCGGCAGACTCAAAATCTGTTGCCGGCAACGGCGTGCTGGTTCGAGTCCGGCCTGGGGCACCATCCCTTTCCCGATCGCGCTTCCCACCGGGGCGCCGGCCCTGATAGCATCCGGCCATCCGTCATTCGCTGGGATCGCCCGTGGACGCCCTGAGACATCTTCGCCGTGTCGTGCCGTTGCTGCTTGTCGTGGCGGCCATGGCCGTGGGGGTGTTCGGCGGTGGCGGCCAGGCCCGGGCCGATGACGGGCTGTGCCTGTCCCTGAGCGGCCCGGACGGCACCGGCGACCAAGGCGTCGGCGGACTGGATTGGGGACCGGCCATGCCGGCCGGTCCGCCGCGAGTGCTCTTGCCGACCACGACGCACCATGCGGTGCCTTCGGCCCACAACCGCGCCGCGGCGCCACCACGCCAGGCCCGTCCCTATCCCACCGGCCCGCCCGCTTCGGCCTGACCCCTTCCTTTCCTTGATCCGGCGCCGCCGGTCGGCGCCGGTCCCATCGCGTCGTTCGCGCCTCGACCGGGGCGCCAGGAGCGGACCCATGAAGCGCATCCTTCTCGTCGGCGGCATCGCCGCCGCCGCCGCCGTCACCCATTCGCCGTGGCTGGCGGTGGCGTTCATCCTTTCCCTGCTGGGCGTGTTCGTCCACGGGGTGTTCATGGTCAGCGATTAGTGCCCGTTCCGGCGAAGGCGGCGGCAATCCGCTTGCCGCCGCCTTCGCCCCCGGGGCAGACTGCCGCCCATGACCGATGCCGCCGCCCGGGCCGCGATCGCCGCCGGGCGCTTCGACTCCGCCCTCAAGATCCTCGCCGACCTGCCCGCCGGGCCGGAGCGGGCGGTGCTGCTGGCGGCCGCCCATGTGGGGCGCAAGGAAGGCGCCAAGGCGCTGGCGGCGCTGGCCCATGCCGACCCCGGCGACCCGGAGGCGATGTTCCAGGCCGGGCGCGCCCATGTGCTGGCCTCCAACGCTTGCGCCGCCGTCGACGCCCTTGAGCGGCTGCGCGCCGCCCACCCCAATTTTCCCGGCCTGGCCGTGGCCCTGGCCGGCGCCTATCGCCGCGACGCCCGCTATGCCGACTGCGTGGCCCTGGCCGCCGCGTCGCCGCCGTCGCGTCCGTTGTCCTACGAGGCGGCGGTGAGCCTGTGGCGGCTGGGAGACTCCGAGGCGGCACTGGTGGCCTTCGACGCCATCCTCGCCGGGCACCCCGACCACGCCGCCTCATGGGTGGGCTCGGCGGCCCCGGCCCTCGACCTCGCCGGCCTCGGCGAGGCGGCGCGGCGGGTGGAACGGGCGTTGGCGTGTGCCGGCGCCAACGGCAAGTACTGGGCGCTGCTGGCGGTGCTGCACGCCCTGGCCGGACGTGCCGCCGAAGCCGCCGCCATCCGCCGCCGCCATGTGGACGGCGATCTCCGCCGGCGGCCACTGGTCGACTCGGTGGCGGCGCTGCCCCGGCCGGCGCGGGTGTTCGGGGTGTCGCGGACCCTGCTGCGTCACGCCATGGCCGCGGCGCGGGTGCCGGGGCTGGTGCTGGAATTCGGCGTCCGCCGGGGGACCTCGCTCACCCATATCGCCGAGGTGGCCGGCCAGGACGTGCACGGCTTCGATTCCTTCGAGGGACTGCCCGAGGATTGGGGCCGCGAGCGGGCCGGGGTGTTGACCACCGGCCGCCAACTGCCCGAGGTCCATCCGGCCGCGCGGCTGCATCCGGGCTGGTTTGCCGACACCCTGCCCGGCTTCCTGGCCGCCCATCCGGGCATGGCGCGACTGGTCAATATCGACAGCGATATCTACGCCTCGGCGCGGACCGTGCTGACGCTTTTGGCGCCCCGCGTCGTTCCCGGCACCGTGCTGGTGTTCGACGAGATGATCGGCAATCGCGGCTGGCGCGACGACGAGTACCGGGCGTGGATGGAATTCGTCGCCGAGACCGGCATCCGGTGGGAGGTGTTGGCGCTGTCGCCCTTCACCAAGCAGGTGGCGGTGCGCGTTCTGCCGTGACGGCGCCGGTTTTCCTTCAGGCCGGGTCGGCCGTCAGCTTGGAATAAAGGCTCTCCAGCCGGTCGGTGTCGATGGAGGACAGCTTGGCGGTGAGGATGGCGTCGTATTCCACCGGACCGATGCCGGCGCGATAGGCCTGGTCCTTGCCCATGTGGCGCACGCGCTCGGCGACATGGGCCATCAGCCGCGACTTGCGGAACAGCGCCGATGCGCCCTGGATGCTGAATTGCAATTCAAACCCGACCGAGTCCTTCACCGCGCCCTCCCGCCAACGCACAGGCCCGAATGGACTCGTAGCAGACGGGTGTGAATGTGGATTAAACCAAATTCGGCGAAATGTATCGTATTTTGTCGCGGAAAAGGCCGGCCGCCTCTGGCGACCGGCCTTGCCCGTGTTCGATTCGGATTCCTTCCCCGTCCGGCGGGAGTCCCGCCGGTGGGAAAGCTCGTCCGCGCGCCGGGTCAGACCAGGGCGACGTGGTCGGCCTGGGGACCCTTCTGGCCGAGCGTGGTGGTCACGCGCACGCGCTGGCCGCTCTCCAGGGTCTTGAGGCCGGACCGCTCAAGGGCCTTGACGTGCACGAACACGTCCTTGCCGCCCTCGTCGACGGCGACGAAGCCAAAGCCCTTCTCGGCCGAGAAGAACTTGACCACGCCCTCGACGGTCTCGGACGGGCCGCGCTCCATGCGCGGGGCGCGCGGGGCCGAGGTGGCAGTGGTCTGGTCGACCTCATGCACGGTCACCACCTGCGGGCCGCGGTTGCCCTGGCCCAGGTCGCAGACGATGGTCGAGCCCTCGGCCACCTGGGACAGGCCGGCGCGCTCGAGCGCCGAGATGTGCAGGAAGGCATCCGGGGAGCCGTCCGACGGAGCGACGAAGCCAAATCCCTTCGAGGCATTGAACCACTTGACCGTCGCGGTGACGTTTGTCTGGCTCACCTGTTGACGGGAGTCGAAGGAGGAGGGGGCGCGCGGCGGGCGGGGCTCGTAGCCGCCCATGTCGCCAAAATCGTCCCGCCGGCCGCGGCCGCGGTCACGATTGCCATGATTATCTCGGTTCCATGCCATGTGTCGTTCTCGTCGTAGCAAATACACAACCCGCGCACCAAGCGCGGGCATCCTTCCCGGGCCATTTGTCCGCCAAGGCAAGTCTGAACCGATATCATTACCCGAAGACACGGGATTCGCCTAGCGTCTTGACGGGTGTCTCCCCCCTAGGGGGCATTATTTTTCGGTGAAGCCCCCGGCGGGCGGGCGTCGCCGCGACCGCCGGGGCCGTCCGTCACCGCGCATATCCCCGGAAGTCCTCGAGCCGCCACACGGCGACTCGACGCTCGTAGTCGCGGTGAATGGGGATCACGATATCCTCGATCTTCTCGGCCCGCGCGAAGGCGTCGCGCATCTCCGCCGGCAGCGTCGGCTGCTCGGTGACGAGGATCAGCTGCTTCTCGCCGGGCTCGATCCGGGTGGTCTGGTCGTAGTGGTCGCGGACGTCGCCGTCGGGATTCCATTTCACGGCGTCGAAGGGGTGCGGACGGACGGCATAGATCAACGTCGCCATCACCTTGCGCTCGTCGGCCATCAGGCGGGCGCCGGGATGGGCGGCCAGGATCTCCGAGACCCGGGCTCCGACCTCCTGCCAGCCGCGTACCCGCTTCTCGATATCGTAGCGGGCGGTGTCGGCCACGCCGAGGGCGGCGCGGGCGGCGTCCAGGTTGTACAGCAGGCCGGCGGCGGCCACGTGGAGCGCCAGCGACGCCGCCAGCAGCCGCGGTGCCCGCCGGGCGAGGAAAGCGGTCGCCAGCACCGTTCCGGCCACGAAGGCCGGCGCGCTCCAGTTGGCGTTGGCCCGCGACAGGAAGCTTTCGACCGTCATCAGCATCAGCACGGGCAGGGTGAAGGCGGCCAGCAGGCGGACGCCGTCGCGCTCGCCGGGGTCCTGGGGGGGGCGGCGCAGGACCGCCACCAGGGCGACGACCAGCGCCGCCATGGCGATGGGGCCGAATACCCCGAACTGGCCGGCGACGAACTCGGCCAGCTTGCCGAAATGGAACAGGTCGCCGCCGAGATTGGCGTTGTCCTTGGTGTGGGCGTAGCTGACGAAGCCGTTGGCGGCGTTCCACAGCGCGTTGGGGGCGTAGACCGCGAGGCCCGTCGCGGCCGCCAGCCACAAGCCCGGCGCCTTCGCCAGGCTCCGCCGTCCGGGCGACCACGCCAGCCACAGCGCCACCGAGGCGGCGAACAGGATCATGGCGTATTTGGACAGCATGCCGAGGCCGAAAGCCAGGCCCAGCGCCAGCCACCACCGGTTCGAGCCCGGCCCGGCATCGGCGGCGCGGACCAGGAACAGCAGCGCCAGCGCCCAGAAGAACAGCAGGAACGGGTCGGTGGTGATCATCACCGACGACAGCGACACCGCCGGCACCACGCTCCAGCTCATGGCCGCCCAGGCGCCGATCCTGGGGCCGTAGAGGTGGCGGCCGAGGAAGTAGAGGACACCGGCCGTCCCCGCATGGGCGATGGCCGCCCCCAGCTTGACGCAACCCGGCCCGTCGCCGCAGGCGGCGGTGGTGGCGGCGATGACCCAGGCCACCATGGGCGGCTTCGAGTAGTAGCCCAGCTCCAGGCTCTGCGCCCAGGCCCAGTATTGGGCCTCGTCGAAGGACAGATAGGGCGCGTCGACGGCCAGGACGGCCAGCCGCCATGCCGTCATCAGGCCGACGAACAGGACGGCGATCAGGGCCGGGCGGCGGGCGACGGGATCGAGCATGGCGAAGGGAGTATCACTTGACCCGCCCCGTCAGCAAGGCCACCAGGTCGTCGGTGACGTGGTGGACGTGCGAGAGGTCGGTGGTGTCCTGCGCCGCCACCGTGGCGTCGGGGTGGTCGGCCTCGTTGACCCACACCGTGGTCATGCCGATGGCGCAGGCGGGGACGAGGTTGCGGTGGATGTCCTCGACCATGGCGGCGGCGCGCGGGTCGATGCCGTGGCGGCCCACCATCACGTCATAGGTCTCGGGCTGCGGCTTGGGCACGTAGCCGGCGGCGACGATGTCGAAGATGCCCTCGAAATGGCGGGCGATTCCCAGGCGGTCGAGCACCTTGACCGCGTGTCCTTCGGAGCCGTTGGTGAAGATCACCTTGCGGCCGGGCAGCGCCGCCAGGGCGGCGTCGAGGGCGGGGGCGGCGGCCAGCACCGAATGGTCGATGTCGTGGACGTAGTCGAGGAACGCCGCCGGCTCGATTCCGTGGACCAGCATCAGCCCCCTGAGGGTGGTGCCGAACTGGCGGTAATATTGCTTCTGCAGCCGGAACGCCGCCTCGAGATCCAGGCCCAGGCGATCGGCGATGAATCGCCGCATGCGCAGGTCGATTTGCGGGAACAGGCTCGACGACGCGGGGTACAGGGTGTTGTCGAGATCGAACACCCAGGTGTTCACGTGGTCCAGCCCCAGGCGGCGGGGATCGGTCGCGGCGACGTCGGTCATGGCGCCCAGTCCTAGCGGCGGCCGGGTGGAAAGGCAAGGGCCGGGGCACTTTCAGGATCGTTAACCGGCCGCGCCTATGGTAATCAATCACTGGTGACGGCAGCGGGGCATCGGCGCGTGGACGGGCAACGTGAAGCAGGGGTGGGACAGCGCCGGCCGGTGACCCTGGGTCCGGACGCCCTGGCGACCTTTCCCGGCCCGGCGGTGGTGGTCGACGGCCACGGCGCCGTCCTTTCGGCCAACACCCGCGGCGCGGTACTGGCCGCCGCCATCGCCGAGGGGCGGCTGGAAAGCCTGGGCTCGCTGCTGCGACGGCCGGGTGGCGGCCCGGCGGTGGTCGAGACTCTTCCGGCCCCCGGCGGCAGCGGCGTCATCCTGGAGATGGTGGGATTGCCGGCCGCCGATGGAACCGTGCTGATCCTGGCCCGCGACGTCACCCTGGAGCGCAACCTGCGCTCGGCGCTGGTGGAATCGCGGCAGCGCTACAAGGATTTGGTGGAAATCTCGTCGGATTTCGCCTGGGAGGTCGGCCAGGACCGCCGCTTCGTCTTCGTCAGCCCCAAGGGGGCGCTGGGCTATTCCGCCGACGACCTGGTCGGGCGGCTGCCGTCGGATTTCGTGGTGACGGCCGATGCCAGCCATGGCGCCATCGCCTTCGCCGCCACCCTGCCCATCGAGGACGCCGAGGTGTGGATGACCCAGGCCGACGGCAGCCAGGCCTGCCTGCTGGCCTCGGCCACCCCCATCCACGGGGGTCAGGGGGAGTGGAAGGGCGCGCGCGGGGTGTGTCGCGACGTCACCCAGGAGCGGCTGCGCGACGCCGCGCTCATCCGCGCCAATAACCGCGAGCGCCTGCTGTCCTACATCGTGCGCACCATCCGCGACGAGGTCGATCCCGCCGACATGCTGCGCGCCGCCGCCGAGGCCACCGCCCGGGCGCTGGGGGCCACCGGCTGCCAGATCTTCCGCATCCTGCCCGAAGCCTCCGACTTCGCCATCTCGGCCCTGTTCGGCGAGGCCGGCGACGAGATGCCGGTGCTGGATTCCTTCCTGGGCTCGGACCATTTCGACGACACCCTCGACGGCTGGCACGTGCTGGCGACGGTCAGCCGCTACCGGCATTCGATCAACGGCGCCGTCATCCTGTGGCGGGATTCGGGGCGGCCGCCGTGGAGCGACGACGACCGCCTGCTCATCGACGACGTCGCCAACCAGGTCGGCCTGGCCTGCGAGCAGATCGCCAACCACGAGCGCATCGTCAAGCTGTCGCGGACCGATTCGCTGACCGGCCTGTTCAACCGCCGCGCCTTCTTCGAGGAGATCGCGCGGCGGTTCCAGCGGCTGTCGCGGGAACGGCGGCCGGCGGCGCTGATCTATGTGGACCTGGACAATTTCAAGTGGGTCAACGACGTCCACGGCCACGCCGCCGGCGACCAGGCGCTGCTGGCGGTGCGCGAGATCCTGCTGCAGCACACCCGCCCCACCGACCTGGTGGCGCGGCTGGGCGGCGACGAGTTCGCGGTGTGGCTGGAGGGCGCCGAGGAGCGCATCGCGGTGCAGCGGTGCACCGAGCTGGTCGAGGCCGGCCGCAGGCTCATCCGCTATTCGGGGGCCGACGACAAGCCGCTGCACATGTCCTTGGGCGTGGCCGTCCACGACGGCGGCGACGGCGAGTGCCTGGAAGACCTGATCGCCCGCGCCGACAAGGCCATGTACGAGGTCAAGCGCGACGGCAAGGGCGACTGGCGGCTGGCGCCCCCCGACACCGACGGGTGCCGCTGATGGTGGTCGGCATCCTGAAGCGGCTGTTCGGCGGGCGCGATCGGTCGATTTCCTACGAGGAGGCGCGCGAGCTGGCCGCCCACGACGACGCGGCGGTACGGGCGGAACTGGCCGGACGCGACGACGTCAAGGGCGAGATCCTGTATTTCCTGGCCGAGGACAAGAGCCCCGAGGTACGCCGCCGCGTCGCCGCCAACGCCCAGACTCCGCCCCAGGCCAATCTGCTGCTGGCCGCCGACAAGGACGAAAGGGTGCGCGCCGACCTGGCCGGCAAGATCGCCCGCCTGGCCCCCGGCCTGACCGCCAACGAGCAGGACCGCCTGCGCCGCGCCACCCACGAGGCGCTGGACCTTCTGGCCCGCGACCAGATCGCCAAGGTGCGGGCCATCGTCGCCGAGACCCTCAAGGACGTGGCCAACGCGCCGCCCGACGTCATCCGCCGCCTGGCCCGCGACGCCGAGATCGCCGTGGCGGCGCCGGTGCTGCAGTACTCGCCGGTGCTCACCGACGACGACCTGCTGGAGGTCATCGGCTCGTCGCCCATTCCCGGCGCCCTGGCCGCCATCTCGCGGCGGTCGGTGGTCAACATGCGGGTCGCCGACGCCATCGCCTCGTCCGAGGACGTGGACGCCATCGCGGTGCTGCTGGCCAACGGGTCGGCGCAGATCCGCGAGGAGACGCTGGACCGGCTGGCCGACCGCGCCGCCGACATCGAGGCCTGGCACCAGCCCTTCGTCAACCGCCCGCATCTGCCGGCCAAGGCGGCCGGCAAGCTGGCCCGCTTCGTGGCCGCCAATCTGTTGCAGGCGCTGGCCGAGCGCAGGGATCTCGACCCCGAGGCGACGGTGGCGGTGGCCGCCGTGGTGCGCAAGCGGCTCGACGAGATGGAGGCCACCGGCCCCGCCAAGGCCGAGGCCCGCAAGGCCGCCGACGAGACCGCCGCCGTGATGCGGGCCAAGACGCTGCTGGCGGCCGGAACCCTGGACGAAAGCACCGTCGACACCGCCCTGTCGGGGGCCGACCACGCCTTCGTGATCGCCGCCCTGTCGCTGCTGGCGAACCTGCCCCTGGCGGTGGTCCGCAAGGCGGTCCACACCCAGAGCGCCAAGGGCATGGTCGCCATCGCCTGGAAGGCCGGGTTGTCGCCCGAGATGGCGGAGCAGCTGCAGGTCAAGCTGGTGCGCCTGACCTCCAGCCGGGTGTTGCACCCGCGCGGCAAGTCCTGGCCGCTGTCGCCGGACGACATGACCTGGCAACTGGAGTTCCTGGGCGGCTGAGACCGGCTCGCCGGGCGGCGCGGGGGCTACTCGGCCGCCACCACCCGCTCGCGCCCGACCGGGTGTTCCAGCCGCGACAGCATCTCCTTGGGGACCACCTGCCAGAAGCGGCCGCGCTCGCGGTGCCAGTCGGCGAGCAGGCTTCGCGCCCAGGCGGACTGGGTTTGCGCCACATGCTCGGCGACCAGCGCCCGCAGCACGCCGTCCCAGTGGTCGGTCTCGATCCGCTGCCAGACCACGCTGTCGGGATTGGCCTCCAGCTCGAAGGTGCCGTCGGCGTCGTAGACGAAGGCCATGCCGCCGGTCATGCCGGCGGCGAAGTTGGCGCCGACCGGGCCGAGGATGGCCACGGTGCCGCCGGTCATGTACTCGCAGCCGTTGGAGCCGCAGCCCTCGATCACCGCGTCGGCGCCCGAGTTGCGCACCGCGAAGCGCTCACCGGCCTGGCCGGCGGCGAACAGCCGGCCGGCGGTGGCGCCGTAGAGCACGGTGTTGCCGATGATGGTGTTGTCGTTGGACCTGAGCGGGCTCGAGACCGGCGGCCGCACCACGATGGTGCCGCCCGACAGGCCCTTGCCGACATAGTCGTTGGCGTCGCCGAACACCTCGAGCTTGAGGCCCTGTACCGCCCAGGCGCCCAGGGACTGGCCGGCCGAACCCCGGAGGCGCACGGTGAGGTGGCCCGGCTGCAGCCCCGTCATGCCGTATTTCCGCGTGATGCGGTTGGAAAGCTTGGTGCCGACGGCACGCTCGACGTTGCGGACGTTGTAGGCCAGCTGCATCTTCTCGCCCTCCTCCAGCAGCGGGCGGGCGTCCTGGATGATGCGGGCGTCCAGGGTCTCGGGGACCTCGTTGCGCTCCTCCTGGCTGCAATAGCGGGCGTAGCCGCCGGCATCGGCCTGGGCCAGCAGCGGGTTGAGGTCGAGATCGTCGAGATGGGCGGCGCCGCGGCTGACCTGCTTCAGGAGGTCGGTGCGGCCGATGATCTCGGCGAGCGACCGCGCGCCCAGCGAGGCCAGGATCTCGCGCACCTCCTCGGCGATGAAGCTGAACAGGTTGACCACCTTCTCGGGGCTGCCGGCGAACTTGGCCCTCAGCGCCGGGTCCTGGGTACACACCCCCACCGGGCAGGTGTTGGAATGGCACTGGCGGACCATGATGCAGCCCATGGCGATCAGGCTGGTGGTGCCGATGCCGAACTCCTCGGCGCCCAGCATGGCGGCGATGACGATGTCGCGGCCGGTCTTCAGCCCGCCGTCGGTGCGCAGCTTGACGCGATGGCGCAGGCGGTTGAGCGTCAGCACCTGATGCGCCTCGGACAGCCCCAGCTCCCACGGCAGGCCGGCGAACTTGATGGAGGTCTGGGGCGAGGCGCCGGTGCCGCCGACATTGCCCGAGACCAGGATGGTGTCGGCCTTGGCCTTGGCGACGCCGGCGGCGATGGTGCCGATGCCCGAGCGCGACACCAGCTTCACCGTCACCCGCGCCTCGGGATTGATCTGCTTGAGGTCGTAGATCAACTGCGCCAGATCCTCGATGGAATAGATGTCGTGGTGCGGCGGCGGGCTGATGAGCATGACGCCGGGGGTGGCGTGGCGCAGGCGCGCGATCTCCACCGTCACCTTGAAGCCGGGCAGCTGGCCGCCCTCGCCGGGCTTGGCGCCCTGGGCGACCTTGATCTCGATCTCGCGGCACATGGTCAGGTACTCGGCGGTGACACCGAACCGGCCGCTGGCGATCTGCTTGACGGCCGAATTGGCGTTGTCGCCGTTGGGGCGCGGCCGATAGCGGTCGCGGTCCTCGCCGCCCTCGCCGGACACCGACTTGGCGCCGACACGGTTCATGGCGATGTTGAGCGTGCCGTGCGCCTCGGGGGACAACGCCCCCAGGCTCATGCCCGGGGTCAGGAAGCGCTTGCGGATCTCGGTGATGCTCTCCACCTCGTCGACGCTGACCGGGGCGCCGGCCGGCGTGAGGTCCAAGAGGTCGCGGATGGTGATGGGCGGCATGCGCCGCACGCCCTCGGAATACTTCTTGTAGGTGGCGTAGGAATCGGTGGCCACGGCGCTTTGCAGCAGGTGGATCAGGGTGCCGTCGAAGGCGTGGCTTTCCTGGCCGCGGCGGAAGCGGTAGAAGCCGCCCACCGGCAGCACCGGCTCGGCCGCCGCGAAGCCCTCGGCGTGCTGGCCGATGGTCTTCTTCTCGATGCCGTTCAGTCCGATGCCCGAGATGCGGCTGGTCATGCCCGGGAAGAACTCGGCCACCAGCGAGCGCGACAGGCCGACGGCCTCGAAATTGTAGCCGCCGCGATAGCTGGAGATCACCGAGATGCCCATCTTGGACATGATCTTCAGCAGGCCCTGGTCGATGGCCTTCTTGTAGTTGCGGACGCAGTCGTTGAGCGACAATCCGCCGAACAGGCCGCGCCGGTGACGGTCGGCGATGGCCTCCTGGGCCAGATAGGCGTTGACCGTGGTGGCCCCGACCCCGATCAGCACCGCGAAATAATGCACGTCCAGGCATTCGCCCGACCGCACGTTGAGGCTGGTCCAGGTGCGCAGGCGCTCGCGCACCAGATGGGAATGCACGCCGCCGGCGGCCAGGATCATGGGCACCGCCGCCCGCGCGGCGTCCACCGCCTCGTCGGACAGGATCAGATGGGTGCAGCCGGCCCGCACCGCCTCCTCGGCCTCGCGGCGGATGCGGTTGAGCGCGTCGCGCAGCGCATGCTCGCCGGACGCCGGATCGAAGGTGCAGTCGATCTCGGCCGCCGCGTGGCCCATGTAGCGGCGCATGGCCTCGAACTCGGCGTTGGACAGCACTGGCGAATCGAGGGCGAGGACGTCGCACTGGGTCTCGTGCTCGTCGAGGATGTTGCCCAGGTTGCCCAGGCGGGTGCGCAGGGACATCACCCGCGATTCGCGCAAGGAATCGATGGGCGGATTGGTCACCTGGCTGAAGTTCTGCTTGAAGAAGTGATGCAGCCCCCGGTACTGCTCGGACAGCACCGCCAGCGGCGCGTCGTCGCCCATGGATCCCACCGCCTCCTTGGCCTCCTCGACCATGGGCTGGAGGATCAGTTCCATGTCCTCCATGGTCAGGCCGTAGCCGATCTGGGTGCGCCGGAGCTGGTCGCCCGACAGCACCGACGGCTCGGGCGCGCCGGTCTTGACCAGGCTGTCCAACTCGGTGATGCGGCCGACCCACCGGGCATAGGGCTTGCGGGCGGCGAGCTGGTCCTTGATCTCGCCGTCGCGGTAGAAGCGGCCCTGCTCCAGATCGACGGCGATGGTCTGGCCGGGTCCGACGCGGCCCTTCTCGACCACGTCGGTCTCGGCGACCTTCACCATGCCGGTCTCGGAGCCGACGATCAGCAGCCCGCCGGCGGTGACGGTGAAGCGCATGGGGCGAAGGCCGTTGCGGTCCATGCCGGCCACCACCCAGCGGCCGTCGGTGGCGCAGATGGCGGCCGGGCCGTCCCACGGCTCGATGACGGCGTTGCAGTAGCTGAAGAAGGCGCGGTGCGAGTCCGGCATCAGCGCGTTCTGGCCGATGCTCTCGGGGATCAGCATCTGCTTGACCAGCGGCGCCGAGCGGCCCGCCCGCACCATGACCTCGAACACGTTGTCGAGCGCCGCCGAATCCGAGCCGCCCGGCTGGACGATGGGCTTGAGGTCCTCCATGGCGTCGCCGAACACCTCGTGCGCCATGCGCGGCTCGTGGGCCTTCATCCAGTTGACGTTGCCGGCCAGGGTATTGATCTCGCCGTTGTGGGCCAGCATGCGGAAGGGCTGGGCCAGCCGCCAGGTGGGGAAGGTGTTGGTGGAATAGCGCTGGTGGTAGATGGCGAAGCGCGACACGAAGCGCCCGTCCAGCAGGTCGGGATAGAAGCTGGTCAGCTGCTCGGCCAGGAACATGCCCTTGTAGATGACGCTGCGGCACGACAGCGAGCAGATGTAGAAGTCGGTGATGTGCTCGGCCAGCACCTGCTTCTCGATGCGCCGGCGCAGGATGTAGAGATCGGCCTCGAAGCGCTCCTCGCGGGTGCCGAGCGTGTTGGCGACGATGATCTGCTCGATCTCGGGCCGGGTGGCGTTGGCCTTCTCGCCGATCACCGAGACGTCCACCGGCACCTGCCGCCAGCCGTAGATGGAATAGCCGGCGCGCAGGATCTCGGTCTCGACGATGCAGCGGCAGCGCTCCTGGGCGCCCAGGTCGGTCTTGGGTAGGAACACCATGCCGATGGCGATGCGCCCCGGGCCGGGCTCGTGGCCGGTGTGGCGGATGTGCTCCTTGAAGAAGTCCTGCGGGATCTCGACGTGGATGCCGGCGCCGTCGCCGGTCTTGCCGTCGGCGTCGACGGCACCGCGATGGAACAGCACCTTCAACGCCTCGATGCCGGCCACCACCACGTCGCGCCGGGGCTTGCCGTCCAGCGCGGCGATCATGCCGACGCCGCAGGCGTCGTGGGGCATGGTGTCGATGCCGGCCTGGTTCAGCAGGCGCTCGTTGGCACGATAGTCGGCGACGAAAGTCTCGCTCATGGATCTGCTCCGTTCCCCGAAGGGGATTAACCACAGAGGCACAGAGGCACAGAGATGATTCCCGGATGGAAACGGCTCGGGTTCCGTCTGCTGGTTCTCTCTGGTGCCTGTGTGTCTCTGTGGTGAAATGACCTATTCCGCCACCTGGGCCTTGGCGGTGGCATGGGCGTGGATGGCGGCGGCGGCGTCGCGGCCGTCGCGGATGGCCCACACCACCAGACTGGCCCCGCGCACGATGTCGCCGGCGGCGAACACCCCGTCGAGCGTGGTCATCTGGGTGGCGGCGTCCACCTTCAGCGTGCCCCATTTGCTGACCTCGAGGCCGGGCTGGCCGAAGGCGGCGGGCACGTCCTCGGGGTCGAAGCCCAACGCGGCGATGACCATGTCCGCCGGCAGGTCGAAGTCGGACCCCTCGATGGGCTGCGGCGCCTGCCGGCCCGAGGCGTCGGCGACGCCCAGGTGCATGCGCCGGGCCGTGACGGTGCCGGGCGCGATGGCGGTGGGGGCGGCCATCCACACGAATTCGACGCCCTCCTCCTCGGCATGGGCGACCTCGCGCTGGCTGCCGGGCATGTTGGCGCGGTCGCGGCGGTACAGGCACCTGACCGACCGCGCCCCCTGGCGGATGGCGGTGCGCACGCAATCCATGGCGGTGTCGCCGCCGCCGATCACCACCACGTCCTTGCCGGCGGCGTCGAGGGTGCCGTCGGCATGGGCGGGGACGGCATCGCCCAGGCCGACCTTGTTGGCGGCGATCAGGTAGTCCAGCGCCGCGTGGGCCTGCTCGGCGCCCGGGATGCCGAGCGCGCGCGGCTTGTAGACGCCGGTGGCGATCAGCACCGCGTCGTGCTTGGCGCGCAACGCGTCGAAACTGAGGTCGCGGCCGATCTCCACCCCGGTGTGGAAGACGATGCCGGCCTCGGCGTAAAGGCGGGCGCGGCGCTCGACCACCGCCTTGTCCAGCTTGAAGCTGGGAATGCCGTAGATCATCAGGCCGCCGACGCGGTCGTGGCGGTCGTAGACCTCGACCGTCCAGCCCTTGCGGCGCAGCAGGTCGGCGGCGGCCAGCCCGGCCGGGCCGGCGCCGACGATGCCCACCGACAGGTCGAGCTCGCGGGCCGGCCGGGGCGGCTTGACCCAGCCCTGGGTGAAGGCGAATTCGGTGATGTGCTTCTCGACGGCGCCGATGGTCACCGAGCCGTGGGTCGACTGTTCCAGCACGCAGCTGCCTTCGCACAGGCGGTCCTGGGGGCAGATGCGGCCGCAGATCTCGGGCAGCGTGTTGGTGGCCGACGAGGCGGCATAGGCTTCCTCCATCCGCCCCTGGGCCACCAGCATCAGCCAGTCGGGGATGTTGTTGGCCACCGGGCAGTGAATCTGACAGAAGGGGATGCCGCACTGCTCGCAGCGCGAGGCCTGGTCGCCGGCGCGCTCCGGCTGGAACGGCCGGTGGATCTCGCCGAAATCGCCCTTGCGCTCGGCGGCGCTCCGCTTGTCCGGCTGTTGCGGGTCGAGGCGGATGAATTGAAGCATCTTGCGGGTCATGCCAATGCCTTCCGGGCAGGATGAAGCAGCCCGTTCCGACGGGCCGGCGACTCTTTTACGCCCGTGCGGCCCGGAAAACCAGTGGATTCCGCAGAAAAGGTAAAAAGTGCTGCCATAAAAACGGCATTACGGTCAGCGGTAAGGGCATGCGGCGGAGGGAAGGCGGAGAATGGCGTGAAAATAGTCCCATATCGGACCTAACCACGTGGCTGGGGGTGGCGCCGAGATGAATCGGCAGCGAGTGTGATCCCATGCGCCGACCCGGCGACCGTCCTTGGTGTTGGCCAAATCAACCCGCCACCGCCTTCACCGCTTTGCTTGCGTGTTTTCTCCGTGACTTCACGACTCGCTCCGGCTAAACAGAACCGGAGTCTTGATTCAGCGGGTCGTTCGCGTGACGGTTTCCTTCCGCCTTCTCGCCATCGTGCTTCTGGTCGTCGTGGCCGGCTGCGCCAGGGCGCCCGCCCCGGCACCGCGCCTGACGGCACCGCCGCCGCCCCAGATCGTCGATCCCGACACCGCCTGCCTTCAGGATCTGTCCCGCCTGGCGGTGGTCTACGAGCCGCTGCAAAGCTTCGCCAGCGAGGAAGGCTGCGGCATCGACAACCCCGTCCGCGTCAGTCAGGCGGCCATCGCCTGGAACCGTCCCGGCACCCTGTCGTGCCGCCTCGCCCGCACCATGGCCCGCTACGAAAGCGAGCTGGTGCAACCATTGGCGCTGCAGCATTTCGGCCAGCCGGTGCGCAAGCTTCTCCATGCCGGCACCTATGACTGCCGTTATCGCCGCAACGGCAAGACCCAGGCCGCCGCCGGCTCGGGCGGGCGCAAGGGCGGCCGGCTGTCCGAGCACTCCCGCGGGCTGGCCATCGACATCGTCGGCTTCGAACTGGCCGACGGCACGGTGGTGTCGGTCAAGACCGACTGGCGGCGCGGCGACGCCCGCTCGGCCTTCCTGCGTCAGTTGGCGCGGGGGGCGTGCGACATCTTCAACGTGGTGTTGACGCCCAACCACGACCGCCTGCACCAGGACCATTTCCACCTGGACATCGGACCCTATACGCTCTGCGGATATTGATCGGGCGTAAGGCCGGTCCCCGTTCGGCTTCCGTCGGATGGCGAAACCGGGGCGGGGTGGCGACAATCCCCACCCATGAACGGCACCCGACTCATCGCCGCCGTCCTGGCCGTCGCGGCCGGGATCGGCCTCACCTCCCCGGCCCAGGCGCCGCTTCCGCCGCCGTCGGCGCGGCTGGCGCGGGCGCCGGAACAGCCGCCGCCGCCGGCGGTGTCGGCCGCCGAACTGGAATGCCTGGCCGCCAACGTCTATTTCGAGGCCCGCGGCGAGCCCCTCGCCGGGCGGGAAGCGGTGGCCCACGTCACCCTGAACCGGGTGGCGGCCGGCGGCTTCCCCGACAATGTGTGCGGCGTGGTCCGCCAAGGCGGTCCGGCCGGACCGTGCCAGTTCGAGTGGGTCTGCGACGGCCGGCCCGACATCCCCGCCGACGCCGAGGCGTGGCTGGACGCCCTGGTGGTCGCCTACCGCGCGGTCGGCGGCTCGGCGGACCCCACCGCCGGCGCCCTGTACTTCCACCACGTGTCGCTGAGCCCGGCCTGGGCGGCGGATCGCGAGGACGCCACGGTCATCGGCCATCACGTCTTCTTCCGCCTGCGGGGCGGCGACCTGGGCGACCGTCAACTGGCGCAGGCCGAGTGACGCCGGCTTGCCGGCCCGGCCGCGGCGGGCCGCGATTCCCATGCGGATTCCGCAATGCTCCCCCCCGAAAAAGGACACATTTGCTGGCCTTTCGTATTCGCCAAGGCTAAAATCCCACCCGTCAGAGTAGGGGAAGGTTGGTTTGGCCCGCCAGAAAGTGTGGCTTCCCGACGTTGACTTGTGCCGGGCGAGGGGCTACACATGCCGCCAATGCCGCATATAAAGGGGGCCGCAACCGGCCCCCGTTCCGCTAGCAGGGGCCAACCCGCCATGACCACGCGCAATCGCCCGCTTTCCCCGCATCTGCAGATCTATCGCCTGCCGCTCCTGGCGATCATGTCCATCACCCACCGCGTCACCGGCGTCGGCCTGGTGGCCGGCCTGGTCCTGCTGGCTTGGTGGCTGGGTGCCGCCGCCTCGGGACCCGAGGCCTTCGAGGCCGCCCAGGACCTGATCGGCTCGCCGCTGGGCTATCTGCTGCTGTTCGGGTGGAGCGTGGCCCTGTTCTTCCATCTCGGCCACGGCGTCCGCCACCTGTTGTGGGAAGCCGGCTGGGGCTTCGAAATTCCGCAGGCCTATGCGTCGGCCAAGGTGTCGCTGGCGGTCACCGCCGTGCTGACCCTGGTGGCCTGGATCGCCGGCCTGGCCTGAGGGAGGGTGACATGACTCTGCGTTCCCCCATCGGCCGCGCCCGCGGCCTCGGTTCCGCCAAGGAAGGCGCCGGCGACGCCTGGGCCACCATCGTGACCGCCGTCGCGCTGGTGCCGCTGTCGCTGTGGTTCGTCATTTCCATCATCGGCCTGGCCGGGGCGGATTACGCCACCTTCACCGGGTGGCTGGCGCGGCCGCTCAATGCCACCCTGATGGTGCTGACCGTGCTGACCGTGCTCTACCATGCCCAGCTGGGTGTCAAGATGGTGGTCGAGGACTACGTCCACGGCGCCGCCGCCAAGGTGGCGCTGCTGATCGGCACCAAGCTGGTCGCCGCCTTCCTCGCCGTCTACATGGCGGTGTCCGTCCTCAAGGTCGCTGTCGGAGTCTGATGCGATGACCGCCTACAAGATCATCGACCACACCTACGACGTGGTCGTCGTCGGCGCCGGCGGCGCCGGCCTGCGCGCCACCATGGGCATGGGCGTCGCGGGCTTCAAGACCGCCTGCATCACCAAGGTGTTCCCCACCCGCTCGCACACCGTGGCCGCCCAGGGCGGCATCGGCGCATCCTTGGGCAACATGGCCGAGGACAACTGGAAGTGGCACATGTACGACACCGTCAAGGGGTCGGACTGGCTGGGCGACCAGGATGCCATCGAGTACATGTGCCGCGAGGCGGTGCCGGCGGTCTACGAGCTCGAGCATTTCGGCGTGCCCTTCTCGCGCACCCCCGAGGGCAAGATCTACCAGCGCCCGTTCGGCGGCCATATGTCCAACTACGGCGAGAAGCCGGTCCAGCGCGCCTGCGCCGCCGCCGACCGCACCGGCCACGCCATCCTGCACGCGCTCTACCAGCAGTCGCTGAAGCACGGCTGCGAGTTCTTCGTCGAGTATTTCGCCCTCGACCTGATCATGGACGACGACGGCTCGTGCCGCGGCGTCATGGCCTGGAACCTGGACGACGGCACCCTGCACCGCTTCCGCGCCCACAAGGTGGTGCTGGCCTCGGGCGGCTACGGCCGCGCCTATTTCAGCTGCACCTCGGCACACACCTGCACCGGCGACGGCCACGGCATGGTCGCCCGCGCCGGCCTGCCGCTGCAGGACATGGAATTCGTGCAGTTCCACCCCACCGGCATCTACGGCTCGGGCTGCCTGATCACCGAGGGCGCCCGCGGCGAGGGCGGCATCCTCAAGAACTCGGCCGGCGAACGCTTCATGGAGCGCTACGCCCCCACCGCCAAGGACCTGGCCTCGCGCGACGTGGTGTCGCGCGCCATGACCATGGAGATCCGCGAGGGCCGGGGCGTCGGCAAGGAACACGACCACATCTTCCTGCACCTCGACCACCTGCCGCCCGAGACCCTGGAGCTGCGCCTGCCGGGCATCTCGGAGACGGCCAAGATCTTCGCCGGCGTCGATGTCACCCGCGAGCCGATCCCGGTGCTGCCGACCGTGCACTACAACATGGGCGGCATCCCCACCAACGTCTACGGCGAGGTCCTGCGCCCCACCGCCGACGATCCCGACGCCACCGTGCCGGGCCTGATGGCCATCGGCGAGGCGGCCTGCGTGTCGGTGCACGGCGCCAACCGCCTGGGCACCAACTCGCTCTTGGACATCGTGGTGTTCGGCCGCGCCGCCGCGCTTAGGGCCGCCGACACGCTGGCGGCCGGCACCGCCCACAAGCCGCTGCCCAAGGATGCCGGCGAGAACGCCGTCGCCCGCTTCGACCGCTTGCGCAACGCCGACGGCTCCATGCATACCAGCGAGATCCGCCTCGCCATGCAGAAGACCATGCAGAACGACGCCGCGGTGTTCCGCACGTCGAAGTCGCTGGCCGAGGGCGTCGAGAAGATGGCCGAGGTGGCAGCCACCTTGCCGCAGATCAAGATCAACGACCGCTCGACGGTGTGGAACTCGGATCTGGTCGAGGCCTTCGAGCTCGAGAACCTGATGGATTGCGCGCTGGCCACCATCGTGTCGGCCGAGGCCCGCAAGGAATCGCGCGGCGCCCACGCCCACGAGGACCACCCCGATCGCGACGACGTCAACTGGCAGAAGCACACCCTGGCCTGGGTCAAGGATGGCAAGGTGACGCTGGACTACCGTCCGGTGCACACCTACACGCTGACCGACGAGGTCGAGTACATCAAGCCGCAGAAGCGCGTGTACTGAGGGGTAAGGAGAGACAGAGATGGTCGAATTCGCCCTACCCGCCAATTCCCGCGTCCAGCCCGGCAAGGTCCACAAGGCCCCCGCCGGCGCCAGGAACGTCAAGGTGTTCAAGATCTACCGCTACGATCCGGATTCGGGGGACAACCCGCGCCTGGACAGCTACGAGGTGGACCTCGACGCCTGCGGCCCGATGGTCCTGGATGCCCTGTTGAAGATCAAGAACGAGATCGACTCGACCTTGACCTTCCGCCGCTCGTGCCGCGAGGGCATCTGCGGTTCGTGCGCCATGAACATCGACGGCACCAACACGCTGGCCTGCCTCAAGCCCATCGAGGACATCAAGGGCGACGCCCGGGTCTACCCGCTGCCGCACATGCCGGTGGTCAAGGACCTGATCCCCGACCTCACCGTGCCCTACGCCCAGCTGGCCTCGGTCAAGCCGTGGCTGCAGTCGCAGACCCCGCCGCCGCCGGATTCCGAGCGCCTGCAGAGCCCCGAGGAGCGCGAGAAGCTGGACGGGCTGTGGGAGTGCATCCTGTGCTTCTGCTGCCAGACCAGCTGCCCCAGCTATTGGTGGAATGGCGACCGCTATCTGGGCCCGGCAGTGCTGCTGCAGGCGGCGCGGTGGATCCACGACTCCCGCGACGAGATGACCGGCGAGCGCCTGGACGCCCTTGAGGACCCGTTCAAGCTGTACCGCTGCCACACCATCATGAACTGCACCAAGACCTGCCCCAAGGGTCTGAACCCGGCCAAGGCCATCGGCAGCATCAAGGAGAAGATCCTCGAGCGCCGGTCCTGAGCCCCGCGCCCGTGCGCGAAACGGAAAGGCCCGCCGTCCGGCGGGCCTTTTTCATTGCTGGGCGTCGAAGGCGTCGCCCCAGGTGCCTACCGGCAGGGTGAAGCCGCCCGCGTCCAGTGGTGCCGGCACCGCGATGGGGGCGGGTTCCGGCGGCCGCGGCGAGGTGGGAATGTCGGCCGGGGCGGGTGCGGACGGCGGGACCGGCGTGGGCGTCGGCACGAGGGCCGCGGGCGGCGGTTCGGGCGCCAGTCCGGGCGATGGGACAAATGGGGACGCGCCGTCCGCCGAAGGCGTCGGCGCCTCGGGATTGCGGCGCATCGACGCCGGCGGTTGTTTCCCGGTCCGCTTGCTCCAAGCCGCGACCGCTCCGGCGTCGAACGGGTTGATCGGTTCGCCCTGGCCATCAACCAGGTCAGGGTGGATGCATCGGAAGCTCGCCCGGTGGGGAGTGGTCAGGCGGCACTGATAGCGCTCGATCCGTGTCAGCACGGCCTGAAGCCCATAGGCCGCGCAGGTGCGCTTCGCCAGCATCTCGGCTTCCCCAAGGCGGTCATCGTCGTAACAGACATGCACCGTGCCGGAGTCGAGGATGGTGTCCACCGGCTTGTTGATGTTCTTGACGAGGTCGTGGTCTACGAACGGCCCCTCGTTGCAGGCGGCCAGGGCGATGGTGCAGGCCAGCGCGGCAAGACGGTGGGAACGCATGGGACACACTCCGGCGGCGGCGGGAAGGAACGGCTGTGCCCTCTGTTTAGCCTACCGGCGCGCGGGCGGAAAGAGGCGCGATGCGCACAGGCTGGGCCATTGCGGCGGCGGGGGCGAGCGACTATCCTTTCGGCTCGGTTCGGGGTGGGAAGGAGGAGTCGATGTCCCAGAAGTTCCGGTTGGTGACCCGCAGCGATTTCGACGGGCTGGTGTGCGCCGTGCTGCTGAAGCAGCTCGACATCATCGACGAGATCAAGTTCGTCCATCCCAAGGACATGCAGGACGGCGTCATCGACATCGGCCCCAACGACATCACCACCAACCTTCCCTACGTGGAGGGAGTCCACCTCGCCTTCGACCACCATCTTTCCGAGACCCTGCGGGTCGGCAAGAAGGACAACCACGTCATCGATCCCAACGCGCCGTCGGCCGCCCGCGTGGTCTACGACTACTACGGCGGTGCCGTGCGGTTCCCGGCCGCCTGGGACAAGATGATGGTCGCGGTCGACCAGGGCGATTCGGCCGACTACACGCTGGACGACATCGTCAGCCCCACCGGCTGGACGCTGCTCAACTACATCATGGACGCCCGCACCGGCCTGGGCCGCTTCCGCGATTTCCGCATCTCGAACTACCAGTTGATGATGAACCTCATCGACTACTGCCGGAACCACACCATCGAGGACATCCTCGAGCTGCCCGACGTCAAGGAACGCACCGAGCTCTATTTCGAGCACGAGGAGAAATTCAAGGAGCAGATCAAGCGCTGCTCGACCGTGCGCGGCAATTGCGTGGTGCTGGACCTGCGGTCCGAGGACACCATCTTCGCCGGCAACCGCTTCATGATCTACGCCCTGTTCCCGCAGTGCAACATCTCGATCCACGTCATGTGGGGCCTCAAGAAGCAGAACACCGTCTTCGCCATCGGCAAGTCGATCCTGGACCGCGGCTCGCGCACCAATGTGGGCGCGCTGTGCCTGGGCTATGGCGGCGGCGGCCACGAGAAGGCCGGCACCTGCCAGGTGGAGAACGCCCTGGCCGAGCGGATCCTCGACGAGATCGTCGCCAAGATCAACGCCGACGGGTGACGCCCTCCCGCCAGTCCCGGATTCGCGCCCCCGGAACACCTGCTGTTCCGGGGGTCGCTTTTTGCTATGTTGCGCCGCCATGACCGACGGACCCCTTTTCGCCTATCGCGCCCGGCTCGCCGCCGGCGCCATCAAGCCCGACCCCGCCCAGGAGTTGGCGGCCGAGAAGCTGCAGGGGCTGCACAAGGCGCTGGCGGGCTACCGGCCCGCCTTGGGCGAAAGCGGCTGGCTGGCGCGATTCGGCCTGGGGTCCAAGCCCAAGGGTCTGGCCTGGCAGGGTGACGCCGCCCGGTCGGCGCCCCTGCAGGGGCTGTACATCTTCGGCGATGTCGGGCGCGGCAAGTCCATGTTGATGGACCTGTTCTTCGAGCAGGCCGTCATTCCCGGCAAGCGCCGCGTCCACTTCCACGAATTCATGCGCGACATCCATGCCGAGATCCACCGCTGGCGCCAGATCGAGCACCGCCGCGACGCCGACCCGCTGCCCAAGCTGGCCCGCGCCATCGCCGCCGAGGCCTGGCTGTTGTGCCTGGACGAGTTGCAGATCACCGACATCGCCGACGCCATGATCGTCGGCCGGCTGTTCCAGGCGCTGCTCGACGACGGCGTGGTGATCGTGGTCACCTCCAACCGTGCTCCTGGCGAATTGTACAAGGACGGCCTCCAGCGCGAGCGCTTCCTGCCGTTCATCGCCTTGATCGAGCAGCGCCTCGACATCCTGGAACTGGATGCCCGCCACGATTACCGCCTGGGCCGCAAGCAGGGCCTCAAGGTCTATCACGCCCCCGACGACGCCGAGGCCGCCCGCGCGCTCGACGGTGCCTTCGCCCGCCTGACCGAGGGCGCCGCCGCCAGGCCCGACACGCTGGTCGTCCACGGCCGCGAGACCGTCGTCCCGCTGGCCGCCGCCGGGGTGGCGCGGTTCTCCTTCGCCGAACTGTGCGGGCGCCCGCTGGGGCCCAGCGACTATCTGGAGCTGGCGACCCGCTACCACACCCTGATCCTGGCGGGAATCCCCACCCTGGGCCCGGAGAACAAGGACGAGGCGCGGCGTTTCGTCACCCTGGTCGATGCCCTCTACGAGCACAAGACCACCCTGATCTGCTCCGCCGCCGCCCCGCCCCAGGACCTCTATCCCGCCGGCATCGGCGCCTTCGAGTTCCAGCGCACCGTCTCGCGCCTGATGGAGATGCAGGCCGAGGACTATGTGGGCCGCGAACACCTAGTGTAGCAGATTTCGATTGATGTGTGCGGTCGCCAAGCCGGGTCGCCTGCACCGTTGGCGCGCTCCGATCTGCAATCTTTCATGTCATGCGTCCTGACACATTGACTCGGAGCGGGAAATATATTCACCTTACATAACTTTTCGGCGCCGACACGGTTGAGAAAATCGCGAAATGGCGCTAGTTCCCGATGGTTGAAACCAGGGGAGGAAGCGGTGAACCTTACTGCCGTACCGGCATCCAACACACCGGTCGAGAAGTGGCGGCATACGCTGGAGCGGTTCGCCTCGGACATTGGCCGGATTTACTATGAATTCGACATTCTGAACCAAATCGATCGTACGGCCCTGCAGCGATCGAATCATTTATCAGGAGTAATTGAGAGAATCGGGCCTGTCTTGTCTGGTCATTTCTCAGCTCCTGGCGAATTTCTTTTGAAGGCCGATCAGGGCACCGTCACCTTTCCATTCGGGGGAGAGGCCTCGGGTATCAGTCACGATCTCATTTTCGACGCCGTCGAACCGCCTCTTGATGAGAAGATCGGCGTCGCGAGGATCGTTACGGTCGATGATACCCGGCTGCTGGTCCTGCGGGTGTTTTGGACCCCCAAGCTGAAGTGCGTGATGTTCTTCAGGGACCAGTTCGCACCGCCGCATGGTCCGTCGCGGTTCGAATCGAACCTGCATTTCGCAGAATTGGTCGTGGACCAAATGACCCTTCTGGTCGGGGCATTGTTCGAACAGCGGGCGAGCAGTCTGAGGACCCGCATCGCCGATACCTTCTTCGATCACGGTCTCCAGGCGGCCGAGTGCTGGAACGCGGTTGTCGCGGAGGTGGCGGGTCACGTCATGTCCTGGCGGATGCGGTCGGGCGAGGAGGGGCCGAGGATGCAACTCCTCCTCAAGCGCGTCGACGAGATGACGAACAGGGAGGTGCTGGACATCGTCGGCACGAATGGCAAGGAACTGGAATCCCGCCGTTCCATCCCGGTCCCGGTGGAGGACAGCGTCTGTGGCATGGTGGTCCGGACCGACCCGGCGCCCGACTACGCCCTGTTCGACCTGGCCTGCGACGGCGAAGCGGGGCGCGTCTACAAGGGGTTCCTGCTCAGCTCCGGCGGCGCGGAAGGCTTGAGGGGCACGGAACTGGTGGTGCCGATCTTCTTCAAGTCCAGCCTCATCGGCGTATTCAATTTCGAACACCCGGCATCGCCGGCGCAAGCCTTCGACGCCTTGGAAATCCACAATGCGGTTGAGGCGGCGACGATCCTCGCGCCGTACATCCACGGACTCCGCGAGCGCCATGCCGCCCAGTCTGTCGTGGAGGCCAACCTCCTGCGAACCGTTCGGGCGCAACTTCAGCGCGTCTCGGTGCTCTATGAGCACAAGCTGGCCCAGCCGATCTTCATCGCGCGCATGGCGCTGGACAAGATTCTGCGGCACCTCGGGCAGGGCAAGGCCCCCGAACAGCGAGATTCCCAAGCGCTGCGCCAAGCGATCGCCAATTTCCAGGAGTTTCATGCGGACTTTTCAGATCGGTTGACCCGGCTCGTCGACGACACGCGACTGATGATCGTGGCCGATGCCCTGGACGAAGCCCGCAATCTCCTGCTGCGCTCGATGAGCGACGACATAGCCGTCGATACCAAAGTCCATGGTGGCCGCCTCGACTACTCGGTCGTCGGTTCCCCGATGATGGTGGAGCATCTGTTCAACATCCTCGGCAACGCCAGGGACTCTATCAACGACGCCATCGGGCTCGGACTGATCGAACCCAACGAGGGGCGGATCATGATCAGCGTGGATTGCCGCAAGGTGTCCGACAGCTTCGGCAAGGACATGGGCGGCAACACCGTCGAGGTTCGGATTTCCGATAACGGGAAGGGAATTCCCCCCGACGAAGCGGGGAAACTCGGGAAGCAGACCGTGTCCAGCAAGAAGATCAACGGCCACGGGATCGGAGTCGCCGAAGCCAGCCACTATTTCGAAAGCCTCGGGGGGAGCTTCGAGATCGCCAACGCCGACCTCGAGCCAGGAGCCGTGGTCACCATCGTTCTGCCGGGCTATCCGGACAACCTCGCGGGGGAATGACAATGAAAAAGAGGATCCTGGTCGTCGAGGACAACCCGACCGTCAACGAGTATGTCGTGGATTTGCTGACGCAACTGCCGGACGTCGAGGTCGAGGCGGCTTTCGGGCGCGACGATGCCTTGGACCGGATTCGACGCCGGACGTTCCACCTCGTCACCGCCGATATCATGCTGTCCGACTTTTCCAGCAGCACGGAGGACGTCAAGGGCACCGAGGTCATCCAGAGAATCAGCGAGCTTGGCGAGGGAACCAAGGTCATCATCCTGTCCGGATACGGCAAGGTCGACGCCGCACAGCAATCAATCAACAAGTGGCCCGGCCTGGTGATGGGGTATTTCAAGAAAACCGACATCACCAGCGGCGTGCTTCTCGTCGACACCGCGCGCAAGATCCTTGCAGACGCAGTCCTGAAGCTATATGGGCGCTTCGATCACATGAACGCCTATCTTTGCCGGCCCGATGACCGAACCTACTGGGAAACCAAGCTGGCCGGCGATCTTGGGGTCTCGTTCGCCGAATTGGAGCGAGGCTTGAATGCGGCGTTCGCCCCCATCCTGCCCGTCCTGCGGCGAGCGAACGCCAATGTCAGCCTCCAGGCCGACCCGCATGCCCGGAACGCCAACGGAATCTTCTGGAGCAAGGCCATCGGGCACCCCGTCTGCGTCGCCTTGGCGGGCCGGAATGCCGAAATAGCCCTGCCGAGCCACGTTCACCTTGGTTCCGTGGTCCAGGAAAGCCACAAGGGGCAGATGAAAGCCGCCGTCTGGACCATCGAGGGTTACGGCCGTGATGCATTCCACGAATCTCTCTTCGACCAGAATTGACCAACGCCCGACTGTCGCCGTGGTGATGGGAAAAAATTCCGATTCTGTCGAATGGCTGTTCGAAGAACTGCGGACGATCATCAGGGCGAACGGCGGCATCGAAACCTTTTGGCCCACGCGGTCTCACGCCATCGCAGAGCTCAGTTCGGACTGCCGCGTCGCGGGCTTGGTCGTCGATACCGAGATGGCGGGCTGGAAGGTTCTGGTGACGGGCCAGGTCGCCAGTTCCCTGTGCCTGCCCACCTTCGTCATCTGCAACGGCACCAATGAGTTGTCTGCCGTAAACGCCACGCTTCGTGGGGTCGACCATGTGAGGCTGGTCGCGGAAAAGTCGGAATTGGAGTTCACCAGTATCGCCGAGTTTGTCGCCGCCAACGTCGCCGGCCGGTCGCAGCGATGCCCAGACCGGCCGACGGGGACGGGTTCGGCCATCCCGGCGCGTGACATTTTCGTCATTCATGCAGTGGCGGCGGAAGCCCAGACCAACCGCGTCGTCAACTTGCTGCGCGCACTGCGGACGGATCCCGTCCAGATCAGCGCGGAAGCGCCGTTGGGAGGGATCCTCGACAAGATCGAGGCCCACGGGGGCGTGAAACTGGCAGTCGCGGTGGTGACCGGAGATGAACTTTGCGGGTCGGGCGGCCAGCGCCGTAAGGCGCGCCGGCCACGCCCCAATGTCCTGCTCGAGATCGGTTTCTTCCTCGGACGCCTGGGCCGTGACCGCATTGTCCTTGTCGTTGAGCCCGGCGTCGACCTGCCCAGCGACATCAGCAACCTCCACCGCACCGACTTCGACCGCACCGATGCGGAGCTTCGAATCGAACTGAAACGAGCCCTTGACCTGGCACAGGTCCCGAACCAGCTGTGAACGTTTGGGCTTGTCGGGCACCGAATGGCATGCGATGTGTAGCCGAGGCGTTGCAGCCCCGCTCAGGTGGGCCGCGGCCCACCCCAGCTCTTCCTACCCGCGCGACCAGCCCGATCGGGCAGGCCAAAACCAACCCCGGGTAGGTCAATCTCGAAGGACTCCAAGGGTTTAGCCCGAAAGAGAGTCGCCCCCTGGCGCAACCCTTCGGAAAAGGCGGAAAATCAACATCGGCTAATGTTCCCCCGATTGGCGGCAAGCCCCTTGCCCTCAATGAAGAATCGCGCTACCTAAGCCCTCCATGGCTCATGCTGCGTTGCGACGCAGCCCACCCGTTTGACGAAAACGCGGCCGTATGAAGTAACGTGTTCGCGACCATCAACGCTCACCGTTCGAGGGAACCCATTCCATGGCACGCAAGAAGATCGCTCTCGTTGGCTCCGGCAACATCGGCGGCACGCTCGCCCACCTGATCAGCCTCAAGGAGCTGGGCGACGTCGTCATGTTCGACATCGCCGAGGGGGTCCCCCAGGGCAAGGCCCTCGACATCATGCAGTCCACCCCCATCGAGGGCCAGGACTGCCGCCTGAAGGGCGCCAACGACTACGCCGCCATCGCCGGCTCGGACGTGGTGATCGTCACCGCCGGCGTGCCGCGCAAGCCGGGCATGAGCCGCGACGACCTGGTCGGCATCAACCTCAAGGTCATGCAGTCGGTCGGCGAGGGCATCAAGGCCCACGCTCCCAACGCCTTCATCGTCTGCATCACCAATCCGCTGGACGTGATGGTGTGGGCGCTCCAGCAGGCCTCGGGCGTGCCCGAGCACATGATCGTCGGCATGGCCGGCGTGCTGGACTCGGCCCGCTTCCGCACCTTCCTGGCGGAAGAGTTCAACGTCTCGGTCGAGGACGTCACCGCCTTCGTGCTGGGCGGCCACGGCGACACCATGGTGCCGCTGGTCCGCTATTCCACCGTCGCCGGCATCCCGCTGCCCGACCTGGTGAAGATGGGCTGGACCACCCAGGAGAAGCTGGACGCCATGGTCCAGCGCACCCGCGACGGCGGCGCCGAGATCGTCAACCTGCTCAAGACCGGCTCGGCCTTCTACGCCCCCGCCGCCGCTGGCATCCAGATGGCCGAGGCCTATCTGAAGGACAAGAAGCGCGTCCTGCCCTGCGCCGCCCTGGTCAAGAAGGGCCTGTACAAGCAGGAGGACGACATCTTCGTCGGCGTGCCGGTGGTGATCGGCGCCGGCGGCGTCGAGCGCGTGGTCGAGATCGAGCTGGACGCCGACGAGCAGGCTGGCTTCGACAAGTCCGCCAACGCGGTGCGCGGCCTGATCAAGACCGCCAAGAGCCTGATGGCGCAATAAGTCGCTGAAGAACGGAGAAGGCGCAAGCCCATGAACATTCACGAGTACCAGGCCAAGCAGCTGCTGGCCAAATACGGCGTCGCCGTGCTGAAGGGCGGGGTGGCCTACACCCCGGCCGAGGCCACCCAGGTCGCCAAGGAGCTCGGCGGCCCGGTGTGGGTCGTCAAGTCGCAGATCCATGCCGGCGGCCGCGGCAAGGGCAAGTTCAAGGACGATCCCTCGGGCAAGGGCGGCGTGCGCGTCGTCAAGTCGGCCGACGACGTCGCCAAGGAGGCCGAGGCCATGCTCGGCAAGACCCTGGTGACCCTCCAGACCGGCGCCGCCGGCAAGGAGGTCAAGCGCGTCTATATCGAGCAGGGCTGCGACATCAAGCGCGAGCTGTACATGTCGCTGCTGGTCGACCGCGCCACCTCGACCGTCACCATCGTCGCCTCCACCGAGGGCGGCATGGAGATCGAGGAGGTCGCCCACAAGACCCCCGAGAAGATCCTCAAGGTCGCCATCGACCCGGTGCAGGGCTTCCAGCAGTACCACGGCCGCCAGATCGCCTTCGGCCTGGGCCTCGAGGGCAAGCAGGTCAACACCGCCGTCAAGTTCATGGCCGGCCTCTACAAGGCGTTCATGGACCTCGACTGCTCCATCGTCGAGATCAACCCGCTGGTGGTCACCGGCGAGGGCGGGATCGTGGCGCTGGACGCCAAGATGAACTTCGACGACAACGCCCTGTTCCGTCACAAGGACATCGAGGAGCTCAGGGACGAGTCCGAGGAGGACCCGGCCGAGCTGGAGGCCGCCCGCCACAGCCTGAACTACATCAAGCTGGACGGCTCCATCGGCTGCATGGTCAACGGCGCCGGCCTGGCCATGGCCACCATGGACATCATCAAGCTCTACGGCGGCGAGCCGGCCAACTTCCTGGACGTCGGCGGCGGCGCCACCAAGGAGCGCGTCACCACCGCCTTCAAGCTGATCCTGTCCGATCCCAACGTCGAGGGCATCCTGGTCAACATCTTCGGCGGCATCATGCGCTGCGACGTCATCGCCGAGGGCGTGGTCGCCGCCGCCCGCGAGGTGAGCCTCAACGTGCCGCTGGTGGTTCGCCTGGAAGGCACCAATGTCGAGCTGGGCAAGAAGATCATGGCCCAGTCGGGTCTGCCCATCATCGCCGCCGACAATCTGGCGGACGCCGCCGAGAAGGTGGTCAAGGCCGTCAAGGAGGCTGCTTAACCATGGCCGTTCTCGTCAATTCCAACACGAAGGTGATCTGCCAGGGCTTCACCGGAGCCCAGGGCACCTTCCATTCCGAACAGGCCATCGCCTACGGCACCAAGATGGTCGGCGGCGTCACCCCCGGCAAGGGCGGCACCACCCATCTGGACCTGCCGGTGTTCAACACCGTCCATGAGGCCAAGGCCAGGACCGGCTGCAACGCGACCGTGATCTACGTGCCGCCGCCGTTCGCCGCCGACGCCATCCTGGAGGCCATCGACGCCGAGATCGAGCTGGCGGTGTGCATCACCGAGGGCATCCCGGTGGCCGACATGCTGTCGGTGAAGCGGGCGCTCCAGGGCTCCAAGACCCGCCTGGTCGGTCCCAACTGCCCGGGCGTCATCACGCCGGGCGAGTGCAAGATCGGCATCATGCCGGGCCACATCCACCAGCGCGGCAAGATCGGCATCGTCTCCCGCTCGGGCACCCTGACCTACGAGGCGGTGGCGCAGACCACCGCCGTCGGCCTGGGCCAGACCACCTGCATCGGCATCGGCGGCGACCCGATCAACGGCACCAACTTCGTCGACTGCCTGGAGATGTTCCTGGCCGACGACGAGACCGTCGGCATCATCATGATCGGCGAGATCGGCGGCGACGCCGAGGTCAAGGGCGCCGAGTTCCTGAGGGCGTCGAAGGTCAAGAAGCCGGTGGTCGGCTTCATCGCCGGCCGCACCGCCCCGCCCGGCCGCCGCATGGGCCATGCCGGCGCGGTGATCTCGGGCGGCAACGACACCGCCGACTTCAAGATCGAGGCCATGCGCTCGGCCGGCATCGCCGTGGCCGATTCGCCGGCCTCGCTGGGATCGACCATGATGACCGTGTTGAAGGGTTAGGGAAGGGTATCCACGGCCCGACGCACCGCC
Source organism: uncultured Rhodospirillaceae bacterium (assembly GCA_937887565.1). GTDB lineage: Bacteria > Pseudomonadota > Alphaproteobacteria > Rhodospirillales > Magnetospirillaceae > CALABS01. The sequence goes on along the minus strand of CALABS010000013.1, from coordinate 54,145 downwards.
GGAGCATCGGGCCGTGCCTTCCTTGAAATCACAGGGATCGCGCCGCGTCGGCGGCGCCCGGCGGCGCCGCCCCGCCCCAATGAGAAAGGGACGCGGGAACAACTCGCGTCAGCCCCCGGTATGACGAAACTTTTTGACGAAACGTCCTTCCTCAGCGGCGCCAACGCCGTCTTCATCGCCGAGCTTTACGCCCGCTACGTCGAGGACCCGTCCTCGGTCGACCCGTCCTGGGTCCGCTTCTTCCAGGAGCTGAAGGACGAGGGCGTGGCCATCGCCAAGGACTTCAAGGGCACCGACTGGGCCGCCCGCGACGTCCGGATCATCGGCGCCGTCGATCCCGAGGCCGCCGTCGCCGCCGCCAAGAAGGGCGACAAGGGCGCCAAGCCGGCCGAGGCCAAGGCGGCCGCCGCGCCGTCGCCGGCCGAGACCCGGCAGGCGGTGCTGGATTCCATCCGCGCCCTGATGCTGATCCGTGCCTACCGCGTGCGCGGCCATCTGGAAGCCGACCTCGATCCGCTGGGCCTGAGCGCCCGCGAACCGCATCCCGAGCTCGACTACCGCACCTACGGCTTCACCGAGGCCGATCTCGACCGCGAGATCTTCATCGACCACGTACTGGGGCTGGAGACGGCGACGCTGCGCCACATCATCGCCGTGGTCCGCGACACCTATTGCGGCAAGATCGGCGTCGAGTTCATGCACATCCAGGACCCCGACGAGAAGGCCTGGATCCAGAAGCGCATCGAGTCGGTGCGCAACCAGACCGACTTCACCGACCGCGGCAAGCGCGCCATCCTCGAGCGCCTGACCGAGGCCGAGGGCTTCGAGCGCTTCCTGCAGCTGAAATACACCGGCACCAAGCGCTTCGGCCTGGAGGGCGGCGAGAGCGTCATCCCGGCGCTGGAGCAGATCGTCAAGCGCGGCAGCCAGCTGGGCGTCACCGAGGCGGTGGTGGGCATGGCCCATCGCGGCCGCCTCAGCGTGCTGACCAACTTCATGAAGAAGCCCTACAAGGCCATGTTCTCGGAGTTCCAGGGCAACCCGGCCAATCCGTCGGATGTCCAGGGCTCGGGCGACGTGAAGTACCACCTGGGCACCTCGGCCGACATCGACTTCGACGGCAATGTCGTGCACCTGTCGCTGCAGGCCAACCCGTCCCACCTTGAGGTGGTCGACCCGGTGGTGGTCGGCAAGGTCCGCGCCAAGCAGACCCAGCTGGCCGACGACAGCCGCACCAGGGTGCTGGGCATCCTGCTGCACGGCGACGCCGCCTTCGCCGGCCAGGGCGTGGTCCCCGAGACCATGCTGCTGAGCCAGCTCCGGGGCTACACCACCGGCGGCACCATCCACATCATCGTCAACAACCAGATCGGCTTCACCACCAGCCCGCAGTATTCGCGGTCGGGCCCCTATTCGTCCGACATCGCCAAGGGCGTCCAGGCGCCGGTCTTCCACGTCAACGCCGACGATCCCGAGGCGGTGGTGCACGTCGCCCGCATCGCCATCGAATTCCGCCAGGAATTCGGCGGCGACGTGGTCATCGACATGATCTGCTATCGCCGCCACGGCCACAACGAGGCCGACGAGCCGGCCTTCACCCAGCCGCTGATGTACCGCAAGATCGCCAGCCATCCCACCACCCGGGCCATCTACGCCCGCAAGCTGGTGGCCGAGGGCATGGTGACCGAGGACGAGGCCAACGGCATGGTCACCGGCTTCCAGGAGCGCCTGGAGGCCGAGTTCGAGGCCGCCAAGGCGTTCAAGCCCAACAAGGCCGACTGGCTGGAGGGCAAGTGGCAGGGCATCGTCCAGCTGGCCGACGAGGAGGAGTTCCGCGAGGAGCTGACCGGCGTCGCCGACGAGGTCCTCAAGGAAGTGGGCGCCAAGCTGGCCGAGACCCCCGAGGGGTTCAACGTCAACCGCAAGATCGTCCGCCAGCTCCAGGCCAAGAAGGAGATGATGGAGACCGGCCAGGGCATCGACTGGGCCACCGGCGAGGCGCTGGCCTTCGGCACGCTGCTGATCGAGAACCACCGCATCCGCCTGTCCGGCCAGGACGTCGGACGCGGCACCTTCTCGCAGCGCCACTGCGTGCTGACCGACCAGGACGACGAGGCGCGCTTCATCCCGCTGAACCACGTCCGCTCCGGCCAGCAGGCCGAATTCGAGGTCATCGACAGCCCGCTGTCGGAAGAGGCGGTGCTGGGCTTCGAGTACGGCTACTCGCTGGCCGAGCCCAACGGCCTGACCCTGTGGGAAGGCCAGTTCGGCGATTTCGCCAACGGTGCCCAGGTCATCATCGACCAGTTCATCAGCTCGGGCGAATCCAAGTGGCTCCGGATGTCCGGCCTGGTGATGCTGCTGCCGCACGGCTACGAGGGCCAGGGTCCCGAGCACTCGTCGGCGCGCTGGGAGCGCTACCTGCAGCTGTCGGCCGAGGACAACTGGTCGGTGTGCAACATCACCACCCCGGCCAACTACTTCCACGCCCTGCGCCGTCAGGTTCACCGCAACTTCCGCAAGCCGCTGGTGATCATGACCCCGAAATCGCTGCTGCGGCACAAGCTGGCGGTGTCGCCGCTGTCGGATTTCCTGACCGGTTCGCGGTTCCGCCGGGTGCTCGAGGAGACCGAGCGGCTGGTGGCCGACGCCAAGATCCGCCGCGTGGTGCTGTGCTCGGGCAAGGTCTACTACGACCTGTTCGAGGAGCGCGCCAGGCGCGGCATCGACGATGTCGCCATCATCCGCGTCGAGCAGCTCTATCCGTGGCCGAAGGATACGCTCAAGCACCAACTGGCGCGCTATCCCAACGCCGACCTGGTGTGGTGCCAGGAGGAGCCGGCCAACATGGGTCCGTGGACCTTCGTCGACCGCCGCATCGAATACATCTGCGAGGAGCTGGAGATCAAGGCCCGCCGCGCCCAGTATTGCGGCCGCCGCGCCGCCGCCTCGCCGGCCACCGGCCTTTACAAGAGCCACAACGCCGAGCAGGCGTGGATCGTCGAGAACGCGCTCACCGGCACCGATCTGCCGCAGCCGTTCCGCCGCGCCACCAAGCTTTCGCGTCTGACCGCCTAGGATAGAGGGACCGACAAGAATGACGACCAAGATCACCGTGCCCACCCTGGGCGAATCCGTCACCGAGGCCACCATCGCCAAGTGGTTCAAGACCGTCGGCGATGCGGTGAAGGCCGACGAGCCGCTGGTGGAGCTGGAGACCGACAAGGTCACCGTCGAGGTTCCCGCCCCGGCCGCCGGCGTGCTGGCCGAGATCGCCGCCCAGGTGGGCGACACCGTCGAGGTGGGCGCGCTGCTGGGCGCCATCGGCGCCGGCACCGGCAAGGCCGCCGCCGACACCACCGTCGCCCAGCCGCCCGCTCCCAAGCCGGCCGCCGTCGCCCCGGCCCCGGCCGCCGCTCCCGCCGCCGGCGCCGCCGTGATGCCGTCGGCCAAGAAGCTGGCCGCCGATGCCGGCCTCGACACCGCCGCCATCGCCGGTTCCGGCAAGGACGGCCGCGTCACCAAGGGCGACGTGCTTGCCGCCGCCGCCGCGCCCAAGGCCGCTCCCGCCCCGGCCGCGCCCTCGGGCCCGCGTCCCAAGGCCGCCCTGGAGGAGCGGGTGCGCATGACCCGCCTCAGGAAGCGCATCGCCGAGCGCCTGAAGGAGGCCCAGAACACCGCCGCCATGCTGACCACCTTCAACGAGGTCGACATGACCGCGCTGATGGAGGTCCGCAACCAGTACAAGGATGCGTTCGAGAAGAAGCACGGCGTCAAGCTGGGCTTCATGTCGTTCTTCGTGAAGGCCTCGCTGGCGGCGCTGAAGGACTGGCCGGCGGTCAACGCCGAGATCGACGGCGACGACATCGTCTACAAGAACTACTACGACGTCGGCGTCGCGGTCGGCACGCCGTCGGGCCTGGTGGTCCCCGTGCTCCGCAACGCCGACCAGATGAGCTTCGCCGATGTCGAGAAGACCATCGGCGAGCTGGGCAAGAAGGCCCGCGACGGCAAGCTCAGCATGGAGGAACTGACGGGCGGCACTTTCACCATCTCCAACGGCGGCGTCTACGGCTCGCTGATGAGCACCCCCATCCTCAATCCGCCCCAGTCGGGCATCCTGGGCATGCACAAGACCCAGATGCGGCCGATGGTGATGCCCGACGGCTCCATCAAGGCGCGGCCGATGATGTATCTGGCGCTCAGCTACGACCACCGCATCATCGACGGCCGCGAGGCGGTGAGCTTCCTGGTGCGCGTCAAGGAATGCATCGAAGACCCGCAGCGCATCCTGCTGGATATGTAGGCCACCCGCGTTCCGTCACCCCCGGGCCCGACCCGGGGGTCCAGCGGGCCCCGCCCGCGACGACCTTGATGCCGGATGCGCCCGCGACGGTCTCGATGCCGGCTCCGCCGGCTGGATGGCCGGGGCAAGTCCGGCCATGGCGACAAAAGGACTATGGTATGAGCGAGAATTCCTTCGACGTCGTTGTCATCGGCGGTGGCCCCGGCGGCTACGTCGCCGCCATCCGCGCCGCCCAGCTGGGCCTCAGGACGGCCTGCGTGGAAAAGCGCGGCGCCCTTGGCGGCACCTGCCTCAATGTCGGCTGCATTCCCTCCAAGGCGCTCCTGACCGCGTCCCACCACTTCGAGGCCGCCGGCCACGAGCTGGGCGCCTTCGGCGTCGAGGTCGGCAAGCTCGACCTCGACCTCGCCGCCATGATGGGCCACAAGGAGAAGGTGGTCGCCGACAACACCAAGGGCATCGAGTTCCTGTTCAAGAAGAACAAGGTGACCTACGTGGTCGGCGCCGGCGAGATCGCCGCCCCCGGCCAGGTCAAGGTGACCGGCAAGGACGGCGAGCGCACCCTGGCGGCCAGGAACATCGTCATCGCCACCGGCTCGGACGTCACGCCCCTGCCCGGCGTCGAGATCGACGAGGAGGTCGTCGTCTCCTCCACCGGCGCCCTGGCCCTGCCCAAGGTGCCGAAGTCCATGGTGGTGATCGGCGGCGGCGTCATCGGCCTGGAGCTGGGCACCGTGTGGCGGCGCCTGGGCACCAAGGTCACCGTGGTCGAGTTCATGGACAAGATCCTGCCGTTCAACGACGGCGAGGTGTCCAAGTCCATGCAGAAGATCCTCGCCAGACAGGGCATGGACTTCAAGCTCGGCACCAAGGTCACCAAGGTGGCCAGGAAGGGCCACCACGCCACCCTGACCATCGAGCCGGCGGCGGGTGGCGACTCCGAGGAGCTGAAGGCCGACGTGGTGCTGGTGGCCATCGGCCGCCGTCCCTACACCGACGGCCTGGGACTCGACAAGGTGGGCGTGGCGGTCGGCAATCGCGGCTTCGTCGAGGTCAACGCCCATTTCCAGACCAGCGTACCCGGCATCTACGCTATCGGCGACGTGATCGGCGGCGCCATGCTGGCCCACAAGGCCGAGGAGGAGGGCGTCGCCCTGGCCGAAATCCTGGCCGGCGAGCACGGCCACGTGAACTACGAGGCCATCCCGTCCGTGGTCTACACTTGGCCGGAAGTGGCCAGCGTCGGCAAGACCGAGGAGCAGTTGAAGGCCGAGGGCGTCGCCTACAAGGCCGGCAAGTTCAACTTCTCGGCCAACGGCCGCGCGCGGAGCATGAACGAGACCGAGGGCTTCGTGAAGGTGCTGGCCGACGCCACCACCGACCGCATCCTCGGCGCCCATATCGTCGGCGCCAATGCCGGCGACCTGATCGCCGAGCTGGTGCTGGCCATGGAGTTCTCGGCCGCCTCCGAGGACGTCGCCCGCACCTCCCACGCCCATCCGGGCCTGGGCGAAGCGGTCAAGGAAGCCTGCCTGGCGGTGCTGGGCCGGGCGCTGCACAGCTGAGACGCACCATCCACCCGTCGCCCCCGCCTTCGCGGGGGCGACGTCTTTCAGAGGGGGTCAGGCCGCCTGGCCGGCGTCGAAGCGGCGCAGGTAACGGCCGGCGATGGCGTCGGTGTCCATCACCACCAGCACGTCGGTGGTGTTGAAGTCGTGGTCCACCACGGCGCCGTCGCCCACCCAGGCGCCGGCCCGCAGATAGCCCTTCAGCAGCGGCGGCAGGCTGGCGAACATCCGTCGGGGATCGGCCTCGGCGGCGGGTGCCGCCACCGGCGCCCGGCGATGGGGAAGCGGCCGCGCCCGCAGTTCCTCGGGCGCCATGTGGTGGGTGCGCAGATAGGCCAGGAGGGGCGCCAGGGCCAGCGGGTCGGTTCCCGGCAGGCTGGCGCAGCCGAACAGCAAATCCACCCGGTGCTCGACGATATAGGCGGCCAGCCCCTGCCACAGCGCCTGCAGCACGCCGCGGCTGCGCCAGCGGGCGTCGATGCATGAGCGACCCAATTCCAGCACGTTGCCCGGCATCGACAGCAGCGGTGCGAGATCGAACTCGCCGGCCGAATAGAACCCGCCCACCGCCTCGGCGGCGACCCGATCGATCAGCCGATAGGTGCCCACCACATGGCCGTCCACCAGGGCCAGCAGATGGTCGCAGACGGCGTCGAAGCGATCCTCGTCGCGGCCGGTGGCGAGGGTGGCGGCGGACGGCCGTGCCCCCATTTCCTCGAAGAACACCCGGTAGCGCAGCCGCTGGGCGGCGGCGACATCCCCGGCCGAGCCGGCAAGGCGAACCGTCACCGCGCCGGACTGGACCGGCGGCAGGGTGTACAAGGCGTCGGAATGAAGGGTCATGGGCAAATACCGTCGAAGCTCAGGGGGCTCGACTCGACCCGGTCGTTGGTGTCCCGGGCGCGGTCTTTACTTTTCAAAGTAGTCACACTTCTGTAAGCGTTCCGTCAAATGAAGGAAATGTGACTTGGGAATTGTCATGGTCCTGCAATGCCCCGAGTGCATGATCCCGCTTCGCAGTCACCGGTTCCTTTCCGCCCGCATGCTCATCTACACTGTCGCGATGATCCACCCCATCGTCGTCGTTGTCGCCTTACCTGTTCCGGCCGCCGCCGGGGCGGAGGATTTGCCGCGTCTGGTCCGGGAGGCGGAAGCCGGTGTCCGCTGACCGCTCCATGCGCCGGGTGGTCCTGGCCCTGTGCGTCGCCGAGGTGCTGACCATGGCCGGCGTCTTCGCCTTCCCGGCCCTGCTGCCCGGCTTCATGGCCGCCTGGGGGCTCAGCAACACCGACGCGGGTTGGATCTCCGGGGTCTATTTCGCCGGCTACGCGGTGGCGGTGCCGTTGCTCGGCGCCTCCACCGACCGGCTGGACGCGCGGCTGGTGTGGATCGCCGGCGCCCTGCTGACCGCCCTGTCCGTGTTCGGCTTCGCCCTGGCCGCCGACGGCTTCTGGACCGCCATGCTGTTCCGCGCCCTGGGCGGGGCGGGGCTGGCCGGCACCTACATGCCGGGTCTGAAGGCGCTGGTGGACCGCACCGCCGGCCCGTCCCAGCCGCGCTGGATGAGCTGGTACACCGCCAGCTTCTCGCTGGGCACCAGCCTGTCCTTCCTGTTCGCCGGCTGGGCGGCGGCGCTGTGGGGCTGGCGGGCGGCGTTCGGACTGGCCGGGCTCGCCGCCGTGGCGGCCGCCGTGGTGGCGGCCCGCTTCCTGAAGCCGGTCCCGCCGCCGCCGGCCGCCCGGACGGCGGCGCTGCTGGATTTCCGCCCGGTGCTGCGGGATCGGCCGGTGATGGGCTACGTGCTGGCCTATGTCGCCCATATGTGGGAGCTGTTCGGCCTGCGCAGCTGGATGGTGGCCTTCCTGGCCTTCGCCCTGGCCGCCGCGCCCGGCTGGGGCCCCGAGCCCACCGCCGCCGCCATGTTGTGCTCGCTGGTGGCCATGGCCGGCAGCATCGGCGGCGCCGATCTCGCCATGCGCATGGACCGCCGCCGGCTATGCGCCGTCGCCGCCCTGCTGTCGGCGGCGGTGGCGGCGGGGATCGGCTTCACCGCCGGCTGGCCCTACGGGATCGTGGTGGTGCTGATGGTCGCCTATAACGGGCTGGTGCAGCTGGATTCGGCGGCGCTGACCACCGGCGCGGTGCTGGAAAGCGATCCGGCCCGGCGCGGCGCCACCATCGCCGTCCATTCGCTGCTGGGGTTCGCGGCCGCCTTCGCCGGCCCCCTGGCCTTCGGCGGGGTGCTCGATGCGGCCGGCGGCGGCGGCTCCGCCACCGCCTGGGGGCTGGCCTTCGCGTCGCTGGCGGCGGTTTCCGCCCTCGGTCCCCTGGCGCTGCGCTGGAGCCGGACCTAAATCTAACCCTCACCTGCGGCGGCGTCCCGGCCCGCGCGAGGTTTGCGACATCCGGGGAACCATTCGGGACGATCCGCCGCCATGACCGAAGCCGATGCCGCCACCACCGCCGCCTTCGAGCGGCGCGCCCGCCGCCGATGGCGCCGGCGCTCGGGGCTGACCGTCAAGCGGGCGGCCTTGCTGGGGACGGGGGGCACGCTGGTGGTGGCCGGCATGGTGCTGGCGCCGACGCCCATCCCCATCGGCTTCCTGCTGTTCGCGGTCGGGCTTTATTTCCTGGCCCGGGGCTCGCGCAGCGCCCGCACCGGGGTCAAATGGGCCCGCGCCCGCCTGCCGCGGCTGTCGCGCGGCCTGAACGCGGTCAAGCCGCGCCTGCCGGCGGGCGTGCGCCGCTTCATCGACACCACCGATCCGGGTGTTTAGCTGCCGTCCAGGATGGCCTTCAGGCCGTCGCGGTAGCTGGGGTAGCGGAGGCGGACGCCAAGTTCGGCCTTCATGCGGTCGTTGCGGACCCGTTTGTTGTCGGCATAGAAGCTGAGCGCCATGGGCGACAAGGTGGCGCGCGCCTCGTCCCAGGCGATCTCGGGCGGCGGGTCGCGGCCCAGCAGCTCGCAGGCGTGGCGCACCACCTCCTGCGGCGGCGCGGCGTCGTCGTCGCACAGATTGTAGACGGCGCCGGGGTTGGGCCTGTGAAGCGAGGCCAGCACCGCCTGGGCGATGTCGTCCACATGGATGCGGCTGAACACCTGGCCCGGCTTGACGATGCGGCGGGCGGTGCCGTCGCGGGCGTTGTCCAGCGCCGAGCGGCCGGGGCCGTAGATGCCGGCCAGGCGGAAGACGTGGGCGCCGCGCGCCAGCCAGCCCTTCTCGGCCTCGGCGCGGCGGCGCGAGCGGTCGAGGGTGGGGGCAACCGGCGTGGTCTCGTCTACCCAGCCGCCGCCGTGGTCGCCGTAGACGCCGGTGGTCGACAGATAGCCGATCCAGGCCGGCCGCGCTTTCTCCAGCGCCGCGCCCATGACGTCCAGCACCGGATCGCCCTGGCCGTCGGGCGGCACCGAGGACAGCACCGCGTCGACGCCGTCAAGGACGTCGTCGGCGAGCGGGTGGTCGCGGTCGAAGGGATGGACGGCGATCCCGGGCAGGTCCACCGCCTCGCCCGAGCGCGTGGTGCCGGCGACCCGCCAGCCGGCCTCGGCCAGATGGCGGGCGATGACCCGGCCGGAAAAGCCCAGCCCGAACAGGAAGAAACGCTTGTCCATCGCGTGCCCCTTGCATCACACGTGCATCACGTCACACTAATGTCCCATTGCCGTGCTTCCAAGGTTCCATGATCCACATTCTTCTCATCGCCGCCGCACTGCTGGCCGCCGCTCCCGCCACGGCGCAGGTGTTCAAGGGTCCCGAGGCCTACCGGGCCTGCATGGCCATCGCCAAGGCCAAGCCCGAGCAGGGCTGGGAGGAGGCGCTGGCCTGGCAGTCGCTGGGCGGCGGCGAGGCCGCCCGCCACTGCGCCGCCGTGGCGCTGATCGGACTTGGCAAGTACAAGGAGGCCGCCCACCGCCTGGAGACGCTGGCCAACGAAAGCCGCCGCGACGAGGCGACCCGCGCCGAGATGCTGGGACAGGCCGCCCAGGCCTGGCTGTTGGCCGGCGAGACGGGGCGCGCCGACGCCGACCAGCGGGCGGCCCTGTCGCTGGCGCCGCTCAACTCCGACCTCAGGATCGACCACGCCGTGCTGCTGGCCCAGGTCGGCCACTACCGCGAGGCCGCCGACGAGCTGGGCGCCGTGCTGGCGGTCCAGCCCAACCGCGTCGAGGCCCTGGTGCTGCGGGCCAGCGCGCGGCGGTACCTGGACGACATGGCCGGCGCCCGCGCCGATGTCGGCCGCGCCCTGGAGCTTGATCCCGATTTCCCCGACGCCCTGCTGGAGCGCGGCATGCTGGCCCGCCTGGCCGGCGACGACAAGGCCGCCCGCGCCGACTGGCTGCGGGCCATCGACCTCAACCCCGAGGGAGCCGTCGCGGATGTCGCGCGCGAGAACCTCGCCAAACTGGATGTGAAGGTGACGGATGGTGACCCGCCCCGCCCATGAGATCGCCCCGGGAAGCTTCGTGAAGGCCGAGATCGGCGGCCGCCCCACCCTGTGCCTGAAGGTCGAGCGGGTCGGCAAGGAGCACACCAACCACTTCCTGGTCCCTCTCGACCCCGTCGACGATCGCCGCGCCCTGGCGCTGGTCTATGTCGATCCCCAGGAGCACCTGGCGCCGGTGGACGGGGTCGCCTTCAGCGTCGCCGACGGCCCCGAGGAGACCCCGCCCCAGGTGGGGGACATGTTCGCCAATCCCCATGGCGCCATGCTCAAGGTCATTGACGATCCCCGCGCCCAGCGCCTGTATGCCTATGTGGATGTCGCCACCGGTCAGGTGCGGGCCCGCATGGAACGCAACATCCATCGCCTTCTGCACTGGTCGGTGGCGCGGTTGTAGGGTGAATTTCCGGCGCTTTTGTTGAAGATTCGTGAAATAGTCGCGGCCAACAGATTGTTGTCGACAAGTCGAATCGCCATACGTTACGGTCAATACCTGTTGGCGACTGCCGTGGATGGTGATGACATTGCCGTTCGGCCGAGCATCCCTGGTCCCCTTGGTTCCGCCCGCAGGCGCGGGCGCCGGGCAGTCGTTCCGCCATCGCGTCGCATCCAAGGCCTTCCCGTCGGGAAGGCCTTTCTCGTTTCCGGGTTTCCCAACAGATCAGGGAGAGCAGTATGGCCAAGCGCGCCACCCGTAACGCCGCCCAGTCCCGTCCCACCGCCAAGTCGGATCAGGTGGTGGCGCTGTATCCAGACAGCGGCTGGAATCCGCTGGACGGCGATGGCCGCGACGACCGCGACCAGAGCTACCTGCGCAAGGTCCGGCCCCAGAGCGATGGGCAGAAGCGGCTGATGCAGGCCATGCGCGAACACCATCTGTCGCTGGCGCTGGGGCCGGCCGGCACCGGCAAGACCTATCTGGCCATCTCCGAGGCGGTCGAGGCGTTCGAGGAGGGCCGGGTGGCCCGCATCATCCTGTCGCGCCCGGCGGTGGAGGCCGGCGAATCGCTGGGCTTCCTGCCCGGCGACATGCAGGAGAAACTGGCCCCCTATCTGCGGCCGCTCTACGACGCCCTGTCCGACCGGCTGGGCGGCAAGCGGCTCAAGGGCCTGCTGGCCGACGGCTCCATCGAGATCGCCCCCATCGCCTATATGCGCGGCCGCACGCTGAACAACGCCTTCGTGGTCATCGACGAGGCCCAGAACTGCACCTATGGCCAGATCAAGATGCTGCTGACCCGCCTGGGCTGGCATTCGACCATGGTGCTGACCGGCGACCCCGACCAGTCGGACCTGCTGCCCGGCCTGTCGGGGCTGGCGGACATCGCCGGGCGGCTGTCGGTGCTGCCCGACGTGGCGGTGGTGGAACTGGGCGAGGCCGACATCGTCCGCCACCCGCTGGTCGCCAGCATGCTGACGGTTCTTTAGGCCGCCCTCAGGCGCCGGGCGGGATGCTCCGCATCCCTTGGCTTCCGCCGCGTGTGCGGCGCGGGCGCTTTGCGCCCGTGTCGCATCGCGGCGCCATCGAATCATTCCCCGGTCTTGGCCGGAAACGGGCACAGGTCGCGGACGAGGCAGCGCGGGCAGTCGGGTTTCCTGGCCTTGCAGACGTAGCGGCCGTGCAGGATCAGCCAGTGGTGGGCGTGCCCGAGCCAGCGCTCCGGCACCGCCCGCATCAATCCCTGCTCCACCTCCAAGGGCGTCTTCCCCGGGGCCAGGCCGGTGCGGTTGGCGACCCGGAAGCAATGGGTGTCCACCGCGATGGTGGGCTCGCCGAAGGCCACGTTCAGCACCACGTTGGCGGTCTTGCGACCGACTCCCGGCAGCGCCTCCAGCGCCGCGCGGTCGCGCGGCACCTCGCCGCCGTGGCGCTCCAGCAGCAGCCGCGACAGCTCGATGACGTTCCTGGCCTTGGTCTTGAACAGGCCGATGGTGCGGATGGCGTCGCGCAGCCGCTCCTCGCCCAGGTCCACCATCTTGCGGGGGGTGTCGACGGTGGCGAACAGCGGCGCCGTCGCTTTGTTGACGCCGGCGTCGGTGGCCTGGGCCGACAGCACCACCGCCACCAGCAGCGTGTAGGGATTGACGGAGTGAAGCTCGCTTTTGGGCTCGGGGTCGGCGGCGGCGAGGCGGGCGAAGAACTGATCGGCCTGTTCGGGGGTCATCGGTCACCGGGCGGCAAGGAAAATCGCCGCAGTGAACCATGGCCGGGCGCGCGCGTCACCCCTTGGGCGTGACGCCGGCGATGGTCTCGGACTGGGCGATGGCGGCGCGCCGTCGTGTTTCGGTGTCGGCCATCTGGCGCTTCCATGCCGCCACATAGGGCTTCATGCGCAGGTCCGACTGGATGATGTGGTCCACCAGCCACTCCTTGAGGAAGCCGGCCATGGAGCGAATCATCTCGTCACGTGCCACGCCGCCGGCCTGGGTGTAGTCCTGGACCAGCGCCGTCAGCTTCTTGAGCACGTCGCGATGGGCGCGGCGATGGGATTCGTAATAGGGATAGCGGACGCGGAGCTGGATCTCCTCCTCGCGCTGGAAATGCTCGGCGGTGTATTCGAACAGGCTCAGCAGCACGGCGGCGATGCGCTTGTGGTCGATGCGGCCCGAGATGGCCACCTCGAAGTCGTTGATCAACTGCACCAGATGCTTGTGGTCGCCGTCGATGGACTCGTCGCCCACCTCCATCGCATCCCGCCAGGCTATGGACATCCCTCGCTCCCCCAGACATCCTTGGGCCCATCCGGTAGAAACCCTACCCCTTTTCGGTTGCAAATTCCATACGGCCGATGGCGATGCGCACACGTTTGAGATGTAAACCGTCGGGAGGGCCTGGCCGATGATGGCCGGCTCGCATGTGGTGGTGGGCGCCTCCGCCTGGGCCGGGCTCGCCCTGGCCGCCGGCCTGGCGCCGGCCGAGCCCCAGGCCCTGGCCGCCGCCGCGCTGGGGGCGCTGCTGCCCGATATCGACCATCCGCGATCCTGGGCGGGGCGGCGGTTGCGGGCGATCTCGGTGCCGCTGTCGCTGTTGGTGGGCCATCGCGGCGTCACCCACTCGCTGCTGGCGGTGGCGGGCGCGCTGGCGGTGCTGGCGCTGCTGGGGACCGGTTTCGCGACGGCGCCGGTGGCGGTGGGCTATCTGTCGCATCTGGCCGCCGACGCCCTGACGCCCTCGGGGGTGCCGCTGTTGTGGCCGTCGCGGCGCCGCTTCAGCCTGAATCTGGTCGAGACCGGCAGTACCGCCGAGATCGGGCTGGTGGCGGCGCTGGCGGTCGTGGCCGGCCTGGCGTCGGGAATCGATCCGACCGCGATCGCTTGGCCGAAACTCTAACGCCTGTCGCGGAAGAACGCCCGCAGCAGCTCGGCCGCCTCGGTCTCGCGCAGGCCGCCATAGACCTCGGGGCGGTGGTGGCAGGTGGGGTGGGCATAGACGCGGGGGCCGTGCTCGACGCCGCCGCCCTTGGGGTCGTAGGCGCCGAAATAGAGCCGGCGGAGGCGGGCGAAGGAGATGGCGGCGGCGCACATGGGGCAGGGCTCCAGGGTGACGTAGAGGTCGCAGCCCTCCAGGCGCGGCGAGCCCAGGGCGGCGCCGGCGGCGCGCAGGGCCAGCAGCTCGGCATGGGCGGTGGGGTCGTTCAGCTCCTCGGTACGGTTGCCGGCGGCCGCCACCACGACGCCGTCGCGCACCACCACCGCGCCCACCGGCACCTCGCCGCGCGCCGCGGCGGCGCGGGCCTGGGCGAAGGCCATGTCCATGAAATCGCTCATGCCTCCGATCTAACACATTGCCGCCGCGAATGCAGGGCTCTATAGAAGCCCCACCATCCGCCACAGGACCCCGCATGCCCATCCCTCCCGTCATCGGCGTCACCCTGGATTCCGAGGAGCCCGGCGGCTACTCGACGTTCCCCTGGTATGCCCTACGCGAGAATTACTGCGGCGCGGTGGCGGCGGCCGGCGGCCTGCCGGTGGCGCTGCCGCACCATCCCGAACTGGCCGGCGCCTATCTCGACCACCTCGACGGCCTGGTGGTCACCGGCGGCGCCTTCGACGTCGACCCCGCCTTGTTCGGCGCCGCCGAGCGCCACGCCACCGTCAAGGTCAAGGCGCGCCGCACCGATTTCGAGCTGGCCATGATCCGGGGCGCGCTGGACCGCGACCTGCCCGTCCTGGGCATCTGCGGCGGCGCCCAGTTGCTGAACGTGGCCCTTGGCGGCACCCTGATCCAGCACATTCCCGACGCGGTGCCCGGCTGCCTGGCCCACGAACAGCCCAATCCCCGCGACGAGCCCGGCCACGAGGTCGCGCCGGTGGCCGCCACCCGACTGGCCGCCATCGTCGGAACGGCGCGGTTCGCGGTCAATTCGGCCCACCATCAGGCGGTTGGGGACGTGGCCCGGGGCTGTGCCGCCGGCGCCTATGCCGCCGACGGCGTCGTCGAGGCCATTGAGGACCCGCGCCGCCGATTCTGCATCGGGGTGCAGTGGCATCCGGAATTCATCATCTCTCCCGCCGACGCGGCGCTGTTCGCCGCCTTCATCGAGGCTTGCCAAGCATGACGGACGACACCAAGGGCGAACGCATCGCCAAACGCCTGGCCCGGGCCGGCCTGTGCTCGCGCCGCGACGCCGAGCGCTGGATCGCCGAAGGCCGGGTGGCGGTCAACGGTCGCGTGCTCGACACCGCGGCGGTGGTGGTGGCCGAGGGCGACGCCATCCTGGTGGACGGCAAGCCCATCCCCGAGCCCGAGCGGGCGCGGGTGTGGCGCTATCACAAGACCGCCGGCACCATGACCACCCACAAGGACCCCGAGGGCCGGCCGACGGTGTTCCAGCGGCTGCCGGCCGGCATGCCCCGGGTCATCTCGGTGGGCCGCCTCGACTACAATTCCGAGGGCCTGCTGCTGCTCACCAACGATGGCGAATTGGCCCGCAAGCTGGAATTGCCGGCCGCCGGCTGGGTCCGCCGCTACCGGGTGCGCGTCCACGGCACCGTCGAACCCGAGGCGCTGGTGGCGCTGGAGAGGGGCATCACCATCGACGGCGTCCGCTATGGCGCCATCAAGGCGGTGCTCGACCGCCAGCAGGGCTCCAACGCCTGGCTGACGGTGTCCATCAAGGAGGGCAAGAACCGCGAGGTTCGCAAGGTGATGGAGCATCTGGGCTGGCCGGTGACCCGCCTGATCCGCGTCGCCTACGGCCCCTTCCAGCTGGGCAGCCTGCCCGAGGGCGAGGTCGAGGAAGTGCCGGCCAAGGTGGTCAAGGAACAACTGGGCGCCGGCGACTCCGGCTGGGCCAAGGCCGAGCCCGAGAAACCCCGGCCGCCGCGTCCCCCGGAGAGGAAGAATGCGAATCGTCGCCGGAAGCCATAGGGGCCGCCACCTGGCGCCGCCGCCGGGGCGGGTGGCGCGGCCAACCGCCGACCGCGCCCGCGAGGCGCTGTTCAACATCCTGGCCCATTCGCCGCACGTCACCCTGGCCGGCGCGCGGGTGGTGGACTGCTTCGCCGGTTCGGGGGCGCTGGGCCTCGAGGCGCTGTCGCGCGGCGCCGCCCATGCCTGGTTCCTCGAGACCCATCCCGGGTCGCTGGCCGCCTGCCAGGCCAATGTCGAGACCCTGGGCGAGGCCGCCCGCGCCCACGTGATCAAGGCCGACGCCACCCGGCCGCCGCCGGCCCCGGCGCCGTGTTCCCTGGCGCTGCTGGACGCCCCCTACCATTCCGGCCTGTCCGGTCCGTGCCTGGAGGGCCTGGCCCGCCAGGGCTGGCTGGAGGCGGGGGCGCTGTGCGTGGTCGAGGTGGCCGCCAAGGAGGACTTCGCGCCGCCGGCCGGATTCGCGGTGGCGGACGAACGCACCTACGGCGCGGCGCGGCTGGTGTTCGTGGTCAGAACTTGACGAAGAACCCCCAGTCGGGCGGACGGCGGTTGAAATGGGGGCAGGTGAAATGCGGGGCGGGCGCGGCGTGGGGGCGCTCGTCGCGGCGGCCGAAATGGCAGCATTCGCCCTTGATGAAGAACTGGCACTGGCGGCAGGGGGTGGCGGCTTCGGTGGACAAGGCTGATCCTCGCGGTCCGTATGCGGACCGCTGTATAGCCGAAGCGCCGGCCGGGCCGGTGTTAATCTTGCGTTAACTTCATGCCGCCCGCTCTCGCAGGCTGCGGTCGCCGATGGGCAGGTGGGCCAGGGCGGCGACGAGGCCGAGGGTGGCGGTGACCATCCACATGACGTCGTAGGACAGGGTGGCGTCATAGACCACGCCGCCCAGCCACGAGCCCAGGAAGCTGCCGACTTGGTGCGAGAAGAACACCACCCCGAACAACATGCCCAGGTGGCGTGGTCCGAAGACGTGGGCGATCAGGCCGGTGGTGGGCGGCACCGTCGACAGCCACAACAGGCCGATGGCGGCGGCGAAGGCCAGCAGCGTCGTCTCGGTCTTGGGCCCCATGACGAACAGGAAGGTCACCACGGCGCGCGCCAGGTAGATGGCGGCCAGGACGTGCTTGGGCCGCCAGACGGTCGAGGCGCGACCCATCAGATAGGTGCCGACCACGTTGAAGCCGCCGATGGTCAAGAGCGCGGTGGCGCCGGCCCCCTCGCGCATGCCGCACAGCGCCAGGTAGCCGGGCAGGTGGACGCCGATGAAGGTGACCTGGAAGCCGCAGACGAAGAAGCCGGCGGTCAGCCAGCGATAGCCCGGATGGGCCCAGGCCTCGGCCAGCGCCTCGCGGGCCGATTGGCCGCCGATGGCGGCCGGGGTCGCCGCCATGCGCTCGCCCCTGGCCAGCAGCAGGGCCATGGGCAGGCTGGCGGCCGAGACCGCGGCCAGGATCCACACCGTGGTGGTGGCGCCGAAGCGCCCGATCAGTCCCTGCGCCACCGGGATCATGACCATCATTCCCAGCGAACCCAGCGCCGAGCCGATGCCCATGGCGGTGGTGCGGTGCTGGGGAGCCACCGCCCGCCCCACCGGTCCCAGCACAACCGCGAAGCTGGTGGCGGCGAGGCCGAAGCCCGAGACCAGTCCCAGGCCGATCACCGTCAAGGGCGCCCCGCCCAGCGCCACCAGCGCCATGCCCAGCCCGAAGGCCACCGCGCCCACCGCCGCCACCCGGGCGGCGCCGAAACGGTCGGCGGCGGCGCCGGTGAAGGGCTGGAAGGCGCCCCACATCAGGTTGTGCACCGCCACCGCCAGCGAAAAGGTGGCCAGCGGCCAGCCGCGCTCGGCCGACAGCGGATTCATCAGCAGCCCCTGGGCCTGGCGCGAGCCCATGGACACGCTCATCAGCGCGGCGCCGGCCACGAAGATGGTCAGAACGGCGGGACTGAGCCAGACGGGACGGCGCATCGGCGGTGCTCCTCGCGGTGGTCCGCGAGTTTATGTGGGAACGACCGCGCCGGCCAGCGAGATCACCGCGCCGCGCCGCCGCGCGCCAGCGAGCCGATATAGGCCACCACGTCCTCGATCTCGCGGGCGGTGAGGTCGAAGCCGCGCATGGCGGGGGCATGGGGCTTGGACAGGAACAGGCGCAGGGCGGCCGGGTCGCTGGCGCCGGCGATGGCGGCAAAGCTGGGGGCGGCGTCGGTGCCGGCGCCCGACGGCGACACCACGTGGCAGCCGGCGCACCAGCGGGCGGCGATGTCGGCGCCCGCCTCGGCCGACGGCTCCAACGCCCGCGCCGGCTGCGTCGCCAACCACCCCGCCGCTCCCAGCCCCGCCAGCGCCAGGACCGCCATCATCGCACGCATCACCCGTCTCCCCGCGATTGGACGCGGCGGGAAGATGGCGACCCATCGCCGCCGGGGCAAGCGGCAAAAGGGCATGCCTCACCGATGATATGGCCGGCCTCAGCGCCGCCCGAACAGCCGCTCGATGTCGGCCAGGCCCAAGGTGACGTGGGTGGGGCGGCCGTGGTTGCACTGGCCGGACAGCGGAGTGGCCTCCATCTGGCGCAGCAGCGCGTTCATCTCGGCCACCGACAGGCGGCGGCCGGCGCGCACGCTGCCGTGGCAGGCCATGGTGGCGCAGACGTCCGAAAGCCGCTCCTTGAGCTTCAGCGCCTCGCCCCATTCGGCGAGGTCGTCGGCGAGGTCGCGCACCAGCCCCTGGACGTCGCAGTCGCCCAGCAGCGCCGGCACCTCGCGCACCACCACCGCGCCGGGGCCGAACGGCTCGACCGCCAGCCCCAGGGCGGCCAAGGTTTCGGCCGCCTCGGCGACGCGGGCGGCGGCGGCCTCGCCCAGATCCACCACCTCGGGCAGCAGCAGCGACTGGGTCTTGACGGCGCCCTCGGCCAGGGCCGCCTTCATGCGTTCGAGCACCAGCCGCTCATGGGCGGCGTGCTGGTCGACGATGACCAGGCCGTCGCGGGTCTCGGCGACGATATAGGTGTCGTGCAGCTGCGCCCGCGCCGCCCCAAGCGGGAAGTCCTCGGCTCCCGGCGGCGCCGGCTCGGCGGCGGGGGCGGCGGGCGGCAGCGCGAGGCCGGGAAGCGAGTCCGCGAGGCCCGGGGGGGCCTGGGCGGCGATGGCGGCCCCGACCTGGCCCGGCGACGGCCGCCAGCCGTGGGACGGCGGCGCGGCGGGGCGGGCGGCGGCGCCCAGGGCACCCAGGGCGGCGATGCCGACGGAGGAGCTGGCGCGGTGGCCGGCCCCGGCCAAGGCGTGGCGGATGGCCGACACGATCAGCCCCCGCACCAGCCCGGAGTCGCGGAACCGCACCTCGGCCTTGGCGGGATGGACGTTGACGTCGACGGCGTCGGGGGAAACCTCGAGGAACAGTGCCACCACCGGGTGGCGGTCGTGGGACAGCACGTCCTGATAGGCGCCCTTGACGGCGCCGATGACCAGGCGGTCCTTCACCGGCCGGCCGTTGACGAACAGGTACTGGTGGGCGGCGGTGCCCTTGTTGAAGGTCGGCAGCCCGGCCCAGCCGGCCAGCCGCACCCCCTCGCGCTCGGCGTCCAGGCGGACGGCGTTGTCCTGGAAGTCGCGGCCGATGACGGCGGCCAGCCGGGCCAGCCGGGCGGCGTGAGGCTCGCCCCTCTGGGCCGGCAGGGCGAGCACGGCGCGGGCGCCGTCGGACAGCGAGAAGGCGACGCCGGGATGGGCCATGGCCAGGCGCTCCAGCATGTCCACCGCGTGGCCCAGCTCGGTGCGGGCCGCCTTGAGGAATTTCAGCCGGGCCGGGGTGGCGAAGAACAGGTCGCGGACCTCGACGCGGGTGCCGGGCGGATGGGCGGCGGGCACCGGCTGGCCCTTGCGGCCGCCTTCGACGGTCAGGCTCCAGGCGCTGTCGGCGCCCCGTGGCCGCGAGGTGAGGGTCAGCCGCGCCACCGAGCCGATGGACGGCAGCGCCTCGCCCCGGAAGCCGAGATGGCGGATGTGGACGAGGTCGTCGCCGTCGAGCTTGGAGGTGGCGTGGCGTTCGACCGCCAGCGCCAGCTCGTCGGCGGTCATGCCGCAGCCGTCGTCGGTGACCGCGATCAGCGCCTGGCCGCCCTCGGCCAGCACCACCTCGACGCGGGTGGCGCCGGCGTCGAGGGCGTTCTCCACCAGTTCCTTGACCGCCGAGGCCGGACGCTCGACCACCTCGCCGGCGGCGATCTGGTTGACCAGGGTGGGGGGAAGAAGGCGGATCGGCATCGGCGGAGTCTAGCCGCCGGCCGCCGCCAGGCCAAGCGTCGCGACGCCGGGCGAAATACGTGCAGAAAATTCACCTTTTCTTAATCCCTGTGCGTATGATGGAAGATGGGGTTTGGCTCGGGAGGAATGAGCCATGGCAACCATCGCGCACGGCCGGCATGCGGACAGGCCGGCTCATCACCCGGCGCATCACGCGCCGCGCCGCCCGCCGAAGGCCCGCAAGGGGCGTGGCGGATGGGCGGCGGGACTCGTGGCGGCGTTGGCCGCCGCCGCCGGCGCCTGGTGGATGCTGGCCGACGGATCGTCGGACGGCCTCAGCCCCGAGGAACGGCTGGTCAAGGAAATCCAGGCCGCCGCCGAGGGCTCGGCGCCGCCGGTCCACACCTTCGGCGGCGAGTTGAAGGCGGTCTACGGCGATCGCGGCAAGAGCGTCGAGGCCAAGGACGTGCCGTCCAAGGCTTGCGTGTCGGCGGCTTGGCGGCTGGCGCGCGAGGGCGTGGTCACCGTCAACGGCACCACGCCCATGCGCATCTCGGCGGCGATCCTGTCCGAGCTGTGCGCCGAATCGCCCGACGGCGCCACCATCCGCTGGCAGCCCCGCGACGACGGGCGCTAGTGGGCCGATCCGGCCCGATAGGTCCTTTGGCGGCGGCGCCGGCTCGGCTATAGTCGCCGCCATGACCGATGCCCCGCCTTTCGATTTCCCCGACTTCGCGCCCGGTTCCGTGTGGCTGGTGGGCGCCGGCCCCGGCGATCCCGGACTGCTGACCCTGCTGGCGGCACATGCGCTGCGCCAGGCCGACGTGGTGGTGACCGACGCCCTGGTCGACCGCCGGGTGCTTGCGCTGCTGCGTCCCGGCGTGCCGGTCGAGGGCATGGGCAAGCGCGGCGGCCACGCCAGTCCCAAGCAGCCCGAGATCAACGCCCGCCTGATCGCCCTGGCCGGCGAGGGCCGGCGGGTGCTGCGGCTGAAGGGCGGCGATCCGTTCGTGTTCGGGCGCGGCGCCGAGGAGGCGCTGGCCCTGGCCGGGGCGGGCATCCCGTTCCGGGTGGTGCCGGGGGTGTCGGCCGGCATCGGCGGCCTGGCCTATGCCGGCATCCCGGTGACCTCGCGCGACGTCAACTCGGCGGTGGCCTTCGTCACCGGCCACGGCCAGGACGGCGATGTTCCCGACGCCGACTGGGAATCCCTGGCCAAGGGCGCGCCGGTGATCGTCTTCTACATGGCGCTGCGGCAGCTGGACAAGGTGGTCGAGCGACTGCTGGCCGCCGGCCGCCGGGCCGACGAGGCGGTGGCGGTGGTGTCCCGCGCCGCCACCTCCGAGCAGAAGGTGCTCGAGACCACCATCGGCCGGGTGGTGGCCGATCTGGCGGCGGCGCCGCTGGAGCCGCCGGCGCTGCTGGTGGTCGGCGGCGTGGTGGCGCTGCGCGACCGGCTGGACTGGTGGACGCCGTGTTGATTCCCGTCCCGCCGCCGCCCTATCCTGCCGGGCATTCCATCAAGGCGCGGCCATGAACGACCTTCTCACCTCGCTCTCCACCGGCCTGTCGGTGTGCACCGTCACCGTGGTCGACAACGGCGGCCTGCTGGGCAGCCTGTTCCTCACCGGCCTGATCGGCGGGGTGTCCCACTGCACCGGCATGTGCGGCCCCTTCGTGCTGTCGCAGGTGGCCGCCCGCCTGGAGGCGGTGCCCGCCGCCGGCATGAGCGAATGGCACCGGCTGTCGGGGGCGGCGCTGGTCCCCTATCACCTCGGCCGCGCCACCACCTACGCCGCCCTGGGGGCGGTGGCGGCGGCGGCGGCGGGCCTGCTGGCCGGCAGCGGCGGCGGTTTCCGCCACCTGGCCGCCGGGCTGCTGGCCTTGGCGGCGCTGTTTCTTCTGGGCATGGCGGTGCCGCGCCTCCGGTCGCTGTGGACCGGCGACACCGCCGGCGAGGGGTGGTGGAGCCGCACCGTCGGCCGCTGGGCGCGGCCGTTGTTCACCGACCCCACCGGCATCCGGGGCTGGCTGCTGGGGGTGGCGCTGGGCTTCATTCCCTGCGGCCTGCTCTACGCCGCCCTGGCGGCGGCGGCGGCGGCGGGCGACCCGCTGGCCGGCGCCTTCGGCATGCTGGCCTTCGCCGCCGGCACCGCGCCGGTGCTGGTGGCGGTGGGCCTGGCGGGGCATTTCGCGGTCGGGCGCTGGCGCGGGCCGGTCTTGAAATGGGCGCCGGCCCTGCTGATCGTCAATGCGGGCATGCTGGGTTTCATGGCATGGCAGCTTGTCGCCTGAACCGTGGAAAGAAGAGGTTTGAAGGATGAAGAAGTCCCGCACGCCGCTGATCGCCGTCCTTGCCATCGCCGCGGTGTTCGCCATCGCCGTCGGCAGCCGCCTGCTGGTGTGGTCCGGCGGTGACCATGGCGGCGGTGGCGGTGGCGTCATCGGCGGCCCCTTCACCCTCACCGACCAGGACGGCGGCACGGTCACCGACGCCGATTTCCGGGGCCGTTGGATGCTGATCTATTTCGGCTATACCTTCTGTCCCGATGTCTGCCCGACCTCGCTGGGGGTGATCGCCGCCGCGATGGACAAGCTGGCGCCGGACGAACGCGACAAGCTCGTCCCCATTTTCGTCTCGGTCGACCCCGACCGCGACACCCCGGCCGTGCTCAAGGAGTACGTCGCCGCCTTCCATCCGGCGCTGCTGGGCATGACCGGCACCGCCGAGCAGCTGGCGCCGGTGATGAAGGCCTACAAGGTCTACGCCGCCAAGGTGAACAACGACGGCGAGCCCACCGCCTACACGGTGGACCATTCGTCGATCCTGTACCTGATGGGTCCCGACGGCCGCTTCGTCGCCCACTTCCCGCACGGCACCACCGCCGACCAGTTGGCCGCCGGGCTGAAGAAGCACCTGGACTGAGGTGGCGGCCCCGGGGATCATCCTGGCCGCGCCGTCGTCGGGCAGCGGCAAGACCCTGGCGACGTTGGGGCTGCTGGCGGCGCTGGTGCGGCGGGGAACCGCCGTCGCCTCGGCCAAGGTCGGCCCCGACTACATCGATCCCGCCTTCCATGCCGCCGCCACCGGCCGGCCGTGCCTGAACCTGGATGCCTGGGCCATGCGGCCGGCGGTCCTCGGCGGGCTGGTGTCCGAGCTGTCGTCCTCGGCCGAACTGGTGGTCTGCGAGGGGGTCATGGGCCTGTTCGACGGCGCCGCTGTCCCGGAGGGAGAGGCGGCCGGGTCGACGGCCGACGTCGCCGCCCTGACCGGCTGGCCGGTGGTGTTGGTGGTGGACGCGCGGGGCATGGCGGCCTCGGCGGCGGCGGTGGTGGCCGGCTTCGCGCGGTTCCGTCCCGACGTGGCGGTGGCCGGGGTGGTGTTCAACCGGGTGTCGGGCGAACGCCACCGGCGCCTGATCGCCGAGGCCTGCGCGCGGGCCTGCCCCGAGGTGGACATCCTCGGCCATCTGCCGCCCCTGGCCCACCTGGCGGTTCCCAGCCGCCATCTGGGGCTGGTCCAGGCCTGCGAGCATCCGGACCTGGCCGCCTTCCTGGACCTCGCCGGCCGCACGGTGGCCGCCCATCTGGACGTGGACGCGCTCTTGGCCCTGGCGCGGCCGTCGCCGCTGGCCGCCGCGCCGGCGGCGCCGCTGGCGCCGTTGGCCGGCCGCATCGCCGTCGCCCGCGACGAGGCCTTCGCCTTCGCCTATCCCGCCGTGCTGGAGGGCTGGCATCGCGCCGGAGCCGAACTGACCTTCTTCTCGCCACTGGCCGGCGACGGCCCCGACGGCGGCGCCGGGGCGGTCTACCTGCCGGGCGGCTATCCCGAGCTGCATGCCGGCCTCCTGGCCGGCAACGGCTTCCTGGACCGCCTGCGCGCCGCCGCCGCCGACGGCGCGGTGGTGTTCGGCGAATGCGGCGGCTACATGGTGCTGGGCCGCACCCTGGTCGACGCCGAGGGGCGGGTGTGGCCCATGGCCGGCCTGCTGCCGGTGGACACCAGTTTCCGCGATCGCAAGCTGCATCTGGGCTATCGCCGCGCCGCCCTGGGCTGGGACGGGCCGCTGGGCCGTGCCGGGCAGGTCTTCCGGGGCCACGAATTCCACTTCGCCACCGTCGCCGCCGAGGGTGACGCGCCGCCCCTGTTCACGGTGGAGGACGCCGCCGGGACGCCGCTGCCGGCGGCGGGCCGCCGGGTCGGCCGGGTGATGGGCTCGTTCGTCCACCTGCTCGACCGTGAATGACACATCCTTTTTGCGCTGCAATATGCGAGGATGCCTGACCCGAAGGTGGGTCGAGCGTTGCCGATCACAGCGATCGGAATAATTATATTGCGCAATGACCGCTCTTTCGGTAACAAACATTTTGCAGGTGGTGTTACCTCGTTCAGGAGGACCGGTCGGAAATGCTTTATCACATGCATGAGTTGCAGCACGCCGCGCTGACCCCCATGCGTCTGTTCGCCGAGGCGGTCCAGACCTTCTACAGCCATCCCTGGGTTCCGGTCGCCTATACCCGTTTCGGCCGCACCCTGGCCGCCGGCGCCGAGCTGGTCGAGCGCACCACCCGCAAGTACGACAAGCCGGAATTCGGCCTGGACCACACCGTCATCGACGGCGTCGAGGTCGCGGTCCACGAAGTGGTGGTCTACGACAAGCCGTTCTGCAACCTGCTGCATTTCCAGCGCCAGACCGATCGCCGCGATCCCCGCGTGCTGGTGGTGG
Organism: uncultured Rhodospirillaceae bacterium; assembly: GCA_937887565.1. Lineage (GTDB taxonomy): Bacteria > Pseudomonadota > Alphaproteobacteria > Rhodospirillales > Magnetospirillaceae > CALABS01. The sequence goes on along the minus strand of CALABS010000013.1, from coordinate 29,481 downwards.
CGCCCATGTCCGGCCACTACGCGACCCTGCTGCGCGGCACGGTCGAGACGCTGCTGCCCGACCACGACGTCTACATCACCGACTGGATCGACGCCCGCGACGTGGCGCTGTCCGAGGGTCGCTTCGACCTCGACGACTATATCGACCACGTCATCGAGTTCCTGCATTTCCTGGGCGCCGACACCCATGTGCTGGCGGTGTGCCAGCCCAGCGTGCCGGTGCTGGCGGCGGTGTCGATCATGGCCGCCAATCGGGACCCGCGTCAGCCCAGCTCGCTGGTGCTGATGGGCGGCCCCATCGACACCCGCATCAACCCCACCAAGGTCAACGAGGTCGCCCACGGCAAGCCGCTGGCGTGGTTCGAGCACTCGGTGGTCCATACGGTGCCGTTCATCCATGCCGGCCGGGGCCGGCGGGTCTATCCCGGCTTCCTGCAGCTGCAGGGGTTCATGAGCCTGAACCCCGAGCGCCATGTGGGCGAGCACCTCAAGCTGTTCCACAACATGGTGCGCGGCGACGGCGATTCGGCCGAGAAGCACCGCGAGTTCTACGACGAGTACCTGGCGGTGATGGACCTGCCGGCCGAATACTACCTGCAGACGCTCAAGACCGTCTTCATGGACCACGACCTGCCCGACGGCAAGATGGTGTCGCGCGGCCGCAAGATCGATCCGTCGCTGATCCGCCATACCGCATTGATGACCATCGAGGGCGAAAAGGATGATATTACCGGTGTCGGCCAGACCGAGGCCGCGCACCGTCTCTGCTCCGGGCTTCCCGAGTCCATGCGCATGCACCATGTGCAGCCGAAGGTCGGCCATTACGGCGTCTTCAACGGCCGCCGCTGGCGCGAGGAGATCTATCCGCATGTCCGCGAGTTCATCCGCACCCACGACCGCCTCGCCGTTCTGGCGGACCAAGCCGCTGGGCGCGCTGAGCGGCGAGGAGTGGGAGTCGCTGTGTGACGGCTGCGGCCGCTGCTGCCTGCACAAGCTCGAGGACGAGGACACCGGCGAGATCTCGCACACCAACGTCGCCTGCCGGCTGCTCAACCTGGGCACCTGCCGCTGCAAGGACTACGCCGCCCGGCGCGACCATGTCCCCGATTGCGTCCAACTGACTCCCGAGGCGGTGGCCGACCTGTCGTGGCTGCCCTCGACCTGCGCCTACCGCCTGCTGTCCGAGGGCAAGGACCTGCCGTGGTGGCATCCGCTGGTATCGGGCGATCCCGGCACGGTGCACACGGCCGGCATCTCGGTGCGCGGCCGCGCCGTCGCCGAGAACCGCGCCGGCCCCCTGGACCACCACATCGTCACCTGGCCGGAATGACCCTTTCGCTCGACCTCGGCCACAGGACGGTGGACATCACCGTCAAGCGTTCGGCGCGGGCGCGGCGCATCAGCCTGCGGATCGACCCCGCCGCCGGGCCGGTGCTGACGCTGCCGGCGCGGGCCAGCCTGCGCGACGCCGAGCGCTTCGCCGTCGAGCATCGGGTGTGGCTGGCCGAGCGCCTGGCGCGGCTGCCGGGCCGCGTCGCCTTCGAGCCGGGGGCGCGGGTGCCGGTGCTGGGCGTCGAGCACGAGATCGTCCACGTCGCCTCCGGCCGCCGGGGGGTGTGGATCGAGGACGGCGCCATCCGGGTGTCCGGCCAGGCCGAGTTCGTCGGCCGCCGGGTCGCCGATTTCCTGAAGGCGGAGGCGCGGCGGGTCATTCTCCCCCAGGCCGCCGAGATGGCCGGCCGCATCGGCCGCAAGCCGGGGCGGCTGACGGTGAAGGATACCCGGACGCGGTGGGGAAGCTGCTCGGCGGCCGGCGACCTCGCCTTCTCGTGGCGTCTGGCGCTGGCACCCGACTGGGTGTTGACCTATGTGGTGGCCCACGAGGTCGCCCATCTGGCCGAGCTCAATCATTCGCCGGCCTTCTGGGCGGTGGTGGCGACGCTGTTTCCCGGTTTCGAGCCGGCGCGGGGGTGGCTCAAGCGGTTCGGGGCCCGGCTGCATCGCTACGGGTGATGTGCTAAGACAGCCCGATGAGCCGGTCCGATCCCCATTCGATCACCGTCAAGGTGCTGCTGACCGCCCTGGTGGCGTTCGGACCCATCTCCACCGACCTGTATCTGGCCTCGCTGCCCGACATGGCGCGGGCGTTCTCCACCGACGTCGCCGCCACCCAGTTGACCCTGTCGGCCTTCCTGGTCGGTTTCGCCGTCGCCATGCCGGTCTATGGCCCGCTGTCCGACCGTTTCGGCCGGCGGCCGGTGATCCTGGCCGGCACCGCCATCTATTTCGCCGCCACCGTCTTCTGCATGCTGGCGCCGACCATGGACGCCCTGGTCGCCGGCCGCTTCCTGCAGGCGCTGGGCGCCTGCTGCGGGCCGGTGGTCGGCCGCGCGGTGGTGCGCGACGTCTTCCCGCGCGAGGAGGCGGCCCGCGTGCTGTCCTACATGGCCTCGGCCATGGCGCTGGCCCCGTTCGCGGCGCCCATCCTGGGCGGCTGGCTGCATTCGCTGTTCGGCTGGCGGTCCAATTTCGCCGTGCTGGCGGTGTTCGGCCTGGCGCTGGCCGGCGGGATCTGGCGGCTGCTGGACGAGACCAACCGCCACCCGGAGTCCGACGCCCTGTCGCCGGCCACCATGGCGCTGAACTACGCGGCGCTGGTCGGCGACCGCGCCGTGCTGGGCTACGGCCTGACGGTGGCCCTGGCCTTCGGCGGCATGTTCACCTTCATCTCGGGCTCGTCCTTCGTGCTGATCGACGTGCTCGGCCTGCCGCCGTCGCGGTTCGGCCTCGGTTTCGCGGTGGTCATCGCCGGCTACATCCTGGGCGCGTTCCTGGCCGGCCGGCTGACGGCGCGGATCGGGCTGGACCGCATGGTCGGGGTCGGCGTGCTGGGCTGCGCCGCCAGCGGCGCGCTCATGGCCGGGCTGGCCTGGGCCGGCGTGCAGACCTTCGCCGCCGTGCTGGCGCCCATGAGCCTGTTCTTCCTGTTTTCCGGCCTGGCCCTGCCCAACGCCACCGCCGGCGCGCTGGGGCCGCATCCGCGCATGGCCGGCGCCGCCTCGGCGCTGGTGGGATTCGTGCAGATGGTGTGCGGCGCCGTGGCAGGCTGGCTCACCGCCGCCTTCTTCGACGGCTCCGCCCGCTCCATGGCGACCATCACCGGGGTGGCGGGGGTGGCGGCGCTGGTGGTTTTCCGCGCGACGGTGGGGCGCGGCAGGGAATAGACCGCAAAGGAAAAGGGCGCCCGGCCGAAGCGGGGCGCCCTTGTCGTCGGTGGCGACGCCTTAGCGGATGAAGACCTTGACCTCGCCGGTCTGGCTGCCGGCCGAGGTGGTCGACGAGACGCGGATGCGATTGGCGGGCAGCCCCATGTTGGTCAGCGACCGCACCACCGATTCGGCGTTGCGCCGGGCCGAGGTGGCGTTCAGCGCCTGGGCGCCGGGGGTGGCGCCGGCCGGCGATACCGCCACCACGTCGAAGCTGGCGCCGGGACGGCGGTCCAGCGCGCTCTTGACCGCGCTGTACAGCATGCCTTCGTAGTCGGTGTTGGGCTTGTTGAAGCGGATGGTCACCAGCGCGTCGTCCATGGCCAGGGCCGGGCCGGCGGCGGCGCCCATGTCGAACGAGGCCGGGGCGGCGGCCAGGGCCGGGCCGCGGGTGGCCAGCGAGCCGCCGTAGAGCTGGCCGTTCTTGATGGCCACCGCCAGAGTGTTGAGGTTCTGGCGCTCGTTGGCGATATAGGCCTGCTGGCGCAGGATATCCTCGGACAGCTCGGTCAGCAGGCGCTCGATCAGCACCACGGTACGGTTGGTCTCGTCCTCGAGGATGCGCAGCTGGCGATGGTCCTCGTCGACGGCGCCCGACAGCTGGCGGGCGGCACGCACCGATTCGAGGAGGTAGGCGGCCAGGGCCGACGAGGCGGTCACCTCGTTGGACAGCCGGTTCATCTTCAGCACGTCCTCGTTGATGCGGTCCAGCTCGGCCTGGGCGGCGTTCCACTGCTGGGTCAGGATCGGGTTGCCCGGCGTGGTGCCGACCTGGAGCCGGGCGTTCACCGCCGCCACGGTGCCGTGGTAGCGCTGCGAGTCCTGGACGGTGTCGTTGCGGATGGCCTGGAGCGCCTGGTTGTGGCGCATCAGCGTGGCCTGAAGCTGCTGCAGGTCGCCCCGGAGCGAGCTGGCCTTCTGGCCGACGAAGGTTCCGGTCGGCTGTCCGGCCGTGACCCCGGGGGGCTCGAAGGTGCCGTTGCCCAGCGCGGGCGGCGGAGCGGCGGGCGTCGCCGCGGCGGGCTGAGTCTCGACTGTCCCGGAAGAGGGGAACAGCGCCTCCTCGGCGAACGAACATCCGCTAGCGAGGAGAACCGCGCCCAAGGCGGCGGCATGGGTCTTCTTCATGGCCATTGCGACTGCTTACCTTTAGTTCGCCAGATCAGGGTCAACCCGCCGGGTAGCAAAACGGATCATTATTTTCGGACTTTGGATTTGCCCCCGCCAATCGTCGGCGGATTTTACGCAAACAGCAAGCACCCCACAAGCCGTATTCGTATCAAACGGTGTAGGGGAATGGGCGGCGGCCAACCCGAAAGGAGGTGAAAATCGCCTCTTGCATAGCCTGGGGGGTTTGTGTATGGTCCGCGTCCTCGCCGCCGGGACGCCCGGCGGCCCGCGAAGCGCCCGTAGCTCAACTGGATAGAGCATCAGACTACGAATCTGGAGGTTGGAGGTTCAAGTCCTTCCGGGCGCGCCATTGAAGGCCCCAGCGTGAAAGCGCTGGGGCCTTCGCCGTTCCGGGGCGCCCGCCACCCGCTCGCGGACTTCGTGAATTCCTGAATAAACGTTCATTTCCCGCCGGAACGATTCCGCGTTAAGCATGACCCCCGTCAAGATCGCCGGGTGCCGAAATGTGGAATGATCCCATTTGGCGCCTATCCGTCGGAGCGTTCCGACTCCGCTGGAAATGAGCGTGGAAGGACGATAAGAGTACCGGCATGCACCGCTTCGCCAATCCCGCGCGTTTCATGCGCATCGCCACGCTGATCCAGCCTTGGGCCGTCGGCGTCACCATCCTGACCACGGCCGCTGGGCTGTGGTTCAGCCTGATCGCCTCGCCGGCCGACTACCAGCAGGGCGAGACGGTGCGGATCATGTACATCCACGTGCCTGCCGCCTGGATGGGGTTGTTCTGCTATACCGCCATGGCGGTGTTCAGCGCCATGGCGCTGGTGTGGAAGCATCCGCTGGCCGATCTCCTGGCCCGCGCCACCGCGCCCGTGGGCGCCGCCTTCACCTTCGTCTGCCTGGTGACCGGCGCGCTGTGGGGCAAGCCCATGTGGGGCACCTGGTGGGTGTGGGACGCGCGGCTGACCAGCATGCTGATCCTGTTGTTCCTCTATCTGGGCTACATGGCGCTGGTCAACGCCTTCGACGACCCCGAGCGCGGCCAGAAGGCGGCCGCCGTGCTGGCCCTGGTCGGCGTGGTCAACGTCCCCATCATCAAGTTCTCGGTGGACTGGTGGAACACCCTGCACCAGCCGGCCAGCGTGGTGAAGATGGGCGGCCCGGCCATCGATTCGACCATGATGGTGCCGCTGATCCTGATGGCGGTGGCGTTCAAGGCCTATTACGTGGTGGTGCTGATCCTGCGCACCCGGGCCGAGATCGCCGGCCAGAAGCTGCGGGTCATCCGCATGGCCCAGGTGCACGCGGCCGGCCGCGCGGAGATCCAGGCATGAGCATGCTCGAGTCCTTCCTGGCCATGGGCGGCTACGCCGGCTTCATCTGGCCGACCTACATCCTGACCGCCGTCGTCCTGGTGGCGCTCCTGGTGGCTTCGCTGAAGGCCGCCCGCGGCGCCGAGAAGGACCTCGACGCCATCCAGCAGACTCGCCGCGCCCGTCGCCGCAACCAGCCGGAGTCCTGAACCGTGACCCGCAAGCGTCGCCGTCTTTATTTCCTCGTCCTCGGCCTGCTGGCCGTCAGCGCCGCCGCCGCCCTGGTGCTGTCGGCGCTCAGCGAGGACATCGTGTTCTTCTTCAGCCCGTCCGAGATCGTCGACGCCAAGACCCCGACCGAGGGGCGCCGCATCCGCCTGGGCGGACTGGTCGGCGAAGGCAGCGTGGTCAAGGAGGGCGCGACGGTGAAGTTCGACGTCACCGACGGCGCCCACACCATCCCGGTGGTGTTCACCGGCGTCCTGCCCGACCTGTTCCGCGAGGGCCAGGGCGTGGTCACCGAGGGCCGCATGGAAGCGGGCACCTTCCAGGCCGCCGAGGTGCTGGCCAAGCACGACGAGAACTACATGCCCAAGGAAGTGGCCGAGAGCTTGAAGAAGACCGGCCACTGGCAGGGCGACGGCACCACCCAGAACTAGTTGCTATCGGAGCCCCGATGATCGCCGAGATCGGCCATTTCGCCCTGATCCTCGCCCTGGCCGTGGCCGTGGTGCAGTCCCTGGTTCCGCTTGCCGGCGCCCAGCGCGGCGACGCCGCCTGGATGGCGGTGGCGGGCCCGGCCTCCATGGCCCAGTTCCTGTTCGTGGGCGTCGCCTTCGCGGCGCTGACCCATGCCTACATGGTGTCGGACTTCTCGGTGCTGAACGTGGCCCAGAACTCCCATACCGACAAGCCGATGCTCTACAAGGTCACCGGCGTGTGGGGCAACCACGAGGGCTCGCTGCTGCTGTGGATCACCATCCTGGCCCTGTTCGGGGCGGCGGTGACCGCGTTCGGCCGCAACCTGCCGCCGGGGCTGAAGGCCCGCGCGCTGTCGATCCAGGCCATGGTGTCGGTGGGCTTCCTGCTGTTCATCCTGCTGACCTCCAATCCGTTCGAGCGCCTGGACCCCGCCCCCTTCAACGGCCAGGGGCTCAACCCGCTGCTGCAGGACCCCGGCCTGGCCTTCCATCCGCCGTTCCTGTATCTGGGCTATGTGGGCTTCTCCATGGCCTTCTCCTTCGCCATCGCGGCGCTGATCGAGGGCCGGGTCGACCCCGCCTGGGCGCGCTGGGTGCGGCCGTGGACGCTGGCGGCGTGGATCTTCCTGACCTGCGGCATCGTGCTGGGCTCGTGGTGGGCCTATTACGAACTGGGTTGGGGCGGCTGGTGGTACTGGGACCCGGTCGAGAACGCATCGTTCATGCCGTGGCTGGCCGGCACCGCGCTCCTGCATTCCGCCGTGGTGGTGGAAAAGCGCGACGCGCTGAAGAGCTGGACCATCCTGCTCGCCATCGTCACCTTCGGCCTGTCGCTGCTGGGCACCTTCCTGGTGCGGTCGGGCGTCATTACCAGCGTGCACGCCTTCGCCAGCGACCCCGGCCGCGGCGTCTTCATCCTCGGCCTGCTGACCGTGGTGGTGGGCGGCTCGTTCATGCTCTATGCCGTGCGCGCCCCGTCGTTGAAGGTGGGCGGCCTGTTCGCGCCGATCTCGCGCGAGGGCGCGCTGCTGCTCAACAACGTGCTGATGGCCACCGGCGCCGGCACCGTGCTGCTGGGCACGCTCTATCCACTGTTCGCCGACGCGCTGGACCTGGGCAAGGTCTCGGTGGGCCCGCCCTTCTTCAATTCGGTATTCCTGCCGCTCATGGTGCCCATGGTGCTGGCCATGGCGATCGGGCCGCTCTTGGCCTGGAAGCGCGGCGATCTTCCGGGCGTGCTGTCGCGGCTCAAGCTGGCGGTAGCGCTGTCGGCGGCGGTGGCCGCCGCCACCTGGGTGCTGCAGGGCGGCTCGGCCGGGCCGTGGTGGGCGGCCGGCGGCATGGGCCTGGCGACCTGGCTGTTCCTGGGCACGCTGGCCGAATTCGCCGAGCGCGTCCGCCTGTTCCGATCGCCGGCCCAGGCCCTGGGCCGCGCCCTCGCCCTGCCGCGCGCCGCCTGGGGCATGACCTTGGCCCATGCCGGGCTGGCCATCTTCATCGCCGGCATGACCGCCTCCTCGGCCTGGAAGGAGGAAAAGGTCCAGACCATGAAGGTGGGCGACACCGTCGAGGTGTCGGGCTACGCCTTCACCCTGGCCGCCGTGCGCGACGTCGAGGGGCCAAACTACCTGGCCACCGAGGGCACCTTCGAGGTCAGGACGGGTGGCGAGCTGTTCGCCACCGTGACTCCCGAGAAGCGCACCTACCGCCAGCCGCCGCGTCCGACCACCGAGGCCGCCATCGTCGGCACCTTCCTGGGCGACGTCTACGCGGTGATCGGCGACGCCGACCCGCAGGGCGGCGGCTGGGTGACGCGGCTGTATTTCAATCCGCTGGTGCCGTGGATGTGGGCCGGGGCGCTGATCATGGTCGTCGGCGGGGTGGTCAGCCTGTCGGATCGGCGCCACCGCGTCGGCGCGCCCACCCGCGCCCGCGGGTCCCGCCCGGCGGCGGCCAAGGCCTAGGGGAGGGAAGCGCATGCGCCGTCTGGTCTACCTGCTTCCGGTCGCCGTCTTCGGTGTGCTGGCGCTGTTCTTCGTGCGCGGCCTGACGCTCAATCCGCGCGACATTCCGTCGGTCCTCATCGACAAGCCGGTCCCCGAGATGAACCTGGCGCCGCTGCCCGGCCGGCCGGCCGACAGCGGCCTCGCCACCGCCGACCTCAAGGGGCGGGTGTCCATGGTCAACATCTTCGGCTCGTGGTGCATCGCCTGCGTCCAGGAGCATCCGGTGCTCAACTGGATCAAGGGCCAGGGCATCGTGTCGATCCACGGCATCGACTGGCGCGACGACCCGGCCGAGGGCGCCAAGTGGCTGCGGCGCAACGGCGATCCCTACGAAAGGGTCGGCGCCGATCCGCCCCCCGGCCGCACGGCGGTGGATTTCGGCGTCACCGGCGCCCCCGAGACCTTCATCGTCGATAAGCAGGGCGTCATCCGCTACAAGCATATCGGCCCGGTCACCCCCGAGGCGTGGGAGAAGATCCTGCTGCCGATCATCCGGGAACTGGAACAGAAATGAGACTTCTCGCCCTTTTCGCCGCCGCCTGGCTGGGCCTGGCCATGCCTGCCCTGGCCGCCGAGCCGTCCGAGATGCTGAAGGACCCAGCGCTGGAAAAGCGCGCCCATGCCCTCGGCAAGGACCTGCGCTGCCTGGTGTGCCAAAGCGAGTCCATCGAGGATTCCAACGCCGACCTCGCCCGCGACCTGCGCATCATCGTCCGCGAGCGCATTTCCGCCGGCGACAGCGATGACCAGGTGATGAAGTTCGTGGTCGACCGCTACGGCGACTACGTGTTGCTGAATCCGCCGTTCAAGGCGACCACCCTGGTGCTGTGGGTCGGCCCGTTCGTCTTGTTCGTGGTCGGGCTGGCGGTGGTGTGGCGGGTCTATGGCCGCCGCGCCGCCCGCGCCGCCACCATCGCCCCGGCGCCGCTCTCGGCCGACGAGAAGCGCCGCCTCGACGCCCTGCTGAAGGACGGTGCCGGCAAATGATCTGGGCCATTTTCGCCGCCATGACCGCCCTGGCCATGGCCTTCGTCCTGGTGCCGCTGCTGCGCGGCCGCGCCAAGGTCGCCGCCCGCGCCGACTACGACCTCGCGGTCTACAAGGACCAACTGGCCGAACTGGACCGCGACCTGGAGCGGGGTGTGCTGACCGCCGACCAGGCGGGCGCCGCCCGGGTCGAGATCCAGCGCCGCATGCTGGCCGCCGCCGAGGCCGGCGGCAAGGCCGCCGATGCGGCTCCCCGCCGGATCCTGGCGCCGGCCGCCGTCGTCGCCGTGTTGCTGCCGGTGGCCGCCTTCGGCCTCTATGCCGTGCTGGGTTCGCCGCGGCTGCCCGACGTTCCCCATGCCGGCCGTCAGGACCCCGCGCGGGAGATGGCCGAGCAGGCGGCGCTGTTCGAGGGCATGGTGGCGTCGCTGGCCGCCAAGCTGGAGGCCAATCCCGAGGACGGCAAGGGGTGGGCCATGATGGGCCGCTCGCTGCGGGTGCTGGGCAGGCGCGATCAGGCCATCGAGGCCTACAAGATGGCCATGAGGCTGATGCCGCGCGACACCCAGGTGCGGCTGGACTACGCTGGCCTGCTGGTCGCCGACGTGCCCCAGGGGGCTCCGCTGCCGGCCGAGTTCGTCAAGGTGATGACCGACGTCAACCGCATCGACGGCGATCAGCCCGACGCGCTGTATTTCCTCGGCATCGCCGCCGTCCAGGGCGGCGATGCCGCCCGTGCCCGTGCCCTGTGGACGCGGTTGCGCGACCAACTGCCGGCCGAGTCCGAGGACCGCGCCGAACTCGATCGGATGATCGCCGAACTGAAGTAGTCACTCCTCGCGCGGCGGCGCTTCCCACGGGAAGACGATCCACACGCCCTGGTCCACCTCGGCGACGAAGGTGTCGGCCAGGGCCATGCCGCCGGGCTTGGCGTAGAGGGTCGCGTAGTGGGCGCGCGGCAGCATGGCGCGGACGGTCCGCGCCGTCGCGCCCGAGTCCACCAGGTCGTCCACCACCAGCCAGCCGTCGCCGTCGCCGTCCAATCCCTTGAGCACCTCCAGCCCGACCTGGCGGCGGTCGTCGTAGCTGGAGACGCACACCGTCTCCACCAGCTTGATGTCCAATTCGCGCGACAGGATGGCGGCCGGCGCGAGGCCGCCCCGCGACACCGCGACCAGTCCGGCGAACGGCCCCTTGGGGCGCAGCAGGTCGGCCAGCCGCCGGCAGTCGCGGTGGACGTCGTCCCAGGTCACGGCGATGGCGGCGGCGAGGGGGGAATCCTGGCTCATGGTGGGTCTCCGGGCGGGGGCCGGGAATTAGACCATCACGGGGGCTTGCGGTGCAAAGTTTCGCGACGCAAAATCGGCGCATCGAACGCACCGCCGCCCAGGTTTCAACGATCATGCCGCATACGCCCATGGCCCGCCGGGGGATGGTCAGCTCCCCGCATCACCTCGCCTCGACGGCCGGGCTGGCCGTGCTGCGCGAGGGCGGCAATGCCATCGAGGCCGCCATCGCCGCCGCCGCCACCCTGTCGGTGGTGCTTCCCCATTTGAACGGGCTGGGCGGCGACGGGTTCTGGCTGATCGCCGAGCCCGGCAAGCCGCCGGTGTCCATCGACGGCTCCGGCGCCGCCGGGGCGCGGGTCGAGGCCGGCCTGTTCGCCGGCCATGGCGCCATTCCCTCGCGGGGCGCGCTGGCGACGGGCACCGTGGCCGGCGCGGTGTCGGGCTGGCAACTGGCCCTGGACGTTTCCCGCCAATGGGGGGGCGGCATGCCGTTGGACCGCCTGTTCGAGGATGCCGTCCACGCCGCCCGCTCCGGATATGTCGTCGGCCGCTCGCAGGCGGAGTCGTCGTCGCGCCTGCTGCCGGAGCTCAAGAAGCTGCCCGGCTTCGCGCCGCTGTTCCTGGTCCGCAACAAGGCCCCGGCGGCGGGGGCGGTGATGGCCAATCCCGCCCTCGCCGAAACCCTGTCGCGGCTGGCGGCGGCGGGGCTCGACGACTTCTATCGCGGCGAGGTGGCCCGCCAGGTCGCCGAGGATCTCAAGGCCGCCGGCAGCCCGCTGGCCTCGGACGATCTCGCCCGGCATCGCGGCATGCGGCGGCGGCCGCTGTCCCTGGGCATTCCGGCCGGCACGCTGTTCAACGCCGCCCCGCCCACCCAGGGGCTGGCCTCGCTGATCGTCCTCGGGGTCTTCCAGCGCCTGGGCGTGGACGAGGCGGAGGGGCCGGCCTGGGCCCACGCGCTGGTCGAGGCCGCCAAGCAGGCGTTGCGCGTGCGCGACGTCCACGTGGCCGATCCCCACCGCATGTCGGTGCACGCCACCACCTATCTGTCCGATCCGCTGCTCGACCGCATGGCGGCCGACATCGACCCGGCCCGCGCGGCCCCCTGGGGCGTTCCCGCCGCCGGCGCCGAGGCGGTGTGGCTGGGGGTGGTCGACGGCCAGGGGCGCGCCGTCAGCTACACCCAGGGACTTTGCCAGCCCTTCGGGTCCGGCGTGGCGTCGCCGGCGACCGGCATCCTGTGGCATGACCGCCTTGCCGCCTTCTCGCTGGACCCGCAGCACCGCAACGCGCTGGAGCCCCGGCGCAAGCCGCTGCAGTCGCTGTCGCCGGCCCTGGCCCGGCTCAAGGACGGCCGGACCATGGTGTGGGGGGCCTCGGGCGGCGACAGCCAGCCGCTGACCCAGGCCCAGGTCTTCACCCGCGCCGTCATATTCGGGGACGACCTCCAGGCGGCGATCGCCGCGCCGCGCCTGGCCCTGGGCGAGCGGGTGCGGATCGAGGCCCGCTTCGATCCCGCCGTCGCCGCGTCCCTGGAGGCGGCCGGCCATGCCGTCGAGACCGCCGGGCCGTTCGACGCGGCGGTGGCCGGCGAGGCCGGCGCCCTGGTCCGGCGGGCCGACGGCGTCGTCGAGGGCGCCTGCGACCCGCGCGGCGCCGGTGCCGTGGCGGGCTGGTAATCCCCTTACAGCAAAGGAATCTCCATGGCCGATATCGTCCTGGTCGCCGTCACCCCCGACAAGGTGGGAGAGCGTCCGATCGTCAACACCGGCGTGTCCATGGTGGGGCTGGGGGCCGACAACTGCTTCTGCGGCCATTGCGGGCGCGAGATGATGCACGGCTTCGACATCGGCCGGATGCAGGCCGACATGGTCTATCAGTGCGGCGGCTGCGAGGGCTACAACGTGCGGCCGAAGAAGTCGTGACGTCCGCGATCCTGGTCCTCGGGGGGGCGCGCTCCGGCAAGAGCGCCTATGCCGAATCCCTGCTGGCCGGCGGGCCCGCCCTCTATCTGGCCACCGGCCAGGCCTTCGACGGCGAGATGGCCGAGCGCATCGCCGCCCATCGCGCCCGGCGGGGGCCGGCATGGTCCACCATCGAGGAGCCGCTCGACCTGGCCGCGGCGCTGGAGCGGGTCATGGACCCCGCCCGCCCGGTGCTGGTGGACTGCCTGACCTTGTGGATCTCCAACCTGATGCATGCCGGCCGCGACGTGGACCGGGCGGCGGCCGGCCTGTGCGAGCTGCTGGCCGATCCCGCCGGCCCGGTGATGCTGGTGTCCAACGAGGTCGGGCTGGGGCTGGTGCCCGAAACCCCCTTGGGCCGCGCCTTCCGCGATGCCCAGGGCCGTGTCAACCAAAGGGTCGCCACGGTGTGCGGGAGAGTGGTATTCGTCGCCGCCGGCCTTCCCCTCGTCCTCAAGGATCACGCATGAAGCGCAAGATTCCCGCCACCGTCGTCACCGGCTTCCTGGGAGCCGGCAAGACCACCCTGGTCCGCCACCTGCTGGCCAATTCCCGGGGCCGGCGCATCGCCCTGATCGTCAACGAGTTCGGCGACGTGGGCGTCGATGGCGACCTGCTGGCCTCGTGCGGGGTGGCGGGGTGCGCCGAGGGCGACGTCATCGAGCTGGCCAATGGCTGCCTGTGCTGCACGGTGGCCGACGAGTTCCTGCCCACCATGCAGACGCTGCTGGACCGCGCCCGGCCGCCGGACCACATCGTCATCGAGACCTCCGGGCTGGCGTTGCCCAAGCCGCTGGTCAAGGCCTTCCACTGGCCCGAGATCCGCTCGCGCGTCACCGTCGACGGCGTGGTGGCGGTGGTGGACGCCGCCGCCGTGGCCGCCGGGCGCTTCGCCGACACCCCCGAGATGATGGCCCGGCCCGACCACGACAACCCGCTGGAGGAGGTGTTCGAGGACCAGCTCGCCTGCGCCGACATGGTGCTGCTGAACAAGGCCGACCTGGTGGAGGACGGGGCCCTCGCCGGCCTGCGCGGCGAGCTGTCGGGCCGGCTGCGCGCCGGGGTCAAGCTGCTGCCCACCCGCATGGGCGCCGTCGACCCGCTGGTGCTGCTGGGGCTGTCGGCGGCGGCCGAGGACGACCTTGCGGCGCGGCCCAGCCATCACGATCTGGAAGGGGAGCACGACCACGACGACTTCGAGAGCTTCGCCGTCGGTCTGCCCGAGATCGACGACACCGAAGCGCTGGAGGCCCGTCTGGTCGAGGCCATCGCCGCCCACGACATCCTGCGGCTCAAGGGTTTCCTGGCGGTTTCCGGCAAACCGTCGCGGGCGGTGGTGCAGGCGGTGGGGGCCCGGATCGAACGCTATTTCGACCGCCCCTGGAAGGCCGGCGAGGACCGTGCCAGCCGGCTGGTGGTCATCGGCCAGAAGGGGTTGGACCGGACGGCCATCGAGGCCATGATTCTGGGATGACGCGCATCCATGCCCCCACCCCGACCCTCCCCCACCCCGCGGGCGGGGGAGGGCGGATCGTGACGACACGCTCCCGTCCCCGGCCGTGCCGGGGGCGGGTCGGGGTGGGGGCATCCTGATGCACCTTCTCGCCGCCCAGCCGGGCGCCATCACCGACGGGTCCGAAGCCGTCGACCTTGGCCAGACGCCGGCCGACATCCTCGTCCTGTCGGCGGCCGATTCCGAGCTGGCCTGCCTGGCGGCGGCGCGGCGGCGGCTGGGCGGCGGCGTCACGCTGCGGCTGGCCAACCTGATGCGCCTGGCCCACCACATGTCGGTGGACCTCTATGTGGAGCGGGTGGTCGAGCAGGCGCGGGTGGTGGTGGTGCGCCTGCTGGGCGGCGCCGCCTACTGGCCCTACGGCATCGAGCAGATCGCCGCCGCCTGCCGGCGCAAGTCGATCCCGCTGGCGGTGCTGCCCGGTGACGAGAAGGCCGATCCCGCCCTCGCCGCCCTGTGCAGCCTGCCCGACTGGCAGCGGCTGTGGCGCTATCTGGTGCACGGCGGGGTCGACAACGCCGAGCAGGCGCTGCGCATGCTGGCCGGCCTCGACGCGCTGGAGCCCCGCCCCCTGCCGCCGGCCGGCATCCATGGCGCGTTCCGGCCCGATTACCGTCCGGTGGCGGCGGTGGTGTACTATCGCGCCTGGGAGCTTTCGGGCGACACCGCGCCCGTCGAGGCGCTGACCGCCGCCCTCGACGGGCAGGGGTTGAATCCGCTGCCCCTCTACGTCCACTCCCTCAAGGACCCGGTTTCCGCCGGCACCGTCGAGGCGGTTCTGGCCGAGCATCCGCCGGCGGTGATCCTCAACGCCACCGGCTTCGCCGTCGCGGCGCCCGGCCGGCCCGAGGACACCCCCTTCGCCGCCGCCGACTGCCCGGTGTTGCAGGTGGTGCTGGCCGGCGGCACCGAGGAGGCCTGGCGCGACGGCAGCTTCGGGCTCGGCCCCAAGGACATCGCCATGACCGTGGCGCTGCCCGAGGTCGACGGCCGGCTGTTCACCCGCGCCGTCGCCTTCAAGGCGGCGACACGCGACGACGCCACCCAGTGCGACATCGCCGTCCACCGCCCGGTCGCCGACCGCGTCGCCTTCGTGGCCGAACTGGCCGCCAACTGGGCGCGGCTCAGGCGCAAGCCGCCGGCCGAGCGCCGGGTCGCCATCGTGCTGGCCAATTATCCCAACCGCGACGGCCGCCTGGGCAACGGCGTCGGCCTCGACACCCCGGCCGGCACGGTGGAGGTGCTGCGGGCGCTGGCCGGCGCCGGCTACGCGGTGCGCGACCTGCCGGCGGACGGCAACGCCCTGCTCGACGTGCTCCAGCGGGGCCCCACCAATGATTGGAGCCGGCTCGGCGAGCGCGAGGTGCGGGAAAGCCTGCCGCTGCCCGACTACCACCTGTTCTTCTCGCGCCTGTCCCAGGCCGTCCAGGACGCGGTGCGCGACCGCTGGGGCCCGCCCGAGGGCGATCCCTTCTTCCGGCCTGGCGAGCTGTCCTGCGGCCAGTTCCTGCTGCCGGTGGTCCGCTTCGGGGCGGTGGCGGTCGGCATCCAGCCGGCGCGCGGCTACAACATCGACCCGGCCGCCAGCTACCACGATCCCGGCCTGGTGCCGCCTCACAACTACTTGGCCTTCCACGCCTGGCTGCGCGACGCCTTCGGGGCCCACGCCGTGGTCCACATGGGCAAGCACGGCAACCTGGAATGGCTGCCCGGCAAGTCGCTGGCGCTGTCGGCCGCATGCTTCCCCGAGGCCTGCCTGGGGCCGCTGCCCAACCTCTATCCGTTCATCGTCAACGACCCCGGCGAGGGCACCCAGGCCAAGCGCCGCGCCCAGGCGGTGGTGATCGACCACCTGACCCCACCCCTGACCCGGGCCGAGAGCTACGGCCCGCTGCGCGAGCTGGAGCGGCTGGTGGACGAGTATTACGAGGCCGCCGGCGTCGATCCCCGCCGCTGCGCGGTGCTGCGCCAGGAAATCCTCGGCCTGACGAGCGTGTCGGGGCTGGACGCGGACCTCGGCATCGCTCCCGGCGACGACCCCGAGGCGGCGCTGGCCAAGCTCGACAACCATCTCTGCGAGCTGAAGGAGCTGCAGATCCGCGACGGCCTGCACGTCTTCGGGGTCAGCCCGGGCGGCGGCCAGCGGATCGACCTGCTGGTCGCCCTGGCCCGCGTTCCGCGTGGGACGGCGCCGGGCGAGGCGTCGCTGCTGCGGGCGCTGGCCGACGACCTGGGCCTCGGCTTCGACCCGCTGGACTGCGTGCTGGGCGATCGGTGGGAGGGGCCGAGGCCGGCGGTGCTGGCGGAAGCGTGCCCCCACCCCGACCCTCCCCCGGCCGAGCCGGGGGAGGGGGCGGAAACCTCTCCCTCCCCCGCGCATGGCGTGGGGGAGGGCCGGGGTGGGGGCACTTGCGGTGGGGGCGGCCCCTGGCGCACCCATGGCGACACCGTCGAACGCCTGGAACTGGTCGCCCGCGCCCTGGTCGCCGGAGAAGCCACCGTCGACGGCCACCGCACCGCCGCCGTGCTGGCCGACATCCGCGATCGTCTCGCCCCGGCGGTGGATGCCTGCGGGCCGGCCGAGATCGCCGGGCTGCTCAAGGGTCTCGACGGCCGCTTCGTCCCGCCCGGGCCGTCGGGGGCGCCGACGCGCGGGCGGCCCGACGTGCTGCCCACCGGGCGCAACTTCTATTCCGTCGATACCCGCACCGTGCCCACTCCGGCGGCGTGGACGCTGGGGTGGAAGTCGGCGACGCTGCTGCTGGAGCGCCATTTCCAGGAGCACGGCGACTGGCCGCGCGCGGTGGCGCTGACCGCCTGGGGGACCAGCAACATGCGCACCGGCGGCGACGACATCGCCCAGGCGCTGGCGCTGATGGGCGTACGGCCGACCTGGGACGTCGGCTCGCGGCGGGTGACCGGCTTCGAGATCCTGCCGGCCGGGGTGCTGGACCGGCCGCGCGTCGATGTGACGCTCAGGGTGTCGGGGTTCTTCCGGGACGCCTTCCCCGACCTCATCAATCTGGTCGATTCGGCGGTGCGCGCCGTGGCGGCCCTGGACGAACCCGCCGACGTCAACCCGCTGGCCGCCCGCGTCCGCGCCGACTCCGCCACCCTGGGCGAGCGGGCGGCGGCCCGCGTGTTCGGCTCCAGGCCCGGGGCCTACGGCGCCGGCCTGCAGGCGCTGATCGACGAGCGGGGCTGGGAGAGCGAGGCCGACCTCGCCGCCGCCTATGTGGCCTGGGGCGGCTGGGCCTACGGCGGCGGTGCCGGCGGCGAGGCGGCCCACGACCTGTTCACCGGCCGCCTGGCCCGGGTCGAGGCGGTGATCCACAACCAGGACAACCGCGAGCACGACCTGCTGGATTCCGACGACTACTACCAGTTCGAGGGCGGGCTGGCCGCGGCGGTCAAGGACGCCTCGGGCAAGGCGCCGGCCGTCTGGCACGCCGACCATTCGCGGCCCGAGAGCCCGCGCATCCGCAGCCTGGAGGAGGAGATCGCCCGCGTGGTGCGGGGCCGGGTGGTCAATCCCAAATGGATCGCCGGCGTCATGCGCCACGGCTACAAGGGCGCCTTCGAGATGGCCGCCACGGTGGATTACCTGTTCGCCTTCGCCGCCACCACGCGGGCGGTCAAGGACCATCATTTCGACCTGGTCGCCGACGCCTATCTGGCCGACGACGAGGTTCGCCGCTTCCTGGCCGACAACAACCCGGCGGCGCTGGCCGAGATGAAGGGCCGGCTGCATGAGGCCATCGCGCGGGGACTGTGGAAGCCCCGGCGCAACAGCGTGTTCGATCTGTTGGAGTAGAAAGGGCGCCCCGTGGGGCGCCCTGTTGGTGTCAGACCATCTTGTCCAGTTCGCGGACGATGGCTTCGCCCATCACCGTGGTCGAGACCTTGGCCTTGCCGGGCTGCATGATGTCGCCGGTGCGAAGGCCGCCCTTGAGCACGTTCTTGACCGCGGTCTCGATCATCTCGGCGTCCGTGGTCATGTCGAACGAGTAGCGCAGGCACATGGACAGCGACAGGATGCAGGCCAGCGGGTTGGCCATGTCCTTGCCGGCGATGTCCGGGGCCGAGCCGTGCACCGGCTCGTAGAGCGCCTTGCGCGCCCCATTGGCGTCGGCCGCGCCCAGGCTGGCCGAGGGCAGCATGCCGAGCGAGCCGGTCAGCATGGCGGCGCAGTCGGACAGGATGTCGCCGAACATGTTTTCGGTGACCATGACGTCGAACTGCTTGGGATTGCGCACCAGCTGCATGGAGGCGTTGTCCACGTACATGTGGTCCAGCGCCACGTCGGGATACTCCTCCTTCTGCAGCTTGATCATCTCCTCGCGCCACAGCACGGTGCATTCCAGCACGTTGGCCTTGTCGACGCTGGTGACCTTCTTGGCGCGCTTGCGGGCCAGGTCGAAGGCGGCGCGGCCGATGCGCTGGATCTCGCCGGTGGTGTAGGTCAGCGTGTTGAAGCCCCGGCGCTGGCCGTCGGGCAGCGTCTCGATGCCGCGCGGTTGGCCGAAATAAAGGCCGCCGGTCAGTTCGCGCACGATCATGATGTCGAGGCCCTGCACCACCTCGGCCTTCAGCGTCGAGGCGTCCACCAGGGCGTCGAACACGGTGGCCGGGCGCAGGTTGGCGAACAGGCCCATCTCCTTGCGGATCTTCAACAGGCCGCGCTCGGGCTTGTGCTCGAAGGGCAGGTCGTCCCATTTGGGGCCGCCGACGGCGCCCAGCAGCACCGCGTCGGCGGCCATGGCGTCGGCGAGGGTGGAATCGGCCAGGGGCGTGCCGTGGACGTCATAGGCCGAGCCGCCGATCAGGCCCTCGGCGATGTCGAAGCTGACATTCCGCTTCTTGGCCATCCAGTCGATGATGCGGCGCACCTGCACCATGACTTCCTGGCCGATGCCGTCGCCGGGCAGGATGAGAAGCTTCTTGGCAGCCATGGAACAGTCCCCCTCGCAGCAAATTCGTAACGGAGCCCTTGGGTACCCCCCTTGGGGGCCTTCGTCAATGCTTCTCGCCCCGGTGGCCGGAGGCCGGCGGACATTCAAGAAAAAGGCGCCCGGGCGGGCGCCTTTGCCGGGGCCTACAGCCAGGGTTGGGACTGCCTGCGGGCCGCCTCGAAGGCGGCGATCCTGGCGTCCTTCTGCAGCGTCAGGCCGATGTCGTCGAGGCCGTTGATCAGGCAGTGCTTGCGGAACGAATCCACCTCGAAGGCGGTCTTCGAGCCGTCGGGGGCGGTGATCTGCTGATTGACCAGATCGACGGTGAAGGTGGCGTTGGCGCCGTTCTCGGCCTGCTTCATCAGCGCGTCCACCTGCTCCTGCGGCAGCCGGATGGGCAGGATGCCGTTCTTGAAGCAGTTGTTGAAGAAGATGTCGGCGAAGCTGGGCGCGATCACGCAGCGGATGCCGAAATCGGCGATGGCCCACGGCGCGTGCTCGCGCGACGAGCCGCAGCCGAAATTGTTGCCGGTGATCAGGATGCTGGCCTGGCGATAGGCCGGCCGGTTCAGCACGAAGTCGGCGACCTCCTTGCCGTCCGGGGTGTAGCGCATCTCGTCGAACAGGTTCTTGCCCAGCCCCGTCCGCTTGATGGTCTTCAGGAACTGCTTGGGGATGATCATGTCGGTGTCGACATTGATCATCGGCAACGGCGCCGCGACGCCGGTGAGAACGGTGAACTTCTGCATCGGTCCTATGACTCCTCACCATTCTCCCCTCCCCTTGATGGGGCGGGGGCGGGGGTGGGGTGCCCGGGCACGATGCCCAGCGCCTCGCACACCACCATCATCACACCATCCGTGTTTCCCAGCACCTCGTTGTTCCAGAAGCGCAGCACACGGTACCCTTGTTCATTCAGCCAACGAGTCCGATTCCGGTCATTCGCGACCGCCTCGGCGTCGGCGTGCTGCCCGCCATCCAGTTCGATGACCAGCCGCCTGGAATGGCAGGCGAAGTCGGTGACGAACCGGCCGATGGGGGCTTGGCGGCGGAAATGGGCGCCATCGGCCTTCAATTCCCGCAACCGCTTCCACAAGTGGCGTTCCGCGTCGGTCTGGTTGGCCCTGAGCCAGCGAGCCCTTGCGTTCGCCATCCTGCGTGCGGCCCCCCACCCCAACCCCTCCCCGCCAGGGGGAGGGGCTGTCGTTTTCCCCTACCTCAGCTCGCGCACATCGGTCAGCTTGCCGGTCACGGCGGCGGCGGCGGCCATGGCGGGGCTGACCAGGTGGGTGCGGCCGCCGCGGCCCTGGCGGCCCTCGAAATTGCGGTTCGAGGTGCTGGCCGAGCGCTGGCCGGGCTTGAGCTGGTCGGCGTTCATGGCCAGGCACATGGAGCAGCCGGGCTCGCGCCATTCGGCGCCGGCCTCGATGAAGACCTGGTCCAGGCCCTCGGCCTCGGCCTGTTCCTTGACCAGGCCCGAGCCGGGGACGATGAGCGCCTGCACGCCGGCGGCGACCTTGCGGCCCTTGAGCACCTCGGCGGCGGCACGGAAGTCCTCGATGCGGCCGTTGGTGCACGACCCGATGAACACCACGTCGATCTTGATGTCGGTGGCCTTCATGCCGGGCTCCAGGCCCATGTAGTCCAGGGCACGCTCGACGGCGCGGCGCTTGTTCTCGTCCGCGATCTCGGCCGGCACCGGCACGGTGCCGGTGATGGGGATGACGTCCTCGGGGCTGGTGCCCCAGGTCACCTGCGGCACCAGCTCGGAAGCGTCCAGGGTCACCTCGGCGTCGAAGACGGCGCCCTCGTCGGTGAACAGGGTCTTCCAGTAGGCGACGGCGGCTTCCCAGGCGGCGCCCTTGGGGGCGCGCGGCTTGCCCTTCACGTAGTCGAAGGTGGTCTCGTCGGGGGCGATCAGGCCGGCCCGGGCACCGGCTTCGATGGTCATGTTGCAGACCGTCATTCGGCCTTCCATGGACAGGCTCCGGATGGCCTCGCCGGCGAACTCGACCACGTAGCCGGTGCCGCCGGCGGTGCCGATCTTGCCGATGATGGACAGCACGATGTCCTTGGCGGTCACGCCGGCCGGCGCCGTGCCGTTGACCGTGATGCGCATGTTCTTGGCCGGCTTCTGCACCAGGGTCTGGGTGGCCAGCACGTGCTCGACCTCGGAGGTGCCGATGCCGAAGGCCAGGGCCCCGAACGCGCCATGGGTGGCGGTGTGGGAATCGCCGCAGACGATGGTGGTGCCGGGCAGGGTGAAGCCCTGCTCGGGGCCGACGATGTGGACGACGCCCTGGCGGATGTCGTCCATGCGGAAGTATTCGACGCCGAAATCCGTCGCGTTCCGCTCCAGGGTTTCCACCTGGACGCGGCTCTCCGCGTTCTCGATCCCCTTCGACCGGTCGGTGGTGGGCACGTTGTGGTCGGCGACCGCGAGCGTCAGCTCGGGGTGGCGGACCTTGCGGCCGGCCATGCGGAGGCCCTCGAAGGCCTGCGGGCTGGTCACCTCGTGCACCATGTGACGGTCGATGTAGATCAGGCAGGTGCCGTCGTCCTGGACATCCACCCGATGGGCGTCCCAGATCTTGTCGAACAGCGTGCGCGGCTTGGCCATCGATTCTTCCTTGCTGGGCGGATGCGTTCCGCCGACGTCCAACTCACACATCAACATCCTCGCCCGCGCCTCCCGTCCTCCCCGGCGCCGGCCGGGGAGGGGGATGGACAGCGAGACGGCCCGAGGGGCTTATTCCTCGGTGGCGCCCTCGGCGGCGGCCGCGGCGGCGGCGGCCTGCTTCTCGCGGGCCTTCTGGTCGCGGGCGGCCTTCTCGGCGGCGGCGGCCTCGCGCTCGCCGGCGGTCAGCTTGGCGGCGTAGCCGGTGGTCTGCTCGGCGATGCGGGCCGACTTGCCGCGACGGTCGCGCAGATAGTACAGCTTGGCGCGGCGGACGTCGCCGCGGCGGATCACCTCGATGGAGGCGATGTTGGGCGAATACAGCGGGAAGATGCGCTCCACGCCCTCGCCATAGGAAATCTTGCGCACCACGAACGAGCTGTTGAGGCCGTCGTTCTTGCGGCCGATGCACACGCCCTCATAGGCCTGCACGCGCTCGCGGCCGCCCTCGACCACCTTCACGTTGACCTTGACGGTGTCGCCGGGGGCGAATTCGGGGATCGCCTTGCCGTCGGTCAGCTTGGCGATCTGCTCGTTCTCGAGCTGCTGAATGATGTTCATGACCTAATCCTCACTGTCCAATTTGGCCGCGACGTACCGGTCCCACAGGTCCGGACGACGTTGCCGGGTTATCTCCTCGGCCTGGCGTCGCCGCCAGGCGCGTATCTTCTCGTGGTGCCCGGAAAGCAGGACTTCCGGCACCACCCGGCCCTGCCAGTCGGCGGGGCGGGTATAGTGGGGATACTCCAGGAGTCCCCACTCGAAACTTTCCTCGGCCAGCGACTCTTCCTTGCCGATCACGCCGGGCAGGAGCCGGACCACGGCATCCAGGAGCACCAGCGCCGGGAGCTCGCCTCCCGACAGCACGAAGTCGCCCAGGGACACCTCGACCGCTTCGTGGGCCTCCAGCACCCGCTGGTCCACCCCTTCGAAGCGGCCGCACAGGATGGTGCATCCCGGGCCCGCCGCCAGCTCCCGCGCCAGGGGCTGATCCATCAGCCGCCCGCGCGGGGTCATGTAGATCAGGGGTCCCGCCCCCCGGCCTCCGCGAATGGCCGCGTCCAGCACGTCCGGACGCATCACCATGCCGGCGCCGCCGCCGAAGGGCTCGTCGTCGACCGAGCGGTGCCTGTCCATCGCGAAGTCGCGAATGTTCACCGCGTCCAGCCGCCAGTCGCCCCTGGCGAGGGCCCGCCCGGCCAAGGAATGGCCCAGCGGTCCCGGGAACATCTCGGGGAAGATGGTCAGCACCGTGGCGTGCCACGGAGACTTCTCATTCCCCACCCTGCTCTTCCTTCCTCGTCTCTGCCTCAGGCGCCGGCGCTCGCCTCCGCTCGCTTGGCTCGCGCCTCGTTTCGCTTCGCGGGGCCTCAACGGCCCAGTCGCTCGCCTCCGCTCGCTCCAGCTCATCCGGGGCGTAGACCGGCGGCACCACCGCCAGCCATCCCCCGGCTACATCCACCACCGGGACCGCCGCCTTGGTGAAGGGGACCACTAGGCTTCCCCCGTCCACCAGACCGATGTCCAGCACCTCGCCGGCGCCGAAATCGGCCACGCCGCGGACCCGTCCCAATGGCTCGCCCGCCTCCGATCGCGCCTCCAGGCCTTCGAGGTCCGAATAGAGGAACTCGTCCTCATCGGTCCTTGGCAGCCTGTCGCGGGACACGTAGAGCCGTGTCCCTTTCAGCGCCTCGGCGGCGTCGCGGTCGCTCACCCCGTCCAGCGTGGCGACCACCAGGCCCTTGGCCTCGCCGGTCACCTTCAGCCGGAAGCGGCGCTGTCCGCCCTCGTCCTCCACCGGGCCATAGGCCCCCACGTCGCGGGGGTCGCCGGTGAAGCTCTTGACGCGGACCGCGCCCCGGACCCCGTGCGCGCCAGCGATGGCGCCGATGCACACGCGCGAGCCCATGGGATGTTACTCGGCGGCCTCGCCACCCTCGGCGGCGGCGGCGGCGCGCTCGGCCTCCTCCTTGGCGCGCTGCTGGGCCTTGGCCTTGGGCTGCGGCTTCTTGGTCTGCTCGGCGCGCGGACGCTCGCCCATCAGGCCGGCATTGGCGAAGAACTTGGCGACGCGGTCGGTGGCCTGGGCGCCGTTGCCCAGCCAGTACTTGACGCGCTCGGCGTTGAAGACGATGCGGTCGGCGTGGTCCGACGGCAGCATCGGGTTGTAGGTGCCGATCTTCTCGATGAAGCGGCCGTCGCGGGGCGAACGGGCGTCGGCCACCACGATGCGGTAGAACGGACGCTTCTTGGCGCCGGAACGGGCGAGACGAATCTTAAGAGCCATTAGTGTTCCCTCAGTTAAATAGTGTCCTCAGACGCCGGCGCTTGCATCCGCTCGCTTGGCTTGCGCTCCGCTTACGCTTCGCGGGCCCTCGATGGGCCAGTCCCTCGCTTCGCTCGCTCCGACTTCAAAAACCCTCGGCCTAACGGCCGAACCTCTTGCCGCCACCGAAGCCGGGAGGCATCAGGCCGCCCAGTCCGTGGCGCATCAGCCCCTTCTGCCCCATCTTGCCGACCTTCTTCATCATGTCGGCCATCTGCTGGTACTGCTTGAGGAGCTTGTTCACATCCTGCACCGACAGCCCCGAGCCGGCGGCGATGCGCCGCTTGCGCGAGGCCTTGATGAGGTCGGGATTGCGGCGCTCGGCCGGTGTCATCGACTGGATGATCGCCTTCTGGCGGGCCAGCACCTTGTTGTCGATCTTGGCGTCCTTGAGCTGGTCGGCCATCCGGCCGATGCCGGGCAGCATGCCGAGGATGCCCTTGAGGTCGCCCATCTTCTCGACCTGCTTGAACTGTGAGAGCATGTCGTTCAGGTCGAACTTGCCCTTCTCCATGCGCTTGGCGAGCTTCTCGGCCTCTTCCTGGTCGACCGTCTCCATGGCCTTCTCGACCAGGGAGACGACGTCGCCCATGCCGAGGATGCGGCCGGCCAGGCGGTCGGGGTGGAAGGGCTCCAGCGCGTCCAGTTTCTCGCCCAGGCCCAGGAACTTGATGGGGCGGCCGGTGACGGCGCGCATGGACAGGGCGGCGCCGCCACGGGCGTCGCCATCGACGCGGGTCAGCACGGTGCCGGTGACGCCCACCTTCTCGTTGAATTCGCGGGCCAGCGTGACGGCGTCCTGGCCGGTCATGGCGTCGACCACCAGCAGGGTCTCGACCGGCTTGGCGACGTCGCGCACCTGGGCGACCTCGGCCATCAGGTCCTGGTCGATATGCAGGCGGCCGGCGGTGTCCAGGATGACGACGTCGTAGCCTTCCTTGCGGCCGCTATCGAGGGCGCGGCGGGTGATCGCCACCGGCATCTCGCCCATGATGATGGGCAGGCTGCCGACCTCGGCCTGGCGGGCCAGGATCTCCAGCTGCTGCTGGGCGGCGGGGCGGTAGACGTCGAGGCTGGCGAGCAGCACCTTCTTGCGCTCCTTCCGGAGGCGCACGGCCAGCTTGCCCGAGGTGGTGGTCTTGCCCGACCCCTGCAGGCCGACCATCAGGATGACGGCGGGCGGCACGGCGTTGAGGTTGAGCTCGGCGCCGTCCTTGCCCAGGGTGGTGATCAGCTCGTCATGGACGATCTTGACCACCATCTGCCCGGGGGTGACGGATTTCACCACCTCCTGGCCGACGGCGCGGTCCTTGACGCGGGCGACGAAGTCCTTGACCACCGGCAGCGCGACATCGGCCTCGAGCAGCGCGACGCGGACCTCGCGCAGCGCCTCCGTGACATCGGCTTCCGACAGCGCACCGCGGCCGGTGAGCTTGTCGAAGACCGTGGTCAGCCGTTGGCTCAGACTCTCGAACATCAAGGACCCTATCCAAACGCGAACACGCCAGTGCGCGTATCTTCGCGGACTGGCGGGCCACCGTGGTGGCGGTTTTCCATGGCGGACCACGGAGAGACCAGGTTTGTAGGCCTGTTCGGCCTCCGGAGTCAAGGCTTTCGGCCCCCGATTGCCGCGCCCGACGAGGACTGCGCACCGCCTTCCGGACGAGGCCCTGGCGTTGGGCATGGGTCGGAAGGACTACGCCGTTGCCTCTGGGGGGAACGCCCGCTACCATCTTGCGTAGGCGGAACCAGTACCGCCATCACCGGCGGGAGTTGCGAGGTGACAGAGGACCGCGGAGCCCCCCTCAGCGCGCCCCAGGCTGCGGCCGACCCCGCGGAGGCCGCCGTTCGCCTGGAGGGGTTCGCGGCCAGCCTGCCGGGATTCGGGTTCCAGCGCCGCATGGCGCCCGACGGCGCCATCAGCTACCCCTTCTTCACCGATTCGGTGTCCCGAATCCTGGGTTTCGAGCCCGGCGCGATGGCGGTCAACACCAGGGGATGCCTGCACGTCACCCATTGGGCCGACCGCGATGGTCACCTCGATGCCGTCCGGCGGTCGGCGACGGACCTTTCGTCCTGCGCCGAGGAGTTCCGCGCCATCACCCGCAGCGGCGAGGTGCGGTGGCTGAGGGGCGGGTCGATCCCGCGCCGGCTGGCCGACGGCACCGTGGTCTGGGACGGCGTGCTGGTGGACGTCACCGAGGGACGCCGCGCCGAGCTGCGCCTGGAAATGCTGATGGAGCACGCCGCCGATTCGATCCTGGTGCTCGACGAGGGCGGCGCCATCGACACCGTCAACGGCGCCGCCGAACGCCTGTTCGGCTGGGAGGCGGCCGAGTTGGTCGGCCGCCCCCTCGCCGTGCTGCTGGCCGAGAGCGAGCGCCGTCCCGACCTGCTGACGGGGGACGGGCTGGAGGGCGGTGCCGGCATCGTCGG
This sequence comes from uncultured Rhodospirillaceae bacterium, assembly GCA_937887565.1. GTDB lineage: Bacteria > Pseudomonadota > Alphaproteobacteria > Rhodospirillales > Magnetospirillaceae > CALABS01. Next base: position 2,921 of record CALABS010000013.1, on the reverse strand, counting down.
CCGCGGCCCGCGCGAGCTGACCGGCCAGCGCAAGGACGGCAGCACCTTCGTGCTGGAATTGTCCACCAGCGAGGTGCGGCTGGAGGGGCGGCGGGTCTATGTGGGCATCGGCCGCGACATCACCGAACGCAAGCGCACCGAGACGGCCCTGCGCGAATCCGAGCAGCGCCTGGGCGCCATCGCCGCCAATCTGCCGGGCATCGTCTTCCAGCGCGTGCTGCGGGCCGATGGCCGCGTGGAATATTCCTATGTCAGCGAAGGCAGCCGCCTGTTCCTGGATCTGGAGCCCGAGGACCTGATGGAGGACCCGCAGCGGTTCCTGGCGGTACTGTCCACCGACGAACGTCAGCGGTTCCTGGCGGCGCTCGGCCGGTCGGCCAGCGCCCTGGAGCCGTTCGAGGAGGAAATGGCGGTCACCGGCTCCGATGGCCGCAGGCGCTGGCTGCGCGGCCAGTCCCGCCCGACCCGCCGCGAGAACGGCGACATCGTATGGGACGGCGTCATGCTCGACGTCACCGACCGCAAGCTGGCCGAGCAGCGGCTGTCGTTCCTGGCCTATTACGATCCCCTGACCCGGCTGCCCAACCGGGCCGCCTTCCTGGAGCGGTTCGTCCAGGCACGCGAGCAGGCGGTCCAGCGCCATACCCTGGTCGGGGTGCTGAGCCTGGGCATCGACCGTTTCGGCATCATCAACGCCACCATGGGCCATTCCGTCGGCGATCAGGTCCTGATGGCGGCATCCGACATCCTCCAGGCCGCGCTGGGCAGCGGCGACGTGATGGCGCGGGCCAGCGGCGACCGCTTCCTGCTCCTGGTCGTCGGCCACGCCGGCCGCCGCGACCTGATCGATGCCGCCGAACGCCTGCACCATCTGGCCCAGACCACCGTCGAGGTGGGGGGCGAGGAGTTCGAGATCTCAGCCTCGGGCGGCCTGGCGGTCTTTCCGCGCGACGGCGAGGACGCCGAGACGTTGATCAAGAACGCCGAGGCGGCGCTGCAGCGCGCCAAGGGGCTGGGGCCGGGGTCGATGCAGGTGTTCTCGAAGGAGATCAGCTCCGGCGCCGCCAAGACGATGTCGTTGCAGAATCGGCTTCGCCGCGCCCTCGAGCACGGCGAATTCATTCCCTATTTCCAGCCGCAGGTCGACCTCCTCGACGACGGCCGGGTCGTCGGCATGGAGGCGCTGGTGCGCTGGCAGAGCGCCGAACTGGGAATGGTGTCCCCGGGCGACTTCATTCCGGTGGCGGAAGAATCCGGCCTGATCGACGGCATCTGCGAATCAATGCTCGAGCAGTGCGCCCGCCAGAACAAGGCGTGGCAGGAGCAGGGGCTGCCGGCGGTGCCGGTGGCGGTCAACGTCTCGGGCCGCCAGTTCCAGTATGCCCGCCGCCTGATGTCGGCCCTTGAGAAGACGCTGTCCGACACCGGCCTCGACCCTCGCTACCTGGAGGTCGAGCTGACCGAAAGCTCGGCGATGCGCGACGCCGACAACGCCATCGCGGTGGTGCAGTCGCTCGCCGAGATGGGCATCGCCTGCGCCATCGATGATTTCGGCACCGGCTATTCGTCGCTGTCGGTGCTCAAGCGCTTTCCCATCCGCAAGCTGAAGATCGACCGCTCCTTCGTGATGGACGTCATCACCGATCCCAACGACGCCGCCATCGTCGACGCCATCGTCGCCATGGCCAAGGCCCTCAAGCTGAAGGTGGTGGCCGAGGGCGTCGAGCACCACGAGCATCTCGACTTCCTGCGGGCCATCGGCTGCGACCAGATGCAGGGCTACCTGTTCTCCAGGCCGCTGCCGGCCGACGAGATGGGGCGGCTGCTGGCCGAGGGCCGCCGCCTCGGCCTGACGCCGAATCGTCGCCGGGCCGCCAGCGGCGGCGCCTGACCGCTGCCGGATTCACAAAGCCTTAATCCTGTCCGCTCACACTCCGGATGAACGGCCCACATCGGTAGTTGACGCCATCCCGTGGGCTCCCTATTCGTTTCGCGACTGCAAAGGGAAGGGCGGGGGAGAACCCTCGGCAACGCATGGACGGCATCAGCGAGGAGTTCGCCGACGCGATCGGACGGCGGATGGCCCCAAAATCTGGGGTTAGTTTCAAGCATTCCTATACCATCCCTTGCAGTTCCGCGTTCCGTGACGCGGTGGAGGCGCTTGCCGGGCGTCGTCGGGTCAACGTGGCCGACATGGCGCGGTCGGTGCTGCTGGTGGTGCCGGCCGAGGCGATCGCCGCCTTTCCCGATCCCGGCGATCCCGCTCCCGCCGACCGCGAGGCCGTGGTCCTCAAGTCGGGGCCGGCCCAGGGTCGGCCGTGGCGGCGCAAGCCGCGGCTGCAGGTGCGGATGGCACCCGGATACGGGGTGGATTTCATCCGCCGTGCCCTCGGCATGGCGCTGGCCATGGACTCCGGATCGGTCAGGGTGCGCCTGGACGATCCCAGCGCGCCGCCGCCGGAACCGCCTCCACCCCCGCCCCCCCCGCCGCCCGAACACGAGACCGAGCGCGGCCGCGCCCTGCAGGCGGTCAACGAGGAACTCGAGCGCCTCAAGGCCATCGTCAACGTGCTGTCCTTCGAGCCTTTGGCCCAGGGCGTCAACAGTCGCGAGGAGGCGTTGCACGTGCTGGGCTTCCCGCCCGGCGCCCGGCCCGACCGGCGTGCGGTGCGGGCTCGCTTCCGCATGCTGGCCACCATCCATCATCCCGACTCCAACTACGGCAGCCATCACCGCATGAGCCAGCTCAACCAGGCCATGGAGCTGCTGAGGGAGTGATGAAACCGCCATCCAGCCGCCATTGAGGCCCCGCCCGGCGAGGGCGATCATATATTCAGCCGCCATTGAGGCGGCGGCCAAGGGGCCGGAGGCCCCGCCCGGCGAGGGCGATCATATATTCAGCCGCCATTGAGGCGGCGGCC
>CALABS010000012.1 GCA_937887565.1 uncultured Rhodospirillaceae bacterium | reverse complement strand
CAGACACCCATCAGCCGACTCGGGCTCTCCGGGGACAACGTCTTGCGACTCCACATCTAGCGGAGCAGCGCCGCCGCCAATGGCTGGGCGCCGCCCCCGACCGCGCGGGCCAGGCCGGCCTGGGCGTGGCCGTAGGTGCCGTGCTGGGCCGCCAGCACCGGGATGTGGCGGGCGTCGGCGGCGCCCGCGAAGGCACGGCGGCAGATGCCGGCATCGGCGGAATTCATGGCCCGGCATGGCAACGGGCGGGCGGTGTGGACGGCGCAGGCGCCGGCCTCGTCCAGCAGCGGGCACGGCAGGCGGGCCGCCCACCACTGGGCCACCGTCATGCCCCGCGAGCGGTCGGCGACGGCATGGATGCGGGCGACGACCGGCGTCGGGTCGGGCAGGGCGGCCACCGCGTCGGCCAGCAGTGCCGCCTCCGCCGAGGTGACGCCCACCATCTGGTGGCAGCAGGCGGCGCACCCCTTGGCGCAGGCGAGGGCGGCCAATCGGCCGCCCAGGTCGAGGGCGCGGGCGATCTCGCCCAGGAAGGCGTCGGCCTCGGCGATGGCGGCCCGCGCCGCCGCCGCCGGTCCCCCGGCCAGGGCCCGCGAGGCGGCGGCGTGGGCGCGGTGCTCGATGTCCGAGAAACGGGGCGGGGAGGCGCCCGCCACGTCAGTCCTCGGCGGCGGCATCGGCCGGCGGCTCGACCGGCTCCAGGGGCGCCAGCCGCAGCTTGCGGCCGTCGGTGCAGAAGCCCAGACCCAGGCGGCCGTGCTTGAGTTTCAGGGCGTCCTCGCCGAACAGCTCGCGCCGCCAGCCGTGCAGGGCGGGGACGTCGGCGTCGTCATCGGCGGCGATGGCGTCGATGTCGGCGGCGTTGGCGACCAGCTTGCTGGCGACCCCGTGCTCGTCGCACTTCATCTTCAGCAGAACCTTCAGCAGATCCACCACCGGCCCCAGCCCGCGCGGCAGATCGACGCGCTCGGCCGGCTTGGGGATCTGGTCCTCGGGAAGCTGAAGCCCGCGCTGGACCGCCTCCAGGATGGCCTGGCCCATGCGGCCCTCGACCAGGCCCTTGCCCAGGCCGCGGGTGCGCGACAGGTCGGCCACGGTGGCGGGGTGGTGGGCGGCGATCTCGGTCAGGGTCTCGTCGCGGACCAGGCGCTGGCGGGGAATGTCGCGCTCCTGCGCCTCGCGCTCACGCCACGCCGCCAGTTCCTTGAGCACGCCCAGGAACTTGGCGCTGGACGAGCGCGGCTTCAGCCGCTTCCAGGCATTCTCGGGCAGGACCCGGTAGGTGTCGGGATTGTTCAACTCGGCCATTTCGTCGGCCAGCCAGTCGGCGCGGCCGTTCTTCTCCAGCTTGCGCGCCAGCTTCTCGTAGGCGATGCGCAGATGGGTGACGTCGGCCAGCGCGTACTGGACCTGCTTCTCGGTCAGCGGCCGGAGCGACCAGTCGGTGAAGCGCATGCTCTTGTCGATCCGGGCGCGAGCCAACTGGCTGGCCAGGTTCTCGTAGCTGACGGCGTCGCCGAAGCCGCACACCATGGCCGCCACCTGGGTGTCGAACAGGGGCGCCGGCACCTCGCCCATCAGATGGAGGAAGATCTCGATGTCCTGGCGGGCGGCGTGGAAGACCTTGAGGATTTTCGGGTTGCGCAGGAGCTCGAACAGCGGCGCCAGGTCGATGCCCGGCGCCAGTGGATCGATGGCCTTGGCCTCGGCGGGGCCGCCCACCTGCACCAGGCACAGCTGCGGGTAATACGTCTTTTCCCGCATGAACTCGGTGTCAACGGTGACGTAGGGGGCAGCGGCGAGGCTGTCGCAGAAGGCGGCCAGAGAGGCCGTGTCGGATATCATCGGCATGCCAGTGGTGTACACCCAAGCCCGGGGGGCGGGCAAGCGCGGGGGTGGAGGGGCGGCCGGCCGGCCGACGATTGCCGCCCTTGACGCGGGCGCCCCCATGTGCCTTCTTCCCCGTTTCGATTTCCGCTCCCGAGGAAGGGTTCCATGCACGCCTACCGTACGCACACCTGCGGCCAGCTTCGCGTCTCGGACGCCGGCTCCACCGTCCGGCTGTCGGGCTGGGTCCACCGCAAGCGCGACCACGGCAACCTGCTGTTCGTGGACCTGCGCGACCACTACGGCCTGACCCAGTGCGTCCTCGATGTTTCCAGCCCGGTGTTCCCGGCCCTCGAGAAGGCGCGGCCCGAAAGCGTGGTGACCGTCACCGGCAAGGTGGTGACGCGCAGCCCCGAGACGGTCAATCCCAAGCTGCCCACCGGCGAGATCGAGCTGCAGGTGGCCGAGGTCGAGGTGCAGTCCATGGCCGACGTGCTGCCCATCCAGGTGGCCGGTGACCAGGAATACCCCGAGGACATGCGCCTGAAATACCGTTTCCTCGACCTGCGCCGCGAGGACGTGCACGCCCATATGATGCTGCGCTCGAAGGTCATCGCCTATCTGCGCCAGGCGATGATCGCCCAGGGCTTCACCGAGTACCAGACCCCGATCCTGACCGCGTCGAGCCCCGAGGGCGCCCGCGACTATCTGGTCCCCTCGCGGCTGCATCCCGGCAAGTTCTACGCCCTGCCGCAGGCGCCGCAGCAGTTCAAGCAGCTGCTGATGGTGGCGGGTTTCGACCGCTATTTCCAGATCGCGCCGTGCTTCCGCGACGAGGCCGGCCGTGCCGACCGTTCCCCGGGCGAGTTCTACCAGCTCGACTTCGAGATGAGCTTCGTGACGCAAGAGGACGTCTTCGCCGCCATCGAGCCGGTGCTGCAGGGCGTGTTCGAGGAGTTCGGCGGCGGGCGCAAGGTCACGAGCGCGCCGTTCCCGCGCATTCCCTACGAGGAGTCGATGCTCAAATACGGCACCGACAAGCCGGATCTGCGCAATCCCATCGAGATTTCCGACGTCACCGAGCCGTTCCGCGCGTCCGGCTTCGGCCTGTTCGCCAAGCTGGTGGACAAGGGCGCCGTGGTGCGCGCAATCCCGGCGCCGGGCGCCGCCGGCCAGCCGCGCTCGTGGTTCGACAAGCTGAACGAGTGGGCGCGCGAGAACGGTGCCGGCGGCCTGGGCTACATCCAGTTCGCCGCCGATGGCCCCAAGGGCCCCATCGCCAAGAACCTGGAGCCCGAGCGCGTGGCCGCCATCAAGGCGGCGGCCGGCCTCAAGGACGGCGACGCGGTGTTCTTCGCCTGCGACAAGAAGGACGCCGCCGCCAAGTTCGCCGGCCTGGTCCGCACCAAGGTGGGAACCGAGCTCGACCTGCTGGAGAAGGACGTCTTCAAGTTCTGCTGGACGGTGGACTTCCCCATGTTCGAGCTGAACGAGGAGACCGGCCAGGTGGACTTCAGCCACAATCCCTTCTCCATGCCCCAGGGCGGCATGGAGGCGCTGGAGACCATGAACCCGCTGGACATCAAGGCCTTCCAGTACGACATCGTCTGCAACGGCGTCGAGCTGTCGTCGGGCGCCATCCGCAACCATCGCGCCGACATCATGATCAAGGCCTTCGGCATCGCGGGTTATGGTCCCGAGGTGGTCGAGGAAAAGTTCGGCGGCATGCTCAACGCCTTCCGCTACGGCGCCCCGCCGCACGGCGGCTCGGCCCCGGGCGTCGACCGCATCGTCATGCTGCTGGCCGACCAGCCCAACATCCGCGAGGTCATCCTGTTCCCCATGAACCAGCAGGCCCAGGACCTGCTGATGGGAGCACCGGCCGAGGTGGACGCCGCGCGCTGGAAGGAATTGCACATCAAGCCCGACCTGCCCAAGCCGAAGAAGGAAGGCTGAGTCACCAAAGGGGCCCGCGCGGGCCCCTTTCCTTTTTCGGTATCCCCTTGGGGCTTCCATGCCCCGCCCGGGGTATCGCCGTCTGCACCGGCCGGTCCGGGCGGCGGCGGCGCTAGACTCCTTCTCGCCCGAGAGAAGGAGGCCCGCCGTGAAGATGTCCACTACCACCGCCCCAGCCGCCATCATCCTGGCCTTCGCCCTGTCGGCCTGCGCGTCCCAGCCGGTGTCGCCGGTGTCGCGCGGCTCCGCTCCGATGGTCGAGGGGAGCGACCGTCCGGTCATCCTGTTCGTCAACGGCCCGGCCTATCGGACGCTGCCGCAGCAGATCATCGGCGAGGAGCGAACCGACCTGGTGTTGGATGGGGCAAGCTGACGAATTAACGTAAAGTTGACCGAAATGGTTGCCATCCCCGGATACGTGGCCTAGTCTTGTCGGACCAAGGACTTAGGGGGACTTCCCGTGAATGTGGCGATGGTGCGTGCGGCGCTGCATGGGGCGCGGCCCTGGGGTCGCCCGGCGGCCCGCGCGCTGGCCGCCACGGGGATCGCCGCCATGCTGGGCGGCTGCGCCATCCCGCCGGTGATCTCGGTCGCCAAGCTGGCGGCCGACGGTGTCCTGTTCGCCTCGACCGGCAAGACCTCCACCGACCATGGCCTGTCGCTGGCGGTCGGCAAGGACTGCGAGACGTTCCGGGTTCTGAGCAAGGAAGACGTCTGCCAGGAGGAGGTGGTCGCGCGCGCCGAGCCGGTGCCCGCCGCCGTCGCCCGCGACCGCGCCGCCATCGAGGCCCTGGCGGAGTCCGAGCCGGTCGATGGGCCGGCGCGTCTGGCCATGGCCGACGAGGCGTTGAACAAGGCATTCGCCCCGCGCGCCGCCATTTCCGCCGGCACCGACGGCCGGCCGGTGGCGGCCGTGCCGCCCCGCGCCGCCGATCCGGTGCGGCTGGCCGCCCTGGCGGCCCCGGCCCGCGAGGCCAAGGACAGCCGACGCGGCGTGCATGCCCGTCCGGGGATTATCAAGGCCGACAGCGCGGTCGCCAAGCCGGTGGTCACCAAGGTCGCCGCCCGCGATCTCGTCCCGGCCGGCGCGTCGGCGCCCAAGCGGGCGGGCGCCGTCGAGCGCCTGGGCCGCCTGCTCGGCTCGGTCTTCGGCGCCGAGGACTGAATTATACCGGTCGCCCCGTCAAACGACTCGCGAAGCGCCTTCGGGCGGCCGGCGAGCCCGAGCGGCGCCTGAGCCTCGCCGTCTCGGCATGAAATGATCCAACGGATCATTTCATTTGCCGGGCGGTATTAGACCGAAATCATCGTTGCCGCCTGGGTTTCGGGCGGCGGCAGCTCGACGAAGCGGGCCGCCTGGAAGCTGACCATGCCCGAGGTGCCGCAGACCTCGGCGTTCTCGGCGAAGATGGCGGCGATGTCGCGGCGCATGTCCTGCGGCAGCGGCCGCTCGGTGCGCACGATCAGGTCGAACTGCTTGTCCGTCCGCCGGACCAGTCCGTCCAGTTGGACCCGCCCCAGGCGTGTCATGGCGACTTCCAGCACGAAACGTTCGTCATCGCCCCGGCCGCGTCGGCGACCACCTTGCTCGTCCTCGGGGTCGTGACGGACATAGAGGCGGATGGGCTCGATCTGGGCGCCGCCCAGGAACGGCATGGTGTAGGCGCGCCACTCGCCACCCGCCAGGGGGCGGGCCGAATCGGCCGACAACTTCTCGACATCGCCCTTCAGCCGGTCGGCGGTATCGCGCTTGCCGGCCCGCTCCAGGCCCCGCGTCACCGCGTCGGCAAGGACCTGGCGGGGATCGCCGCTGCGCAGCGCCGAGGCGAACATCGCCATGCTGGCGGCCATGCGGGCATTGGCCTGCGGGATGGCCCGCAGCAGCAGCTCGGCCGCCTGGGCGTCGGTGCGGGCCAAGATGGTAACGGCATCGTCCAGCGCCGGCCAGCCGGCGGCGGTCAATCCCTCGGGCTTGGATGTGGCCGCCGCCGCCAGCGGTGGCAGTTCGGGGCGGCCGATCACTTCCAGCGTCACCCGGCTGCCCACCGGCAGGCCGGCCGGCATGGGCAGGGACAGGGTGGCGGCCGGCGTCCGCACCACTGCGTTGCCGCCGGGCGGATGGGCGATGACCGTGCCGGTGAGCACAGGGGGGGGGGAGACGGTGCCGGGGGCCGCCGTGGGGGCGGCCGGGGCCGGGGCCGGCGTGGGCGCCGGCATCTGCGATGGCGTGCCTGGCTGCGCGGCGGCCGGATGGGCGTGGGCGGCCGGCGGAGCGGTGGTGGTGGCGGGCAGCGGCGCGGGTGCCGCCGGCATCGACGCCGGTGAGGGCGCGGCGGGAGGGGAGGGCGCGGTCGGTGTCGCCGTGGTCGGAGGGATGCCTGTGGTGGGCGGTGGCGGGGCGGTGCCGGCGATGCGCACGGTCAACTGGGTTCCCGGCGGCAGGTCGGCGGGCAGGCCGGCGGCGGCCGGCGGCGCTGTGGTGCCCGCCGGGGCCGGGCGCAGCACGGTGGCGGTGATGCCGCCGGGGGCCGGTGAGGGCGCGGTCGGGGCGGGCGTCGCGGCCGGCGTCGATCCGGCCTGCGCGGGAACGGCGCCCGGCTGCCCGCCCACCACCGGGGCCGGCAGGTTGGCCGGCGTCGGCACCAGCGGGACGCCGCCCGGCAGGACCGGCCGGCCGTTCAGCGACAGCAGGCGGAACTGCGTCTCGCCGCCCGACTGGTAGACCTGCAGCACCATGCGCGAGCCGCCGGGCAGGGCGGTCAGGTCGGCCGGCAGCTTCAGGGTCATCGGCCGGCCGTCGGCCAGAACCTCGACCATTCCCTTCAGCGCGCGCGACAGCGCCACCACCTCGATCTGGGCGCCGGCCGGCAGCGCCGTGACCGCCTCGGGGACCGTTCCCACCGTCGTCACCACCGTCGCCGTTCCACCGCCGGCGGCCGGCGCGGTCGCCGGCACGGGGGGCGGGGTGGGCGGGATGGTGGACACGGCCCGGACCTAGCGGGCGCCGCGCAACAGGCGGTCGACGATGGCCTCGACATCGGCCGCCGCCTCGGAATTGGGCGAGCGCACCAGGATCGGGGTCTGGTTGCGGATGGCCTCGCGGACCTTGAGGTCGCGGCGGATGACGCCGGCCAGCGGCGGGCTGATCTTGAGGAAGCCCTCGCAGGCCTTGAGCAGGGTGTTGTAGATGCGCTCGCCCTCGCGGGTCGAGTTGGCCATGTTGACCACGACGCGCATGTCGGTGCCCGGCCGCTCCATGTGGGTGACCTTGATGAAGGCGTAGGCGTCGGTCAGCGAGGTCGGCTCGTCGGTGGTCACCACCAGGATGGTGCCGGCCTGCTGGGCGAAGTTGCGGGTGGTCTTCTCGACGCCGGCTCCCAGGTCGACCACCACGCGGTCGTAGGTGTTGGCCAGCAGAACCAGGTCGTCGCCCAGCATCTGCAGGCGCGACAGCGGGATGTTGGCCAGCGTTCCCGACCCCGAGCGGCCGGCGATGATGTCGAAGCCGCCGTCGGGGAAGGAGACCAGCGCCTGGTTCAGCGTCAGCCGCCCGGCCACCACGCTGCCCAGGTCGGTCTTGGGCATCAGGCCCAGCTGGATGTCCACGTTGGCCAGGCCCAGGTCGCCGTCGAACAGCAGGATCTTGCGCCCGGCCCGGGCCATGGCATGGGCGAGGGTGATCGAGAACCACGTCTTGCCGACGCCGCCCTTGCCCGAGGCGACGGCGATGACGTTGCGTCCGCGGGCGCGCTGGGTGGGGCGGGGCGCGAGCGTGGGGGCTTCGGTTGCCGTCGTCATGATGCGTGAGCCTCGTCGGTCCAGAAGGTTTCGTCGGATTGCGGTTGCGGTGGTTGCGGCACGATCAGCCGGGCCAGCGAGATGGCGGAGATGGGCGAGATGCCGCTGGCCACGTGCGGGCTGGCCGAGACGTCGCACAGGGCCAACTGGCCGGCATCGGCCCCCGCCAGCACCGCTCCCAGCCGGCGGGTGGTGTCGAGGCGCGACGCGAACAGCCGCGTCGTGCCGATGGAGGAGAAGGCCTCGGCTACCTCGGCGGCCTCGGCGGCGTCGCCGCCGGCGGCCATGACCAGGATGGGCTCAACGTCGGCGGCCTCGACCAGGGCCTGCAGGTAGTCGAGGTCGGATTGCCTGAACGGGTTGAGGCCGGGGCTGTCGATCAGCACGATGTCGAACATGCCGGCTGCGCTTTCCACCGCCTTGCGCAAGGACTCGGGCCCGCGCGCGCGGACCAGCTCGACCTCCAGGATGCGGGTGAAGGCGGCCAGCTGCTCGACGGCGCCGGCCCGGATGTTGTCGCAGGTGATCACGCCCACGTGCCGCTGCTTGAGCACGCTGCGCGCCGCCAGCTTGGCCACCGCGATGGACTTGCCCGACCCCGGCGGCCCCACCAGCATGAACGGGCGCGGGGCGGAGTGCTCGGGCAGGTGGGCGAAGGTGAAGCCGGCCTCGAAGGCGGCGGCGCAGGCCAGCGTCGGGTCGGCGATCTCGCTGGTGCGGGCGGCATTGGTCAGCCGCTCGGCCAGGCGCTGCGGCACGCCGTGGTCGTCGAGCGCCTTGCGGACGGTGTCGGCGGCGGTGTTGTCGCCGCCCTCCTCCAGCATCTCGGCGATGGCCAGATCGGCGTCGGCGGGCTCCAGCGCGGCGGTGATCCGCACCCCCTTGGTGCCCGCGGCCCGCTGGGTCGAGACGATGATGGCGTCGTCGCCCAACTCGGTGCGCACCAGCTCCATCGCTTCGGCCATGGTGGGGGCGGTGAAGGATTTGAGCCTCATTTAGATCTGCCCCAGCGTCTTGATCTTGGCCTTCGGGTGGATCTCGGACTGGCTCATCACCACGGTGACGGGCCGGAAGCGCTCGATGATCGACCGGACATAGGGGCGGATGCCGGGGCTGGTCAGCAGCACCGGCGTCTCGCCCTGCATGGCGAAGCGCTCGAAGGTCTGGCGCACCCGGGTGATGAATTCCTGCAAGGCCGAGGGCGACATGGTCAGCTGCTTCTCCTCGCCCTGGCCGACCAGGGATTCGGCGAAGGCTTGCTCCCATTCCGGCGACAGGGTGATCAGCGGGATGTAGCCTTGCGGCCCGGTGTTGCCGTCCGAGATCTGCCGCGCCAGCCGGGCCCTGACGTGCTCGGTGATCATGGTGACGTTGCGGGTATGGGCGCAGGCCTCGGCGATGCCTTCCAGGATGGTGGCGAGGTCGCGGATCGAGATGCGTTCGGACAGCAGGTTCTGCAGCACCCGCTGCAGGCCGCCGACGGTGATCTGCGACGGGATCAGCTCGGCCACCAGCTTCTGGTGCTCCTTGTCCAGCTCGTCCAGCAGCTTCTGGGTCTCGGCATGGGACAACAGCTCGGACATGTTGTCCTTGATGACCTCGGTCAGGTGGGTGGTGACCACGGTGGGCGGGTCGACCACGGTATAGCCCCGGAACAGCGCCTCCTCGCGGTTCTGCGCGTCCACCCACATGGCCGGCAGTCCGAAGGTCGGCTCCTTGGTCTTCTCGCCGGGCAAGGTGATCTCCTCGCCGCGCGGGTCCATGATCAGCAGCATGTTGGGGCGCAGGTCGCCGCGGCCGGATTCCACCTCCTTGACGAAGATGACATAGGTGTTGGCCGGCAGCTGCATGTTGTCCTGGATGCGCACGCTGGGCATGACGAAGCCGATGTCGGACGCCATGGCGCGGCGAAGCGACTTGATCTGGTCGGTGAGCTTGACTCCCTTGGGGTTGTTGATCATCTGCAGCAGGCCGTAGCCCAGTTCCAGGCGGACATTGTCGATCCTGAGCGCCGTCGAGATCGGCTCCTCGGCGACCGGCGCCTCCTGCTTGGCTTTTTCCTGCTGTTCCAGCACCTCGCGCTCGGCCCGCGCCCGCTGCCCCTTGTCCAGCAGATAGGCCGCCACGCCCATGCCGCCGCCCAGGAGGAAGAAGGGCAGGAACGGCATCGACGGTACCACCGCCATGGAGCCGATCAGGAAGGCGGCGGTGCCGACGGCGCGGGGATAGCCGGCCAGCTGGACGTACAGCGCCTTGTCGACGCTGTCCTCGACGCCGGCCTTGGTGACCAGGATGCCGGCCGCCACCGACACCAGCAGGGCCGGCACCTGGCTGACCAGGCCGTCGCCGACGGTCAGCTTGGTGTAGATGTCGGCGGCCTGGAAGAAGCTGAGGTCGTTTTGGACCATGCCGACGATCATGCCGCCGATCACGTTGATGAAGGTGATCAACAGGCCGGCCACGGCGTCGCCGCGCACGAATTTCGAAGCGCCGTCCATGGCGCCGAAGAACTTGCTTTCCAGCTCCAGTTCCAAGCGGCGGCGCTTGGCCGAGTCCTCGTCGATCAGGCCCGACGACAGGTCGGCGTCGATGGCCATCTGCTTGCCGGGCAGGGCATCGAGGGTGAAGCGGGCGGCCACCTCGGCGATACGGGTCGAGCCCTTGGTGATGACCACGAAGTTCACGATCACCAGGATCGCGAACACGATCAGGCCGATGACGAAGTTGCCCTCCATGATGAAGCCGGCGAAGGCGGCGATCACCTGGCCGGCGCCGGTCTCGCCCTCGTGGCCGTGGCCGAGGATCAGGCGGGTCGAGGCCAGGTTGAGCGCCAGCCGGATCAGGGTGGCGAGCAGGATGACGGTGGGGAACGACGAGAACTGGAGCGGCTTCTCGATGAAGATCGAGACCATCAGCACCAGCACCGAGAACGTGATCGACACTGCCAGACCCATGTCCAGCAGCCAGGCCGGCATGGGCAGGATGAGGACCATCAGCACTGCGACGATGCCCAAGGCCAGGATCACGTCGCCCCGCCGCATGGCGGTCGTGAAGCGGCCGAGCGCCGCCTGCGCCGTGTCCCTGGTGGCCTGTCCGCCTTCCGCCATCGCTGTCTATCCGTCGCTTGGGGTGGGGGCGGGTCAGAAGGCCGCGCGTTCCTCGCCGCCGGCCGGCGGCGGCACCGAAACGCCCTCGTCGGCGTACTGCTTCAGCTTGTTCCTGAGCGTGCGGATCGAGATGCCGAGGATGTTGGCGGCGTGGGTCCGGTTGCCCAGGCAGTGGCTGAGCGTGTCGATGATCAGGTCGCGCTCGACCTCGGCGACGGTCTTGCCGACCAGGGGCCTGGTGGCGGCGCCCGACATCACCGAGGCGGCGGCCGAGGCCGCCTGCGCCACCACCGGGTCCTGGTGGCCGCCCAGCGGCGCCCCCGACAGGATGATGGCCTCGGGGCCGATCTCGCCGCCGGAGGCCAGCAGCACCGCGCGGTGGATGGTGTTCTCCAACTCGCGGACATTGCCGCGCCAGCCGTGACGGACCAGCATCTGCCGGGCCTCGGCCGACAGCGGCCGGGCCGGCAGGCCGTTGGATTCGGCGTATTTCTTGACGAAGTGATCGGCCAGCAGCGCGATGTCCAGGGGACGCTCGCGCAAGCTGGGCAGCATCAGGTTGACCACGTTGAGGCGATAGTAAAGGTCCTCGCGGAAGGTGCCCTTGCGGACCTCCTCCTCCAGGTTGCGGTTGGAGGTGGCGACGATGCGCACGTCCACCTTCACCGGCTGGTTGCCGCCGACGCGGTCGATCTCCTTCTCCTGGATGGCGCGCAAGAGCTTGGCCTGCAGGCGCACGTCCATTTCCGAGATCTCGTCCAGCAGCAAGGTGCCGCCGGTGGCTTCCTCGAACTTGCCGATGCGGCGCGCCACGGCGCCGGTGAAGGCGCCCTTCTCGTGGCCGAACAGCTCGGATTCCAGCAGGTTCTCGGGGATGGCGGCGCAGTTGACGGCCACGAAGCGGGCCTTGGCGCGGGGCGACTTGTTGTGGATGAAGCGGGCCATCAGTTCCTTGCCGGTGCCCGATTCGCCGGTGATCAGGATCGACGCATGCGAGCCGGCCACCTGTTCGGCCAGCTTCATGGTCTGGGCCATGCGCGGATCCTTGAAGATGATGGCGTGGCTGTCCTCGGTGACGGCGGCCAGGACGGCGGCGATCAGCTCGGCGTCGGGCGGCAGCGGCAGGTATTCCTTGGCGCCGGCCTTGATGGCGCGCACCGCCGCCGAGGCGTCGGAGGCGATGCCGCAGGCGATCACCGGGACCACGATGCGCTCGCTCTCCAGCGACTCCATCAGGGTCTTGATGTCGCGCTTGACGTCCACCATCACGAGGTCGGCGCCCTGGCCGCGCAGGACCTCGAGGCCGTGCTCGACGTCCTCGGCCAGGCTGACCTTGGCGCCGCGTGCCATGGCGATCTGGCTGGCGGCCCCGATCTGTCCGTCGAGCGTGCCGATGATCAGAAGTCGCATCCTGCCCTCTCCCGTCGTCCCTGGTTCACGCTCAGCCGCGGTCGGTCTTGATGATCTCGGTCATGGTCACGCCCAGGCGGTCCTCGACCACCACCACCTCGCCGCGCGCCACCAGCCGGTTGTTGACGTAGATGTCGATGGCCTCGCCGACCTTGCGGTCCAGTTCCACCACCGCGCCGCGCCCCAGCTTGAGCAACTGGTTGACCTGCATGCTGGCCTTGCCGAGCACCGCCGACACCTGCACGGGGATGTCGTAGACCGCCTCGAGGTCGCGGGCGGATCGCGGCGCCTCGGGAATGTCGTCCCGGGGCTCGTCGTCGTCCGCCTTGAAGTCGTTCAGCTCGAAGTCGCCCATGTCATCCTCCCAAGGCCCGTTTCCGGGCCGACGAACCTCAATCGGCGGCGTGGTCCAGCGCCCGGGCCACCACCGCCTCGATCTCCTGCATCAGCCGCGCCTGGTCGCGTTCGGCGCCGCCGTCGGTCCATTCCACCCGGCAGTCGCCCGCCGCCAGACGCGGGTCGGCCTGCACCACCACGCGCCCCTCGAAGCCGTGGGCCTGGGCCACCGCCTCCAGCCGGTCGCGGACCGGGTCCACCAGCGCCGCCGCCAGGCGGACGATGATGCGCGGTTCGTCGAGGATGTGGCCGACGACCTCCTCGATCACCTTCGCCACCTCGTCGAAGGCGTGCTTCTCGCAGGCCGCCGGCAGGATCTTGCGCAGGACGGCCATGGCGACGCGAACGGCGTTGCGGGCGTTGGCGTCGTTGGCCTCTTCCTGGCGCCGGAATAGGGCATCCATGTGGCCGGTGATGGCGGTCAGCGCCGCGGCGGTCGCCTGCTCCAGCGTCTCCATGGCCTCGGCGCGCCCGGAGTCGCGGCCTTCGGCATAGGCGGAATCGCGGGCGATGGCCAGCTCCTCCTCGGTGAAGGTGGGCGGCGGCGGCGGTTCCGGCTCCTCGGGCGCCTCCGGTTCCACCTCGGCCTCCGTCGCCCGCGGCTCGGCGGGGGTCGGGTGGTCGAAATCGAGGTCGAACATGTATTTCTGCGGTTTGGCCATATCAGTACACCAGCTCGTCTTCCTCGCGGCCCTCGGAGATGACGATCTGGCCCGAGGCGGCCAGTTCCTTGGCGATGGCGACGATGGCCGACTGGGCCTGGTCGACGTCGCGCAGGCGGACGGGGCCCATGGCCTCCATGTCCTCGCGCAGCATCTTGCCGGCGCGTTCGGACATATTCTTGAAGAACAGGTCCTTGATGGCGTCCGACGAGCCCTTGAGGGCCATGCCCAGCTTGTCCTTCTCGACCTGGCGCAGCAGGGTCTGGATGCCGGCGGCGTCGATGCGGACCAGGTCCTCGAAGGTGAACATCAGGCTCTTGATGCGCTCGGCGGATTCGCGGTTGCGCTCCTCGAGGGCGGACATGAAGCGGTTTTCGGCGTTGCGGTCCAGGTTGTTGAAGATGTCGGCCATCATCTCGTGGGCGTCGCGGCGCTGGGTGCGGGCCAGGTTGCTCATGAACTCGGTGCGCAGCGTCTTCTCGACGCCGTCCAGCACCTCCTTCTGCACCGCCTCCATGCGCAGCATGCGCATGATGACTTCCATGGCGAAGTTCTCGGGCAGTTGCGACAGCACGCGGGCGCCGTGGTCGGCCTTGATCTTGGACAGCACCACCGCCACCGTCTGCGGGTACTCGTTCTTCAGGTAGTTGGCCAGCACCGCCTCGTTGACGTTGCCCAGCTTGTCCCACATGGTGCGGCCGGCGGGACCGCGGATTTCCTCCATGATGGAGGAGACGCGGTCCTTGGACAGGCTCTTCATCAGCAGGCGCTCGGTGCTCTCGAACGAGCCGACCAGCGAACCAGTGGAGGAAATCTGGTCGGCGAACTCGATGAACAGGCGCTCGACCAGGTTGGACGACACCGTGCCCAGATTGGCCATGATCTGGGACAGTTCCTTGATCTCGTCGTCGCCCATCATGCCGAACAGCTTGGACGAGTGCTCCTCGCCCAACGACAGCATCATCATGGCCGCCTTCTGGGGACCGGTCAGGCTGCGATAGTCTTCCTTGACGCGCGCCATGGTGCCTTCCTATCGCTCCCCTCAGCTCTCTTGGTAGAGCCAGTTGCGGATGATGGACAGCGCCTCTTCCGGGTGCTTGTCGACGATCTCGCCGATCTTGCGGATCGACGACGCCTTCACGCGGCCCTCGACCTTGTCGATGTCGATCAGTTCGTCGGCGATGACCTCCTCCTCGCCGCCCAGCGCCGGGGCCGGCATGGGCATGCCGCCCGGGCCGGCCAGTTGCGGCACGCCGCCCTCGCCGGTGATCATGCGGCGGCCGTCGGGGCCGACCTGGCCCTGCATGCTCTCGATGGCGCGGCTGATGAGCGGCCGAAGAACCAGCAGCAGGAACAGGATGGCGACGATGGACAGGCCCAGGTTCGAGGCCACCTTCTCGACGAAGTCGCGGCGCATGCCGAAGATGAATTCGCCCGGCTCGGTGTCGTCGGCGATCTCGTCGCCCTTGTAGAACGACATCTGGGCGACCTTGACCTGGTCCTCGCGGTCCCTGGAGAAGCCGATGGCCGACTTCACCAGCGCCTCGATCTGGGCCAGCTCCTCGGGGGTGCGCTCACGCTGGCTGAAATTGCCATCGTCGCCCTTCTCGCGGATCACGTCCACCAGCACGGCGGCCGAGATCTTCCTGATCTCGCCCATCTCGCGCACGATGTTGCGGGTCTTCTTCGAGATCTCGTAGTTGACCGTCTCCTGCGTCTTGTTGGCGCTGGACGACGAGCGGGTGTTGCTGTTCAGCGCCGCGTTGGGGTCGGGCAGGTTCTGGCCCACCGACACCGGCGGCGGCTCGCCCTCGCTCGACTGCTCGTCCTCGGTGACGGTGACCTGGCTGCGCACCACGCGGCTTTCGGGGTCGTAGGTCTCCTCGGTCATCACCGCGCGCGAGAGGTCCATCTCGACGGTGACCTCGGCGCGGACGCGGCCCGGGCCCAGCGAGCGCTCCAGCAGTTCCTCGATGGTGCGGCTGAGGCGGCTTTCGGTGTTGAGCTTCAGTTCCTCGGCGGTCTGGGCCGCCACCTCCTGGTCGCTGTCCATGCCCTTGGCGAGCAGGGTGCCGCGGTCGTCGACGATGGAGATGCGGGTCGGCTTCATCTTGGGCACGGCGGCGGCGATCAGGTGCTGGATGGCCAGCACCTGGCCGCGCTCCAGCCGGGCGGCGCCCTGCATCTTGAGGATCACCGAGGCCGACGGCTCGTTGGCCTCGCGGGCGAAGGCCTCGCGCTTGGGCAGCACCAGGTGGACGCGGGCGCTCTTCACCTTGTCGATGGCGCGGATGGTGCGCGCCAGCTCGCCTTCCAGCGCGCGGACGTAGTTGATGTTCTGCTGGAAGCTGGTCGAGCCCAGGGCATCCTGGTTGTCGAACAGCTCGTAGCCGGCGACGCGTCCGGTGGACGGCATCGCCTGTTCGGCCATGCGCACCCTAAGCTCGTTCTTCTTGTCCTTGGGCACCCAGATCTCGGCGCCGTCGCGGCGGATCTCGAACGGCACCTTCTCGGCCGCCAGCTTGTCGACGATGACCTTGGAATCGGCCATGTCCAGCTCGCCGTACAACAGCTCCATCTGCGGCGACGAGACCCGGCTGATCAGGTAGATGAAGAAGCCCAGGATGGAAACGCCGGCGCCCGCGATGGCCGCCAACCGCATCGGCCCCAGGCCGCGCATCATCTGCAGGAACGCATTCACGTGCTTTGGTCCCGACCTCGAGCCTGCCCGCAAGGGCGCGAAAGGCGTAAGCCCACCGGTGCCAAGCTATTGCCCATAAGATTGAAGCTTGGTTAACGACCCGGCAAATCTTGCCGGGTGTGTCTTCCGTGCCTCCCTCGCCCGGCGTGCCGGCGGAGGGGAAAAGGAAAGGGGCCGGTCCCCTTCCGGGTCCCGGCCCCGCCAGTTTCAGCGCGAAAGGTTAACGCTTGATGCGCACCAGTTCGTCGAGCATCTCGTCCGAGGTGGTGATGATCTTGGCCGCCGCCGAATAGGCGCGCTGGGTGACGATCATGGTGGTGAACTCCTCGCCGATGTCGACGGTCGAGGCTTCCAGCGAGGCCGCAGCCACCTGGCCGGCACCGGCGGCGCCGGCGGTGCGCAGCGTCGGCTCGCCCGAGTTGTCGGTCGAGATGAACACGTTGCCCGACAGGCTTTCCATGCCGTTGGGGTTGGTGAAGGTGGCCACCGGGATCTGGAAGACGGGGCGGGTGACGCCGTTGTCGAACAGGGCGGTGACGATGCCGTCGGCGCCGATGGACACGCCGGCGAAGTTGCCGAACTTGGCGCCGTTCTGGCTCCAGTAGGCCAACTGGTAGTCGCCGTCCAGCTGGGTCATGCCGTCGCGGATGTTGAGGTTGCCCAGGAACATGCCGATCTCGTCGGCGCCGGTCATGTCCTTGGAGCCGTTGGCCCAGTCGATGGCGAAGCTGGAGATGTTGATCTCCTTCGGCGTGCCGTCGCCGTTGAACTCGATGGCGTCCTCGCCGTTGCCGTTGCCGATGCTGATGCCGGAAATGGTGAAGCCGGTGGCGTCGCCGGGATCCATGCCCTGCAGGGTGGCGGGATTGCCGTTGGACAGGTCGAGGGTGTCGAGGCCGCCGATGACCAGGTTGTCGGCGGCGGTGGCGCCCTCGTCATACTGGCGGAAGATCAGCGAGTCGGTGCCGGCCAGGCGTTCGCAATAGGTCCGTCCGGTGCCGTTCAGGGTCAGGTTGACGGCCGCCAGGTCGGTGGTGCCGGTGATGTGGATGGTGCTGGCGTTGGGCGTGTAGAAGGCGACGTTGCCGCCGTTCTGCATGGCGCTGACGCCGGTCGTCCCCGCCTGCTGGTTGATCAGGTAGACCGCCTCGGCCTTGGTCAGGCCGTCCAGGCTGATGGTGGTCGACGGCGAGGTCGAGTCGATGAGGATGTCGGTGCCGGCGGAATAGGTGTTGATGGCCGTGGTGGCGTCGGCGTTGGCGGGGGCGGCGCCGACCACGTCGAGCGTTCCCGACACCTCCCAGATGTCGCCGGTTCCCTGGGCGGTGATCTGCTTGGTCGCATGACCGTTGGTCACGGTGAACACACCGGCGGCGTAGGACAGCGAGAACTCGCCGGCGGCGAAGCCCAGCGCCGTCTCGATCTGGCTCTCGGCGGCCGCCAACTGGCCGGCGACGCCGGCCGACGGGTCGAAGGTGAAGGTGCTGGTGTTGCCGGTGGCCGGGTCGGTGACGGTCAGCGAGGTGCCGTGGCCGAAATTGGCGGCGTTGGCGCCGGCGGGGGCCAGCGCGTTGCTTTGCCCTTCCGACTGGATGCGCATCAGCTTGTCGATCTCGGTCGCCATGCTGCTGACGAAGGCGCCGGTCGAGCTCGCCGAGGCGGGATCCACATAGACGCTGTTGGCGATCTGGCCGCTGGTGCCGCTCTTGGTGTTGACGGTCCAGGTGGTGCCGCCGACCGTCATGGTCATGGCGCCGGTGGTCTTGGGCTTGCCCTGGAAGTCCAGGCGGCCCATGGCGCCGTAGACGAGGCCGGCGCTGTTCTTGAGCGTCAGGCTCTTGGCGCCCAGCGGCGGGACCGCCTCGATGTCCCAGCGGTTCTGGGCGACCTTGTTCCAGCTGAACTGCACGGTCGAGTCGCCGCCCAGGGAGTCGTAGATGGTGACCGGCTGCTTGTAGATCTTGCCGACGTCGGCGCCGTTGGGCAGGTTGGCGCCCATGCGCAGGTTGCGGGTCTGCGCGGCGGTGCCGCCCACCTCGTTGAGGTTGAGGGGCTGCAGGTGGGTCTGGGAGACGATGTTGTCGTTGATGTAGACGGTGTTGCCGGTGTCGTCCTTGTAGGCCTTCATGAAGGTGTTGTTGCCCACCTGGACGGTGGAGGCCTGGGCGGCGTTGTCCCAGCCCATCAGCGGCCAGCCCTGCATGTACCAGCCCGACACGTTCTGCAGATAGCCTTCCTTGTCCACCTTGAACGAGCCGGCGCGGGTATAGGCGAACATGTCGCCTTCCTGGGGATTGGCGGCCTCGTTGACGATGAAGAAGCCCTGGCCCGACAGCGACACGTCGGTGGACGAGTTGGTGGCCTGCAGCAGGCCCTGGACGTCGATGCCCTTGCGCACGGCCGACTGCACGCCGCCCGGGGCGTAGTTGGTCAGGGACACCTGCTTGGTCACCAGGGTCTTGAAGTTCACCTTCGCGCCCTTGTAGCCGATGGTGTTGACGTTGGTGATGTTGTCCGAGATCGCGCCCATGGCCGACGACTGGGCCGCCAGGCCGGACACACCCGAGAAGAGAGCGCCATACAAGCTCATGATATCCTCCTATCCGCTATCGGCCCGGCCGGTCAGTTGGACCGGACCGAGGCGGTGTCCCGGACGGTCAGCACGTTTTCGAGCGTGGTGACCACTCCACCCAGGTTGAGCAAAACTTCGCTTTCGTCGGCCGACACGTCGGTGACGCGGCCGTAGACCGTGCTGATGGTCTCGACGGGATTGTTCTCGCCGTCGACGGCCACGACCTCGAGGCTGTAGGCGCCGTCGGGCAGGATGTTGCCGTCCTTGTCCTTGCCGTCCCAGGCGGCCTCGTGGCGGCCGGCCTCGGTGCGGCCGGTCAGCGTGCGCACGATCTTGCCGCTGCTGTCCTTGATGACCAGCGAGGTGGTGCGGGCGTCCTCGGCCAGGGTGTAGCTGAACGCCGCCGTGCCCGATTGCGTGCGCACCATGGTGGAGGCGGTGATGGGCGAACCGTCCGAGGCCGTGGCCTCGACGTGGATGGTGTAGTCGCCGTCGGGCACCGTCTCGCCGTCGGCGTTGGTGCCGTCCCATTCGCCGGCATGGCTGCCGGCGCCGACCAGCCCGGACATGGTGCGGATGGTGTTGCCGTCCGCGTCCTTGACGATCAGGCTGACCGACTTGGCGGTCGCGGGCAGCGTGTAGGTGAAATAGGCCTTGCCGCCCAGCAGCTTGAGCTGGTCGCCCTCGGTCTCGACGGTGCCCTGCAACGGCAGGTAGCTGGACGCCGCCTCGACGGTGTGGCCGATATAGCTGATGGCGGTGGCCTTCTGCCCCATCATGTTGACGCCGATCAGCGTCTCCAGGTTGGCGTTGGCGGCGATCTGCTGCTCGACGTTGGCGAACTGCACCAGCTGGTTGGTGAACTCGGTGGAGTCCATGGGCGACAGCGGGTCCTGGTGCTTGAGCTGGGTGGTCAGCATCACCAGGAAGGTGTCGAAGTTCTGCGCCAGCTTGGTCTGGCTGGTGGCCGCCTTGGAGGTCTGGCTGATGGTCGATTCGATGCCGGTGATCGACATGGCGGGTTCTCCTAGACCTTGATGTCCACGCCGGCGCGGCGGCCGGTGCGGGGCGTTTCGGCGGCGGCGGTGGTTCCGGCCTCGGTGGACGCGGCGGCGGCGGACAGGCGCGAGCGGCGGCGGCCGCCGCGCTGCTGGTTGGCCTCGTTGCCGCCCTGGGCCTGCTGGCCGTCGCCGGCCAGCGAGAAGGTCATCGACCCCTCGGTCTTGAGGCCGGCGTCCTGGAGCGCCTTCTCGAGCCCGCGGGAGTCGCGCTGCAACATGGCCAGGGTGTCCTTGTTGTCGGCGGTGACGTGGGTGTGCACGCGGCCGTCCTGGACCTCCAGCTTGATCTCGATGCGGCCCAGGTCGACCGGCTTCAACTGCACCTTGATGGTGTCGCCGCCGTCCTTGGCCTGCTTGGCGATCTGCACGCTGATCTGGTCGATGACCTGCTTGGCCTCGGGCTGGCGGGCCTGCTGCGGCTGCTGGGCGGCCTGGGCGGCGGCGGCCTTCTGGGCGCCCTGGGTGTTCGAGGCGGCGTTGAGGCCGGCGACCGCCTGGGTCTGGCCGCCGGAAGTCTGGCCGCCCTGGGCGGGACCGGCGCCGTCGACCTGGGCGGCCAGCGCCGCCGCGAAGGGACGGGTGTCGGCGGCCCGGCCCTGGGCCGCCTGGGCGGCGTCCTGGGCGGTGGCGGCCATCTGCTGGGCGGCATTGGCCTGGCCCTGGCCGGCGGTGCCCCGCTGGCCGGTCTGGCCCGAGCCGGTCTGGGGGCCGGCGGTCTCGACCACCGGGTCGACGGCCAGCAGGTCGTCGGCCAGGCCGGTCTCGGCGCTCGCGTCGGCCGAGCCGTTGGTGGAGGCGGTCTCGACGCTGACCTTGACCTTCACGGTCGCGCCGGTGTCGGCCAGGGTCTCAGCAAGGTCGTCGGCCTGGCGGCGGGCCTCGTCGGAGACCTGTTCGCCACCGTCGGCCTTGGCCTTGACCGGGGCCTGGGCGGCGGTCTGGGCCTGGGTGGTGGCGGCCTGCGGCTTGCCGGTGGTGGCGGCGCCCTGGGTCTCGGGCTCGGCGGCATCGGCGTCGGCGGCGCCATCATCGGTCAGCATCAGGCCGGGATCGGCCTGGTCGCCGCCGTCGGCGGCCTGCCCCGTCTGGTCGCCGGCGGTGCCGTCGGCGTCGGCGGCGGCGGTCTCGGTCTCGCCGGTCTCGGCCAGAAGCTGGGCGGCGGGAACGGCGGCGGCCTGGGCCGCCTGCTGCTGCGGCTGGGCGGCGGCCTCGGCGGCCGGCTGGGCGGCGGCGGCGGAATCGTCGGCCGCCTGGGCGTCACCTTGGTCGGTGGCGGCGGTCTCGGCGGTCTCTGCGGCCGGCTTCTCGGCCGTCGGGGCCCCCTCGGCCGGGGCGTCGCCGTCCTCGCGCGTCTTGGCCGGGCGATCCGCCTTCTCGGCCGGCTTGGCGGCGGCGTGGTCGTCCTCGCGGGCGGGCTTGGCCCCGGTGTCGCGGTCGGAGCGGCGCTCGGCGCGTTCGGGCCGGTCGGCGGGCTGGGTCTCGCGGGTTTCCTGGACCGGGCGATCGAGGCTTTCCTTCAGCGCCGAGCCGGCCGAAACCTTGGTCCCGCGGCCGAACGCCGACGAGGCGGACTGCAGCGCGGCCGCGAAGGCGGCCTCGGCCGAGGTGGCGGACTTGCTCGCGGCGGCCGAGGTCATGTTGGCCTGCTCGAACGCCCGCTTGTTGATCGAATACACGGTCATGGTCGGATCCCCGTTTGGAACCTTTTGGCGCGGTCATTCCTTCAAACGCCGTGCCAGACGCGCGTGTCGTGGAAAATCAACGGATTGGCGCCGTTGACGTTGGGGTGCCGATGGGGGAAGGGGAAAAACTTGCCGGGACGCTGGCAAGAGCTGCCGGGATGGCGTCAGTCCTCGTCCTCGTCGTAGCGGGCGAGGCTCATCACCCCGACTCCCATGCTGACGCTGCCGAAGGTGACGAACAGGCCGAAGAAGAACAGGAGCAGCACCAGGGCGGTGTGGTTGGATTCGAAGGCCAGGGTGCGGAGATTGCCGAGATTGGTCGCCAGCACGGCGACGCCGAAGGTCAGCCCCGCCACCAGGCCGTAGACCAGGTGGGTGCCCAGGAACTTCAGCGCTTCCTTTTCCTTCGCTCCCAGGGGCATCACCCCTCCTCTTCCACCCGGCCTCCCAGGTCGGCGGCCACGATCTTGACGTCGGCCACGGCGGCGGCGACATCCCCGGCGCCATGGCCCCGCACCACCACGCGGACGCCCTTGCGCTCGCCGTGGCTGAAGGGATAGCTGCCGATCTCCACCCGCGGGTTGCGGGTCTGCGCCTCGGCGAGCCCCGCCGCCAGCCGGCCCTCGGGGATGGAGATGGTGACGGTCTCGGATAACATGCGAGGACCGCCCTTCAGGCTATGGCGGATGCCCTCGAACATGGCCTGCATTATTCGCGGGACCCCCGCGAACACATGGACGTTGCCGAGCCGGAATCCCGGCGCGGCACTGATGGGGTTGTCGATCAGCTCGGCGCCGTCGGGAATCTCGGCCATCTTGAGGCGGGCCGCGTTGATCTCGGCGCCGTAGAACCGCTCCAGCCGCCGCACCGCCTCGGGGTGGCGGCCCAGGCCGCGGCCGAAGGCGCGCGCCACCGCGGCGGCGGTCACGTCGTCATGGGTGGGGCCGATGCCGCCGGTGGTGAAGACATAGGCATGGCGCTCGCGCAATTGGTCGAGGGCCTCGACGATGGCGGCGACGTCGTCCTCGACGACGCGGACCTCGACGAGGCGGATGCCCAGTTCCCCCAGGGCGGCGCCGAGATACTGGACGTTGGCGTCGCGGGTCCGCCCCGACAGAATCTCGTTGCCGACCACCAGCATGGCGGCGGTCACGCTCGCGCCCTCCATCCTCTCCCTCCCGGCGATGGTTGCCGGCGCAATCATATCCAATCGCGAAGGATCGCCACCAGAGGGATATCGGCGGGGGGCATCGGCAGTTCCGCCAGGCGCGACGGTCGCACCCACCGCAACTGCTGGCCCTCGCGCGGGGAGGGGGCGCCCTTCCACTGCCGCACCGCGTAGAGCGGCATCAGCAGATGGAAGGTGTCGTAGTCGTGCGAGGCGAAGGCCAGCGGCGCCAGGCAGCTTTCGCCGACGTCGATGCCCAGCTCCTCGCGCATCTCGCGCACCAGCGCCGCCTCGGGGGTCTCGCCGGGATCGACCTTGCCGCCGGGGAATTCCCACAGCCCGGCCATCAGCTTGCCCGGCGGCCGGCTGGCCATCAGCACGCGGCCGTCGGTGTCGATGAGCGCGGCGGCGGCCACCAGCACCATGGGCCGGGCCGCCCAGGCGGCATCCCAGGCCGGCCGGCCGAGGCCGAGGACCGGCATCACCACGCTTTGGCCGCGCGCCGGCATGCCGACCATCTCGTGGCCCTCGGGGACCAGGCCGGCCTTTCGCAGCACGCGGCGCGAGGCGGCATTGTCGGGATGGGCCGAGGCCCAGACGCGGGGAAAGCCGAGGTCGCGGAACAGGTGGCGGACCAGCCGGCGCACCGCCTCGGTGGCGTAGCCCTGGCCCCAGGCGTCGCGCGCCACCCAGTAACCGACTTCGGGGGTGCCGTCATGCTCGGTGCCGAAGCCGATGGCGCCGATCACCGCCCCGTCCACCGTGCGCTCCATGGCCATCACGGCGCCGGTGCGGGCGCGGCGCTTGCCGTCCATCAGCGCGAAGAAGCCGCGGGCGTCATCCTCGGTGAAGGGGTGGGGGATGTTGGCGGTCAGGCGGACCATCTCCCAGTCGTCGAGCAGCGACGCCACCCGGGCGACGTCGGCCTCGGCGAACGGCCGCAGCCTCAGCCGCGCCGACAACAGCGGCGTGCCGCTCCACACGGTGCCCACCGACCAGCATCCCATTTCCTCGCTCATGCCCGGAACGCATCCTTGCGCCGCCGCAGCTCGGCGAACACCAGCACCGGGTCGGCGCCCGGCGCCATGCCCACCGCGCGGGCGACCGGCGGCTGGTCGGCGCGCAGGAACGGGTTGGCGGCGCGCTCCTCGCCAAGGGTGGACGGCAGCGACGGCAGCCCCCGCGCCCTCAGCCCGTCCACCTTGTCCAGCAGGGCGGCCACGGCCGGGTTGTCGCGCTCGGTGACGCGGGCGAAGCGGCCGTTGGACTGGGTGTATTCGTGGGCGCAGTAGACCTTGGTCTCGGGCGGCAGGTCGCGCAGTTTGCACAGCGAGGCCCACATCTGCTCGGGCGTGCCCTCGAACAGCCGGCCGCAACCCAGCGAGAACAGGGTGTCGCCGCAGAACAGCGCATGCGCCTCGGGGAACCAGAACGAGATGTGTCCGAGCGTGTGGCCGGGGGTCTCGAACACCAGCCCGGCGGCGCTGCCCAGCAGGAAGTGCTCGCCCTCGGCAACCTCGACGTCGAGGGCCGGGATGCGCGGCGCGTCGCCGCGCGCGCCTACCACCGTGCAGCCGGTGGCGCGTTTCAACTCGATATTGCCGCCGGTGTGGTCGTGGTGGTGGTGGGTGTTGAGCACGTGGGTGAGCGTCCAGCCCCGCCGCGCCACCGCCTCCAGCACCGGGCCGGCCACGGACGGGTCGACGGCGGCGGTGGCGCCGGTCTTGGCGTCGTGGATCAGCCAGACATAGTTGTCGGCCAGGACCGCGACGGGTTCGATGGTCAGTTCGGCCATGGCCGTCTCCTTCACCCTCACCCCACGATCTTATATACGACCACCTCGCGCCGGGTGCGATCCTCCAGTTCCAGGCTGGTGGCCACGGTGGCGCGCGCCACCTCCAGCAGGCCGTGCCTGGGCAGGTAGGCGCGGCCGGGATCGGCCATGATCACGACGGCGCCCTGGGCGGCCAGGGACACCAGCCACGGCCAGATATGGGCGGTCATGGGCGCCTCGTAGCAGACGTCGCCGGCCACCACCACGTCCCAGCGGCAGGGGCCGCCGACCACGTCCTCGGCCAGCACCTCGACGGCGACGCCGTTGGCCTCGGCGTTCAGCGCGATGGCGGCGCAGGCGATGCGGTCGATGTCGGCGGCCTCGACGCGGGCGGCGCCGCGAAGGGCGGCGGCGATGGCCGTCGCCCCCGAGCCGGCGGCGAAGTCCAGCACCCGCTTGCCCTCCACCAGGCCGGGATTGTCCAGCACGTAGCGGGTCAGCGCCTGGCCGCCGGCCCAGCAGAAGGCCCAGTAGGGCGGCGGCAGGTTGACCCGAAGCAGCGCCGCCTCGGTGGCCTCCCACAGGGGCGTCACCTCGGTGGCGGTCCACAGCACGATCTCGGGGCAAGCCGGCGGCGACGCCAGTTCGGTGTTCTCGCGGATGAAGGCCTTGGGGTCGGCGGCGCCCATCAGATCACCCGCCCGGCGACGATCGCCGCCAGCAGCAGCCAGCCGAAGGCCTGGTTGGACTTGAACTTGGACAGGCAGTCGGCGGAATCGTGGATGTCCACCCTCCGCGCCTGCCACGCCAGGTGCAGGCCGGAAACCGCCAGCAGCGGCCAGAACGGCCACGACAGGCCGCCCGTCCAGCCGGCGGCGGCGATCAAGGCCAGCGCGGCGGCGTAGAACCCGACCAGCCAGGCCGGGGTGGCGTCGCCCAGGCGCAGGGCGGTGGACTTGACGCCGACCAGGGCGTCGTCCTCCTTGTCCTGGTGGGCGTAGATGGTGTCGTAGCCCAGCGTCCAGAACAGGCCGGCGGCATAGAGTAGCAGGGGCGCCGCGCCCAGCTCGCCGCGCACCGCCGCCCAGCCCACCAGCGCTCCCCAGTTGAAGGTCAGCCCCAGCCAGGCCTGAGGCCAATAGGTGATGCGCTTCATGAACGGATAAGGGAAGACCAGCAGCAGCGAGGCGGCGCCGACCGCGATGGCGAAGGTGTCGAGCTGGACCAGCACCAGCAGCCCGACCGCCAACTGGAACGCCAGGAAGGCGGCCGCCTGCCCGACGCTGACCGCGCCCGACGGGATGGGCCGGCCCCTGGTGCGGGCGACCTGGGCGTCGAACTTGTGGTCGGCGATGTCGTTGACGGTGCAGCCGGCGCCGCGCATCACCACCGCGCCAACGGCGAACAGCGCCATCAGCCACGGATCGGGCCAGCCGTCGGCGGCCAGGGCGGCGCTCCACCAGCAGGGGAACAGCAGGAGCCAGGTGCCGATGGGCCGGTCCAGGCGCATCAGGCGCAGATAGGGCCGCGCCGGGGCCGGAACCCAGCGGTCGATCCAGTTCCCGACCGGTATGTCGCCGTGCAGTTTCATGCCGCATGGATAGCCGAAACGGCGCCGGCTGTCTTCACCCCTTGAAATGGAGCAGGCCCCGGCGCCACTCGGTGGCCGGGCTGGTCCAGGCCCGGGGGTCCGAGGCGTCGCCCGGCACCGCCATGGGCTTGCCGAACAGCCATCCCTGGCCGTAGCGGACCTTCAGCACCTTCAGCAGGGCGGCGGTGGCGGCGTCCTCGACATATTCGGCGATGGTGGTGATGCCCAGCTCGGCGCAGAGATTGACCATCGCCTTGATGAAGGCGACGTTTTCCTTGCTCTTCATGCAGTCGCGGACATACGAGCCGTCGATCTTGACGTGGTCGACCTTCAGGGCCCGCAAATAGTGGAAGGCGGCATGGCCGGCGCCGAAATCGTCGAGGCACACATGGAAACCCTGGCGGCGGATGTCCTGGACCACGGCGTTGACCGAGGCCAGGTCGGAGATGGCCGAGCTTTCGGTGATCTCGAACAGCAGCCGGTTGGAGAGATCGCGGGCGTCGTGGACGCGGGCGCGCAGACGGTCGATCACCCGGCCGTCGGACAGCGAGCGGCCGGACAGATTGACGGCGAAGCGCAGGGCGGGGCTGGAGCCGGCATGGGAGCGGATGATCCGCACGGTGCGGTCCAGCACCGCCATGTCGAGATCGCCGACCAGGCCGGTGTCCTCGGCGAAGGTGACGGTGTCGTAGGGCGAGCGGGTGCCGTCGCCGAACCGCACCAGCACCTCGAAATGGTGGACCACGTTGTTCCACAGGTCGACGATGGGCTGGAAGACGATCTCGAACTCGCCGGTGTCGATGACGTGCCGGACCGCCTTCATTTCCTTGACGGTTGCCGACAGCCGGGGCTGGACCTGGGCCCGCAGCGAATCGATGTCCAGGCCGGCCTCATCGCCGTCGGCGAAGCTGTTGAGCGTGTAGGCCAGGGCGCGGGCGGCGTCGGCGGCGGGGATGTCGGTGACGTCCAGGACCAGCGTCGCCGCCCGGGGGGTGACGGCCAGATCGTCGCGGCCCTCGGCCGCCTCGGCCACCACGCTCTCGATCAGCGTCTCATCGACGGTGCCGGCATGGATGACGCCGTACTTGCTGTCCGACAACTGGCCGGCGGCGTCGCCGCCCACCGACAGCGCCCGCAGGCGCTCGCCCAGGCGGGTGACGAAGTCCTCGGCGGCCTCGGCCCCGGCCCGCTGGCGCAGGGCGTCCATCTCGGGCAGTTCCAGCAGGGTCAGCCGGTAGCGGTCGTCGTCGGAGGCGGGATCGTGCAGCAGCGTTCGCGCCTTGGCGGCGAATTCCTCGCGGCCCAGCAGGCCGCTCGGCGTGTCGCGGCGTGGTTCCGCCGGCAGGAAGCCGCTGGCATGGGCCATCACCGTCATCAGCGCGCCCTTGCGGTCGGGGTGGCCGTATCCCGACAGCGACACCTGGGTGGTGGTGCCGTCCGGCCGCGCCACCGTCAGGATGACGTTGCGGACCCGCTCGCAGCGGCCCATGGCGGCCAGGGCGCGGCCCAGGCGGTCGTGGTCGCTGGGGCAGACCAGCTCGGCGAGGCTGGCCCCCGTCAGGGCACGGGCGGGGCGGCCCAGAAGCGACATGGCGGCGCCGACGGCGAATTCGACGCGGCCGTCGGCGCTGAGCTCGAACAGCACGTCGGCGGCGGCGAAGGCCAGGGAGACATAAAGATCGCTGGAACTCTTGAGCGCTTGCGTCGACACGCGGACGAACCTTCCCAACACCACCCCTTACGAAGGATGGCCCGACTCCTTGGTGAAAGGCAAGTTGGCCGCTATTGCGCCGCCTGCCCGAGCCTGGCCGAGCAGACCAGCAGCCCCTTGCGCCAGCCCATGGTGGGCGTGGTCCAGGCGTTCCTGGGCGCGGTCATGGGGTGCACCTTGACCGGGCGGCCGAAATGCCAGCCCTGCCCGTAGCGGACCTTGAGGACCCGCAGCAGCGAGGCGGTCTCCTCGTCCTCGACGAACTCGGCGATGGTGCCGATCTTGAGTTCGCCGCACAGCTGGGTGATGGCGCGCAGATAGGGCATGCTCTCGCCCGAGCAGGCGCATTCCTTGACGTAGGAGCCGTCGATCTTGACGTAGTCCACCTTCAGCGCCCGCAAATAGTGGAAGGCGGCCGAGCCGGCCCCGAAGTCGTCTAGGCACACCGGATGCCCCTGGCCGCGGATTTCCTGGACGATGGCGTTGGCGAAGGAGAGGTCGGTGATCTCGGCCGATTCGGTGATCTCGAACAGCAGGCGCCGCTTCAGGTCCCAGGCTTCGGAAATGGTGTCCAGCAGCTTCTTGGCAGTGGGCGGGTGGCTCAGCGACCGGCCCGACAGGTTGACCGCGAACCGCAGCCCGTCCACCGCCGCCGCCGGCGAGCGGATGAAGGCGATGGCGCGTTCGCAGATGGCGCGGTCGAGTTCGCCCACCATGCCGACATCCTCGGCGAAGGACACCGTTTGATAGGGCGATTCGTCGCTGCCGGCGAAGCGGACCAGGCATTCGAAGTGGTGGACGTTGGAGGTCCACAGGTCGACCACCGGCTGGAAGGCGAGGTCGAAGTCGCCGCGTTCGATCAGCCCTTTCACCGAGCGCATGCGGTCCACCGTGGCGGTCAGCGACGCCTCGACCGCCGCCCCCAGCGACGGCGACGACGAGGCGCGGCCCTCGCGGGCGAAACGGTTGAGGGTGTAGGCCAGGGCGTTGACGGCGTCCTCGCCGGTCAGCTCGTGGGAATCCAGCACCACGGTGGCGGTGCGGGTGGCCAGGTCGACCCCCGGCGCGATGGCGCGGGCGAGGTTGGTGATGGCCTCCTCGATGGAGGTGGCGGCGAGATCGGCGGAATGGATGACGCCGTAGCGGTTGTCGGCCAGCTGGGTCGCCGAATCGCCGCCCACCGAAGCGTCGCGCAGGGTGTTGCCCAGTCCGGTCATGAAGTCTTCCATGGCCTCGGGGCCGGCCTCGGTGCCGAAGGTGTCGAGGCCGGGCAGCTCGACCATGGTCAGGCGGTAGGCGCCGTCGTCGGCGCCGGCGCCTTCCGTCATCATGCGCTCGGCCAGGTGCTCGAACGGCTCGGCCTCCAGCAGGCCGGTGCGAGGCGCGCGGCGGACCTCGGCGGGGACCAGGGCGGCGCCGTGGGCCAGCGTCAGCAGGAAGCGGCCGCCGCGATCGGGGTGGCGGTAGCCTGACAGCGACACCGGCACCCGCCCATGCTCGCCCCGGAGCGCGTAGAGCAGCAGGTGACGGACCCGCTGGCCGTTGCGCATGCGGCTGAAGGCGCGGTGGATGCGGGGGCGGTCCTGCGGCTGGAACAGGCTGGCGAAGCGCTTGCCGGCCAGCATGCGGGCCGGCCGCGACACCAGCGCCATGGCGGCGCCGACGGCGAACACCACGTGGCCGTCGTCGGCCACCTCCACCAGCAGGTCGCCGCCGGCGAAGGCGAAGGCCACATAGACCTCGCGCGATTGGTCAAGATCGTCCGGGCCGCTCATGCGACCGATGCTCCCCCTGGATGCGTCCCCGTGCCAAGGCTAATGGAGTTGCCGGCCGAACGCCATCGTCGAGATGGGGCGCGGTGTTGCATTCGCTGGCGAGTGGGGCTATAAGCGTCGCTTCCTCGAATGGACCGGGCCTGTGAGGGCATGCCCGGCCGTTCCGAATCGCTAACGTTTCGACTAAGGAAAGCGAAAAATGCCCAAGATGAAGACCAAGAGCGCCGCCAAGAAGCGGTTCAAGCTCACCGCCTCCGGCAAGGTCAAGGGGAACGTGGCCAACAAGCGCCACTGCCTGACCGCCAAGCCGCAGAAGATGAAGCGTCAGGCCCGTGGCACCTTCGTCCTGTTCAAGGCCGATGGTGAGAAGGTCAAGCAGTACTATCTTCCGAACGGAGGCTGATCCATGTCGCGTGTCAAGCGGGGCGTGACCACCCACGCCCGTCACAAGAAGATTCTCAAGCTCGCCAAGGGCTATCGCGGCCGCGCCAGCACCTGCTTCCGCGTCGCCATCGAGAAGGTCGAGAAGGCGCTGCGCTATGCGTATCGCGACCGCCGGGCCAAGAAGCGCAACTTCCGCGCCCTGTGGATCCAGCGCATCAACGCCGGCGCCCGCGCCAACGGCCTGACCTATTCGCGCTTCATGGACGGCCTGAAGAAGGCCGGGGTCGCGCT
Organism: uncultured Rhodospirillaceae bacterium; assembly: GCA_937887565.1. Taxonomy (GTDB): domain Bacteria; phylum Pseudomonadota; class Alphaproteobacteria; order Rhodospirillales; family Magnetospirillaceae; genus CALABS01. The sequence continues at coordinate 100,089 of CALABS010000012.1, read as the reverse complement.
GGACCGCAAGGTCCTGTCCGACATCGCCGCGCGCGAGCCCGAGGCCTTCAAGTCGCTGGTTCAGAAGGCCCAGGCGGCCCTCCAGTAAGGCTTGATCCGAGCCGGTTTTCACGGAGGGGCTGCCCGTATTGGGCGGCCCCTTTCGCGTCTTGATGGGGAATCAGATGGACGAACTCGAGAAGATCCGCGCCGCCGCCATGACGGCCGTCGCCGAGGCCGCCGGCCTCGACCAGCTGGAAGCGGCCCGCGTCGCCGCCCTGGGCAAGAAGGGCTCGGTCTCGGGCCTGATGGCGACCTTGGGCAAGATGGACCCCGAGGAGCGCAAGGCCGCCGGGGCGCGCCTGAACGCGGTCAAGGACGAGGTCGCCGCCGCCATCGCCGCCCGCAAGGTCGACCTCGAGGCCGCCGCGCTGGACGAGCGCCTGGCCCGCGAGCGCGTCGACGTCACCCTGCCGCCGCGCCCCGAGGCCATGGGGCGCATCCATCCCATCAGCCAGGTGATGGAGGAAATGGCCGCCATCTTCGCCCAGATGGGCTTCGAGGTGGCCGAGGGCCCGGACATAGAGGACGACTTCCACAATTTCACCGCCCTCAACATCCCGGCCGAGCACCCGGCCCGGCAGATGCACGACACCTTCTATTTCGGCGAGAAGGCGGACGGCGGCCGCAACCTGTTGCGCACCCACACCAGCCCGGTGCAGATCCGCACCATGCTGGCCAACAAGCCGCCCATCCGCATCACCGCGCCGGGCCGCACCTATCGCTGCGACAGCGACATGACCCACACGCCGATGTTCCACCAGATCGAGGGGCTGGTCATCGACCGCTCGACCCATATGGGCCATCTCAAGGGCACGCTGATCGAATTCGTGCGCACCTTCTTCGAGGTCGACGACGTCCCGGTGCGGTTCCGGCCCAGCTTCTTCCCCTTCACCGAGCCCTCGGCCGAGATCGACATCGGCTGCTCGCGCGAGGGCGGCGAGCTGAAGATCGGCCCCGGCAAGGGCTGGCTCGAGATCGGCGGCTCGGGCATGGTGCATCCCAACGTGCTGAAGGCCTGCGGCCTGGACCCCGAGGAGTACCAGGGCTTCGCCTTCGGCATGGGCGTCGAGCGCATGGCGATGCTGAAATACGGCATCCCCGACTTGCGCACCTTCTTCGATTCCGACATCCGCTGGCTCAGGCACTACGGTTTCCTGCCGCTCGACGTGCCGACCCTGTCCGGAGGGCTGACCCGATGAAATTCACCCTCTCCTGGCTCAAGGACCATCTGGACACCGACGCCTCGCTGGACGAGATCGGCGAGCGGCTGACCATGCTCGGCCTCGAGGTCGAAGACATCCACGATCCCGCCCGCGATCTGGGCGGCTTCGTGGTCGGCCATGTTCTGGAGGCCGACAAACACCCCGACGCCGACAAGCTGAAGCTGTGCAAGGTGTCCAACGGCAAGGACGTGCTGCAGGTGGTGTGCGGCGCCCCCAACGCGCGGGCCGGCCTCAAGGTCATCCTGGCTCAGCCCGGCACCTACATCCCCGCCACCGGCGACAGGCTGAAGGCCGGCAAGGTGCGCGGCGTCGAAAGCCAGGGCATGATGTGCTCGTGGCGCGAACTCAAATTGGGCGAGGACCACGAGGGCATCGCCGAGTTGCCCTCCGACTCGCCGGTGGGCGCGCCTCTGGTCGAGGTGATGAGCTTCGATCCGGTGATCGACATTTCCATCACCCCCAACCGCGCCGACTGCCTGGGCGTGCGCGGCGTCGCCCGCGACCTCGCCGCCTCGGGGTTGGGGGCGCTCCGGCCGGCGCCCGTCGAACCGGTGCCCGGCGCCTTCAAGAGCCCCATCGGCGTGCGGCTGGACTTCACCCCCGAGACCCGCCCGGCCTGCCCCTATTTCGTCGGCCGGATGATCCGGGGAGTCAGGAACGGCGACAGTCCCGCCTGGCTGAAGGCGCGGCTCGAGGCCATCGGGCTCAGGCCGATCTCGGCGCTGGTGGACATCACCAATTACGTCACCTACGACCGCGCCCGGCCGCTGCACGTGTTCGACGCCGCCAAGGTCACGGGCGACATCCGCGCCCGCCTGGCCTGCGACGGCGAGACCCTGCTGGCGCTCAACGGCAAGGAATACACCCTCGACGCCACCATGACGGTGATCGCCGACGAGGCCGGCCCCGAGGGCATCGCCGGCGTCATGGGCGGCGAACATTCCGGCTGCACCGGCGACACCACCGACGTGTTCCTGGAAGTGGCCTATTTCGACCCCATTCGCACCGCCGCCACCGGCCGCCGCCTCGACATCCTGTCGGATGCCCGCTTCCGCTTCGAGCGCGGCGTCGACCCCGCGTTCCTGCGCGACGCGGCCGAACTGGCCACCCGCATGATCCTCGACCTGTGCGGCGGCGAGGCCTCGGAACTGGTGGTCGCCGGCGACGAGCCGGATTGGCGCCTGTCCATCGTCCTGCGGCCCGAGCGGGTGGTGGAACTGGGCGGCGTGGACGTGTCGCGGCAGAAGCAGGAGGATATCCTGCGCGCCCTGGGCTGCGAGGTCTCGGAGCACGGCGACGCCCTGCTGGTGGTGCCGCCGTCGTGGCGCGGCGACATCACCGCCGAGCACGATCTGGTGGAAGAGGTCATCCGCATCAACGGCTACGACGAGCTGCCGATGGTGCCGCTGCCCCGGCCCAGCATGCCCAAGCCGGTGCTGACCCCGGCCCAGCGGCGGGCCGGATGGACCCGGCGTGCCCTGGCCGGGCGGGGGCTGGTCGAGACGGTGACCTGGTCGTTCCTGCCGTCGGCCACCGCCAGGCTGTTCGGCGGCGGCGCCCCCGAGATGCATCTGGCCAACCCGATCTCGGCCGACCTCGACTGCATGCGCCCCAGCGTGCTGCCCAACCTGGTCGCCGCTTCGGGCCGCAATGCCGATCGCGGCATGAAGGACGCCGGCCTGTTCGAGATCGGGCCGCAGTTCGACGGCCCCGAGCCCGGCCAGCAGCGGGCCGTCGCCGCCGGCATCCGCCCGGGGCGCGCGGTGCCCCGCCACTGGTCCGAGAAGAGCCGGCCGGTGGACGTGTTCGACGCCAAGGCCGACGCCCTGGCGGTGATCGCCGCCGTGGGCGGCAACCCCGACTCGTTCCAGGTCGCCGCCGAGGCGCCGGCCTGGTACCACCCGGGCCGGTCGGGCGTGTTGAAGCTCGGCAACAAGCCGGTCGGCTTTTTCGGCGAGCTGCATCCCGGCGTTCTGGCGAAGATGGACGTCAAGGGGCCGGTGGCCGGCTTCGAGGTGTTCCTCGACGCCATCCCGCAGCCCAAGGCCAAGGCGACCAAGGCCAGGCCCCTGCTCAAGCTGTCGCCGTTCCAGCCGCTGGACCGCGACTTCGCCTTCGTGCTGGATGCCGGCATTCCCGCCGACGCCGTGGCGCGGGCGGCGCGGAATGCCGACAAGGCGCTGGTGACCGACGTGGCGGTCTTCGACCTCTACGAGGGGCCCAACGTGGGCGAGGGCAAGAAGTCCATCGCCGTCTCGGTGACGCTGCAGCCGGTCGAGAAGACCCTGACCGACGACGAGATCGAGGCGGTGGCCAAGCGCATCGTCGACGCAGTGGTCAAGGCCACCGGCGGCGTGCTGCGCGGGTGATGCCCACCATCCTCCTCATCCGCCACGGCGAGACCCACTGGAACCGCGAGAAGCGGCTGCAAGGGCATGCCGATTCGCCCTTGACCCTGAAGGGCATCGCCCAGGCCCAGGCCTATGGCCGCACCCTCGCGCCGCTGGTGGATGCCGGCTGGCGGGTGGTGACCAGCCCGCTGGGCCGTTGCGTCCAGACCGCCGCCATCCTGTGCGAGACCGCCGGACTGTCCTTTGCGGCGGTGGAAAAGGACGAACGGCTGCAGGAGGTGGGCACCGGCACCTTCTCGGGCCGGCTGCGCGCCGAGATGCAGGCGGCGCATCCCGAACTGTTCGGCAGTGGCCTCGACGCCTGGTATTTCCGCTGCCCGGGATGCGAGACCCATGCCGCCCTGACCGCTCGGCTGTCGGCCTGGTTGGCCGAGCGCCGGGCCGGCGAACGGCTGGTGGTGGTCAGCCACGGGGTGGCCGGCAAGATGCTGCGCGGGCTTTATGCCAGGCTCGATCCGGCCGAGGCCCTGGCCGCCGACAGCCCCCAGGATGCCGTTTACCGTTTGGCCGCCGGCCGAGTGGAACGCATCGCGTGCATTTGATTTTCGGGGGTGGTATCGTCCCGCGTGCTCAGGGTTCGGGGGAGCCGAAACGGATGAAGCGTTTGGGATTGGTTGCCGCGGTCGCCGCGGTCCTGCTGCTCGGTGGGGCCGGGCAGGCGGCCGAGCGGGAGATCGTGGTCGGTGTCGAGGACCTCGACTACTATCCGGTCTACGCGATGATGGACAAGGAATACGTGGGGGCCGCCCGCGACATCCTGGACGCCTTCGCCAAGGCCAGGGGCTACAAGGTCACCTATCGCGCCCTGCCGGTGAAGCGCCTGTTCGCCGAACTGCTGGGCGGCGGCGTCGACATCAAGTTTCCCGACAATTCCTATTGGGCCGCCGACCAGAAGCAGGGCCACCATGTGGTCTACAGCCAGCCGGTGATCGCCTATGTGGACGGCGTGATGGTGCCGCCGGGCGCGGTGGGCGCCGGCGTCGAGGCGATCCAGGTCCTGGGCACGGTGTCGGGTTTCACGCCCTACGCCTGGCTGGGTCGGGTCAAGGACGGCGCCGTTCACCTGCGCGAGAACCCGAAGCTGGAGCTGCTGCTCAAGCAGGCGGCGCTCAAGCGCATCGACGGCGCCTATGCCAGCGTGGCGGTGGCCCACCACTACCTCGACCGCGTGCTGGCCATGCCGGGGGCCCTGGTCTTCGACCCCGGCCTGCCCCATTCCCGCGACAGCTACCACCTTTCCAGCGTGTCCCGTCCCGACTTGGTGGCCGAGTTCGACGCCTGGCTGGCCGACAACAGGAAGCTGGTCGCCGACATCAAGAAGCGGTTTGGCGCCGAACGCGGCGTGACCGACTGAGCCTTACAATCGCCTCGTCACGATGGCGGCGATCTCCGCCGGTTCCAGCACGACGGGATTGGTCTTCATGCTGTTGCCGCCCGAGGCGGCGACGATGCGCGGGACATCGGCGGCGGTGACGCCGAACGCGCCCAGGCGCGGCAGGGCCAGCCGCTCGGTCCAGGCATCCAGCACGTCGGTCAGCATGATCAGCCCGTCGCCGCCGCAGACGCGGGCGTGGCCCGACAACATGCCGCCGACCTTGCCGTATTTGGGAAGCGCCGGGCCGAACGGGTCGCGGTCCAGCAGCGCCTCGATGTTGGCGTGGGTGGTCTCGGCCACCAGGGTGCCGCACACCACGCCATGGGGGATGGGGAAATACGCGCCCAGCGGCGAGGCCATTCCGTGCACCGCGCCCAGGCCGGTCTGAGCCAGGCAGATGCCCGAGGCCAGCGCCGCGTAGGCCAGCCGCGCGCGGCCGTTGGCGGCCTCGTCGCCGCCTCCCTCCAGCGCGGCGAAGAAGCCGTCGCGGAACGCCTCCAGGCCCGACCACGCCAGGGCGTCGGTCAGCGGGTTGGCGCGGGTCGAGACATAGGCCTCCAGCAATTGGGTGAAGGCGTCCATGCCGTTGGCGGCCATCACCTCGCGCGGGCAGCCCTCCAGCAGCCCGGGATCGACCACGGCCACGGCCGGCATCAGCCGGTCGTCGCGGAAGCTGCGCTTGAAGCCGTCGGGGCCGGTCCGCGAGATCACCGCGTTCCTGGTCGCCTCGGCACCGGTGCCGGCGGTGGTGGGCACCGCCACCAGCGGCAGCGCCGGGCCGGCATAGGGTATCCCGCGTCCCACATATTCCAGGTGGTCCATCACCGAGGCGCCGGTGGGCAGCAGGCCGGCGATCGCCTTGGCGGCGTCCAGCGCGCTGCCGCCGCCGACCGCCACCACCACCTCGAGTCCCGTGCCCGCGAACTCGGCGACGGCGCCGTCCACCAGCTCGGGGGTGGGCTCGCCGGCCACCGCCATGGTCGCCACCGTCACGCCGGCGGCCGCGAATCCGTCCATCAGCGGCCGCCAGCGCGGCCCGTCCCGCAACGAGCGGGCGCCGGTGACCAGCAGCGCGCGGCGGCCCAGCCGCGCCGTCTCGGCCGGCAGGTCCGCCAGGCGGCCGGCGCCGAACAGGATGCGGGGCAGGGGGGAAAGGGTGAAGGCGGGAAACGGCTGCACGCGGCGGACCTTCCAAATCGGGGGCGGTTATATTAGAAACAACCCATGCATATGCGGAAGGGGGATACGATGTGGCCGAAGACTTTTCTCGCTGCCCTGCTGGGGGCGCTGGTGCTGACGGGGCCGGTCGTGGCGGCCGATCCGGCCCCCCCGGCGAAGCCGGCGCCCGCCGCCACCTATGAGCAGACCAAGAAGTTCGTCGATCGGGCCGTCGCCCATATGAAGAAGGTGGGGCCGGAAAAGGCCTTCGCCGACTTCAATGATCCGTCGGGCAAATGGATCGAGGACGATCTCTACATCTTCGTCTTCGACATGAAGGGCGTCTACAAGGCCACCGGCTTCCGCCCCGAGCGCACCGGCTCCAACGCCTGGGACATGAAGGACGCCACCGGCCAGTTGTACGTGGTGCGCGAAATCGTCAAGAAGGCTCGCCGCGACGGCGAGGCGCTGGTGGACTATCTGTGGAAGAACCCCGCCACCGGCAAGAGCCAGAACAAGACCTCCTATGTGGTCAAGGTCGGCGACTACGTGGTCGGCGCCGGGTTCTATCACCAATAGCGGCCGGGGCGCGACGTCGCGGGGCGGGGCTGCTATAACCTCGCCCCATGACGCTTTCGCCATCCTCCTGGTCCGCCGAGCTGCGCGCCACCGCCGCCCTGGCATGGCCGATCGTGCTGACCAATCTCGCCCAGATCGCCATCGGCACAACCGACACCCTGATGATGGGGTGGCTGGGGCCGGCCGACCTGGCGGCGGGGAGCCTGGGCGCCAACCTCTTCTTCGCCTTCTTCATCCTGGGCATCGGCCTGGTCATGGCCACCGCCCCCATGCTGGCCCAGACCCTGGGCCGGCGCCGCCACTCGGTGCGCGAATGCCGCCGGATCGTGCGCCAGGGGCTGTGGCTTTGCGTCCTGTTCAGCCTTCCCGTGTGGGCGGTGCTGTGGCAGGCCCCCGCCCTGCTGGCGCTGCTGGGGCAGGACCCCGCCCTGTCCGGCCTCGCCGCCGACTACGTGCGGACGGTGCAATGGGGGCTTTTGCCGGGGCTGGGGGTGGTGGTGCTGCGCTCCTTCATCGCGGCGCTGGAACGGCCCAAGGCCGGCCTGGTGGTGACGCTGGCCGCCGTGGCGGTCAACGCCTTCGTCAACTGGCTGCTGATGTTCGGCAACTGGGGGGCGCCGGCCCTGGGCGTGGTGGGGGCGGGCGTGGCCTCGTCGCTGTCCAACCTGTTCATGTTTGCGGTCCTGCTGGGCTTCATCCTGTGGGACCGCCGCTTCCGCCGCTTCCACCTGCTCGGTCATTTCTGGCGATCCGATTGGCCCAAGATGCGCGAGTTGCTGCGCATCGGCGTTCCGCTCGGGCTGGCATTGGGGTTCGAGGTCACCGGCTTCAACGCCGCCGCCTTCCTGATGGGCGTGATCGGCGCCGCCGCGCTCGCCGCCCATGCCATCGCCCTGCAGGTGGCCTCGGCCACCTTCATGGTGCCGCTGGGCATCGGCCAGGCGGCGACGGTGCGGGTCGGGCTGGCCGCCGGGGCGGCCGACCGCGACGGCATCCGTCGCGCCGGCTGGGTGGCGCTGGTCCTGGGCGTCGGCTTCATGGCGGCCATGGCGGTGGTGCTGGTGGGTTTGCCGCTGCCCATCGTCGGGCTGTTCCTCGACCTCGACCGCGCCGACGTTCCGGCGGTGGCGGCGCAGGCGGTGGCCTTCCTGGCCGTGGCCGGCGTCTTCCAGGTCGCCGACGGCGCCCAGACGGTGGGGGCGGGCGCCCTGCGCGGGCTCAAGGACACCCGGGTGCCGATGCTGTTCGCCGGGCTCGGCTACTGGGGGATCGCCATTCCCCTGGGGGCCGCCCTGGCCTTCGCCGGCGGCCTGGACGGTCTGGGCATCTGGATCGGCCTGGCGGTCGGCCTCGGCGTGGTGGCCGCCCTGATGGTGTCGCGCTGGGCGTGGCGCGAACGGCTCGGGCTTGTTGTCAGCTAGGCCCGGCGGGCGCGTAGAACTGGGCCATCTCGCCGTGGCTGCGGGGCAGGTCGAACAGGCCGTGGCGGCAGACCAGCCCGCCGGCCCAGCGCGAGGTGACGCGGTCGCCCTCGCCGATCAGGCCGATATGGATGATCCGGCGGTCCTCGTCCAGATAGACCGCCACGCTGCCCGGCCCGGGGCTGTCGACCCGGACCAGGCGGCCGGCGGCGATGGCTTTCTCGACGTCGGACTTGAAGGGCAGCGGCGTCTGGTCGTCGATGATCTCGATGGCGGCGACGTCCGCCAGCCCGGCGATGGCCCGCTTCAACTGGTCGATGTCGAACAGCGCCGCGTCCAGCAGGCCGCGGATGTCGGGATGGCAACCGCAGCCCATGGTCACTTCACTCCGTGCTTGTCGAACCAGGCCAGCATGCGGGCCCAGCCGTCCTTGGCCGGTTCCTCGCGGTAGCTGGGGCGGTAATCGGCGTGGAAGGCGTGGGGGGCACCCTCGTAGACCACGATCTCGGTCGCGACCGGCGCCGTCTTGAGGGCGGCCCGCATGCGCTCGACGCTCTCGGGCGGAATGCCCTGGTCGGCGCCGCCATAGAGCCCGAGCACCGGCGCCTTGAGGCTGCCGGCGACGGCGATGGGGTGGCGCGGCGTGGTCGCCGAGGCCTCGCCCTCCAGTCGGCCGTACCACGCCACGGCGGCCTTGAGGGCGGGAGCGTGGGCCGCGTACAGCCAGGCGATGCGCCCGCCCCAGCAGAAACCGGTGATGCCCAGTCGGGCCGGGTCGCCGCCGGCGCTCTTGGCCGCCCAGGCGGCGGCGGCGTCCAGGTCGGCCATCACCTGCTCGTCGGGGACCTTGGCGACGATGGTCTTGAGCAGGGTGGGGATGTCCGCCACCGCCGACGGGTCGCCCTGGCGCACATAGAGTTCGGGGGCGACGGCCAGATAGCCCCGCTTGGCAAGCCGGCGGCAGATGTCCTGGATGTATTCGTGGACGCCGAAGATCTCCTGGACCACCAGCACCACCGGCGCCGGCCCGGCGGCGGCCGGTCGCGCGGCATAGGCCGGGATCTCGCGGTCGCGGGCGGGAATCGTCACCGGACCGGCGCTCAGCCCGTCGCTGTCGGTGGCGATGGCCGAGGCCTGGGCCGGGCCGGCGGCGACCGCGAAGCCGGTGGCGGCCAGGGCGGTGCCGACGAAGGCCCGGCGCGACAGCGGGGTTTGGGCGAGAAGGCTCCTCAATTGGTCGTCCATGGCGTCCTCCCGGGGTTTGATTTTGCGGCCATTCTAACCGGAAGCTTGACCGTTGTCAGGTCGCGGCGTGGCTGGGCGGCCTAGGCTGCCGGTTCCTTATCCTTCGGGGGGAGCCCCATGACCAGAGCCCTGCTTGCCGCCCTGCTCGCCGCCGTCGCCGCCCCGGCCGCCGCCGAGACCATCGCCTGCCCCGATCTGTCGTCGGCCGCCCAGGTCGGCTCGTGTCCGACCGAGCAGGAACTGAAATGGGGCTATACCGGCTATTGCAGCGACAACGCCCGCATGTACGACAAGGACGGCGACACCTGCGTCAGCCTCGAGAACTACAAGGCGCTCAAGGACGTGGCGCTGTGGGAGGCGGGCGAGTTCCAGGGCTATCTCAGCTGCTCGCTGCCGGCCGCGACGGTCAAGGCATCGAAGGCCGCCGGCGTGACGGTCGACCGCGCCGGCACCATGACCCGGGTGACCTGCAGCTACGACAACGGCCTGCGCCTGTCGATCCGCACCCGCCAGACCTGCCGCGCCGAAGGCGGCGCGGCGGTCTGCGAGTAGCCGGGGCTCACCCCGTCCCGGCCCGTCCGTGCAGGAGGCGGATCAACATCCGCGCCTCGGCCGGCGGCCGGGTCTCGATCCGCCGGTACCGGCTGCCGTCGACCGTCCGCGTGACCATGCCGTAGTCGCACAGCCACCGCCGCAACAGGGCGTGGTCGCCGAAGGCGTGCAGTTCCCGCAGGCGCTCGCTGATCGTCTTTTCGGTGAACACGGTGCGACGCGGCAGCTGCGACCACACCACCCACAGGCAGGCCCGCCGGTGGCTGAGCTTGGGCGGCCAGCGCAAGAGCCGCATCTCGGCGTCGAAATAGCGCAGCATGCGCATCACCCGCGCCGGATCGACGGCCTCCGGGGGCGACGCCGGCGTCGCCACGGGTGGGGCGGCGGCCGCCGCCGCCTCGGGCCGCTGGGCGCGGAAATGCTGGAAATTGCGGAACCCGACCGAGCGGGCCAGCATGTTCAGGAGTTCGACGTGGCCGGGCGTCCCGTCGTTCCGCCCCAACTGCTCCCTCAGGGATCGGGCGAGGGCCGACACGTCGTCGGCGACGAATGGCAAGGCTGATCTGGACATCGCTTATCCTCACGATGTGCCGTCCCGGAAAGGAATGTCGGTGGTCGCCGTCTTCCGACTCGGCACGGGATAAGGTGTCGGTCGAGAGGAGGAGTGGCAGGTTTAGCACCCCTCGCGGGGCGGCGACGCCTTGGTGAACTGCCGACCAGGGACAAATCTTATCACGGCGCCATGCCGCGCCGCAACGGGAAGCCCCTGGATATCGCCGTTTGCGTCACCCGGCGGGCCGCTTCAGGCGCGCATGCGGACCAGGAACGCCTCCGCCTCGCGGGTCAGGGCGGCGGCCTCGTCCGACAGCATCCGGGTGGCCGTCAGCATGCCGGTGGCGGCGGTGCCGGCCTCGGCGGTGGCCATGGTCAGCTGGTTCAGGTTGGCGGTGACCTCGGCGGTGCCCGCCGCCGCCTGGGTGACGTTGCGGGCGATCTCTTGGGTGGCGGCGCCCTGCTGCTCGACCGCCGCCGCGATGCCGCCGGCGATCTCGTTGATCCGCTGGATGGTCCCGACGATCGCCTTGATGGCGCCCACCGCCTCCTGGGTGGCGGTCTGCACGGCGCCGATCTGGCTGGCGATCTCGTCGGTGGCCTTGGCGGTCTGGTTGGCCAGGCTCTTGACCTCGCCGGCGACCACGGCGAAGCCCTTGCCGGCGTCGCCGGCCCGCGCCGCCTCGATGGTGGCGTTGAGCGCCAAGAGGTTGGTCTGCGAGGCGATGTCGTTGATCATCTTCACCACCTCGCCGATGCGGCTGGCGGAATCGGCCAGGCCCTGCACCAGGTCGTTGGTGTGCTCGGCTTCCTGCGCCGCGTCGGACGAGATGGTCGAGGACTGCTGGACCTGGCGGCTGATCTCGTGGATCGAGGAGGACAGCTCCTCGGCGGCGGTGGCCACGGTGGCCACGTTGGCCGAGGCCTGCTCGGCCGCCGCCGCCACCGAGGCGGCGCGGCCGTTGGCGGCCTCCACCGACCGCGAGACGATGTCGGCGGCGCTGTCCAGCTGGCCGGCGGTGGTGGTGATGGTGCCGGCGGCGCGCTGGATGCTGCCTTCGAAATCGTCGGCCACCCGCATCAGCCCGGTCCGGCGTTCCGCCTCCGCGCGGGCCTTGGTCTCCTCCTGCTCGGCCTTGAGCCGGTCGGCCTCGGCGACGCCGTCGCGCAGGACCGTGATGGCCTTGGCCAAATGGCCGATCTCGTCGCGGCGTTCCTGTCCCGGCACCGCGACCGCCAGGTCGTGGGCGGCCAGCCGCTCGGTCACCTCGGCGAGGCGGACGATGCCGCCGCCGATGCTGCGCGACAGGCCGACCACCAGGACCACCGCCGCCACCGTCACCGCCAGCACGATCAGCCCGTAGCGGATGGTGTCGGCGCGAAATTCGGCGTTGATGTCGTCGATGTAGACGCCGGTGCCGATCATCCAGCCCCAGGGTTCGAACAGGACGGCATAGGAGACCTTGGGCTCGGGGACGTCGGAGCCCGGGCGGGGAAAGTCGTAGAAGACGTGCCCGCCGCCGGCCTTGGCCTTGTCGATCATCTCGCGGATGAACGGCACGCCGTTGGCGTCGGCCGCGTCCATCATCACCGTGCCCTCGCGTTCCGGGCGCGGGGGCAATAGGATGTTGGTGCCGGCGGTGTCGTAGACGAAGTAGTACTCGGTGCCGGCATAGCGCACGCCGCGCAGTTGCTCCTTGGCCATCAGGCGGGCGGTGCCGTCGTCGAACTCGCCGGCCTGGGAGCGCTCGCGCACCGCCTTGATGACGTCGTGGACGGTTTGCACCTGGTTGCGGAGCGCCGCGATGCGGTCGTCGATCATCTGGTTGCGGACGTTCACCAAGGCGACGGCGGCCAGGATCAGGAATCCCGTCGCCGCCAGCACGGCCGTGGACATCAGCTTGGTCGCGATACCGGAATGCCTTGCCATGGCTGTCTCCCCCTGCCCCCGGAACGAACCTGCTTGTCTTGCCAGGACACCATCGGAGCGCGAGGCGCGCAACAGGATTCTGGTCCCGCCTTGGGTGAGGGGAATGCAGGCGGCACGTGCGAAAATCGGCCGGTTGCCATGCGATCGGAGCGATGGCGCCAACCCGCGCCCCGGCGCGATGATGGCAAGAATCCCCTCCGAGGATGGAGGCTTGTCATGACCAAGCAGCAGACCAACGAGATCCGCCTCCGGCAACACGAGCACCATGCCCACCAGCATGCCGCCTATCACGGCGATCTTCATGCCGAGATCAACCAGGCCCGCCGCCTGATGCGCCACCTGGCCACCCACGCCGACGACGAATGCGCCATCGAGGCGCTCAGGGCGCTGCCGCCCGCCGTCCTGGAACACGTCCCCGGCGCCCTGGAAATGGCCGGCGGCGGAGCGAAGGTGCATTAGCCGCATTCCGGCGGCGGCGCATGGCGATCCGGCCCTCGCGGGACGGAGGCGCGGTCACGCCGTCGGCCCGGTGTCGGCCGAGGGGAGGAGTGGAGTGGAGTGGAGTGGAGTGGAGTGGAGTGGAGTGGAGTGGTACGGGCTGGCGGCGAACCTTCTCTCGTTGAAATTCGGCGCGTTGCGCGGTCGTGAATTTTGGCATTGGGCGTACTGTCAGCGTAACCCGAGAGATAACGTGATGGCCGTGATATCCAGCCCCTTGCGGTCCTCGCCGCTTTTCCATGGGCGGTCGTAATAGGTTTCCAGCCGCGCGCCGACGGCCTATTTCACCCCCATCTGCTATTCGAAATTCAACGACATCATCGCGTCGATCACCGCCATGGACGCCGACGTCATCACCATCGAGACCTCGCGGTCGGACATGGGGCTGCTCGACGCCTTCGACGACTTCAAGTCCCCCAACCGGATCGGTCCCGGCGTCTACGACATCCATTCGCCGAATATTCCGACCGAGGCCCACATCGTCGACCTGATCCTGATGAAGAAGGCGGCCGAGCGCATTCCCGCCGACCGCCTGCGGGTCAACCCGGATTGCGGCCTCAAGACCCGCCAGTGGAACGAGGTCATCCCGGCCCTGACCAGCATGGTCAGCGTCGCGAAGACCCTGCGCGCCAGCGTTCCGTCGGGGGCTTCGCCCAAAGCTTGACCGAAGCCGCCACACCGTCGAGCAGATCACCGGCAAGCAGGCCGAGGCGGTGCTGGGCCGTGCCCACATCACCGTCCACGGCCGAGGGCGTTTGGTGGATGACTGCGGGGGCGCCTGTCCGTAGACTCCCACCGTCGCAACTGGGCAGCAGATCAAGCAGACCGCACCTGGACATTTTGGCGACGTGGTGGTGATGCTCGATTCCCGTTCGGCCTTCCGCCGCAGGATCGGCGCCGGCCCGGTCGAAATCGTCTGGGGCGCCGATCTCGGCGGGCCGGACGAGGTGCTGATCGCCGGCCCGCTGGCCGAGGTCGCCGATCGCATTGATGCGGCGCTAGCCGCCCAGCGGGCGCGCAAGGGGTGGGTGATGGACTGCCACCTGCGGCGGCGGCCCCGTCCCGGCCGATCGGCGGCGCTCGACATCGTCGCCGCCGCCTCGAATGGGGCGGGCTAGCCGACCAGGCGCTGGCGCTCGGCGAAGGGGTGACGGGGCCGCTGGATTTCTCGTCGCGCAGCACGCTCAGCGCCTTCTGCATGCCGGCCACCGCGCCCCTTACAGGGTGGCGTTGGCGTAGAGCACGACGCCGTAGCCCAGATCCGCCCTGATCCCGAATGGGTGGATATCGGGTCTCCCATGCCGGAAATCACGCCCGTGGTCCGCCAAGCCGATGCCGGGCTTGCGGAATCCTCTTCATGGTCGGGGTGGAACCGGACGACAGTCCTGCAGGACGGAGGGGCGCGCCCCCATGGCCGCCAGCTCGGCCTGCAGCCGCGCCACCGAATCGTCGCCGAGGAATGCGGGATCGATGGTGGTCCTCGTCTCGACGGTGACCCCGCTGGCGATGACGACGCGCAGGCTTTCCAGCGCCTTGGCGCCGCTGCCGGGCACGCCGCTGACGCGGTCGTACTCGGCGAACGGCGCCTTGACGTCGAATCCCACCCAATCAACCCACGGCAATACCGCCCCCAGCCGGTCCGGGTATGGTCCGGCGGTGTGCAGGCCGATGCGGAAGCCCAGCGCGCGCACCTCGCGCACCGCCTCGGGCAAGGCGGCCTGCAGGGTGGCCTCGCCGCCCGAGAACACCACCCCGTCCAGCAAGCCACGCCGGCCGTCCAGGAAAGCCAGCACGTCGGCCCAGGCCAGTTCGTCCGCGCCACGGACGGGCAGCAGATGCGGGTTGTGGCAATAGGGGCAGGACCACGGGCAGCCCTGGCAGAAGATGGTGGCGGCAAGCTCACCCGGCCAGTCGCAGGTGGACAGCCGGGCCAGCCCGCCGACGCGCAGTTCAGCCGAGCTTGGCACGGCTTTCGGCGAAGTACTGGCGCTCGTTGAATTCGCCCTTCTTGCCGCAATTGAATGACGACATGGGGCGGTGATAGCCCATGACACGGGTCCAGATCTCGCAGGGCTGGCGCTCCTCGTCCTTGAGGACGACAAGGTCGGCGGCGGGAGAGACGATATGGTTCAAGTGTTCCTCCTGTTATTCGGCGGCGCATTGCCGCTTGCGGGCGATCAGCTCGGCGTCGCATTTCGGGCAGAAGGCGTGCTCGCCCGCGATGTAGCCGTGCTTGGGGCAGATGGAGAAGGTGGGGGTGACGGTGACGTAGGGCAGGCGGAAGTTCTCCAGCGCCCGCTTGACCAGCTTGCGGCAGGCGGCGGCCGACGAGATGCGCTCGCCCATGTAGAGGTGCAGGACGGTGCCGCCGGTGTATTTGCGTTGCAATTCTTCCTGCCGGCCCAGCGCCTCGAACGGGTCGTCGGTGAAGCCCACCGGCAACTGGCTGGAATTGGTGTAGTAGGGCTGATCCGGCGTTCCGGCCTGGAGGATGCCGGGGAAGCGCCTCCGATCCTCCTTGGCGAACCGATAGGTGGTGCCCTCGGCCGGCGTGGCCTCCAGATTGTAGAGGTGCCCGGTCTCCTCCTGGAAATGGACGATGCGGGTGCGGACATGGTCGAGCAGGCGCACGGCGAAGGCATGGCCCCGGGTGGTGGTGATGTCCTCGGCATCGTCGGTGAAGTTGCGGATCATCTCGTTGACGCCGTTGACGCCCAGCGTGGCGAAATGGTTCCTGAGCGTGCCGAGATAGCGCTTGGTGTAGGGGAACAGGCCGTTGTCCATGTGGTGCTGGATGACCTTGCGCTTGATTTCCAGGCTGGTGCGGCCGATCTCCAACAACTCGTCGAGGCGGGCCAGCAGGCCGGCCTCATCGCCCTTGTGCAGATATCCCAGACGGGCGCAGTTGATCGTCACCACGCCCAGCGAGCCGGTCTGCTCGGCGCTGCCGAACAGGCCGTTGCCGCGCTTCAGGAGCTCGGTCAGGTCGAGCTGCAGGCGGCAGCACATGGAGCGCACCATGTTCGGCTTCAGCTCGGAATTGACGAAGTTCTGGAAATAGGGGAGTCCGTACTTGGCCGTCATCTCGAACAGAAGTTCGGCGTTCTCGCTCTCCCACGGGAAGTCGGGCGTGATGTTGTAGGTGGGGATGGGGAAGGTGAAGACGCGGCCCTTGGCGTCGCCCCGGGTCATCACCTCCATGTAGGCGCGGTTGATCAGGTCCATCTCGGCCTGAAGCTCGCCGTAGGTGAAGTCCATCTCCTCGCCGCCGATCACCGGCACCTGATCCTTCAGGTCGTCGGGGCAGGTCCAGTCGAAGGTCAGGTTGGTGAACGGTGTCTGGGTGCCCCAGCGCGACGGCACGTTGAGGTTGTAGACCAGCTCCTGGATGGATTGCAGGACGTCGCCGTAGCTCAAGGAGTCCTTGCGGATGAACGGCGCCATGTAAGTGTCGAAGGAACTGAAGGCCTGGGCGCCGGCCCATTCGTTCTGCAGCGTGCCGAGGAAGTTGACGATCTGGCCGACGGCGCTGGACAGGTGCTTGGGCGGCGCCGCCTCGACCTTGCCGGGCACGCCGTTCAGCCCCTCGGTCAGCAGGGTGCGCAGCGACCAGCCGGCGCAATAGCCGGCCAGCATGTCGAGGTCATGGATGTGGACGTCACCCTCGCGGTGGGCGCGGCCGACCTCGGGCGGATAGACGTGCGACAGCCAGTAATTGGCCACCACCTTGCCCGAGACGTTGAGGATCAGCCCGCCCAGCGAATAGCCCTGGTTGGCGTTGGCGTTGACCCGCCAGTCGGCGCGGTCGAGGTATTCGTTGATCGAGGTCTCGACGTTGACCATCGTCTTGCGGTCGGCGCGCAGCCGCGCCCGCTGCTCGCGATAGACGATGTAGGCGCGCGCGGTGGCAAAATGGTTGGCCGAGATCAGCACCTGCTCGACCACGTCCTGGACCTGCTCGATATGGGGCGGCCCGTCCCGGAAACGGTGGGCGATCACCTTCACCGCCTGGATGGCGAGCAGCTGGGCCTCGGGGCCGTCGAACTCTCCTGTCGCCTTGCCGGCGCGCTCGATGGCGACGCGGATCTTGTCGCCGTCGAAGGCGGCGACCTCGCCGCTGCGTTTGACGATTCCGTGCGGATGGGCGGCAAGAGCATGAACGGGCATCGGCGATCCCCTCCGGGATGGGAGCGGGGAACGGTCGGGCGCGATGCTGGCGGATGCCTACAAGCGACCACCCAGGACACCCCGCCCGTGGACGTTTCGAGTGTCACGGCAGGTCTCCTGGCTCGCGGGTCGTCGCTCTCGTCCGCCTTCCCGGGATTCCCCAGTGGCATGATGGACGAAAGCTCGCCGCTGACAGTTGCGGGGGCAGCGCCGGCTTCGCACCGGCTTCCCTCTTAGCCCCGGATGTTGTGGTGTCCGGGGAACCGTAACGCAAGATACCGTAGTGATGCGCCCGAAGGGTGTCAAGTCTCAGGTGGCGGGATAGGGTTCGAACCGGCTGCGCCGCTCGTCGACCAGCAGCCTGCGGCCGATGGGCGGGAAGGCGCGCTGCGGGCAGGCGGGGCGTTCGCACACCTTGCAGCCGGCGCCGATGGGGGTGGCCGAGGACGGATCGCCGAGGTCGAGGCCGCGCGCATAGACCAGTTGCCCGGCATGGCGCAGGTCGCAGCCCAGGCCGATGGCGAAGGTCTTGCCCGGCGCCCCGAAGCCGCCGCGGCCGTGGGTGATCGCGCGGGCCACCCACAGATAGGTGCGGCCGTCGGGCATCTGGGCCATCTGGGTCAGGATGCGGCCGGGGCTGGCGAAGGCCTCGTAGACGTTCCACAGGGGGCAGGTGCCGCCGACCCGGGAGAAGTGGAAGTCGGTGGCCGATTGCCGCTTCGAGATGTTGCCGGCGCGGTCGACGCGGACGAAGAAGAACGGCACGCCGCGCGCGCCGGTTCGTTGCAGGGTGGACAGGCGGTGGCACACGGTCTCGAAGCCGACGCCGAACCGTTCACCCAGCAGGTCGATGTCGTAGTGAAGGTTCTCCGCCGCCGCCAGGAACTCGCCATAGGGCAGGATCAGCGCGCCAGCATAGTAGTTGGCCAGGCCGATGCGGGCGAGCGCGCGGGATTCGGCGCCGGCGAGGCGGGGCGAGTCCACCAGGGTGTCCAGCGTGCGGGAATGGTCCAGGAAGGCCAGTTGCGTCGCCATCTGGAAGGCGCGTTGGCCGGGGGCCAGGGCGCGCGACAGGCGCAGCGTCCGGCTGTCGCTCTCGAACTGGCGATTCCCGGCCACCTCCGCCCCGTTCTCCAGCCGCACCACGACGTGGTGGCGATCGCGGAGCAGCCGTTCCAGCCCGGTCTCCATGGCGCCGATTTCCAGACGTTTCCCCAGGAACAGGCTCTCGGCCGCCTCGTCCAGCTCCGGTATGTGGTTGTGGTGGGCATAGAAGAAATCGCGCACCTCCTCATAGGGCATCAGCGGCGGCGCCATCGCCAGGCTTTCCACCGGGGCGCCCAGGGTGGCCGCCAGCGCTTCCAGCCGCTCGTCGCCGGCCCGCGCCCGGCGGTGCAATGCCACCAGCGCACGCCCCACCATGGGCATGTTGGCGGCCAGGCCCTTGATCTCGGACAGCGACACCCCGATTCCGGTTCCCGATTCGTCAACAGCCTCGCGCAGGTCGGCGATCAGGCGGGTTTCCTCGTCTTCCGAGAACATCTGCACGTCGACGCCGAACACCGCGTTGATGCGCAGCAGCACCGGCACCGTCAGCGGCCGCTGGTTGCGCTCCAGCTGATTCAGGTAGCTGGGCGACAGGTTCAGCATCTTGGCCAGGGCGGCCTGGGTCAGCCCGCGCTCCTCGCGCAGGCGCTGCAGCCGCGCCCCCATGAAGGCCTTTCGCATCGCATTCCCCTTCGCCATCATAAGAAATCCGAATGGTCCATCTGGATTTCGTTGCCCTCGCCGGGCACCAGCTCAGCCGGCTTGGCCGCGCCCGCGATGGGCGCCGAACATCAACTCCGAATCGATCATTCGGACGTGCCATCACATCCGGCCGAGCAGTTTCTCCATTTCCGCCAGGAAGCGCGCCTCGGCCACGCGGATCGGCCACGGCTCCCACGGAACCCCGCCGTGGCGGCGGACCAGGGGGTCCTCGGCCAGGGGGGCGAGGCGAATGCCGAGGGCGGAGCGGATCTCGGTCCGGCTCCATCCGGCCACGTGCAGGGCCTCGCTGGCGGCGGCCCGGCGGTCGGCATCCTTGATCGCCTTTTTCCAATCGGCGGGAAGATCGGCCGGCAGGCGCAGGCGCAGGTGGATGGCCCGCTGGATGGCGCGGTCCATGCGGTGGAACCCCTCGCCCAGGATGGGCTTGACCGGGGTGATCGGATCCCAGCGCACCCCCAGGGCCTCCGAGCCGTCATGGACCAGATTGGCGAGTTCCAGCGCCGGGGCGAGCCCCCGTGGGGCGGCCGAGCGGTGGATCTCCAGCGTCAGCAGGCTGTGCTGGGCGACCGACAGCGGCCAGTCCCACATCGAGCTGCCGCCCCAGCGGAAGGTGCGCGCCGCGCCTTCGGCAAGATCGGCCAGTTCCCAATCCAGCGATGTGGGGCTGAGCAGATCGAAGCGGCGTCCGGACCGCAACAACACCCAGGCACGGCCGGTCATGGGTCGCGGCCCGTCATGGTTCGCGTATGGTGCCCAGCGCCGTGCGCAGACCGATGCGCAGGCGATTGCGGTCGGCGTCCTCGGCCACCCAGTGGTCGATGCCGCCGGTCTCGTAAAGGACGAATTCGGCGATGCAACGTTCCACCCGCTGGCCGGCGGCTCGCCGCGCCTGTTCGGTCAGGCTGCGGGCGACGTCGCGCAGCAGATCGGCGGCATCGGCCAGATCCTGGGCGTCCAGGAGGCGTCCGCCCGTATGCAGTTTCCAGCCGTCGGAGCGGGCCTCCAACAGGAACGGCGGCACCGACTGGGGATGCGGGGCGACCGGCCGGGTGGCGAAATCCAGGCGGATGACGTTGTCGGCTTCATCGCCGTTGACGGGGGCCGGCATGCGCACCTCTTTCCGGGCGGACAAGGCGGGCATCCGAGCAGGCGAGGCCCGGGTCGGCCCACGCTCACCCCACCGGGACACCCCGCCCGAGGACGTTAGACAGGGGTCACGGCAGGTCTCCTGGCTCGCGGGTCCCGGCTGCCGTCCGGCCTTCCCGGGATATCCCAGTGGCATGATGGACGGCGGCTCGCCGCTGACAGCTGCGGGGGCAGCGCCGGCTTCGCACCGGCTTCCCTCTTGGCCCCTTCCGGGGACCGTAACCGCCATGGACGGTAGGGCCGCGGCCTGGGCAAGTCAAGCGCGCCGGGGATTCGCAGGATTCGCAGAATGCCTCCGCCCGGTTGGCAATTCTTCGCCCTTTTTTGCCTGCGCGGCGCGGACGGCCTGCGTATCTTGCGAAGATCGTCGCAGCTTTGCCGAGACCCAGAGATGACCGAACCGGCTCCGTCTTTTGCCGCCGACTTCCCCACTCCCACGCGCGAGCAGTGGCTGGCGGCGGTGGACAAGGCGCTGAAGGGGGCACCGTTCGACAAGAAGCTGGTGACCCCTCTGTACGAGGGCATTGCCGTGCAGCCGCTCTATACCCGCCAGGACTGGCCGGCGGAAGGCGACCCGTCGGGCCTGCCGGGGCAGGCGCCTTATGCGCGCGGTGCGCTGGCGGCGGGCGCGGGTCCCGACGGCTGGGACATCTGCACCGAGCATGATGCCGCCGACCCCAAGGCGGTCAACGACGCCATTCTCACCGATCTGATGCGCGGCGCCACCACCCTGCTGATCCGCGTCGACGGCGTCCTGATCCGGTCCATCGACGATCTGGACCGGGCGCTGAAGGACGTGCTGCTGGATCTCGCGCCCGTCGCCTTGGAGGCGGGTGCCCGGGCCGAACCGGCCACCGCCATGCTGGCGGCGCTGTGGCGCGATCGCGGCATCGCGCCGGCCCAGGCGCGCGGCGCCTTCAACGCCGACCCCCTGGGCACGCTGGCGGCCACGGGCGCCTTGCCGCTGCCGCTGGACGAGGCCCTGGCGCGGATGGCGGCCCTGGCGACGCGGACGGCGGGAAACTGGCCCAACGTGACGGCGGTGGGGGTGGATACCAGCCCGTATTACGATGCCGGCGCCACCGAGGCGCAGGACCTGGCCGCCGCGCTCGCCACCGGGCTGGCCTATTTGCGCGCGCTGGTCGGCGGCGGCCTCGGCATGCATGCCGCCTGCCGGCAGATCGCCTTCACCTTCTCGGTGGGCTGCGACCAGTTCCTGTCCATCGCCAAGCTGCGCGCCGCGCGGATGCTGTGGGCGCGGGTGACGGAAGCCTGCGGTGCCTCGCCGGAGGCCCGCGCCATGCGCATCCACGCTCGCACGGCGCGGCGCATCCTGTCGCGCCGCGATCCGTGGGTGAACATGCTGCGGACCACGGTCGCCGCCTTCGCCGCAGGCGTCGGCGGCGCGAATTCGGTGGCGGTGGCGCCGTTCGACGCGGCGCTGGGACCGTCGGACGATTTCGCCCGCCGCATCGCGCGGAACAGCCAAATCCTGCTGAAGGAGGAATCCTCGCTGGCCAAGGTGGCCGACCCGGCCGGCGGCTCGTGGTACGTGGAGACCCTGACCCGCCAGCTGGCCGAGGCGGCCTGGACCCTGTTCCAGGACATCGAGGGCAGGGGCGGCATGGCCGCCGTGCTGGTGGACGGCTGGTGGGCCGGGCAACTGGCCGAATCGTGGGCGGCACGCGAAAAGAACATCGCCCGGCGCAGGGATTCGCTGACCGGCATCAACGAATTCCCCGACATCCTGGAACACCCGGTGGAGCGTCCGTCGCCGGCTTTTGCCGATTCTGTGGAAGCCGAAACCTCGGGCTGTTCCATTCCTCCCCTGCCGCGCCACCGCCATGGCGAGAGCTTCGAGGCGTTGCGCGACGCCGCCGATGCTCACAAGGCGGCGACGGGCGCGTGGCCGGCGGTCTTCCTTGCCAATCTGGGCTGCGTCGCCCAGCACACCGCGCGGGCCACCTATGCCAAGAACTTCTTCGAGGCCGGCGGCATCCAGGCACTGGGCAACAACGGTTTCCAGGACGCGGAAACCTGTGCCCAGGCATTCCGCGACAGCGGCGCCCGCATCGCCGTGCTGTGCGGCGGCGACGCCCAGTACGAGGACATGGCCGAAGCCTTCGCCCGCGCGCTGAAGGCGGTGGGCGTGGGAACCTTGTTCCTGGCCGGCAATCCCGGCGAGAAGCGCGACGCCTATGCAGCAGCGGGCGTCGATTGCTTCATCGCGGTGGGCGGCGACGTGCTGTCCATCCTGCGTTCCACCCTGGCCGACCTGGGAGTGTCCGTGTGATGCCCGCCTTTCCCGATTTCACCAGGATCGCCCTGGACGCCCGCGCCACCACCGACATGGAGGCGTGGCGGACCAGCTTCCTGGCCGAGACCGGGCGGGCGCCGGAAGATTCCCTTTGGCTGACCCCGGAAATGCTGGAGGTCAAGCCGCTCTACACCGCCGCCGACCTGGCCGGGCTGGACCATCTCGACACCTTGCCGGGGCTGGCGCCGTTCCTGCGCGGGCCGTACCCCACCATGTACGTCAACCAGCCGTGGACGGTGCGCCAGTACGCCGGCTTCTCCACCGCCGAGGAATCCAACGCCTTCTATCGCCGCAACCTGGCGGCGGGGCAGAAGGGCCTGTCGGTGGCCTTCGACCTCGCCACCCATCGCGGCTATGACAGCGATCATCCCCGTGTGGCCGGCGACGTGGGCATGGCCGGGGTCGCCATCGATTCCATCCTGGACATGAAGGTGCTGTTCGACGGCATCCCGCTCGACCAGATGTCCGTCTCCATGACCATGAACGGCGCGGTGCTGCCGGTGCTGGCCGGCTATATCGTCGCCGCCGAGGAGCAGGGCGTCTCGGCCGACAAGCTGTCGGGGACCATCCAGAACGACATCCTCAAGGAGTTCATGGTCCGCAACACCTATATCTACCCGCCCAAGCCCAGCATGCGGATCATCTCGGACATCTTCGCCTACACGGCGGAGCACATGCCCAAGTTCAACTCCATCTCCATCTCCGGCTACCATCTGCAGGAGGCCGGCGCCACCGCCGACCTGGAACTGGCCTATACGCTGGCCGACGGCGTCGAATACGCCCGTGCCGGCATGGCGACGGGGATGAGCATCGACCAGTTCGCCCCGCGCCTGTCGTTCTTCTGGGCCATCGGCATGAACTTCTTCATGGAGGTGGCCAAGATGCGCGCCGGGCGCATGCTGTGGGCCAAGCTGATAAAGCAGTTCGATCCCAGAAGCGACAAGTCGCTATCTTTGCGCACCCATTCCCAGACCTCGGGCTGGAGTCTGACCGCCCAGGACGTGTTCAACAACGTTACCCGCACCTGCATCGAGGCCATGGCCTCGACCCAAGGCCATACCCAGTCGCTGCACACCAACGCGCTGGACGAGGCGCTGGCCCTGCCCACCGACTTCTCGGCCCGCATCGCGCGGAACACCCAGTTGTTCCTGCAACAGGAAAGCGGCACCTGCCGGGTGATCGACCCGTGGGGCGGCTCCTACTACGTCGAGCGCCTGACCCGAGACCTGGCGGCGTGCGCCTGGGAACACATCCACGAAGTGGAGCAAAAGGGCGGCATGGCCAAGGCCATCGAGACCGGCATCCCCAAGATGCGCATCGAGGAAGCCGCCGCCCGCACCCAGGCCCGCATCGATTCCGGGCGCCAGACCGTGGTCGGCGTCAACAAGTACCAGGTCGAGGACGAACAGCCCATCGAGGTGCTGAAGGTCGACAACACCACCGTGCGCGCCAAGCAGATCGCCCAGTTGGAACGATTGCGGGCCGAGCGCGATGCCGAGGGCTGCCGGCAGAGTCTGGACGCGCTCACCAAGGCCGCCGAGACCGGCGAGGGCAATCTGCTGGGCCTGGCCGTGGACGCCATCCGCGCGCGGGCCAGCGTCGGCGAGATCTCCTTCGCACTGGAAACGGTCTATGGCCGCCACAAGGCGGAGATCCGCACCATCACCGGCGTCTACGCCGGTGAGGTGGCGCGGTCCTCGGACAAGATGGCCAAGGTCCAGGCGCTGGTCGAGGCGTTCCGCGAACGCGATGGCCGTCGCCCGCGCATCATGGTCGCCAAGATGGGCCAGGACGGCCACGATCGCGGCCAGAAGGTGATCGCCACCGCCTTCGCCGATCTGGGCTTCGACGTGGACGTCGGTCCGCTGTTCCAGACCCCGGCCGAGGCCGCCCGCCAGGCGGTTGAGAACGACTGCCACATCATCGGCGCCAGCTCGCTGGCCGCCGGCCACCTGACCCTGGTGCCGCAGCTCAAGGAGGAACTGAAGAAGCTGGGCGCCGAGGACATGATGATCGTGGTCGGCGGCGTCATCCCGCCCCAGGACTGGGACGAACTCTACGCCGCCGGCGCCACCGCCATCTTCCCGCCCGGCACGGTGATCAGCGAGGCGGCCGAGGGCCTGATCGGGAAGCTGAACGAGCGCCTGGGCTATGCGCCCAAGGCGGCGTGAAAGGGAGGCCTCGCCGCGAAGCAAGCATGCCCCGGGCCTGCTTGCCATCACCGCCCGCTTCGGGCATCACAATCGGACGGGACTCTACTCATAACCGGCAGGAAGTCGGGGAGCAGGTCACACTCGGTCCACGGCTTGGTGCCATGAACGGCGCAGCCCGCCAGGGCTTCACCCAGGCGCTCGAATGCGGAGAATTGATTTCGTAAGGAATATTGGCGGAGGGAGTGGAACCGACCACCAACTCTCTGTTAGCGGGCCCGCTTGCCGAAAAGTGCGTCCGAGAAAATCTGCAAAAACAGCAATTGCGCAGCTTTCCGCTTGCCGCCTGTCTAGTGATGACGTCCTTTGACAGGCAAAGCAAAGACCAGACCCGTCGAGAGAGTGCAGCAATGCCTAAAACACCAACGAGTATGCAGCGTCTGGTCGACCTGGCCGATGCAAGGCTTTACGAACTCGTCGGCCTTATGAAGCCGGTGATGGCGTCAGACAGACTTACTACTGGTCAGCGCCAAACGATAAGCTGGCTATCTACCGCATGCATTCGGGCGAGTGGCAGCGCTCTGTTGCTAGCCGGTTTCGAACGCGTATGGGACGCGGAAATTCTGTCCCGGTCCGTCTTTGAGGGTACTGTAAAGTTCTGCCATCTATTGGGAGATCCGAAGAATGCCGCATCGCGCTTTGATGAGTACGAAATTTCCCTGAGCGATATCGCCTCTCTCGCCGACCATGAGAAGGCCCGACGTCTGATCGAGATCGCACCGGACCCAAGAGACGACATGGTAGCGGTCCTTCAAGAGCTCATTCTGACCGAGGAGAAGCGAGCCGAGTTTGCTGCCAAATATCCGCGGCAAGAGCGGAGGCGGATCCAGGCAGCATGGGGGTTTAGCGGCATCATCGAACAGATGGTGCGTAATGGGGAAGGACTTGGTGAACTCGCTGCCGGGCTCCTTCACGGTTACGCAATGGCGAGCCATGTGGCTCATGCGGATTACCTGGGTATTGGAATGGTAGTGGAGCGCGAGCACCGGCCTGAGAACCGACGTGTCGCCACTCACCATGCGCATGCAGCCCGGGTAATTTCAGATCAGCTATGGTACTGCGCATTCCGATTGATTGCCGCCTATCGGTTCATCGAAAAGCCCCGAACAGAGATTCTGGATTTGATGATGGATGAGTCGGAATTATCAGAAATACTTAGAAACGCGCAGACTGAGTGGTATCGGGTTGAGTACCCTCAAAAATAGGCCTTATGGCGCCGGGAGCGGCCACGAGGCGCGCCGTGGGGAATGGGCGCGCTCATTTCTCGCATATCTCTGCGTCAGAACCGATCTTCGGACCAAGAGGTCGAGGTACCCCTTGATCGGCTCAGCCTCGCGCCCCCCGCCTTCTTTATCCGACCAAATCCGATTAGACCCGATGAAACGGGCTTATATTTGGTTTACTTTTGACCGACCGGGTGCGATGCTTGAGCCTTGAAACAGGTTGGCTGATGAAGGGCCGCACCATGTCCGATCGCTGGGTCTCCGTGGAGGAGATCGCTGAATATCTCGGTGTCAGCAAAGACACGGTTTACGGCTGGATCGCGAAGAAGGACATGCCGGCCCACAAGGTCGGGAGGCTTTGGAAGTTCAAAACCGACGAAGTTGATGACTGGGTGAGGCACGGGAAAGCATCGGACGATCAAAAGGAAGGCGAGGCGGCCGAGGCCGATTCACAGAAGGGGGCGAATGCGGGGGGAGAGAAAGCTGATGGCTGATGTCGCGTGCGTCGACTTGTTCTGTGGAGCCGGCGGGCTTACGCATGGCCTGATCTCGGAGGGCGTTCGGGTCGTCGCGGGCATTGACGTCGATGAAGCCTGCCGCCACCCATTTGAAGCCAATAACGCAGCGCGCTTCATCAAGGAAGACGTGGGTCGCCTTGCTCCCAAGCGCCTCAACGAGTTGTTCGGCGACGCCGAAATCCGGGTGCTGGCCGGGTGCGCCCCCTGCCAGCCATTTTCCACCTACGCCCAGCGCTACGATGTCGTTGGAAGCCCTCGATGGGGTCTTCTCTATCAGTTCGGGCGGCTGATCAAAGCTACGCGTCCCGACCTGGTCACTATGGAGAATGTGCCTTCGGTGGCCAAACACACTGTGTTCGATGACTTCGTCGAGACTCTCCAGAAATCGGGGTACCACGTCCACCAAGCGATAGTCGATTGCTCCCTTTACGGATTGCCGCAGAACCGGCGGCGCATGGTGCTATTGGCCTCTAGACTCGGGCCAATTGAGCTGTTCGCCCCGACACACAGTCGCCCGAAGACCGTGCGCGAGGCGATCGGCGTCCTTGCGCCGATCGCTCAGGGAGAAGCCCATCCCAAGGATGTGCTGCATGCCGCATCAAAGCTCTCTGACCTAAATCTTCAAAGAATTCGCGCCTCTCGACCGGGTGGAACATGGCGAGACTGGCCAAAACATCTCATTGCCGACTGCCACCGGCGTGAGACGGGGCGTACCTATCCGGGCGTCTATGGCCGGATGGTATGGGATGAACCCGCTCCGACCTTGACCACCCAGTTCTACGGATTCGGGAACGGTCGGTTTGGACACCCCGAGCAGGACCGAGCCATCTCTCTGCGAGAAGGCGCAATTCTTCAAGGCTTCCCCAAGTCCTATTCCTTCATACCCGACGGGGCCCCCGTTCATTTCAAGGCCTTGGGTCGGATGATTGGAAACGCCGTTCCGGTCACTCTGGGCGAGGTGATCGGCCGGAGCATCGCTGTCCATCTGGGGATCGAGGTCCAGAAGGCGAAGAGAAAGAAGAAGGGAGCCGTGGCGGATGACGCGCGTAAGTCCCTCGTCGCATGACGCCAGTCGTCGCATGGCTCGCGTGCGACAGAAGGGCACGCGTGCGGAGATAAATCTCCGCAAGGCTCTGCATGCCAAGGGGCTGCGTTATCGCCTCCACGTTCCGCTCCTGACTAAGCCCAGGCGCGTTGCCGATATCGTTTTCCCTAGCGCGAGATTGGCCGTGTTCGTCGACGGATGCTTTTGGCACGGCTGCCCCGAGCACGCTTCCTGGCCGAAGAGCAACGCCGATTTCTGGCGGGAGAAGATCGAAACCAATCGATTTAGGGATGCCGATACTGATCAGCGGCTGGCTGCTCTCGGCTGGGAGACGGTCCGGATCTGGGAACACGAAGACGCCATCCAAGCCGCAAACCGCATCGCCGAATTTGTCGACGCTCGCAGAAGGAACGGGGCCCATCTATGCCGATGACCGCAGATGAAATAGTGGCCGAGGTGGCTCACGCCACTGCGCCCGAGCCGGGCCAGCTGGTCGAGGCTCGGCGCCGACAATGGATCGTCTCCGAGGTCGAAGGCGGTTCGGTTGCCCCTGGACTTCCTAAGCGGCATCTCGTTCGGCTGGCCTCAATCGACGAGGATGCGCTGGGTGAAGAGATCGAAGTGCTCTGGGAGCTGGAGCCCGGAGCGCATGTGATCGAGCGGGCCGGACTACCGCGCATGACCGGGCTGGATGACCCATCCACGCTTCAAGCCTTCTTGGATGCGGTGGTTTGGGGCGCAGCGACGAACGCGGATCGCGGCTATCTGCAGGCGCCATTCCGCAGTGGCGTCAGCATCGAGGATTACCAGCTGGATCCGCTCGTGCGCGCGATCGACATGGCGCGCACCAATCTGCTGATCGCCGACGACGTCGGCCTCGGGAAGACCATCGAGGCGGGACTCGTCGTTCAAGAGATGCTGTTGCGGCACCGTGCCCGTACCGTTCTCGTGCTTTGCCCTGCCTCTTTGCAGGAAAAATGGCGCGTCGAGATGCAGGAGAAGTTCGGGCTGGAGTTCCGGATCGTCGATACGGAATACGTCAAGCGTCTGCGCCGCGAGCGAGGCCTGCACGCGAATCCCTGGACGTCTTTTCCCCGTCTCATCACGTCGATGGACTGGGCCAAGCAGGGTGAAGGCTTGCGTCTTCTACGGGACGCATTGCCCCCGCACGTCAGCCATCCCAGGAAGTTCGACCTGCTGATCATCGACGAGGCTCACAACGTCGCGCCGACCGTCGGCCGCTACGCTGTCGAAAGCCTCAGGACCCGTCTGGTTCGTCTGGCCGCGCCACACTTCCAGCACAAACTGTTTCTCACAGCCACGCCGCACGACGGTTACACCGAATCCTTCACCGCACTCCTCGAACTCCTTGATGATCAGCGGTTCGCGAGAAACGTCCTCCCAAGTGATCCCCAACTCGCCCGGGTGATGGTCCGTCGGCTGAAGAGCGATCTGGTCGATGCGAATGGCAAGCGAATTTACCCCGAGCGACGGCTCGAAGCGCTGCCGGTGGAGTATAGCGAAGACGAGAGGGATGCCCGGCGGCAGCTGGAAGCATACATCAAGAGCCGCGAAGGCGGTGCTGATGGAGAGCGGGCCGTCGATCACTTCGTGCACCAGTTGCTGCGCAAGCGCCTGTCATCGTCACCTGCAGCCTTTGCAGCGACACTGGAGCGGCATATCGCGACGATCGAAGGTCGGGCGGCTAGCGATCGCAGCCAGAAGAAATTCGATGACCGCATCCTTCGGCGGGCGATAGCGAAGACCGAGGAAGACTACGCAGACGACGCCCAGCGGGATGCCGCCGAGGCTGAAGCGATCGAGGAAGCGGGCAAGCACGTCCGGCCACCGACCGACGAAGAACGCCGGATGCTCGACCGGTTGCGGTCCTGGGCCCAGCAGGCGGCTCGTCGAACCGACGCCAAGGCCACCGCCGTGCTGGATTGGCTGGCCAGTCACCTGAAGGACGGTGACAGGTGGACGAACGAGCGGGTGATCCTGTTCACCGAGTATCGCGCCACTCAGCAATGGATGCAGGAGATCCTCGCATCCCACGGCTTCGGGGGCGAGCGATTGGCTCTCATCTATGGTGGCATGGACCCGAAAGAACGCGAGGGCGTGAAAGCCGCGTTCCAGGCCAACCCTTCGGAATCCCCGGTGAGGATACTGCTGGCGACCGATGCCGCCTCCGAGGGCATCGATCTCCAGAACCACTGTCATCTGATGATCCATCTCGAAATTCCGTACAACCCGAATGTGATGGAACAGCGGAACGGGCGCATCGACCGTCATGGTCAACGCGCGAGCGAGGTCGTCATTTGGCATCCGGTGGATCCTGAAGGAGGCCACGGTGACGATATCCTCCGTGCGCTTCGCAAACTGGATGCGATGCGCGCCGACATGGGGAGCGTGAACCCGGTCATCGCGCCTCAACTGCCAGACCTCCTCGAGGGGCGCCGCCGCGATCTCGACACGAGACAAGCCGAAGCCCGGATGGAGAAATCCCGCCGCTTCGTGAAGGCGGAGCGCGACCTTCGCGAACGTGTGGCCAAACTCCATGAGCGGCTGAACGAGACCCGGCACGAACAGAGCCTCGTGCCCGACCACATCGAGCGGGCGGTACGCACGGCGTTGCGTCTTGCGGACAAACCCGACTTGGAGCCCGTTTCTCTGGCCGGTGCACCAGATGGCACGGTTTTCCGAATGCCGCCGCTCTCGGGTTCCTGGTCCCGATGCCTCGAGGGTCTAGAACACCCCTACACGCAGAAGGTTCGCCCGATCACCTTCGACCACGAGGTCGCCAAGGGCCGTGACGACGTGGTCCTCGTCCACCTGAACCACCGGCTCGTCCAGATGAGTCTGCGGCTCCTGCGCGCGGAGATCTGGGCCCGTGACGACGTGAAGAAGCTTCACCGCGTGACCGTGCGCTCGCTTCCGGATGGGCGGATCGAGGGACCGGCCGTGGTGGTGATGTCGCGGCTCGTCGTGACCGGCGGGAACCATCATCGTCTGCACGAGGAGCTCACGGAGGCTGGCGGCTATCTGCGCGATGCCGGTTTCCGGCGGGAGGAACGGGTCACGGAGGTCCGACGATGGCTGGAGGAGTCGCACCCCGCGGCCCTGCCGGATGCGACGTTTGAGGCCTTGAGGACGCGCTTCGACAAACAGCGTGATTCCGTTCTGGCAGCCGTCGAGGCACGCTCGAAAGACCGGCTACGCTTCCTCGTGAACACGATCGAGACCCGGAAGCGCAAGGAGGCCGAGGACATCCGCCAAGTCCTGGACGATCTCGAACGAGCGCTGAAGACCGAGATCGCGGCGGAACAGCAACCCGTGCAGCTCTCTCTTTTCTCCGAGGACGAACGCACTCAGCTCAAGCGTGACCGAGCGGCCCTCGAAGCACGCCTGGCCCGGATCCCGAAGGAGCGCGAGCAAGAGCTACGCGCGATCGAGGAACGGCACTCCAATGCCGTCGAGCATACCTTCCCCGTGGCCGTGGTGCTGCTGGTTCCGAACTCCCTCGCGACGGAGAAGCGCGGATGAGCAACGATCACGAGTGGCTGAACCTCATCGAAGTCTCTGGGCCCTTTCTGGCGGTGCCCGTGCTGCGGGAAGTCTTCCCGCAAGGCCTTGAAGCCCTGCCTTCCGGGCGGCCTCAGCGGCTTCGTCGGACCTATGAGGAATGGCGCGATGCCGTCGACATGGACGACCTCGACCTTCCAGCGCTGCACGCGGCCTGGATCGACGACGTGCTGGTCACCGCGCTGGAAATGGATGAGACGGTGCTGCGCGGGGGCGCGAGACTGCCTGAGAAGCTGACTGTCTCGATGCCCGAACACGGAGTCACGGTCGCGCCCGATCTGGCGGTCGTAAATCCAACGAACTCCGACGAACCGCTTCTGCTCATCCACATCTACGAGCCCGACACCGATCTGGATGCGACGCGCCGTTTCGATGGCCTCGCGATCACCCCGGCCGACCGGATGGTCGCTCTGCTCAGGTCGACAGGATGCCCCACCGGCATCGTCACCAATGGCGAGCGCTGGATGCTCGTCCACGCGCCCGTCGGCGTCGTGGCAGGCTTCGCGAGCTGGTATGCGCGGCTCTGGGGCCAGGAACCAGAAACGCTGCGCGCCTTCGTCAGCCTTTTAGGCATCCGCCGCTTCTTCGGACCCGACGAAGGAAAGCTACCGGCGCTCTATGAGAGGTCCTTGAAGCACCAGGACGACGTGACCGAGGCGCTCGGAGAACAGGTCCGGCGCGCCGTCGAAGTGCTCGTCCAGGCGCTCGACCGCGCCGACCAGGATCGCAATCGCGAGCTCCTGCGCGATGTCGATCCGCGAGAACTCTACGAGGCCGGTCTAACGGTCATGATGCGGCTCGTCTTCCTACTATCGGCCGAGGAACGCGCCCTGCTACTGCTCGGCGATCCCCGCTACGACTCCTTCTACGCCATCTCCAGCCTGCGAATGCAGTTGCGTGCGGATTCCGAAGAGATCCTCGAGCGCCGCCGATCCGCCTGGTCGCGGCTGCTCGCCCTGTTTCGTGGCGTGTATGGTGGTATCGATCATCCGACGCTGCGCCTTCCAGCGCTCGGTGGTTCGTTGTTCGACCCCGATCGCTATCCGTTCCTCGAAGGGCGAAAGAAGGGCACGAGCTGGCGGAGCGATCCAGCCGAACCGCTGCCGATCGACGACCGCACCGTTCTGCTGTTGTTGGAAGCGATCCAGACTTTCGAAGGCCGCACGCTGTCCTACCGCGCGCTCGACGTGGAGCAGATCGGGCACGTCTACGAGGGCCTCCTCGAACGCACGGTGAAGCGCGTCGACGATGTCACGCTGGAACTCGACAGCGGCGCGAAGGCGAAGAGCCCGCGCGTGACGCTTGGCGAGTTGGAGTCGGCGCGCCTGGATGGTCCGGCGAGGGTTGCTGAACTGCTGAAGGAACGGAGCGAGCGCTCAGAGTCCGCCATCCGTAACGCCCTCGAGCGGCCAGCCGACGATCGTCTCGCCGCGCGCCTCCTCACCGTTTGCCGCGGCGATATCGGTCTGCGCGATCGCATCCTGCCCTCCGCGTCCCTCCTGCGGACCGATCCCTGGGGCTATCCGCTCGTCCACCACAAGGGCGCCTTTGTCGTCGTGCTCGGCGCCGACCGGCGCGAGAGCGGCACGCACTACACGCCGAAGAGCCTGACGGAGAAGATCGTCGCGGAAACGCTGACTCCAGTCGCCTACCGCGGCCCGGCCGAAGGCAAAGCGCCCGAGGACTGGGAGCTGAAAAGCGCCGAGGAGCTGCTCGACCTGAAGATCTGCGATCCTGCCATGGGGTCTGGAGCCTTCCTCGTGCAGGCGTGCCGATGGCTCTCGGATCGTCTGGTCGAGGCTTGGTCGGCAACGGAGAAGACCGGCAAGCAGATCGACAGCGAGGGGCGCATCGTCGAAGGCGATACCGCCGAGGGCTTCGATCCCCTCTCACAGGACGCGGAGGAACGCGCGATCGTCGCCCGTCGCCTCGTGGCGGAGCGATGCCTCTACGGCGTAGACAAGAACCCTCTGGCCGTGGAGCTGGCCAAGCTGTCGCTCTGGCTCACCACCATGTCGAAGGGACGGCCCTTCGGCTTCCTCGACCACAATCTGCGTAGTGGTGACAGCCTTCTCGGGATTCACGATCTCGGTCAGCTGGTCGAGCTCGACATGAATCCGAAGGGGAAGGCTCAGCTCCGATTGTTTGGACGGACCATTCGATCAGCGGTCGACAAGGCGCTCGAACTCCGCGCTCGTCTGCGGGAGATCCCAATTCGCGATATTCATGATGTCGGGGCGATGGCAGCACTTGATGCGCAATCGCGCGGTGAACTGGCGCTGCCGACGCTCATCGCCGATGCTTTCATCGGCATCGTTCTGGCAGAACAGCGTTCGGGAGAGCGCACCGCACGGATCGAGACGTTGGCGGCTTTCGCCGACGCCGCCGCAGATGGCGACACACCGGCAAAAAGACGACTCCTGCATGACGCTCAGAATGATTTGGCCAAAGATGCGCCCGACGGAGCGGTGCGACGGCCTTTCCATTGGCCCCTAGAATTCCCAGAAGTTTTTCTTCGCAAAAGTGCGGGCTTTGACGCGTTTATCGGCAACCCACCGTTTCTAGGCGGCAAGAGAATCAGTACGATCTTGGGCCCAGCATTCAACACATGGCTGGTGAATATTCACGCAGGAACCAACAGGAATGTAGACCTCTCGGCGCACTTTTTCCGGCGCGCATTTTCTTTGTTGAGAGAAGGGGGGAATTTCGGACTACTTGCAACAAATACTATCTCCGAGGGAGATACCCGCCAGTGCGGTCTAGAATGGCTATTGCACAATGGGTCTGCAGTACATTCTGCATATCCAAACGAACCCTGGCCTGGATCCGCGGCCGTAGTTACCAGTCAGGTACATGTGTACAAGGGGGATTGGCGGGGACAGCGAACACTCTCTGGACAGCCTGTCAGGTACATTTCCGCGTTCCTTTCGGATCAAGAAGAGTGGAGCCCTAAGCAGCTTCGCGCCAATAAGGGAATTGCATTTGAGGGATCGAAGCTTAACGCGATCGGCTTCACGCTTACCCCTAGGGAAGCGGCCGACATGCTTGATGCTGACCCGAAGAACGCTGAAGTTCTATTTCCTTACATGAACGGCGAGGACTTGAATTCGGACCCTGAGCAGTGTCCGAGCAGATGGGTCGTCAACTTTTGGGACTGGCCCGAAGAGCGCGCAAAAACATACACGCTGCCTTGGAAGCACGTTGAGCGAGAGGTGTACCCAAAACGCCTCGAACAGAGCAAGCAACGAGCATACCGGAATATCATGCAGAGGTGGTGGCTGCATTGGAATGAGCGCCACGGCCTTTATCACGCCGTGGGGCAAGGTCACCATTTCGAAAGGCATGTCGAAGGGTGGCGAGAAGATGCGTCTGCCCTGCAGAATGTTATATGCCTATCGCGAGTCTCTAAGTATCTGGCGCCATCTTTGGTGCCATCGAACATAATATGGTCTGACCGGATAACTGTATTTGCATCTGAGGATCTAAATCTACTTGGTGCTTTGCTCAGCCAAATCCACGAAGTATGGGTTAGGAAGCACGCTTCTACCCTTGAGACACGGCTTCTATATACCCCGGGCGACTCATTCGAAACATTTCCAGCTCCGGCTCTAGGCGTTTCGCAAAGAGAAATTGTGAGGAGTATTATAGATCTCCGTCGCAGAATAAGTGTGTCAAGGCAGATTGGATTGACGGGCGTATTCAACCGACTGCACGATGCGGAGGACCAAGACGAAGAGGTCAAAGAGCTTCGAGAATTGCACTATCAAATCGACGTTGCCGTTGTTCAAGCATACGGATGGGATGATGTGGATCTCGGTCATGGTTTCCATGAGGTTTCCTACCTTCCCGAGAACGACCGAACCCGCTTCACGATCTCAGAGTCGGCGCGTCTAGAAGTGCTGCGTCGGTTAGCTGAACTCAATCGTCTGCGTTACCAGGAAGAGGTCGACCAGGGTCTACATGGCGGGACCGCAGGCCCAGCTAAGGCGCGTGGACGCAGATCTCGCGCTACTTCTGCGTCCGAGCCGACGCTCGACCTCGACGACATTCTTCCAATGACCATTGAGGGGGGCGATTGACCATGGCCGATCTGACCGCGACCACCGAACCATCCGTCAGCGCCTGGATTCTCAAGAGGACGTCCAACTCGCCGCGCTATTCTGTACGCATTGACGTGGGGTCGACCACTCTCGGCGCGATCGAGGAAGGCCAATGGGTTGTCGTTCTGGACGATGGCGCCAACGTCACCGAGGTGGGTCGGATCCTTCGCATTCGTTCGGATCTCGACAGCGCCACGATCCATTTCGACCATTGGCAGGCCGTCGAACCGTCCATGCCGCTCGCCGTCCTCGGCCTGACCGCGCCGACCGGCCCTGTGGCGCGGCTCCCATGGGACGAGTTCCTCCGCATCCTGCCGCTGCTCGGCGTTTCTGCCCCCGGCGCAGTGCCGCTGATCGACGATGTCGTCTACACCCGCGACCTCCTGGAACTCGCCGTACGCGACGATCTGCTCGGCCCCGCCGGTGGCCCTCATGAGCTGATCAAGGACATGAGCGTCCGCGACCGCTACCTGGTCGGCAAGCTGGCGCCGCGCCGACCGGATGACGACCAGGCGGCACGGATCGAACCGGCCTCGGCAGCCGAGGAGGCTGGCGACCTCGAGGATGAACGGACGGCGCCACTCCACGAGCCCGGCGCCGAGTTCGCCAGTGCATCGGGCCGGGTGGAGCCGGAAGACGACGCGCTCGACGAGATCGACACGACGAACAACCAGTCGCTGGTTCCCTCCAGCATGGGCCTCACCTTCTGCGTGGCGCCCGACGTCGGGAAGCTGGCCGTCGATGCACGGTGGGGACGGTACGAGCGGGTCCCGAACGATGAACACGACATCGTCAAAACACGGAAGAACCGCCAAACCGGTCACCAGGAGGAGGTGAAGGTCAGGGTCTGGCAGCGCATCCCATGCGGTGGCGTCGTCACGGTTCCGCTCGTCGATGGGCCGATCAAGCCGTCCACTCCCGACCCCGATCAACCGGATGTCCGCCTGCAGGGGACGGTTCGGACGAACAACAAGGGGGAGTGCCTGGTCACGTTGTTCCTCGTCAACGGGCAGTTGGAACCCGAAGACAACAAGGACCGCGCCTGGCTGTTCCAGCCGGAGATCACCGTAGAGGCCCCCGAAGATCACGGGGACAAGTCGGTCTTTCGGCGTCGCCCCTCCAACGAAGTGGTCGTCGACGACCCGGAACGCGACCGTCTCGCGCTCATCTATCGCAACAGGCTGGAGTTCGCGGTCGGACACGGGGTCTCCGTACACGCGGATACGACGCCCGAGGAGCCGACGAAGGCTCATCGCGTCAGAACGGAGATCATCCCGCGCTACGAAGTCGCCGTCACCGAAACGCCCGGCCTCGATCCCAGGGACCGCCCTGCCATGCGGCGCATGGTCGACGAGGGCTGGCTCGACATGACGCGGCTGGCGGAGATGGCGCCAGACGCGCTGCGCGACGCTCTCTCGTGCCTCGTCGACGACTATGCCGTTTGGATCGGTGAGCAGAAGGCCCGGCTGGGGTCGGAGATCACCGGCTTCGATGATCCGGGCAAGGACGTCATTCAGCGCTGCGAGGAGATCCTGCGCCGCCTCCGAGAGGGCATGGGTACGCTCTTCGCCGATCCGAAGGCGCTGGAGGCGTTCCGCTTCGCCAACCGGTCCATGGCCATGCAGCGTGTGCGGAGCATCTACGCTCTGAAGCGCAGACGGAACGAAGCCGTCGACGTGACCACTTTGGACGTGCCGAAGAACAGATCGTGGCGCCCGTTCCAGCTTGCGTTCCTGCTCCTGTCGATCCCGTCGCTCGCCGATCCGACACACCCGGACCGGACGAAGCCGGTCGAGGCGTTCGCCGATCTCCTCTGGTTCCCGACGGGTGGTGGCAAAACCGAGGCCTATCTCGGTGTGGCGGCCTTCGCCATGGCCATGCGCCGACTGAAGAATGATCTCGGCGGCCTCGACGCATCACGCGGTCTCGCCGTCATCATGCGCTACACGCTGCGACTGCTTACTCTTCAGCAGTTCCAGAGGGCGACGACGCTGCTCTGCGCGATGGAGGTCATCCGTCGTGCAGACGACAAGACCTGGGGCAAGGAACCTTTCACGCTCGGTCTCTGGGTCGGCAATCGCGTGACACCGGGCACGACCGAAGCGTCTCACCAGGCTGTCGAGGCCATTCGAAACAACGATCGCAACAAGGCGGGCATTGCATCGCCTGCGCAGCTGACCAGCTGCCCTTGGTGCGGTTCGGAGATCTCCGGTGGTCGCGACATCAAGGTCGACAGGATCGCCGGCCGAACGCTGATCCACTGCGGCGACAAGCTGGGCGGCTGCGATTTCTCGAAGGCGAAATCCACTGGGCAGCCTCACCCGGGGCTTCCCGTGAAAGTCGTCGACGAGGAAATATATCACCGCCCGCCGACGATGATGATCGCGACCGTCGACAAGTTCGCGATGATGGCGTGGCGTCCCGAGGTTCGGAACCTTTTCGGCCGCGTCGAGCAGGAATGCGGACGCCATGGTTTGCTCTGGCCGAGTCACGACTGCGGCACGGGGCACCGAACGAGGGGGGCATATCCGGCCGCCAGTGTGAAGCCGGTCCGTGCAATCCGACCACCCGACCTGATCATCCAGGACGAGTTCCACCTCATCAGCGGTCCGCTGGGCACCATGGTGGGTCTTTACGAAACGGCCGTCGACGAGCTGAGCAGCTGGGGTCTGGGCGACGAGAAGGTTCGTCCCAAGGTCGTGGCTTCTACCGCGACCGTGCGGCGGGCCGACGACCAGGTGCGCAATGTCTTCATGCGCCGCATTTCCGTGTTTCCGCCTTCCGGCCTGGACGTCGAAGACAATTTCTTCTCGGTCCAGAGGCCCATCCGCGAAAAACCCGGCCGACGGTACATCGGAATCTGCGCACCCGGAAGCTCTCGCCCTGCGGTGCTGATCAGGACCTATACGGCGTTCCTCACCGCAGCGCAGGCGCTGTTCGATCGGTTCGGCCCGGTGGCCGACCCCTATATGACCCTCGTCGGCTACTTCAACTCGCTACGAGAACTCGGAGGGATGAAGCGTCTGGCCGAAGACGACGTCCAAACGCGTTCCTTCCGTGTCGATATGAGCCTGGTGGACCGACCGGGGCTCGCGCAGCGGCGGGTCGAGGAAATCAGCGAACTGACATCGCGGGTCTCCAGTCAGGACATCCCGAGATACCTCGATCAGCTCGAGGTTCCTTTCGATGGCACCTTCGATCCGGCACTAGGCAAATGGGTGACCAACAGGAAACCAGGGGAGGCCCGGCCGATCGATGCCGTTCTCGCCACGAACATGCTGTCGGTCGGTGTTGACGTGAATCGTCTCGGAGTGATGGTCGTAAACGGCCAACCCAAGGGAACGGCCGAGTACATCCAGGCGACCAGCCGTGTGGGCCGAACGCCGCCAGGACTGGTGGCCACTGTGCTGACCTGGGCGCGGCCTCGGGACTTGTCGCATTACGAGACCTTCGAGCATTACCACGCGACCTTCTATCAGCACGTCGAAGCTCAATCCGTCACCCCGTTCTCGCCACGGGCGTTGGACCGAGGGCTCACCGGCGCGATGCTCTCCATCATGCGTCACACCTACGATCCCTTCGCCGCAAACGACGGCGCTGGCGCCATGAACAGTCCGAGCCGCAAAGAGATGTTGGATACGATAGGCGCCGTCGCCGCTCGCACCTGGGAAGTCACGGAAGATTCGGGGAAGAAGACCCTGACCGAAGCCGAGATGAAGAGCCGCGCTGACGATTGGGCCAATGAAGCGGGCGTCGGCGGCCGCACGCTCGTCTACCAGAAGCACGGCGCAGGCCCCACCGCCTATCCGCTGCTTTCGGCGCCGGGCATCAAACCTTGGACCGATTGGACGGTCCCGATGTCCATGCGCGAAGTCGAGCCTGGTGTCAGGCTCGTGATGGAGGACGACCGTTCGACGAGTGATCCGACTTGGAGACCGCGGGTGACGCAGCCCCAGGAGGATCAGCAATGAGCAGGACACCCGTAGGAGAAATTCGACCGAGCCAGTTGCTTTGGACCTACGGCCCCGGAGCCTTGATCGACCTCCCGAACATGTCGGTGGTCACGATGGGGATCGACCGCTGGGAGAAAGACAGGTGTCAGCCGATCCAAGAGGCACGGTTGCTCGCCAACGTCCGGGGCGTGCTCGGACCCCAAGTCGAATCATTGCGTATGCCGCCCGTGGGCGAAAGGGATATCACAGACCCATTTTCAGCCGCCGCGCTGATCGGCGTGCCCGTCAAACCCTTCCCGCGGTGGCTGCGCTGCGTCAAATGCGGCCTGCTATCGCCGTATGACGCCGGCTTGTTCAAGCTGAAGGAAAACAGGTATCGCCCCGAGCTGACGCGTTTCGTCCATGAGGGCTGTCGCGGATCGAATAACGATCAAAGGGCCAGGGATGCCGATGCCGTCCCGGCGCGCTTTCTCATGGCGTGTCGGGCTGGCCACCTCGACGACTTTGCCTGGCACTGGTTCGTTCACGGCGGATCTAGCACCTGTCGTGCGACGCTGAGGTTCTTCGAGAGCGGCGCATCACTTCAAACCGAGAACCTGTGGGTCAAATGCGATGGCTGCGGCGCATCGAAGAACATGGCGCAGGCTTTTGGTCAGGCAGGTCGAGACAACCTTCCAGCCTGCCGAGGGCGACATCCGCACGTGGATCGCTTTGAGGACGATTGCACCGAGGAACCTCGCGCAATTCTCCTTGGCGCAACCAATAGCTGGTTCCCGGTCACACTCTCGGTTCTCGCGATCCCACAGGTGGGAAGCCCTCTGGCGCAACTGGTCGCGGATGGCTGGACGTTCTTTGAAGACGTCACTTCGGCGGCCGAAGTGGCGTTCGTCGTCAAGACCCTGAAGAAGACGGCGCAGCTGCCTGGCATCGAGCAGTTCACTGACGAGCAGATTTGGTCCGCAATCGAAACCCATCGCAATGGCGGACCGGGCGTCGAACAGAGCGACCTCAAAGGGCCGGAATGGGATGTGCTTACGGCCGAGAACCCACCCACCGACTATCCGCATTTCATGAGCAAGAAGGTGGGCGTGCCCTCGGGCTTCGGTGCGGCGATCACACGCGTTCTGCTGCTGGAGCGGCTTCGTGAGGTGAACGCCCTCCTTGGATTCACACGAGTCGAGTCTCCTGACGAAGGTACGGGAGATGAGGCAGCCCCACGGGCCCCGCTCGCACGCGCAGCACCGAACTGGGTGCCGGCCACTCAAGTTCACGGTGAAGGAATTTTCGTTCGCTTCGATGCAAATGCATTGAAGGCTTGGGCGGATAAGGATCCGGTGAAGGCTCTCGACTCTCGGTTACGGCAGGGCCATCGCGGATGGCGGCAAAAGAGGAACCTGGACCCAAGCCAAGGTTACCCGGGCGTTCGTTATGTCATGCTACACACGCTCGCGCACATGCTGATCCGGGAACTGGCCTTGGAGTGCGGCTACAACGCCGCGAGTATTCGGGAGCGTATATATGCAGACGTCGAGGACGGGAGGGATCAAGCCGGATTTCTCATCTACACAGCTGCAGCAGATTCCGATGGCACTCTGGGAGGTCTCGTAGAGCTAGGAAAGCCTGAAAATCTTGGGCGACTTCTGCGCCAAGCGCTGGATCGCGCCCATATTTGCGCATCCGATCCACTCTGTTCAGAACACGATCCGAGTAAGGACCAGTCACTTCACGGCGCAGCATGTCACGCCTGTTCATTCGTCTCGGAAACGTCCTGTGAGAGGGGAAATCGTCATCTCGATCGTTCCCTCGTGGTACCCACCCTTGAAAATCCCGACGCGGCATTCTTCGAGACCGTCTGATGGAAGCGATATTGGTCGCGGCCACAGACCTCGTGGCCATGTTATCTCCGTCGAGGATCGAAGCACTCGCTGATCGTGTCCGCGGCTCGATGCCGGTCGAACGATACGGAAGCCTGCATCAGCTCGTGAGCACGCCGGCTGCTCGCGCAGCGCTTGATCGCTTGATCGCCGCTTGGAAACAGACGGAAATATCAGGCGATGTTCTGGCCGGGATCTTGGTCGGCGCAGCCTTCGCCCGCCAACAGGCGCAGCGCGAGAACAGCGTCGAACTAGTTTGGACGGGCCCGACGACACCATTCGTCGCCACCCGCCGCACGGAGCAGGTGCTGCTGGATCTCATCGATCACGCGCGAAGTGACCTCTTTCTCGTTAGCTTTGTTGCATACGACGTCTCCTCGGTGGTCGATGCATTGAATGCTGCAAGCACTCGCGGCATCGACATCCGAATTCTGTTGGAGACCTCCACGAGCCATGGCGGGAGCCTGTCCGTCGATCCTATTGCTACAATGCGGCGGTGTGTTCCTTCGGCAGCGCTGTATGTCTGGACCGACCGGCCGGCACCGTTCGCCGAAGGACGGGTTCACGCGAAAGTGGCCGTTGCCGACGGCAATTCAGCCTTCTTGACCAGCGCTAACCTGACTGGGCATGCGTTGGAGAAGAATATGGAGGCCGGCGTTGTGATCAGCGGTGGACACGTCCCCGCAGGACTGCGTGCCCATCTTCATGCTCTAATCGAGACGAAGGTCATTCGGAGAATCTAGAATCACACTCGGCAGCTGCGCGCTTGGTCCCGCATAACGCTATAGTCGGCGAGCATTTCGGCGAGAGCCGACCCCTCCGGCAGCAGATCGAGCTCGTCGGCTGCGCGCGCTTGGAACTCGCGGCTATACTCGACAACGGGTGGGCAGATGGTCGTGACGCGAAGATCAGAAGCGACCGTCGCGCAGCCGGTCAGCGAGATCGTTACGATCACGAGGACGGCGAGCTGCCGCATCGAGCATCTGGCGATGGATGTCATTGGTCTTCTCCGAAGTTTCGAGGCGTTCGGCGAGGCGGCCAGCACGCTCGCCGGAGCGCCGGAGTGCCAGCAAGAACAGAAGCACGGCGAGTGCGATGGCGCTGTAGCGCAAGGCCGCCCGCATCCACGGGCTGGCGACGATCCCGGTGAACAGAGCGGCGATCA
Organism: uncultured Rhodospirillaceae bacterium; assembly: GCA_937887565.1. Classification (GTDB taxonomy): domain Bacteria; phylum Pseudomonadota; class Alphaproteobacteria; order Rhodospirillales; family Magnetospirillaceae; genus CALABS01. The sequence goes on along the minus strand of CALABS010000012.1, from coordinate 58,033 downwards.
TCGACGCCCCCGCTTCCAGTCGTCGATGCGGGCGTAGATCGTCACGGCAACGCCCGCGAGCGCCACGGCGATCAACACCCAGCGCAGGGTGTCGAGATAGGGTACGAGCGGCAGGATCGTGGACTGGGTCTCCGTCAGGACGCTCTGCGCTACCTCGACGCCTGCGGCGCCGAGCGTCGCCGCGCCTGCCGCGCCGCTGCCCTTCATCGTGCGGCTGTCGGCCAAAACCGCCCGCGCGGGCGCCGTTTCAGCGGCGAACGCCGTCGCCTGCACCGGGAACCGCTCGCCCCATTGCCGAGCAGGACCGAGGTCGATGTGCATGAAGCCCGAACGGGGATAGTAGCCGAAGCCGAGAAAGCCGACGGCTCGGGCAGCGGCCTCGAAGGCGACCGGATCGTGGTTCGACATGGCGATGTCGAAGGCCGTGCCGTCCATGTGCTTCGAGCGCGGCGCGCCGCCGACGGCCCGGTTGTGCGCCGGACTGCGGTAGGCCGAACGGACGATGAGGGGCTTGCCAAGCCGATCGCGCAGCGCCTGGAGCTTGTCGAGCGCATCTTCGTTGATCCGCAGGGAGCCGCTGCCTCGGCAGGCGATCTCGGCGGGGGAGAAATTCTTCCAGCGCCACGAGCGCTCGGGCACATCGCGCCAGTGTTTGTAGGTCATTGTCGTCATGGCAGGTCTCCAGGCACAAAAAAGCCCGCTCCTCGACGAGGGCGGGCGGTGGTCTGATGGGTCGGGCGGATGGGTTAAGGCGTCGGTCCGAAGAGCTTCAGCTTGATGGCGATGCCGGCCATCAGGGCGAGCAGGACGCCGGTGGTGATCAGCCGCACGGCGGTCTGGACGGCCGTCTGTTTCGCGAGCCGGAAACCCGCGAGCAACGAGCGAAGATCACGGATGTCCTCGGCGGCATCCTGGCCATCGAGGCCGACCTCATGCAGGGCGCGCCGCGCACCCGTCTCGGCCGCGCGCTCCAGCAGGGCTTCAAACTCGGCGGCCGGCAGCGCGATCAGCGCCCCGCTTTCTGGTTCTTTGTCCATGACGCAATCCGGGAGTGATCAGAGGACCAGCGAGCCGGCCAGCGTGAACCCGATCCCGGCGAGCGTGGCGTCGGGCGTCGATGGCGCGACCACGCTGAGCACCTGGCCGGGCTCCAGCACGGCTTCGCTGGCAGCGATGAAGGTGGCGCTCGTGGCGGCCGCGGCAAAGCGCATGGTGGCGCTGCTCACGCCATCGACCCGGATGTCGAATTCCGCCTGGGCGGTTGCCGCGGCTTCGGCGCTGGCATGGCTGCCGGCAAGATCGATCTTCAGCCGGGTGCGTCGGGCTATCGGTATCCGCACGATCACCTCGTCCGCTGCCGGTTGCCCGGCCTTGTAGCCGCTGATGTCGGCCGGGGGATCGGCCGCATCCGCAGTCTCGACGACCTCGATGGCCAGCCACGTGCGCTCGAGGCCGCGCAGCTCCCCGGCCGTGCCGACATAGACCGCCAGCTCGAACCAATCGCCCGCCGATACCGGAAGAACCGCGCTCGACAGATTCCGCATCTGGTTGGAGTAGCCGCTGTCGCCGCGCACGATGACGGCGCCGCCGCCCGGCACGCTGTTTCCGTTCTTGCGCACCTCGACCAGCTGACTGGTCGGCGAGGTCTGCCACTCGATGTTGCCGACGATCCGGACCTTCGTCACCCCGGCGGGAATGGTCAGGCGGGAGGGCTGGCCCGCATCCCAGAATGCGTCGCTGTCATACTCGGCGGTTTGCCATGGCACGGCGACGTAAACGCCGGTCGTCGCGACGCTGAAATTGGTCGAGCGTCGCAGCAGCGCGCCCCGGAAGGGCAGCAGAGCGCGGTTGAAGATGCCGACGCCTGTGGCGCCCCACTCGGCTCCATCGAACTGGAGCACGTCGCCATTGGCGGCACCGGCGATGGAGACGTCGGTGAGATCCCCCAGCGCGCCAGCGCCGCCGCCGACCCCGTAGAGGTCGCCGCCATTGCCCTGAACCAGCACTGTCGCGCCCGGTACGATGACGACCTCTGCGCCGGAGCCCGCATATTTGGCGCGGATGTCCTGGCCGCCGCTGGTGGCATTTCGGATTGCAAGCCGCCGGTGATTGGCGGGCAGTGTCAGGGTCCGGGACGCCGTCAGCGTGCCGGTGAGGATGATCAGACCGTTACGGTTGGCTTGGGTACCAGTCAGCGTCATGTTGGCGTCGGCCATTGCCAGCGACAGCGCCCGGTTCATGGCGTTGTCGAGGGCATCGACCGCGTCATTGATCGTGACCTCTTTCTGGTTCTGGGCGGCCGCGACATGGGTCACGGCCAGATTTGGGCTGGGCATCAGTTGATCTCCAAAGTGACGGTGCGCGGGAAGCCGCGGCCTGCGACGGCGCTGATCTGGAAGACGGCGACGGTCAGGGACGACGGGACCACACCGAAGTCGGCGAGGATGTCGGCATTGGCGTAGACGACGTTCGGGCTCGTCGCGGTGAGCGTCCGCTTCACCGCGCCGCCAGGGGCGGAGAGGATGTCGATTTCGTAGACCTCGGAGGTCTCGCCGAGCGGCACGAGGCCGGTGCCGTCCTTCAGCTCGCCGCCGATCCGCGTCCGCCGGACCCAGGAGAGACTGATGTTGGCTGGACTGCCGGTCAGAGCCGCCTGCACGTTCCAGGGCGCGTAGGGCTTGAGGTCCCGGCCGGTATGGCCGGCGACCAACGTTTCCGCATCCTCGAAGATCGTGCCGAAGCCGACCGCCCTCCAGGACCGGGGAAGATCGAGATCGCCGAGCGAGGTGACCATGGTCTCCACGTCGTCGGGGTCGAGCAGGACGAACAACTCGCCAGCCTCGTGCCCGTCCACGAAGACGTCGGTGCCACGTCTGCCGCGCAAAAGCCCGGACAGGGTGTATGAGCCGTCCGGGTTCAGCGCCACGTCGCGGAACTGGATGATCTCGGGCTCGCCGTTGGCCTTGAGGACGAGGGCCGCGTTGGCGCCGCTGAGCATCGAGTCCTGCGTGACGCTCTCCAGCCGTTCGCCGCCGGTAGTCATGAACACCGTCAGGCTATTCGTCTCATCGGTCGCGAACGGGGATATCGGTGTGCCGAGGACATTTGCCGTGGCGCCCCAGGCCGCCTCGCTCAAGGAACGCCCGACCTGTGCCCACGCCGTGCCGTCGGCGCTTCGGTAGAGAGATGCACCGGGCCAGCCCGGGCCTCCGAAGCCGCCCATGAGGTAGTAGATCCGCGACCCTGACCCTCCGGTGTCATCGGTGTCGCGCAGCAGCGGGAGGTCCGGCAGGATCAGCCGCGTCGCGGCCTGATTGCCGACGATTTGGACCGGATTGCCAGAGCCTCCATCGGCAGCCACGTTGGAGACGTAGGTGGCGGCAGCCTCCGAAACCCCTTTCAAAGCGAGCGAGAAATCGGCCCCGACATCGAGGCGGGTGATGCGGGTCCGGAAGGTCGAGCCCAAGGCAAAGACCACGTCCACGACGTCGGTCGGATCGAGACGCAGCCAGTCGGCCGGCAGCTCTGCTTCGTAAGCGCTGCGTTCGATCCAGGCGCTGAAGAGCGTCTTGGCTGCGATCTGCTTGGCCGTCGTCGCGTCCAGCGCAAGCGCCAGCTCTACGCTGGCCTGGTTGCGCGAATGCATGGTCGGCAGCGGCAGGGAGGTGCGTTTTTCGCTCTGCGTGCCCTGCTGGTAGTCGGCGCCGCGATCCATGTAGACGACGCTGACGCGTTCCGGCAGCTCGACCTCTTGCGTGCGACGCTCACGCCAGCTTTCGCCGGTCCGCTCATCCAGCGGCAGCAGAAGATCCGCGTCGATGGTCGCGGCGGGCGGTCGTCCCCGCGTCCGGAACCGCAGGGCATCGTCGCTTTCCGCAGCGTCGAAGAAATAGGCCTGTGCCAGCGGCTCGATCGCGCCCCGCACGGTGGTCTGCCGCCCGATGACATAGCCGGGAACCGTCGCCCCGAGATCGGCGACGTCGATATCGGACAGACCAAGGCCGGCACGGGCGCATAGGTCGGAGACGAGGCCGGAGAGCGTCTCTCCACCACCGCCGCCGCGGTTGAGGAAGAGCTTCGCCCAGCCCTGGCTGCCGCGGACCAGATGCGTGTCGGTGACGGCATCGTAAACCTGAGCGCCGCCTTCGCTGACCGCACCCGGCCAAATCTCATTCAGGACCAGAGCGCCCGTGGCGGTGTCCAGCTGGATGACGCGCGTGCCCCGCATCAGCGTCCAACGCTGCCCGCGCAACCGGCTCTGACCGAAGTAGGGTCCTTCGTAGTTGATCTGGATCGGAACGACCGTCTTCCAGACGATGCCGGTGTCGCTGCGCCATTTCAGCGTATAGATCGCGCCGGGTGATCCCCCGTTCGAGATGCGCGCCTGAAAGATGACGCTGTCGTCGGTCGTGTCGTAGGTGAGCCCGCCCGCGCTGCCGTAGAAGCCGGTGGCGCCGCTCTCGACGTCCGATGGCGAGAAGGTGGCGACCTTCTCGAAGGTGACACCGAGGGATTGGCCGGTGAGGCCGTCGTACCCTGCCAGCGCGGAGACCCGCAGGCGATAGAGGCCGAGGCTTCCATGGTTCGTGCTCGTCCCGCTGCCGAGGATCCAGCCATCCCCGAAGCCTTCGCCGACCTCACCACCAATGACGCCCCGAACGCGAGGCTCGGTGACGCTCTGCCCGGCGCCCCAGACATAGCCCATGGTGTCGGCACGGATGAGTCCGACATCGTCGAAGAGCGATCCGGTGAGAACGAAGTCGACGCGGCCAGAGGGGCCGTAGGCTGAAAGCATCCCCATCCACGTCGTGGCGACGAACCGCAGGGTCGAGTTGGTCAGGCCGTTGCTGGTGGAGCCGAAGCGACCGACCTCCTTCAGGGCGTTCGGTTCGATGCGCAGGATCGGGCGTGAGTTGCTCGATCCGGTCACGACATAGAGGTGGCCGTCCTCGCCGCAGAACAGCGTGCTCGGGAAGTTGTTCGGCGCGACGGCCGTGATGTCCGTCATCCGCGCCTGGCGGTCTTCTTTCATGGTCCGCAGGCTGAAGCGGCGGATCCCGGCCTCGGCGGCGTTGACGTCGCTGTCCAGGAAGTAGCCGTATCCGCGGCGCCAATCGACGGCCAGATCGTCGATCTGGTAGGTGCCGAAATATCCGCCTTCGCCCGTCGTGATGAAATCGAGCAGTTGGTAGGGCTGCTGAGCCGCCCGCTGGTAGGTGATCTCGGCCGTGATGTTCGGGATGCGGTTGCCAAAGTCCGCGAGCGCCAGATCTTCGAAGACGATGGTGGCAAGACCCCGATGGGCGGGTGCACGGCCCGCGCCGACGTGCGTTTCGATCAGCGGATCGGCCAGCTGATCCTCCGCCCCGGAATGGAAACGGAACTTGAGATCCGGTTTGGCGACGTCGGGGCTCGCGCCGGTCTTGTCGTAGATGAGTTTGCCGTCCGCCCAGATCCGAAGCACGTCCGCGGCCGGCCCCTCGCCGAAGCTGAGCGCGAAGGACGCGAAGTAGGAATACGTGACCGAGGTCTGGGTGGCTCCGCCGCCGCCCTTGCCGCCCGAGCGGGTCCGGGTGACGTTCTGCTGCTCACGGATGCCGGAGGACCAGATCATGTTGCCGGCCATGCGCAAGGTGCCGTAGCCGATGGCGATCGATGCGCCATAGGCGGACGAGGAAACGGTCAGGTCACCGAGTCGGGGGCCTTCGGTGGTGACATTCTGCCCCTTGGCCGGGAACAAGAGGCTGCCGACCACCGAGCCGACGAGCCAGCCGGCTTGCCAGCCGAGGCCGACTGCGGAGCCGAGCGCGGCTCCGCCCACTGCGACGAGAATGGCCATGGCAGGTCAGGGTCCGGGAGAGCGAAAGCGAAATGCGAACTTGATCTTGGCCGGCCATTCGCCGGCATAGGATTCCTCGATCACCTGCCTGCGCGTGGCGTGCGCGTGCAGGAGATGCGGCCGTCCGAGCCGTTCCGTCAGAAAGCCGCAATGGCAGGGATAAGCCTGATCAGCGAAGACGAGAACGTCGCCGGGCCGCGCTTGCGTGACGGCGACACCGTCCATGTGCCCGCGAAAGTGCTCGACGAAGCCCTGTCCCTTCGCGCGGCGCCCATAGGCCGTGCTGTCGTGGTCGGCGAGTTCGAGCGCCCGCGCGACAAGGACCACGAGCCCCGCGCAATCAACACCGGCGCGGCTTCGCCCCTGGTGCCGCCAGGGAACACCCAGCCATGTTCGGGCTTCGGCGACGATCGCATCGGCCAGATCCCCGATCGCGGTGGCGGTCGGTGATGGTGGGCGGTCAGCGTGCATCGGGATAACTCATCATGGCGTCCTGGCCCGGCACGTAAGGTTCACCTCGAAAGTTCAGGACGTTGGCGAAGCGGTCGATGCAGGTGTCGAGCCGCTTGTCGCAACCGGGGTGAACGCGGAAGGCGTCGCCGGGCTCGATCGCGTATCCCATCGGCAGGAACAGCTCGATCCGTCCGCTGCCTTGGGTCCAGCCCTTGACCTCGATGGAGCGACCGGCATTGGCGCCGGTCTCCCAGGTCAGCACGCCGCCAGCAAACCAACCGTCGGCCGCTCGCGGTTCATTGAGCGTGGCGTTGAAGACGGCCCGGTCGGTGACTGCCGTCACGATGCCCGACCGGCTCCATGCTTCCTCGGCCTCGAAAACCGCGCCACCATCGGCGGTTTGCGCGCCGACATTGGTGTCAAAACTCGGTGGCTCGGACGCGGTCGTTCCGGCGGTCACGCACCGATAGATGCGGTTCTCGAAATCCGCGGAAGTCGGTACTGATGCCGTCGTGTCCGTGATCGTCGCCACGACGGCGTCGAAGGCCGCGTTCGACTGGCTGCCGGCCGCGAGCTGGTGCAGGAGCCGGAAGCGGAGAAATCTGGTTCCCACCGGCAGCTGGGCCATCGAGATGCCCCGCTGAACCCAGCTGTCTTCGGGCAGGATTACCTCGAAGTCCGTGTCGAGAAGGGGTGAGAGCAGGTTCGACGAGCCGTCCAGAGCTTCGACGACGACTCGCCCCAAGTCGTCCGGGAACGAATTCGCCCGGCTCACTGCTGCGTCCAGCCGGTAGGCGTCTCCGTCGATCTGCAGTGGATCCAGACCCGATGCGACTAGGTCGATGGATTGGGTCAGCTCCCCCGATGCCGAGCTTCCGCCTTCCAGGTAGAAGCTGCCAGCCGCGGGCGTCAGGCTGCCATTGCCGGCGTCATGCACGTCCCAGTCGCCGGACACCTTCGTCCATCCGGTGGGCGTGAAGCTGGAGCCGTCGCCGGCGCCATCCGCCTCGAAGCTGCCGTTGACGACCGGCAGCGGGAATCTGACCGGCGTGCCGGTCGTACGCACGCGCACCACGTCACCGACGAGGTACGCTGTCGACCGGGCGATTTCTGGCGGATTGACCGGCACCTTGCAGCGGTGATCTCCGAGATCGGCGCGACATTCGGGGCTGTAGAGCTCGCCGATGCGTTGCTGCAGCGCTTGGGTCATGCCGCGCAGTTCGGTCCGGAAAATGCCCTGTTCGGTCAGCACGACCTCGCCGAACCAGCCGCGGCGCATCCGAAGAGCGCCCATGGCGGGGTCCGCCCAGTTGACGAGGAAGATCCGCACCTCGGCCTGGTCGAAGAGACCCGCGCGCAGCTCCTCCTCGGTGATCGACGCGCTGTCGAAGACGCCCTCGACGTCGAGATTGTCGACGCTCAGGCTCGCATCGTTGGCGATAGCCGTGCGCGAATAGCCGGAACTCGCCTTGTAGACGTTGCCCTCGAACGACAGATCCCGGTCGTGGTCGGTGAAGAAGAACTCCTTGCCGTCAACGCGCGAGATGCGCCAGCAGGTGGCGAGCGTCGTAACCGGTCCGGCGAGGTGTGCCGCGAGGGCTGCCGAAGTCGATTTCATGGTCTGATCTCCAGCACCGGGATCTGGCCCCAACTGCCGAGCTGATAGGTTTCGATCGTGAGGTCCATCTGATCGCTGTCGAAGCGGACGGGCACGTCGAACTCGAAGTCCGCCGTCACCTGGACGCCGGATACGGGGGCGACGGTGAAGGTCACGAGGCCGGTCGCCGTGTTGACGCTCCAGCCCGAGAACGCCTCGACGCCGTCGCGGTAGATCTTCACCGTTCCGGGAACGGGCTTGGTGATGACCCGGGTTTCGACCTCGCCACCGCTCGCGTAGGTCTTCACGAGCTGGAACGTCTTGGTCGCGCCGTCGCCTTGCCCGATCAGCTGGGCCAGCGCCTGGTAGTCGGTCCAGTCCTTGAAGCGGAAGCCGTAGGCGCGTCCGCGCCGCGCGCGAAAGAAGGCGATGAGGGCCGCCACCTGATCGCGTTTCTTCAGGCCGTGCGCCACGTTCCATTTGCCCCGCGCGGCGGCCCAGTTGGCGTTGCGCCGCTCGTGTCCCGAAACCGTCGTCACCACGGTGGTCGAGTAGCCGGGGCCGCCGGACGCCCCGTAGGAGATGTCCGGCGGGAACTGAACTTCGTGAAAGCCGCTCATCTGTCGATCCGTCAGAGATTACGCCGCGCCCGCTCCATGGCGCGGGCGGCGTCGGCGGCGATCTGCCCTTGGGCGTAGCGAAAGCTGCCCGCGTCCGGGGTGGAGATGTTCATCACCACGTTGACCGGTGACCGGGTTTCGCGTGCGGCGCCGATCGCGGCGAGCTGAGCCCGTGACAGCACCATCTCACCGCGCTGCAGGATCGCGGGCACCTCGTCGGCACGAAGCCCCGCGAGACCGCCGTCGTGGAAGCGCGGCGCACCCGCAAAAGCGAATGCCGGGACGAGCCGCTGCTGAGCGGGCCCCCCGGCGACGCCGCCTTGATGGAAGATGCCGGCAAACAGCCCGCCTCCGCCGCCGAACAAGCCGCCGAGCAGTCCGCCGCTGCCTCCGCCAAGTGCATTGGCTAGAGGCCCGAGGATCGCGGAACGAACCGCGATGCGGGTGATGTCGGCGAGGATGCTGTCGGCGAGCGCCTTGAAGTCGATCTTGCCGCCGGTCACGAAGTTGGCGATGGCGTCCTCGGCGCTGCGAAAGGCGCTGGTGAGAGCGCTGCCGAGACCCTTGCCCCAGTCCATCGCCTCGCTGGCGTAACGGGATAGCTCCTCGCGAACCGCCGCCCAGCCGGTTGCTGCCTGTGTGGCCGCCGAAGCGGCTGCCTCCCCGGCGGCCCGGCTTGCCTCCGCGGCGCGTGCGGCGGAGCCGGCCGAGGCTTTTCCATCTCCTGCGGCATCGCCTCCGGTGCCGCCCCCGGTACCAGCAATGGCTGCGAAGGCTTCATCGAGACGCTCCGTCGCGCCGGCCGCATTGTCGATCTCGGTGTTCGCGCCCGCCATGGCCTCCCGGAGCGCGGTGATGGACGCGAGGGGCGCGCCTGCCAGCTCTCCCAGCGCCGTCGCCGTCTCTCGCGCACTGTCGGCGGCAGCGCGCGCATCCTCGGCGAAAGCCGACAGACCGAAATCCGGTGCCGCGAAGGTGTCCGTCTCAAACGCGGCGGCGAAGGCGTCACGCGCTGCGTTGCCAGCCCGGCTCGCGGCGCCCACAAACTCGTTCTCGATCCGGCCGAGATCGACGTCCGGCACCAGTTCGATGGCCCGCTCGATGCCGATCGCCGCCAGACCCGCATTGACGCCTTCGAGGAGCGCGTTGATGCCGTCGACCGCGCCGTTCAGCATCGACTCGAGACCGGCTACAGCCAAGTTCGCCGCCTGGATCGTAAGATCGCCGATGGCCCGAGGCAGGTTGCCCCAGATGACGACCATTGCATCGAAAGCGCCCTGAAACGTCCCGATGGTGCGATTGCCGAAGGCGACGACGGCCTCGAGCGACGCCTGCAGCGCGTCGGCGATGCTCGCTTGAATGCCGCTCCAGGCGGCGTCGATGCGCGCTTTCAGGACGCCGGCCAGCAGACCGATCCTGTCCCAGACCTCGGCTGCCACGTCACCCAGCAGGCCGAGCGCAGCGCCGAAGCCGCCGGTCGCCTGCACCAGGCGACTGAACTGGTAGATCAGTTCGCCCGCCGCAACGACGAGCGCGCCGATCCCGGTTCGGATCAACGCGCCGCGCAGAAAGACCAGCGCGGTGGCGAGGCCGCGCACCGAGGCGGCGGCCACAACCATGCCGGCGACCCAGCGCCCGGCGATGAAGGCGGCGAAGGCAGCAGAGATCGAGGCGAGCCGACCGATGTTGTCGAACAGGAGCCGGATCGCCTGACCAAGCGGACCCGTCGTGCGCGAGATCGCCGCCAGCGCGTCAGCGACGGCTTCAAGGGCCGGGGCGGCGGCAACGGCGAGCTGGTTCGACAGCCCGCGCCAGATCAGACCGAGGCGTGAGATCGCATCGTTCGTTCGCTCGATCTGATCAGCGTCCTGTTCGGACACAACCACGCCGAAATCGCGAACGTCCTGTGTCGCCTGCCGGAGGGTCGCCGTGTCGATCCGGGAGATGGCGATGCTGCCTTCCTCCCCGAACAGCTGCCCGGCGACCGCTGCACGCTCAGCCGCGGGCACGAAGTCTTCAATCGCCTGATTGATACGACCGACACGCTCATCCAGCGGCAGGGCCAGCAAGGCCGAGGCCGAGAGCCCGAGCCGTTCGAGCGCCGCGACGGCAGGACCGGTCCCGGCGGCCGCCTGGCTGAGGCGGCGGGTGAGGTCCTTGGTCGCCTGCTCGATGCCGGACATCGACACGCCGGCCAATTCGCCGGCTCGTTCGAGAACCTGAATGCTCTCGACGGTCGTCCCGAGCGATTGGGCGAGCTTGGCCTGTGCGTCGACGACCTGAAGGCCGGAGCGGATCATGGCCGCAGCGCCCGCGGCGAAGGCGGTCGCTGTGGCGGCAGCCGCGATCTGCACGCGCCGATAGAATGCCGCGACACGGCTGTTCGCGGCGTCCATCTCCCGCGATAGCCGACGGAAGCCTTGCTCCCCTGCGTCGCCGATGCCCTGCAACTCGGCACGGACCTCGCGCCCTCCGACCACGGCAAGGCGAACGGAGACGCGTTTCTCAGCCATCTTGATCAGTCCTGATTTGCGCGTTCAGTCCGCGCACCATCATGCCCTCCACCTCGGGCAGCAGTTCCGCGCAGACCAGCGTGTCCACTCCAAGCGCGTGCGCGCAGGCGAGAGCAGCCGTCATGTCGAGGCCGAGGATCGCACCGGGGACGGCGCGCAGCTGCCCCGTGAGCCGTTTCGCGAGATCCCAGACCTGCCAGCCTTCGATCGTCTGCGGACGGTTCAGGACGGCGGGACATTCGCCGCAAATGCCGCGGCAGGATCGGCAATACTGGTCGCCCCCGCTGAAGTGCCATTCGGCGAGGGCGCGGAGCCGTTTTTTTCCGCTTCCAGCAACAGGCCCTTGGACACGTAGCGGAGCTGGAAGGCCTCGAAGATCGGCAGGATGTCCAGCAGCGCGTCGATGCCTTCCGGTGTGATGGGCACCGGATTGCCTTCGGCGTCGCCCACCCCTTCCCACTCCAGCACGACCAGCCGTGCCAGGGCCTTGGCCATGGTGACCGCGATGGTCTCGTTCGACGCGCCTTCGGGCAAGGCAGCCACCGCCGGATCACTGCGGGCGGCGGCCATGAGCGAGGTCGTCAGGGGAGCGACGCGCACGCGCACGTCATGTCCGAGGTCGAGCCAGCTCGGCTCGCGCGACAGGTTCAGGCGGATCATGGGAATGGCCTCAGGTGTAGCTTGTGACATCGTTCAGGAGGTGGGCGCGCAGCATTGTGCCTTCGCTGTCATCGTAGGCGGCGCGCCAGTCGAAGCTCGCCTCGACCCCGCCGGGGCCGGAGACGGCGTATTTGGGTTTTGGCAGGAAGACGCGCGGCAGCTCGAACCGCAGCGCGTAGCCTTCCGGGAAGGTGAACCCGTATTCCAGAGCGACGGGATCGCCATCGGCGGCTTCGGCCACCAGCGTCGCACCGTCGAAGCGCACCGACATCGACCCTTCCGCCGAGGCGAAGGTGGGATCGGCCGCCTCGATCTTGCCGTCCTCGCGGATGACCCGGACGCGTTCGAGATTGTTGGAGAAGGTCAGACTGCCGCCAGTGACGCCGGCGAGCGCCGCACCGCCGCGTCGGATGAAGCCGCGCCCCTGGCTGAAGCGGCGGAGCGCGTAGGCCGTCGGATTGGCGTCGACCGTCGCCGAGAAGCGTTCCTCGCCTTGGGCCACGAGCTGGAGACGGGCGTTTGCCGGTCCCTCCTGGCCCATCTCGAAGTTCAGGCTCTCCATCACCGTGCCGAGGTGACGGAAGAACACCGGCGTTGTGAGCTTCGGATGGCCGACCTCGATCGTGTAGCTCGGGATATCGTCGGCGCCGCTCTCCCAGACATGGGCATAGCCGCCGCCGGTCAGGGTCGCCGCCGAAGCTGCCGCGGCAGAGGCGGAGATCGTGAAGGCGTTCCCGGTCGGTCCGACGACATCGAATGCGATGACGAGGGTCTGTGTGCTCGTCGGCCGCGAATAGGTGCATTTGGCGATTTCGGGATCGGCCGATGCGTTGAGGTCGCTGACCAGCTGATCGACGGTCTGCGTGGCCGTTCCCTGGATTTGAGTCTCCTGTGCGCCGGCAGTACCGGAGACGAACGTCCAGACCGTACCGTTCAAGGTGACCGTGTCGCCCGCCGTGGGATTGACGGCGAAGACGATCGAGCCGCTGGCGTTCGTGGGCGTGGTCACCGGGTCTCCGAACAGGCCCGTCAGCCAGAAGCCCGTTCCACGCAGGTCGAGCGGGATGTCGAGCTGGCCCTCGTCGGTGATGAGGCCGCGATAAGGATCCTGCGCATTGCGCCCGCGTCCGAGCAGCGGGTCGTCCCCGAGCGGCTGGGCCGAAGAGAGATCGGTCGATTTGAAGTCGAGGCTCTGATAGCCGGTGAGCGGCGCGACCCCGTAGCTTGCCTCCCGGCACGCCTTGAGGGTGGCGTCCGCGCCATATGCGCGCGCCTTGGGCATGGTTGACTCCCGTCTTGTCGTGATTGGGTCGTGGTTGGGTCAGGCGGTGAGCGGATCGCTCACCAGGTATTCGATCGTGACGATGATCCGGGCGGTCAGCATCGGCGGCGCTCCTTCGAGAGCGAGCGCACCCGTTTCCGGGGCTGACGGCGTCAGGTTCTCGGCGAGGCCGCCGAGCGTCTCATCGACACGCAGGGCAGCCCCGATCGCACCAAGCAGCTGATCGAGCGCCGCTTCGCCGCCGCCGCTGGGATCTCGCGGCACATAGACTTCGAGCTCGACCCGATGCGCGTAGAACTCGGTGCGGGGATTGAGAGTGATGTCGGGTTCGCCGGGCTCGCCATCGCGCAGGATGACGAGACCGGCGGCGGGCACCTTCTCGGGCAGCACCTCGTTGCGCCGCACCGGCACCGCCAACTGCCCCGCGAGAACAACCGAAAGCGCGGCGAGGATCTGTTCACGTCGAGACATCAGCGGCTCCCGTCCCCATCAGAAATCCAGTTGCGCACGACCAGGCTGGGTAGCCGGCTCACCCAGTGATCGGCGGTGCCGGCCACCTCGAGGCGCTTGGCGAGGGTGACCTGCGGAACCAGGATGAACATCGGCACGGTCACCAGTCCTCGGCCCGTCCGGAGTGTGGAAGCGCTCGCGCGAGAGAAGCCACCACGCTTGCCTGTCCGGGCACGCATCCCGTCGGCCACGAGGAGAGAGGGACCGCGGCGTCGATAGACGAAGCGCAGCCGTTGCCCGGTCCGTCGCTCCCATCCACCCGGCGTGATCTTCCGGCCGCCATCCCCGTACCGGCCAGCGGCCGCCGTCGGGATCGCGAGGAAGAAGCCGTTCTTCGAGCGAATGGTCGCGCCTTCCTCATAGATGCGGATGATGCCTGGCGCCTTGGACCAGACGAGACCCGCCGCCCGGATGCTGTCTTCGCCCTTGGGGTAGACTTGTCCGCGCCAGGTGCGCGCCAGTCTCGGACCCAGCCCCGCCGAGGTGACCTGCGTCCGAAGATCGGTCTTCAGGCCTTCGGTGGCCTGTGAAATCCCGGCCGTGACGGCCTTCTCGGCGGCCTTGATCTCGTCGGCCATCAGCTTGCCGAGGTCGCCGATCGTGCTGACCGAGAACCTCATGTCTCACGGAGCTCCGCCGTCCAGATCAGTCGCTCCGCGTCGCGGCTCGGCTCTCCCTGGACGACATAGGAAACGCCGTCGAACTGGAACCCGTCGCCTTCGGCGAGGCTGGGCGCATCGGCGATGCGAATGTCGAGCAGCGTTGTAGCGGCATGCAACCGTGTCTCTCCGAATTCGAAGACACGGTCGGGCCGGCGCACGACGGCCCGGACGGAGACGGCGCTGCCGCCCTTTGGCGTGTAGGTCGCGTCCCGCGCCATGTTCGGGTCGGCAAACAGTGACTGGAACGCAGCGGCGATGGCCGACATCAGAAGCTGCCATTCAGGCGAACCCGCCCGATGACGTCACCGGCGCCACCGGCGACGGCTTCGGTCGCAACGCCGATTAGCGTGTTGGCGGTGGCGGTCTTCGTCGCCTCTTTGTTGGTGTTGTCCCAGTAGACCTTGTCGCCCGCGGCCCACGCCTGCGAGGCGACCTTCTTCAGTTCGAAGACGCCGACGAGCGACGCCTCGACGGTCTCGCCGAGGGCAGCGCTGCCCGCCGCCACGCCAAAGATGGAGCCGACGAGCAGGCCGTCGCCGGAAACGACCGCATAGGGCGCGGTCAGGGTGATGGTGTTGCCGGGCTGGACGTAGTTCTTCATGGGCTTGATCCTCTTGGAAAGACGAAGGGCGGCCCGTCAGGACCGCCCGCATGTCAGGATTCAGGATGGGTGCGTTACGCGCCCGGGTTCTTGTAGAGGCCGCGCCAGTCGATGGCCTTGGCGCCGAAGTCGAGGCGGCACTTGATCTCGACCCCGTCGACATCGAAGCCATTGCGCGTCTCGATGTAGGCGCCCTGTTGGCCTTCGAGATAGGCGTACTCGATCGTGTCGATCTGGTTCGGGCTGGCGGCCAGATACCAGGCGGTTTCGCTGGCTGCATCGAGACGCGGCTCGGCGATGGGGCTAAGCGTGCGGATCGACTGCGGCACCACGTTGCCGCTCGACGCGGGCACGAGGTTCTGCGCGACCAGCTGCTCGGCCTTCAGCTCCAGAGATGCCGGCACGATCAGGAAGGCGGGGCGGATGTTGAGCACCGTCTTCTTGTCGAGACCCGTCTGCTTGGCCATGGCGGCGCGGGCTGCACCCACGCTGGTGACGTCGAGCGCCGCGCCGGAGCCCGCGAGGTTCTTGTGGGTGGTGTGGAACAGCGCATTGCCATCGGCCATGGCCGGGTTCGAGGTGATGATGCCCCAGACCACGTCCGACTCCAGCTGGGCGATGGAGTTGCCGTACATCGCCGGGATCCGGGTGAAGGCGTCCAGATCGTCGTTGATCAGCACCTGCCGGGTGATGGCGACGACCCGGCCGTAGGTCTTCACGCGGTAGCTTTCCTTGCTCTCGCCGAGCGTTCCGCGCTTGAACTCGCCGCTCTCGCCAACCTCCAGCAGCTGCGGTGCCTCGCCGAGCTGCACCCGGTGCATCGCCTTGAAGTCGGTCGCCAGCACTTGGCGGCAGAAGAGCGCGAAGGTCCGCGGATAGGCATCGTAGGCCTGGCGCAGGGTCTTGTTGGTGACGGCCGCGAGGATTTCGGGGAAGTCCGAGGTCGAATGCAGCGCGCGCGTCGCCACCTCGTCACGCGAGAGCCCCCGCGTATTCACCCCGGCATTGCCGAGGCTTTCGCGGGCGAGTTCCAGTAGCGTCATGCCGCGATACTGACGCGCAGCGTCCTCAAGCGGGAACAGCGTCGGGCTGTACCGGTGCAGCAGCGCATTGGCCACGGCATCGCGGCGGGTGATGCGCTCATCCCGGCCGCCGAGCGGGACGGAGACTTGGCCGAAGGTCCGCGTCTCATCCGACTTCGCTGCGACCTGATCGAGGATCAGGCGACGCGCTTCGTCGAGACCAGTGCCGCGCTTGACCAGATCCTCGGCGAAGCCGCGCTCGAGGTTCAGGCGACCAGCCAGATCGTAGATGGTCGAGACACGCTCACGTTCGGCTTCGCGGGCGCGGTTCGCTGCGGCATCGGGATCCGGGGTATCGGGCTTGGCGGTCTTCGGACGCGCGCGGGTCTGCGTGTCGGCCGCGCTCGGGGGCGTGTCGGTCATGGTGGTCTCCTCTGTCGCTGCCGTTTCGCTCGTCGGGTCGGCCACGACCTCGTCAGTCGGGGCCGGGGTCTGGGTGTTCTCCGTCATCGGGGATGCTGCTTGCGGGTTAGGGGGCGCGTCCCGGCGGTGAAGGACGCAGGTTTCAAGAGGGCTCTGGCTGCGGAAGCCCGCAGCGGGGTCAGCCCCGACCGGGACCGCTGAAATCTCGAAGGGGGTCCAGTCCACCGCCCGCCATAGTTCTCGGCCGCCGTCGGGCTTGGAAATGTCGAAGCGATGGACCTGGTAGCCGATGGAGACCGCGCGGATGTGCCCAGCCTGGATGTCGCGCCAGATCGGCTCGACATCGGCGCGCTCGCTAATGCGGACCTGCGCGATGCCGCGGCCGTTCTCGATCCGCGCCGAGCCGGGCACCACCGAGCCGATGACGGCGTCGAGCGTGTCGATCTCATGCACCTTCAGGAACGGCGCGCCCGCGTTCAGCCGATCGAGGCGCACATGGGCCGGATCGAGGCTCAGTTCCTCGTCATAGGGCTCGCCGAAGAAGGTCGCGCGGCGGACGCGCGCCCCGGCCGACCAGACCACCTCGACAGTGCGGGTGTCGGCATCGGCCGTGTTCGGCGCAAGCTCCGCCGACCGGCGCATGGCCGGCAGTTCGATCATCGTGTCCATGAAGGTCAGTCCTGTTGGTCGGCCTGCGCCGGGTCATTGCCCGCGTCGGCGGAGGGATCGTCGGCGTCCGGTTCGTCGGCGGCCGGATCGTTCGCCGGATCGCCGGTCTGTGCGCTGCCGGTCTTGGTGACGCGACGCGGGTCGCTGTCGAGCACCAGCCCCAGCGCGTCGAGCTTGGCGTTGGTCGCCGCGATCTCGGCCAGCACCGCGTCGGGGTTCCGGCCCTGCCGCGCGATCACCTCGGCCAGCGTCATGGTGCCGGAGCGGATCGACAGCAGGTTCGCCATCGCGTCCTTCTGCGGGTCGACCGCCTCGAACTTCGGCGGCGACCATTCGACCGGCACGGTCGGCGACGGGATCTGCCCCGCGGCCCATGCCGCTTCGGTGAACCAGCGCCAGACCGGGGTGCAGAGCATCGGAATGAAGAGCTGCCACTGGACAGCGTCGATCATCCGGCGGAACTCGACGAGCCCCGCCCGGATGGAGGAGTAGTTCACCTGGCTGAGATCGCCGGTGAGTAGCTCGTAGGGCACCCGGAACCCGGCCGAAATCGTATGCAAGCTTGCGCGCTTGTACTCGCCGTAACCGCCGGTGGCCGAGGGCTGGTTGAAGCGGATGTCCTTGCCGCCGCGGGCATAGGCGATGAGTCCTGGTTCGAACTGCTCGACCCGGTTACCATCGGCGTCGACCACCGCCGGAGCGATGCCCTGCTGCGCCTCGTCGTCGCCGAAGACGATGGCGGTGACGCAAGCCTCGGTCTTCTTGCGCACGATCTCGGCCACCTCGTAATCGTCGAGATCACGAAGGGCGCGGATGACCGGCGCACCCCAGGGAACGCCGCGCGCCTGCGTGCGCTGCTTCTCGTAGACATGGGCGATTTCGTTCGCCGGGACCGGCCGGCTCTGCAGGCCGTTCTGCAATGCGCTGAAGGCGTCGCCGGGATGCTCGGCGTGGAGCCAGTAGGCCCTGCGCTTGCCGAGCGGATCGAACTCGATCCCCTGCAGCAGCCGTCCGGCGCCAAGCACACCGGATTTGGTGGCGTCGAGGAAGTCGGCCTCCAGCACCTGCAATTGCAGCGGCACGGCAAGGCCGTCCGCAGCGCGGCGCAGGCGACGGCGCACCAGCACCTCGCCGGCCTCGACCATCTCACGGCAGATCAGCGTCTGAAGCCCGTAGAAGTCGAGCTGGCCGTCGGCGTCACAGGCCTCGGCCCATCGTTCGAACAGATCGTCGACGCGGCGGTCCAGCGCCTCGTCCCCGCTGGCGGCACGCGGCATGATGCCCGCGCCAACGATGTTGTTCACCAGCACCGCCACGGCCTTGGCCGCGTGCGGGTTGTTGCGGACGAGATCGCGCATCCGGTCGCGCAAGAGCGCCCCGGCCACGCCGATCTCGGTGTCAGCCGAGGATCCCGGGGCACGCCAGCCCTCCGTGCGGCGTCCTCGCGCGGCGCCCTCGTAGCCGCGCGCGAGCGTCTCGAAGGCCTGTCGCGCCAGGACACGCCGCGCGGCGGCCCGAGGGGCGACCGAAGCGATGGCGCGGTCGAACCAGTTCACCGTCATCAGCGATCCCCGCGCGAGAAGCCCGCGAGTCCGGCGATCGGAAGCGGCCGCCCCACACTCGCAATCGCGCGTTCGATGGTGCGGATGCGGGCGAGCAGATCCTCCGCCGAGCCGTAGTCCACGGACTTGCCGTCATAGCTGACGCGGGTCGTGCCGCTGGCATAGGCCCGGCGCAATGCCGAGAGCTCGGCTTCGGTCCAGTCGGTCATTTCAGAACCATCCTTCCCGCCGCCCGATCCAGTCGGAACGGCGCTTGCCTTGGGGTGCCTGTCCCGGCCGGTGGATCTGCCCGGCGGGATCGCTGTCGGTGGGCGTCGCCCCGAGCTGGTCCTCGAGGTCGCGCCATTTCTCTTCGGGCCAGCGGTCGGCGCCCGCGATCCAGGCGGCCGCGCGGGCGTAGACCCGGCAATCGAGTGCCTCGTTGCGCTCACGCAGCTTCTGCCATTCGAGCTTCGCGAAGCCACGCTTCGTGCGCACCGTCACAAGCTGCTCAGCCACGACCTGCTTCAGCCACTCGCTCTCGACCCATGTCGGCAGGTGGACCGTGCCCGGCGGGAACGCCGCGCCCTCGTCACGTTCCTCGGCCGTCGGGCGCTCCAGCCGCAGGAAGCGGTAGGTTTCGGCCTTGAAGGTCGAGACGGCCACCGTCCAGAGCCGGGCGCCGCGACGCAGGCGCTTCCCGCCCTCGGTTGCATCCACGAATGTGGGGCCGGAGACCGGGCTGGAGCGATTGAAGCCTTCGAGCCCCTTGACTGGCGCGACCTGTGCAAAGCCGACCTTGCGCGACCAGGCATAGACGGCCGGGGCTTCGTAGCCCGTGTCGATGGCGAGCCGCGCGATCCGAAGGTGCGCTCCGTTTTCATGCGGCCACGACCGGTCGAGGAGTGCCGTCAACTGGTCCCAAGCATCATGCCGATCCGGCCCGCCCTCGATCACGACGTGATCGACGAGCCAGCTCTCAAGCCCTCGGCCCCAGGCCCAGACATCGACCTCGATGCGGTCCTTCTGGACATCCGCGCCCGCCGTCAGGAACAGCCCGCCCGCTGGCACCGTGCCTGGCCGCCACGCCTCTCGGCGGTCGTAGAGTCGCTGCCAGTCCGGCGCTTCGCCGGTCTCAACCCATGTCTCGCCAAGGATGGTGTTGCGGAACGCCTTGATCGCCTCGTCGGAGCCTTGAGCCGCCTCCCAGCTTCGCGCGATCCGGGGCCAGCTGAGCCAGCCGACCGGCGAGTAGAGCGCCGAGAGGTGGTAGCCGACGGTGGTGGGATCAGCGGCCGTGGCGGTCGCCCGCCATTCGCCGCGCTCCAGCATCGCGGTCTTGTGGTGCTCCGCGACGGCTCTGTCGCAGCCTTCGCAGATATATTCTGCAGTCTCCGGCTTGCCCTTCTGCCAGCGCAGCCGCTCGAACTTCAGCCACTGCATCGCCCCACAAAGCGGACACGGCACGAAATAGCGCCGCTGGTCGGACGCCTCGAACTCGCGCTCGATGCGGCTGAGCCCCCGGATGGTGGGCGTCGAGACCAGCAGCACCTTACGCCGGTGGGCGAAGGTCAGCGACCGCGCCTCGGCCAGGGTCACTGGATCGCCTTCCTCGTCGGCTGAGGCCGGATAGGCATCGACCTCATCGAGGAAGATGTAGCGCGCGGGGGTCGAGCGCAGGCCGACCGCAGAATTCGCGCCGGTCATGATCAGGATGCCGCCCGCGAATTCCTTCGACAGCATCGTGTTCCCGGCGTCGCGGGATCGGGCCGGTTTGACTCGCTCCCGCAGGTCGGGGCTCTCGTCGATCAGCGGGTCGATCCGCTGCCGCGAATTGCGCTTGGCCAGTTCCACCGTCGGCTGGACTGCAAGCATGGGGCCCGGCGCCTGGTGGATCGCGAAGCCGATCCAATTGTTGCCGGCTTCCGTCGCACCGACCTGCGCGGCCTTCATGAACACGATCCGCTGTGTCGGGTCGCCGGGCGAGAGCCGGTCCATGATCTCCCGCATGTAGGGCGTTCGCATTGTGCGGTAGCGCCCCGGTTCGGCCGAAGCGCGGGACGCCAACATCCGGTGCCGGTCCGCCCATTCCGAGACGGTGAGGTCGGGATCCGGTCGGATCCCGTTGCCCCAGGCGCGCAGGATCTCAGCAGCGCCTTCGAAATCCCTCAGGCCATCTTCATCACCGGAATTCGGGCCGGACCTCGGCGAGTTCGTCGAGGTGGGCGCGTACATGTTTCTCCAAGGCCTTCTGCATGGCGGCCGCCTCGACGCCGAGTTCGGCCGCCATCAGCGCCGCCGCGCGCGCCGGCCAGTTCACCCAGGCATCGCGCTCCTCGCGTGCCAGCCGGAACACGACCGCAACCGCCCGGGCGCGGTCGACGAGTTCTCCCTTGAGCTTCTGAAGCCGGATGCGCCGCTCCTGGGCCTTCAGCACCTCATTCGCGGTCTTGGCCTGCAGGAAGGTCGTGCCGCTGCCGACGGGTGGCGCGGCAAGCCCTTGTTCCCGCAGAGTGTCGCCAACGGCGGACACGGCCGCGTCGGGGACCGGCTTGAGCTTGGATGCCGTGGTGCGCCGGGACTTCGACGGGTCCGTCATCGCCGCCCGGCGTGCATCGCTCGCCTCTGCGTCGATGCTGCCATCCTCATGGAGGACCAGCCGTCCCGCCGCCTTCGCCTTCTGGATCGCGCCCCGCGAGAGACCGACGCGCGCGGCGTATTGGCGCTCGCTCAGCCCCTGCATGGCGTTCTCCGATTATTGTTCAGATTCAGGTGCTTATCGAGTTGATAAGCGGTTCGGACAGAGCGAACGTGGCTTTCAAGACCACGCTGCAACTCGCCACGAGGAGCCACAGAGATGACCCGACGCGCCACCGACAACTCGAAGGCACTCGACGCCTTCATCGCCGCCAAGCTGGAGATCGACAGCATGCTGGAACGCCTCAAGGCGCTCAGCGACGACCACTTCGAAACCAATCCCGACGAGATCAACTGGGGCCATGTCGGCTCCCTGAGCCACTACCGCGACAAGCTGCGCGAGATCACCGACATGGCATTCCGCGAGGGCGAGCACGCCGGGTGAAATCCTGCACCTGCCCGAACTCCGGCCGCGCCGTGCCGCGCGGCTTGGGGTCGTAGAAGGGCCGCGACGGTCGCGGTTCAATCCAAGGAGACGACCCCATGACCAAACTCACCGACACGCAAGCCGTAATTCTCAGCGCCGCCGCTCAGCGCGACAGCTACAATGTCCTGCCGCTTCCCGGTTCCCTGCGCGGAGGCGCTGCCACCAAGGTGGTGGAGACGATGATCGCCAAAGGCTTCATCGAGGAAGTCGATGCCGACGTCCGCAAGGGCGAGCTTGTCTGGCGCGAGACCGGGGACGGTCACGGCACCACGCTGGTGGCGACCGACGCAGGTCTCGCCGCCATTGGCATCGAGCCCAAGGATGCGAACACCGCGCCTGAGGACGCGCCGGACACCCCCACTCAGCAGAGGGCTGTGCCCACGACGCGCACGCCGCGCGAGGGCACCAAGCAGGCCGCGCTGATCGCCATGCTCCGCGCGCCGGGAGGGGCGACCATCGCAGAGATTGTCGCGGCCACCGGCTGGCAGCCGCACACGGTGCGCGGCGCGATGGCGGGCGCTCTCAAGAAAAAGCTCGGTCTCGAAGTGGCCTCCGAGAAGATTGATGACCGCGGGCGGGTGTACAGCCTCCCGCCGGCTTGAAGGCGATACATCTTCCAAACTCGATACCGCCGCCCGATCCGGGCGGCGGTTTTCATCTGGCATGACGCAACCGGATCTCCTCGAACAGCCGTCGCAGCGCGTAGGAACGCCCAATGCTGACCACCGTGAAGATGGCACCCATCATAAGGTTCTGCGCCAGCGTGGTGTGCAGACCGAAGATCGGAAAGATCAGGATCTGGGTCACCACCGCCACGCCGTAGCCAACGGCGACATTGGCAAGGGACTCGACGAGAGACATGGCGCGGCTCTGTTTCATGCTGGCACCCCGTCATTCATCGGCCAGAAGTTCAGCCGCCAGAGTTCTGAGCGCATGCGCTGCAACCAACGGGACCACTCCGTTGCCACAGAGGCGAAGCCGGTCCACCCGATGGGCCAGCCCATCAGCGCCTCGACGAACAGCGGGTTCAAGGTCCGGCGCGGTTGCGAGGTATCGCTCCCATTCATCGACATCACCAGGGCCTGGCGGCCAAGCAGGCCGTTGACCGGCGTGTTGGCAAGGCTGGTCGCCCCATCCTTGTGATCGCGTGCCGTGGGAGTCATCCAGATCGCCGCTGCATGGGTCAGGTCGGCCGTCCGCCGATTGCCCGCGCTCGGCTTGCAGCCGTCGTTCGCCATCGGCGTCGGCCAGTCGCGCGCCATGCGGTCCAGACCCTTCTCGTCCTTTCGCTCGCCCCCTCGGCTTCGAAAGCTGTCGGTCTGCGGCGTTGGCCACAGCACTGCTGTCGTCGCGAGGTTCATCCCGTGCTGGCCCGCCGCCTGCGAGGGCGTGGGTTTCGTCTGCCGGTTCTCGTTCGCGCTCGCCCGGGGTGTCGGCCAGAGCCGCATCATCTCCGTCCGGTTCCCACCACTCGACCGGATCCCCGAGCAGGCGCGCGGGGTCGGCCAGCTTGTCGTCCTCACGGATGGCGAGGATGAACAGACGCTCGCGCTTGTGGGGAGCGCCGACTTCCGCCGCTGTGAAGATGCCCGCCGCAAGGCGGTAGCCCATGCCGACCAGTCCTGCGGCGACTTCGGGGAAACCGAGGCGGAGATGATGGGCGACATTTTCGAGGAAGACGAAGGGCGGCTCGGCCTCGGCGATAATTCGGGCGACATGCGGCCAGAGATGGCGCGGATCGTCCGATCCCCTACGTTTGCCTGCAACGCTGAACGGCTGGCACGGGTAGCCCGCAGTGACGACGTCCACCGCGCCGCGCCACGGGCGGCCATCAAAGGTGGCAACGTCGTCCCAGACAGGCGCCGGATCCAGGGCCGCGTCTTCCATCCGCGCCACGAGGATGGCTGCGGCGTAGGTTTCCCGTTCGACATAGCCCACAGCACGATATCCGGGGCAGGCGATTGCGAGCCCGAGGTCAAGCCCGCCGGCGCCAGAACAGAGCGAGAGGCCGAACAGACAAGCGTCTCCGGCTCCGGAAGCGCGTCCGGAGGAAGGTAAAGCCAGGTCATGCATGTCACGCGGCGGTCTTGCGCTTTCGCGCGGGTACGGACACGGCTTTGCTGTCGGTCGTTTCCGTGGATGCGGTTTCGTCGCCGCCCAACCGTTCGGCCTTCACCTGCACGAAGGTCCGGCCGTCGCCGTCGAGGACCGCCTCGCGGCCCGTGTCCGCCTGCCAGCGCTCCACGGCGACATCGACATAGGCCGGGCTGATCTCCATCGCGAAGACACGACGGCCGTTGGTCTCGCCCGCCATGATCTGTGAGCCGGATCCGGAAAACGGCTCGTAGCAGAGCCCGCCACGGGCCACGTGCTGGCGCATCGGGATCCCGAAGGCGTCGAGCGGTTTCGGCGTCGGATGGTCGGGGCGCTCGTCCTTGGCGAAGGACGGCATCTCCCAGGTCGAGGACAGCGTCTCCTCGGCCACCTTCGGCGGGCGGTTCGGACGGCGCCATCCCATGAAGCAGGGCTCGTGCTTCCAAAGGTAATGGGACCGGGTCAGGACGCCGCGGTCCTTCACCCAGATGATCTGCTGATGGACGAAGGCGCCGGCCTTCTCCCAGCAAGCCTCCAGCATCGCTTGGCGGCGAGAGGCGTGCCAGCAATACCAGGCGGCGTCCTCGGTGATCGCCTCGGCCACTGCGGCGGCTATGAAGCCGTCGTAAAGCTCCGCGCCCTGCGAACTGTCGTCCCAGGTGACGCCGTAGGATTGGCTCCAATCCTTGTTCCGCGTCGGGTGGTTCGAGCCGTCGTAGTCCACGAGATACGGCGGGTCGGTGGCGAACAGGACCGCACGCTCGCCGTTCATCAGACGGCGTACATCCTGATGGTTCGTACTGTCGCCGCAGAGCAGCCGGTGATCGCCGAGGATCCATAGATCGCCCGTGCGCGAGGCCGGATTGCGCGGCGGCTCGGGGATGGTCACGGGCGGCACCGAGCCGCCAACCCCGCCGTCTTCATCGTCCGCGTCCGGATCGAGCGCGAGGAGCTTGTCGAGTTCGCCGTCGGAGAATCCGACCAGCGACAGATCGAAGTCCTCGGCCAGCAGTCCCTGCAGCTCGGCGGACAGCAACGCCTCGTCCCAGCTTCCGAGTTCCGTCAGCTTGTTGTCCGCGATGCGGTAGGCCCGGCGCTGCGCCTCGGTCAGATGACCGAGCACGATCACCGGTGCCTCCGTCAGCCCCAGCTGCGTCGCGGCAAGCACGCGCCCATGGCCTGCGATCAGCTCCCCGTCCTCGGCCACGAGGCAGGGCACGGTCCAGCCGAACTCGGCCATGCTGGCGGCAATCTTGGCGACCTGGTCCGCGCCGTGCACCTTCGCGTTCTTGGCGTAGGGCTGGAGGCGCGCAAGCGGCCAGGTCTCGATCCGCTCGGGGGCGAAGCTCAGCGTCATGGGTCGGATGGGTCCGTGGATCGAAGTGGACACCTGTGGTCCTGGACTCCGGAGACCGCGCTGGACTCCGTGCGGAGTCCAGCGGGCGCGACGGGCGTCCGGCCATCAGGCGCGTGTTCGTTGGTGGTTTCTCGGGATTGGCGTGGATCCGGATACCGGGTGGCTTCCCAAAAATCCGGCCCTGTCGCTGGCGATCCATCGCGCCTCGCCCGCCAGCATACGATTTCCGCCAGGAAGGACCCGCGAACTCGTCTGGAAGCGGGACCAAGGCCGCGACGCGCGCGCCTCTCCCGAGGATAGTCAAAAACCTAGCCCGATCCGCCGTTTATGTCCGTTCGAAAACTGTCCGGCGGACACCTTCCTCGCCATCGCTCAGCGCTGCGCCGCCCCAGCCAGCTCGATCACTTTGCGCTTCGAATAGCTGCGGTTGAGCCGCCGACCGTTAAGCCGGAATGCGATCACGCAGAGCGCGTAGAGCCAATGCTCGTGCGCCGCCGACCGCTGCAATCCGACGGTCCAGCAGATGGTTTTCCATCGCTCGCCGTAGGCGCGCAGCCAGACGATCTTGCCGTCGATCGGATCGAGCCCCACCGTCCAGCTGAGCGTCTCCTCCATCCGGCTGATCGCGGCGGGTGACGGGATGACGCGCATCGGCTTCGGCTCCTGTCCGACCTTGTCGGCGAAGCTATGGATGACCTCCGGCCAGACGCTGAAATATCCCTGCCGCCGGGGTTCGGGCAGGCGCTTGAGCACGAAGGCCGCTTCCGCGAGACGTTCCTCGACGAGGCTCGGTGTCCACTGGGTCATCGACGCGCCTCCTTCGCCTGATCGCGGTCGCCATAGAGCTTCTCGCCGAGTTGCCGGACGAGCTCACGCTCGGGCCAGGTCAGCCGGTCGTCATCGAGAGAGACCGCGAGGACGCGCTGCTCGCGCCAGCCATCGCGCTTGACTTCATCGGGGGTGCGGCACTGGCCGCCATATCCGCGTGGCGTCCACCTCACAGCACACCTCCCCGGGTCTCCATCGCCCAGAGCAGGATCGCGATCGCGTCGGCCTCGTTGTCGTCGGCGGGTTGGAATCCGCGCTGGCGCATCGCGGCGAGCACGGCATCCTTGCCGGCGTTGCCCTTGCCCGTGGCGAAGCGTTTGATGGTGCCGACAGGAACGCCCTGATAGGCGACGCCCTCACGCTCGCACCAAGCGGTCAACGTCGCCAGGAAACCGCCGTAGAGGTGGGCGGCGTCAGTGCCGATATGGCGCCGGACCTCCTCGAAATAGATCGCGGCCAACCCACCGCTGTCGTCGGCCAGTTGTTCGAGCCAGTGCTGGAAGCGCAGGTAGCGCATGCCGCCGCCGTCGTAGCGGCCTGAGCGGAAGCTGGCGGTTCCGCTGTGCACGATCCCGCCCGCCAGGCTCGCCCAGCCCGTGGTGGTGCCGAGATCCAGGGCGAGAATGGCGCTGCCCGCGGATGTCGAGATGACCGGGGCCGGATGGGGCGCGCTCTTGGGGAGGGGTGACGGGCACTGGCTCATGGTGGTGGGTCCTTCTCGTCTGATGTCGGTGAGGGGATGGACGACACGGCGACCGCGCGCGCGAAGCCCCTGGGGGTGGGAGTGGGAGAACCCGCTCGGCGCGGTTCTCCCCCACCCCCGAAGGGGGTGGCTTTCACCCCCACAACTTCGAGAGCGCATCAACGCGTTGAATTTTTTGGAGAAATCGAAGTTGGGGCGACCCATTGCGTGGGTCGCGTTCCCAACTTGAATCTGCGTAAGGCCGCGCAGCGGAGCGCGCGGGAGCCAAGGTAGTTGGGACGAGCTTTCCCAACTTGAATGTGCGCGGGATGGCTGGGCGGAGCGCGGCGGCGCGAAAAGCAACGAAAGTAGTTGGGAAGCTGGTCGCCCAGCTCGCCGCAACTTGCCACAACTTGATCCTGCGTAAGTCCGCGTAGTCGGGATGAGCTGCCGCATCACGAGGTCTCCTCCGTCTGATACACCCAGACCAGGGGGTTCTCGACCGGCAGCGCCGCGCCGCTCTGCGGGCATTTGTAGGTGCTGGGAAGGACCGGGATCCGGACGGACACGACCTCGCCGGTGTCGGGGTCTGCCGTCTCTTCTCCGGTCGGGAAGGTCATCCCCTCGACGCAGAGATAGCCGAATTTCGAGCGCGAGGTCGGCAGGCCGAACGGCGCGCCATCGCGAACGAACTTGATGAAACCCTTTGTGGCCAGCACGCTGATCCGTTCGCGGATCGTGTCCTTGCCGCCGAGCCCGGCCCGGTTCTCGAAGCTCTCGGCGAATTGCAGCGCGGTGTAGAGCCGGCCGGCCTCGGCCTCATCGAAGAGCAGTTGAAGGATCACGTCGTGTTTGCGCGCGCGCTCGGCGTCGAGCTTCTCGCCGAACTCGCGACGCACGAGCCTTGTCTCCGAGCGGTCGATCGCGATCCAGCGTCCGTCCGCCTTGTCGACGATCATCGGCTCGATGCCGGGGCCGTTGCGGAGCTCGAAATGCAGCATCCGCTCCGGTCGGTCCTCGTCGGGCCGGTGCATGATCACCCCGGAGGTGTAGAAGCTGCGGAGGCTGCCCGCGCCCGAGAGCGCCATGAACGGGTCCTCGACGAGCTGCTTCTTGGTGATCTTGCGGGTGTGATGGCAGAGGATCAGGCCGGCATCCGGGGCTACGGCGTCCCGCAGCGCTTCGACCCGCTCCTGCAGGAAGAAGAGCATCGCGGTGTTGTCGTTCTCCCCGCCGCCGTCCGGACCCCCATCGAAGAGATTGCGGATCGGGTCGATGCAGAGGATATCGGGCGCGCCATGGCCGTAGTGGGCGCGAACCGCGGCGATGGTCAGGCCCACGCCGCCGGCGTCGAGCAGCATGCGGACCTTCGGCGTGGCGACGAGATTGTCGCGCGCCGCGGCCAGGAGCGCCGGCTCGATCCGGATGGCCTGGAGGCGCTCCCGCAGATAGTGGTACTGGATCTCCGCCTGCAGATAGAAGATCCGCAGCGGCCGGCTTGGCGCAAAGCCGAGGAAGGGCACGCCCGCCGCCATGTGGACGAGCAGACTGATCAGGAAGTCGCTCTTGCCGACCTTGGGGGCTCCGCCGAGCACCAGCATCCCGCCGGGCGTCAGCAATCGCGGCGCGATGATGTCGTCGGGCATCGGGCTCACGTCGTCGAGCAGTGCGCCGAGCGTGAAAACCGGCAGCGCGGACATCGGCGGCACGGCGATCCGTTCGAGGGCCGGCCCATGGCGCTCTTCGTGCAGCCGCCAGAGGCGCTGTGCTTCCGAGGCGAGACGTTCGAGCGGCCAGCTGGGACGGAGCTGGGCGGCGTTGTACTGGCAGATCGCCTCCCACGCGTCGTCGCGGCTCATGCGGCCCTCATGCGCCATGCGGACGTAGTGGCCGATCGCGGCGCTCGCCCCCTGGAAGCGGGTCCAATCGTCCGAACCGCCTTCGCGGACCGGCGTCGTCAGGACATCGGTGATCGACGGTTTGTCGGTCGAGGGGCCTGGCTCGGATCCGACCCCGGCAAGCGGCGGCATGTCGGCGACGAGTTCGGCGAAGTCGCGCAGATGGACCTCGGTCCGGGGGCTGTGGCGGCGGATGTTGACCAGCCGCTTGAAGCCGCCCTTGTGATAGACGGAGCCGGCCAGACGGATCGGCTGGTGGGCCGAGCGGAAATGCGTATCGCCGCCGACCTTGACCGCAATGTCGCCGCGCAGCCGACAGAGAAGCGCGATGTCCTCGCCCTCGGCCGGTTCGCTCAAGCGCCACCAGACATGCAGCTTGTCGAGACCGTCCGGCGTCCGGCCGCCACTTTCGACGAGCAGTGTCGGGTCGCCGAGATGACGGACGAGGTGGTCAAGCTTGGCCGCAATGTCTCCGGCGTCGAGGTCGACCAGGACCGTCTGCATCTGCTGGACATCGGCGGCCTTGGCCTTGCCGGTCTCGGCGACCGTTCCCGGCACCACATAGAAGGCCGCCCCTTCGCGTGCTGCCCAACCGGCGAAGGAAACCGCCTTCTCCAGCAAACTGTCGTCGATCTCGATCCAGGCGTTGTGGGGTCGGCCGTCGATGCCTTGGCCCTTGTCCACGAACCCGCGCAGGGGCACCCAGCCCTCGCAGTAACCGAAGACGACGTCGAGAAAGACGGCGATCTGCTCTGGATCCGGCTCGATGTCGAACGGATCGGCCTGCGGCGCGGCGTCGTTGAAGTCGCGCCACGCATCGAGGGAGACGACCTTGTTCCCGCTCATGCCGGCAGCCCCCAGCAGCGTTCCGCCCACGGGCACATTCGGCACTCGTGGAAATCACGGGTCGTGGCGATGCGCGGCAGCAGATCCCCTGCATCCGTCGCCTCAAGGATCCGCACGGCGCGATCGCTCATGCGTTGGGCGAGCCCCGCGTCGAACGGCACCAGTTCGTGGTGCAGTTCGGCGGTGTCCTTGTTGATGGCAGTGAAGAGCGCGGGATTGTCGGAGATGCCGGGGACCTGCGCCTCCATGTAGGCCTGGTAGAGGGCGATCTGGGACGCGTAGACGGGCTTCGCGACAACCACGCCCTTGGCCACGGTCTCGCGCCAGTTCCTGGCGTTCATCGTCTTGCATTCCCAGAGCGCGGGAACGCCGATGCCCAGCAGCTGGGGTGCGGCGGCGATGATCCCATCGACATGACCGCGGATGCGGCCACCAGCGACCGAGAAGCCGAATTGCTCGCCGTCCGGACGGTTGCCCTTGCGGGTATAGAGATCGAACCCGGCACCGCGCAGCCAGCGGATGGCAAGATCTTCGAGCGCGTGTCCGATCTCGAAGATCCGCAGCGTCTGCCCGGAGAACTCTTGGCCCTCATCCTTCGGCGCGCCCGCGAACTCGAATTGCAGAGCGCGCTCACAGCCGTGTCCAAGGCGGGAGCCGCCGAGGTAGGTCCTCGGCGCAACCGCCGCGCGTTTAGCGGTGATCGCCTCGTTGATCACCGCATTGATGCGTTCGGCGCAGGTGGGGCGGTGGTTATAGTCGAGCATCAGAACGGCACCTCCGCGTCGGCGTCGGCTGCCATCGCGTGCATGGCGTCCTGGAAGCCGCCGACGGCGACCTCGATGAGCGTGAGCACCTGCGCCTCAGTGAGGTCGGAGAAGCGCGCCTGCCAGCCGATTTCCTCCATGATCTCGGCGACCGGCTTCATGGCGGCGCGGATCGCCGCCTTCTCCTGTTCGGTGAGATCAACCATGGCCCAGCGCTCCCGCGCCAAGCGCGTCCAGAAGCCTTGGCAGGCCATCGAGCAGAACCAGACCGAGGGGCGCGGTTGCTTCGACCGCACCGGGTCGAACCAGCCAAAGCCACGGGTGGGTCGCCGGCAGACAGCACAGAGCGTTCCACGCGGATGCCAGAGCCGCCGCCGGTCCTCGGCCGTGGTGGGGGAAACAGATGCCATGGCTCATGCCGCCCTCCCTATGGCTGCTTCGGGCGCGGCATCGGCCGCCCCGAAGACGAGGGAGCGGATGGCGTCGCGGTTGAAGCGGAAGGCCAGCAGCGCCGATGCCTGGTAGCGGGTGAGCCCGAAGTCCTGCCGGTACTCCGGCGGCAGGAAGGCGAGCTGCCGGTCGGTGGGCGGCTGGTTCAACCAGCGGCGCGTCTTGTGCGCGCTCTCGTCGCTCTCATGCTCGTTGAGCCAGTCGTCCGCCGCCGCCAGACAGACAGTGCGCTCGCCCATCGCCAGCAGATGAGGCCGCTGCTTCTGCAGACCGCCGATGCCGTACCACCGGCCGTTCAGGAAGAAGACACCGCCCCAGGCATTGAAGCCGTTGGCGATGAGCGCGGCATCGTCGCCGAAGAGATCGCACCAACGGAAACTCGACCGCTTCAGCAGGTCGATCTCGGACATCACGAAGTCGCCGAGCGGCGCTGCTTCGCCGCCTTCGGGACGCTCCCAGACATGACCGCACAGCGGGCATTCGGTGGTGGCGAGCGGCACGATGGCGCCGCAGTCCGGGCAATCCTTGGTCGGCGCTTCGCCGGAGGGCTCGCGACCGTCTAGGTCGACGTCCTGCTCCAGCGATCCGTGCAGCAGGGTCGACGTGCCGAAGTCGAGCACGATGCAGTCGGTCTTGACGACGCCTGGATGTTCCTCGGGCGAGACCGTGCGCAGGCCGCGGCCGACCATCTGGATCATGGTCGACTTGTAGGAGCTCGGCCGCAGCAGCACGACGCAGCCCGTCGGCGGATGATCCCAGCCCTCGGTCAGGACGGCGACATTGACGACGACCCGCAGCTCTCCGGCGGCGTAGGCGTCGAGGGTCGTCTTGCGGTCGGTATCGGCCATGTCGCCGTGGATCAGCCCGGCGGCGACACCGGCCGCGTTGAAAGCGGCGGTCACGTTGCGCGCATGGTCCACGGTCGAGCAGAACACCACCGTCTGGCGCTCGCCTGCCTTTTCCCGCCAGTGGCGGATGACGGCGTCCGTGACCGGCGACCGGTTCATGATCGCGTCGACCTCGGTCATGTCGAAATCGTCGGCCGTGCGGCGCACCTTGGTGAGCTGGTCCTGGACGCCGACATCGATCACGAAGGTGCGCGGCGGCACGAGATGGCCGGAGGCGATCAGTTCGCCGATCCGGATCTGATCGGCGACGTTCGAGAACACCGGGCGCAGACCGCGCTTGTCGCCCCGGTTGGGCGTCGCGGTGACGCCGTAGATCCGGCACATGGCATTGCGCTGGAGCGCGGTGTCGATGATGCGCCTATAGCTGTCGGCTGCCGCGTGATGCGCCTCGTCGATCACCAGGAGGTCGAGCGCGGGCAGCTGGTCGAGATTGCCCGCGCGCGCCAGCGTCGGCACCATCGCGAAGGTGACCTGTCCAGCCCACGACTTCTCCTTCGCATCGACGACCGAGGTCGTGATCTTCGGGTTCACCCGGCCGAACTTGCTGCGGTTCTGAGCGGTCAACTCGTCGCGGTGGGCGAGCACGCAGGCCTTGGCGCCCGTGCTCTTCGGGGTTTCGCCGACCATGCGACCGACGACCCCCGAGAGCATGATCGTCTTGCCGGCTCCGGTCGGGGCCACGCCGAGGGTGTTTCCGTGTTCGTCGAGCGCGCGGACGCTGCGCTCGACGAACTGCTTCTGGCGGGGACGCAGCAGCATGGCCGCCTCACTGCGCCCAGGACGGGCGCGTGCCCGGCTGCGGCATGGAGGGCTGGGAAGGCTGAGCCTGCGGCTGCGGTGCCGCACCGGGCACGCCCATGAGGGCGGCATAATCCTTGTGATCCGGCGTCACGGCCGCGCGGATCTCATTCTTCTCCTCGCCGTTGGTGTCGGTGCCGATGTCGATCCGCGCCACGAACTCGAGCCCGTCGAGATCGGCAAAGCCGCTGATGCGACGGGCGGCCTGGGCCTGAGCGGACGTGTCCTTGTCCGAAATGCCTCGCGCCGAGTTGAGCATGCCGCGGATCAGGCTGCGGCCCATGTTCGCCCAGTCCGGCCCCTTGGGGCTGTAGAGCCCGATCAGGGTGAAGATCTTGCGCCGGGCGTAGGGACCTTCGAGAACCGTGAATTCGCCCGAGAGATAGACCGAGCCGGTGGTCCCCCGCGTGGCGTATCCGCCGGTCCAGCCCTGCGCCGGATCGTCGAATCCGCCCGGACGGATCGTCAGGCGCACCTTGGCCAGCGTGCCCTTGGGGATGATGTTGCTGTTCTGCTTGGCGTCGTTGAAATCGTTCCAGGATCCACTCATGGCTTGGGTCTCCTCGTTCAGGCGTTTTCGGAATGGGTGGGGGCGTCGGAGGTCGGCGCCGTCGCGGCCGGGGGCGGGCTGCGATAGGCCAGCCGCTCGGAGGCGGGCTTCACGGGGCCGCGGATCTTGGCCATCAGGCGGCCGAGATGCGGCTCCTCAATCAGGTCGAGACGGCCGGATCGATCCTTCGCCGGGAAGTTCCAGGGGTTGATCGTCTGGCAGACGAAGGCCCGGTACGGCCTGCCGGACTCGTCCTTGATCTCCGCCATCGTCAGGACTTCATCGACGATGCCTGGCAGCTCGAGGCCGGTCTTCGAGCCGTCGATCTGCGGCTGGAAGATGCGCCGATTGAAGTCGTCGAGCTTCTCGTCGAGGATCCCGACGAACCAGACGTTCTTCGCCCGCGTGTGCTGGAGATGCGTGAGCCAAGCGATCATCTCGCGGCCGTGCAGGCCATAGGCGCCGCGGACATCGGGCTTGCCGGTCTTCTCCGAAAACGCCTCGGGCTGCCCCTTGCACCATTGGAAGCAGAGCCGCCCGGCGACGGTGATCGAGTCGATGAAGACCGTGTGGTAGCGGTCGAGCGAAGCCGGATCGCCGAAGCGCTCGCACACCGCCGCGAAGTGGGCCTCGCTGTAGACCTGGTCGTCCCGCAGCGCCGGATTGGGGCCGCCGATGAAGACCGCGAAGTCGCGGCACTCGGCCCATGTGCGCGGCCGGACGCTGTCGCCGGACCAGCCCTCGATGGCGAGGTCGCCCGCCTCCAGGTCGATGAACAATGTAGTGGCGGGGTCGAGCGTCCAGAGAAGCGAGGTCTTGCCGATCCCGGACTTGCCGAAGATCGAGCCCTTGATGCCGCGCGGCTCGGCGAGCCGCTGATCGGCGGAGATGATCGGGAGGGCCATCACTTGCCTCCCTTCGCCGCGATCAGAGCGTCAATCGCGACATCGGCTCCGAACGCGCCGGCCTTGCGGGCCTCATCGTGGAGGGTGCGCACCGCGTCGATCTCGCGGTAGAGGGCCGATGCCCGCTCGTTCAGCCCGATGAGGGCGAAGGCTAGGTCGTCGATCGAGGCCGCCCCGACCGGCTTGACGGTCTCGTCACGACGCTCGCCAAGGGCCGGTACCCGGATGGTCTCGGGCAGCTTGTCCAGCCCGTAATGGTGCTCGCGGAGCACCGCGAGCTTCTTCGTGATGCTCATGACGTCACCTCGGTGTTCAGGGAAAGACGGAAGCTGGGCTTGCCGGTGCGGACGGTGCGCGCGTCCTCGAAGGCGGAGCGGATGTGGCTCGGCCAGGCCGCGAACTTGCGTTCGGGCACCTTGATCGCGACATCGACGTATTCGGTGGGGTCGTCGCCCTCGGCCCGGATGCGTTCGACGAGAGCGGCGAGCTTGTCCTGGTCCCAGTCGACGCGCTTCGGCAGATCGGCGATCACGGTGACCGCGCCGTCATCGAAGCGGATGGTCCCGGTGTCCTTGCCGGCGGCTTGGCGCGTTGCGTGGGCACGATCGCCGTACTTCAGCGCCACGGCCCCATCGAGCCATTCGCAGACGGTCTTGGCGCGGCGCAGGGCGTCGGCGGCCTCGTCCTGCAGGAGGGCGAGCTGCTCGGCGGGCAGAGCGGCGATGTCGCCGACGGCGATGCGCCGGAGCTCATCGAGGGAGATGCGGTTGGAGATCGTCATCACCACCACCTCATGCTGCAGGCTTGCTGGGGTGGTCGGCGGTGCTCGCCCGGATCTGCTCGCGCTCGTACTCCTCGACGTCTTCGAGGCGATACACGACGCGACCGCCGAGCTTGACGAAGCGCGGGCCTTCGCCCGTCCAGCGCCAGCGCTCAAGCGTGCGGTGGCTGATGTTCCAGCGCGCAGCCAGGTCGATCTGGTTGAGGTGTTTCGTAGCCATCTGTCTCTCCTTCGGTTTTGGTCGAAAACCTGCGGAGACGATGGCTGGCCGGGAGGGAGAAAACCGACCCGGTCAGAGGGAGAAGAACAGAGAGAATTTCGTCAGAGCGCGAAGCCCCAGAGACCGTTCTCGGACTTCAGATAAGGTTCGAGGTCTGCCCATCGCTGCGCGCCAAATGCTTGACGCAGCGTCTTCGCGCTGGAGTGGGCATGATCAAGGAGTTCCCGAGCGCTGAAGCGTCGGCCGTCCTGGTGTCCCTCAACCAGCTTGCGAATGATGGCGATATGGATGTCCGACTTGAGATCGATCGTGACGTTGCCATGGATGGTGAGTCGCTGCCCGCTCGGTGAGAGGGACAGGGGCGTATGAGGGCTGACGGCGGGTGTGCCATCGAGAAGTGCCGATAGGATTTCAGGGCTGACCGCCATTCCGTCATCGAAATCGATGGCATCGCCGATGGACACGACGAGGTGCCCCGGCAGCCCCGGTTCATGGAGCCGACCACTGGGCGTGCTGGTCAAGAGAATGCGGACATGGGGTGTTGGTCGCCTTCGGGCCGCATCAGCCACATCTGCCCAAATCCTCCGGTCCGAAAGGCGGCGCGCGAACCAGATCGGGACCCGCTGCGGGCGACGGCCGATGCGCGCGTCGCCAAGCTCCCACAAAGCTCGTGGAACGAGCGCTCTGGCGCCGCCACGGGACGCAATGTCCAGCCCGACCAGCAAGCGGGCGAAAAGGACCGGGAAGTCCACCCCGTAGACTCCCATCCGCTCTTTCGGGACATCGACCCAGCCAGCAGACGGGCTGAAGTATCCGTAGCCGTTCCGTTCCGAGGACCAGATCAGGGAAACCGGCTCGTCTTCGAAATCAGCCAGCGAGGCGGCCGCCGCGTTATGGCCATCGGGACGCAGCACATTCGCCGCCAGCAATTTCCCCGCGCTGTTGGCGTGATAGTCGGAGAGCACGGCGCCGGCGACTTTGGCATCCGCGCTCTCCACAATTGAGAGGAGCAGATCAACCGCCCTCCGATCAATCGACGACGACACCGCCGTCTCCGGAAAGGATGCCCCAGCGCCGGAGATACTTCTCGCCGATCAGCTGCTCCTCTTCGGTCTGGTCCTTGAGATTGCAGCCATGCGGCATCGTGATCGTCAACGGCAGCGTCCGACCGCGTTTGGCATCGCCCTTGGGATGGAATTTGATGGAGAGTTTGGCCTGTGTCGCCACCCAACCGCCAGCCAGCGGATCGTTGGCGCCGAACCGCTCCGCCGACATGCTCCAGATGGTGCGGTCGGCCTTCCGAAGACATTCTAGCGTGACGCGCTCGCCCACATTGTCGATGGGCATCAGACGCAGCTGCTTGACCTCGACGGACTCGATCCCATCCTCCGGGTCGGTCGGAAAATCGAAAGGATGAAGCAGAACTGCGAGGTCGTAGGTGCGGAAGGGCACCTTCTCGCTCTGGAACTCGATCCCCAGCAGGTCGCGCGCCATGAAGCGGACCATCTCCTCGCGGCTCTCGCGGTCGTTGGCGACGACTTCGATGACGCCGGTCGCCGGTTCATACGTCATGGCCGCCTCGAACACGGGACGGCGGGCGCGGCGGACGAGCGTTCCCGCGTCATCGAACGCCAGGAAATCGTCGAGGAGGCCTTCGCGGTAAATCGCGATCTGGACAAGCTCGCAATCCTCGCCGTCGAAGGTCGGCCGATAGCGCCCGAAGATGTCGATGTGGATGTTGTTGGAAGCGAACCGATCGCGCAGTGCCGTCTTGAAGGCATCGATGGATGCCTCGTCCCGCCGCAGATCGAGGTTCGGCTCGCCGATAAACCCGTCCCAGCTCCGACCACGGCGCCGCTCATCGGTGTAACGGACCTCCTCGGCATGGCGGAACCGAACCGGTTCGTTCAGGAACATCCAGAGCGAACGTGCATGGCCATTTGCCAGATCATCGAGCACCGTGCGGTCGTCGATCACGCTGTAGAGTGCGGTCTGCCCCGCATCATCGGCCAGGGCGCTCACACGCTCGGCGTCATTGACGATGCGGGCGCGGGCTTCGTCGTCCAATTCGTCGACGGCCCGCAAAGTGACGCGGGCGACTTCCGGCTCGGGCGCCTCCCAATCGACCTCGGTCGGAAGCTCGATGCCGGTGTGGTGGAAATAGGCCTGCAGCGACGAGGCAGGCATGTTGCGGATGAAACTCGTCACTGAGGCCATGGTCGATCTCCTTAGCCCTTGATGTTGCGGGGGTCGTTCCCGTGGGAATCGGACTGGCCGATCTGGCCATCCTGATTGTGGATCTTGAACTCCGTCCCAGCGTTGCGGCTGATTTCCCGCCCACGGTCGATCGCCTCCCGCTTCGTGTCGAAGTGCCCGCTGGCACGCTCGGCGCCGCCGCGGCGGACATCCCATCCGCCATTGGGATTGGGGACCACGTGATGGGTGCCCGAACCGTTACCTGCTTTAGCCATAACGGCCTCCTGTCTCGTGAAAGCGCGAAAGTGGGTTCGTTACTACGAACTTGTGCGCAAGATAGGTATTGCAGGTGCGGCGTGTCAAGGACTAGATGTATCGCGATAACGAACCCGGCGGACAAACAGGAGAACACCCGGTGCCAACACCCTTGGGAGAGCGCGTTCGCGAGCTCAGACTGAAGCGAGGATTGACCCTGGAGGCGCTGGCCGAAAGGGTCGGATCCAGCAAGAGCTACATGTGGGAGATCGAGAACAAGGACGTCGCGCGCCCTTCGGCTGAGAAGCTTCACCAGATCGCGGCCGCCCTCGAGACGACGACTGACTATCTGATTTCCGCCGACGAAGTCACCGAAGCGGACGCGACAGACACTGCCTTCTTTCGCAAGTATCAGAAGATGAAGCCGAAGAGCAAAGAGAAGCTTCGCGAGATGCTCAAGATCCTGGACGATGAGGATGAATGAGCAATAGCGGCAGAAAATCGCCCAGAAGGGCCGCAAACGATCTGACTGTGCTTCTCCGCACCGTGCTGGGAGAAGACCGGTTCCCCGTGGACGTGGAGGCGCTGGCGCTCGAAGTCTCCCGAAACCACGAGGACCCGATTACGGCAGTGAAGGGCGTCGACATCGACGGCTTCGAGGGCATGCTCCGGGCACGGCGCAAGAAGCCCGGTTGGCAGATCCTCTACAACACTCAGCCCCGCTACCGCGGACGCGAGCGCTTCACGCTCGCTCATGAGTTCGGGCACTACTTGCTGCACCGGCGCCCGCTGACCGCAGCGCACTACTGTAACGGCGAGCTCTCAGACGAATTCGACTTCGAGTGCCTTCCGCTGCAAGCCAACGGCTGGAAGGATGCGGAGAAGCAGCGTGAAGAAGAGGCCGACACCTTCGCCTCCTTCCTGTTGATGCCGATCGACGACTATCGGAACCAGGTCGGCAGTCAGGAGGTAACTCGCGACCTCCTCGGCCATGTGACCAACCGGTACGGAGTTTCGCTTCTTGCGGCCGCGCGCAAGTGGATCGAATTCACCGACACCCGAGCGGCCATGGTGGTTGCGCGAGACGGATTTGCGTTGTGGGGCAGAGCGAGCACGCGTGCCTACAAAAGCGGCGTGTTCATTCAATCGGGCATGCCGATTCCCGATGGCTCCATCATGGCCATGGGGTCGGCGTCGCAGCACACCACTTCTCAGCGCCCGGTGGCTTTGCCCGCCGGCATCTGGACATTTAGTCGAGGCTCCGAACCCGTCCGAGAACTGACCTTCTTCTCTGACCGCCTCGGCTTGGCCGTGTCG
Source organism: uncultured Rhodospirillaceae bacterium (assembly GCA_937887565.1). GTDB lineage: Bacteria > Pseudomonadota > Alphaproteobacteria > Rhodospirillales > Magnetospirillaceae > CALABS01. Next base: position 19,668 of record CALABS010000012.1, on the reverse strand, counting down.
CTCCTGCAGTTCGATCCCGCCGTCGATGGAGCTGAGGTCGAGGACGAAGAACCTTGGGATAGCTACGACCAGTTCACCCGCGATGATTCGAGGTAACGACCCGACAATGCTGCGGGCAGCGCCGCTCCGGGCGACTTGCACAGATGTTCACGCTGGAAAGGCCTGACGAGCGGCTTCGATCTACTTCTAATGATTCCGCTGTGGCGCGATAAGCCATTGATTCTTATTGCGTATCTTCGTTTTGCGACTACCGTTTCGCCAGTCATCTTCTATTGCGAACGGTCTCATGCAAGACGCCCGATCTGGCCCGAACCCGCTGCTGCCCGTCCGTCTGTCGACGGGCGAACGCCTCGATGAACTCGCGTGCATTCTTGCCGCGGGGCTGAGGCGTATCCTGCCGGAACAGTCCAGTTCTTTATCTGCACCTGGCGAACACAGTTCATTCGACATTCTCGCCCTCAAACGCCGTGTTGGTCGTCGCAAACCGAGCAACCGAGTTGGAGGGCAATAATGCCAGGGACAAAGAGAAAGACTGACGCCGCGCCATGGCAACCGGGCAATCGCGATGCGGCGGACGCGAGCGTGGTCACGCAGCTTGCAGCGCTGAAGCGAATGAAGGTGGTCGAACTGAAGGCGAAGTGGGAAAGCCTCTTCGGCACGCCCGCACCGAACAACAGCCGCAGTTACCTCGAACTGAGGCTCAGCTACCGGATCCAGGAACTGACCCTCGGCGGCCTGTCCCGCGAAACGCGGCGGACGCTGGACCTGCTGGCCGACGAAATCGAGGGCCGGGTCGGGCGCAAGACGATCATCGCAGATTCCCGCAACCCGGTGGTCGGCACCCGCCTCGTGCGTGAATGGGACGGGGTGGAGCACACCGTCACGGTGATGAAGGACGGCTTCGACTGGCAGGGGCGCAAGTTCAAGTCGCTTTCGGCGGTGGCGCGGGCGATTACCGGCACGCAGTGGAACGGCTATCGCTTCTTCGGCCTACGCGAGGCGCGGAGGGACGACCGATGAGCCGTCATCAGGAAGCCGTCGCGGTCGTTCCGCGCCGCCAGCGCTGCGCCATCTATACCCGCAAGTCGAGCGAGGAAGGGCTCGACATGGAGTTCAACAGCCTCGACGCCCAGCGCGAGGCTTGCGAGGCCTTTGTGACGAGCCAGAAGGCGGAAGGCTGGGCCACCATTCGCGAACGCTACGATGACGGCGGCTTCTCCGGTGGCACGCTGGAGCGCCCCGGCTTGAAGCGTCTCATTCAGGACGTCGAAGCCGGTCTGATCGATGTGATCGTGGTCTACAAGATCGACCGGCTGTCGCGCTCGCTGATGGATTTCGCCAAGCTGGTCGAGATCTTCGACCGCAATCAGGTGACCTTCGTTTCGGTCACGCAGTCGTTCAACACCACGACCTCGATGGGCCGCCTGACCCTGAACATCCTTCTCAGCTTCGCACAGTTCGAGCGGGAGGTGATCGGCGAGCGCATCCGCGACAAGGTCGCGGCATCCCGCAAGCGCGGCATGTGGATGGGCGGTCACGTCCCGCTGGGCTACGACGTGCGCGACCGCAAGCTGGTCGTCAACGAAGCGGAAGCCGCGACGGTCCGGATGATCTTCGAGCGCTTCGTCGCCATCGGCTCCGCCACGACGCTGGCCAAAGCGCTCGCGGCTGAAGGCGTGCTGAACAAGCGCGGCAAGCCGATCGACAAGGGCTTCCTCTACAAACTGATCAACAACCGGGTCTATCTCGGCGAAGCCGTCCACAAGGGCACGGCCTATCCCGGCGAGCACGAGGCCATCATCGATCAGACCCTCTGGGACAAGGTGCACAGCATCCTGCAGGAGAGCCCGCGCCTGCGGGCGAAGAACACCCGCCGCCAGACGCCGGCCCTGCTGAAGGGGATCATCTTCACCGAGACGGGCACGGCGATGACGCCGACGGCGACGAAGAAGGGCACGCGCCTCTACCGCTACTATGCGTCGATGGACCTGATACGAAACCGCCCGACCGGCGACGCCTCGGGCCCGCTGCGCCTGCCTGCAGGCATGGTCGAGGATGCCGTCGTCGGCGAAATCCGCCGCATGATCCGCGCACCCGAAGTCGCGGCGCGGACCATAAAGGCCCTGCGCGACGAGAACTCGGCCGTCGATGAGAAAGCGGTCGTCCAGGCGCTCGGCGAGTTCGACCAGCTCTGGGCGGCGCTCTACCCGGCGGAGCAGACCCGCATCGTCCAGCTTCTGGTCGAGCGGGTGACCGTCGGCGAATACGGCATCGCCGTCGATTTGCGCCATGAGGGGCTGGGCTCGGTCCTGCGGGACATGATGGCCCCCCGCCAAACGGAGGCCTGCGCATGACCGGCCCGAACGATACCATCCGCGTCGTCATCCCCCTGACGATCCGCAAGCGCAATGGGCGGCCGAAGATCCTTCCGCCCGACGAGGTGACAGTCCGGGACGGCCGGTCGCAAGACCCTCATGTGCTGCGCGCCATCGCCCGCGCCTGGAACTGGCGGCGGCAGCTGGAATCCGGTGCCGCTTCCACCATTCAGGATATCGCCTCTGCCGAGAAGGTCTCCGACCGGTTCGTGAGCCGCATGATGCGGCTCGCCTATCTGTCGCCGGAGGTGCTCGAACACCTCGTCATCAGGCGCGTGCCACCGGCGCTGTCGTTGAACGACCTTGTCGCAGTCGCCGACCGGCCATGGGCGGAGCAGATGGACACGGTGTTCGAACGGAGCCCATCAGACACGAAAAGAACTTAGGCATGGCTGCTAGTGCCTTGCGCTGAAAATCACTTCTAGCCTTTTACACATCCAGTCGAATGCCTCGTGGGCCATCATGCCGGTCGGCATCTCTGCGCTTGGGTCGAAAATGGCTTTCAACATATATGTGGCATTCTCCAGTCCGGCGCTTCGGGCGCCCATATTGAAGTGGGCAACCGCATCCCGAAACCTCAGGATCGCTGCGGGGTGATCGGATCCTTGACCTTTGGCCTGCTCGTGGAGGAACAGCCACGCTAGAGCGACCGAAACTGCGAGAACCCGGAACTCTCGTTGTAAGCCGTTCCCCGCATCATCGAGGACCCACATAGTAGCAAAGGCGTCGGCCTGATACTCTTGACCTACCTTCATAGAGGCGGGGATCAGGTGCGAGTGGCCGTGATGAACGTGAGCGATCTCGTGAAGCAAGATCCAGCTCAGCGCACCAAAAAATAGATTGTTGATCCTGCCTTCCATGGTGGCGAGGTCCGCGCCGGGCTCTGGCTCGCACATGTTTTCCGGCCAAGGTTCATCTGCATGAAATAGCCGGCGAGCATAATCGAGGTATGCCTGCAGGTTCATTGATGCCCATTGGGCGCCAATGTCTATTTGCTCGCCCTTGAATTCCACTGATCGAGCAGCACGGGACGAAAGGTCCATCACGCAAAAAGCTACAAAGCTCAAACACCATAAGCTCGCCAGGCCCGCGTACGACGCATAGACGGCTCGCTCAGGAACAACAGCGTAAAAGTTTGCTTCGGTTCGGCTATCACGCAGTTCCCATGTTTCGGTTCCGAACACCTCATGCGCGAGAGCCTGTGCTTTCTCCGGCGCGATGTTGATGGGTGTACGCTGAGCGAGTGAAAGCATCCGTCGGGTAACATCTTCAGTGGTGGCCATTCGACAATCCCGATCTGATCTGCGAAAATGAAGGCGTGCCATAACCGACGCTCACTATTCATGATTACGCGAAATTGCCTCGCGCTTCACGGGGAAACGCCTACCGCGCGTTCTCCGGCAAGCCACGCCAACCGGAACAACGCCCGCTGAATGCATTGTCGCGCGAACTGTAAAACCCGTTGGAAACGCTGGCTTTCGCGAAGTCGAACCGGGCTGGACGAGGTTCGCTCGGTTAGAGACGGAGGGCCGTGCAGAGACGGATATAGGACCCGGCGCCAGTCTCCGAGGTTCGGCTGCATCGGCTAAACGCCTTTGAAACAAAAAGAAAAAGGCCCCCAGCGGGAGCCTCATCTCATGTTCGCGACAAGATAATGGCGGAGGGAGAGGGATTCGAACCCTCGATACGCTTTTGACGTATACACACTTTCCAGGCGTGCGCCTTCGACCGCTCGGCCATCCCTCCGTGGCCGGCCCTTGGCGGGGCCGGCGAAGGGCGGAAAATACACGAGGCGCCCGGGGGGTGCAAGCCCTTGTCGCGGTCGCACCAATGCACCCAAAAAGTCTTGAATTTTCTTTTCTTCCGGCGCAAAGCTGATAAGGGGAATCAGAAACTGGCGACTAAGGCGTTGCCGTGGCGGGGGAATGTGATGATCCTTGGCCGAATTCTGGGATGGGCGATGATCGTCCTGGCGGTGGTGATGGCTTCGGCCGACGCGGTGCTCGCGCTCGGCCCCGCCGACCGCGCCGGCATCATGACCTCGGACATCCTGATGCTGCTGGTCGGCGATCCCTTCGCCGATGATCCTGGCTGGTCGCTGCTGTCGGGAGTGATGGAACTTCCGGCCTGGATCGCCGTGCTGACCCTGGGGGTCGCCACCACGGTGGCGTGCCGCCGGCGCCACCGCCGCTTCCGCTTCCGCCGTGCCTGACCCGGCGCGGCGCCCTCCTTATCCCGTTTGCCTCGCCGGGCGCCGCCTCCGGCGGCTTGGCCGCGCGCTCACGGCGCGCAAGAGCGCCGCGCGCCACAATTATGGCGCGGTGTTCTAGCCGTCGCCCATCTTCAGCGCCGCCAGGAAGGCCGACTGCGGGATTTCCACCTTGCCGAACTGGCGCATGCGCTTCTTGCCTTCCTTCTGCTTCTCCAGCAGCTTGCGCTTGCGGGTGATGTCGCCGCCGTAGCACTTGGCCAGCACGTCCTTCCGGAGCGCGCTGATGCTCTCGCGCGCCACGATGCGGCCGCCGATGGCGGCCTGGATGGCGATCTGGAACATCTGGCGCGGGATCAGGTCCTTGAGCCGCTGGCAGATCGAGCGGCCGCGGGCCTCGGCATTGGCGCGGTGGACGATGAAGGCCAGGGCGTCGACCGGCTCCTGGTTGACCAGGATCGACACCTTGACCAGGTCGCTCTCGGTATATTCCGCCATCTCGTAGTCGAAGCTGGCATAGCCCCGGCTGATGGATTTCAGGCGGTCGTAGAAGTCGAACACCACCTCGTTGAGCGGCAGCTTGTAGACCGCCATGGCGCGGTTGCCGGCATAGGTCAGGTCGAGCTGCTGGCCGCGCCGCTCGGTGCACAGGCCGAGGATCGAGCCCAGGTATTCGTCGGGCACCATGATGGTGGCCTTGATCCACGGTTCCTCGACGTGGTCGATGCGGGCCTGGTCCGGCATGTCGGCGGGGTTGTGCAGGTCGATCTGCTCGCCGTTGGTCATGTGAATCTTGTAGACCACGCTGGGCGCCGTGGTGATCAGGTCGAGGTTGAACTCGCGCTCCAGGCGCTCCTGGATGATCTCCAGATGCAGCAGGCCCAGGAAGCCGCAACGGAAGCCGAAGCCCAGCGCCGCCGAGGTCTCGGGCTCGTACTGGAAGCTGGCGTCGTTGAGCCTGAGCTTGGCCAGGCTCTCGCGCAAATCCTCGTAGTCGGCGGCGTCCACCGGGAACAGGCCGCACCACACCACCGGCACGCTGGGCTTGAAGCCGGCCAGGGCCACCGGCGACGGCTTCTTGTCGTCGGTGATGGTGTCGCCCACGTTGGTGTCGGCCACCGCCTTGATGCCGGCGGTGAAGAAGCCCATCTCGCCGGGCCGCAACTCGTCCACCTTGACCATCTTGGGGGTGAAATAGCCGACGGTGTCGACCTCGTAGGCCGCCCCCGTGGCCATCATGCGGATTTTCTGGCCGCGCCGGAGCACGCCGTTCTTCACCCGCACCAGGATGATGACGCCGAGATAGGCGTCGTACCACGAATCCACCAGGAGCGCCTGCAACTCGGTCTTGTCGTCGCCCTCGGGCGGCGGCAGGCGGGTGACCAGGGCTTCCAGCACCTCGTCGATGCCGATGCCGGCCTTGGCCGAAATCATCACCGCGTCCGAGGCATCCAGGCCGATGACGTCCTCGATCTGCTCCTTGACGCGGTCGGGCTCGGCGGCCGGCAGATCGATCTTGTTGAGCACCGGCACGATCTCGTGGCCGGCGTCCAGCGCCTGGTAGACGTTGGCCAGGGTCTGGGCCTCGACACCTTGGGAGGCGTCGACCACCAGGATCGAGCCCTCGCAGGCGGCCAGCGACCGGCTGACCTCGTAGGCGAAGTCCACGTGGCCGGGAGTGTCCATCAGGTTCAGCTGATAGGTCCGGCCGTCCTTGGCGGCGTAGTTCAGCCGCACCGTCTGCGCCTTGATGGTGATGCCGCGTTCGCGCTCGATGTCCATGGAGTCCAGGATCTGGTCCTTCATCTCGCGCGCCTCGATGGCGCCGCAGCGCTGGATCAGGCGGTCGGCGAGGGTGGACTTGCCGTGGTCGATATGGGCGATGATCGCGAAATTGCGGATGTGCGAGAGTTTGGTCATGTCCAACGGGCGATCCTGGCGAAATTCGACGGAACATAGGGCCTTCCCGTCGGTTTGGGAAGCCCAACCCACACCGGCGGGCGTTCCCCGCATGGGAGAGGGGCGCCGAGCCGGCTTCCCGAGCGGCGTCAAGGCGGGTAGAGTCGACTTTGGGACGACCCTGGAGAGCGCCGCCATGCTGTTCGATCGCAAGCCCAAGACCCCCGCCGACGGTCCCGGCGGCGACGACGGTCCCGAGGTCAAGCGCCGCCGCGACCGCATGGCCGGCCTGTGGGCGGCCGAACTGCTGGGCCTGATCGGCAAGACGGCCCACGACTACGCCCACGAGGTGGCCCACGCCCACGAGCAGACCGAGGACGACGAGCACGTGGTCGGCCGCCTGGCCAAGGACCTGCACGGCAAGGTCTCGGTCCACGAAATCCGCGAGAAGCTGGCCCATTTCGTCGCCGAGGCCCGCCGCCAGCTGCTGCACGAGCGCAAGCGCTCCGCCGACGGCGACGTCCCCGACGACAAGCCCAGGACCTCCGACGGAAGCGGGGACGCGGACTGACGGCCGTCCCTGGCCGGCCGCAAGACGTTTGCACATGCAAAATTATTGCTATGCGAAAAATCCTCTTGCCAATCACCTGCGAATGATTATCATCCGCACTGTTTCGCAGTGACGGGAGGGTGTCATGGGTACCACGGAAGTCGAGATCGGGGTGGTGATGCTGCGCCGGGCCGGACTGGCGCCGACCCGGCGGCGGGTGGCGCTGGCCGGGCTGGCCTTCGCCGAGGGGGGCGCGCCGGCCTCGGCGCAGGAGCTGCGCGATCGCGCCCTCGACAGCGGCTTGTATCTCGACCTGCGCGAGGCGGCGGACGCCCTGGCCGAGTTCCGCGCCGCCGGACTGATCGCCGATGGTGACGACGATCGCTCCGACAGCCTTCAGCGGGCCTCGCGCCTGCTTGCCGCCATGGCCAACCCCCACCGCCTCGCCGTGCTGCGGCAACTGGCGGCCGGAGAGCGCTGCGTCGGCGATCTGTTGCGGGCGATGAATGTCGGCCAGTCGGCCCTGTCCCAGCATCTGGCGCGGCTGCGCATGGACGGGCTGGTGCGGACCCGGCGGCAGTCGGCCCGCATCTACTATTCCCTCGCCATGCCCGAGGTGACGGCGGTCCTCAGGGGGCTCGGCCAGGCGGCCGCCTGACCCCCGATCGGGCAATTGCGACGGCCCCCCGGTGTCCCCCACATGGAGTCGCGGACACCGGGAGGATCGACATGAAGGCAGCCATCCTGCTCACCGCCAGCGGCCCCATGGCCGTGCTCACCAGCCATCCGTCGCTGGAGTCGCCGGGTCTCCTCGACCGGCTGCGCGGCAAGGGCATCGACAAGTTCCTGGGTTTCGAGCTGGGTCTCGACGCCGCCCGGGCCGCCTATGGCCCGCATTTCACCATCGTCCTCGAGGACCATACCCAGAGCGACGAGCTGCGGGTGCTGGACGAGGACGGCCGCCGCATCTTCGCCAAGTTCCGCTTCGGGGAGATGGGGCCGATGACCGCCCATGAGCCGGCGGCCGGCGGCGCCTCGCCGGCCGACCCCGCCGCCATGATCTGATACCGGCCGTCACAGGCGGTCACTGGACGTCGCGGCGGCGCGGGCGTATGACCATGGCGGAAGGGGTTTGGGGCCGCCGCCATGATACTGGAACGCCGCGTCATCGTATTCCCGCGCGCCGACTTTCTCGACGCCATGCGCCGCTATGGCGAGCGCATCGGCAAGGTGATGCCCGACACGCCGCCCGAGAGCCTGGCCTTCGATCCGGCCCAGGACATCTCGCTGGTCATCCGCTTCGCGTCCGCCCTGGCCGGTGGCGAGCGCAAGGACTTCGCCTTCTCGCGCGAGGACGTGGGGGCCGGCCTGCTGACCTATTTGCGCGAACACCGGGTGCCGTTGCCCAAGAGGGCCGAGAAGAAGATCGAGAAGTTCAAGGACGGCGCCGCCGTCTCGCTGCAGATGGGCAGCCCCGGCCTGCATGTGATGATCATCGACGACCAGGAGGTCATGCGCGGGATCGTCAAGAGGCTACTGGCCCGGGCCAACCCGACCCAGGTCACCGAGGCTGACGACGGCCTGGCGGCGCTGGAACTGCTGCGATCCGGCGAGGTGGACCCCGACGTCATCATCTGCGACCTGCACATGGCCAAGATGGACGGCACCGAATTCCTGCGCGCGCTCCGGCAGGACAAGGCCAACCTCAACAGCCGCAAGCCGGTCCTCATCCTGACCGGCGACAAGTCCGAGCACGTCCACGAGATCACCCGCCAGGTCGGCGCCAGCAAGGTGCTGACCAAGCCCATCGGCGCCGACGACCTGATCCGCCAGATCATGCTGGTGCGCGGGTACTTCGAGGTGGCGAAGTAGGGCGCCCGCCAGTACAGTGCCGCCGCGTTTCCCGAAGGATGCCCGGCATGGCGATCACCCGTTTCTCCCCCCAGATGGCCCAATCCCTCTTCCTGCTGGTCGAGCGCCCCGGCGCGCTGGCGCGGCTGGCGGCGCCGTGGTTCGCGGTGGCGCTGGCGGCCCAGTTTGGCGTCGGCGCGGGCGACCGGGGCATCGCCCTGGCGGCGGTGGTGGCCCAGGCGCTGGCGGTCGGCGTGTTCGGCTATCACGCCCAACGCTTCGTGGCATTGGGCGAGGCGGGGTTCGCGGTGCCGGCGCGGGCGGTGCTGTGGGCGCTGGCCTTCCTGCTGCTGCGCACCGCCGAGATGGCGCCGCAGCCGCTGATCCTGCAATGGGCGGCCGGCGACGCCGACGCCGCCGTCTACGCCCTGGTCGGCAAGCAGGCCTTCCAGATCCTGTTCGGCGGCTTCTTCCTGATCCTGCCGGCCATCGCCCTGGCAGCCCGGGGCGACGGCGGCCCCGGCCCGTTCGAGGCGGTGATGAAGGGCGGCCTCGCCGCCGGCTTCGGCTACGTCCTCGTCAGCCTGCCCTTCGTGGTCGCCGCCCATCTCTGGGGCGAGGCCTCGGCCGGCCTGCCCGTCGCCGTCACCGCCCCCGTCGCCACCGTCCTGACCATGGCCGAGACGGCGGTGGTCGCCGGCTATTTCGCCCGGGTGTGGGGGGCGCTGAGGGGATAGCGCTACTCGGCCGCCTGGGCGGTGGCATTGGCGCCGGGCTTCCAGCGCAGCACCGGGGTGCGGGCGGCGAGCGTCTCGTCGAGGCGGCGGCGCGGGGTGTATCGGGGTGCCGACTTGAAGTCGTCGGCGGCCGCGCCGCTGCGGGCCTTGAACGCCAGGCCGCGCACCACCTCGACGAAGGCGTCCAGGGTCTCCTTGCTCTCGGTCTCGGTGGGCTCCATCAACAGGGCGCCGTGGACGACCAGCGGGAAATACATGGTCATCGGATGGTAGCCCTCGTCGATCATCGCCTTGGCGAAGTCGAGCGTGGTCACGCCGGTATCCTTGAGGAAGCGGTCGTCGAACAGGCATTCATGCATGCAGGGCCCGTCGAAGGACGGCGTCAGCACGTCGGAAAGCCGCGCCAGCAGGTAGTTGGCGTTCAGCACCGCGTCGGTGCTGGCCTGCCTGAGGCCGTCCGAGCCCATGCTCATGATGTAGGCCAGGGCGCGGACGAACACCCCGAACTGGCCGTGATAGCCCTTCATGCGGCCGAACGGCTTGGCGCCGCCGGCCTCGGCCACGTGCTCGACCAACCGCAAGCCGCCCTCGCCGTGGACCACGAAGGGCAGCGGCGCGTAGGGGGCCAGCTTGTCGCTCAGCACGGTGGGGCCGGCGCCGGGGCCGCCGCCGCCGTGGGGGGTCGAGAAGGTCTTGTGCAGGTTGATGTGCATGGTGTCGACGCCGAGATCGGCGACCCTGACCCGGCCGACGATGGCGTTGAAATTGGCGCCGTCGCAATAGAAGAAGGCGCCGGCCGCGTGGGTGGCGCGGGCGATCTCGATGATCTCGTCCTCGAACAGGCCGCAGGTGTTGGGGTTGGTGACCATGATGCAGGCCACGTCGTCGCCCAGCTTGGCCTTCAGCGCGTCGACGTCCACCCGGCCGTTGTCGCGGGCCGGGATGGGATCGACGGTGAAGCCGCACATGGCGGCCGAGGCCGGGTTGGTGCCGTGGGCGCTCTCGGGGACCAGCACGCGGCGGCGGTGGCCTTGCCCATGGTCCTCGTGATAGGCGCGGATGGCCATCAGGCCGCACCACTCGCCGTGGGCGCCGGCGGCCGGGCTCATGGCCACCGCCGGCATGCCGGTCAGGTCCTTGAGCCAGCCGGCCAGCGAATCGATCACCTCCAGCGCGCCCTGAACGGTCTTCTGGGGCTGGAACGGATGCAGGTCCGCCAGGCCGGGCAGGCGGGCCATCTTCTCCGACAGGCGGGGATTGTGCTTCATGGTGCACGAGCCCAGCGGATAGAAGCCGGTGTCGATGCCGTAGTTCTTCTGGGAAAGCCGCGTGTAGTGGCGCACCACCTGCGGCTCCGAGAGATCGGGCAGGCCGATGCGTCCCTGGCGGCGGCAGCCGGCCAGACGGTCCTCGTCGACCGGGGCGGGGTCGGGAAGGTCGACGCCGAGGCGGCCGTCAGACCCCAGTTCGAAGATCAGCGGCTCCTCGATCTGGAGGGCGCGGTTGCCGGAAATCGTGCCTGAAATCGGAAAGCTCTCGGGCATCACAGGCACTCCTCGATGGCGGCGACCAGGGCGTCCATGTCGGACTCGCTGTTGGTCTCGGTGGCGGCCAGGATCAGCACCGGCACCAGTTCCTCGTAATCGGGATAGAAGCGCGCGGCGGGGACGCCGCCCAGCACGCCCTTGTCGGCCAGCCTGTCGACGACCACCGCCGCGTCGACCTCGTCGCCCAGGTACAGGGCGAATTCGTTGAAATAGGATCGCTGCAGGACGCGGGCTCCCTTGATCCGCCTGAGCTTCTGCTCCAGCCGCACGGCGTTGGCGTGGTTGATCTCGGCCAGCCGCGTCAGGCCGGTCTCGCCCAGCAGCGTCAGGTGCATGGTGAAGGCCAGGGCGCACAGGCCGGAATTGGTGCAGATGTTGCTGGTGGCCTTCTCGCGGCGGATGTGCTGCTCGCGGGTGGACAGGGTCAGCACGTAGCCGCGCTTGCCGTCGATGTCGGCGGTCTGGCCGGCCAGGCGGCCGGGCATCTGGCGGACATACCTGTCGCGGGTGGCGAACAGGCCCAGGCCGGGGCCGCCGAAGCCAAGGCCGACGCCCAGGGACTGGCCCTCGCCGACCACGATGTCGGCGCCCATGGCGCCGGGCGGGGCGACCAGGCCCAGGCTGACCGGATCGGCGACGGCGACCACCAGCAACGCGCCGTCGGCGTGGCAGGCGTCGGCCAGCGGCGTCAGGTCCTTGATGCCGCCGAAGAAGCCGGGATTCTGAACGATCACGCAGGCGGTCTGGGAATCGACACGGCCGATCAGGTCCTCCATCCCCATGGGGTCGGGGGCCAAGAGGTCGGTTTTCATGTCGGTGTATTGCAGGGCGGTCTCGGTGGTGGACCGGTAGTGGGGGTGCAGCGACCCCGACAGGATCACCTTCCTGCGCTTGGTGACGCGGCAGGCCATGACGGCGGCCTCGGCGCAGGCGGTGGCGCCGTCGTACATGGAGGCGTTGGCGACGTCCATGCCGGTCAGTATCGCCACCTGGGTCTGGAACTCGAACAGGTATTGCAGCGTGCCCTGCGACACCTCGGGCTGGTAGGGGGTGTACGAGGTCAGGAACTCGCCGCGGGTCAGCAACTGGTCGACGGCGGCCGGGATGTGGTGGCGGTAGACCCCGGCGCCGATGAAGAACGGGGCGCAGCCGGCCGACAGGTTCTTCATGGCCATGCGGGCGAAGGCCCGTTCGACCTCCATCTCGCCCTGGTGGCGGGGCAGGTCCAGCGGCTTGTCCAGGCGCGCCGAGTCGGGCACGTCGCGGAACAGGGCGTCGACGTCGGCGACCCCGATGGCCCGCAGCATGTGGCGGCGGTCGGCGTCGGTATGGGGCAGGTAGCGCATCAATGCATTCCGTGAAAAGCGGTCCGCCGGGTCTCGTCACCCCCGCCTTCGCGGGGGGTGACGATGCGGCTGGTGGTCAGTCCAGGTCCTTGACGTAGGCGTCGTAGGCGGCGCGGTCCATCATGTCGGCCAGTTCGCCCGGATCGGACAGGGTCAGCTTGAAGAACCAGCCGTCGCTCTCGGCGGCCTCGTTGACCAGGCCGGGCCTGTCCTCGAGCGCCGCGTTGGCCTCGGTGACGGTGCCGGAAACCGGCGAATAGACCTCGCTGGCGGCCTTGACCGATTCGACCACGGCGGCCTCGCCGCCCTGGGCCAGCACCTTGCCGGCGGCGGGCAGGTCGACGAACACCACGTCGCCCAGCGCGTGCTGGGCGTATTCGGTGATGCCGACGGCACCCACGCCGCCCTCGACGCGGACCCATTCGTGGTCCTTGGTGAAGCGCATCTCGCTCATGACGGAAACTCCCCTTTTGACGTGGGCTCAGACGCCGCTCGGGCTTGGGCCCTTGAAGTAACGATGAGGGACGAACGGCATCGTCGTCACGGCGGCGTCGATGGCCTTGCCGCGCACCACCAGCCTGACCCTGGTGCCCGGCGCCGCGAAGGCGGCCGGCACGTAGCCCATGGCGACGGGGCCGTCGGCCGACGGGCCGAAGCCGCCCGAGGTGATCTCGCCGATGACGGCGCCGTCCAGGTCGGTGATCTCGGTATGGGCGCGGGCGGGCATGCGGCCGTCGGGCCTGATGCCGACCCGCTTCCGTGGGGCGCCCTCGGCCAGCTGCTTCCGGACGACGGCGGCGCCGGGAAAGCCGCCCTCGTCGCGGCGGCGCTTGCCGATGATCCAACTCAGCCCGGCCTCGACCGGGGTGGTGGCGGTGTCGATGTCGGAGCCGTAGAGGCACAGGCCGGCCTCGAGGCGCAGCGAATCGCGGGCACCCAGGCCGATGGGCTTGACCTCGGGTTGGGCCAGCAGCGCGCGGGCCAGCTCCTCGGCGCGGTCGGCGGGGACGCTGACCTCGAAGCCGTCCTCGCCGGTATAGCCCGAACGGGTGGCGACGCAGGGGATGCCGGCCACCGCCAGCTCGCGGATGGTCATGAAGTCCATGGCGGCGGAGTCGGGGGCCAGCCGCGCCATCACGGTGGCGGCCTCGGGGCCTTGCAGGGCCAGGAGGGCGCGGTCCAGGAGACGCAGTTCGACGCCTTTCAGGTTGGCCCGCATGTGGGCGATGTCGGCGTCCTTGCAGGCGGCGTTGACCACCACGAACAGCCGGTCCTCGGCCAGCTTGGACACCATCAGGTCGTCGAGGATGCCGCCCTGGTCGTTGGTGAACACGGTGTAGCGGGTGCGGCCCAGTCCCAGCCCGACGATGTCGCCGGGAACCAGGGTTTCAAGCGCGGCCGCCGCGCCGGTGCCGATGATCTCGGCCTGGCCCATGTGCGAGACGTCGAACAGGCCGGCCCCGCCACGGGTGTGCAGGTGCTCGGCCATGATGCCGGCGGGATACTGAACCGGCATGGCGTAGCCGGCGAAGGGCACCATCTTGCCACCCAGGTCGCGGTGCAGCGAATCGAGAGGCGTCGTCAGCAGCGGGGTATCGTCGGAATGGCTCAACGGTTCCTCCCGGATGGGATCGAAGGGCATGGTACGGGCGTGTCGTCCGTTGCCCCCCTCTGTCTCGGAACCTGAAAGAGTTACATCTTCGGTGAAGCCGGGCGGGCCCGGCTTGCTTTCCAGAGCATCATCCCCCCGCGGTCCTTTTGCCTGAGAGTTTCCAGGGGCGGTTGCTCCTTCGGCGCCGCCCGTGACAGGCGGTCTCTCCCGGCGGGGATCATCTGTAGGCCGGAGTGTATCCGGGCCGGCGGCGGAGTCAACGTCCTTGACGGGGCGTCAGCGCCCCTGCCGGTTGCGCTCCAGCTCCTCGGGCGTGGTCTGGAAGCCGATATAGATCTCGTAGTTGTTGACGTCGTCCTTGTCCTTGACGGGGACCCGCATGGTCACCGCCTCGTCGCGGAAGCGGACGTAATTGGCGCCCTCGGGGAACTGCACCGCCACCGCGAACACCGCCTTGGCCTCGGGGGCGGGGAAGTAGCGGGGGATGGCGACGAAATAATCGAGGTTGGCGACGCGGTCGGTGTCGGCCGGGCCGCGCTTGACGTTCATCAGCACCTCCAGCTCGACTTCGGCGCCGTTCTCGTCGTAGACGCAGCCGCCCTGGAAACCCAGGATCTCGGCCTCCACCTCCACGTCGGTGAGGTCGCGCCCGGGACCTTCGCGGTACTTGGTGACGTTGCCGGCGTCACCCAGGATGTAGATGGGCGGGCACGGCGGCGGCTCCTTCTTCTCGAACACGGAGCACGAGGCGAGGGCGAGCGCGGCGGCCGCGACGGCGATGGGGCGAAGGAGCATGGAGGAACTTCCTCGGGCGGGAGCTAATCTGCTAAACGTGCCCCGACTTTAGAGAAGCCCCGCGCCCCGCACAAGGAGGAGCGAGGTCCGCCGAAAGGACGATGCCATGACGCCGCCGCTCACGATCGTGCTTGCCAGCCCACGCGGCTTCTGCGCCGGGGTCGACCGTGCCATCCACATCGTCGAGCGGGCCATCGAGAAATACGGCGCCCCGGTCTATGTGCGCCACGAGATCGTCCACAACCGGTTCGTGGTCGACAGCCTGAAGGCCAAGGGGGCGGTGTTCGTGGACGAACTGGACGAGGTTCCCGACGGCGCCCCGGTGGTGTTTTCGGCCCACGGCGTGCCCAAGAGCGTTCCCGACGCCGCCGAGGCGCGCGGCCTCGACTACCTGGACGCCACCTGCCCGCTGGTGACCAAGGTCCACCGCGAGGCCGAGCTGCACCACGGCATGGGCCGCCAGATCGTGATGATCGGCCATGCCGGCCACCCCGAGGTCGTCGGCACCATGGGTCAGGTGCCCGAGGGGGCGGTGCTGCTGGTGGAGAACGAGGCCCAGGCGGAAACGGTGGCCCCGCGCGACCCGTCCATGGTCGCCTACATCACCCAGACCACGCTGTCGGTGGACGATGCCGCCGCCATCACCGCCGTGCTGAAGCGCCGCTTCCCGGACATCGTCGGGCCGCGGCGCGAGGACATCTGCTACGCCACCACCAACCGCCAGACGGCGGTCAAGACCATCGCCCCCCGGTGCGACGCCGTGATGGTCATCGGCGCCCCCAACTCCTCCAACTCCAAGCGTCTGGTCGAGGTGGCTGCGCGGGCCGGCTGCGCGCGCTCGATCCTGGTTCAGCGGGCCGCCGACATCGACTGGGGGGCGCTGGGTGGCATCGCGCGGCTGGGCATCACCGCCGGCGCCTCGGCGCCCGAGGTCCTGGTCGAGGAGGTCATCGCCGCCGCCCGCGACCGCTTCGCGGTGACCATCGAGGAGGTCAAGGTCACCGACGAGACGGTGTCCTTCAAGCTGCCGGCGCAGTTGCTGCCATGACCACGATCCGCCTGGCGACGCGGGCCGACATCGACGCGATCCACGCCCTGCTGGTCGAGCTGGCGGCCTTCGAGGGCGGCGCGGTGTCGGCGACGCCCGCCGACTTGGAGCAAGACGGCTTCGGGGCGCGGCCGCTGTTCGAGGTCCTGCTGGCCGAGGACGGCGAGGGGCCGCCCATGGGCATGCTGGTGTTCCTCCCCATCTATTCGTCGTGGCGCGGGCGGGCCGGGGTGATGATCCACGACCTATTCGTGCGCGCGTCGGGGCGCGGCCGGGGCGTCGGACGCGCCCTGGTCACGGCGCTGGCCCGGCTGGCCGTCGATCGCGGCTGCGAGCGCATGGACGTCAACGTGCTGGATTGGAATCACCGCGCCCGGGCCTTCTACGCGGGGCTGGGGCTCGCCCACAACGAGGGCTGGCTGGGCTATCGCGTCGAGGACGACGGACTCAGGGCGCTTGCCGAGCGCGAGTAGGCTGTCGTACCTTCCGCCGCAATCGCGAAAACCAAGGGTCCGGGGGTCATGGCGGTCTACACGGAAGTCTCGGACGAGGAGCTGGAGGAGTTCATCGCCGGCTTTGACATCGGCGAGGTGGTCTCCTTCAAGGGCATCGCCGAGGGGGTCGAGAACTCCAACTACCTGCTGCAGACCGACGCCGGTTCCTACATCCTCACCCTCTACGAGCGCCGCACCCGCCCCGAGGACCTGCCGTTCTTCCTTGGCCTGATGGAGCACCTGGCGGCGCGGGGGCTGGCCTGCCCGACGCCGCTGCACGGCCGCGACGGCCGCGCGCTGCGCGACTTGTGCGGCCGGCCGGCGGCCATCGTCACCTTCCTCCAGGGCTTGTGGCCGCGCCGCGTCCAGCCCGCCCATTGCGGCCCGCTGGGCGCCGCCATGGCCGAGATGCACCTCAAGGGCGCCGACTTCGCCATGACCCGTCCCAATGACTTGTCGGTGGCCGGCTGGCGGCCGCTGTTCGAGCAGGCCCGCAGCCGTGCCGACGAGGTCAGGCCGGGGCTGGCGGCGTTCATCGAGGCCGAACTGGCGGCGCTCGAGCGCGACTGGCCGGCCGACCTGCCGATGGGCCTGATCCATGCCGACCTGTTTCCCGACAACGTGTTCTTCCTGGCCGATCGCGCCACGCGCGAGGAGCGGGTGTCGGGCCTGATCGATTTCTATTTCGCCTGCACCGACTTCCTGGCCTACGACCTCGCCATCTGCCTCAACGCCTGGTGCTTCGAGGCCGACGGCGCCTTCAACGCCACCAAGGCGCGGCTGATGCTGTCCGGCTACCGCAAGGTGCGGCCGCTGTCGGCCGCCGAGCTCGACGCCCTGCCGCTGTTGGCGCGCGGCGCCGCCATGCGCTTCCTGCTGACCCGGCTCTATGACTGGCTCAATACGCCCGCCGGCGCCTTCGTCAAGCGCAAGGACCCGCTCGAGTATTATCGCAAGCTGCGCTTCCACCAGGGCCTGACCGGCCCCGGCGCCTACGGGATCGAATGACGGAGAGAGCGCAGCGACCGACGCTTGAGGGCAAGCCAATGACCTCCGCTTCCGCCACCGTCCAATTGTTCACCGACGGCGCCTGCAGCGGCAATCCCGGCCCCGGCGGCTGGGGGGCCATCCTGCGCTTCAAGGGGATCGAGAAGGAGCTCAAGGGTGGCGAGCCCCAGACCACCAACAACCGCATGGAAATGATGGCGGTCATCGAGGGCCTGGCCGCGCTGACCCGGCCCTGCGTGGTCGAGGTCTACACCGACAGCGAATACGTCAAGAAGGGCATGACCGAGTGGCTGCGCGGCTGGAAGGCGCGCGGCTGGAAGACCGCCGACAAGAAGCCGGTCAAGAACGAGGATCTGTGGCGGCGCCTGGACGAGGCCGCCGCCCGCCATCAGGTGACGTGGCACTGGGTGCGCGGCCATTCCGGCCATCCCGAGAACGAACGCGCCGACCAGTTGGCGCGCGACGGCGCCCGCGAGGCGGCCGGATCAGCATAACTTCAACAAAACCGATTACGTCTATTCACCTATTTGATACTACCCCCGCGTTTGCTACCATGGGGCTACCGCCGTCATCCACCTTGGTGTGGGCCGACGGCGAGCTTACGTGAACGGCAGGCCGCGCCGGGCCGAACCGAACCGTGACCCGGCGCCCGCCGCAGCAGAGGAGGGGCTTTTGCCGAGACTGGTCATCGTTTCGAATCGCGTCGATCTTCCGAAAAAGGGGGTCAAGGCCGGCGGCTTGGCCGTCGCGCTCAGGGACGCGCTGGAGAAGCGGGGCGGCCTGTGGTTCGGCTGGTCCGGAGAGGTGGGCGACGACGATGCCCCCACCCCGCCCAAGCGGGTGAGCCAGGGGCGGACCACCTACGTCACCACCGACCTGTCGCGGCAGGACTACGACGAATTCTACAACGGTTTCTCCAACTCGACCCTGTGGCCGCTGTTCCATTACCGGCTGGGGCTCCTCGAGGTGTCGCGACGCAGCTATGCCGGCTATCTGCGGGTCAACGCCCGCTTCGCCGCCGCCCTGGCGCCGCTGCTCCAGCCCGACGACATCATCTGGGTCCACGACTACCACCTGATCCCGCTGGGCGACGAACTGCGCAAGCTGGGTGTCAGGAACCGCATGGGCTTCTTCCTGCACACGCCGTTCCCGGTCCCGGAACTGCTGGTGGCCCTGCCCGGCCACCGCCGGCTGTTCCAGGCCATGTGCGCCTATGATCTGGTCGGCTTCCAGACCAATGACGACGTGCGCGCCTTCCTGGGCTACGCCAGCGGCGAGGCCGGCGGCCTGGTCGAGCCGGACGGGTCGTTCGTGGCCTACGGCCGCTGCGCCCGGGCGGCGTCCTATCCCATCGGCATCGACACCGAGGCCTTCGCCACCTTGTCCCGCGAGCGGGCCGACGCCCCCGAGAGCCGCCGCCTGAAGGCGAGCTTGCGCGGCCGCAAGCTGATCCTGGGGGTCGAGCGGCTGGATTATTCCAAGGGCCTGCCCTACCGCTTCGACGCCATCGAGCATCTGCTGTCCACCCATCCCGAACTGAAGGCCACCTTCGAGTTCATGCAGATCGCGGCGCCGTCGCGCGAGGAGGTGTCCAAGTACCGGACGCTCAAGCGCAACCTGGAAGGGGCGGCCGGGCGCATCAACGGCCGGTTCTCGGACTTCGACTGGCAGCCGATCCGCTATATCAACAAGAGCTACGGCCGCGCCACCCTGGCCGGGTTCTACCGCGCCGCCTGCGTCGGCCTGGTGACGCCGCTGCGCGACGGCATGAACCTTGTCGCCAAGGAATACGTGGCGGCCCAGAACCCCGAGGACCCGGGGGTGCTCATCCTGTCGCGCTTCGCCGGCGCCGCCCGCGAGCTGACCTCGGCGCTGGTGGTCAACCCTTTCGACATGGACGAGATGACCGACGCCCTGTTCCGGGCGCTGGCCATGCCGCATGACGAGCGGGTGGCGCGCTGGCGCGAGATGATGGACGTGGTCGAGGGCAATTCGGTTGCCCATTGGCGCGACGCCTTCCTGTCCGATCTCATCGCGGGCCTGGACCGCGACGACGACACGGCGGAGGACGCCGCCGGCGCCGGCCTCGGCCTGCCGGTGGGCCGCGCGCTTCCGCGCCCCCACCTGCCGCCGGGCATGGCTTAGAGCACTTTCCTCTCAGTCACGGTCATAGCCGGCAGCAGCGAAGTAATTGACG
>CALABS010000011.1 GCA_937887565.1 uncultured Rhodospirillaceae bacterium | reverse complement strand
GCGGCCGATCCGTTCACGGTGACGGTCACCAACACCAATGACGGCCCGGTGGTGGTCGACGTGAGCGGCGGCACCGGCCTCGAGGGCGAGGTGATCCATGGCGACGTGGACGCCACCGACGTGGATGTGGGCGACGTGCTGACCTATTCGTTCGGCTTCAACACCGACGGCAGCCCGATCACCACCCTGCAGACGGCCAACGGCACGGTCGAGCTGGACTCGGCCTCCGGCGAGTACACCTTCACGCCGACCGACCCAGAGTTCAGCGGCACCGACAGCTTCCAGGTGACCGTCACCGACGGCCATGGCGGCTCGGCGACCGCGGACGTCTCGGTCTCGCTGGCCGAGGTGGACGACGCCACTCAGGTCAGCGGCAATGTCGAGTTGGCCGACGGTTCCGAGGACGTGGCGATGTTCATCTCCACCTCCAGCCTGCTGGCCAACGCCTCCGACGCCGACGACACCCTGACGGTCGGCAACCTGGTGGCCCGCGACGCCGACGGCAACGTGGTCGGCACCTTCGAGGCCGCCACGGTCGACGGCGAGGCGGGGTACACCTTCACTCCGGCCACCAATTACAGCGGCGACGTCACCATCACCTACGACGTCATGCCGGCCGACGGCAGCGGCCCGGCGGTGTCGGCGACGGCGACCCTCGAACTGGCCGGCGTGGCCGACACGCCCGATCTCAGCGTCGACGCCGACGTCCACGCCAGCGGCGGCAGCGAGGTCGCGCACGCGCCGCTCGACATCTCGGCGGCGGTCACCGATTCGTCCGAATCGCTGACGGTCACCCTGACCCTGCCGGCCGGCGTCGGCGTCGTCGACGCGGACGGCAACCCGGTCGGCGCGCGGCTGGACGACAACACTGTCGTGTTGACCTCGGACGAGGCCAACGCCGACGGCCTGCAGCTCGAGATCCCGCGCGGCCAGGACGACTTCTCCGTCGGCGTCACCGCCACCAGCGTGGACGGCACCGACAGCGCCGCCGCCACCGCCACCATCGAGGTGGACGTGCCGGCGTGGAACCAGGGTCCGGTCGCGGTCGACGACAGCACCATCGACAGCGTGGCGCAGGCCGCCGCCCTGAACGTCGAGCTGTCGGGCGGCGAGTTCACCCCCGACCCGAATTCGGGCGGCCCGGGCGCCGACGTGTTCACCCCCGTGGGCGACGTCGCCCGCGTCACGCCGGTGGGAGATGTCGATACCAACGTTAACATGTGGAACTGGCAGAACTACACCGGCGGCAGCGGCGACGACTCGGTCGGCTACACCAGCTTCGGCGGCTATTCCGGCACCGTCAACCTGGGCGACGGCAACAACGTCCTCGAGGTCAGCGGCGACGCCAGCACCGTCACCGCCGGCGGCGGCAACGACACCGTGGTGATCGGCGGCACCGCCAACCAGAGCATCAATCTGGGCGGCGGCAACAACGTCCTCGATGTGGGCGGCAACACCAGCACCGTCACCACGGGCTCGGGCGCCGACACCATCCGCGTCGGCGGCACCGCCAACCAGACCATCAGCATGGGTGACGGCAACAACCGGCTCGACATCGCCGGCAACGCCAGCACCATCACCGCCGGCAGCGGCGACGACACCGTCCGCATCGGCGGCGAGGCCAACAAGGCCATCAACCTGGGCGGCGGCGACAACCATCTCGAGATTCACGGCAACGCCAATGAATCCATCGCCACCGGCGGCGGCGACGACACCATCCGCATCGACGGTGTCCAGAACAAGGTCGTCACGCTGGGCGGCGGCGATGACGTCCTCCAGGTGGGCGGCAACAGCAACGAGACCGTCTTCGCCGGCAGCGGCGACGACGTCGTCATGCTGAACGGCTCGGTGGTCAACAAGCGGGTCGACATGGGCGAGGACAACGACGCCCTCAAGATCGCCGGCAAGGTCTCCGCCGACTACGTGGACGGCGGCAGCGGCACCGACATGCTGGAACTGGGCCATTACAGCTATCAGGACTGGCAGAACGGCGTCGACCAGATCTCCAGCCGCGTTCGCAACTTCGAGTATATCAAGTTCAACGACGGCACGGTCATCGACGCCGCCGGCAACGACGTGACCAATTCGCCCAGCAATCCGTTCAACGGCGACAGCGACACCGGCACCTACGAGTACCAGCTCGACGTCACCGCCACCCTGAACGACGCCGACGGCAGCGAGTCGCTGTCGGCGGTGACCATCGCCGGCCTGCCGGCCGACGCGGTGCTGATGCAGGGCGAGACGGTGCTGGTACCTGTGGACGGTGTCTACACGGTGGACGTCAGCTCCGGCCAGGAGACCTCGCTGACGCTGATCACCACCGCGCCGCTTGACGCCGACAACCCCGGCTTCACCACCTCGGTGACGACGACCGAGGCCCATGGCGGCGCCACCGAGACCACCGTGGTCGAGGGCGTCGGCAGCGTGTCGGGCGACGTGACGGCGGACGAGAGCATCCGCACCGCCGAGGACACGGCGCTCACCATCAACACCGCCGACCTGCTGGCCAACGACTCCGACGCCGACGGCGACGCGCTCAGCGTGGTCGGCGTCAGCAACCCGGCCCATGGCCAGGTGGTGCTGAATTCCGACGGGACCATCACCTTCACGCCCGACCCGGACTATTACGGCGAGGCGACCTTCGACTACACCATCAGCGATGGCCAGGGCGGCTTCTCCACCGCCACCGTCACCATCCAGGTGGACGACGTGATCGACAACTCGGCGCCGGTGTTCCAGACCACCTCGGTGTCGGGCGTCGAGGACCACACCATCACCGGCAGCATCGTCGCCACCGACGCCGACGGCGACGCGCTGACCTATGCCCTGGCGGAGGGCGGCGGGCCCAGCCACGGCGCGCTGACGCTCAACGCCGACGGCAGCTACAGCTACGCCGCCGAGGCCAACTGGAGCGGCACCGACAGCTTCACCGTGACGGTGGACGACGGCGAGGGCGGCACCGCCACCCAGACCATTACCGTCAACGTGGCGCCCGATGCCGACACTCCGACGCTGGCCGTGGCGGCCTCGGTGGTCGGCAACGCCATCACCGTCACCAACATGGGCCACGAGGAAGCCGCCTATCACAACACTTACGGCTACTACGTGCTCGACGCAGACGGCAACCCGACCTCGGGCCAGATCATCTGGGGCGACGTCAAGGACACCATCGGCGACAGCTTCACCATCTCGGGCGTCAACCCCGAGCGGGTCGGCTTCTTCCTCATCCCCGACGGCGACGGCCTCAACGGCAGCAAGCTCACCAATGGCGAGACGGTGACCTTCCGCCAGGATGCCAACGGCAACTGGCAGGTCATCGACCAGCAGGGCAATGCCCTGGTCGGGTCGGGCGGAGCCAACGTGGTGTTCGACCGCAACGAGCTCAACCCCGGCGACGTCGACATGGTCGAGGACAACACCGATCTGGTCGGCAACCAAAACTGGGAGGACATCGCCGGGTCGGGCAGCGACTGGGACTACGACGACGCCAACTTCAACGTCCAGACCGCCACCGCCGGCGGCGGCGGCACCAACGACGTGGTGACCGGCAACTCGTACGCCAACACGCTTTATGGCGGCCTTGGCAACGACACCGTCAGCGGCGGCGGCGGCAACGACGTCCTTTACGGCGACAACGCCACCTCGTCGTCCAGCGGCTTCGAGGGCGGCTACGTCTATGCCGACCTGGAGGTCGACTACGGCTCGCCGGATGCCGGCGAAACCTTCACCTTCCAGGTCAGCGGGCTGCCGGCCGGCGTCACCCTGGTGGCGGACGGCGTCGCGCTGACCCCGGTCAACGGCGTCGTCAACCTCACCCAGGCCCAGCTGGACAGCCTGCAGGTCAAGATTCCGCAGTCCCTGGCCGGCACCGAGCTGGAGTTCAACTTCACCGTCACCACCCATGATGGCACCGATACCGCCAGCACCACCACCCTGGTCGAGGTGGACGTTCCCGCGCTGGCCGGCGACGGCAACGACTATGTCGACGGCGGCAGCGGCAACGACACCATCTACGGCGGCGGCGGCAACGACAACCTGTTCGGCGGCGCCGACAACGACACCATCTACGGCGGCGACGGCAGCGACGTGCTGACCGGCGGCGCCGGTGCCGACAAGCTCTACGGCGGCGACGGCAACGACACCTTCGTGTTCACCGCCGAGGACGGTACCGGCTTCCAGATGGGCGGCAACAACTTCGACTCCGCTGGTGACCAGGGTGGCGCCAACGGGTCCGGCGGCACCGGAGCATCGGTGGACATCGGGAGCCACTACGGGTCCGATGACACCTATTTCGGCGGCGACGGCTACGACACCCTGCAACTGACCGACAACAACGACTTCATCCACATCAGCAACGTGGACAGCGTCGAGCGCATCAACGCCGGCGCCGGCAACGACGTCATCGACATGAACTATTCCGATGGCGGCGCCTATAACTCGTTCACCCTGGACGGCGGGTCGGGCAACGACACCGTGTTCGCCAACAACGGTGACGACGTGCTGTTCGGCGGGTCGGGCAACGACTTCATGAGCGGCAACGCCGGCAACGACATCCTGGACGGCGGGTCGGGCGCCGACAAGCTGTACGGCGGGTCGGGCAACGACACCCTCGACGGCGGCACCGGCAACGACACCCTCGACGGCGGCGACGGGGCGGACACCTTCCTGTTCGACTTCGGCGACGGCCACGACACCGTCGACGGCGGCACCGGCTGCTGGACGGACACCATCGACCTCAGCAACGTGGCCGACGGCGTCACCATCGCCATCGACGTCTACAACGACTGCCATGGCGACTGGATCAAGACTTCGGACACCAACGGCACCATGGACATCGGCTCCAACCGGTCGGGTGAGATCACCCTCACCGATCAGAACGGCAACGAGCAGACCATCGAATTCGAGAACATCGAGAAGATCGTCTGGTAAACCGGCCGGAGAAACTTGGCGGCCCGTCCTTCCCGGGACGGGCCGCTTCGATTCCGGCGGGGCGAAACCCTGCGGGACGAACGGCCGCAACAGTGTTAGAGTTTCCGGCGGGAGAGCGGCGCGGGCGTCTGCAATGACTGCCTCGGGCCGGCTGGGAACAGGACATCGGGGCCCTCATGGAGCGCATCGGCAAATACGTCATTCACAAGGCGGCCGTCACCACCGGCTATGCCCGGGTTTTCTTCTGCCACGACCCCGACCTGCAAGTGCCGGTCGCGGTCAAGGTGTTCCAGCCGAAGGCGGGGGAGGAAGGCGAGCAGTTGATGAGTCCGGCCCAGTTGCTGACGCGCTTCCTGGTCGAGGCGCGGGCGCTGGCCGCCTTCGATCATCCCTATATCATTCCGGTTAAGAGCCTGGACCGCACCGAGGGCGGGGTGCCCTTCTTCGTCATGCCGTTCCAGGCGGCTCATCTGGCCTACGAGATCGGCCGCGACGGCGAGGCCGCCACCGACGCCCCCGAACACGACCGCCCTCGCCGTATGCCGCTGCCGCGTGCCGTCATGGTGCTGCGCCAACTGGCCGCCGCACTGGCGGCGCTGCACCGGCGTGGCATGGTTCATCGGGCGGTGAAGCCGTCCAACGTGTTGTTGACGGCGCGGGAGAACGGCGCCGCCCGCCTGGCCGATTTCAGCACGATCAAGCTGCCCGAGAAGAATCCACCGCTGCCCGATCACTGGATCGGCGGCACCGAATACTGCGCCCCCGAACAGCGCGAGAACGCCACCGGCGTGGGCCCCCAGGCCGACGTGTTCTCGCTGGGCGTGCTGGCCTATCGCATGGTGGCGGGCCGTCTGCCCGACCTGTCGGCGGGGCCGGCGGTGCTGGCCGAAGGACCGGCCGAACTGGCGGCCCTGGTGCGCGCGGCCACCGATCCGGACCCGGCCGGCCGGCCGGCCCATGGCGGGGCGATGCTCGATGCGCTGGCGAAGGTGCCGGCGGCGGCCCGCCCGGCGGTCCAGGTGTTGACGGTGAAGAAGCCGCAGGTGCGCAGGGCCACGGCCCCGGCCGGTTGAGGTCTTGCGCCGGGGCGCTGCCTTCGGCATGCTCTGCGGCCATGTCGCAGCCCATTCCGTCAGCCGTTCCCCGCGCGGCCCTGGTCACCGGCGCCGCCCGCCGCATTGGCAAGGCCGTCGCGCTTGACCTCGGCCGCGCCGGCTTCCACGTCGCCGTGCATTACAGCGTCTCCGAGGACGAGGCCCAGGCGGTGTGCGCCGAAATCCGCGCCGCCGGAGGCATGGCCACGGCTGTACGCGCCGACCTCTCCCGGGAAGACCAGATGGCGCCGCTGGTCGCAGCGGCCGTGGCCGCCGTGGGGCCGTTGGGGGTGTTGGTCAACAATGCCTCGACCTTCGAGCGCGACGAGGCGTTGACCGCCACGCGCGCCGGCTGGGACCTGCACATGGAGGTCAATCTGCGCGCGCCCTTCGTGCTGACCCAGGACTTCGCCCGCCGCCTGCCCGATGGCGCCGAGGGCGTGGTGGTCAACATGCTGGACCAGCGGGTCTGGAACCTGACCCCCCATTTCACCACCTACACCCTGAGCAAGGTCGGGTTGTGGGCCCTGACCCGGACCCTGGCCCTGGCCCTGGCCCCGCGCATCCGGGTCGCGGCCATCGGACCCGGCCCCGCCCTGCCCAGCATTCGCCAGACGGCCGACCAGTTCGCCGCCCAGGTCGCGGAGACCCCGTTGGCGCGGGCGACGTCGCCCGAAGAGATCGCCGCCGCGCTGCGCTTCATCCTCGCCACCCCGTCCTTCACCGGCCAGATGGTGGCGCTGGATGGCGGGCAGCACCTGCAATGGGCACCGGGAAGCCGCCCGCCGGAGGAATGAAGGCGGCACGGCAATGCAGCGGTGCCCTCAATGTGCATCGCGGCATTGCCCTTATACGTTTTGCCCTCGCCGGGCGCCGCCTCCGGCGGCTTGGCCGCGCGCTCAATGCGCGCAAGAGTGCCGCGCGTCATATTCATGGCGCGGCTAGTTCGTTTGGAATAGGTCGGAAATCTGGGGAAACCGCCTGCGGACGCCCAAGTTTTGCACAGGCCGAGGCGGGCCGGGAGGATGACGGGGGCGCGGGGTGCTGTCCAGCGGAAAAGGTGCTCTTTTACATCCTGTTTACGCTTGACAATAGTTAAGCCATTGAAAATAAATGATGTCGTATTTCTGCATAGAATTTGGGCAATCCGGTGAACCCCAGGGAGTCTCTGGGGGGGAGGGGAAAGCACCGAACTTGCCAACAGACTTATCCACAGGAATCGTGGATATCCCCTCGCCGGAGGGGTTAAGACCGCAGCGCAGGCCGTTTCACCGTTTGGATGATGACCGAAGATAGCCCTACGCCCCCTGTCGAAGACTATGCCGTGACCGTCGCGAAGCCGCTGGCGGCCGGGGTCGAGGTCATCCGCGCCAACCTGGAGACCATGCCGTCGGCGCCGGGTGTCTATCGCATGGTCAATCCACGCGGCGACGTGCTTTACGTGGGCAAGGCGAAGAATCTCAGGAAGCGGGTGGTGGCCTATACCCGGCCCGAGAGCCAAACGCTGCGCATCCAGCGCATGATCGCCGAGACCGCCGCCATGGAGGTGGTGGTCACCCACACCGAGGTGGAGGCGCTGCTCCTCGAAAGCAACCTGATCAAGAAGTTGGCGCCGCGCTACAACATCCTGCTCAGGGACGACAAGAGTTTCCCCCACATCCTGATCACCGGCGACCATCCCTGGCCGCAGGTCGTCAAGCACCGGGGGGCGCGCACCCGCAAAGGCGAATATTTCGGCCCCTTCGCCTCGGCGGGGGCGGTGAACCAGACCCTGGCGGCGCTGCAAAAGGCGTTCCTGCTGCGGTCGTGCTCGGATGCCGTCTTTTCCACCCGCACGCGGCCGTGCCTGCTGTACCAGATCAAGCGCTGCAGCGCGCCCTGCGTCGACCGGATCGTGCGCGAGGACTACCTGGCCCTGGTGGACGAGGCCCGGGCATTCCTGACGGGCCACAGCCAGCGCATCCAGAAGGAATTGGCCACGCGCATGGAGGCGGCGGCCGAAGCCATGGAGTACGAGCAGGCCGCCGTCTTCCGCGACCGCATCCGGGCGTTGACCCAGATCCAGGCCCACCAGGACATCAATCCCGCCGATGTCTCCGAGGCCGACGTGGTGGCGCTGCATCAGGCCGGCGGCCAGACCTGCGTGCAGGTGTTCTTCTTCCGCGCCGGCTGCAACTACGGCAATCGCGCCTACTTTCCCGCCCACGCCCAGGATGCCGAGCCCGCCGAGATCATGGCCGCCTTCCTGGGCCAGTTCTACGCCGACAAGCCGCCGCCGCGCGAGGTCATCCTCAGCCAGGAGCCGGCCGAGCCGGCCGTCGTCGCCGGCGCGCTGTCCGAGAAGGCCGGCCGCAAGGTCGTGCTCGCCTGCCCCAGGCGCGGCGACCGCAAGCGCCTGGTCGAGCACGCCTACGGCAATGCCCGCGAGGCGCTGGGCCGCCGTCTGGCGGAAAGTTCGGCCCAGGTCCGGCTGCTGGAGGGGGTGGGCGAACTGTTCGGCCTCGACGCCCCCCCCGGCCGGGTCGAGGTTTACGACAACAGCCACATCCAGGGCTCGAACCCGGTCGGCGCCATGATCGTCTCGGGACCCGAGGGGCTGATGAAGTCGTCCTACCGCAAGTTCAACATCCGCTCGGCCGATCTGGCGCCGGGTGACGACTTCGGCATGATGCGCGAGGTGCTGGCGCGGCGCTTCCAGCGCGCCCGCAAGGAAGACCCCGACCGCGATCGTGGCCTGTGGCCCGATCTGGTGCTGATCGACGGCGGCCAGGGCCAGCTCAATGCCGCCCTCGAGGTCTTCACCGAACTGGGCATCGACGACGTGGCCATCGCGTCCATCGCCAAGGGCCCCGACCGCAATGCCGGCCACGAGCGTTTTTTCATGCCGGGCCGCGAGCCGTTCGCGCTGGAGCCCCGGGACCCGGTGCTCTATTTCCTGCAGCGCCTGCGCGACGAGGCTCATCGCTTCGCCATCGGCAGCCACCGTGCCCGTCGCTCGGCCGGGCTGTCGCGGTCGCAACTGGACGAGGTGGCGGGAATCGGGGCGCGGCGCAAGAAGGCCCTGCTGCACCATTTCGGTTCGGCGCGCGAGGTGGCCGATGCCGGCCTGGCCGATCTCGAGGCGGTGCCCGGCATTTCCCGGGCCATGGCCAAAAAAATCTATGACCACTTCCACCCCCAGGGCTAATATTCGCCTCCGCCCAGCCGAGACAGTCCTCCCAGTCGAGAAGGTCCCATGGTGACCAGCCTGCCCAATCTGTTGACCCTGTCGAGGATCGTCGTGATCCCGCTGGTGATCGCCACCTTCTACGTGGACGGTCCCCTGGCGCGCTGGGTGGCGTGCGGGCTGTTCGTGGCGGCGGCGGTGACCGACTGGTTCGACGGCTACATCGCCCGCTCGCGCAACCAGGTTTCGGCCTTCGGCCGCTTCCTCGACCCCATCGCCGACAAGCTGCTGGTGGCCGCCGTCCTGTTCATGCTGGTCGCCTTCGAGCGCATCAGCCCGTGGAGCGAACTGCCGGCGCTGGTGATCCTGCTGCGCGAGATCCTGGTTTCGGGCCTGCGCGAGTTCCTGGCCGAGGTCCGCATCGGCATGCCGGTCAGCCGACTCGCCAAATGGAAGACCGGCATCCAGATGGTGGCGCTGCCGGTGCTGCTGGTGGGCGAGGCGGGCCCGGCCGGCCTGCCGGTGCGCGAAATCGGCGAGGTCTGCCTGTGGGTGGCGGCGGCGCTGACGCTGATCACCGGCTGGGACTACCTGCGCTCGGGGCTCCGGCACCTGCGGGCCGAGGACAAGGCCCTGGCCGGCAAGGCGGCGGCGGAACCGCGCCGGGCCGGATGAGCGCCATGCGGGTCTTCGGCTTCTCGGGCCATTCGGGCAGCGGCAAGACCACGCTGTTGACCAAGCTCATTCCCCTGATCGTGGCGCGCGGGCTAAGGGTGTCCACCATCAAGCAGGCCAATGCGGGGTTCGACGTGGACAAGCCCGGCAAGGATTCCTTCGAGCACCGCGCCGCCGGCGCCCGCGAGGTTCTGGTGGCCAGCGCCAAGCGGTGGGCGCTGATGCACGAGTATCGCGGCGAGCCGGAACTGGGGATGGACGAGTTGCTGGCGCGCATGACGCCGGTCGACCTGGTGCTGGTCGAGGGCTTCCGCCGCTGGCGCCACCCCCGCGTCGAGGTGTGGCGGCCCGATCTGGGCAAGGAGCCGATGTTCCCCGACGACCCGCTGGTGGTGGCGGTGGCCTCCACCGCCATGGTGCCCGGTCTGGACCTGCCCCGGCTGGACCTTGACGATGCCGCCGCCGTCGCCGATTTCGTGCTGGAAGGGACGGGACTGGGATGAAGGTGCTCTATTTCGCTTGGCTGCGCGCCAAGGTCGGAACCGGCGAGGAAACGGTGGTCCCGCCCGAGGATGTCGCCGACGTCGCCGCCTTGGTGGAATGGCTGCGGAGCCTCTCGCCCGGGCATGCCGAGGCACTGGCCGACCTCGCCGTGGTGCGGGTGGCGGTCAACCAGGACTATGTCGGCCTCGACGCCCCGGTGAGGCCCGGCGACGAGGTGGCCTTCTTCCCCCCGGTGACCGGAGGCTGAGCCCATGATCCGCGTCCAGCGCGAGGACTTCGATCCGGCGGCCGAACTGGCGCGGTTCTCGGGCAACGGCGCCATCGGCGGCGTCTGCCTGTTCCTGGGCCTGGTCCGCGACTATGTGGGCGAGGCCAACGCCCGCCGCCAGGACGTCACCGCCATGACGCTGGAACACTATCCCGGCATGACCGAGAAGCAGTTGGCGGCCATCGAGGCGGAGGCGCGCCGCCGCTGGCCGCTGGAGGACGCCCTGATCGTCCATCGCCATGGCCGCCTGGAGGCCGGCGAGCGGATCGTCCTGGTGGCCACCGCCTCGGCCCACCGCGAGGCCGCGTTCCAGTCCTGCCATTTCCTCATCGACTGGCTGAAGACCAAGGCGCCGTTCTGGAAGGTCGAGCACACCGCCCACGGCGACACCTGGGTCGAAGCCCGCGACAGCGACGACGCCTTGGCGGCGCGCTGGGAGAAGGGCTGACGCCCTATCGCGCCTGCCGATACGCCGCCAACGCCTCGGGCATCATCGCCTGCAACTGCTCGATCCGCTGCTGGGGCGCCGGATGGGTGGACAGGAAGGCCGGCGGCTGGCCGCCCTGGGCCTTCATCCTCTCCCATAACGCCACCGCCGCGCGCGGGTCGTAGC
The DNA here is from genome assembly GCA_937887565.1 of uncultured Rhodospirillaceae bacterium. Taxonomy (GTDB): domain Bacteria; phylum Pseudomonadota; class Alphaproteobacteria; order Rhodospirillales; family Magnetospirillaceae; genus CALABS01. The sequence continues at coordinate 120,615 of CALABS010000011.1, read as the reverse complement.
CGGCCCGGGCCATGTAGCCGAGCCCCAGGCGATCCGCCTCCAGCTCCTGGTTGCGGGAATAGGGCAGCAAGACGCCGTACTGCACCCCGGCGCCTAGGATGCCGGCGGCGACGTCGGGGGGCACCGCCCCCGAGGCCCCCAGCAGCGAGGCGGCGAGGTCCACCCCGGTCTGGGCGGCGGCCTGCGAGTTCACCCGCTCGGCGGCGTGGCCGGCCTCGTTGTGGGCGATCTCGTGGGAGATCACCGCCGCCAGTTGGGCATCCGACTGGGCCAGCCGCATCATGCCTTCGTAGACGCCGATCTTCCCGCCGGGCAGGGCGAAGGCGTTGGGCTCGGCGCCCTGGAACACCACCACCTCCCATTCGGACGGGGTCTTGCCGGCCGCCCGCAATACATTGTCGGCCACCCGCCGCGCGCGGTCCTGCATCCGGGAGTCGGTCGCCGCCGGGGTGTCGGCGCGGATGGCGCGCCAAGTCTCCTGGCCCATCTGCTGGACCTGCTGTTCCGGCACCAGATCCAGTCCCAGCCCGGTCTGGTCGGTGCCGCACCCGCCCAGGATCAGGGCCGCCGCCAGCAAACCGTCGCGGAAGCTGCGCATGCCGTCCTCCATCGCATCCGACCGGAGAACAGGTGAAACGGGCGATTGATCCGCCGCCGGCGGGGCGGCGCTACTCGCCCTCGCCCTCGGGGCCGGCCTCCACGTCGATGGGAACGCCGGGCTGCAGCTTGCTGGTGCGGATGGCCAGGGCGCTCTTCACGTGGCTGATATTGGGGGCGGCGGTCAGCTTGGAGGTCAGGAAGCGCTGATAGTCGTCCCAGTCGTGGGCGACGATCTTGAGCAGGAAGTCGGTCTCGCCGGCCAGCATGTGGCACTCGCGCACCTCGGGCCAGCTCAGCACCAGTTCCTCGAAGGACCGCAGGTCGGCCTCGGCCTGGCTGTTCAGGCCGACATGGGCGAAGACGGTGACGTGGAAGCCCAGCGCCCCGGGGTCGATCTCGGCGTGGTAGCCCTTGATGTAGCCGGCCTCCTCCAGCGCGCGGACGCGGCGCAGGCAGGGCGGCGCCGAAATGCCGGCGCGCCGCGCCAACTCGACATTGGTCATGCGACCGTCGGCTTGCAGATCCGCCAGGATGCGGCGGTCGATGCGGTCGAGCTTGACCCGTTGCATATGAGAAACTCCAAATCCCTCGCGGTTCGCGAAAGAATGTTACCGTGCCGCCGCCGCCGCGCCAAGCCGCATTTTCCGCGGCGCGGCATGCCCGATCCGGCCGGCCGCCGTGACCGCCACGTCGCCCGTTGCCGGGCGGAAGGCCCCGCATCCGGCCAATCTCGATCCAGACGTTATAATCATTCCATCTTGCCCGACCTGGAGACTCCGCATAGATTGCCCGCACGCCCCACAATGGCATTTCCACTGCGAGGAGAACGAGGGATGAGCGACGCCTGCAACCCCACCAGCCTGGTCGGACTTCCGGTCCCGGATTTCACCGCCCCGGCGGTGATGCCGAACAACGAGATCAATCCTACCTTCAACCTGAAGACCTATCTCGACGGGTCCTATGGCCTGGTGTTCTTCTACCCGCTCGACTTCACCTTCGTGTGTCCGTCCGAGATCCTCGCCCACGATCATCGCCTCAAGGACCTGGAGGTCCGCAACACCAAGGTCGTGGCCATCAGCATCGATTCGCACTTCACCCATCTGGCGTGGAAGAACACCCCGGTGGACAAGGGCGGCCTGGGCAACGTCCAGTTCCCCATGGTCGCCGACCTCAGCCACGGCATCGCCCGGTCGTTCGGCGTCCTGCTGCCCATGGGCGTGGCGCTGCGCGGCACCTTCCTGGTCGACCGCGCCGGCGTGGTGCAGTCGGCCCACGTCAACAACCTGCCGCTGGGCCGCAACGTGGACGAGGCCGTGCGTCTGGTCGACGCGCTGCAGTTCCACGAGGAGCACGGCGAGGTCTGCCCGGCCGGTTGGCAGAAAGGCAAGGCCGGCATGAAGGCCACCCCCGAGGGCGTCGCCGAGTACCTGGCCCAGCACGCCAAGGAACTGTAAGGTTCACGCGCATGCGGAAGGGGCGCCGGCGCCCCTTCCGCGGCGTTGGGCGCCCGGCTTGCGCGCGGCCGGCGCGCTCCCTATTCTGAGGCGCGTTTCCTGCGACATTCGACCGGGGTTTTTCCTATGGCCACCCACCGCACCAAAGTCCTGATCCTGGGGTCCGGCCCGGCCGGCTGCACCGCCGCCATCTACGCCGCCCGCGCCAATCTGGAGCCGATCCTGGTGGCCGGCCTGCAGCCCGGAGGCCAGTTGACCATCACCACCGAGGTCGAGAACTTTCCCGGCTTCGCCGAGGCCATCCAGGGCCCCTGGCTGATGGAGCAGATGCAAAAGCAGGCCGAGCACGTCGGGACCCGCTTCCTCTACGACACCATCGTCGACGTCGACCTGTCCAAGCGTCCCTTCGTCGCCAAGGGCGATTCGGGGGATGACTACATCGGCGACACCCTGATCATCTCCACCGGCGCCACCGCCAAGTGGCTGGGCATCGAATCCGAACGGCGGTTCCAGGGCTTCGGCGTCTCGGCCTGCGCCACCTGCGACGGCTTCTTCTTCCGGGGCAAGGAGGTGGCGGTGATCGGCGGCGGCAATTCGGCGGTCGAGGAAGCCATCTACCTGGCCGGCATCGCCAGCAAGGTGACCCTGGTCCACCGGCGCGATTCGCTGCGCGCCGAGAAGATCGCCCAGGACCGCCTGTTCGCCAATCCCAAGGTCGAGGTCGCCTGGAACAGCGTCGTCGACGAGATTCTCGGCGCCGACAACCCGCCCGGCGTCACCGGCCTGCGGCTGAAGGATACCCGCGACGGCTCGACCCGCGACATCGCCCTCGACGGCGTGTTCGTCGCCATCGGCCATTCGCCCAACACCGAGCTGTTCAAGCCTGCCGTGACCGTCGATGACGAGGGCTATATCGTCACCAAGCCCGGCACCACCCAGACCAACCTTCCCGGCGTGTTCGCCGCCGGCGACGTGCAGGACAAGATCTATCGTCAGGCCGTCACCGCCGCCGGCACCGGCTGCATGGCGGCGCTCGAGGCGGAAAGATTCCTCGCGGCGCATGGACATGCGGCCGAAGTTGCGGCACAGTAGGCTTCATTAAACGAAAGGGTAGCGAGTGCCGGCGGCCGCCGGCGCCCGCCCCGAACAGGGAAGCCGTTGGGGTATCATGGACTGGGACAAGCTTAGGGTGTTCCATGCCGTCGCCGAGGCTGGAAGTTTCACCCATGCCGGTGAAGTGCTGAATCTCAGCCAGTCCGCCGTCAGCCGCCAGATCAGCGCGCTTGAGGAAAGCCTCAACCTGCCGCTGTTCCACCGCCACGCCCGCGGCCTCATCCTCACCGAGCAGGGCGAACTGCTGTTCAAGACCGCCCGCGAGATCTTCTCCAAGCTGGCCATGACCGAGGCGCTGCTCACCGAGAGCCGCGAACGCCCGCAGGGGCCGCTGAAGATCACCACCACCGTCGCCTTCGGCTCGTTGTGGCTGACCCCCCGGATCAAGGAGTTCCTGGACCTTTATCCGGATATCGGCGTCACCATGGTGCTCTATGACGGCGAGCTGGACCTGGCCATGCGCGAGGCGGACGTCGCCATCCGCATGATGCCGCCGCGCCAGCCCGACCTGATCCAGCGCCATCTGCTGACCATGAACTACAACGTCTACGCGGCGCCGGAATACCTCAAGAAGCACGGCATGCCCCGCACGCCCGAGGATCTGGACGAGCATCACATCATCATCTACGGCGACGACGCGCGGGTGTCGCCGCCGGTGTCGAACGTCAACTGGCTGCTGGAAACCGGCGCCAATCCCGCCCGGCCCAGGAAGCCGGTGCTCGAGGTCAACAACATCTACGGCATCTACCGCGCCGTGAAGTCCGGCCTCGGCATCGCCGCGCTGCCCGACTACATGAGCACCGAGGCCGAGAACCTGGTCCACATCCTGCCGGAACTGAACGGCCCCAAGCTGGACGCCTTCTTCGTCTACCCGGAGGAGCTGCGCCATTCCAAGCGCATCACGGTGTTCCGGGACTTCCTGCTGCACAAGATCCAGGAATCGCTGTAATTCTCCCAGCCGATTCAAGACGTGCCCGGCCTTGAGCATGATCAAGCCGGCACATCTTCGGTGCGTTTCCTGTGCCTCAAAATGCCTTTTGTAGGGCGAATACCCGAGACCTGCCCATTCGTTATGCGGGGTGCGCATGGCTCGGGCGACATTTTTCAAATGGTTGCCGAATGCCACATGGCTTACACAAAGGACATGGGTTGTTGCGTCGCAGCACCCACGAGTTCGGCGGGGTTTCCCCGCCCTGTACCCCGGGTGCAATGCCCGGGCTCCTACGGGTCCCCGGACCCGACGTCTCCTAGACGTGAAGCCTCCCTGTTTGACTTAGGCCCCGGCTAACCCCGGGGCCTCTCTTTTTCAGGGGGTTACGCGGTTCAATGGCTACCTCTTCGGCGTGGAGAGAGGCGGCCGTCGGCCATTTCTCGGCCAATTCGGCGGGAGCACTCCGGAGGGCCCCCTTTCAATCTCGCCAAGGGGATGCCCAACACCCTATAGGCACCCATAGGCTTCCTGGAGCCCCGCCGCACCGCCGAGAATGCCATGGGCATGACCGGGATCTCGAAAAGCCAGGTGTCGCGCCTGTGCGAGGAGATCGACGACAAGGTCGGCGCCTTCCTGGAGCGCCCCATCGAGGGCGACTGGCCCTATCTCTGGATCGACGCCACCTACGTCAACGTGCGCGAGGCCGGACGCATCGTCTCGGTGGTCCGCACCGCCTTCGCCGAGACCGATGCCGACCGTGTCGGTCTGGATGTTTCGTTGGAAGAAACGGCGATCGGCGCCGTGGTGGCATTGTCGATTTGGTCGGCTATCGACGACCCGACCCGCTTCGCCAAGTCTGCCAGCGTGGGGGCATATTTCGGCCTGACGCCGCGTCGCTACGCATCGGGTGAAATTGACCGCTCTGGGCGGATTTCCAAGTGCGGCGACCGCGATCCCCGGACCCACCTTTACGAGGCGGCCAATGTCCTGCTCACCAGGATTTCGCGGGCGTCAGCCCTTCGGGACTGGGGGCTGAAGATCGCAAAGCGGTCCGGCTCCAAGAAGGCCAAAGTCGCTGTCGTACGCAAGATGGCCGGCATCCTTCACCGCATGTGGATCGACGGAACCGAGTTTCGACCAGGAACGCAGGCGGCCGTCGCACAGGTTATCGGGGGCGCTCCGCACCCGACGAGTTCGTCCCCGCCGGGACGAAGGCCAGAGCAAGGTCGTTCCCTCCGATGCTGTCCCCGCCACAATCGCGGGACCAACGCGGACACCACATTGACCCGCTCCAGCCATCCAAGGCCATGCTGTGGCGGTGACCCCGACCACGTAGAGAACCATGAGCCCGGCGGTGACGTAGGCGAGAGGGCTTGACAGGCGCGATTAGAGAACTCCCCGGGACATGGCTAATCCCGAAGCCGTTCCCACTGATCGTCGCGCAGAACCTCGCCGTCCAAGACTGACCTCCCAAAAATCAATCTTGAATCACATTCCGGCCGTTAGGAAAATCCTAAATTGTCACTACAGCATAGCGGCCCGACGGTCTATGGCCCGACCATCGGAAACCCCTGCGCCACCGGCACGTAGGCCCGGCGCCTAGCCTTGCCGGCGCGCAGGGACGGGGCGGCGTAGATCTGCTTGGTGGCCTCGACGACGTTGACGCCGGCGAAGGTCTCGAACCAGCGCCGGCCCAGCCTTTCGATGGCCGGCGCCGAGCGGATCAACAGGCGCGAGGTGGTGGGCGGCACGAACAGTGCGCCGACGGTGGAGACCGGGGTGAACATATTGTCGCGCAACAGGCGGGCCAACTGGCCGGTGGTGTAGGGGCGGCCGTTGCCGAATGGCGTGCGCTCGAGGCGGGCCCAGATGCCGCGCCGGTTGGGGACCACCACCGCCAGCCGGCCGCCGTCGGCCATCACCCGCCAGATCTCGCGCATCATGCCGCGCACCTGCTCGGTGGATTCGAGGGCGTGGACCAGGAGGATGCGGTCCATGCTGCGGTCGGGGAAGGGAAGGTCGGCCTCGTCGGCCAGGGTGGTCAGGCCGGGGCCCTCGGGTGGCCACGGCAGCACCCCCTGGCTGGCCGGCATGACGGCGATGGTGCGCTCGGACTCGGCCATGAACGGGCGCAGGAAGGGGGTGGCGAATCCCATCCCCATCACCCGCTGACCCGACACGTCCGGCCACATCAGGCGCAACTGGCGGCGGATCACCCGCCGCGCCATCTGGCCGAGGCTGGTGTCGTAGAAGTCGCGCAGGTCGACGACATCGGTCCACATCGCCGGAAAACTCGGTACCGTCACGGTTCGCCCCCAAGGGCCGGTCGAGACCCGATCATAGCACCGTCACTCGCCCTGGGTCAGCAGCAGGCCCCGCTCGCGGGCTACGTGGTGGGTGCGCAGGAACAAGGCGGCGGTGCCCAGGATGTAGAGGCCGTTGAGGGCGAACGCGCCGACCAGCAGCGCCGGGTCGAGGCCGTCGCCGAACATCACCGCCCGCATCCCCTCGAAGACATGGGCCGGCGGCAGCGCCCAGGCCACCGTCTGCAGCCAGGCGGGCAAGGCCGACACCGGATAATAGATGCAGGCCAGCGGCGCCACCGCGAACACCATCACCCAGGCCAGGCTTTCGGCGCCCAGCCCGAAGCGCAGCACCAGCGCCGACACCCCCAGGCCGATGGCCCAGCCGGTCATCATCAGGTTGGCCCAGAACGCCACCAGCGGCAGGCCGAGGTCGAAGATGGAAAAGCCGTACAGAGGAATCGCCAGCACCGCCGCCGGCACCACCCCGATCATGGTGCGGATCAGGCTCATGGTCAGCATGGCCGCCACCAGCTCGTGGGGCCTGAGCGGACTGACCGACAGGTGGCCCAGGTTGCGCGACCACATTTCCTCCATGAAGGACAGCGAGACGCCCAGATTGCCCCGGAACATCACGTCCCACAGGATGACCGCCCCGATCAGCACCCCGGCCGCCTGCGCCACCCAGGTGGAATGCTGCATGAAGAACTGGCTGGTGAAGCCCCACACCACCATGTTGACCGCCGGCCAATAGGCCATCTCCAGCACCCGCGGCCACGAGCCGCGCAGGATGTAGAGATGGCGCAGCACCATGGCGCCGATCCGGCGGAGGGAGGGGGTCACTGCGCCGCCTCCTCGCCGGCGCGGCGGCGGTCGCGGGCGATGTCGAGGAACACCTCCTCGAGCGTGGCGCGGCCGTAGCGGTCGATCAGGTCAGACGGCGCCCCCCGGTCCACCACCTTGCCGGCCTTCATCATCAGCACGTGGTCGCACATGCGCTCCACTTCCTGCATGTTGTGCGACGCCAGCAGGATGGTGGCGCCGGTGCGGCGGCGGTAGTTCTCGAAATAACCACGCACCCAGTCGGCGGTGTCGGGGTCCAGCGACGCGGTGGGCTCGTCGAGCAGCAGCAGCTCGGGCTGGTTCAGCAGCGCCTTGGCCAGGCCCAGGCGGGTCTTTTGGCCCGCCGACAGGCGCCCCGAGGCGCGATCCAGATAGGCGGTCAGCTCCAACTCGTCGGCCAGGGTGCGGATGCGGCCCTTCACGTCGGGGATGCCGTACAGATGGCCGTAGACGGTCAGGTTCTCGGCGACCGTCAGGCGCAGCGGCAGCTCGACATAGGGGCTGGAGAAATTGACGCGCGGCAGCACCCGGTAGCGGTGCGCCACCATGTCCTCGCCCAGCACCCGCACCGTGCCCGAGGTCGGCAGCAGCAACCCCAGCAGCATGGAGATGGTGGTGGTCTTGCCCGCGCCGTTGCCGCCCAAGAGCGCGGTGACCGAGCCGCGGGCGACCGTGAACGAGACGCCGTCGACCGCCACCACCGGGCCGAAGCATTTGCGGAGATCGTCGACCTGGATGGCGGGGGGGATGGCGGGGTGGTCCATCGCCTGGATATAAGACGCCGGGCCGATGCGCGCCAGATCACACCCGCCGCCGGGCGATGCCGCGCCGGCGGGTGTCGCTGAGCAGGGTGCTTTCCACGTGGCGGCCCTGGAACAGGGTGATGCCCGTCGCGTGGCCGTATTCGATGGCCGAGGGCGTGTCGCAGCGGCACAGGATGATGCGGGTGATGCCGATGCGCTTCAGCACGTCGGTCTTCTTCTCGCGCTCCTCGGCCAGCGACGGGTCCCAGACCAGCTTGATGAGGTCGGCGCCCAGGCGCTCGCGGTCGACGAAGGGCAGCTGCGAATAGGTCAGGCCGTCGATGCAGATGCGGTAGCCGCGGTCATGGGCGAAGTCGCGGGCGAATAGATAGGCGCCCAGATCGGCGAAGATGTCCACCTTCTGCAGTTCCAGCACGATGGTGCCGCGCATGCCGGCCTTGACGTTGTCGTCGAAGACCAGGAACTCGGGCGACAGGATGGTGGAGACGTTGAGGTTGATGCTGATGTCGCCTTCCAGGGTGCGGTCGTCGTGCTTGTTCAGGAGCGACAGCACGCGGCGGTCCAGCGTCTCGGTCAGCTGCTGGAACAGCCAGGGGCTGGAATTCATGTTGACGCTGGGCATCAGCGTCTGGCGCAGGTCGGCGATGGAGATGAACAGCTCGTGGAACACCGGCTGCGGCGGCGCCTTGCCGACGATGGCGCAGACCGCCTGGCGGCGCATCAGGTTGGCGAGGTCGGCCTGGCCGAGCGCGGTCTCGACGCGGGCCAGCAGCTCCGGGGTGAACGGCGAACCCTTGGGCTTCTGCTGGGCCCGGAATTCCATGCCGGCGCGTTCCTGCTCGGCCTGGCGCCGGGCCTGCTCCTCCTGCATCATCTTCTGGCCGAGGGTCAGCAGCACCTCGTATTCGCGTTCGAGGTCGTACCAGGTGCAGAAGGTCCCCATGCGGCCCTGGGCGTCCTCGATGACCAGCGGGTCGTCCGAGAACAGGAAGCGCAGCTTGACGATGGCCGATTCCACCTCTTCCTGGGCGGCGGCCTTGTAGATCACCATCAGGTCGGAATTGCCCAGCGGGAACACCTGGGCCAGCATCATCTTCCCCAGCCCCTCGAAGGTGTTGGCGGCGATGCGCATGTGGTGGTCGCGGCGGTTGGCGGCCAGCAGGCCTGACAGGTGGATGTGGGCCGCCCGGCGTTCCTTGCGGTGGCGCTCCAGCCGGTGGAGGTAGTCCAGCAGCAGGCTTTCCTGGGAGGCGGCGCGGGCGGGGGGCGGGTTGCCGAGCATCGGGCTACTTCAGCGCCTGCAGCGGCGGGAAGGTGTCGAGCATGTCGAAATTGCCGCATTCGGCGCGGGTGCGGCCCGAGATCACGCCGTGGCGCTGGGTGCACTGGGCCAGCGTGCAGGCCGACGACTTGTCGCACTGGGCCATGGTCACCGCCGAGACCATGGAATCGAGGAAGCGCCCCTGGTAGTGGCGGATGCCCTGGGCCAGACCCCACGAGATGGCGGTCTCGGAATCGCAGCGGGCCAGGATCACGTTCTGGAATCCCACCGGGGCGAGCGCCTGCTGCAATTCGGCGGTCTGCACGTCGTCGGCCATGTCCGGGCTCCAGTTCACCTTGACGAAGTCGGTCTGGTACAGCTCGGCGTCCATGAACTGCAGCGTGATCGGGCTCATGCCGTCCAGCACGGTGACGTGGCCACGCCGTTTCAGGTGGTCGCGGGCCCGGAAGAAGCCTTCCAGGTTGTTGAAGATGTCGATCAGCTGGAACTCGACCACCAGCCCGGCCTTGCCGTGGATCGACTGCTCGAACTGCTGGAACACCGGCGTCTCGATGGTCGCCATGTTGAGGTTGAGCGAGAAGGCTGTCGGCAGTTTGCGGAAGCCGGCATCCTGCAGCGCCGCCAGCACCCTGAGGTCCAGCACCTGCGACAGATGCTGGAACAGCCAGCGGTTCGACAGGATGTTCACGTCCGGGGCCAGGGCCTTCTGCAGGTCGGCGATGGACATGAAGAATTCCTGGAACGCCACCTCGGCGGTCATCTTCTCGGTGATGCGCACACAGGGCTGCCGCCGCACCACGCCGGCGATCTCGGTGGCGCCGATCCGCTCCAGCACCCGGGTCAAGTTGTGCGCGTCCAGCGGCTGGATCTGCGGCGCGGCGCGCTGATCGGCGATCCGTTTCTTGGCCTCCTGGACCAGCTGACCGCTGAGGGCGAAGAAGGAATCGTACTCGGATTCGAGGTCGTAATAGGTGACGAAGCGGTCGTCGCCGTCCTCGGATTCGGTATAGGTCAGGGGGTCCTTCGAGAACAGGGCCCTCAGCTTGTAGACGATGGCGTCCAGGTCGGCCAGCCGGGCATCCTTGCAGATCAGCACGATGTCCGAATTGGTCAGCAGGAACATCTGGCCGCGGTACATATCGACCATCTGCTCGAAGATGCGGAAGGCGATGCGGATCTTCGCCTCCTCGCGGTTGGGGGGCAGCAACCGCGACAGATGCAGGTGCAGGGCGATGCGGCCCTCGCGGATGCGGCCCACGCGCTCGGCGGCGTCGAAGAGCAGGCTCTCCGGCGTCACGATCTCCTGCGGCCGTCCTCCGAATGCGGTGGCGTTCATCCTCTCCCCGCGCGCGCCCTTCCGGGCGTTGTCCTCGGCCCTTGAAACGGGCAGAGTCGATGCAGACCATGAAAATACATCCTGACCCTTGGACAGCCTAGAAGAAATGCAGCCCCCTCCGTCCGCCCCGACCGGCCAGGCCGCCCGTGTCCCCGACGGTACCCGCGTCTACGCCGTCGGCGACGTGCATGGGCGCGCCGATCTCCTGGACCGGCTGCTGGCCGAGCTTGCCGAGGATGCCCGCGCCCGTCCCGTGGCGCGGGTGGTGGTGGTGTTCCTGGGCGACTACGTCGATCGCGGCCCCGAGTCGCGGCTGGTGGTCGAGCGCCTGCTGGCCGGCCCCGGCGAGGGGCTGGCGGGCGCCGAGTGGGTGTGCCTGAAGGGCAACCACGAGGAATACATGCTGCGGTTCCTGACCGAGACCTCGGTCGGGCCGGCCTGGTGCCTGAACGGCGGGCTGGCGACGGTGCGCTCCTATGCCGGGCCGCTGGCCGAGGGGGCCGAGGCCGACATGCCCGGCCTGCAGCTGGCGCTCAGCCGCGCCCTGCCGCCGGCGCATCTGCGGTTCCTGTCGCGGCTGCCGTTGATCCACCAGGAGGGCGACTACGCCTTCGTGCATGCCGGGATAAGGCCGGGGGTGGCGCTGTCCGACCAGGACCCCGCCGACCTGCTGTGGATTCGCGACGACTTCCTGTTCGAGGAGTCCGCCTTCGAGAAGGTGGTGGTGCACGGCCATACCCCCACGCCCGTTCCCGAGGTGCGGTCCAACCGCATCGGCGTCGACACCGGCGCCTACAAATCCGGCCGCCTGACGGCGCTGGTGCTGGAGGGCGCCGACCAGAGCTTCGTCGTCGCCTGCTGAAACCGGACCCGGCGCGGCCGCCCCTTTTGTCTTGCAAGCCCGCCGCCGTTGCGGTAGCCCGATCCCCACCGGACTGGGTAAGGCTGGGGTACAGGGATGACCGAGATTTCCGCGCTCGTCGAACGGGTCGAAATGCTGAAGGGCACGCCGGTGCTGTGCGTCGGCGACGCCATGCTGGACCGCTTCGTCTACGGCTCGGTGGACCGCATCTCGCCCGAGGCTCCCATCCCGGTGCTGCTGGTCGAGCACGAGACCGCCATGCTGGGCGGGGCCGGCAACGTGGTGCGCAACCTGGTCGCCCTGGGGGCGGCGCCGGCCTTCGTGTCGGTGGTTGGCGACGACGCCGCCGGGCGCGAGATCACCCGCCTGGTCGGCGAGCATTGCGAGATCGACCCCTGCATCGTGGTCGAGACCGGCCGCCAGACCACCATCAAGACCCGCTTCTTCGCCTCGTCGCAGCAGCTGCTGCGTTCGGATCGCGAGACGCGCTCGGCGCTGACGGAGGCGCTGCGCGACCAGGTCATCACCCGCGCCGACCGGCTCATCGGCGACGTGGCGGCGGTGGTGCTGTCGGATTACGGCAAGGGCGTGCTGGCGCCGCCGGTGGCCGGCGAGCTGATCGCCCGCGCCCGCGCCAAGGGCAAGCCGGTCATCGTCGATCCCAAGGGCACCGACTACGCCCGCTATCGCGGCGCCACCCTGCTGACGCCCAACCGCAAGGAACTGGCCGAAGCCACCAAGATGCCGGTGGACAGCGACGACGCCATCGTCGCCGCCGCCCGCCATCTCATCGACAGCTGCGGCGTCGAGGCGGTGCTGGTCACACGCAGCCAGGACGGCATGACGCTGGTGACGGGGAGCGGCGAGGTGGATCACCTGCCGGCCGAGGCGCGCGAGGTATTCGACGTGTCGGGGGCGGGCGACACGGTGATCGCCACCCTGGCCGCCGCCATCGGCGCCGGCGCCAGCCTGGCCGACGCCGCCCGCGTCGCCAATGTCGCCGCCGGCATCGTGGTCGGCAAGGTGGGGACGGCGGTCGCCTACGCCCCCGAGCTTGTATCGGCGCTGCATCATGACGATCTGGTCAGTGGCGAGACCAAGATCCGCACCCTGGAAGGCGCCGGCGAGGTGATCGAGCGCTGGCGCCGCAAGGGGCTGAAGGTGGGCTTCACCAACGGCTGCTTCGACCTGTTGCACCCGGGCCACGTGTCGTTGCTGGTCCAGAGCAAGGCGGCGTGCGACCGGCTGGTGGTGGGGCTGAACTCGGATTCCTCGGTGGCGCGGCTGAAGGGGCCGGCCCGGCCGGTGCAGTCCGAGGCGGCTCGCGCGACCGTGCTGGCGTCGCTGGCGCCGGTGGACCTGGTGGTGATCTTCGCCGAGGACACGCCGCTCAGGGTCATCGAGGCCCTGAGGCCCGACGTGCTGGTCAAGGGCGCCGACTACACCGTCGACACCGTGGTCGGCGCCGCCGAGGTCATGGGCTGGGGCGGCAAGGTGGTGCTGGCCGACCTCGTGCAAGGCCAAAGCACCACCAACACCATCAGGAAGATGACGGCATAGGATTCCATGGCCGACTATCCCCATCTGACCCAACTGGGCCGCGCCGCCGTCCTTCCCGCCTCACCCGACGAGGCGGTGCTGGAGACGGTGCCCAACCCCCATCCGGGCACCCTCTATCTGGTGCGTTTCGCGGCGCCAGAATTCACCTCGCTGTGCCCCATCACCGGCCAGCCCGACTTCGCCCATCTGGTCATCGACTACGTGCCCGACGGAATGCTGGTGGAATCGAAGTCGCTCAAGCTGTTCCTCGGCAGTTTCCGCAATCACGGCGCCTTCCACGAGGCCTGCACGGTGGGCATCGCCAAGCGCTTGGTGGACGCGCTCGAGCCGGTGTGGCTGCGCATCGGCGGCTACTGGTATCCACGCGGCGGCATCCCCATCGACGTGTTCTGGCAGTCGGGCACCCCGCCCGAGGGCCTGTGGCTGCCCGACCAGGGGGTGCCGGGGTATCGCGGCAGGGGCTGACCACGGTCGTCATCCCGGGCAAGCGAAGCGCGACCCGGGATCGGCTCAGGGTTCCCGGTCGTCCGCCGCGCTTCGGCCAATGACGGGGTGGATTTGGATACGAAGGACGCCATCCGCCGCAAGGCCCTGGACCTCGGTTTCGACGTGGTCGGCTTCGCGCCGGCGGCCGGCGATCCGCGCTGGGGCGAGGACCTGTCCGCCTATCTGGCCGACGGCCGTCACGGCGAGATGGAGTGGATGGCCGAGACCCGCGATCGCCGCTCGAGCCCGAGGGGGCTGTGGTCCGAGGCGCGCAGCGTGGTGGTGCTGGGCACCAATTACGGCCCGGCCGGCGATCCGCTGGCGCTGCTGCGCCATCCCGACCGGGGCAATGTCAGCATCTATGCCCGCAACAAGGATTACCATGACCTGGTCAAGCGCCGGCTGAAGGCGCTGGCACGGTGGATGGTCGAGACGCTGGGCGGCGATCTCAAGGTGTTCGTCGACACCGCGCCGGTGATGGAAAAGCCGCTGGGCCAGGCGGCCGGGGTCGGGTGGCGGGGGCGGCACACCAATCTGGTGTCGCGTGAATTCGGATCGTGGCTGTTCCTGGCCGAGATCTTCACCACCCTCGCCGTTCCCCCCGACCCGTCCGGCGAGGATTGCTGCGGCAGTTGCCGCGCCTGCCAGGACGCCTGTCCCACCGGCGCCATCGAGGGGCCGGGCCGCATCGATCCCCGCCGCTGCATCAGCTACCTGACCATCGAGCACAAGGGGCCCATTCCGCATGAGCTGCGGCCGTTGATGGGCAACCGGATCTACGGCTGCGACGATTGCCTGGCGGTTTGTCCGTGGAACAAGTTCGCCCGCGCCACCACCGAACCTGACTTCCTGCCGCGAGCCGAGCTGATCGCCCCCCGGCTGGCCGACCTGGCGCGGCTGGACGATGCCGGATTTCGCGAGGTGTTCGCGGGGTCGCCGGTCAAACGGGTGGGGCGGGACCGCTTCGTGCGCAACGTCCTGGTCGCCATCGGCAACAGCGGCGTGCCCGACCTCGCCGGCGTCGCCGCATTCCTGGTGGACGATCCCAGCCCGGTGGTGCGCGAGGCGGCGGCCTGGGCGGTGGATCGCTTGCGGCAAGCCTGAATCGTTATATTTCTAAAAATATTGCGAACGCGAGAAGAGGGCCTAGGCGTCGGCGCCACCCGGTTGCGCCCCCCAGAATGACGACGGGGCGGCCAGATGGCCGCCCCGTCGTCGATGGTCTCGGGTCGCACGCGCCGTGCGCTACTTGTCTTCCGATGCCAGCGCCCTGGCCAACTGCGACAGCGCTTCCTGGTGCTTCTCGTTGGAGATGCTCGAGAAGTTGCGTGCCAGTTCAAGGCACATGCGTTGCCGTGCCGTCAGATCGGGGACGCGCTGGGTGTCCAGTCCCTCGAAAAAGTAGCTGACGGGAACGCCAAGGACCTGGGCGATCTCGTACAGGCGCCCGGCCGAAATGCGGTTGATGCCGCGCTCGTATTTGTGAGCCTGTTGGTAGGTCACCCCGATCAGGTCTGCCATCTGCTGTTGGGAAAGTCCCAGCATGATGCGACGTTCACGGATGCGGGCGCCGACGTGCCGGTCGGTGTCGTTGGCGCGATTGGTCGGCCGCGCCGACTTTGGATCGTTGTTTGGCGTCATGTTGTTCGGCTGAAGTTGGCTGCGGTTCGTGAATTGGTGGATGTTGTCGGCTGTATCTGGCATGGCTAGCTTTTCCCTGTGCATAGTCGGATTCCGTCCCCGAGGCAACTGAATTGTCGTTTTCGACAGCAAACTAGGTCTTTGATTTTCTGTGCCTAAAAAGGTGCTGTCTTCTTATTTTGTTTATATTGCCGCCATCGATGCGCAACCGGCGCGATCCACCCCGGGAGTGATCCCCTGTGGGTGTGTCGTGGTTGCCAAAGGGGGAGCGGTTTCGTCAGCGGGGTATATGGACCGGACGTCCAGGTAACACCAGTGTGGACATCCGAAATCGGAAGGCGATCAGACCGACAGGTCCAGGGCTCTTCCGGAGGCCAGGCGGGGGAATGGAGAGATCACCTCGACCATCGGCGCCTCGCCGGCCCGTTGGGCGCCGTAGGCGGCGGTGGCGGCCCGGAACGCCGAGGGCGGCGGGTTTCGGTCCTCGTCCGCCTGGGCCAGCGCCTGGGCGAGGTAGCCGCTGTCGCCGCCGCCGCCAATGGCGGCGGAGGCCGCTCGGCCTTGCGGCGTCTGGGCGTCAGGGCGGACGGCCCCGTTGCGGCTGTCGGAGTGCGCCTCCCGCTTGGTGGCCGGCGCGTCGGCGATGTCGAAACGCGGGCGCGCTGCATCGGTGGGGCGAACCGCGGCGGGCGCGGCCAGGGTGTCGGCGCGCGCATAGGCGTTCGCCGCCCTGGCTTCCGTGACGGCGACGTCCGACACGCTCACGCGGGGCTCCGTTGGTTGCGGGCTCCCACTCTAAGTGGCGGCTTGGCCGGAGTCGACTCCTGTTGACCGTGGTCAATGCGACGGGCACCCGGGCCGGTGACCTTGGCGCCACGGGGAGGGACGCGATGCGGGGCGACGACTTGCGGGTGCAGTGGCGGGAATCGTTTTCGGTCGGCGACGAGCGGATCGACGCGCAACATCGCGAATTCTTCGCCGAGATCGAGCGCATTGCGGCGGCCATCGAGGGCGGCGCCGGCCGTGAGGCGGTCGCCGCCTTCTACCGGGATTTCGTCGCCGGACTGGATCGCCACTTCCAGGACGAGGAGGACCTGTTGGCGCGGGTCCGCTTCCCCGACCTCGACCTTCACAAGGCCGAGCATCAGGCGTTGCTGTCGGCGGTGAAGGCGGTCGAGGACCTGGTGGCGGCCAGCCGGTCCATGGAGGAACTGCACGTCATCGTCAAGCGGCTGTTTTGCGCCCTGGTCGAGCACCTGTTGTCCGAGGACATGCGCTACAAATCGCACGTCCTCGCCGCCAAGGGGCTTTAGCCCGTCGCCTCCGGGGCCGTCTGGGCGTTGGCGCCGTAGCCCTTGAACAGCTCGATGACCCGCTCCATCTCGGCCCTGTCCAGGATCGGCGGCTCGCCCAGCGGCAGCAGGCGCAGGTAGATTTCGGCCAGGTGCTCGATCTCGGCGGCCACCACGAGGGCGCCCCTGAGGTCGCGGCCCAGCGCGATCATCCCGTGATGGCCCAGCAGGCAGGCGTGGCGCCCTTCCAGGGCGGCGACGGCGTTGTCCGACAGCGCCTGGGTGCCGAAGGTGGCGTAGGGGGCGCAGCGCACCTCCGCCCCGCCGGCGATGGCGACCATGTAGTGGAAGGCCGGAAGGTCGCGCCCCAGGCAGGCCAGGGCGGTGGCGGCGGTGGAATGGCAGTGGACGATGGCGCCGGTGTCGGGGCGGGCGGCGTAGATGTCGCGGTGGAAGCGCCATTCGCTGGACGGCTTCCAACGGCCCGACCACGACCCGTCCATGGCCATGGCGACGATCTGGTCGGCGGCCATCTCGTCGGGGGCGACCCCCGAGGGGGTGACCAGGAAGCCGGTGCCGGCGCGCAGCGACAGGTTGCCGGCCGAGCCTTGGTTGAGGCCCTGGGCGACCATGGCGCGGCTGGCGGCGACCAGCGCCTCGCGAAGGGATGCGTCGGTCATCGCGCGGCCCGCTCGGGGAACAGCTCGCGCAGGCCGTCGGAGGTGGCCGCGCAGACCCCGCGTTCGGTGATCAGGCCGGTGACCAGCCGGGCCGGCGTGACGTCGAAGGCGTAGTTGGCGGCCGGGCTGCCGTCGGGGGTCAGTTGCACCGTCTCGATGCGGCCGGCGGCGGTGCGGCCGGCGATATGGGAGACCTCGGCGGGATCGCGCTGCTCGATGGGGATTTCCTTGACGCCATCCGCCACCGTCCAGTCGATGGTGGGGCTGGGCAGCGCCACGTAGAACGGAACCTGGTTGTCGTACGCCGCCAGCGCCTTGAGATAGGTGCCGATCTTGTTGCAGACGTCGCCGTTGCGGGTGGTGCGGTCGGTGCCGACGATGCACAGATCGACCATGCGATGCTGCATCAGATGGCCGCCGGTGTTGTCGGCGATCACCGTGTGGGGGACGCCGTGCCAGTTCAGCTCGCGGGCGGTCAGGCTGGCGCCCTGGTTGCGCGGCCGGGTCTCGTCCACCCACACATGGATGGGGATGCCGGCGTCGAAGGCCTTGTAGACCGGGGCGATGGCGGTGCCCCAGTCGACCGTCGCCAGCCAACCGGCGTTGCAGTGGGTCAGTACGTTGACGCGGTCGGCGCTGTCGGCCTGCCTCCGGGCCCAGATGGCGCGGATGACCTCCAACCCGTGCTCGCCGATGGCCGAGTTGATCTCCACGTCCTCGTCGGCGATGGCGGCGGCCCGCGCATAGGCGGCGGCCGGCCGTTCGGTGGCGGGCAGGGGGGCCAGGGCCGCCATCATCTCGTCGAGCGCCCATTTCAGGTTGATGGCGGTGGGACGGGTGGCGTGCAGCACGCCATAGGCGCGCTCAAGGCCAGCGTCCGACGAGTCGGCGCGGGCGGCCAAGGCCATGCCGTAGGCGGCGGTGGCGCCGATCAGCGGCGCGCCGCGCACCCACATGTCCTTGATGGCATGGGCGGCGTCGTCCAGCGACGCCAGCGCCTTGACCGCGAAGTCGTGCGGCAGGCGCGTCTGGTCGATGATCTCCACCCGCCAACCGTCCCCGGCCAGCCAGATGGTGCGGTAATGGGTGCCGTCGATCCTCATGTCCAACCCCGTCCGGTGTGGTCGCCGGCACCTTAAGCGACGGCGCCGAGGGGCGCAACCGGCTCGCCAGCCTCGGCTTCACCGAAGGGATGTTACACTTTTGCGCACAGCCCGATGGGCGGTGGTCGTGTTATCTTATGGTTGAGCGGCGCCCCCATCCGGGAGGCGCCGTGCGTTTGTGGAGGCGAAGCGCGGTGTCGGGGCCGACGGTGAAATGGTGCGGATGGCTCGAGAATCTGGGGGAACCCCAGGACTTCTCGCGCCTGCGCGCCATTCTGCTGTGCGCGGTCGGGCGGGGCTGCGCCCAGTCCGATCCCTGCAGCGAACGTGCCCGCGACCTCATCCTCCACGCCGCGCGCAAGGAACCGGGGGCGGGGGAGTGATCGTCCGCCGCAAGCGGCCGCGCGGCCAAGCCGCCGGAGGCGGCGCCCGGCGAGGGCAAGAGGTCTAAGGAATCAGCCCCCCAACACTCGTCCCGCCACCGCGTCCAGCGTCCTGACCACCGCCGGGTCGCGGGCGTCGGGGTGGGTGATGATGGCGTGGTCCAGCGCCGTGTGGCAGCCCCTGGCGCAGGGGCCGGCGCGGTCGCGAAGGCGCGGCGCGATTGCCTTGACCAGGGCGCGGGCGCGGTCGGCGTTGGCCAGCAGCACCTTGACCACCTGGTCCACCGTCACCGCGTCATGGTCGGGGTGCCAGCAGTCGTGGTCGGTGACCATGGCCACGGTGGCGTAGCACATCTCGGCCTCGCGGGCCAATTTGGCCTCGGGCATGTTGGTCATGCCGATGACGTCGCCGCCCCATTGGCGGTACAGCTCGCTCTCGGCCCGGGTGCTGAACTGGGGGCCCTCCATCACCAGATAGGCGCCGCCGCGGACGGCGACGATGCCGACATCCGCCGCCGCCGCCTCGATGGCGTCGCCCAGGCGGCCGCACACCGGATGGGCCATGGAGACGTGGGCCACCAGCCCGGTCTGGAAGAAACTCTTGGTCCGCGCGAAGGTGCGGTCGACGAACTGGTCGACGATGACGAAGGTGCCCGGCGGCAGGTCCTCTTTCAACGAGCCGACCGCCGACACCGACACGATCTCGGTGACGCCGGCCCGCTTCATGGCGTCGATGTTGGCGCGGAAATTGAGTTCCGACGGCGGAATCCTGTGGCCGCGGCCGTGGCGAGGGAGGAACACCAGCCTCTGGCCGTCGAGGGAGCCGAACAGCAGCTCGTCCGAGGGCTGGCCGAAGGGGCTGTCGACCCGTCGCCATTCCTTGTCGGTCAGGCCGTCGATGTCGTAGACGCCCGAGCCGCCGATGATGCCCAGGACCGGGGTCGCATTGCCGTCCGCCATTTGCCGTCTCCAGGTGAAGTCAGAATTGCGTGGTTAAAACAAAATGGCCGCCGTCGCAAGGACGGCGGCCAGTCTGTCGATCGGCCCGGCGCGGGCGCCCCGGGCGGATGGGCGTCTTAGTGGACGTCCTTCCAGATCTGCCGCTTGAGCGCGTAGAACAGCGCGGTCAACACGGCCAGGAAGATCATCACCTTGAGACCCATACTCTTGCGCTCCTCCAGCTCGGGCTCGGCGGTCCAGTTCAGGAAGGCGACGATGTCCTTGGCGATCTGCTCCTTGGTCGCGGCGGTGCCGTCGGCATATTCGACCAGATCGTCCATCATCTGGGGCGGCATGCTGATGGCATGGCCCGGGAAGTAGGTGTTGTAGTACTTCCCTTCGGGGATTTCGGCGCCCTCGGGCACCTCGTCCATGTAGCCCAGCATCAGGCTGTAGATGTAGTTGGGACCGCCCAGGCGGGCCTTGGCCATCAACGACAGGTCGGGAGGCAGCGCGCCCATGTTGGCGGCGGCCGCGGCCTGGTCGTTGGGGAACGGCGAGATGTACTTGTCCGACGGCCGGCCGGCCCGCATCAGCACCGTGCCCTCGTCGTTGGGGGCGTCGGCGAGCTCGCGCTCGGCCGCCACCGCCTTGATCTCGTCCTCGGTCAGGCCGACCGCGGCGAGGTTGCGGTAGGCCACCAGCGACAGCGAGTGGCAGTTCGAGCACACCCCGTGGAACACGGTGAAGCCGCGGCGCAGCTGGGCCTGGTCGTAGCGGCCGAACAAGCCTTCCCACGACCATTTCTCGGTCATGAGGGGGGCGCCGGCCTCCGAGGCCTGGGCGATGCCGGCGGTGCCGGCCAGACCGGCCGCCACCAGCGTGGAGATGATGAGCTTACGCATTACGCCTTCTCCATCGGCTGGGCATGGGCGCCGGCGGTGGCGGGCCCGCCACCCTTGAGCACGGGGGCCGAGATGCTGGCGGGCAGGGCCCGGGGCTTCTCGAACTTGCCCAGCAGCGGCAGGATCACCAGGAAGTGGAGGAAATAGTACGCGGTGGCGATCTGGCTGGCCGGCACGTACCAGCCCTCGGCCGGCTTGCCGCCCAGGTAGCCCAGGAAGACGCAGTCGGCGAAGAACACCCAGAACAGCTGCTTGTAGAACGGGCGGAACTTGGCCGAGCGGACCTTCGAGCTGTCAAGCCAGGGCAGGAAGAACAGCACGATGATCGCGCCGAACATCATCAGCACGCCGCCCAGCTTGTCGGGAACCGCGCGCAGGATGGCGTAGAACGGCAGGAAGTACCATTCGGGCACGATGTGCGGCGGGGTCACCATCGGATTGGCCGGGATGTAGTTGTCCGGCTCGCCGAAGAAGTTGGGGGCCCAGAACACGAAGGCCAGGAAAAACATCAGGAACACCCCGATGCCGAACAGGTCCTTGATCGTGTAGTAGGGGTGGAACGGGATGGTGTCCTGCGGGGTCTTGATGTCGATGCCCAGCGGGTTGTTGGACTTCACGGTGTGCAGCGCCCACACATGGACGAACACCAGCGCGAAGATCACGAACGGCAGCAGGTAGTGCAGCGAGAAGAAGCGGTTGAGCGTCGGGTTGTCCACCGCGAAGCCGCCCCACAGCCAGGTCACGATCGGGTCGCCCACGATGGGGAAGGCCGAGAACAGGTTGGTGATCACGGTGGCGCCCCAGAAGGACATCTGGCCCCAGGGCAGCACGTAGCCCATGAAGGCGGTGGCCATCATCGCCAGGAAGATGAGGATGCCCACCCACCACAGCACCTCGCGCGGTGCCTTGTACGAACCGTAGTACATGTTCCGGAAGATGTGGATGTACACCAGGATGAAGAACATCGAGGCGCCGTTCATGTGCAGGTAGCGCAGCAGCCAGCCGTAGTTCACGTCGCGCATGATGCGCTCGACGGAGTCGAAGGCCATCGAGGTGTGCGCGGTGTAGTTCATGACCAGGAAGATGCCGGTCAGGATCATGACCACCAGGATGAAGCCCGCCAGCGAACCGAAGTTCCACCAGTAGTTCAGGTTCTTCGGGGTCGGGTACTCGACGCCGCTGTGGTGCATCATCGAGATGATCGGCAGCCGCTGGTCGAACCAGGCGAGTGCCTTGTTGTTGATTTTCAATCCGCTCATCGCGCGTGTCCTCAGCCGATCCGGATGGTGGTGTCGCTGGTGAAGGCATAGGGCGGCACCGGCAGGTTCAGCGGCGCGGGGCCCTTGCGAATGCGACCCGAGGTGTCGTAGTGGGACCCGTGGCAGGGGCAGAACCAGCCGCCGTAGTCACCCTTGGGGTCGGCGGGCTTCTGGCCCAGCGGGACGCAGCCCAGGTGGGTGCACACGCCGATGAGGACCAGCCATTCCGGCTTCTGGATGCGGTCGGCATCCTTCTGCGGGTCGCGCAGGTCGGCGGTGTCCTCGGAGACGGACCGCTCGATTTCCTCAGGGGTGCGATGGCGCACGAACACCGGCTTGCCCTGCCAGACGACGGTGATCGCCTGCCCGGGTTGAAGCGCGGCGAGATCCACGTCGGTGGTGGACAGCGCCAGGGTGTCGGCGGCGGGGTTCATGCTGTGCACGAACGGCCACAGGGCGAGACCCGTGCCCGCCACGCCGACGGCGGTGGTGGCATACAGCAGGAAATCCCGCCGGGTTTGCCCATCCGTCGACGAGGGCTGGGCAAGATGTGCCGAATCAGCCATTGACTATTACCTCTTGTTGGCCCGCGGAAGCGGCCCTATTAACCACATCGGCCCCGCTGATTCAACAGGCGAGTAAAGGTACATCACGATTAACTAATTCAGGCGTGTCCATTCTTGCGGGCGCTTCCCACCCCTTCGGGGTGCCTTCCTCCACGGGATGACGACCATGCTCCGCCTTGCCCTCTTCCAGCCCGACATTCCCCAGAACGCCGGTGCCATCCTGCGGCTGTCCGCATGCCTGTCGGTCGGCGTCGACGTCATCGAGCCGTGCGGCTTCGTCTGGGACGACCGCAAGATGCGCCGGGCCGGCATGGACTATCTCGACCGCGTCTCGCTGGTCCGCCATGGGTCCTGGGCCGCCTTCGACGCCGCCCGCCGCGCCGAGGGGCGACGGCTGGTGCTGCTGACCACCAAGGGCGGAACGCGCCTGGATGGGTTTTCTTTCGATCACCGAGACGTCATCATGGTGGGGCGCGAGAGCGCCGGCGTGCCCGACGGCGTGGCCGCCGCCTGCGACGCGGCGGTGCGCATCCCCATGGCCGAGGGGATGCGGTCGCTGAACGTCGCGATGGCGGCGGCGATCGCCGCGTGGGAGGCGCTCAGGCAGGGAGGATTGCCGTGACCACGATGTCAGACGCAGAGAAGGCCCAGGCCTACGACCACCGCATCCGGGCCGCCATTCCCGGCTACGAGGCCCTGCACCAACTGGCCTGCGTGATGGCGGCGGAAGCCACCGGCGGTCACGGCCGCGTGCTGGTGGCGGGGGCGGGAACCGGCGCCGAATGCGTCGCGCTCGCCCAGGCCTGCCCGGCGGTCAAGCTGGTGGGGGTGGACCCCTCGGCCGAGATGCTGAAGGTGGCCGAGCGCAAGGTGGCCGAGCACCACCTGGTCGACCGCGTGCGCCTCTATCCCAGCGAGGTCAAGGATCTGCCGGTATTCGAGCCGTTCGACGCCGCTACCCTGCTGCTGGTGCTGCATTTCCTGCCCGACGACGGCGCCAAGCAGGCCCTGCTGTCCGACATCGCCGCCCGCCTCAAGCCCGGCGCGGCGCTGGTGATGGCCGATCTTTACGGCCCGGCCTGGGACGAGCCGTGGCAGGCCAGCTTGCGCACCTGCTGGGGTCATCTCCAGCGCGCCGCCGGCATCTCCGACGACAGCATCGCGCGCGGCTTCAGCCACGTGGATCGCGACATCCATCCGGTGACCGAGGGGCGGCTGGCCGAATTGTGCGCCGAGGCGGGGCTGTCGGCGCCCCGGCCGTTCTTCCGGGCGCTGTGCTTCGGCGGCTGGGTGGTTCGGAAAGGTTAGCCTTCACCCCTCGGCGTACACCACCACCTGGTTCCGGCCCTGGCGCTTGCCGTCGTAAAGGGCCTTGTCGGCCTGCTCGATGGTGTCCTCGACGGCGTGGCCGGAATCCATCACCGACAGGCCGAGGGTGGCGGTGACCGGGATGGGGCGGCCGTCGTCGGTGGCCAGGGTCAGGGCGGCGATCTCGCCCCGGATGCGCTCGGCCACCTGGATGCCGGCGGCGGTGTCGGTGCCCGGCAGGCAGAGCAGGAACTCCTCGCCGCCGTAGCGGTAGACCACGTCGTAGGGACGCACGGTGGCCATCAGGAGGCCGGCCACGGCGCGCAGCACCTTGTCGCCCTGGGCGTGGCCGAAGGTGTCGTTGACCTTCTTGAAGTGGTCGATGTCCACCAGCGCCAGGCAGCAGGGCTGGCGCAGGCGGATGGTGCGGTCGCGTTCGCGCATCAGTTGGGCGCGCATGGACTGGCGGTTGGACAGGCCGGTCAGCGGGTCAACGGTGGCCAGGAGCGTCCACGCCTCGCGCTCCAGGCCTTGGGCGGCGGCGCCGAAGGCGATCACCGACTGCACCAGCGCCTCGTAGTCCGAGGTGGTGGCGGTCTCGCCGCCGGCGATGCGGGCGCCGATCTCGTCGGCGCGGGCGTGCACCTCGTCGTGCAACGCCATCATGTCGCCGTAGCCGTCGAAGCCGCCGAACAGGGCGGCGTCATCGGCCCAGCGGCGGATGGCGCAGCTGTCCTCGGGCATGCCGCCGTCGTGGTTGACCAGGGCGCCGTACCATTGCCGCAGCCAGTCCACATGGCTGGCCAGGGCGTGCTGGAACGCGGTCAGTTGCGCGAAGACCTCTTCGGGCCGGACCTGGCCGTGGACGCCGTCTTCGGTCATGCTCCTCCCCCGTGACGGGAATCTCCTCCGCAATCTGCCATAGGGAGGCGCTCCACGGAAGCGGAACCTTGCCGCGACCTGTGCGCAACCCCTTGAAAAGCCGTATTAAATCTTCAGCCGCGCGGCGATGCGGTCGTAGTCCTCGACCTGAGCCAGCGGGCCGATGGCGGCCACGGTCGGGGTGGTGGCGAACAGGCGCGCCGCCACCCGGGCCACGTCGGCGCCGGTGACGGATTCGATCTGCCCGACCACCTCGGCGGTGGGGATGGGGCGGCCGTAGACCAGGATCTGGCGGGCCACCTGCTCGCAGCGGGAGCTGGTGCTTTCCAGGCTCATCAGGATCGAGGCCTTGAGCTGGGCGCGGGCGCGGTGCACCTCGCCCCCGTCGACGCCGGCGGCGACCTTGACGATCTCGTCGCACATCACCGGGATCAGCTCGGCCGCCTCGTCCTCGCCGGTGCCGGCATAGACGCCGAACAGGCCGCCGTCGGCGTATGACGAGGTGAAGGAATAGATGGAATAGACCAGGCCGCGCTTCTCGCGCACCTCCTGGAACAGGCGTGAGCTCATGCCGCCGCCGAGCAGCGTCGACAGCACCGAGGCGGCGTAGTAGTCGGGGTCGTCGTAGGCGACGCCGTCGAAGCCCAGCACCAGGTTGACCTGCTCGATGTCGCGCTCCTCGCGGTAGTCGCCACCGTGATAGGCGGCGCGCTCGGTGGCGCAATCGGCGACCGTGGGCAGGCCGGCGAACATGCGCTCGGCGGCCTCGACAAGGTGATCGTGGTCCACCCGGCCGGCTCCGGCCAGCACCATGCGCGGCGCCGCGTAGTGGCCGTGCATGTAGCCGGCCACGGTCTCGCGCGTCATCGCCCTGACCAGGTCCGCCGTGCCCAGGACCGGTCGCCCCAGCGGCTGGTCGGGGAAGGCGGTGGCCTGGAAG
The DNA here is from genome assembly GCA_937887565.1 of uncultured Rhodospirillaceae bacterium. Classification (GTDB taxonomy): domain Bacteria; phylum Pseudomonadota; class Alphaproteobacteria; order Rhodospirillales; family Magnetospirillaceae; genus CALABS01. The sequence goes on along the minus strand of CALABS010000011.1, from coordinate 95,183 downwards.
TGGTCGAAGATGATGTCGTCGGGGGTGTCGATGGCCTGGCTGATTTCCTGGACCACCACCGTCTGCTCGCGCGCCAGCTCCTCGGGGTCGAGGGTGGAGTGCTGCAGGATGTCGGCGACGATGTCCACCGCCAGGTCGACGTCCTCCTTCAGGACCTTGGCGTAATAAGCGGTGTGGTCGCGGGCCGTGTAGGCGTTGAGGTGGCCGCCGACGGCGTCCATCTCCTCGGCGATGTCGCGCGCGCTGCGCCGCCGCGTTCCCTTGAACGCCATGTGCTCCAACAGGTGCGACACGCCGTTGACGGCGGCGGGTTCGTGGCGGGTGCCGGCGTCGACCCACACGCCCACCGACGCGCTTTCCACCGTCTCCATGGGGTCGGTGAGGACGCGCAGGCCGGACGCCAGCCGGGTTTCGCGGATTCCCATCAGCGGGTCCTGCCGGCGAAGGCGCGCACGTAGTCCCGCACCCGGGCCGCGTCGTTGGCGATGACGTCGAACCGTTCGGGGCGGTCGAACAGGTCGGCCAGGTGCGGCGGCAGCTCGGGCCGGCGGCCGGTGGCCTTTTCGACCGCGTCGGGGAACTTGGCCGGATGCGCCGTGGCCAGGGCGACCAGCGGCGTCCTGATGTCCGACTTCAGCCCGGCGCCGACGCCGATGGCCGAGTGCGGATCGAGCACCTCGCCGGTCAGTCGCGCGAAGGTGCGCATCAGGCCCAGCGTCGCCTCGTCGTCGAAGCGGTGGCCCTCGAACAGCTCGCGCATGGCCGAGAACGCCCCCTGGGGCATGGCCATGGCGCCGGTGTGGCGGAACTCGGTGAGCAGGCGGTCCACGGCGTCTCCCTCGCGGCCCAGATAGTCGAACAGCAGGCGCTCGAAATTGGACGAGACCTGGATGTCCATGCTGGGACTCAAGGTGGGGACGACCCCCTCGGCCGTCATCACGCCGCCCTCGAAGAAGCGGGTCAGGATGTCGTTGCGGTTCGAGCCGACCACCAGCCGCGCCACCGGCAGGCCCATCCGGCGGGCGCAATAGCCGGCGAAGACGTTGCCGAAATTGCCGGTCGGCACCGAGAAGCTGACCGGCACGTCGGGCGCGCCCAGCGCCATGGCGGCGGCGAAGTAATAGGCGATCTGGGCCATGACGCGGGCCCAGTTGATGGAATTGACCGCGGACAGGCTCATCTCGTCGCGGAAGGCGTGGTCGTTGAACAGCGCCTTGACGATGTCCTGGCAGTCGTCGAAGGTCCCCTCGACGGCGAGGTTGCGCACGTTGGACGACGGCACCGTGGTCATCTGACGGCGCTGCACCTCGGAGGTGCGCCCGCGGGGATGCAGGATGACGATGTCCACCGCCTCGCGGTCGCGGCAGGCCTCGATGGCGGCCGAGCCGGTGTCGCCCGAGGTGGCGCCGACGATCACCACCCGTTGGCCCTTCTTCCTCAGCACGTGGTCGAACAGGCGTCCGACCAGCTGCAGCGCGTAGTCCTTGAAGGCCAGGGTCGGGCCGTGGAACAGCTCGCAGACCCACTGGTTGTGGCCGATCTGGCGCAGCGGCGCCACGGCGGGGTGGGTGAAGCCGTGATAGGCGTCCTTGACCATGGCGGCCAGTTCCGCCTCGGTCATGCAGCCGGCGACGAACGGGGCCATCACCTTGGCCGCCAACTCGTCGTAGCGCAGTCCCCTGAGCGCGCGGATGTCGTCGGCGGAGAAGCTGGGCCACGTCTCGGGGACGTACAGGCCGCCGTCACGGGCCAGGCCAGCCAGGAGGACATCGTCGAAATCGAGGACGGGGGCCTTGCCCCGGGTGCTCACATACTTCATTCCACACCGGATCGCTTCGGATTTGGGCGCCACATTAGCGATGACCGGGGGAACGGTCCAGTCTCAGCGCACCAAGGTTCCGGCGCACAGCCGGTCGGGATTGTTCTTGGCCTCCTTCTTCAGGTGGGCGATCAGCTCGCTCACCTCGTCCACGCTGTGGACCGGCCGGCCGGCGGGCAGCTGAACCACCGCCGCCGACACCGTCATCAGCGGGAAGCGCACCTGGTTGCCCAGCCGGTCGTGGCCGAGAATGTGGCCGGCCCGGCGGGTGTCGTCGTCATAGAAGCTTTCGACGTCGCGACGGAAGGCCTCGACGATCTCGCGGCACATCGCCATGGCGTCCTCGAACTCCACCGCCCGGAATCCGGCGAAGAAGTCGTCGCCGCCCACATGGCCGGCGAAGCAGGTGTCGCGCGGCAGCGCCCGCGCCAGGGATTCCGCGAACAAGAGGATGGCGCGGTCGCCCAGGCGGAAGCCGTACTTGTCGTTGAAGGGCTTGAAGTTGTCGAAATCGAAATAGGCCAGCACCGCCCCGCACTCGACGGCGCCCAGGGTCTCGGAAACGTATTCGTGGATCACGTTGTTGCCGGGCAGCTTGGTCAGCGGGTTCTGGTCCCGCGCCGCGGCGAGGTTCTTCTCGTTGATGACCCTGAGCAGCGAGTGCGCCGACAGGAAGCCCACATACTTCATGCCGTCGACGATGATGATCCCTTCCGAGTTCTCCACCGCCGAATAGGCCTGCAGGATGCTCTCTGCCTTGGTGTTGATGTCGGCCATGGGGCAGCGGACCACGAAGTCCTTGAGCTTGCGCCCGTAGGCCTTGTTGGAGATCAGCGCCTTGCCGTAGAGGGAGTAGGTGTAGTCCTTGAGCTCCTTCTCGCGCACGATCCCCACCGGCTCGCCGGATTCGTCGACCACCGGGAAGAAGGTCAGCGACTTGTCGGCGCGGAAGCGCTCGAACACCATCTCCATGCTGGCATCCAGCCGGATGGGCGTGACGAAGGTGGCCTGGTCGCCGATCAGCTTCTGGTCCGACACCAGGGCACGCCGCTCGCGCCGCGCCAGCGCCTCGACCTCCGGATAGCGGGGCAGCAACAGGCCGACGTCGCGGGTCGGCCGCTGCACCATGAAGCCCTGGATGAGGTCGCAGCCGATATCCTTGCAGGTGAAGTATTCGCGCTCGGTCTCGACGCCCTCCGCCAGGACGACGACGCCCAGCATGTGGGCGATGTTGACGATCTGGCCCAGGAAAAGCTTCTTCTTCGAATCGTTGGCGATGTCCGAGACGAAGAAGCGGTCGATCTTCAGGAAGTCGGGCTCGGTGAAGTACAGCATCTGCAAGCCCGAGAACCCAGTGCCGAAGTCGTCGATGGCGATGCGGAAGTTGGCCTGCTTGCAGGGAGCCAGGGTCGAGGTGGCCCGCTCCGGGGCGCCCAGCGGGTGGCGTTCCGAGATCTCGAACACCACCACGCTCTCGTCCAGGCCGTAATGGGTCAGCATCTCGGCGGTGCGTCGCGCCAATGCGTCGTCGACGCCCAGGCTGCGGTTGTCCAGGTTCAGGAACAGCTTGACCTGACGGTGGTGGTCCAGGCTGACGAACTTGGCCACCGCCTTCTCGCGCAGCACCATCTCGACGTCGGCCAGGATGCCCAGGGCATGGCAGCGGTCGAAGAAGTCGGCGATTCCCTCGAAGCCCGCCTCCTCGGTGTTGCGCAGCAGCGCCTCGTAGCCGTAGCAGGCGCCGGTATGGATGTTGACCACCGGCTGGAAGGCGATGTCCAGGGTGGCGATGATCTCGTTCCAGTGGTCGTCGGACGGCTCGGCCGACGGCCGGCCGGGAAGCGGGAACGGGCGGTGGTCGCGGCTGAGCACCCGGGCGGATCGCGCCGCCCGGTGGGCCTCTCCGACGACTGTGGACGAGCTGTACATGGTTCGCCCTCTGGGACTGCCCGATTGCGCGCCATGAATCGACTTCCTGTGCGTCGAAGTCAATTCGTGCCGCCGCATGCAACGAAAAATTCACCACCGCCCCCAAGGCGCGAAGGGTTTTGACGCCGGCGGCGAACGAGTCGATGATGTCTTGATGCAAATCGTTGAAAAACGATCCGATCTGCCGCCGCCGCTGGCCGATGATCTCGACCTGATCGCCGAGATGACGGCCGATTTCGCGCGTTCGCGCGATATCGAGGAGACCCTGCGGCGCGGCCTTGACCGCGTCGCGCTCCGCATGGGCGCCGAGGCGGCGTCGCTGTTCGTGCTCGACACGTTTACCGGGGAGCTGGTGTGCCGGGCGTGCTGTGGCCCGACCGACGTCACCGGGCTCAGGCTGCCCAAGGGGCAGGGTATCGTGTGGCGGACGGTGGACCATAACGCGCCGCAACTGGTCAAGGATACCCGCCAGGACCCGGACTTCGCCGCCGTGGTCGACCAGGACACCGGCTTCGTGACGCGCTCGATCCTGTGCGCGCCGTTGTCGGTCCACGACGAGCGCCTGGGCGCCATCGAACTGTTCAACAAGAAGGGCGGCGGCAGTTTCGACCCCGCCGACAGCCGGCTGCTGCAGACGCTGGCCGCCTCGGCGGCGCTGGCCATGGTCAATGCCCGCATGGCCGCCGCCATGGTCGAGCAGGAGTCGCTCAGGCGCGAACTGATGCTGGCCGCCGACATCCAGCGCGCCATGCTGCCTCCCCGCCGCCATGCCGACTTCCCGGTGCACGGGGTCAACCTGGCCGCCCGGGTGGTGTCGGGCGACTTCTTCGACGTGGTGGAGTTGCCCGGCGGCCGGATGGCCTTCGCCATCGGCGACGTGTCGGGCAAGGGCATGAACGCGGCGCTGCTGATGGCCAAGACGGCCAGCCTGTTCCGCTGCCTCGCCAAGCGCATCGACGGCCCCGGCGCGGTGCTGGCGGCCATCGACGCCGAATTGGCCGAGACTAACGCCTCGGGCATGTTCGTGACCATGGTGGCGGGGATCCTCGACACCGCCACCGGCCGCGTGGTGCTGGCCAATGCCGGCCACGAGCCGCCGCTGGTGCTGACCCCGGATGGTCGTTTCGAGCGGATCGAGGACGGTATGCCGCCCTTGGGCGTGCTGCCGGAACTGTTCGCCGACGGCTGCCCCGAGAGCGTCGTCGACCTGGACGGCGGCGCGCTCTATCTGTTCACCGACGGCCTCAGCGAGGCCAAGGATGCCGGCGGCGCCATGCTGGGCGGCGAGGGGGTCGAGACGCTGCTGGCCCGCCACGCCGCGCTGCCCTGTCCCGAACGGCTGGAGGCGGTGCTGGCCGACGTCGCCCGCGACGGGCTGGCGCTGCGGGACGACCTCACCATGGTGGTGGTGGAGGACCGCCGATGATGCTGGACCGGGTCTTTCCCGCCCGCCCCGACCGCCTGTGCGACATCCGCCGCGCGATCGGCGAGGCGGCGGACACCGCCGGCTGCGACCCCGACACCGTCCACGACGTGGTGCTGGCCGTCGACGAGGCCTGCCAGAACATCATCCGCCATGCCTACAAGGGCGGCGATGGCGACATCCGCGTCCAGCTGGAGTGCCGCCCCGGCGCCCTGGTGGTGCGGCTGATCGACTTCGCGCCGCCGGTGGACCCCGCCGCCATCCGGCCGCGCCCGCTCGACGAGCTGCGCCCCGGCGGACTGGGCACCCATTTCATCCGCGCCGTCATGGACGAGGTGGCGTTCCTGCCGCCTCCGGAGGGGGCGGGCAACCTGTTGCAGATGACGAAACGGATCGGCGAGCCATGAACATGCAAACCCGCGAGGTGAACGGCACGGTGGTGGTCGAACTGCAGGGCGAGGTCGATCTCGGCCATAGTCCCAGGCTGCGCAAGCTGCTGATGGAACTGATGCTGGAGCGCCGCGACGTCCTGGTCGACATGAGCCGGGTCGCCTATATCGATTCGTCGGGCATCGCCAGCCTGGTCGAGGCCTATCAGATGTCGCGCAAGAACGCCAACCGGCTCACCCTGGTGGCGGTCAGCTCGCCGGCCATGCGGGTGCTGCAACTGGCCCGCCTGGACAAGGTGTTCGCCATTGCCGACTCGGTGGACGCGGCGTTGGGGGGGTGAGGGCGGTGGCGCGCATCGTCGACGCGCTTGACCGCCTGGGCCGCTACGTCAGCCGCGGCGTGTCCGAATTCGGCTTCGCGGCGGCGCTGGTGGGGGAATCGCTGTTCTGGCTGGTCATGGGGCGGGCGCGGCGCCAGCCGGTGCGGCTGTCGGCCATCTTCGCCCAGGCCATGGACATCGGCATCGCGGCGGTGCCCATCATCACCATGCTGGCCGCCACCATCGGCATGATGCTGGCCATCCAGGGCATCTACACGCTGCGCACCTTCGGCGCCGAGAGTCGGGTGACGCTGGGCATCGCGCTGTCGACGGTGCGCGAGTTCTCGCCCCTGATCACCGGCATCCTGGTGGCCGGCCGCTCGGGCTCGGCGCTGGCGGCGCGGCTGGGCACCATGCGCATCAACCAGGAGATCGACTCGCTGACGGTGATGGGCATCTCGCCGGTGCGGTTCCTGGTGGTCCCCGCCCTGGTAGCCATGGTGGTGATGCTGCCGCTCCTGACCCTGTGGGCCGACCTGGTGGCGCTGGTCGCCGCCGGCCTTTACGTTTCGGCCGAACTGCAGACCTCGCTGGCGGCCTATGTGGACGAGGTCATCACGCTGTTGAAGCTCAACGACCTGCTGCACGGCCTGGCGAAAAGCTGCATCTTCGCGGTGCTGGTCACCGTGGTGGGGGTGATCAACGGCGCCTCGGTGACCGGCGGCGCCGAGGGCGTCGGACGGATGACCACCCGCTCGGTGGTCCACGCCATCTCGGCCATCGTCATCACCGACATGGTCTTCGCCTTCATGGTGACGCGATGACCTCCCCCGCCATCGAGGTGCGGAACCTCGTCACCCATTACGGCAGCCGACAGATCCTCAGGAACGTCTCGCTGGACGTCAACGAGGGCGAGATCCTGGTGATCATGGGCGGGTCGGGGTCGGGCAAGACGACGCTGCTCAACCACCTGCTGGGATTGCTGACCCCGACCTCGGGGACGGTGCGCGTCCTGGGCAAGGACATCAACGCCATCGACCCGCTGGAGCTGCAGGAACTGCGCACCAGGATCGGCGTCGCCTTCCAGGGCGGCGCCCTGTTCAGCTCGATGACGGTGGGCGAGAACATCGCCCTGCCGCTGCGCGAGCACACCAAGCTCGACGTCACCACCATCGGCATCGTCACCCGCCTCAAGCTGGAGGTGGTCAGCCTGGCCGGCTTCGAGGACCTGATGCCGTCGGAGCTGTCGGGCGGCATGATCAAGCGCGCCGCCCTGGCGCGGGCCATCGTCATGGACCCGAGGCTGCTGTTCTGCGACGAGCCCTCGGCCGGCCTCGACCCGGTGGTCGCGGCCAGCATCGATGACTTGATCCTGCGCTTGCGCGACGCCATGGGCATGAGCATCGTGGTGGTGACCCACGACCTGGAATCCGCCTTCAAGATCGCCGACCGCATCTGCATGCTGGACAAGGGCGAGGTGCTGGCGCTCGATACGGTGGACGCCATCCGCACCTCTCCCAACGAGCGCATCCAGAACCTGCTCAACCGGCGCACCGAGGAAGCCGAGATCGACCCCGACGCCTATCTGAAGCGCCTGCTGGGCGAGAAGAAGAAGGACCGCATATGAGGGATGCCCGCATCAACTACGCCGTGGTGGGCGCGTTCGTCATCGTCATGCTGGTGGCGCTGGCGGTCAGCATCGCGCTGTTGACCGGTCGCACCGGCGCCATCGACCGCTATTACGCGGTGTTCACCAACGTCACCGGCGTCAAGTACGGCACCAAGGTGACTTACGAGGGCTTCGTGGTCGGCCAGGTCGAGGACATCGAGCCCATCCGCGCCGAGACCGACACCCGCTTCCGGGTGGTGATGTCCATCCGCGAGGGCTGGGCCATCCCCAAGGACTCGGTGGCCCGCGTCGCGGCCTCGGGCATCCTGGCGGCGGTGGCCATCGACATCCGGGGCGGCGCCTCGGACGAGATGCTGCCGCCCGGCGCCCAGATCGCCAGCGGTCCCTCGGCCAACATCTTCGCGGTGATGAACGAGGTCGCCGGCCAGGTCGCCGACCTGAACCAGAACGCCTTGAAGCCGCTGCTCGGCACCGTCACCCGCCAGGTCGAGGCCCTGGGCGGCATGATCGAGGCCCAGGCGCCCGAGATCCTGGCCAATCTGCTGGCGGTGACCGCCGACGCCAAGGCGATGTCGGGGCGGCTGGAAAGCCGGGTCGTCAACGACGCCAACGCGGCCCGCCTGTCGCAAAGCATCGAGAACGTGGCCGAGCTGACCGCCGGGCTGCAGGAGACCCGTCGGCGCCTCGACACGGTGATGGGCTCGCTGGACAAGATGGTGGCCGGCAATCGCGACGAGGTGGCGGCCGCCGTCAAGGACCTGCGTTATTCCTTGCAGGCGGTGTCGCGCAACATCGACTCCATCACCTACAACCTGGAAGCCACCACCCGGAACTTCCACGAATTCAGCCGCCAGCTGCGCGACAATCCCGGCGTGCTGATCGGCGGCCGCCGGGGCGACGAGGGGCGGCGCTAGGCTGATTCGACATTCATCGGCAGCCGAACCGCCAGCGTCGCGAGGCAGGGGAAGGCCATGAAATTGGCGAGCTTTCGGTCGTAGCGGGTGGCGATGCGCCGGGAGTGATGGCGCGGCTATCATAGCCCTTGTCGGCCAGGAAATAGCGGGGCCTTTCCCCACCGATCCAGAAGTCATTGACTCGGTGAATCACGGCGGCGCGTCCTGCGCAGGCTGAATGCCATACAGCGTCGCCTTATTCGTCGCGCAGCAGGGGCGCCGCTTTGGCCCGCAGGGCGGTGAAGGTTCCGGCGAAACCGGTCACCAGGCTGGCCGCGACGCAGGCCGCCAGCGTCGCCGCCGCCACGCCGGGCAGGAAGGTCCAGTCGGCGCGCATCACATGGACCAGGATCGCCCAGGCGGCCAGGGTGCCGATGGCGGCGGCTGCCAGGCCGGTGGCGGCGCCGACGATGCCGAATTCCACCACCCACGCCTTCCACAGGTCGCCGCTGGTGGCTCCCAGCACCTTGAGGATCACCGCCTCGCGGACCCGGCGCTGGTGGCCGGCCATCACCGCCCCGGCCAGCACCAGGCCGCCGGCGGCGAGGGTGACCAGGGCCGCCAGCCGAACCGCCAGATCGGCGTTGGCGATCATCTCCCGCGCCCCTTCCAGGGCCTCCTTGACCCGGATGGCCGAGACATTGGCGAGTTCGTCGGTCACCGCCCGCTCCACCGCCGCCTCGGCGGCGTCGGAGGCGTGCACGGTGGCGATCCAGGTGTGCGGGGCGCCGCGCAGCGCGTTGGGCGACAGCACGAAGGTGAAGTTCATGTTCAGCGACGACCATTCGATCTCGCGCAGGTTCGCCACCGTCACCGTCAGCTCGCGGCCCAGCACGTTGACCCCCAGGGTGTCGCCGATGTCGATGCCGAAGCCCTGGGCGATGCGGGCGTCCACCGAGGCCAGCGGCGGCCCGTCGTAGTCGGCCGGCCACCATGCGCCGGCGACGACGCGGGCGTCCTCGGGCGGCGCGGCGGCGGCGGTCAGCCCCCGGTCGCCGCGCACCGCCCACTCGGCCTCGGGCGCCACCGGCCACTGGCCCACCGGGGTGCCCTGGATGCGGGTGATGCGCCCGCGCACCATGGGCGCGCGCTCCACCGTGGCGTCCGGCGCCGCCGTCCGTACCAGGGCGTCGAACGCCTCGACCTGGTCGTTCTGGATGTCGATGAAGAAGAAACTGGGCGCCTCGCGTGGCAGGCGCTCGCCGAACTGGCGGGCCAGGTTGCCCTCGGTCAGGGCGACGGCCACCAGCACGGTCAGGCCCAATCCCAGCGACAGCACCACGCTGACCACCGCGCTGCCCGGCCGGTGCAGGTTGGCCAGCGCCATCCGCCAGGCGGGATGGGCGGTCAGGCCGGAACGGCGCCGCGCGGCGCGGGCGGCCAGCCGCGACACCGCCCAGGCCATGCCCCGGAACAGCAGCAGCGTGGCGACCGAGGCGGCAACGAAGGCGGCGGCCAGACCCTGGCGGTCGGCGCTCAGCACCGCCAGGGCGGCCAGGGCGATGGCGGCCAGCCCGGTGGCGGCGAGCGCGGCGCCGTCGGGCCGGCGGCGCGGCGGCGCCACCAGATGCCGGAACAGGGCGGTGGCCGGCACCGCCTTGGCGCGGGCCAGCGGCCACAGGGCGAAGGTCGCCGCCGTCAGCAGTCCGAAGGCGGCCGCCACCGCCAGCGGAACCGGGTAAAGCCCGACGCGGGCGACCAGGGGCAGGGCGTCGCCGGCCGCCGCCACCACCAGGGCCGGCAGCAGGGCGCCCACGGCGAGGCCGGCCAGCACGCCCACCAGCGACAGGGCGCCCACCAGCAGACCATAGGTGGCGAGGATGGTCGCCGACGGCGCGCCGACGCATTTCAGCACCGCGATGGTGGGCACGCGGCCGTCCAGGTAGGCCTTGACCGCGTTGGCGACGCCGATGCCGCCGACCAGCAGGGCGGTCAGGCCCACCAGGGTCAGGAAGGCGGCCATGTTGTCGAGGAAGCGCTCGATGCCGGGAGCGGCGTTCGAGGTATCGCGGATCTGCCAGCCGGCGTCGGGATGGCGCTCCTCGAGTTCCTTGCGCGCGGCGGGGGCATCGCGACCGCCCATGTCGACGGCATAGGTATAACGGATCAGGCTGCCCGGCTGGATCAACCCGGTGGCGGCCACCGCCTCGACCGCCACCATCAGGCGGGGGCCGAAGGCCAGGGCGGTGGCGATGCGGTCGGGCTCCTTGACGATGGTGGCGCGCAATTGGAATTCGGCCTCGCCGACCCGCACCCGGTCGCCCAGCTTCAGACCCAGGGCGGACAGCAGGTTGGGATCGGCGGCGGCGCCCCAGGCGCCGTCGCGGCGGGCCAGCGCGTCGACCGGCGTCAGGGCCGGCGAAAGATCGAGCGTGCCGACCAGGGGATAGCGCTCATCGACGCCCTTCAGCTCGACCAGGCGGCGGGCGTCGCCGGCATGGGCCATGGCCCGCATCTCGATACCGGCGGAGACCCTGCCCAATGCCACCAGGGCCGCGAGCTGCTCCGGCTCGGCGGGGCGGTGGGACAGGCGCAGGTCGAGATCGCCGCCCAGCAGGGCGCGGGCGTCCTCGGCCAGTCCGCGCTCGAAGGCGGCCTTGAGCGACCCCGAGGCGGCGATGGCCGCCACCCCCAGGGCCAGGCAGGCCACCAGGATGCGGAACCCCCTGAGGCCGCCGCGCAACTCGCGGCGGGCGAACGACAGCGCCGTCCATATCGGGCGGGCGGTGGAGCCGGCGACGCTCATGACACCGCCGCCGCCTCGGCATGGTCGGCGGCGATGCGGCCGTCCTCGACCCGCACCACCCGGCCGCAGCGGGCGGCCAGGGCCGGATCGTGGGTGACCAGGACCAGGGTGGTGCCGACGCGGTCGTGCAACTGGAACAGCAGATCCATGATCGCCCGGCCGGTGGCGCCGTCCAGGTTGCCGGTGGGTTCGTCGGCCAGCAGCAGGCCGGGCCGGGCGACGAAGGCGCGGGCCAGGGCGACGCGCTGCTGCTCGCCGCCCGACAACTGGCCGGGATAGTGCTCCAGGCGTTGGCCGAGGCCGACGGCGGCCAGCTCCGCCCCGGCGCGCTCGAAGGCATCGGCGGCGCCGGCCAGTTCCAGCGGCACCGCCACGTTCTCCAGCGCGGTCATGGTCGGCACCAGGTGGAAGGACTGGAACACGATGCCGACGCGGTCGCGGCGGAAGCGGGCCAGGGCGTCCTCGTCCAGGGCCGACAGATCGCGGCCGGCCACCCGCACCACGCCCCGGCTGGCGCGTTCCAGCCCGGCCATGACCATCAGCAGGGTGGACTTGCCCGACCCCGACGGACCGACCACGCCGACCGTCTCGCCGGCCGCCACCGACAGGTCGACGCCGCGCAGGACGTTGACCTCGCCGGCCAAGCTCGCCAACTTGAGGTGGACGCCCGCAAGATGGACAAGGGGTTCGACGGCCGTGGTGGACTGGTTCATGTGGGGAAGCGCTTTCTCGGGGGTGGTCCGGTGGGTCGCATATGGCGCCCTGGTTCTCCTTGTCAACTTTGGCACGGGGATGGCGGCGGCCGAAACCCGCATCCTCGCCCTGGGCGATTCGCTGACCGCCGGCTACGGCCTGCCGGCCGGGCAAGGCTTCGCGCCGCAGTTGGAACGGGCGCTTCGGGCAAAAGGCCACGACGTGCGGGTGATCGATGCCGGCGTTTCCGGGGACACCACCGCCGGCGGACTGGCGCGGCTGGACTGGGCGCTGGGGGACGATCCCCAGGTGGCCATCGTCGAGCTGGGCGCCAACGACGCCCTGCGCGGCCTCGATCCGGACCAGGCCTTCCGCAACCTCGACGCCATCCTGACCCGCCTGAAGGGCCAGGGCGTGCGGGTGGTGCTGGCCGGGATGGTGGCGCCGGCCAACTGGGGGCCGGAGTATGGAAGGACGTTCAACGCCATTTATCGCCGGCTGGCCGACAAGCACGATGTGGCGCATTATCCCTTCTTCCTGGACGGAGTCGCCAAGGACAGCAAGCTCAATCTTTCCGACGGCCTGCATCCCACCGCCGAGGGGGTCGCCGTCATCGTCCGCCGCATTCTCCCCGTGGTCGAAAGCGTGTTGCCGAAATGACCAAGCCCCTGCCCGCCGCCGCCGCCCCTCAGCCCTTCACCGTCGCCCATGCCCGGGCCGACCATTGGGGGCTGGCCGCCAAGGCCTGCCTGGAGGGGGTGGCGGCGGCGGCGTCCGATGCCAATCTGGGACTGCTCTACGCCACCGAGGGATTCGGCGGCGACCTGCCCAGCATCCTGACCTTCCTGCGCGAGACCACCCGCATCCAGCGCTGGGTGGGCGGCGTCGCCCCCGGCGTGGTGGCCGGGGCCAGCGAGTACCGTGAGTGCGGCGGGCTGGCGGTGATGGTCGGGTCGCTGCCCCAGGGGGCCGCGTCGTGCTTCTCGGGATTGGACGTGACGGCCGTCCGCGCCCGGCTGGGCGGCGAGGGCACGCATGTGGCCCTGGTCCACGGCGATCCCCGCAATCCGGGCCTGGCCGCCCTTATCGACGCGGCGGCGGGCGCCGACGGCTTCCTGGTCGGCGGCCTGATGTCGGCGGCCGGCCCGCCGGCCCAGGTGGCGGAGACGGTGGTGTCGGGCGGCCTGTCGGGCCTGCTGCTGTCGCCCCGTGTCGAGGTGGTCACCGGCCTGACCCAGGGCTGCACGCCCTTGGGGCGCGAGCACGTGGTGACCGACGCCTGGGAAGGGGTGGTGATGGGGCTGGACGGACGGCCGGCGCTGGACGTGCTCAAGGCCGAGGCCGGCGACCTCATCGCCCGCGACCCCCGCCGCGCCGCCGGCTACATCCATGTCGGCCTGCCGGTGGCCGGCACCGATACCGGCGACTACATGGTGCGCAACCTGGTCGGCATCGACCCCCGCCAGGGATGGCTGGCGGTGGCCGAGCGCCTGATGGTCGGCCAGCGGCTGATGTTCGTGCGCCGCGACCCCAACGCCGCCCATGCCGATATGCGGCGCATGCTCGACGGCGTCGTCCGCCGCCTCGGCGGGCGCCCGGTTCGCGCCGCGATCTACGTGACCTGCGTGGCCCGCGGCCGCCACATGTTCGGCGAGGACGGCGCCGAGATGGAGATGATCCGCGCCAGCCTGGGCGACATCCCGGTGATCGGCTTCTGCGCCAACGGCGAGATCTCGCGCGACCGCCTCTACGGCTATACCGGCGTCCTGGCGGTGCTGCCCGGAGACCCGCCATGATCCGCCTGTTCGCCGGCCTGGCGCTGCCCGACGACGTCGCCGGGCGGCTGGCGTCCATGGCGGCGGGCATCCCCGGGGCGCGGTGGGTGGAGGCCCGCAACCTGCACGTCACCCTGCGCTTCGTCGGCGAGGTCGAGGACGGCCTGGCGCGCGACGTCCACGACTCGCTGGCGGAGGCGGCCCTGGGTCCGGCGGTCGGGCTGTCCGTCACCGGCTTCGGCACGTTCGGCTCGCGCCAGCCGCACGCCTTGTGGGCGGCGGTGGACAAGACCCCGGAGCTGGCCCGCCTGCAGGCCAAGGTGGAGAGCGCGGTGGTGCGCGCCGGCCTCGACCCCGAGCCCCGCAAGTTCACCCCCCACGTCACCCTGGCGCGGCTGAAGGATACCCGGGTCGGACGGGTGCAGGACTTCATCGCCGCCCACAGCCCGCTGACCCTCGGTCCCGCCGTCATCGACCACGTCACCCTGTTCCGCAGCCACCTGGGCCGGACGGGGGCGGAATACGAGGCGGTGGCCGAGTATCCGCTCGGGCCGTAAGGGTTCGCCGCAAGCAACCTATGGCTTGTGCCGGAAGCACCCGCGCGGTACCTTCCGGAGTATGACTTCGTTCCGCATCCGCACCATGGCTGGATTATTGGCGACCCTGCTGGCGGCGGGGTGCGGCTCCAGCACCAGGCTTCCGGCCACCGCCGCCGGTGACACCGTGCCGGTCGAGTTCAGCCTGGTCACCGACATCCCCATTCCCGCCGGCGCCGAAATGGACAACGAGCGCTCGCTGATCCTGTCCGATCGTGACCGCTGGACCGGGCGGGTGGTGATGAAGCTGGGGAGGTCGGCCGCCGAAGCGACCGCCTTCTACCAGACCCAGATGCCCGGCTTCGGCTGGGAGCCGGTGATGAGCGTCACGGCCGGCACCAGCGTGCTGAGCTACATCCGCGGCGACCGCGCCGCCACCGTCCAGATCGAGAAGTCGCAATTGTGGGGCTCGACCGTCCTGGTCACCGTCGCGCCCCGCCAGGCCGGCACGATCGCCCCGGCCCCCGCCCCGGCCGCCCCTTATGGCGGCCGCGCTCCGGTGCAGTCGGAGCCACTGCGCTAGGAACATCCCGCCACCGATCGGTGTTGCCCCTCGGAACCGTCGCCCTCGGACCCATCGATGGAGGCGCCGATGCCGATCGTCGTGATCCTGCTGCTCGCTCTCCTGGTGGGGATGTTCGGGTTCTGGGACACCCTGCAGGCCGTGCTGGGAGCGGCGGCCGTCGTGGTGCTGGTGGTGCTGGTCGCCGTCGCCTCGGCCGTCGTACTGGGCGTCCTGGCGGTTCGCCGGGTGAAGGGCCGCTCTTGACGATTGTTCCCGGCCGTCCAAAATAGTGAGGCGTGGGGCGCCCGCCGCTGGTGGGGTGCCGCGCCGAGGGTGCCGGTAGCCGGGCCCATGACATCGTTGCTCGCTCATGCCCGAGGAGGACGCCGCCGCCATGACCAGACTGTCCGCTTTCAACAGCCCCCTGCTGCTCGGTTTCGACCATTTCGAGCGCGTGCTCGACCGCATCCAGAAAAGCGGCGGCGAGGGCTATCCGCCCTACAATATCGAGCAGATCGGCGACACCGGCCTGCGCATCACCCTGGCCGTGGCGGGGTTCTCCATGGACGACCTGTCCGTGTCGCTGGAGGACAACCAGCTCATCATCCGCGGACGCCAGTCCGAGGACGACGGCGGGCGCATCTTCCTGCACCGCGGTATCGCCGCCCGCCAGTTCCAGCGCAGCTTCGTGCTGGCCGAGGGGATCGAGGTGGCCGGAGCGCATCTGGACAATGGCTTGCTGCACGTCGACCTGCACCGTCCCAATCCCGAGCCCCGGGTGAAAAGCATCCCCATCCAGGGCGCGGCCGGCAAGGCCGGAAAATCGCTCGCCCCCGCCACCATCGAGGTGGATGCCGAGGCGGGTTCCAAGCCCTCCAAGGGCCGGATCGGCCATGGAAAGGAGGCCTGATATGACCGAACACACCCAGCGGGCGGCGGGGCCGCCCCGCGATATGACCGTCGCCGACCTGGCCATCTGGGGCATGCCCGACCTGGCCTTCGTCAAGCGCGTCACCCTCGACGACCAGGTGGGGTGGTCCATCCACGCCGCCGACGGGACCCATATGGGGCTTGCCCCCACCCGCGACCTCGCCTTCGCCGCCGTCAAACAGCACGACCTGGAGCCGGTCAGCGTGCACTGACGGTCGCGGCGGCCTCCGGCCGGGGCCGCCGTCGCACCGTCACGCCCGGCGCGGCATCAACACGGTATAGTCGAAATCCAGCACCACGGCGGGGTCGAACTCCTTGCCGTCTTCCTTCCTGAGCGGAAAGCCGGCCGCCGGCTGGTTCTTCAGCGCCACCAGGCGCAGGCGGAGCGCGCCGACATCGGCGCGGCCGGGGATTTCCATCTTCTCCAGGACTTCCGACCAGGCGTAGATGGTGTCGCCGGCGAAGGTGGGGTTGGTGTGGCGGCCGCCGTTGATGGCCGCCACCTTGAAGGCATTGCCCAGCCCGTTGAAGGACAGGGCGCGGGCGATGGAGATGATGTGGCCGCCATAGATGAGCCGGCGGCCGAAGCGGCCCTGGCCCTCGGTGTGCTGGTTGAAATGGACCTTGGCGGTGTTCTGCCACAGCCGGGTGGCCATCATGTGCTCGGCCTCCTCGATGGTGGTGCCGTCCACGTGGTCGATCTTCTCGCCCGGGGCGTAGTCGTCCCACAGATGCGGGCTGCCGGCCAGCACGGTGTCGTAGCGCGTGAGGTCCAGGCCCGCGGGCACCACCAGATCGGCGGCGGCCACCGAGCCGGGCAGGTCGGGGACCTTCTCCTCGGCGGCGGCGGCCTCGTCGCGCTTCCTGACCATCACCCAGCGCACGTAGTCCACCACCATCTCGCCGCGCTGGTTGCCGCCGACCGAACGCACATAGACGACGCCGGTCTTGCGGTTGGAGTTTTCCTTCAGCCCGATGACGGTGGAGACCGTGGACAGGGTGTCGCCGGGATGGACCGGCACCCCGAAGCGGCCGCCGGCATAGCCGAGATTGGCCACGGCGTTCAGGCTGACGTCGGGCACGGTCTTGCCGAACACCACGTGGAAGGCGGCCAAATCGTCCAAGGGCGCCCCGGGCATGCCGCAGGCGCGGGCGAATTCGGCCGAGGAGGCGAAGGCAAAGCGCGGGCCGTACAGCGCGGTGTACAGCGCCACGTCGCCCTCGGTCACGGTGCGCGGGGTGGCGTGGCGGATCTCCTGGCCCAGGCGGAAATCCTCGAAGAAATTGCCGGGATTGGTCTTGGTCATGACAGTTCCTCAACTCGGTCATGCCCGGGCTCGACCCGGGCATCCATGGATCGTCGGGTCAGGCCCGGCGGTGACGATTCACGCCTTCATATCCGCGTCCAGCGCCGCGATCCGGTCGGCCAGCGCCACCACCCTCTTGGCGTTCTCCACATGCAGGTTCTCGACCAGGCGGCCGTCCACCACCACCACGCCCTTGCCGGCGGCGGCGGCCTCGGCGTGGGCGGCGATGATCTTCCGCGACCATTCCAGCTCCGTCGCCGACGGGGCGAAGACACGGTTGGCGGCGTCGATGGTCTTGGGATGGATCAGGGTCTTGCCGTCGAAGCCCAGTTCCAGGCCCTGGACGCAGGAGGCCTCGAAGCCGGCGTCGTCGTTGAGGTCCAGGTAGACGCCGTCCAGGCAGGCCAGCCCGTAGGCGCGGGCGGCCAGCAGGCACAGGCCCAGGCTGGTGATCATGGGAAGGCGCAGCGGCGTGTGGGCGCAGTGCAGATCCTTGGCCAGATCCGAGGTGCCCATGACGAAGCCGCCCAGGCGCGGCGAGGACTGGGCGATCTCCTCGGCCCGCAGCATGCCGCGCGGGGTCTCCATCATGCACCAGATCGACATGTTGTCGGGGGCGCCGGCGGCGCTCATGATGGCGTCCACCTGACGCACGAGGTCGGCGCTCTCCACCTTCGGGATCAGGATGGCGTCGGCCCCCGAGGTGGCGGCGGCCACCACGTCGGCATGGCCCCATGGCGTGCCCAAACCGTTGACGCGGACCAGCAGCTCGCGGCCGCCGTAGCCGCCGGCCTTGACCACGGCCACCACCTGGGCGCGCGCCTCGTCCTTGGCGTCGGGGGCCACCGCGTCCTCGAGGTCCAGGATCAGCGCGTCGGCCGCCAGCGTCCGGGCCTTTTCCAGCGCGCGGGCGTTGGAGCCCGGCATGTACAGCATGGAACGGCGGGGGCGGGTTGCGGTGGCCATGATGTTCTTTACCTCCCAGAGCGTGTAGGGTGCGGAGGGTAGCAATTGTGCAGGCGCGAAGCAAGGTTGCGGCGCAACATTCCTTCGGATAGGTGCCGGTCAACATGAAGATTGTTTCAATCCAGTCGGCCGTGGCCTACGGCCATGTGGGCAACTCGGCGGCGGTGTTTCCGCTGCAGCGGCTGGGCTTCGACGTCTGGCCGGTGGACACCGTGCAGTTCTCCAACCACCCCGGCTACGGCCGCTGGCGGGGCAAGATCCTCGACCCCGGCCATGTGCGCGAGGTGGTGCACGGGCTCGACGAGGCGGGGGTGCTGTCGGCCTGCGACGGCGCCCTGACCGGCTATCTGGGCGACGCCGACACCGGCGAGGCGGCGCTGCTGGCCATCGAGCGGGTGCGGGCCGGCGAGCCCGGCTCGGTGGTGCTGTGCGATCCGGTGATGGGCGATGACGGCACCGGGATCTACGTGCGGCCGGGCATCCCGGAATTCCTGGCTGCGCGGCTGGTGCCGGCGGCCGACATCGTCACCCCCAACCGGTTCGAGTTGGGTCTGCTCACCGGCCAGCCGGTTGCCACCCCGACCGAATGCGCCGCCGCCGCCCGCGCCGTGCTGGCACGGGGGCCGCGCGCGGCGATGGTCACCAGCGTCGACGGCGCCGACTCGATCCTGTGCCTGGCGGTGACGGCCGACGGCGCCTGGGGCGTGCGCACGCCGCGCCTTCCCTTCGATCCGCCGGTCAACGGCGCCGGCGATGCGTTGGCGGCGATGATTCTCGCCCATACCCTGCGCGGCAAGGAGGCCCCCGACGCGCTGTCGCTGGCGGTATCGTCGCTCTATGGCGTGCTGGAGAAGGGCCTGCGCCTCGGCCGGCGCGAACTGGCCCTGGTCGTCGCCCAGGACGAGATCGCCGCCCCGTCGCGGCTGTTTCCGCCGCTGCCGCTGTAGCGGAACGGGCGGGGCTTGCCGCCCCGGCTGGGTGGCGTATCCGGCGCGGGAATGCTGTATTATCAATATCTAATTTAGAAGCATTCCTGAGAGGTCGGCCATGCACCGGGACTCGGATGACCGCGCCCGCGCGATCGGACTGCTCAACCGCCGGCCCGAGGTGGTGGCGATCTCGCTGTTGCGCTCGCAGACCTTGGACCTGTTCGCCGAGCGGGTGGACCCGGGCCTGCGCCCCGAGCTGGAGCGGTTGCGGCGGACGGCGCCAGACGGCACCAAGGTGGCGGTGGAGGCCATCGAGCGCCGGGACGGCGCGACCCGGGTGCATCTGGCCGACGGTGCCCTCGACATTCCCGACCCGGCGGTGGGCGGCTATCTGTCCACCCCCGGCGGCGGGTTGTGCAACCTGGCCAAGGATCTGGACATCATCCTGCGGGTGATCGGCGAGGACCGGCCGGTGCCGCCCATCGAGCACCTGTCGTGGCAGGACACCGCCGCCGAGTTTCCCGGCACCGCCGTGCCGGGGCGGTCGCGCACCTCGCTGGTGCTGCGCGACGACGGCTTCGACAAGCTGATCCTGACCGAGAAGGGGCCGGCCTGGGACCGCGCCGCGCTCGACCCGTGGGCGGCGGAGACCGCCTTCTACGGCGACCGCGACGCGGTGGTGTTCGTCGGCCAGGAGCCCCCCGACAGCCCCAAGTTCGACCATCTGCGCCGTCGCAAGCTGCGCCAGCCGGGGCTCAGGGTGTTCTGGCTGGTGGGCGGCAACCAGCTCAAGCGCCTGTTCACCCAGTACCGCGACTTCCTGGGCGTTGTCGACGTGGTCAGCCTGAACCTGGCCGAGGCCTGCGGCTTCTTCGGCTTCGAGCCGCTCAGGCGCCGCCACCGCCACGCCACCGAGCTGCGCAAGATGGTGGCGCGCGAGATCAGCCGCCGGGCGCTGGAGCTGGGGGCGGCCAACGTGGTCATCACCGACGGCGCCAACGGCGCCAGCCTGGCCCGCAAGGCGCGCGGCGGCCGGGTCGAGTTCGTCTATTCGCCGCTGATCCACGGCAACATCGTCGAGGTGGACCCGGCGGTGCGCGAGGACACCGGCTGCGGCGATTCCTTCGCCGCCGCCGTGGCCGCCTGCTTCCTGGCCGATCCCGACCGCTTCAAGCTGAACCAGGCGGCCAATTTCGCCCATTACGTCGCCGGCATCGTCTATCAACGCCGCCGTCCCAACCTGACCGCCAAGGACCTGGGCTTCGTCGAATATGCCTGGTCCCGCGCCCACGACGCCGGGCCGCTGGTCAGCCGCCACGAGACCTTCGACCGCACCCGCTGCCAGATCCGCCCGGCCGAGGTGGCGCCGCGCGGGCCGCGCCGCCGCGTGCTGGTGCTGCTGGTCGGCGGCGATCCGGCCGATCCCACCCAACCCCACGTCACCGGCGCCGGCGCCGCCATCGGGCGGCTGGCGGCGCTGATGCGCTCGGGCGAATACGCCTCGGCGCCATTGGTGCGCATCGTCGCCCGCCACAGCACCCATCCGGCGGCCAAGGGCGTCGCCGGCCTGACCCATGTGGACGCGGCGCAGATGGCGCGCCTCGCCGACCAAGGCGCCTTCGCCAAGGAACTGGGCACCCTGGAATGCGAGCATCCGCACGCGGTGCGGCGCGATGACCTGGCGGGTCACGAGGGGGTGTCGCTGCTGCGCGCCACCCTGCTGGAGGCACTGGAGGTGATGTCGTCCGAGGACTTCGCCGAGCTGTTCGAGGACATCAAGTTCTGGCACTTCGCCACCGAGGACATCGACCAGCGCATCGCCTGGCACGCCCGCGAATGGGGCGTCACCGCCGAGCAGGGCCAGGAGATCGTGCGCCAGTCGCTGCGTGACTACGTGGTCGAGCACATGGGGCCGCAATACCGCTTTTCCCGCGCCCGCGCCGCCACGCTGGAGGAATTCCACCAGGAAATGACCGAGCAATTGATCCTGCGCCTCGATGCCTTGCTGGCCGGGGTGTTCCGGGGGCAGGCGGGCGCGGTCAGGGAACCGGGCTGATTCCGATCACCGGTTCGTGCAGGGTGAGCAGCAGGGCGAACAGCGCGGCGCCGGCCAGCAGCCGTCCCCAGCCCATCTCGGGCAGCAGGGCGAGGGTGGGACGGGCGGTTCGTTCCGCCATCTCGGCCCACCGCGCCGACCCCAGGCTTCGCCTGCGCTTGGCGTCCAGCAGGCGGGGGCCGGCCAGGGCGAGGGCCAGCAAGGGCGCAAACACCATCAGCGCGGCGGCGTCGCCGTTGGGCACCACATGGCCGCCGGCCCACAGCGCCAGCCCCCACAGCACCGGATGGCGGGTCAGGCGCAGGATGCCGGGCCGCGCCGGATCGTATCCCTTGCCGCCGGGGCCGATGGAAAACGGGTTGGGGGTAGTCATGCCGGCGGCGACCAGCACCGAGGCCACCGCCATGGCCGCCGACGGCGCCCACCGCATCCATGGTTCCTGCGCCCACAGGACCACCGACGGCGCCTCCTGGTAGGCGCGGATGATCCACCACAACAGCAGCAGCGACAGCGCCGAATAGCCGAGGATGAAGCCCCGCGGGCCGACCGCCGCCTCGACGGGCCGGCGCACCGCCTTCAGGTTGGTCAGGCTGTGGCTGACCAGGAACACCAGGACGGCCGCCGCCAGATGCCAGACCGTCCCGGTCATATTGGCATGCCCTCGCCGGGCGCTCGCTCCGCTCGCTTGGCCGCCGCCTCAATGGCGGCTGGAACACATGCGCGCGGCCGCATGCGATCAGGCCCAGGGCTCCGCCTCGGGGATGTCGAGGCGGTGGAGACGGGCGGCCGCCGTCAGGGTGTTCCTGAGCAGGCAGGCGATGGTCATCGGCCCGACGCCGCCCGGCACCGGGGTGATGGCGCCGGCCACCTTGACCGCCTCGTCGAAGCGGACGTCGCCGACCAGCTTGCTGGTGCCGTCGGGCCTGGTGACGCGGTTGATGCCCACGTCGATGACGGTGGCGCCCGGCTTGATCCAGTCGCCGCGCACCATCTCGGGCTTGCCCACCGCCGCGACCACGATGTCGGCCTGGCGCACCTCGGCCGGCAGGTCCTTGGTCTGGGAATGGGCGACGGTCACGGTGCAGCTCTCGCGGATGAGAAGATGGGCCATGGGCTTGCCGACGATATTGGACCGTCCGATGACGACGGCCTTGAGGCCGGTCAAGGGGCCGAGATGGTCGCGCAGCAGCATCAGCGAGCCCAGCGGCGTGCACGGAATCAGGCCGATGCCGCCCGACGCCAGTTTGCCCACGTTCCAGGGATGGAAACCGTCCACGTCCTTGTCGGCGCGGATGGCCTCGATGACCTTCTGGGCATCGATATGGCGGGGCAGCGGCAATTGCACCAGGATGCCGTGGACGGCGGGGTCGTCGTTCAGGCCCTCGATCAGGTTGAGCAGGTGATGCTCGGAGGTGTCGGCGGGCAGGATGTGCTCGAACGACTTCATGCCGCATTCGGCGGCGCGTTTGTTCTTGTTGCGCACGTAGACCTGGCTGGCCGGGTCGCTGCCCACCAGCACCACCGCCAGGCCCGGGGTGACGTGGTGGAAGTCGCGGATCTCGTGGACCCGCGCGGTGATCTCGTCGCGCAGGCCGGCCGAGAACTGGTTGCCGTCGATGATCTTGGCTTCGCTCATGGTCTTGTCGCCATCCATTGATCGAGGCGGCGCCCAAGCTCGTCGGCGTCGCCGGAGATGAAGAGAACCTTGCGCCGGTCGGTGGCGCCCTGGACGATGTCGATGGCGGATTTGGGGACCCGCCATTCCTTCGACAACAACTTGATCAGCGCGGCGTTCGCCTTGCCGTCCTCGGGCACGGCGGTCACCGACACCTTCAGCACCCGGCCGCCGTCGGCCTCGGGGACCGGCCCCTCGACGCGGTCGCGCGACGCCTTGGGGGTGATCCGCACCGCCACCCGAATCCCGCCGGGGATGGGCGTGAACGGCCCCGGCGCCGTCAACGAACCGCGGCGATCAGGTTGGCCACCACCATCTGGGCGAAGATGACGATCAGCCACAGCGCGATGGGCGACAGGTCGACGGAGCCGAAATCGGGCAGCACCCGGCGGATGGGGGCCAGTGCCGGCTCGGTCAGCCGGTGCAGCACGTCGCCGATGACGCGGACGGCGCGGTTGTAGGTGTTGACCACCCCGAAGGCGAGCAGCCAGCTGAAGATGACCATCGCCAGCACGACCCACATATAGATGTCGAGCGCGTAGTAGATGACCGTCAGCAGGGGGACGAGGATGATCTCCATCGGGCAGGCCTCGGACTGGGAAGTTCGCGCCGCAACCCTAGCCGCAGGCGCCCCCGCGCGCAAGGGGAGGACGCCCGGCCGGGCCTTTCGGGACGCCGCGAAATGGCCGAAGGCGCCGCTTGACAGGGCGGGGGCGTTTCACCATTATCGGCGCCTCCTGGGGCTGTAGCTCAGATGGGAGAGCGCCGCAATCGCACTGCGGAGGTCAGGGGTTCGATTCCCCTCAGCTCCACCAGATTTTACCCCGCCGAATCCGTGGGCTGTGTATAACGCAGCCCACGGTGGAGCGCAAGGTCACGCTTGCGTGCAGAGAGGCGTGGAACCCCCGATGACATAACAAAAAGGCCGCCAATCCAAGGATTAGCGACCTGTTTGCGTGCCGTAGAAAGGCTGCGTGTAGCGACCTCCTTTCTACGGTGCCGGGCGGTGTCAACGGGAACTGAAGTTGACCGCCACAATCCCAAGCGGAGAAAAGTCATGATGGCGCTTGCCGCGATCATCCCGACCATGGCCATCCTGGCGACGATGGCGCCGTTCCCGCCGACCCGCACCGCCCTCGCCGCCGGCGTCGCCGGCAAGGCCGAGGCCGGCGACATCGACCCGCGCGCCTCCGAGAAGTACCGGCGTTTCGCGGCCGCGCCGTCGACGCCGAAGCCCATCACGTCGGCGACGGACATCTTCGCGATCATCGACACCTACGACCCCCGGGCCCAGACGGCGCGGATCCGGGTGGTCAATTCACCCATGAGCCCGAATGGCACCACGATCCTCTTTCCAGGGGACCAGGTTTCCGCCGTCGTCGACCCCCTCACGCCCGGAAACACCCGCCAGGCCGTCTGCGTGACCGGCATCGATGGCCGCGAGGGCAAGGGGCGGATCGAGCCAATCCGTCCGCCTCTCCCGCGCGAGGGTTGCCTTGCCCAACTCCACGACTACGAAGGCGCTGTTGGCCTGCCCGCAACGGACATCAGGGTTGGATTGCCGGTGCGGGTACGGCTTAATGGAGACCTGTTCCTGGAGGGGCGGAAGCGCTGATCTGGAGGCCGTCATGGCACAGCCCGACAACACCCTTGGCGCGATGAGCGAGGCGGCCGACCGCCAGTTCGCCGCCGCGTTCACCCGCGCCCTGGCCAGCGACGCCGGCGAGGAGGCCAAGCGCCACATCGCCGCCGGCCGCGCCATCTACTTCGGCGACGACCGCTTTCCCGATGGCGTCGTGAAGGAATATCCTGACGGCCGGCGCCAGCTGGTGAATTTCCAGGATGACAGGGAAGTGGTGATCCGGGATCTGTGATGCACCAGATCTGGATCATCGCCGGGCCGAATGGAAGCGGCAAGACCACCCTGGTGCGGCACCACTTGGCGGGCAAGCTGCCCGTCCTGGACCAGGCGCGGGGACTGTCCCTCTAACCGCCTTCCCGCCCCCCGTTTCGGGCTCCGTGTCCATGGACCGCGAAACAACCTCCCCCACGCACCAACACCGATACCGCGCACCCGCAGACGGTGCGTGGAGCCTCCATCGTCCTTGGCTTCGTGGCCGTGGTCCTACAGGGCCAGTCGGCCGGCGGCAATGACGCATTTCGGCTCCCCCACGCCGGCAAGCCGGCGCGGTCCCCCCGAAATGCTATGCCTCCGTCCGCCCGGCCCTGTCGACGGACCGCCATCGAAACCAAGGACGATGGAGGCTCCCATGACCCGCAACGCCCACGAAGCCCAGACGTATCTTCATTGGCACGACGAGGTGGTGTATCTGCTCAACTGGACCCCCGGAGCGACCTTCGGCACCCTTAGCGCCCGCGTCGCCGACGACGATTTCGCCCACCTGGCTGCGACCCCGTGGTCGACCGGCATCCGCATGGATGCCGTCGCCGAAGCCCTGGAGCAGATCGCCGCCGCCAACGTCATGATGCATCACGACGCGGAAAAGGCGGCCAGGTCGTTCGAGGCGCTGGCCTTCGCCGCGTGACCCGCAAATGGTCGCCATTAGCGACAATGCGCCCTTGACGAGGCTGTCTCCAATAGCGACAATAGGCCATGAAGCTGATCTTCTCCCCAGCCGCCGCAAAGGCATTGACCAAGGCTCCCCGAAAGGAGGGCGCGGGTCTGCTGGCGAAACTTCAGCAGGTTGCCGCCGATCCCATGGGCCAACATCCGTGGGCGAAGCGGTTGACCGACCAGCCGGGCTTCCGCGTTCGCCAGGGCGATTGGCGCGCGGTCTACCGCCTGGACCACGAGGCCGGGGAGATGATCGTGGACAAGATCGCCAAGCGCGACGAGGTATACCGATGAACGCAGTCCATCCCATCGCACAGACCGCCGATACCGTGACCCTGCGCCGGGCCGATTTCGAGATGATGCTCGAAGCGATCGAGGAGGCCGAGGATGTCATGGCGCTGAAGGTGGCCGAGGCCCGGGAGGTGGAGATCGGGAAGGAGGCCGCGCGGGCCGACCACCTGCCCGTCGAGCTGGTCATGCGCCTGATGGCCGGCGAACACCCGGTCAGGATCTGGCGCGAGCATCGTGGGCTGTCGCCGCAGGCCCTGGCCGACAAGGCGGGGGTGGCGCGCAGCTACCTGGTCGAGATCGAGGGGCACAAGAAGCCCGGGTCGGTGGCCGCGTACCGTCGGCTGGCGACCGCGTTGGGCGTGGCGGTCGATGACCTGTTGCCGCCGGAAACCGAGGACCAGGCCTGATCCGGCCGCCTATTCCGGCCCCTCGACGATCATCCGCCAGAAGTCCGGCCAGCCCTCCTCGCGCAGGGTGATCTGGATCGTTTCC
The DNA here is from genome assembly GCA_937887565.1 of uncultured Rhodospirillaceae bacterium. Classification (GTDB taxonomy): domain Bacteria; phylum Pseudomonadota; class Alphaproteobacteria; order Rhodospirillales; family Magnetospirillaceae; genus CALABS01. The sequence continues at coordinate 69,184 of CALABS010000011.1, read as the reverse complement.
CCACGCGGCTGAACCTTGTTGAAGGCGACGTGCAGGTGGAAGTTGTCGGTGTTGACATGGGTGCCGGCGACCCGCTGGTGGTCGCCGAAGCCGAGCGCCTCGGCGAAATTCCGCTCGATGTCCCGCAGGTCGGCGAGGGTCAGCTTCTCGCGGTCGCCCGGGCGGAAGGAGACGACCAGATGATAGGTCTTGTCCGCGATGCCGGGCTTCAGCGCCCGGGTGGCCTCGATCTCGATCAGCGCGGTGTCGAGGTCGGCGAGGTCGACGCCGGCGTCGCAGTTCGCGATCCAGAACTGGTCGAGCTTTTCCCACTTCTCGCTGGCCGCCGCGATGTAGCGGGCGAGGTGGGAATAATCGTCGCGGACCTCGGGATCGCGGTCGATGCGAACCGGGATCACCGCGCGGCCCTGGGATGAATCCGCTGGTGGATGTCCTTGACGGCGGATTTCAGCGTCGCCTGCACGTCGACGATCTCCGCCAGCAGGGCGTCGATCCGGGCCAGCGCCGCCGGCGTGAACGCGCCGTCCGCGTCGTCCAGCGCCAGCTTCATCAGGTTGCCCAGGCGCGCCTGGTCGGCGTTGACCTTCAGCAGGTCGCGAATCGCCTGGGACCCCACGATGGTGCCGGAATCGGGCAGCCGGTGCCCGAGGGAAAGGCGGCGCAGCAGTTCGGACACCGACAACCGGACCTGGTCGGCCAGGCCCTTCACCGCCGCCATCTCCTCGTCGGTGAAGGAGACAAGAATTCTCCTACGATCGGTCGCCATGGCCGTCCCCCTACCGCGACATGCCGTGATCGCGATCGTGCGCGGGGGCGATGCCGAGGGCCTTGTGCTGAAGAACGGCGTAGAGCCTTTCCGCCGCGCGCATGTTGCGCTTGCGCTCCTCGACGATGGCCTTCTCCTCGCCGTCGAGGCGCGACTTGTCCATGTTGAGCAGGCGGGCGGCATTCGAGGTGAAGAATTGACGCGCGGCGTCCTTCGGCAGCCCGCCGACGCGGCTTTTGTGGTGGCCGTGGCTGTCATCAACCGCCTTGTAGAGCACCGGATCTTGAACGAGCGGCAGGCTATTTTCCGCCGCCTGCACTTCCTTCATCGCAGTCTTCAGGCTGTTCGCCATCGCACCGCTGTTGGCATAGAGGGTGAGGTCTGTGACCAGCAGAGCCTTTTCCGTGGCGATGATCAACTCAATGTCGCCGCTCTGTCCCACCTCTTTGATGTGGGACAGAATATCTTGCCGGGCTTCTGCCAGATAGGCGGCGCTTGGTGGCTGTTTCAAGTCCAGCCAGGCGCCTCGTTCCACCATGAGCAGACGGTTAAATTTCTCTATCGAGCCAGTCTTTTCCATACATCGCCTCTGCTGTCTCGGTCCGCAGACCTTCCTTCCTGATCCAATCGGCCCCCATGTTTCGCTTGGCCGCAAGCAGAGCTTCCGCTGGAAAAACGACCTTCCGGCGCAATTCACTGGCGGCGACTTCGTCACCACGGCGCATGGCCTCACTCAGGCGATGCAGCAATTGCCCGTTGGGGCTCAGCTGGGCGAACTGTTCCGGGGTGAGCTTGCTCATGGTGGGGCTCCTGTTGCGGCTGGAATGACTGACATCTGGCGGCTCCAATGTAGCAAAAATTCAATTAGGAAAAACCCGCACCGGCGGCCCCGGCGCGGGCCGCCATTCACATGGCCACCGCGTAGTCGCGATCCGGCGCGGCCGCGACGCGGTGCGTGCGCGCCAGCTTGGCGACCGCCTCCTCGATGGCCTGGCCGACGGCGGCCTTGCCCCGCGCCCGGCCGAGGTCGTTGAAATCGGTCAGCCCCTTGGCCATCTCCTCGGCCGTGAAGGCCGGGGCGACGAAGTCCCCGCCCACCGCCCTGGCGGCGTCCCCGGCCTTGATCACGCCGATGTTCTCCTTCTCCCCTTTCTCATTCAACCTCGCGTGGTCGTTGTCCGCGGCGATCAGGACCGGCCGGTCGGGGAACTTGGCCCGCACCGCCTCGGCCACGGCCCTGAGGTTGCCGCAGTCGAAGGCCACCACCACCGGGCGGCCGGTATCCTCGTGGATGGTGGAGGCGGTGGCATAGCCTTCGGCGACGATGACCGCGCCATGCCGGGAGTCCGCCAGGACGTCCAGCGTGCCCTTGCCGGTGGGCTCGACGACATGCATGGTGCCGGCCTTCCGGCTGTCCTTGATCCACACCTTGCCCTCGTCGCCGACGAACTGGATGGACCAGAGCTTGCCGTCGGCATCGCGCGCCGGCACAACGTGACGATCACCGGCTATCAGTCGCACGACGACCAACTGTGGGCCTATCCGCTTTCGACGGTGACCATCTCCGTCAATGGGAGCCCGTACACCGTGGCGTCGTCGCAGGTGCTGCCGGGCGCGCCTCAGATCCAATACACAATGGCCGGCACTGTCGATCAACTGACTGGAAGCTCAACATACGAGGCCTGCAACGCCTATCGCGAAACAACGAAGTACGAGCGCTGGATCCGTCCCGACAATACGGAGCTGCTGAAGGCGATTGGCGCGGGGACGCCGGTTGGCCCCGTCGACGTATGCGTGTCGACACTGATCGACACCCGCCGCGTGAACACTGGTTCATACACTCGGTGGCATGGGACCAACAATTGCAACGAGATTTGCCCAAACACTGTTGAGGGCGGCACAATCCAAGCAGACGTGCAAAAGCACCAAAGCAAAAATGCGGAAACAGGGCAGGTCGTAGGTCTAGCCTGCAAGTTTGCCACTAGTTGGAACCAATATTACGTAAGCGGCGGCGCCTATTGCGGTGGATCGCAGCTGCCGAACCAGGACACGCAAACGCTTGCCGTGCCTCCGTGTCCGTACTGACCACCATGGCCTCGGCGATCTCCATCATCCTGCGGCCGTTCTCGGCCTTCTACGACGATCCCACGACCGTCGAGATGCGCATGACGCGGCCGAAGGAGGTCATCCTCGACCGGCGTGTCCGATGTGCGTTTTGGCACCATCCATGAGGTTGCCGACGCACAAAACATCGCGCTTCTGCTCGTCGATCCCGATGGCAAGGGGCCGGCCGACTTCTGGCAGAAATCCGGCTTCTCCTGGCTGTGCGCGGCCATCATCTACAGCCTCTACAAGATGCGGCGGGACGAGGGCCGGGAAGCCTCGCTCCACGACGTGGACATGATCTTGACCAATCCCGGTGAACGCATCGATTCGGTGCTTGCCGACATGATCGTCTTTCAAGCCGCCACGCCGGCGGCCACCGAGTTGATCCAGGCCTCCGGCCAGGAAATGAAGGACCGCGCACCGCAGGAGCGTTCCGGCGTGCTCTCGTCCTCGAAGGTCGACCTGGGCCTCTACCGCGACCCGATCGTGGCCGCCAATACCTCGGCGTCGGATTTCAGCCTGACCGATCTCATGCACGGCGATCAGGCCGTTTCCCTCTACATCATCGTGCCGCCGTCCGATATCGACCGCCTCCGGCCGCTGCTGCGTGTCCTGTGGAACCTGCTGCTGCGCCGCCTGATGAAGACCTTCGACGCCAGCGGCAACGCCACCTACAACCGCCGCCTGCTCATCATGTTCGACGAATTCACCTCGGTGAAGAAGCTGGAGATCTTCGAGCAGTCCATGGCCTGCATGGGCGGCTACGGCATCAAGGCGTTCCTGATCGTCCAGGATCTGACCCAGCTGCAGACCCACTACGGCCGTGAGAACTCGATCATGGGTCTGTGCAAGATCAAGATCGCCTATGCGCCGAACGAACTCTCGACGGCCAAGGTGTTGTCGGAGATGTGCGGCAAGACCACGATCGTCCGGGCCAAGCGGAGCGTCAGCAAGAAGGCACTGGCGGTCACCGGCAACGTCACCGACAGCATGGATTCGGCAGCACGTCCGTTGTTGGACGAACACGAGGTGATGAAGCTGCGGGCCGCGAAGAAGTGGTCCCCGAGGCCACCAAGGGCCGGCCGATCTTCGTGCATGGCGGCTTGCGCTACCGGACCTGGAACCAGGATGGCCAGAAGCGGTCGACCGTGGAGATCGAAGTCGACCACACTGGCGGCATCGTGCCGGTCATGCCCGAGTCGGCGGCGGTCAATTCGGTCCTGCTGGCTGGCCGGCTCGGCGACCACGCGGAGATCAAGACCCTTCCCGGCAATGACGGCAGCAAGGTCGCCTCGTTCCGGCTGGCCGTGGACCGCTCCTATCGGGACCGCGCCGGCGAATGGCGGAACGAGGTGGACTGGCTCCGCGTCGTGACGTTCCCGCCGTCGCTGATCGTCAAGGTGCTGGCCAGGCAGGCGACCAAGGGGCGCCTGGTGCTGGTCCAGGGCGCCCTGCGGGAGCGCACCTGGGACCAGGGCGGCGAGAAACGCAGCGGCGTCGAGATCGAGGTTGCTGGGTGGGGTGCGGTTGCCCCGACTTGGGCTGCTGCGGCGGCTGCCCGCCGCCCGGCACGCCGCCGATCCTGGTGATGGCGGGGCCCGGCTTCCAGGCGGTCTGGAAGTCGGGGAAGCGGCCGTCGTCCTCGTCGGACCGGCCGGCGCCGAGGCTGGACGAACGCGGCTTGGGCGGCGAGCGGAACAGGTTTCTGATGGTGTCGAACATGATGCACGTCCTTGGTTCATGAGGGTGAGGCCCGCCGTGGCGCGGGCACGAAAAACCCCCGTGCCGTCGTCGGCGCCGGGGGCGGGGGAAATCTGGGGGGTGAGGCCGCCAGGGCATGAAAAAGCCCGGCTCGCGGGGCGCGATCCGGGCATGCTTCTGGTGTTGGTCAATCCTCACTTACAGAGGGCAGGCGGCCTGTCAATCATCTTTTGTTCCTGGCGGGACTCGCGCCGTCCGCTTCATCGCGATCCGGTCGGACCGGCGGGTGTCGCGGCCGCCTTGTCCAGGGCGGCCTGCACGTCCGCCGCGGTCAGCAGCTCGGGCAGCGGGATGCCCTGGGGCGCGCCGGGGCCGTAGACGGCGTTGAAGGGGATGCCGTAGCGGCCGAACGAGGCCAGGTAGCGGGCGATGGCGTCGCTGGGATTGGTCCAGTCGGCGCGCATGGCCACCGTCCCCGCCTCGGCCAGGCGGGCCGCCACCGGGTCGCGCTCGACCACCGCCGCCTTGTTGACCTTGCAGGTGATGCACCAGTCGGCGGTGACGTCCACGAACACCACCTTGCCCTCGCCGATCAGCGACGGGATGGCGGCCTCGTCGAACTCGGCCCAGCGCAGCTTGCCGCCGCCGCCACTACCGTCCGCGGCCGGGAGGCCGAGGCCGGTCTGGGTGGCGAGGATGGTGCCCAGCCACGCCGCCGTCGCCACCAGCGCCAGGGCCAGCACCTTCTTCAGGGTCAGCATCCACGGGCCCGGCCTGGGCAGCTTCTGGGCCGCCGCCGGCCATGCCGCCACCGCCAGATAGGGGGCGGCCATGCCGATTCCCAGGGCGGCGAAGATGGCGGTGATCTCGGACGGCCCGCGCGCCAGGGCGAAGCCGACGGCGGTGCCCAGGAAGGGGGCCGAGCACGGCGTCGCCAGGAGGGTGGCGAAGGCTCCGGACAGGAAGTGGCCGAACAGGGTGTGGTGGGGGTGGCCGTTGCCGCCGGCGCTCAGGAAGGCGGGCAGCGGAATCTCGAACAGGCCCCACAGATTGGCGGCGAAGGCCGTCAGGATGGCGATCATCACCGCCAGGAAGGCCGGCTGCTGGAACTGGATGCCCCAGCCCACCGCCTGGCCGGCCGCCTTGACCGCCACCGCCGCCCCGGCCAGGGCCAGGAACGAGGCGACGATGCCCGCCGCCGAGGACAGGAAGGCGGCCCGCACATGGGCGCGCTGGGCGCCGCCATGGCCGATGGCGCCCACCACCTTGATGGACAGCACCGGCAGCACGCAGGGCATCAGGTTGAGGATCAGGCCGCCCAGCAGCGCCACCCCCAGCATGCCGGCCAGCACGCCCAGGCCGTCGCCGGCCGGTTCCGCCGCCACCGGCGCGCCGCCGCCGGGGGCCGGTGTCAGGGTCGCCTCCAGCGAGCGGATGCCGTCGACCACGGTGACGGTCACCGGCCCGTCGGCGAGCGGGCGTTGCAGCGTGCCCGGCACCACCGGCGCCTCGATGACGGCGCGGCGGCCATCGTCGGACAGGCTGACGCGGGGCTGGTCGAAGCTCGCCACTTCGGGCGGCTCGACGAAGATGTCGGGATGGTCCATCGGCTCGGTCGAGACGACGGTGGCGCGCAGGAAGGCGCCGTCGCCGCCGCCGCCGGTCTCCAGCGCCGCGACCGTCAGGCCGTGGCGGGCGCCGTCGCCGGGAACCAGGGCGTCGAAGCGGCCGATGTCGTGCACGAAGGCCGAAGGCGTTGCCGGCCCGGCGGGAAGGTCGAGCGCCAGCCCGGCCTCCATGGGCACGCAGATCTGGGCGCAGGCCAGGTAGTCCAGCCGGGCCTGCGCCCGGACGGGTTCGCCGGGCCGGGCGACGGCGGCGTCCACCGGCAGCACCACCTCGCCGGCATAGCCGTGGTTCTGCAACCCCGCCAGCACGAAGCGCTTGGGCGCCGGCCAGCGCAGGGTCGGGGCGCCGAGATTGTCGGAACCGGCCCAGTTCAGCTTGGGCGGGTAGCCGGCGTCGCCGGGGGTGCGCCAATAGATTTTCCAGCCCGGCTTGAGCTCGAACTGCAGGCCCAGGCGCAGGCTGGCGGCGTCGCCGGTGGCGGTGACGGCCGCGACCAGGCGCACCCGGCCGGCGTCGTTGACCGCCCATTCGGAGGCGCCGGGCTCCGCCGCCCGCGCTCCGCCGGCCACGAGCACGCCAACCGCCACGATCGCCTTCGCCAAATGCTGCATCACCGTTCCGTTCCTAGTGGTCCTCCCCAGACGCTTGGCTCCCAAGCGGATGGACAAGGAGGCCCACCAACTTATTGAACCGTGGCGAGACTCCTGCGGATGGCGCGGGCACCATCCGCAGGAGTCTCGCCACTAGCGCCGGGAGGCTGAACAACACCAGCCGCGCGCGCGGCTGTCAACTGAACAGCCGGTAATCTCGCCCCGGCGCGGGCGCGAAGGGGCGGGGTTGCTTTCCCGCATGGACCGGCATATGTGTGGGGGCATGCCCATGCAGACGACCCAAGGTTACCTCGCCGGACAATTGTTGATCGCCATGCCGCAGATGCGCGACCCGCGCTTCGTCCGGGCGGTGGTCTATCTGTGCGCCCACTCCTCGGAAGGGGCCATGGGCATCGTGGTCAACCGCCTGTTTGACGGCCTGGACTTCGGCGACCTGCTGGAGCAACTGGAAATCGCGGCGGGTCCCGGCTGCGACGACGTCCGTATCCATTTCGGCGGTCCTGTCGAGGGCGGGCGCGGCTTCGTGCTCCACACCGCCGACTACATGCACGAGACGTCGATGGTGGTCGACGACGGCATCGCGCTCACCGCCACCGTCGACGTGCTCAAGGCCATCGCCGAGGGCATGGGGCCGGCCCGATGCCTGCTGGCCCTGGGCTATGCCGGCTGGAGCCCCGGCCAGCTGGATTCCGAGATCCGCGAGAACGTGTGGCTGAACGTGCCGGCCGACGAGGGGCTGCTGTTCGACACCGACATCGACCACAAATGGGAAGCCGCGATCCACAAGCTGGGCATCGATTTCGGCTCCCTTTCCGGCGACGCCGGCCACGCCTGAGCGCTCAGCGCTCCAGCGGCACCCGCACCCAGAAGCACGATCCCCGGCCCGGTTCCGACTGGACGCCGATCTCGCAGCCCAGGTGGGCGGCGAGACGGCGGACGATGGAGAGGCCCAGCCCGACGCCCTCGCCGGCCGACGAGCCCCGGCGGAAGGCGTCGAACAAGCGGGGTGCCGCCTCGGACGGGATGCCGGGGCCGGTGTCGTGGATCTCGATCCTGACGCTCCCCTCGCTGTGCCGGCAGCCCAGGAGCACCGACCCGCGCTCGGTGTAGCGCACGGCGTTGGACAGCAGGTTGCGAACCATGCGCGCCAGGATCACCGGATCGGTGCGGACGACGGCCGCGCAGGGCGCGTATCGGAACTCCAGCCCCTTGGCCGTGGCCAGGACGCGGGTTTCGGCGGCCAACAGATCCAGAATGCGCGTCAGCGGAACCGGATGGATGTCGAGGGTGTCGCCGCCCGCCTCCAGCGACGTCACCTCCTTCATCTCGGACAGCATTTCCTCCATCGCCCGCAGCGACGCCACGGTGCGGTCGAGCAGGGGCGCGCTTTCCGGCTGTTGCCCCATCCTCATGGCGGCCAGGAACAAGGTCGCCGCCTGCAGGGGGTGGGCGAGATCGTGGCGAATGGTCGCCATCAGGTGGGCGGTTTCCACCCGCATGGCGTCGGCCGCGCACCGTTCCCGCCTCAGGTTGTCGATCAGCCGGTGGCACACGCAGACCGCCGAGGCCAGCAGCAGGATCGTGCCCGAGGCGGCGGCCAGGAAGAGCTCCAGCAGCACCAGGCTCTGCGGCATGGGGCCGATGGCGAACGGGCCGTGCCCGGTGGTGGACCGCAGAACCGCCACCAGCGCGGTTAGCGCCAGGGTCAGCGAGGCGGCGCGCGGGCCGCCCCGGATCGCCGCCCACAGCAGCGGCGGAAACACCATGAAGGTCAACGGCGCCCGGCCAAGGCTGGCATCGATCCATTCCGACAGCGGGCCGAAGGCCAGCGTCGCCATGGCGGCGGCGGCCGCCGCCATGGCGGTCTGTTCGGGGTGGCCGGCCCTGGGCGTGCCCGGCTGAAGCGGAGCGACCCAGGTCAAGAGGACCGGCACGGCGATCACCATCCCCATGGCGTCGCCCAGCCACCACAGGGCGACGGCGCGCGGCAGCTCGGATGGCGCCATGGCGCCGGCCGCCGCCAGGGCCGGCGGCCCCACCATCGCCGAGACGACAGGGGCCAGCACCGCGACGGCCAGCAGGCGCAGCACATCGGCGATGCGGCCCAGATCGTGGGCGACCTGCCACCGCCCCAGCGCCCATGCCGCCACCAGGGCCTCGGCCGTGTTTCCCGCCGCCGTCACCGGCACCGACCAGGCGGGTTGGTGGATGGCCAGGCCGGTGGCCAGGGCGCCGGCGAGGACGGCCGGCCAGTATGCCCGGCCCCACCATGCCAGGCCGGCCACGGCGACGCCGGCCGACGGCCACAAGGGTGATACGCTGCCCTTCACGAAGGCCAGTTCGTCTCCCGCCAATCCGCCGGCCAGATAGGCCAAGGCCAGGGCGAGCCCCTTCAACGTGGCGCGCAGCCACCGGGGAATGTCGTGCCACGCCGGGAGCATGGTCGCGATGATAGGGGACGCGATCAGCCGGGGCGACGGCGCAACCGGGGGATGGGTGTCGCCGGTGGAGGGATCAGAACAGCGCCAATTGGTCGCCGGGCCGGGGCGGTGGCCGGAACCGCGAACAGTCGAGCGAGAAGGGCCGGGCAGCGAAGCCCAACCGGCGGAAGGCGGCGTGGAAGCGGCCGGCCAGAAGGTCGCCATGGGCGCCGGTGCCGGTGTAGCGGGCGCGGCCGGTGCCGTCGTGACGCCCGCCGCGCGCCTGGGCGGTCAGCGACAGCACATGGCGGGCGCGGTCGGGGAAATGGGCCTCCAGCCATTCGGCGAACAGCTCCTTCACCTCGAAGGGCAGCCGCAGGAGGATGTAGCCGGCACCGCTCGCCCCCGCCTCGCGGGCCGCCTCCAGGAGGCGCTCCAACTCGTGGTCGGTGACCCGGGGGATCACCGGCGCCACCATGGCGGTGACCGGGATGCCCGCCGCCGACAACTGGCGGATGGCGTCCAGGCGCGCCTTGGGGGTGGCGGCGCGGGGTTCGAGCACCCGGCAGAGGTCGCGGTCCAGGGTGGTGAGGCTGATTGCCACCGCCGCCAGCCCCTGGGCCGCCATGGGGGCCAGGATGTCGATGTCGCGGGTGACTAGGGCGCCCTTGGTGGTGATGATCACCGGATGGCGGAAGGCGGCCAGCACTTCCAGGCAGCCGCGCATGATGCGCAGGCGGCGCTCGACCGGCTGGTAGGGATCGGTGTTGGTACCGATGGCCAGCGTCGCCGGCCGGTAGCGCGGGGCGCGCAACTCGGTCTCCAGCAGGTGTGGGGCGTCGGGCTTGGCGAACAGGCGGGTTTCGAAATCCAGGCCGGGCGACAGACCCAGCCAGGCGTGGCTGGGGCGCGCGAAGCAGTAGATGCAGCCGTGCTCGCAGCCGCGATAGGGATTGATGGACCGGTCGAAGGGGACGTCCGGCGAGTCGTTGCGGGCGATGATGGTCCGGGTGGCGTCGATCGTCACCGTGGTGGCCGGTGTCGGCGCGTCCTCCTCGTCCTCCAGCGTCCAGCCATCGTCGAACGCTTCGCGGACGTGCTTCTCGTAGCGCCCGCTGGCGTTGGTCAGGGCGCCGCGATGGGGACGGGGGGGATGGGGAAGGGGGGGATGGGGAAGGGGGGCATCCTTGCGCATGCCCCCCAATATATCATGTTCCCGGTCTGTTTCAAGAACGTGCGGTCACAGATAGCGCGCCCACAGATAGACGTGGGCGATCACGATGCTGACCAGCATCAGGCCGAACGCCACCTTCAGATAGGGGATGAAACGCACCGGATGGCCGGCCCGTTCGGCCAGGCCGGCGACGGTCAGATTGGCCGAGGCGCCCACCAGGGTGCCGTTGCCGCCCAGGCAGGCGCCGAGCGACAGCGCCCACCACAGCGGCTTCAGGTTCTCGGGCCCGCCGAAGGCCGGGGCCATGCTCTTGATCAGCGGGATCATGGTGGCGACGAAGGGGATGTTGTCCACCACCGCCGACAGGATCGCCGAGGCCCACAGGATGGCGACGGCGGCGGTGGCGAGGTCGCCGCCGGTGGCCGCCACCAGGTGCTCGGCCAGCATCTTCAGCAGGCCGGCCCGCTCGACGCCGTGCACCACCATGAACAGCCCGACGAAGAAGAAGATGGTGATCCACTCCACCTCGCCGAAGATGTGGTGGACGTCGTGGCTTTGCTGCTCGGCGTCCTTGCCGAAGGTGAACAGCAGCATCAGCACCGCCGCGCCCAGCATGGCGATGGTCCCGGGCTCGAGTCCCAGCGGGTGGGCGAACACGAAGCCCAGGATGACCAGGGCGATCACCGCCAGTGAGCGCCGCAGCAACGGCCAGTCGGTGATCGCCTCGCGGGGGTCGAACCCCATCACCCGGGCCCGGGCCTCGGCCGTGGCGCGCAGCCGGCGGCCCCACATCAGGTGGAAGATGCCCGAGGTCAGCAACTGGATCACCACCACCACCGGCCCGGTGTTGAGCACGAAGTCGTTGAAGCTGAGCCCCGTCGCCGAGCCGATCAGGATGTTGGGCGGGTCGCCGATCAGGGTCGAGGTGCCGCCGATATTGGAGGCGAAGATCATCGCCACTAGGAACGGCCACGGCTTGAGCTTGAGCTCCTCGGTGATGACCAGGGTGACGGGCACCACCAAGAGCACCGTGGTGACGTTGTCCAGCAGCGCCGAGAAGGTGGCGGTCACCATCTGCAGCATGAACAGGATGCCGGCGGGGTTGGCGTTGACCTTGCGGGCCGCCCAGATGGCCACGTACTGGAAGACGCCCGATTTGCGGGTGACGGCGACGACGATCATCATGCCCGTCAGCAGGGCGATGGTGTTGAAGTCGACGCCGCGGACGGCGGCCTGCTGGTTGAGCACACCGATCAGGATCATGGCGCCGGCGCCGATCAGGGCGACGATGGCGCGGTTGACCTTCTCGGTCATGATGACGGCGTAGGTGGCGACCAGGATCAGCGTCGCTGTCCACATGGGGTCGAGGCCGAACAGGACCTGCGGGACCCAGGCGTGGCTGTCTCCATGCATGTCAGCGGCCCTCCGAGACGGTGGCCAGGGCGCGGGCGGCGGTCACCACGCCGACCAGCACGCCGGCCTCGTCCACCACCGGCAGGAATCCGTCGCCCCGCTCCAGCAGCAGCAGCGCCTCCATGGCCTGGGTGTGGGGGGACAGCGCCGGCCGCTCGGCCATGTGGTCGCCCACCGGCTCGGCGGCATGGGCGGCGAAGCGGGCCGACAGGTCGGCCAGGCTCTCGTGGATGTAGGCCAGGTCTCCCAAGTCCTCGCCCAGCCGCGCCGCCATGGGCAGGACCAGGGCGGCGGCTTCCTTGAGCCCGAACACCCCCAGCAGCCGCCCCGTCCCGTCGGTGACCGGCGCCGCCGGCTGGCCCGCCGCCAGCAGGGCCCCGACCGCCCGGGCGACGGGATCGGTCGGCTTCAGCCGCACCGGCGGCTCCATCATCAGCAATTGGCAGCTCATGTGCTTTCCTCTCTGCGGGCGGCGCAAGCGGACATAGGTGATATCACCTATCACCCCGGTCGATGCGGCGCAACACCCGCTCGGGAACCGCCGGGCCGTCCGGGGCGTTGTCACGGCAGGTCCAACCGCGACAGGAGTGACGCCATGGCCATCGGCATGGGCGGCCATTCGCCGTCGAACATCCTGCACCACTTGAAGGGCGTCGATTTCCCCGCCCACAAGGACGATCTCGTCCACAAGGCCGAGGAGAACCACGCCGGCCAGGACATCCTCGACGTCCTGCGCCAGCTTCCGGATACCGACTACCAGAGCATGGCCGACGTGCTGAAGGGGGTGGGGACGGTCGAGTGAGCGCCGAAGGGTGCGCGGGAGGGGTTGCCTCCGGGGGCGTATATTAGGATATCATGGAGGCCAACCAAGACCCGTCCTACTGGAAGGCGCCCCCGTGACCCAGGAACATCCGTTCGCGCAATATGTCCGCGTCCTCGGCAAAGGCCCCCGGCTGTCGAGGCCGCTCACCATGGACGAGGCCGAGGCCGCCATGGCCATGGTGCTGGCCGGCAAGGTCGAGCCCGTGCAGTTGGGCGCCTTCCTGTGCCTGCTGCGCGTCAAGACCGAGACCCCCGAGGAGGTCGCCGGCCTCGCCAAGGCCATGAGGGCCAGCCTGAGCGTGCCGGCCGGTGCGCCGCGCGTCGACGTGGACTGGTCGTCCTATGCCGGCAAGGCCCGCCAGCTTCCCTATTACCTGCTGGCGGCGCTGTGCCTGGCCCAGCATGGGGTGCGGGTGTTCATGCACGGCGCCGAGCACCACACCGAGGGCCGCGTCTACACCACCGAATCCCTGGCCGCGCTGGGCGTGTTCGCCGCCTCCTCGATGGAGCAGGCGGCGGCGCAACTGCAGGCGCACAACTTCGCCTACTTGACGCTGGAGCACCTGTCGCCGCCGCTCCATCGCATCATGGAGCTGAAGTCGCTGCTCGGCCTGCGCTCGCCCATCCACACCGTGGCCCGCATGATGAACCCCTTTGGCGCCCCGTTCTCGGTCAGCGCCGTCACCCATCCGCCCTACCTGCCGGTCCACCAGGACTCGGCGCGCCTCTTGGGCGAGACGCGCATGGCCTCGTTCAAGGGCGAGGGTGGCGAGGTCGAGCGCCGCCCCGCCAAGCCCTGCGAGGTGTGGTATCTGGCCGATGGCGAGGCCGGCCGCGACGAGTGGCCGGCGCTGGTGGCCGGGGTGCGCGAGAAGGACGAGGTCATGGACCTCGTCCGCCTCAGGGCGCTGTGGAGCGGCGACGACCATAATGAGATGGCCGCCGCCACCATCGGCGGCACCATGGCCATCGTGCTGCGCTACTCGGGCCGGGCGGCCACCATCGCCGAGGCCGAGGGCATGGCCCAGGCCATGTGGCGGGACCGCGTGAAGACGCGGATTCCGGGGGCGGCGTGAGCACCCGCGCGGCCCCGCGCCTGTTCATCTCCGCCGCCCACAAGTCCTCGGGCAAGACCACGGTGACGGTGGGGCTGGCGGCGGCGCTGGCGGCGCGCGGGCTGGCGGTGCAGACCTTCAAGAAGGGGCCCGACTACATCGACCCCCTGTGGCTGGGCGCGGCCACCGGGCGGCCGTGCCGCAACCTCGACTTCCACACCATGCCGCCCAAGCTGATCCGCGAGACCTTCGAGCGGGTCTCGCGCGGGGCCGGCATCAGCCTGATCGAGGGCAACAAGGGCCTTTACGACGGGCTCGACCTGGAAGGCTACGGGTCCAGCGCGCGGCTGGCGGAATGGATCGACGCCCCCGTCGTCCTGGTCATCGACACCGTCGGCATGACCCGCGGCATCGCGCCTTTGCTGTTGGGCTATCTGGCCTTCGAATCGGGCGTGCGCATCGCCGGCGTCATCCTCAACAAGGTCGGCGGCCCGCGCCACGAGAAGAAGCTGCGCGAGGTGGTGGCCCATTTCGTCGGCATCCCGGTGCTGGGCGCCGTCCACCGCGACCCGCGCATGGAGATCATGGAGCGCCATCTCGGCCTGGTGCCCGCCAACGAGGCCGAGGAAGCCGCCGCCGCCATCGCCCAGTTGCGCGACGCGGTGGCCGGGCAGGTGGACCTCGACGCGCTGATCGCCCTCGCCAACGGCACCGCGCCGGTGGAGATGGCGCCCGAGCCGGCCGCCGTCGCCGCCGCGCCCGACTTGCGGGTCGCCGTGGCCCGCGACGGCGCCTTCGGCTTCTACTATCCGGACGACATCGAGGCCCTGCGCGCCGCCGGCGCCGAACTGGTGTTCGTGGACACCATGGCCGATGCCCGCCTGCCCGAGGTGGACGCCCTGTTCATCGGCGGCGGCTTTCCCGAGACCCACATGGAGCGGCTGGAGGCCAACGCGCCCCTGCGCGCCGACATCCTCGCCAAGGCGCGGGCCGGGTTGCCCATCTATGCCGAATGCGGCGGCCTGATGTATCTGTCGCGGGCCATCGTGTGGACGGGCCAGCGCCGCGAGATGGTCGGCCTGATTCCGGGCGATGCGGTGATGCACGACCGCCCGCAGGGGCGCGGCTATGTCCGCCTGCGCGAGACCGCCGACTTCCCGTGGCCGCGCATCGAGGACGGGCCGGGCGTGGTTCCGGCCCACGAATTCCATCACTCGCGGCTGGAGAACGTCGAGGGGCGGTGCCGGTTCGCCTATGACGTCGTGCGCGGCGCCGGCATCGGCGACAAGAAGGACGGCTTGATCATCGGCAACGCGATGGCCACCTATGCGCATATGCGCAGTGTCGGCCCCAGTCCCTGGGCGCCGCGATTCGCCGCATTCGCCCGGGCGATTCGGTCGGGTACCTTGACGAACCTTAAGGTGCCCGCCGGCGTGTGAGGCTTTACCTTTGGCCCGGGCTGTGGAAGAACACGCGCGCATGATCAAGATCGACACCCTGACCCACGTCTATCCGGGCAGCCGCAAGCTCGGCCCCCGGACGGCCATCGACTCGCTGTCGCTGCACGTCCGCGACGGCGAATTCGTCATCCTGTCCGGCCCCAACGGCTCGGGCAAGTCGACCCTGTTCCGCATCCTGTGCGGCCTGGCCCTGCCCTCGGCGGGACGGGTGGCGGTGGCGGGATACGACCTCTTCGCCCAGCCGGCCAAGGTCCGCCAGGTGGTGGGCGTGGTGTTCCAGAGCCCGGCGGTGGATAAGCACCTGACCGTGGGCGAGAACCTGCGCATCCATGCCGACCTCTACGGCATCCGCGACTTCGCCGCCCGCCGCGACGAGGCGCTGGGCTGGACCGACCTGGGCGGACGCATCGACCACAAGGTGGACACCCTGTCCGGCGGACTGGCCCGGCAGGTGGAACTGGCCAAGGTGCTGATGACCCACCCCCGCGTGCTGCTGCTGGACGAGCCCACCACCGGGCTGGACCCCGCCTCGCGGCGGATGTTCCTGGCCGCGCTCGGCCGGCTGCAGAAGGACCGCGGCATGACCGTGCTGATGACCAGCCACGTCTTCGCCGAGGCCGAGGAGGCCGATCGCGTCGCCATCATGCGCGACGGCAAGCTGCTGGCCTACGACACCCCGGCGGCGCTCAGGGAGCTGATCGGCACCGAGATGGTGGTGATCCAGCCCACCGACGCCAACGGCCTGGCCGAACGCCTGCGGGCCGAGATGGGGCTGGCGGTGCGTGTTCACGGCGACGAAATCCGGCTGGAGGAGACCGAGAACGGCGACGGCCTGCCGTTGCTGGAACGGATTCTCCAGCGCTACCGGCCCGAGATCCTGTCCATCTCCATCAAGCAGCCGGGGCTCGAGGACGTCTTCGTCCACGTCACCGGCAAGGCGGTGCCGGAGCACGCCCACCCCGTCCGCGACCTCCAAAGGACCGGCACACTATGATCCGCGTCGCCTTCTCGCTCGCCCGCCGCGAGTTCGTCCGCTTCATCCGCCAGCCGCAGCGGGTCATCGGCGCCGTCGCCCAGCCGCTGCTGTTCTGGCTGTTCCTGGGCGCCGGCCTGGGCGGCAGCTTCCGGCCGCCGGGCATGGAGGGCGTGACCTATCTCGAGTATTTCTATCCCGGCGTCATGGTGATGATGATGCTGTTCGCCAGCATCTTCAGCTCCATCACCATCATCGAGGACCGCGACGCCGGCTTCCTGCAAGGCGTGCTGGTGGCGCCGGTCAGCCGCATGGCCATCGTGCTGGGCAAGGTCACCGGCGGCGTCGCCATCGCGATGGTGCAGGTGGTGCTGTTCACCGCCGCCGCGCCGTTTCTGGGCCTGTCGTTGTCCCTGGGCAGCCTGCTGATGCTGCTGGTCGGTTTCGTGCTCACCGGCATGGGCTTCGCCGCGCTGGGCTTCATGCTGGCCTGGCCCATGAAGTCGACCTCGGGCTTCCACGCCATCATGATGGTGTTCCTGATGCCGCTGTGGCTGCTGTCGGGGGCGCTGTTCCCGGTCACCGGCGTGCCCGGCTGGCTTTACGCGGTGATGATGGCCAATCCGGTCCACCACGCGCTGAACGTCATCCGCGCCCCCTTCTACGGCCCGCCGGCCGAGATGTTCGCCTCGGGCCAGTATCTGGCGTCGCTGGCGGTCACGGTGGCCTGGGCGGTGGCCTGCCTGGTGGTCTCGATGGCGCGGGTCGGCCGGCGCGAGAAGGGGGCGGCAGTGGCGGCGGCCTGAGCGGCGCCTATTTCGCCACCATCCCGTCCACGGACATGGCGTCGATCAGCCGTTCCATGGACAGCTTCATCTGTTCCAGCGACGGCGCCAGCGGTGGGGCCCCACGGGCGGCGTCGGCCAGGGCGCGGACCACCCACGGCTGGCCGCCGGCGCTGAACACCTGCTTGTAGCGCACGGTGCCCATCCGGCCGTAGGCGGTGAACAGGAACAGGGCGAAGGCGCGGATGTCGTGGCCGAATACCGGCGCCAGGGTGGCCAGCGCCTGCGGCGCGGTGGCCGACACCATGGAGACGGCGCGCCGCAGCTCGTTGGTGTCCCATTCGGCGAACAGGTAGCCGACATTCATTTTCTGGGACAGGCTCCACAGCACCTCGGCATTGATGCCGCTGCCGTCGTTGACCATCAGCCGTTCGGCCTTGTCCAGCAACAGCGGCGTCTTGCCCTGGACATACTGGGCCGCCGCCATGGGATCGGACAGCACATGCACCCGGTCCGACTCCCGCAGATCGAGGAGGCGCGGCCCCAGGGCCGTGACCGTATCGGGTTCCAGGGCGGCATAGGCGGGAATCAGCGGCACTTGCCACTCGTAGAGCAGCAGGTCGCGCATGGCGACGTAGAGCCGCTCGCCGGGCGAGGACGCCGGCTTGCGCACCCGGCGAGTGGGGGCCGGGCGCGCGAGGCCCAGGGAGATGGCGACTCCCTTCCAGAATCCGGGCGCCGGCGGCTTGGCGATGCGGCGGGGGGCCGGCAGGCGGCGGTGGAAATAGCGCCGCGCGCAGGCGCGGACCACCAGCGCCACCACCTCGGCGAGGGTGCGGCCGCACCACAGGGCGTCGCCGTCGCCGTCGGGCAACCGCCGCTCGCGGGTCATCAGGAAGGCCTTGAACAGGTCGGGTTGGGCCCGAAGCAGCTTGAACGCCTGGTGCAGCAGCGCCGGGTCGTCCATGACCCGGTCGTAGATCTTGTCCCGCGGGACCATGGCCAGGGCCGGCAAATGAGCCCGCAGCACCTCGGCCACGTCGCGGCGCAGAACGGTGCGAATCGTCTCGACCGGTGCTCCGGAGCGGGAGGGGGCGGTTGCGGCGGCGGCCAGGGCGGTCATGGCATTTCTCGTCAGCATATTCCATGCTGAGCCAATGATAATCCAGAGATGCCATAACAAACAACTGCCGTTAAGTATTAGCGCCTAGAGAAACAAAGTAAAACGCGAGTGTATTATTTACAATAATTAGGGAAAATTTTATCGAAATTCCCGCTGCGTCTTCGAAGCGTGGGGCAAAAGAAAAGGGGCCGCGCGGCCCCTTTTCCATGCCCGATGTGGCGGAGCCTATTCGGCCGGCGCCGGTTCGGCGTCGATATGGGTGGCGGCCTCCAGGACCTCCACCTCCGCCTCGTCGCCATGGGCCAGCGAGGAGGGCAGGATGCGCAGGAAGGTGGCGCCGACCACCGTCACCAGCACGGCGATGGCGATGCCGCCCAGGCCCAGCACCACCTCGGGAAGGCTGGGGGCGTAGGCGGCGACCTGGCCGTCCATGAACGCCGAGCTGACCTCCATGCCGGGGAACAGGGTCAGCGGATAGGCCTGGCCGCCGATGATGATCACGTAGACCTGCGCCAGGCCGCCCAGGATCACCAGGATGCTGGCCATCCGCACCATGCCCCGGGTGGTGGCCTTCTGGTAGACCAGCGCCATGGGCAGCAGCGCCCCCAGCAGCACCTGCACGCACCAGAACAGGAACGTGTAGATGTTGCCGCCGAACAGGATGAAGGTCTCGATGCCGGTGCGTTCGGCCCAGTACAGCGCGGTCAGGTGCTGCACCGCCACGAAATACAGGTTGGCGGCGCAGAACAGGCCCAGCAGGCGGCCCTTCATGCGGATGAGGTCGGACGACACCTTGCGCCCCGAGGCGGCGTAGAGGCCCATCAGCACCAGGATGAAGATGGCGAGGCCGAAGGCGAAGGACATGGCGATGAACAAGGGCGCCATCACCGCCGAGGAATAGCCCTCGCGGGCCACCAGGAAGCCGAAGATCGAGCCGGTACCGGTGGTCATGATCAGGCGCCAGGTGAAGGCACCCAGGGCGGCGGGCTTGTAATAGGTCTTCATGCGCCAGTCGATCATCGTCCACAGATAGACGCCGACGATGGCGAAGAAGCCGTTATAGAGGATGACGTTCCAGGCGAAGATCGACTTGAAGTTATAGTGGGTCATCGCCACGTCCAGCCGGTCGGGCCGGCCGAGGTCGAGGACGATGGCGCCCAGGCCACCGGCCAGGAGCGCGATGGCCAGCAGCGCCGACAGCCTGCCCAGCGGCTGATAGGGCTCGCGGCCGAACACCGAGCCGATGGAGGCGACGTTCAGGGCCCCCGAGGCGGCGACGATCAGGAACACCGCGAAGACGTGCGGGACGCCCCAGACCACCTGGTTGGTCATGCCGGTGACCCAGTGGCCATTGTGCTCCATGTACCAGACCGCGCCCAGGGCGGCGAGGATGACCGCGCCCAGGGCTCCGACGGCGGTCAGCCAGCCGGGAGTCAGGGCGGTCAGTTCGCGATACTCCAGCTTCTTCATGGGTCAGATCCCCTGGTAGCGGACGGCGGGATCGACGCCGAGATCGGCGCGGATGCGGGTGGTCGCTTCCCTGGCGACGCGCCGGGCGATCTCGCTCGACGGGTCGTTGAGGTCGCCGAACAGCATGGCCGCGTTGCCGGTGGCGGCGCAGGCCTCGACGCAGGCCGGCTGGCCGCCGGCGTCGACCCGGTGGGCGCACAGCGTGCAGGCCTCGACGCAGCCCTTGCCGCGCGGATTGTGCTCCTTCTGGCCGCTTTGGTCCTCGTGGGCGAAGGACCGCGCCTTGTAGGGGCAGGCCATCATGCAATAGCGGCAGCCGATGCAGATGTGGCGGTCGACCAGGACGATGCCGTCGGCGCGCTTCATCGAGGCGCCGGTGGGGCAGACGTCGACGCAAGGCGGATTGGCGCAGTGCTGGCACATCACCGGCAGGGAATGGGTGTGGCCCGACTTGGGGTCGGTGACGGTGACCTTGCGGATGTACTGGGCGTCGGTCAGCGGGCGGTCGTGGCCGCCCAGCCCCATCTCGGCCTTGCAGGCGTCGACGCAGGCGGTGCAGCCCTCGTCGCATTTGGTGGTGTCGATCAACAGGCCCCAGCGGTTGGCCGGGCTGGCCGCGGTGCCGGGAGCGCGGGCTCCCGCCTCGGCGGCGATCAGGGTCAGACCCGGGGCCAGGGTCACGACGGCGGCGGCGCCCTTGAGCAGCTCGCGGCGAGAGGTGTCGTGGCTCATGCTCGCGGTCCTTTCGTCAACGCGCCGACGCCGACTTCGCGGCGCCGGGCACGGTGGCATGGCACTGGAAGCAGTCGATGGAGACGGCGGCATAGGAGTGGCAGGACTGGCAGAACTGACCCTCGGCGTTGACCGGGATCGGGTGGCCGTCGGTGCCGGTCTGGACGTGGCAGGTGACGCAGTCCTTGAGGCTGTGCTTCGCCCCGCGGATGCCCTTGCGCAGCGTGTCGTCGCGCTGGTGCTTCAGGAAGTCCATGTGGTTCCTGCGCATCACCTGGGTGTCCTCGACGCACTGGGTGCCCTTGGCCTGCGGGATGGCCGGCGACAGGTCGCCGGCCGCCGCCGGGCCGGGGCCGACGAGGACCGCCGCCAGCGCGGCGATCCCCATCAGAGCCGAAAGCACGAGCCCTTTCATTTCGCCCCCTTACTCGCCGAGGCCCATCTGGATGTACCCGGTCGGGCACACGTCGTGGCAGATGTGGCAGCCGATGCACTTGGAGTAGTCGGTCTGGACGTAGCGGCCGGTGGTGCGCTCGGCCTTGGGGGTGCGGCTGACCGCGCCCTGGGGGCAGAACACCACGCAGTTGTCGCATTCGAAGCACAGGCCGCAGGACATGCAGCGCTTGGCCTCGTCCTGGGTCTCCTTCTCCGACAGCGGCAGCAGGCGCTCGGTGAAGTTGCCGATCACCTCGTCGGCGCCGATGTGGATCTCGCCGCGATGGTGGCGGGCGGTCTGGGTGAAATGGCCCAGGAACAGGTCGTCGTGGGGGATGACCTCGTGGGCGGCGCGGTCCTCGAAGTTGTGGACGGCGAACTTGGCCGAATTGGTGCCGCGCACCGCCTCGCCCGAATACTTCTCCGGCTCCAGCTTGAACTCGCGCAGCTTGTTCAGCAGGTTCCAGTGGGCGACGTCCACCTTCGGGCGCTTGCTGGTCTCGCCCGCGGTCAGGAATTCGTCGATGCTGGCCGCCGCGACGCGGCCATGGCCGATGGCGGTGGTCAACAGGTGCGGGCGGACCACGTCGCCGCCGACGAAGTGCTTGGGCTTGCCCGGCACGCGCATGTTCTTGTCGGCGTTGATGAAGCCCTTGCCGTTGTCCATCTCGGCCAGGTCGGCCAGGTCGCCGCTTTGGCCGATGGCGGCGACGATGAGGTCGCCGTCGAGGGTGAACTCGGTGCCGGCGACCGGGACCGGGGTCATGCCGTCCATGGTGCACTGGCACATCCTGAGGCCGGTGGCGCGGCCGTCGGCGCCCTTGATCACCTCGAGCGGCATGACGCCGCCCTTGATGTCGATGCCCTCGCGCTTGGCGTCCTCGACCTCGCGCTCGGCGGCCATCATCTTGTCCACCGGGAACAGCGAGGTCAGGGTGGCGGTGCAGCCCTCGCGCTTGGCGGTCTTGGCGACGTCGTGGGCGGTCTCGCCGAAGATCACGTGCTCGATGCGGTCCTGCTGCGACACTTCCTTGATGTGGCCCAGGCGGCGGGCCACCGAGGCGACGTCGATGGAGGTATCGCCGCCGCCGACCACGATGATGCGGCCCGTCACCGCCTGCAGGCGGCCCTCGTTGAACGCCTTGAGGAAGGCGACGCCGGAGACGCAGTTGGAGGTGTCCTTCCAGCCCGGGATGGGCAGGCCGCGGCCGGAATGGGTGCCGACGCCCCAGAAGATGGCGTCGTACTGGCCTTCCAGGTCGGCGACGGTGACGTCGCGGCCGACGCGGCAGTTGGCCTTGACCTCGACCCCCATGTCCAGGATGCGCTTGATCTCGGCGTCCAGCACGTCGCGCGGCACGCGGTAGCCGGGGATGCCGTAGCGCATGAAGCCGCCCAGTTCGGCCTTGTCCTCGAGGATGGTGACGGAATGGCCCTTGCGGCGCAGTTGATAGGCCGCCGACAGGCCGGCGGGGCCGCCGCCGATGACCACCACCTTCTTGCCGGTCTCGGCCTCGGGCGTGGCGAAGGCGAGCTTGTTCTCCACCGCCCAGTTGCCGACGAAGTGCTCGACGGAATTGATGCCGACGTGCTCCTCGACCATGTTGCGGTTGCAGCCCTGCTCGCAGGGGGCGGGGCAGACGCGGCCCATGATGGCGGGGAAGGGATTAGCCTCGGTCATGCGGCGGAAGGCATATTCCTGCCAGGCCATGTCCGCCACCGGCGGCTTCTCGACGCCGCGCGCGATGTCCAGCCAGCCGCGGATGTCGTGGCCGGACGGGCACGAGCCCGAGCACGGCGGGGTGCGCAGCACATAGGTCGGGCACTTGTGGGACCAACCGGCCTGGAAGATCTCCTGCGACCAGTCGCTGGTTTGGAAATCGCCGTCCTTGTAACGGCGGTAGTTCTTGCCTTCCGTAATGGCCTTGGCGGAGGTCTTTGCCATTGTACCCTCTCCCTGAACGCTTCTTCGGGGGTTGCCCTTAGTCGTTGTTGCCCAAGATGATCGCGTTGCTCACCAACTGGTGCGCGGACACGACCACCTCTCTGTCGAAGCCGTAATACGGCAGGATCTTGGTGAACTGGGCCTTGCAGATGGCGCAGATGCTGACCATGTGCGTGACGCCCTGGTTCCGGACCACGTCGGTGAGCGCCTCCATGCGCGGCTTGGCGCCCTTGACGCGGATTTCCATCAGTTCGTCGGTCAGAAGACCGCCGCCGCCACCGCAGCAGAAGGTCTTTTCGTGGGTGGTGTCGGGGTGCATGTCGACGAATCTCGGCACGCAGGCCTTGACGACCTCGCGCGGGATGACAAATTGGCCGCCCTCGAAATCGCCCATGCGCGAGGCCCGGGCCACGTTGCACGAATCGTGGAAGGTCGGGACGATCCCCTCGTTGGCCGACTTGTCGAGCCTGATGCCGCCGCGCTTGATGAGGTCGTTGGTGACCTCGAGGATGTGCTGCGGCACCGGGTAGCGGGGGTCGAGGAAGTCCCACGGCCCGACCAGCGTGTTCAGGAACGAGTAGGCGACGCGCCAGGCGTGGCCGCACTCTCCGAACACGATGCGCTTGACCTTCAGCTCCATGGCTGCCTCGCGGATGCGCATGGCGATCTTGCGCATCTGCTCGTAGTTGCCGATGAACATGCCGAAGTTGCCGGCCTCGGTGGCCTTGGTGGACAGGGTCCACGAGACGCCGGCGGCGTGGAACACCTTGGCGTAGCCGATCAGGCCGAGGACGTGCGGCTCGGCGAAGAAGTCGGCCGACGGCGTGACCAGCAGGACCTCGGCGCCCTCCTCGTCGATGGGGAAGCGGACGTCCTGGCCGGTCTCGTCCTTGAGGTCCTCTTCCAGGCCCTCCAGGTTGTCGATCAGCGCCGGGCCGGGCAGGCCCAGGTTGTTGCCGATCTTGTGGACCTTGCCGATGATCTCGTTGCAGTACTTCTGCCCCAGGCCGATGGAGTCCATGATCTCGCGGGCGGCCATGGAAATCTCGGCGGTGTCGATGCCGTAGGGGCAGAACACCGAGCAGCGGCGGCACTGCGAGCACTGGTGGAAGTAGTTGAACCAGTCGTCCAGCAGTTCCCTGGTGAACTCCTTGGCGCCCACCAACCCGGGAAACATCTTGCCAACGGGCGTGAAGTAGCGGCGGTAGACCGAGCGGAACAGGTCCTGGCGGGCAACCGGCATGTTCTTCGGATCACCGGTGCCCAGGAAGTAGTGGCACTTGTCGGTGCAGGCGCCGCACTTGACGCAGGAGTCCATGAACACCTGCAGCGAGCGGTATTTGCCCAGCAGCTCGCCCATGCGGGCGATGGCCTTGTCCTGCCAGTCGGGGACCAGCTCGCCGGGGAAGCCCAGGGCCTCGTTGTGGGCGGGGGCGGCGACGTAGGACTTCGAGCCGGCCATGGCGCCACAGGCCAGGGCGGGGGTCGGACGCTCCTCGACGTCGCCGAGGACGGGGGTTTCGAAATCGGCGGCCATGGATCAGTTCCCTCCCGCTTCCAGCTTGGCGGCCCAGGGGGCCAGGTGGCGACGCTCGCGGGGGTCGTCGGACTGGTTCCGGGTCGGGCTGAAGAACACGCCCGGCACGTGCAGGAGCTTCGAGAACGGGAACACGATCATCAGCACGGCGACCAGGAACAGGTGGGCGTAGAGCGCGCCGTCGGCGGGCAGCGGCTGGATGTCGAAGCGCATCAGGCCGAGGAAGAACGCCTTGACCGCCACGATGTCGGTGTGGGCGACGCCCTTCATGGCCATGCCGGTGGCGCCGATGCCCAGCAGCAGCAGCAGCATCAGATAGTCCGACGGGCCGGTGATGTAGGTGATGCGCGCCACCACGATCCGGCGCAGCAGCAGCAGCGCCAGGCCGGCCATCATCGCCAGGCCGCCGTAGACGCCGAGCGGCTGGATCAGGGCGACCACGCTCCACACCGGCTCCTGGAAGTAGCGCAGGTGGCGGGCCAGCACCAGGAACAGGCCGAAATGGAACAGGATGGCGAAGATCCACAGCGGCTTGTTGGACTTGAACAGGCTTTCGAACACCACCACCTCGCGGGCGACGCGGAAGGCCGCGCCCTGCCTGGTCAGCGGGGCCGGGGTGGTGGGGATCTTCAGCGGCGCCGGCGTGCGGGCGAACTGGGCGATCTTCATGCCCAGGCCCGCCACCAGCACGGCGAACGCCGCGTAGAACAGGATGGCGAATACGGTCGTCACGGTCTCCTCGCTCCCCGCTCGGGCACCGCCCCCATCAGGCGGAACATCTCAATCGGCGGGCACAAACGTGCCCCGTTCCCCGCTTCTGGCGGCGGGGGCTTGGCTCCGCTCCCTCGGCGGCGCGGATCGGCGGGGGCGGGCAAGGCCGCCCCCGCGATCGGGATCAGACGCAGCCGGTCGGCTTGGGCAGGCCGGCGATCTTGCACGCCTGCTTGCCGGGGCCGTAGGGGAACAGCTCGTACAGGTACTTGTTGTTGCCCTTGTCCGGACCCATCTTCTTGGCGATGGCCTTCGTCAGGACGCGCACGGCCGGCGCGATCTGGTACTCGGAGTAGTACTCGCGCAGGAAGTTGATCACTTCCCAGTGCTCGGGGGTCATGGAGATCCCCTCGTCCTTGGCGATCAGGTCGGCAAGGCCCTCTTCCCAGTCGTTGATGTTGACCAGGAAGCCCTCTTCGTCGGCCTCGATGGACTTGCCGTTGAACTCGTAAGCCATGATCCTCTCTCCCTCTGGAAAATTAACCCCGATGAAGCCGGTCCCGGCCTTACAGCCAGGCGTTGACGGCGTTGCTCTCGGCCGCCAGGTCGACGAAGCCGGCATAGTCGACGACGGCGACGCCGTCGATGACGCCGGCTGGGTCGACGCCGCGGGCCTGGAGGTCGGGCCCCAGCACGCAGACCTTGAACTGCTTGGCGGCATCGGTCATGCGGGCCGCGAAGGTCCCGGCCTTCATGGCGGCGTAGACGGCGTCCTCGATCAGGAGGATGGCGTCGCCCTTGGTCGCGTGGTTCAGGCAGCTGTCGAGATTCGACCGCTCGAAGGGCGACTTGTTGACGGTGTGCAGGATGCTCATCGTTTCGTCCCTCTTTGCCTTACGCGGTCAGGATGACGTCCATGCCGGCCATCAGGGCCGCCATGTCCGCCCGGCTGAGAACCTCGGCCTCGACCACCAGGTCGTCCGCGGTCAGGCCACGCTCGTCCAGGCTCTCCTGCTCGACATAGATCTTCTCGATGTCGTAGCCGTCGAGCGCACGGTAGGTGTTGGAAAAGTTCTTCATTCCCGAAACCGACGGATTGAAGCCCTTCTTCAGCTCGTAGACGCCATCGTCCAGGAAGGCCACGTGCACGTCCTGGTCGAAAGCCGCCGAGATCAGGACCATCTCCAGCACTTCCAGCGCGTAGATGGTGCCGAAGGGGGCCTTGCGGTTGACGTACATGAACTTCTTGACGACGCCGCCCTCGTATTCCTCTTCCATCACGGCCTCCCTCTAATCACCGAACGCGACCATGCGGTCGGCCTGAATGCCGGCCTCGATCAGCTGGCCCAGGCCCGAGATGCGGAAACCCGGGGCCAGGCTGGCGTCGGTGATGCCGCGGCGCAGGCCGGCGGCGACACAGACGACCAGATCGACCTTGTGGTCCTCGGCAAGCTTTTGCCAGTTCTTGACGACGTTGCGGTCGTCGGACTGCGGCTCGGAGAACTTGGTCGCGTTCAGCACGCCGTCGTAATAGAAGAACACGCGGTAGATCTCGTGTCCCTTCTCGAGGGCGGCCTTGGCGAACAGGTACGCCGAGTCCGAGGCCTGATGGTTGAAGGGGCCTTCGTTAACCAGAATGCCGAATTTCATCGTTTCTCCCTCTGCCCTAGAAGTGCAGATGCGCCGACTGGTTCAGGTTGGCGCGGCCACCGCGCCAGGTGTCGACGTGGAACTTGGTGAAGGGCAGGCCGGTCAGTTCGAAGAACCGCGGCCAGCCGATCCGCTCGATCCACTCGCCCATCCGCTCCCAGGCGCGGGCATCCTGCTTGTAGGCCCTGAGGATATTGGTGACCACCTCGCTGACCTCGGGCCAGCGCGGGGCGTTGTTCGGCAGGCCGGCGGCGACCAGCTTGTGGAACATCGGCTTGGTGCGGGTCGAGGAGTGCTTGCCGCCGACCCAGACGGCGATCTTGGAGTTGACGGGGTCGTTGATCTGCATGGGCGGGCAGGGCGGGAAGCAGGCGCCGCAGCAGACGCACTTCTTCTCGTCCACTTCCAGGGTCGGCTTGCCGTTGACCAGGGCCGGCCGGATGGCCGCCACCGGGCAGCGGGCGATGACCGCCGGACGCTCGCAGACGCCGGCCACCAGGTCGTGGTTGATCACCGGCGGCTTGGTGTGCTGGACGTTGATGGCGATGTCGCCCTGGCCGCCGCAATTGATCTGGCAGCAGCTGGTGGTGATCTTGACGCGGTTGGGCATGTCCTCGTTTTTGAACTCGTCGGCGAGGACGTCCATCATCGCCTTGACCACGCCCGAGGCGTCGGTGCCGGGGATGTCGCAATGCAGCCAGCCCTGGGTGTGGCTGATGAAGCCCACCGAGTTGCCGGTGCCGCCCACCGGGAAGCCGGCCTTTTCCAGCGCCTCGATCAGCGGCTTCACCTTGCTCTCGTCGGGGGTCATGAACTCGACCGCCGAACGGATGGTGAAGCGGATATGGCCGTCGCAATACGTGTCGGCGATGTCGCACAGCGTGCGGATGGTGTAGACGTCCATCTGGCGCTGGGTGCCGGCCTTGACGGTGAACACCTGGTCGCCCGACTCGGCGACGTGGCGCAGCACGCCCGGGCGCGGACGGTCGTGCCAGGCCCATTTGCCGTAGTTCTTCTTCAGCACCGGATGCATGTACTGGGTGGCTTCCGGCACCCCGCTCTCGATGGGACGGCGCAGTTCGGTCATCGTCCTCTCTCCCTATCCAATCTTATTGTTGAGCCCGATCACTCGGCCGCGGCCGACTTGCGCTCGTTCCACTTGCGCACTTCCTCGTCCCACCCGTCGGTACGGACGTAAGGATTGGTGCGCGGCTGGCTGATCATGTTGACGTCGAGATCCAGCTCCAGGCCCTCCAGGAAGCTGGACAGGCCGATACGCTCGATCATTTCGCCGGTGCGCTCGTGCTCCAGCGCGTTCTCGGCGAAGAAGTCGAGCATGCGGTGGGCGAGGTCGACGAGCTTCTCGAAATCCTCGTCGGTCTCCAGCTTCATGAACGGCACCACCACCGAGCCGAACAGGTCGCCGATCTTCAGGGTGCGCTTGCCGCCGACCAGGATGGCGACGCCGCGATCCTTGCCGGGCTTCAAGGCCTTGGTGCAGACGTTGATGCAGTGCATGCAGCGCACGCAGGACTTGTTGTCCACGTCCAGGGTGTCGTCATCGTTCAGCGACAGCGCCTGGCTGGGGCACATGCGGATGACCTGGTTGATGAATTCCTTGCGGCCCAGTTGGGCGACCTTGGCCTTCACCTCGTCCTGGTTCACCTGCATGTCGTCGCGCCAGGTGCCCAGGATGGCGACGTCGGCGCGCTGGGTGGCGTTGGCGCAGTCGTTGGCGCAGCCCGAGAACTTGAACTTCATCTTGTAGGGCAGCGACGGGCGATGGATGTCGTCGGTGAAGTCGTTGATGATCGACCGCATCGCCTTCAGGGTGTCGAAGCAGGACTGCTCGCAGCGGGCCGGGCCCACGCAGGCGGCGGCGGTGCGGACGCCGGCGCCGGCGCCGCCCATGTCGAAGCCCAGCTCGTTCAGCTTGTCCCAGGCCGGCTGGACCTGGTCGGTCCGGCAGCCCTGGAACATGATGTCGCCCGACTGGCCGTGCAGCGCGATCAGGCCCGAGCCGTGCTCGGCCCAGATGTCGCACATGGTGCGGAGCGTCTTGGTGTCATAGAAGAAGCCCGGGGCGGGCATGATGCGGATGGTGTGGAACTCGGAGGATTCGGGGTGCTTCTCGGCGACCTCGGAGAAACGCGGAATCACGCCGGCGCCATAGCCGAACACGCCGACCGTGCCGCCCTTCCAGTAGCCCTTGCGGGTCTGGTAGCTGAGCTCCAGCTGGCCCAGCAGGCTCTTCATGTAGTCGGCATAGGGCTTGCCCTCATCGGTGGCCAGCCGCTTCAGGCCGCTCACGAAGCTCGGCCACGGACCGCTCTCCAACTGATCAAGATGCGGCGTCTCGGGCATCTTCTTCGACATCGTTTTTCTCCCTGACCGTCATTTTCACCGGGATCGCGAGCCTGGCCGGCCGCCACGAACCCAACGCAACTTCCCCTGCCCGCGGCCGGACGTCCGGCGCGCGGCGAGATCAACCATCCACTCTCCGATCCTGGGGGTCATGGCCTCCCTTGGATCCGTCCCTGTTTCCGGGCCATTCTCCGCCCAGGCGCTTGACGGCGCTCAAGGGCATGGTGGCCTCTGGTACATTAAAGGATCATAATATTATGACGCGCGCCGATCCAAGAGGATTCTTACGCACGGTCGATTTTCGTCGGAGAGTGTAGGGAATGAGAATTGTTATCACTATAGTGCAATCGCCAAGCCCGTGGTGCAAAAGGACTGGGTCCGAGGCCTGCTGCATTGCAATAACCGCCCGCGCGGGTAGGGAGACACCAAGATGACCGCAAGCCCCTTCGACCTGGCCCACCCCGAGGTTTACCGCGCCTGGCGCGATCGCAGGCTGGCCATCCATCCCGCCCGGGTGGAGGAATTGGTGGTGGAGGTTGGCGACATCGCCGCCCTCACCGACGCCGAGCATGCCGCGCTGCTGGACCGTGTCCGCCGCTGCAACATGGCGGTCTATGCCGAACGGCGGGGGCGCCCCTGCCGCGACGACAAGGAGGCGCTGCGGGCGCTCGGCCTCCGCTTCGGGCTGCGCTCGCTCGACCACAACACCCTCGCCGACGGCGACGGCATCACGCCGTTGGCGGTCAGCCGCGACGGCACCCGCGCCCGCTACATCCCCTATACCGACCGCCCCATCGCCTGGCACACCGACGGCTACTACAACGACGCCGCCCACCGGGTGCGGGGGCTGCTGCTCCATTGCGCCCGTCCGGCCGCCCAAGGCGGCGACAACAAGCTGATGGACATCGAGACGCTCTACGTCCTGCTCCGCGACGAGGACCCCGCCCATGTCGCCGCGCTGATGCGCCCCGACGCCATGACCATTCCCGGCAACGAGGAGGAGGGCATGGTCCGTCCGGCCACGGTGGGGCCGGTGTTTTTCGTCGAGGACGGCGGCTTGCGCATGCGCTACACCGCCCGCGGCCGCAACATCGAGTGGAGCCCCGACCCGGACGTCCAGGCGGCGGCGGCGGCGATCCACCGCATCCTCGCCGGCCCGTCGCCTTTCATCTTCCAGGCGAGGCTGGAGGCCGGGATGGGGCTGGTCAGCAACAACGTGCTGCACACCCGCGAGCCCTTCACCGACGATCCCGACCGCCCGAGGCTCTTGTACCGGGCGCGCTACCACGACAGGATCGCGGCAAGCTGAATCGAGAGGACGCCATGAGCGACGAGCCGAAGTTTCCCGACGAGACCGTCACCCCGCTGGCGGTGCTGAACGCGCCGTGGAGCCGCGAGATCACCCTGTCGGCGGTGGACCACGAAAGCGGGCTCAAGATGATGAAGGTCCGCATCAAGGAGGGCCGCGCCCGCTTCACCATCCTCGACATCGACCCGCCCACCGCGCGGGCCTGGGCCCAGGCCATGCTCGATTGGGCCGACAAGGCGGAGGGCTAATCGGGCTTCTTCTCCACCAGTGGCAGGCCCGGGGCGCCCATGGAGACCGCCAGGATGCGCACCGGCGTCGCGCCGGTGTTGCGGCCCTGGTGCCAGACGTCCATGGCCTCCATGAAATTGTCGCCGGCGCGGTAGGTGCGGGGGCCGTGGGGGCCGTAGTCCACCGTCAGTTCCCCCTCCAGCATGTAGGCGTAGAGCGGCACCGGATGCTTGTGCCACACCGTGGCCTCGCCGGGCTGGATCACCACCACCTGGGCGGTGACCTCGGCCGGCGCCCCGCCGGGATAGGCGAGCGTTTCGCCGACCACGGTGCGGTCGGTCTCCAGCAGCGTCTCGCTGTGCTTGTAGTCGGCCGCCCCGGCCGGCGCGGCAGCCAGCAGGGCGGCGAGGATGGCAATCGTGGGTTTCATGGCGTTCCCCCCTTCACGGATCAGGCCGTGATCAGGGCATCCTCCGCCATCTCGGCGACGATCTCAACCAGCTCGGGCTCGGCGCCCAGGCCGGAGGCGAGGCGGGCGCGGGTGGGGGCGGCGGCTTCGGGGGTAAACAGGGGGGGGATGTCCTCGCTGGCATGGGTGCCCTGGGCGACCAAGAGCGGCAGCACCACCAGCTCGCGGCCGGAGACCAGCCGTTTCCAGTCGGCGGCGAAGGGATCCTGCTCCAGGAAGGCAAGCGCCACCTCGCCGAACCGTCCCAGGGCGGCGATGGCGGCGGTGATGGTGCGCGGGGTGTCGCCGGCGCCGCCGGGGCGCGACGAGCCGTGGGCCACCACCAACAGCGAGCAGTCGGCCGGCGCCAGCCCGTCGGCGCGGGCCACCGCCTCGGCGCGGGCGGTCAGCAAGGCGGGGATGCGCGGATGGGTGCCGGCCGGCGGGGTGTAGAGGATGGTGCGGCCGTCGCGGCGGGTGACCGGGCCGTCCAGTCCCATGGCGTGCGGGATCAGTTGGTCGGTGTAATAGCCCTTGCCGGCGAAGACCGGCACCACCACCACGGTGGCGGCGGACACCCGGCCCAGGGCGCCGTCGAGGCCGGGGGACTGCTTCATGAAGACGGCCTCGACCTCGCGCCAGGGGCCGCGCCGGCGTAACTGGTCGGCCAGGGCCAGGATGGGGGCGGCGCTATCGGGAAGGCGGGCGGAGCCGTGGCCGACCAGGATCAGCGCGACGTCCCCGCCGGTGCTCACGCGGTGGCCTCGGCCACCGGCGCGGCCTCCTCGACGGTGCCCGAGAACCAGTCCAGGGTCTCGGCCAGCGACACCACCTTGCCGATGATGATCAGGGTGGGGGCCTTGAGGCGATGCTCGACCGCCAGCCGGGGCAGGCTGGCGATGGTGCCCAGCACCCGCCGCTGCCGTGGGGTGGAACCGTTCTCCACCGCCGCCGCCGGCATGTCCGACGGCAGGCCGGCCGCCATCAGCTCGTCGGCGATATGGCCCAGGTTGGTCAGGCCCATGTAGATGACCAGGGTGCAATCGGGATCGGCCAGCCGCGCCCAGTCGTAGTCCAGCGTCCGGCCCTCGCGGAAATGGCCGGGCAGCAGGCGCACGCCCTGCGACAGGCCGCGATGGGTCAACGGGATGCCGGCATAGGTGGCGCAGCCCGAGGCCGAACTGATTCCGGGCACCACCTCGAAGGGGATGCCCTCCTTGGCCAGCACCTCGGCTTCCTCGCTGCCGCGCCCGAACACGAACGGGTCGCCGCCCTTCAGGCGCACCACCCGGCGGCCCGACTTGCCCAGGTTGACCAGCAGCTCGTTGATCTCGTCCTGGGCCAGGTGATGGTGGGCCACCTGCTTGCCGGCGTAGATGCGCGTGGTGCCGGCCGGGACCAGGTCCAGGATTTCCTGGCTGACCAGGCGGTCGAACACCACCACCTCGGCTTCCTTGATCAACCGCAGGGCCTTGAGGGTCAGCAGCTCCGGATCGCCCGGGCCGGCGCCGACCAGCGCGACCATTCCCTTCCGCATGTCCGTCTCCTTCCGGTCTCCCGGTGGCGCCTTCCCTTGTCGCGGGTTTCCCCGCTGGCGTCCACATTATTATGAAGGGCTAATATAGTGACCTTTCCCGGCCGGTTTCCACAAGATTCGCCGCCTGTCCGGCCGGAACCGATTCGTCGGGCGGGCGGCATAGGCCGGATGCACGGCAGCGCGACGCCGCCGGCGCCGTTAGGATGGAGGGTGTCGGAGGCGACCCGCCGCCGGCTGCTGACTGGGTCTCGACTGACGGCCCCGCCTGCACGGGCGGGGCCCTCTTTCGACACTCTATCCATGGTGCGCGCGTGTGGAGTGTCGCGGTGACGCCGCGAGGCCACGCACCGCGATCCGATCCGCCAACAGGCGGAACCTGCCTAGGCCCCGAAACCGGCCTTGATCAGCAGTTGGTGGAAGTCCCGCAGGGCCTTGCCCGCCTGGGCGGGGTCGGTGATGCCCTCGATGAAATGGGCGTCGAAATTGGGCTGGCGCAGGATGGACAGCACCCGCTCACGCGCGCGGCCCAGGGCCTTGCCCGGCGGCAGCACGCCGGCGGCACAGAACTGCACCAGCCGCATGGCGCGGTCCTTGAGCGCGCTGTCGGGGTGGTCCAGCCTCTCGACGATCTGGTTGGCGACCAGATACTGCTCCAGCAGCCCGTCGATGCGGTCCATGGCGCGGCGCCGCACCGGCTCGGGAAAGGCCGAGCGCGCGATGGCCGCGTGGGAATGGGTGGCCCGCTGCATCAGGTCGCGCGGCGGCAGGCCGCGCTTGCAGAAGTCGCCCAGGCCGTTGGCCAGGCATACGGTGTCCAGCAGCCTGTCCATGTCGGCCAGGTGTTCGTCCGCGAATATTCCCGACGACAGATCCGCGAGGTAAAGGACGCTCGCCGCCCGGTCGGGCATCGCCCGGATGCAGGCCGACATCGCCATGCGGCGGCCAAGCGCGCCGCCTTCCTCGACCATGCGGGTCTGGCGGGTGGTCAGGGCATCGGCGCTTTCGGCCCCGCACAGCAGGCCGGTCGGCCCCAACAGGCGTTCGACGACCAGTCGGAAGGTGTCGTTCTCCTTGGTGGGATCGTTGCGGTACAGCGGGCTGGCGAGACGGAGCTGGCGGTGGGCGCGGTCGATCAGGCAGGTGCGGCTGGCCGGCAGCTTGCCGGTGGCCAGCAGGGCGTTGAGCTGGACGGCCACCTCGCCGGCCTCGCTCTTGGCGGTGTCCATGCGGCCCTCGGCCAGGTCGAGCATGGCGCAGATGGCGTGGCCCAGGCCGGGAAGCTGGCCGAGGATTTCCTGCACCACGCTGGCGCCCAGGACGTCGGCAATGACGCCGTCCAGCAGCGCCAGGGCACCGGCTTCGCTTTCGCCGGTGGCCAGTTTGCACAGGCGGTCCAGCTTGCCCAGCCAATTGCGGGTCTGGACCAACTCGTCCGACAGCGCCACCAGGGCCAGGAAGTCCGCGTCGCCGTCGCGCTCGGCCAAGGACGCCACCGCGGTCAGCATGGCGTGCATGCTGCCGTTGAGCTTGGGCAGCTTGATCCCCTCGGCCCGGCGGGCTCTGACCGCCAGGGCGTCGATGCTCTTGAAGATCTCCTCGCGCCGCTCGCGGGGGTCCTGTTCGGTCCCCTTGGTCTGGAGGGCGGCGACGCGATCCACCGCCGACGGCACCAGGGTGTCCTTGTCCTGGAGCCGGCGAAGTTCCTTGTAATTGTGGATCAGTTCGGTGGGGGTGAGGATCGCCTGGTCCAGATAGGGCCGGAAGACCCGGCTCATCACCATGCGGCTGGGTAGGGCGTAATACTGGCGGGTGGAATCGCAACGCGGCGGGACGTCCTCGATATTGGCGATGCGGAGCTGGCCGTCGTCGCGGACCTCGCGCGTTTCGCAGAATACCTCGGATTCCACCATGGTGCCGTCGGCGCGCATCCAGTTGCGGATGACGCGGGCGCCCTCGCAGGACTTGTTGGCCAACAGGCGCTTGGCGATGGCGCGGGCGTCGTCCTCGCTGTCGCGCAGGCTTTCCGCCACCCACCGCCCGGCCTTCATGACCTGGATCTCGAAATTGGCGCTTCCCGCCGCCACCATCCGCCCGTGCTCCAACAGTCCCCATTCCAAGAGATACAGTCTCGCCGCCTGTCCGCGCCACGGTTTTCTGCCCTTGGAGGCGATTGTTGCGGACAGGGTCGGAAAGGCGGAGACTTTCCGCAGGTGGTGCGTGGAGGGGGAGGCGGCCGATGGTCTATAGGTTCTCTTGGCTGCGGCCCGGCGGCTGGACCCGTCTGGGCGTGGCCGGCGGCTTGGCGGTCGTGTTCGGAACGCCGATGCTGTGGGCGCTGGGCGTCTTCGGCCGGGGACCCGAATCCATCAGCCTGGCGGTGGTGTTCCTGATGTCGGGGCTGTGGCTGTTCATCGCCCTGGGCTACGGCGTCGGCTGGGCCCTGCGCGGCTTCATGGTCAAGGTCAAGGCCGAGGGCGAGGACGACGAAGGGGGCGATCCCCATCCGCCGGCCCGATCCGCCGGCGGCGCGGCCGCCCACCGCCCGGGACATTGACGCCTGTTAACCCGCTGCTAACCCGGTGACGGCCACCCTGCCCCTTTCGGGACGGAGGCGCCGCATGGCGGGGGAATGGTGGCGGGGCGCGGTGGTCTACCAGATCTGTCCGCGCAGCTTCCAGGACAGCGACGGCGACGGGGTGGGCGACCTGGCGGGGATTCGCCGCCGCCTGCCCTATGTGGCCGCGCTGGGGGTGGATGCGGTGTGGATCACCCCGTTCTTCCGCTCGCCCATGCGAGATTTCGGCTACGACGTCGCCGATTACCGCGCCGTCGATCCGCTGTTCGGCACCCTTGGCGAGTTCCGCCGCCTGCTGGCCGAGGCCCACCGCCTTGGCCTCAGGGTGTTGATCGACATGGTGTGGAGCCATACCTCGGACGCCCATCCGTGGTTCGCGGACAGCCGCGCCGCGCGCGACGGCGCCAGGGCGGACTGGTACGTCTGGGCCGACCCCCGTCCCGACGGCACCCCGCCCAGCAACTGGCTGAGCGTGTTCGGCGGCGCCGCCTGGACCTGGGAGCCGCGCCGCCGCCAGTACTACCTGCACCATTTCCTGTCGTGCCAGCCGGCCCTGAACTGGCGCGAGCCGGCGGTGGCCGAGGCGATCCTCGACGTCGGCCGGTTCTGGCTGGAGCTGGGGGTGGACGGCTTCCGCCTCGACGCGGTGGATTTCCTGCTGCACGACGATCTGCTGCGCGACAACCCGTCGCGCCCGGTGACGGAGATTCCCGCCAAGCCCTTCGCCATGCAGGAGCACGTCCACGACATGGTCCGGGCCGAGGCGCTGCCCGTCCTCGAGCGCATACGCGCCCTGATGGACGCCTATCCCGGCACCACCACCATCGCCGAACTGTCCAGCGTCGGCGACCCCATCGAGCGCGCCGGCACCTACACCGCCAGCGACGACCGCCTGCACAAGGCCTATTCCCTGGGCCTGATGCGGCGCCCGTTCTCGGCCGAGAGGATACGGGCCACCATCGCCGAGGTCGAGGCCAAGATCGGCGACGGCTGGCTGTGCTGGGCGTTCTCCAACCACGACATCGAGCGGGTGGTCAGCCGCTGGGGCGACGGCTCTCCCGCGTCGGCGCGGATGCTGCTGGCGCTGCTGGTCAGCCTGCGCGGCACCATCTGCCTGTACCAGGGCGAGGAACTGGGCCTGCCCGAGGCCGATATCCCTTTCGAGCGCCTGCGCGATCCGTTCGGCACCGCCTTCTGGCCCGACTACAAGGGGCGCGACGGCAGCCGCACACCCATGCCGTGGACCCGCGACGGCGGCTTCAGCACCGCCGATCCCTGGCTGCCCATCCCCGAGTCCCACCGCGCCCTGGCGGTGGAGGTCCAGGACGCCGATCCCGCCAGCCCGCTCAACACGCTCCGCCGACTGCTGGCATGGCGCAAGACGCGACCCGAATTGCTGGAGGGTGAGCTGACCCTGGTGGAGATGGGCGCCGACGCCCTGGCCGTCGAACGCCGCCTGGGCGAGCGGCGGACCTTGTGCGTGTTCAATCCGTCGCCGGGGCCGCTGCGGCTGCCGCTGCCGCTGGCCGGCGAGGTGGTGGAAAGCATCGGCTGCGCCGTCGAGGGCGGGGAGCTGGTCTTCCCCTCGTGGGGGGCGGCGTTCGTCGCAGCGGTCAGCTGAAACCGAAATCGTGAAGCTCCTGGCTGCGTTCCTCCTTTTTCGGGTTCATTGCGGTGTTGAAGTCGTGGGTGACGAAACCGCCCTTGATGACCAAGCGATGTTCCTGATCCGGGGTCAGTGAGGCCCAGAAGCGAGCCCTAGGCTTCTCGGGGCGGAACAGCGGCGCATTCGCGTCCCATCGCGCGACATGAAGGTTCCTCATGAGCTTCGGAATCCGGCGATGCCATAGGCCCTGATGTATCCAAATCTTTGCCTGCGGGTGGGCGAGGGACGCCTCGATCATCCGCCAAGAGTGATGGGAGCGGCAGGCTTGCCGGAGGCGCGGGATCATAGCCTCAAGAGCGTATCGATTGGCTCGGTCGCCCTCCTTCGGGCTGAAATAGTATTGGGCGCGATAGCCGGAAGCGGAATTGTGGAACAGGTCCACGAGTTCCGGGCACACCGCGACTCTAAGGATGGCTCGTGAACCCAAATTCACCATGGAATCTGTCTCGAGCTCGATTTGCATCGATGCCGCGACGGTCGATACGATGCTCTCGTAGTCAGGCCCGTGATGCAGACGATCTAACCGCTGTCCGCTGACATCGAGCCGCCATTCCGTATCGGACGCACGCCCGAAGCGGGCGTAGTGCCTCACCTCTCCCGCCGCAACACGAACCGCACCGTGTCGCCCTTGGGGTTGAGGGCGAAGCCGTAAAGCTTGCCGCCGTCTGTCAGCACGCCCTCGAACAGGAAGGCGCCCTCGCCGGCCTTCAGCGCGACGGTGCAACCGGTCACCGCCTCGACGGTGCCGGTGATGGTGGCGCCCTCACGCCAGCCGAAACCCTCGTTGACCGTGCCCTTGCGGTCCAGGGTCCAATCGATGCCGGCACCCTGGCGCTCGAAGCTCCAGCGGGTGCCCGGCGCCACCCAGCGGCCCAGCAGCCAGGCGCCGTCGCTGGCCTGGGCGATGTCGCAGGATGGCTCGGGCAGCGGCTGCGGCGGGCCGATCTTGGGGAACTGCGGCAGGTCGGCAGCCGCGGCCGGCAGGGCGAGGGCCAAAAGGGCGGCGAACGGCGAAAGGTGGCGCGGGGTCATCATTTGCTCCGGGGGGCGGGGACGTAGCCGCGGTCGCGCATGCACGACCCGGCCAGGGCGTCGGCCTGGCGCTTGGCGCGCGAGCGGTCGTAGTCGCGGAAGGGCGAGGCGCCGTCACCCTCGCGGTAGCCGACCTGGGTCTCGGCCCACCGGCGGCACGAGCTCCAGTCGCGGCTCCACTGCTCGTTGGGCACCGACGGATTCTGCCACGGCACCGAACTGGCGGCGCAGCCCGAAAGCGCGAGGATCACGAGCAGGAGCGGAAATCGGACGGTCACGGGCGGTCTCCCTCGGCAGGCGAGGGCATTCCGCCACAGGCGGGCCCATTTTACAATCGCGGGAATCCCGCCCCCCGGTCGTTGTGGGGCGGCCGGCCGGCGCCTATACTGCGGTGCACCATTCGCCCCACGGGCGCACACAACAAGGAGATGGCCATGAGCGGGGACCTGAACGGCTATTATTTCGAGGAATTGAGCGTGGGCATGTCGGCGGTTTTCGCCAAGACCGTCACCGAGGCCGACATCGCCGCCTTCGCCGGCGTCTCGGGCGACTTCAACCCGGTCCACGTCAACGAGGAATTCGCGCGCGACACCCTGTTCAAGGGCCGCATCGCTCACGGCATGCTGTCGGCGGCCTTCATCTCCACCGTCTTCGGCATGAAGATGCCGGGGCCGGGCTGCATCTACGTGTCGCAGCTCTTGAAGTTCAAGGCCCCGGTTCGCATCGGCGACACGGTGACCGCCAAGGTCGAGGTCACCGCCACCAATCCGGACAAGAAGTTCGTCACCTTCAAGACCACCTGCGAGGTGGGCGGCAAGGTGGTGGTCGACGGCGAGGCCACGCTGATGGTGCCGTCGAAGGGCTGATCCCGTTATCTCGCCTCGCTCGCCTGCACGCCGTCGGGCTTGCCGACGACGACCGTGGTCAGGCGGGCGGGGTCGAGCAGGCGCTTGGCGACGCGGTTGACGTCCTTCAGGCTGACCGCCTCCATATAGCCGTTGCGCTTGTCCAGGTAGTCGATGCCCAGGTCGTCCAATTGCATGGCCACCAGCAGGCCGGCGATGGCGACGGTGGAGTCCAGCTGCAGCGGGAACGAGCCGGTCAGGTAGGTCTTGGCGTCGTCGAGCTCCTGGGGCGTCGGCCCCTCCTCGCGCATCCGCCTCCATTCGTCCTTGATGATGTTGAGCGATTCGGCCAGCCGCGCGTTCTGGGTGGCGACGCCGCCCATCACCACGGCGGCGTGATCGAGGGGCATCAGGTAGGAATAGACGGAATAGGCCAGGCCGCGCTTCTCGCGGACTTCCTCGGTCAGCCGCGACGAGAAGCCGCCGCCGCCGAGGATGTAGTTCATGACGTAGGCGGCGTACCAGTCGGGGTCGTCGCGCTTGATGCCGCCCTCGCCGAACATGGCGACGCTTTGCGGGTTGTCGCGGGGGATGACGATGGTGCGGCCGGGCGCCTTGGGGGTGGTGTAGGGGACCTCGACCTTGGCCGCCTTGGCCGGCAGGGCGCCGAAGGTCTTGTCCAGCAGCGGCCCCAGCGCCTCGGGGGTAATGTCGCCGACGACGCCGATCACCAGGGCGTCGCGGGCCAGGTGCTTCCTGGTCCATCCCTTGAGGTCGGCGACGGTCAGCTTGGCCACCGTCTCGGGGGTGCCGTTGACCGGCGAGGCGTAGGGATGGCCGGCGAACACCACCCGGTTCCACTCGCGGATCGCGACGGTGTTGGGGTTCTGCAGCTCGCGCTTGAGGATGGTCTGGATCTGGCTGCGGATGCGCTCCACCGGCTCCTTGTCGAAGCGGGGTTCGGTCAGCGCCAGCCGGAACAGCTCGAAGGCGGTGTCGCGGTTCTCGGTCAGGGTCTTGAGGTGGCCGCGGAAGGTGTCGCGGCCGGCGTCGAAGGACAGGCCGATGGCCAGGTCCTCCAGCTTGCCCTGGAAGGCCTGGCTGTCATGGGGCCCGGCGCCCTCGTCCAGCAGGGCCGAGACCATGTTGGCCAGCCCCGCCTTGCCGGCCGGATCGGTGGCGGCGCCGCCCCGGAAGGCGGCCTCGACGGCGATGATGGGATTGGTGTGGTCCTGCACCAGCCAGGCCTCGATGCCGTTGGGGCTGGTGACCCGCTCGACGGTGACCGCGCCGGCGGGCGCGGCGCCCAGCAGGGCGAGGAGGGGCAGCAGGAAGGCGAGACGGCGGATCATCATCAGCGGACCTCGCGGGCGGGCTGGGCATGGGGAACGGCGGACGGCGACGACGACTGGGCGGTCTGTCCGCCGCCGGCCTTGGGCAGCAGGACGCCGGTCACCGAGGCCGTTTCGTCGAGCACCGCGCGGGCCGCCTCGTTGACCTGCTCGGGGGTGACGGCGGCGATGCGCTCGGGCCAGGCCTCCACATCCTCGACGGTCTGGCCGGTGGCCAGGGCCTCGCCCAGCACCTGGGCGGCGGTGTGCAGCGAATCGCGGGCATAGGTGACGTTGGCGCGCAGGCGGCTCTTGGCGCGCTCGACCTCCTCGGCCGAGATGCCCGCCTTCGCCAGCTTGCCCAATTCGGCCTCCAGGGCCGCCTCGATCTTGCCGACCGGGACGTCCGGGCGCGGCGTGATCCCGAAACCGAAGGTGGCGAAGTCCAGCGCCGACGGGTCGTACCAGACGCCGGCCCCGGCGGCCAGCCCCTGGTCCACCACCAGCGACTTGTACAGCCGGCTGGTGGCGCCGCCGCCCAGGATCTCGGACAGCACCTGCAGCGGATAGGCCAGCTCGCGGCGGCCCTCGTTGTAGCTGGGGGCGACGTAGAGGCGGGTCCACGACGGCTGCTGGACGCGCGGGTCCTCCAGCACCACCCGCCGCGCCGCCACCTGGGGCGGCTCCTCGGCCCGCAGTTTCTCGCGGTCGGGAATGGCCTCGGGCTTGAGGGGGCCGTAATATTTCCGGGCCAGCTCCAGCACCTCGTCCGGCTTCACGTCGCCGGCCACCACCAGGATGGCGTTGTTGGGGGCGTACCAGGTCTTGTAGAAGGCCTCGGCGTCGGCGCGGTCCAGGCGGGCGATCTCGCTGCCCCAGCCGATCACCGGCCGGCGGTAGGGGTGGTTGACGTAAAGGGCCGCCTCCATGCGCTCGGACAGCAGGGCGTTGGGGTTGTTGTCGGTGCGCGAGCGGCGCTCCTCCTCGACCACGGCGCGCTCGGTGACCACGTTGTGGTCGTCCAGCGTCAGGTTTCGCATGCGGTCGGCTTCCATCTTCATCACCAACTCCAGGCGGTCGGTGGCGACGTTCTGGAAATAGGCGGTGTAGTCCGACGAGGTGAAGGCGTTGTCGCGCCCGCCATGGCGGGCGACGATCTTCGAGAACTCGCCCGGCGGGATGTCCGGGGTGCCCTTGAACATCAGGTGTTCCAGCAGGTGGGCGATGCCGCTCTTGCCGGCCGGTTCGTCGGCGGCGCCGACCCGGTACCACACCATGTGGGTGGCGATGGGGGCGCGGTGGTTCTCGACCACCACGACGCGCATGCCGTTGTCGAGGGTGAAGACGGCGGGATCGAAGACCTTGGCCGCCGACGGCAGCGGCGCGGACAGCGACAGGCAGAGGGCCGTGACGGCGCCCCACTTCCTCAGGCGTGGATTACGCATGATACCTCCGGCGGATTCCCTTGCGGGCGAGGCTCATATAAGGGGGGAATGTGGCGCCGGCAAGGCGGCGCGGAACGCCGCCGCATGCGGCGTCAGTCGAACACGCCTTCCAGCATGCCCTTCTTGCGCCGCTTGATGACCGGGGTCTCGCCCTCGGTGACCGCCTTGCCGAGCGCCTGGTTCTCGCGCAGGCGCTGCGCCTCCTTGGTGGCGTCGACGGCCTGGCCATAAGGCTCGGGCTTGCGCCAGAACACCAGCTTGTCGGTGAAGCTCTTGTCGGCGTCGGCCAGCGCCTGGGTCTCCTTGTTGATCAGGTTGCGGATGTCGGTCTGGATGCGATCGGCCCCCGCCTTCTGCAACATCACCATGTCGCCCTGGGTGCGGCCCTGGGTGGAGATCGGCGTGCCGGCCCGGTTGCCGAGCAGGGCCTGGCGCGCCTGGTCGCGGGTCGAGCCCTCCTGCGGGCGCACCGCTCCCGGCGCCGGCGGGCGCAGGGTGAAGTCGGGCGGCATGGACAGCGGCGCCCGTTCGACGACCTGGAATTCGTCGGGCGCGGTCTTCTCGTAGCCGAGCGCGCGGCGGGCGTCGCTACAGCCGGAGAGACTTGCCGCCAGCAGCAGGGCGGCGGCGGGAACGGCGAGGGCGCGGGCCAGGGCGAAGGTCTTGGTCGTCATAGGGCCTAATTCTTAGACGAATTGGGGCGAGCAAACAAGGAGTCCAGCACCAGCAGGATCGCGCCGACCGTAATGGCCGAATCCGCCAAATTGAAGGCGGGCCAGTGATAGCCCATCACGTGGACGTCCAGGAAGTCGGCGACGGCGCCGAAACGGACGCGGTCGATGACGTTGCCGAGCGCCCCGCCGACGATGCCGCCCAGCGCCAGCGAGACCGGCAGCGACTGGACCTTGCGCATCCATGCCACCAGCGCGACGCAGATGACCGCCGACAGCACGCTCAGCAACATGGCGTTCCACGGACCGCCGTTGTTGAAGATGCCGAAACTGACTCCCCGGTTCCACGCCATCACCAGATCGAAGAACGGCAGCACCTCGATACGGGTGGACGAATGGAACGGCGTCTCCCACACCCCCAGCGGCCGCATGACGTCGATGGTCCACGCCTTGGTCATCTGGTCGAGCACGATGACCACGGCGGCGAGCGAGAGCCCCGGGCGCAGCATGGCGGCCTACTCCGCCGACCCGGCGAGCCGGTCGACGGCGTCCGAGCAGCGGCCGCAAACGCCTTGGTGGCTGAACTTG
This sequence comes from uncultured Rhodospirillaceae bacterium, assembly GCA_937887565.1. Lineage (GTDB taxonomy): Bacteria > Pseudomonadota > Alphaproteobacteria > Rhodospirillales > Magnetospirillaceae > CALABS01. The sequence continues at coordinate 26,627 of CALABS010000011.1, read as the reverse complement.
CCCACCTCGTGCAGGACCTTCCAGCAGCGCTGGCACTTCTCGCCCTCGGCGGGGCGCGGCAGGACACCGACGCCGGGGACGTCGGCCAGGATGAAGCAGCCGTCGGGAACCTGCCCCTCGACCACCAGCATCCCCGAGGTGATGCACACCTCGTCCATGTCCACGTCGGCGATGGCGGGATACAGGTTGCCGTCCACGTAGAGCAGCGGGTTGGCCTGCAGCGACGAGCCGATGCGCTTGGCGGCGCGTTCCAGCTCGAGGGCGCCGGTGACCACCCGGCGGACAGCGCGCACCGCATCCCATTTGGCGGCCAGCGCCTCGTTCCGCCACTCCGCCGGAATGTCGGGGAAGGTCTCCAGATGGACGCTGCCGTCCTCGGACGGGTGCCGCGCCAGCCACGCCTCCTCGGCGGTGAAGCAGGTGAACGGCGCCAGCCACTTGCACAGGGTGTCGAGCAGGATGTCCATCACCGTCCGCGCGGCGCGGCGGCGCGGGCTGTCGGCGGTGTCGCAGTAAAGCGCGTCCTTGCGGATATCCAGATAGAACGCCGACAGGTCGACGGCGCAAAAGGTGTGCAGCTCGGTGAACCAGCCGTGGAACTCGAAATCGGCGCAGGCTCGCCTGAGGCCGGCGTCGAGCTGGGTCAGGCGGTGCAGGACCCAGCGTTCCAGTTCGGGCATGTCGCCCGCAGGCAGCCGCTCGGCATCGGTGAAGCCGTCGAGCGCCCCAAGCAGGTAGCGCAGCGTGTTGCGCAGCCGGCGATAGATGTCGACCTGGGTCTTGAGGATCTCCTGGCCGATGCGCAGGTCGTCGGAATAGTCCGAGCCCGTGACCCACAGGCGCAGGATGTCGCCGCCCATGGTCGAGACCACGTCCTGGGGCGACACCACGTTGCCCAGCGACTTGGACATCTTGCGGCCGTCCTCGTCGAGCACGAAGCCGTGGGTCAGCACCGCGTCGTAGGGGGCGCGGCCGCGGGTGCCGCAGCTCTCCAGCAGCGACGATTGGAACCAGCCGCGATGCTGGTCCGAGCCTTCGAGATAGAGGTTGGCGGGGGCGCGCAGGTTCGGCCAGGTGTCGCCCTCCAGCACGAAGGCATGGGTGCAACCGGAATCGAACCACACGTCCAGGATGTCGACCACCTGCTCGTAGTCGGCGGGGTCGCGGCCGTTGCCCAGGAAACGCGACGGCGGGCTGGTGTACCAGGCGTCGGCGCCCTCCTCCATGAAGGCGGCGACGATGCGGTCCACGACCTCCTGCTCCCTGAGCGGCTGGCCGGTCTTCTTCTCCACGAACACGGTGATCGGCACGCCCCAGGCGCGCTGGCGCGACACGCACCAGTCGGGCCGGCCCTCGACCATGGACCGGATGCGGTTGCGGCCCTGGTCCGGAACGAAACGGGTGGCGTCGATGGCCGCCAGCGCCTTGTCCCTGAGGCCGGTCTTCTCCATGGAGATGAACCATTGCGGCGTGTTGCGGAAGATCAAGGGCGCCTTCGACCGCCACGAATGGGGATAGGAATGCTCGACCTTGCCGTGGGCCAGCAGGTTGCCGCACGCCTTCATGGCCTCGATCACCGGCTTGGCGACGGGGCTGTAGTACTTGCCGTTCTTGCCCTGGGCCAGCACCGCCTGGCCGGCGAAGATGGCCACGTGGGGATAATAGGTGCCGTCGGGCTGCACGGTGTCGGGTACGGCGATGCCGTTGGCGACGCCCAACTGCCAGTCGTCCTCGCCGTGGCCCGGCGCGATGTGGACGAAGCCGGTGCCGGTGTCGGTGGTGACGAAGTCGCCGGCCAGCAGCGGGACGTCGAAGTCGTAGCCGCCGTCGGCGTCGGGATGGAACTTGAGCGGATGGTGGCAGACGGTGCCGGCGAGGTCGGCGCCCGTGAGGGTGGCGACGAGGAGGAACGAGCACTTGGCGTCCTTCGCCACCTGCTCGATCTGGTCCTTCAGCACCACATAGCGCTGGCCGGGCCAGGCCAGGGCACCGTCCTCGACGGTCTCCACCTCGACGACGGCATAATCGAACTCCGCCCCGAAGGCGATGGCGCGGTTGCCGGGCATGGTCCACGGCGTGGTGGTCCAGATCACCACCTTGGCGCCGTCCAGCTCGGGACGGCTGGCCTTGACCACGGGAAACCCGACCCAGATGGTGACACTGGTGTGGTCGTGGTACTCGACCTCGGCCTCGGCGAGCGCGGTCTTCTCGACCACCGACCACATCACCGGCTTGGCGCCGCGATAGAGGCTGCCGTCCATCAGGAACTTGCCCAACTCGGCGGCGATGGTGGCCTCGGCCTTGAAGGTCATGGTGGTGTAGGGATGATTCCAGTCGCCCACCACGCCTAGGCGCTTGAACTCCTCGCGCTGGACGTCGATCCATTTGGCGGCGAACTGGCGGCATTCCTCGCGGAAGGCGACCACGTCGACCTGGTCCTTGTCCAGGCCCTCGGCGCGGTACTTCTCCTCGATCTTCCATTCGATGGGCAGGCCGTGGCAGTCCCAGCCGGGCACGTAGTCGGCGTCCTTGCCCAGCATGGACTGGGTGCGGCCGATGACGTCCTTGAGGATCTTGTTGAGCGCGTGGCCGATATGCAGATGGCCGTTGGCATAGGGCGGGCCGTCGTGCAGGACGAACTTCTCGCGGCCCCGGGCGGCCGCGCGCATCCTGCCGTAAAGGTCGATGTCGGCCCAGCGCCTCAGCAGCCGGGGCTCGAGATCGGGCAGGCCGGCCTTCATGGGGAAGTCGGTCCTGGGCAGGAAGACGGTGGCTTTGTAATCGGCGCTCATGGGGCGGTTCTCACTCATGCGCCGGCACCACGGGGCCGGGGCTTTCGGGGAAATGGCGGGCGGCGAGCAGGACGCGGGCGGCCTCGACGTCGGCTTTGATGCGGGTGCGCAGCTCATCCACCGAGGCGAATTTATGCTCGGACCGGATGAAGTCCACCAGAGCGACGCGCAGATGCCGGCCGTAGAGGTCCCCCGAGGCGTCCAGCAGGTGGACTTCCAGCAGCTCGTCGGTCTTGTCGAAGGTGGGGCGGCGGCCGAAATTGGCCACCCCGTCGTGCCACACCGTGGCGCCGCCGTGGTCGATGCCGGCCCGCACCGCGTAGACGCCGGTGGCCGGGCGCTGGTACTCGCCCAGATGGATGTTGGCGGTGGGGAACCCGATGGTGCGGCCGCGGGCGTCGCCGTGCTCGACCCGGCCCTCGACCTCCCAGTAATGGCCCAGCAGCTTGGCGGCCTCGGACGGCTGGCCGGCGACCAGATATTCGCGGACCTTGGTCGAGGAATAGGTCTCGCCCGACGGCGCCACCTCGGGCGGCACCGAGGTGAAGCCGAAGGCGCCTTCGTCGGACAGCCTCTGCAGCAGCGCGCCGGTGCCCTGGCGGCCCTTGCCGAACACGTAGTCGTAGCCCACCACCACGTGTCGCGCCTTCAGGCAGCCGACCAGGATGTCGCCGATGAATTCGATGGCCGTCATGCCGGCGAAGGCGGCGTCGAAATGCTGCATGAAAAGGAAGTCGATACCCAGCGCCTCGATCAGCCGCGCCTTGACGCGGAACGGCGTCAGCCGGAACGGCTGCTGGTCGGGCTTGAAGAAGGCGCGCGGATGCGGCTCGAAGGTCATCACCGCATGCGGCACGCCCAGGTCCCCGGCGATGCGCCTCGCGGTCAGGATCACCGCTTGGTGGCCCTTGTGCACGCCGTCGAAATTCCCCAGCGCCACCACGCAACCGCGGTGGCCTGGATCCAATTCGCCGCAATGTCGGACCAGACGCATGGGTGAAGGGGCTTTCCCGGCCGGAAATCGATGGACGGTAAGGGGTATCCGATGCGCCGGCCGAGTGCAAGGCTGGGAAAGGGACGAGCCCCCGCCCGGCCCGGCAACCGGCGGGAAGGCTCCGCCGACCTGCACGGAAAAATTTGCCGGGAGGGCAGGAATTGCCCGCGTTCAGACCTGCTGGGCGATCAGGGCGGCGGCCTGGGCCGCCGCCACCGCCGGCGGGAGGTCTCGCCAGGACTCGTCATTCTCGGGGTCCTCGATCCAGCGCAGGTCGACCGCGCCGGGCGGGAAGTCGGCCTCGTCGAACTGCTTTTGGGTCAGGGCCGAGGACGACGTGGCGACCGTGCCGCCCAGCGCGTCGGCGATCTGTCGCGCCCGCGTGGCGGCAAGATTGGGGCCGTGGCCGTCGAGCGACAGCATGTCGTGAAGGTCGGGAAGCCCGTCGACGAGGACGGCGCAACCGGTGTTCGACACCGTCGCCACCACCTTGCCGTCCACCACCACGTTGGCGTAGATGCCGTAATCGCTGGTCGCCAGCGGCCGCACCTCTTGCGGCTTGGTCGCCGAGGCCAGCGCCTGGGCGAAGCCGCCGGGCGGAGCTTCCGCCGGCGCGACCGTGGCGGATCGCCTGGCCGCCGCGGGGCCAAGGGCGGACAGGAAGGATGACACCGAAAGAGTGCTCATGACCGGCCTCCACGAGGATTGCCAGGAACGGCTTGCAAAGGCCGTGCCTGGACAATTATTGGGGGGGTGAATCCCCGCCTGCTCCGGAGTCAAGGCGCCGGAGCCCTCGGCTTTGCCGTGGCGGCCACGGCTGCCACCAGGTCCAATGCGATCCGAATGTCGTCGGCAATCAGGTCGATCGGCACGAAGCGGGCGAGCTCGTGATAGTTGGTTTTCGCCATGAAGCCCACTGGAAGACCGACGGATTGAAGGAAAGCCGGAAACACCCGGTCGAGGAAATCGGTGCTGGCCTTCGTGTCGTTCCACCACGGATCACCGCGGTCGCGCATGGCTCGGGGTGGAACATAGTCTTCGATGGCGCTCCTCATGGCGTCGCGGAACCGCGTCCGTTCCGCATAATCCAGCAGCGGGCCGGCAGCGAGAGAGGTGGCAAGCGATTCGGCATAGCTTTCGAGAACTTCGGGAAAGCAGAGATAGTTCTCGATCTCCCGCCTGGGCCAGTAATACACGTCGAAGCCGTCGCGCCCGCCGGCGGGGCGATCATCGCGGTCGAGGACGGCCACTCCCACCAAGTCCGGCTTGGCATCGCGCAACCCCCAGAAATGGGACTGCGCTTTGGAAATCTGATTCCCGACGTAATGATAAAACGCCGTGTCGAGGTAAATGCGGCAGGGGTGATCCAGCGCTTCGGCGAACGCTTGAAGGATGGCCAGATCGGTCGATCCTTCAAGATAGATCACCCACCCCTTCTGCTCGGCCTTGAGGTAGTGCTCGAAGCCGATCTCCCTCAATGCCTTCAGCGTCTGCGTCCCCCGGTCATCGACCCGATGGGGGGCGCCGACAAAGGCGATCACGACATCCCGGTCCGCGGCCTCGTTCAACAGCACTTCGGAGTGAGACGCCGCGACGATCTGGCAATTCCGGTCGTCGGCAAGTCGGGTCAACAACTGGTAGGTTTGACGTTGGCGCAATATTTCGAGGTGTGCGTCCGGCTCGTCGAGCAGGATGACCGAGTTGGGCCGGGCCAAAATGTAAGCCACCAGCAGCAACGTTTGTTGAAGGCCGCGCCCGGCGCACGACAAGTCAAGCAACGTACCGGATGTCAGATCACGGTATTGCATCCGCACTTCGCCGCGCTCCTCGACGAAGTGAGGGGGCTGCAGTTCGATCCCGAACAGGGCGGCGAGCCTCTGCTGCAGCGTTTGCCAATCTCCGTTTCCCCGCTGGTAAAGCGCCAGGCAGAGGTTCCTCAGCACCTCCGCCGTGCGTCCCTCGCCGATGCGAACCTCGATGGCACCTTCCGGAAGCACCGTCTCGCTGGACGCCAAGCCCGACATGGGAGGAAGAAAGGCGACATTGACCAACGCCGCTTCACTTGGCACCGGCATCCGCGTGCCGTCGTCGAGCTTCATGGGACGGCAATAGAAAGACTCTGCGTTGGCGTAATCGAATTCGAATCCGCACATCCAGGTCATGGTCTCGGTGACCCCCTCGACCAGCACCTCGATGAAAATGTTCTTCGTCCTCTGACCGCCGGCCTTCTCGATCAGGCGGGTCCTCAGATCGCGCCACAGCAGGTTCGCCACAGGGACCGGCAGGGCAACTAGATCCCGGCGATTGATGGTCACCCCCGGCCGCTTGCCGGGCGGTTCACGACTTCCGTGCTTTTCCAGCCAGCGCCGGACTCCCAGTTGCCACAGGGCCAAGGCCTGCAGCGTCGACGTCTTGCCGGAATTGTTGGGCCCGATCAGCAAGGTGGCTTGACCCAACTCGATCTGCACCTCGCCGAACCGTTTGAAGTTCCGCACCACGATTCGAGTCAGCATGGACCGGCATTCCAGATGTTCCCCATGGCGTCGAGGATAGCACCTGAACGCCGATGGACAACCCGTCCTCTCAATGCTGCTCGCGCGTCGCGCTGAACCGCACGTTGGGGAAATCCTGCTGGGCGCGGCCCAGCTGCCAGGTGTTGCGGGCCAGGTAGACCGGGGCGCCGTCGCGGTCCTCGGCCATGTTGGACTTGTGGGCCAGGGCGAAGCGCTCCAGCTCCTTGGGGTCGTCGGCGGCGACCCAGCGGGCAGTGACGTAGCCGCCGTCCTCGAAGCCGGCCTTGATGTTGTACTCGCTCTCGATGCGGGTGGTCAGTACGTCGAACTGCAGCAGGCCGACCACGCCGACGATCCAGGTGGAGCCGTCGACCGGCTTGAAAACCTGGCTGACGCCTTCCTCGGCCAAGTCCTCCAGCGCCTTCCTGAGCTGCTTGGCCTTCATGGGATCGTCCAGGCGGACGCGGCGCAGCACCTCGGGGGCGAAGGTGGGGATGCCGAGGAAATTGAGCTCCTCGGACTCCGACAAGGTGTCGCCGATCCTGAGCTGCCCGTGGTTGGGAATGCCCATGATGTCGCCGGGGAAGGCCTCCTCGGCCAGCTCGCGGTCGCGGGCCAGGAAGAACACCGGGTTGACCAGCGCCATCACCTTGCCCGAGCGAACGTGCTTGAGCTTCATGCCGCGGCGGAAGCGGCCCGAGCAGATGCGGAAGAAGGCGATGCGGTCGCGGTGGTTGGGGTCCATGTTGGCCTGGACCTTGAACACGAAGCCGGTGACCTTGTCCTCGGCCGGCGCCACGGTGCGGGTGTCGGCCTTGCGGGGCAGGGGGGCGGGGGCGAGATTGCCGACGCCGCGCAACAGCTCCGCCACCCCGAAGGTCTTGAGCGCCGAGCCGAAGAACACCGGGGTCAGGTGGCCGGCGCGGAAGGCGTCGAGGTCGAACTCGGGATAGCCGCCCCGGACCAGCTCGACCTCCTCGCGCAGGCGCTCGGCGGCGGCCGTGCCCACCGCCTGCTCCAGGCGCGGGTCGTCCAGGTCGGCGTCGACGGCGATCTCGGCGATGTGATCGCCGCGTCCGGGGTCGAACAGCACCACGCGGTTGCGGATCAGGTCGTAGACGCCCTTGAGGTCGCGGCCCATGCCGATGGGCCAGGTGACCGGGCAGACGTCGAGCGCCAGGGTCTTCTCGATCTCGTCGAGAAGTTCCATGGTGTCCTTGCCCTCGCGGTCCACCTTGTTGACGAAGGTGACGATGGGCACGTCCCTGAGGCGGCAGACCTCGAACAGCTTCAGCGTCTGGGCCTCGATGCCCTTGGCGGCGTCCAGCACCATCACCGCCGAATCGACGGCGGTCAGCGTGCGGTAGGTGTCCTCGGAAAAGTCCTCGTGACCGGGGGTGTCGAGCAGGTTGAAGGTCAGCCCCTCGTGCTCGAAGGTCATCACCGAGGCCGACACCGAGATGCCGCGCTCCTTCTCGATGGCCATCCAGTCCGAGCGCGTGCGCCGCTGCTCGCCGCGCGCCCGCACCGCGCCGGCCATCTGGATGGCGCCTCCGAACAGCAACAGCTTCTCGGTCAGCGTCGTCTTGCCGGCGTCCGGGTGCGAGATGATGGCGAAGGTGCGCCGCAGCGCCGTGGTGTCGGAAAAGGCGTTCATACCGCTCTGATGCAAGGAATGGTGCCGGTTGCAGGGCTCGAACCCGCGACCCCCTGATTACAAATCAGGTGCTCTACCAGCTGAGCTAAACCGGCGTCGGGGGGAAGGTAGAGGGAACGGCGGCGGGCCGCAAGGGGCTCACTCCCGCGCCAGTTCGTACAGCGCCACGGCGGCGGCGTTGGAGACGTTGAGGCTTTCCACCGCGTCGGTCATCGGCAGCTTGACCAAGTAGTCGCAGTGCTCGCGGGTCAGGCGCCTGAGGCCCTCGCCCTCGGCGCCGAGGATCAGGGCGACGCGGCCCGAGAGCTTCTGGCTGGCCAGGGTGAACGGGCTCTCGCCGGCCAGGCCGGCGGTCCAGAAGCCGGCGCCCTTCAATTCCTCGAGGGCGCGGACCACGTTGGTGACGCGGACCAGCGGCATGCGCTCCAGCGCCCCCGAGGCCGACTTGGCCAGGGCGCCGGTCTCCTCGGGGCTGTTGCGGTCCGGCACGATCACCGCCATGGCGCCGAAGGCCGCCGCCGAGCGCAGGATGGCGCCGACATTGTGGGGGTCGGTGACCTGGTCGAGGACCACCACCACCGCCCGGTCGGCCTTGGCGGCGGCGCGGGCGACGTCCTCGATGGCGGGGGCGGGCAGGGGCTCGACCAGGGCGGCGACGCCCTGGTGCACCGCGCCGGGCGGCAGCAGATGCTCCAGATCGGCCTTCTCGACGATCTCCTCGGGCGGCAGCGGCCGGACGGCGCGGCCGTCGTCCAGGGCCTCGGCCAGGGCGCGGGCGGACTCGGCCGTGGCCAGCAGGCGGCGGAGCCGGCGGCGGGGATTGACCAGGGCGGCCGACACCGCGTGGGTGCCGTACAGCCAGTAGGTGCCGGGCGGCGGCTTGGCGGCGGTCGGGCGCGGCTTCGCCTGGGGCTTGCCGCCGCCGCCCTTGCGGGGGCCGGGGGCGGGGCCGTCGCGCCCGGCGCGGGGTCGGCTGCGGGGATCTCGCGTGCTCATGGGGGCTCCTCCTGCCGACGGGTTTATTCCTCTAAAATCGGATTGACAAGCCGTCCGAAATGCTCATAGTGCGGTCTCCCGTCGCAACGGCCCCGCCGACGACGACGTGGAGGGGTGGCCGAGCGGTCAATGGCAGCAGACTGTAAATCTGCCGGTGTACACCTACGTTGGTTCGAATCCAACCCCCTCCACCACTTATCCCAGGCCGGGCGATGGAAGTCTTTCAATCGGGTCCGCGTCAGGCGCGCGCCCGGGCGGGCGTCCAAGGGCGGGTGTAGCTCAATGGTAGAGCAACAGCCTTCCAAGCTGAAGACGGGGGTTCGATTCCCCTCACCCGCTCCAGGCGCCTTCTGGCCGGAGCTTTCGTGACCACCAGCGGCATTGCCGCCGATCAGATGGGTTGAAACATGGCTAAGGCGAAATTCGAGCGCAACAAGCCGCACTGCAACATCGGCACCATCGGTCACGTCGACCATGGCAAGACCTCGTTGACCGCTGCGATCACCAAGGTTCTGGCCGAGACCGGCGGCGCCACCTTCACGGCCTACGACCAGATCGACAAGGCCCCCGAGGAGAAGGCGCGCGGCATCACCATCTCGACGGCGCATGTGGAATACGAGACCACCAACCGTCACTACGCCCACGTGGACTGCCCCGGCCACGCCGACTACGTGAAGAACATGATCACCGGCGCGGCGCAGATGGACGGCGCGATCCTGGTGGTGTCGGCGGCGGACGGCCCGATGCCGCAGACCCGCGAGCACATCCTGCTGGCCCGCCAGGTGGGTGTTCCGGCGCTGGTGGTGTTCATGAACAAGGTCGACATGGTCGACGACCCCGAGCTTCTCGACCTGGTCGAGTTGGAGGTCCGCGAGCTGCTGTCGTCCTACGACTTCCCCGGCGACGACATTCCGATCGTCAAGGGCTCGGCGCTGTGCGCTCTGGAGGATCGTTCCCCCGAGATCGGCCGTGACGCCATCCTGGCGCTGATGGCCGAGGTGGACCGCTACATCCCGCAGCCGGAGCGTCCGAAGGACAAGCCGTTCCTGATGCCGATCGAGGACGTGTTCTCGATCTCGGGCCGCGGCACCGTGGTGACCGGCCGCGTCGAGCGCGGCGTGGTCAAGGTGGGCGAGGAAGTCGAGATCGTCGGCATCAAGCCGACGGTGAAGACCACCTGCACCGGCGTCGAGATGTTCCGCAAGCTCTTGGACCAGGGCGAGGCCGGCGACAACATCGGCGCGCTGCTGCGCGGCACCAAGCGCGAGGACGTGGAGCGCGGCCAGGTCCTGGCGGCCCCGGGCTCGATCACGCCGCACACCAAGTTCAAGGCCGAGGCCTACATCCTGACCAAGGAAGAGGGCGGCCGCCACACCCCGTTCTTCACCAACTACCGTCCGCAGTTCTATTTCCGCACCACCGACGTGACCGGTGTGGTGAGCCTGCCGGAAGGCACCGAGATGGTGATGCCGGGCGACAACGTGTCGATGGAAGTCCAGCTGATCGCCCCGATCGCCATGGACGAGGGCCTGCGCTTCGCCATCCGCGAGGGCGGCCGCACCGTCGGCGCCGGCGTCGTCGCCAAGATCATCGAGTAGGGACGATCGGGATGGTCGCTCCGGTCCTGGCGCCGACAGACGGAACCGACGGCGTGCTTCGCACGCGCGGCGCCGGCGTCGTCGCCAAGATCATCGAGTAGGGACGATCGGGATGGTCGCTCCGGTCCTGGCGCCGACAGACGGAACCGACGGCGTGCTTCGCACGCGCGGCGCCGGCGTCGTCGCCAAGATCATCGAGTAGTCTGTTTTTCCATGCGTCATGCCCGGGCTTGACCCGGGCATCCATGGATCGCCGGATCACGCCCGGCGATGACGGAAAAGAAAGCGGCCCTCGGGGAAACCTGGGGGCCGTTTTCGTTTGCTGGTTGCTGTCATCCCGAGCGCGGCGAGGGATCTCATTGCGGGCTCCTTCTCCGCTTCCCAAAAGATGGTTGCAAAAATTATTGTGAAACGATAAACATTATCGTGTTGCAATAATTCATGAGGAGGGCCACATGCAATCTTCCGCCAATCCGGCGTCGCCGGCGATCTCCCGCCTTTCGGTGCGGGTCGCGGCGCTGTTGACCGCCGTGCTGTTGGTTCTGCCGCCGGGCCTGGTGGCCTATGTCTGGCTGGCGCCGGAGCAGATCGTCAACTGGGGAGGCGTCGCCATGGCCGACTTCCCCCCGCGCCCCCTGGAGGGCGTTGCCTTTCTGGCCGTGGCTGGCGTTTTGTTGGTCTACGCCGGGCCGGTGGTGTGGGGATTCTGGGAGCTTCGCGCTCTTTTCCGTGGTTATGCCCGTGGCGAAATCTTCTGCCCCTCGGCGGCGGTTCGGTTGCGACATTGCGCGCTGGCCATGGTCGCGCTGGCCGTCGCAGGGCCAGTGACGACGGTCGCCCTGTCCCTGGCCCTGTCGGTGGGCTTGCCGGAAGGGTCGCGGCATGTGGTGATCGGCATCCATGGCGAGGACCTGGGGTTCGCGATCATCGGGCTGGCGGTGCTGGTCATCGCCCGGGTGCTGGGCGAGGCCGCCCGGCTGGCGCGCGAGAACGCCGAATTCGTCTAGCGGGAAGGGAGAGGATCATGCCTGTCATCGTGCGCCTGGATTCGGTGATGGCGGCGCGGGGCGTCAGCGGGCGGGAGCTGGCCCAGCGCATCGGCATCACCGAGGCCAACCTGTCGCTGCTCCGCACGGGCAAGGTGAAAGGCTTGCGGTTCCAGACGCTGGCGGCGCTCTGCTCCGCCCTCGCGTGCCAGCCGGGCGACCTGCTGGAATTCGCTGGCGACGGATCTGCGCCCGTCCTTGACCAGGGAGACATGGCGGTTCGTGGAGATGGCTGAAAGAGTCGCCTTGCCAAGCCCCCCGACTCTCTGTATAACGCCTGTCTTCCGGCTTCGGCCGTTCCCGCAAGAGCGCGACCGCCCCTGATCAGGGCCCGGGCTGACTGCGGGAGGTTCTTTGAACCGAAACAAGTTTCAACGATCGGCGCCTGCTCATCAGAAGCGGGCGCCGATCCGATTTAACGGATGACGTAGAATGGAAAGCCAGAACATCCGTATCCGCCTCAAGGCCTTCGACCACCGCGTGCTGGACCAGTCCACCCGCGAGATCGTCAACACCGCCAAGAGGACTGGTGCGCAGGTGCGCGGACCGATCCCGCTTCCCAGCCGGATCGAGAAGTTCACCGTCAACCGCAGCCCGCACATCGACAAGAAGTCGCGCGAGCAGTTCGAGATCCGTACCCACAAGCGTCTGCTGGACATCGTCGATCCGACCCCGCAGACCGTGGACGCGCTGATGAAGCTCGACCTGGCCGCCGGCGTCGACGTCGAGATCAAGCTCTAAGGAACCAGATGATGCGATCCGGTCTCATCGCCCAGAAGGTCGGCATGACGAGGATCTTCAACGAGGACGGCACCCACGTGCCGGTCACCGTTCTGAAGGTCGACACCTGCCAGGTGGTCTCGACCCGCTCTGAGGACAAGGACGGCTACGTCGCCGTCCAGCTCGGCGCCGGCACCGCGAAGGTCAAGAACGTGGCCAAGCCCGTTCGTGGACAGTTCGCCAAGGCCAAGGTCGAGCCCAAGAAGAAAGTCGCCGAATTCCGCGTGTCCGCCGAGAACACCCTCGAGGTCGGCGCGGAGCTGTCGGCCGCCCATTTCATCCCCGGCCAGTTCGTGGACATCACCGGCACCACCATCGGCAAGGGTTTCGCCGGTGTCATGAAGCGCCACAACTTCCGCGGCCTCGAAGCCACCCACGGCGTGTCGATCTCGCACCGTTCGCACGGTTCGACCGGCCAGCGCCAGGACCCCGGTCGGGTGTTCAAGGGCAAGAAGATGGCCGGCCACATGGGCGACGTCCAGGTCACCACCCAGAACATCAAGGTGGTCTCCACCGATGCCGAGCGCGGCCTGATCCTGGTCAAGGGGTCGGTGCCCGGCGCCGAGGGCTCCTGGGTGCTGGTCAAGGACGCGGTGAAGCGCAAGCTGCCGGACGGCGTGCCGTTCCCGGCCGGCCTCAAGGCCGAAGGCGCCGCCGCCGCTGAAGCCGGCGAGTAAAGGAACAAGGCGATGAAGACGAACGTTATCAGCCTGGACAACAAGACCGTCGGCGAGATCGATCTCGCGGACGAGGTCTTCGGCGTTCCGGTTCGCGTCGATCTGCTGCACCGCATGGTCAACTGGCAGCTGGCCAAGCGCCAGGCCGGGACCCACAAGACCAAGGGCATCAGCGACATCTCCGGCACCACCCGCAAGCCCTTCAAGCAGAAGGGCACCGGCGGCGCCCGTCAGGGTTCGCGCCGCAGCCCGCAGTTCAAGGGCGGCGCCACCATCTTCGGCCCGGTCGTGCGCAGCCATGCGTTCGACATGAACAAGAAGGTGCGCGCCCTGGCGCTGAAGACCGCCCTGTCGGCCAAGGCCGCCGACGGCAAGCTGGTGGTGCTGGACACCGCCAAGGTCGACGCCCCCAAGACCAAGGCCCTGGCCGCGCGCTTCAAGGCGCTGGGCTGGGGGTCGGTGCTGGTCATCGACGGCGCCGCGCTCGACGACAACTTCGCGCTGGCTTCGCGCAACATCCCGCATGTGGACGTGCTGCCGAGCGTGGGTGCCAACGTATACGACATCCTGCGTCGCGACACCCTGGTCCTGACCAAGGACGCGGTGCAGGCCCTGGAGGCGCGCCTGAAATGAGCAAGCCGATCATCTCCAAGGAGCGGATGTACGACATCATCCGCGCCCCCGTGATCACCGAGAAGGCCACCATGGGCTCCGAGCACAACCAGGTCACCTTCAAGGTGCCGCTGGATGCCTCGAAGCCGGAGATCAAGGCCGCCGTCGAGGGCGTGTTCGGGGTGAAGGTCACCGCCGTCAACACCTTGGTCGCCAAGGGCAAGGTGAAGCGGTTCCGCGGCCGCGTGGGCCAGCGTTCGGACGTCAAGAAGGCGATCGTGACGCTTGCCGAGGGCCAGACCATCGACGTGACGACGGGAGTCTGACGCCATGGCACTGAAGCAGTACAAGCCCACGACTCCGGGCCGTCGCCAGCTGGTGCTGGTGGACCGCTCCGAGCTGTGGAAGGGCAAGCCCGAAGCCAGCCTCACCGAGGGCCTGCGCAAGAAGGGCGGCCGCAACAACCTGGGTCGGGTGACCGTCCGTTTCCGTGGCGGCGGGCACAAGCGCCGCTATCGCGTGATCGACTTCAAGCGCGACAAGGCCGACGTGGTCGCCACCGTCGAGCGGCTGGAGTACGATCCCAACCGCACCGCCTTCATCGCCCTGGTGTCCTATGCCGACGGCGAGAAGCGCTACATCCTGGCGCCGCAGCGCCTGGCGGTGGGCGATCAGGTGGTGTCGGGCGAGCGCGTCGACATCAAGCCGGGCAACGCCCTGCCGCTGAAGAACATCCCCGTCGGCACCGTGGTTCACAACGTCGAGCTGAAGGTGGGCAAGGGCGGCCAGATGGCCCGCTCGGCCGGCACCTACGCCCAGCTGGTCGGCAAGGACCAGGGCTACGCCCAGCTGCGCCTGTCCTCGGGCGAGCTGCGCGTCGTGCGCGGCGAGTGCATGGCCACCGTCGGCGCGGTGTCGAACCCCGACAACCAGAACATCTCGCTGGGCAAGGCCGGCCGGATGCGCTGGATGGGCTTCCGCCCGCATGTCCGCGGCGTCGCCATGAACCCCATCGACCACCCGCACGGCGGTGGCGAGGGGCGCACCTCGGGCGGCCGTCACCCGGTCACCCCGTGGGGCAAGCCGACCAAGGGCAAGAAGACTCGTAGCAACAAGAAGACGGATCGGCTCATCATGCGCCGCCGTCAGCTGAGCAAGTAAGGAGGGACGAGAAAATGGCTCGTTCCGTTTGGAAGGGTCCGTTCGTCGACGGTTATCTGCTGAAGAAGGCGGACAAGTCGCGTGCGTCGGGGCGCAATGAGGTCATCAAGATCTGGTCGCGTCGTTCCACCATCCTGCCGCAGTTCGTCGGCCTGACCTTCGGCGTCTACAACGGCGCCAAGTTCATCCCGGTGCTGGTCACCGAGAACATGGTCGGCCACAAGTTCGGTGAGTTCTCGCCGACCCGGACCTACTACGGTCACGGCGTCGACAAGAAGGCGAAGAGGAAGTAGCCATGGGCAAGAAGCCTGCTGAAAGGGTGCTGGCGGACACCGAGGCCAAGGCCTTCGCGTCGACCATTCGCACCAGCCCGCGCAAGCTGAACCTGGTGGCCGGGAGCATCCGTGGCCTGAAGGCCGAGGTCGCGCTCCACTCGCTCACCTTCTCGAAGCGCCGCGTCGCCAAGGAAGTGAAGAAGGTTCTGCAGTCGGCGATCGCCAATGCGGAGAACAACCATCAGCTCGACGTCGACCGGCTCTACGTGGCCGAGGCCTTCGTCGGCAAGGCGATGGTGATGAAGCGCTGGCGTGCTCGTGCCCGCGGTCGCGTCGGCCGCATCGAGAAGCCGTTCTCGAACCTGACCGTCATCGTGCGCGAGCGCGAAGAAGCGACCGGGGAGTAAACCATGGGTCAGAAAGTCAATCCGATCGGCCTGCGCCTCGGCATCAACCGGACCTGGGATTCCCGCTGGTTCGCTGACGGCGACTACGCCAAGCTGCTGCTCGACGATCTCAAGCTGCGCACCTATCTGCGGGACAAGTTGTCCGCCGCCGGTGTGTCGCGCGTGGTCATCGAGCGTCCGGCCAAGAAGGCCCGCATCACCATCCACACCGCCCGTCCGGGCGTGGTGATCGGCAAGAAGGGCGCCGACATCGAGGTGCTCCGCAAGGAGCTCAGCAAGATGACCGGCAGCGAGGTTCACCTGAACATCGTCGAGATCCGCAAGCCGGAGCTGGACGCGCAGTTGGTGGCCGAGAACATCGCCCAGCAGTTGGAGCGCCGCGTCTCCTTCCGCCGCGCCATGAAGCGCGCCGTGCAGTCGGCCATGCGCCTGGGCGCCCAGGGCATCCGCATCAACTGCTCCGGCCGCCTGGGCGGTGCCGAGATCGCCCGCATGGAGTGGTACCGCGAGGGCCGCGTGCCGCTGCACACGCTCCGCGCCGACATCGACTACGGCGTGGGCACCGCCAAGACCACCTACGGCACCTGCGGCATCAAGGTGTGGGTCTTCAAGGGCGAGATCCTCGCCCATGACCCCATGGCCCAGGACAAGCGCGCCGCCGGTGAGTCCGCTCCCGCCGAACGCCGCTGACTAGAGGGTTAGAGACATGCTTTCGCCCAAGCGTACGAAATACCGCAAGGCCCATAAGGGCCGCATCCATGGCGACGCCAAGGGCGGTACCGCGCTCAACTTCGGCGCCTTCGGCCTCAAGGCCATGGAGCCGGAGCGCATCACCGCCCGCCAGATCGAGGCCGCCCGCCGCGCGCTCACCCGCCACCTGAAGCGTCAGGGCCGCGTGTGGATCCGCATCTTCCCGGACGTGCCGGTGTCGACCAAGCCCGCCGAGGTCCGCATGGGCTCCGGCAAGGGCGCGCCCGAGTACTGGGTGGCCCGGGTCAAGCCCGGCCGCGTGATGTTCGAGGTCGACGGCGTGCCGGAGGATCTGGCCCGCCGCGGGTTCGAGCTGGCCGCCGCCAAGCTGCCCATCAAGTGCAAGTTCATCACCCGTATCGGGGAGGCCTAAGCCATGGCGACCAAGGCTTCCGAGCTCCGCGCCAAGTCGGTGGACCAGCTCAAGGACCGTCTCCTGGAGCTGAAGAAGGAGCAGTTCAACCTGCGTTTCCAGAAGGCCTCGGGCCAGTTGGAGAACACCGCGCGGGTGCAGACCGTGCGTCGCGAGATCGCGACCATCAAGACCATCCTGGCCGAGCGCGCCTCGGCCGGCGCGGCGTAAGAGGAGACCCCAGAAGATGCCGAAGCGCATTCTGCAGGGCGTGGTGGTCAGCGACAAGATGGACAAGACCGTCGTGGTTCGCGTCGAGCGTCGCGTGATGCACCCGATCTACAAGAAATTCATCCGTCGTTCGAAGAAGTACCACGCGCACGACGAGAACAACACCTTCAAGGCCGGCGACACCGTCCGCATCCAGGAGTGCCGCCCGCTGTCGAAGACCAAGAACTGGGAAGTGATCGTCGAGGCGTGAGCCGCGACGATATCGACCTGGATAGAAAGGAAGACTCGACATGATCCAGATGCAAACCAACCTGGACGTCGCCGATAATTCGGGTGCCCGCCGGGTGCAGTGCATCAAGGTTCTGGGCGGCTCGCACCGTACCATCGCCAATGTGGGCGACATCATCGTCGTCTCCATCAAGGAGGCCATTCCGCGCGGCCGCGTGAAGAAGGGTGACGTGCATCGCGCCGTCATCGTCCGCACCGCCAAGGAAATCCGCCGTCCCGATGGCACCGCGATCCGCTTCGACACCAATGCGGCCGTCCTGATCAACAAGCAGAACGAGCCCATCGGCACCCGCATCTTCGGCCCCGTCACCCGCGAGCTTCGCGCCAAGAAGTTCATGAAGATCATCTCTCTGGCTCCGGAGGTGCTGTGATGCCCGGGATGTTCGTCAAGAAGGGTGACCGCGTCGAGGTGCTGACCGGCAAGGACAAGGGCAAGCGGGGCGAGGTCATCGCCGCCTTCCCGGCCGAGAGCCGCGTCATCGTCCAGGGCGTGAACATGGTGAAGCGCCACCAGCGAGCGACCCCCGCCGCCCCCGGCGGGATCGTCGAGAAGGAAGCGCCGATCCACGTGTCCAACGTCGCCCACATCGATCCCAAGACCGACAAGCCGACCCGCGTCGGCGTCAAGGTCCTCGAGGACGGTCGCAAGGTCCGCGTCGCCAGGCGGTCCGGCGAAGTCATCGACCGCTAAGGGAGCAGGACAGATGACCGCTCGTTTGCGTGAACACTACGATGCCCAGGTTCGCAAGAGCCTGCAGGAAGAGTTCGGCTACAGGAACCCCATGCAGGTTCCGAAGCTGGAGAAGATCATCATCAACATGGGCGTCGGCGAAGCCGCCCAGGATGTGAAGAAGATCGAATCCGCCGTCGCCGAGCTGACCGCGATCGCCGGCCAGAAGCCGGTGACCACCAAGGCCAAGAAGTCCATCGCCCAGTTCAAGCTGCGCGAGGGCCAGGTCGTGGGTTGCAAGGTCACCCTGCGGGCCGACCGGATGTACGAGTTCCTCGATCGCCTGATCAACATTGCGCTGCCGCGCGTCCGCGACTTCCGCGGCGTCCCCGGCAAGAGCTTCGACGGCCGCGGCAACTATTCGCTGGGCCTCAAGGAACAGATCGTCTTCCCCGAGATCAACTACGACAAGGTCGAGACGATCCGGGGCATGGACATCATTTTCGTCACGACGGCGAAGTCCGATGCGGAAGCCAAGGCGCTTCTCAAGGGCTTCGACATGCCGTTCGCTGGCTAGGGAGTTTTTCGCAATGTCAAAGATCAGCTCCGTCGAGCGCAACAAGAAGCGCGCCAAGATGTCGGCCCAGGCCGCCGCCAAGCGCGCTCGCCTGAAGGCGATCGTCATGGACCGCGAGCTTTCCCCCGAGGAGCGCTTCGAGGCTTCGCTGAAGCTGGCCGAGATGCCGCGCAACTCGTCGAAGGTGCGCGTCCGTCTGCTGTGCGAACTGACCGGTCGTCCGCGTGGCAACTACCGCAAGTTCAAGATCTGCCGCAACAAGCTCCGCGAGCTTGGCAATCTCGGCCAGATCCCCGGCCTCGTGAAGTCGAGCTGGTAAGGGAGGCACCGAAATGTCGATGACCGATCCGCTCGGCGATATGCTCGCCCGCATCCGCAACGGCCAGCGCGCCAACAAGAACGCCATCACCTCGCCGGCCTCCAAGCTGCGCGCCAACGTGCTGGACGTCCTCAAGCGCGAGGGCTACATCCGCGGCTATTCGCAGTCCGACGTCCGCGCCGGGGTCTCGGAGCTCACCATCGAGCTCAAGTACCACGAGGGCAAGCCGGTGATCACCGAGATCGCCCGCGTGTCCAAGCCTGGCCGCCGGGTCTATTCCAAGATCGCCGACCTGCCTCGCGTGGCGAACGGCCTGGGCATCTGCATCCTGTCCACCCCGCGTGGCGTGATGTCCGATTCCGAGGCTCGCGCCCAGAACGTGGGCGGCGAAGTCCTGTGCAAGGTCTTCTAAGGAGGGACTGACAGATGTCGCGAGTCGGCAAATATCCCGTGCCGGTGCCGTCTGGGGTCACCATCCAGATGGCCGGCAAGGACTTCACCGTGAAGGGCAAGAACGGCCAGTCGTCGATCACCGTGAGCGACGAGGTCGAGGTCACCCAGGAGGGCAGCCTGATCTGGGTGAAGCCCAAGAGCGAGACCAAGCGCGCCCGCATGATGTGGGGAACCACCCGCGCCCTGATCAACAACATGGTCAAGGGCGTGGACGCCGGGTTCACCATCAACCTGGAAATCAACGGCGTCGGCTATCGCGCCGCGGTCGAGGGCAAGTCCCTGAAGCTGCAGCTCGGTTTCTCGCACGATGTCGATTATCCGATCCCGGATGACATCGCCATCAAGTGCGACAAGCCCACCGCGATCTCCATCACCGGCCGCGACAAGCAGCGGGTGGGCCAGATCGCCGCGGAGATCCGCTCGTACCGTGGTCCCGAGCCCTACAAGGGCAAGGGTATCAAGTACGACTTCGAAACGATCCTCCGCAAGGAAGGCAAGAAGAAGTAAGGGGCCGTGCCATGATGACGCCGAAGGAACTGTTCGAGCGCCGCAAGCGGCGCACCCGTGCGAGCATCGCCAAGAAGTCCGGTGGGCGTATCCGCCTGTCGGTCTTCCGGTCGAGCAAGCACATCTATGTCCAGGTGATCGACGATGCCGCCGGCACGACGCTCGCCTCCGCCTCGACGCTCGACAAGGAGCTGAAGGGCAGCCTCAAGACCGGCGCCGACGCCGCGGCCGCGGCCGCTGTCGGCAAGCTGATCGCCGAGCGGGCCAAGGCGGCCGGCATCACCGAGGTGGTGTTCGACCGTGGCGGCTACATCTATCACGGTCGGGTCAAGGCCCTGGCCGACGCGGCCCGCGAAGGCGGCCTGTCTTTCTAAGGGAATCAGATCGATGGCACGTACTCCCAATCCCGATCGCGAGAGCCCCGAGCGGCGCGGCCGTGGCCGTGGCGGCGACGGTGAGCGTGGCGAGGGCCGCGGTCGCGGCCGTGGCGGCGAACCCCGCGTCGAGCGCGAGGAAAACGAATTCGTCGACAAGCTCGTCCACATCAACCGCGTCGCCAAGGTCGTCAAGGGCGGCCGGCGCTTCGCCTTCGCCGCCCTGGTGGTGGTCGGCGACGCCAAGGGCCGCGTCGGCTACGGCTCCGGCAAGGCCCGCGAGGTCCCCGAGGCGATCCGCAAGGCCACCGAGCAGGCCAAGCGCAACATGATCAAGGTGCCGCTCCGCGAGGGCCGCACGCTCCATCACGACGTCAACGGCCACTTCGGTGCCGGCCGCGTCGTGCTGCGCGCCGCCCCTCCCGGCACCGGCATCATCGCCGGCGGCCCGATGCGCGCCGTGTTCGAGACCATGGGCGTGGCCGACGTCGTCGCCAAGTGCCTGGGCACCTCGAACCCCCACAACATGATCAAGGCCACCTTCGCGGCTCTCGAGTCGCTGGCCTCGCCCCGGTCCATCGCGGCCAAGCGCGGCAAGAAGGTGGGCGACATCATCGGTCGTCGCGACGGGGCCGCCGCCGCGGCCCCGGCCGCCTGAGGAGGGTCCTGAGCATGGCTGCGAAGAAGAAGGCCGAAGCCAAGGCGACCGTCCGGGTGACCCAGATCCACAGCCCGATCGGCCGCACCCAGGACCAGCGCGCGACGCTGGTGGGCCTTGGGCTCAACAAGATGAACCGGACCCGCGAGCTGGAGGACACCCCTTCGGTGCGCGGCATGATCGCCAAGGTCAAGCACCTGGTCCGCGTCGAGGAGTAATCTCCGCCCGGGGCCGGGGAGCGATCCCCGGCGACCGGTGAGAAGGAAAGAAGACAATGACGAAGCTCAACGACCTTCGTGACAATGCCGGCGCGCGCTACAAGGCCAAGCGCCTGGGCCGCGGCATCGGCTCCGGCAAGGGCAAGACCTCGGGCCGCGGCGTCAAGGGCCAGGGTTCCCGTACCGGCGTCAGCCTGCACGGCTTCGAAGGCGGTCAGATGCCCATCTACCGCCGTCTGCCCAAGCGCGGCTTCAACAATCCCAACGCCCGCGAATTCGCCGAGGTCAATCTTGGTCGCCTGCAGGCCGCCATCGACGCCGGCAAGATCGACGCCGGCAAGGCCATCGGCGTCGCCGAGCTGCAGGCCGCCGGCCTGGTTGGCCGGGTGCGCGATGGAGTGCGTCTGCTTGCGCGCGGCGAGATCAAGTCCAAGGTGACCATCGAGGTCACCGGTGCTTCCAAGGCGGCCGTGGCCGCCGTCGAGAAGGCCGGCGGCTCGGTGACGGTCGCCGGGGCTCCCGCCGCCGCCGAGGGCTGATCCCTCGAAGTGAATGCGCGCGTGGCGCCGGCCCGAGGGACCGCCTGCGGTCTTGGGTTGGCGCCACGCCGCAATTGCTTTAAAAGCTGGTGTTCCCATTCCGGCGGGCGCCGCCGGAATCGGTGCGTCAGTATCGTTTCAGCTTTCTTTCGGAGATGGGCATGGCCTCTGCCGCCGAGCAGCTCGCCGCTAACATGAACTTCGGGGTCCTCGCCAAGGCGACGGAGCTGAAGAAGAGGATCTGGTTCACCCTGGCCGCCCTGGTGGTCTATCGCCTGGGCACCTGGATTCCGATCCCCGGCGTCGATCCGCATGCCCTGGCGCAGCTGTTCCAGCAGAACGGCGGCGGCATGCTGGGCATGTTCGACATGCTGGCCGGCGGCGCGCTGCAGCGCATGACCATCTTCGCGCTGAACATCATGCCGTACATCTCGGCCTCGATCATCCTGCAGTTGATGACCTCGGTGGTCCCGTCGCTGGAGGCGATCAAGAAGGAAGGCGAGTCGGGGCGCAAGAAGATCAACCAGTACACCCGCTACCTGACGGTGGTGATCGCCACCTTCCAGGCCTACGGGATTGCGGTCGGCCTCGAATCCATGAGCAGCGGCACCGGTTCGGCGGTGATCATGGACAACATCCTGCTGTTTCGCTTCAGCACGGTCGTGACCCTGGTCGGCGGCACCCTGTTCCTGATGTGGCTGGGCGAGCAGATCACCGCCCGCGGCGTCGGCCAGGGCATCTCGCTGATCATCTTCGCCGGCATCGTCGCCGAGCTGCCCCGCGCCCTGGTCGGCACGCTGGAACTGGGCCGCACCGGCGCCCTGCCGGTGCTGCTGATCATCGCCCTGCTGCTGATGAGCGTGGCGGTCATCGCCTTCATCGTCTTCATGGAACGCGCCCAGCGCCGGATCATCATCCAGTATCCGAAGCGCCAGGTGGGCAACAAGATGTTCGGCGGCGAATCGTCGCACCTGCCGCTGAAGGTCAACACCTCGGGCGTCATCCCGCCGATCTTCGCCAGCTCGATCCTGCTGATGCCGGTGACCGTGGCCCAGTTCTCGGCCGCCGGCGGCCCCGAATGGCTGACCACCTTCACCGCCATCATGGGCCGCGGCCAGCCGCTCTATCTGGCCATTTATTCGGCCCTCATAATATTCTTCGCGTTCTTCTATACCGCGGTCGTGTTCAACCCGGTCGAGACCGCAGACAACCTCAAGAAATACGGCGGCTTCGTTCCGGGCATCCGCCCCGGCAAGAACACCGCCGACTACCTGGATTACGTACTCACCCGCCTAACCGTAGTGGGTGCCGCCTACCTTACCGCGCTGTCGGTCCTGCCCGAATTGCTGATTGCCAATTGGTCCGTGCCCTTTTACTTTGGCGGCACCAGCCTGCTGATCGTTGTCACCGTGACCATGGATACCGTGGCTCAGGTGCAATCCCACTTGCTGGCACACCAATACGAGGGGCTCATCAAGAAGGCCCGTCTCAGAGGTCGGCGCGGATAGCGCGAAAGGGAGAGTTATGGACCTTATCCTGTTGGGGCCGCCCGGCGGCGGCAAGGGTACGCAGGCCAAGCGCCTGATGGACAAATACGGGTTGGTGCAGTTGTCGACCGGCGACATGCTGCGCGCCGCCGTCGCGTCGGGCTCCGAGGTCGGCAAGAAGGCCAAGGCGGTGATGGACGCCGGGCAGTTGGTGTCGGACGACATCGTCATCGCCATCATCGACGAGCGGCTCGACCAGCCCGACACCGGCAAGGGGGTCATCTTCGACGGCTTCCCTCGCACCGTCGCGCAGGCCGAGGCGCTGGACGCCATGATGACCCGCAAGGGCCGCAAGCTGGATTTCGCCATTGAGATCCGCGTCCCCGACGCCCCCATCGTCGAACGCATCACCGGCCGCTTCACCTGCGCCAAGTGCGGCGCCGGCTTCCACGACAAGTTCCAGCGCCCCAAGGTCGAGGGCGTCTGCGACACCTGCGGCTCGCGGGAATTCACCCGCCGCGCCGACGACAACGCCGAGACGGTGACCAAGCGGCTTGCCGCCTACCACGCCCAGACCGCGCCGCTGCTGCCGTTCTACGACGCGCAGGGCAAGCTGAAGGTGGTGGACGGCACCAAGGACATCGCCGAGGTCACCCGGGAACTCGAGGTCATCCTCGACGGCGTCCTGGTGGCATGAAAAATGGTTTCGGCGGGGAGTTGACTCTCCGCCGAATCGCCATATAATCGCGCACCTTCGGTTTCCCCCGTTCCGGGCGAGGCCCGGGATGGTGTTTTTTTGGTTCTGACATTGGGCAGGCCGGGTGCTCCCGGGGCCCGGATCACCTGTTGAAGGAGTAACCAGCTTTGGCCCGTATCGCTGGCGTCAATATTCCGACCAACAAGCGCGTTCTCATCGCGCTGACCTACATCCATGGCATCGGCCGGTCCAAGGCGCAGGAGATCTGCGGCAAGCTCGGCATTCCGGATGAGCGTCGGGTCAATCAGCTCACTGACGACGAGGTTCTCAAGATTCGCGAGCTCATCGACCGCGACTACCAGGTCGAGGGCGACCTGCGTCGCGTCGTGGCGATGAACATCAAGCGCCTGATGGACCTGGGCTGCTATCGCGGCCTGCGCCACCGTCGCGGCCTGCCGGTCCGCGGTCAGCGCACCCACACCAACGCGCGCACCCGCAAGGGCCCCGCGAAGCCGATCGCCGGCAAGAAGAAAGCGACCAGGTAAGGATCACCTCTTATGGCTAAGCCTGCTGCCGCCCGGCCCCGTCGCCGCGAGCGCAAGAACATCACCTCTGGTGTTGCCCACGTGAACGCTTCGTTCAACAACACCATGATCACCATCACCGACGCCCAGGGCAACGCGATCTCGTGGTCGTCCTCGGGCATGCAGGGCTTCAAGGGCTCGCGCAAGTCGACCCCGTACGCCGCCCAGGTGGCCGCCGAGGACGCCGGCCGCAAGGCCATGGAGCACGGCATGCGCACCCTCGAGGTCGAGGTGAAGGGCCCGGGTGCCGGCCGCGAGTCGGCGCTGCGCGCGCTGCAGGCCGTCGGCTTCCAGATCACTTCGATCCGCGACGTGACGCCGATTCCGCATAACGGCTGCCGGCCGCGCAAGCGCCGCCGCGTCTAAGTCGAAGTCCCGGCTTCGGCCGCGCCGCCGGTCTCCCGGCCCGTCGGATCCGACGGGGGGAGGCACGGCGGCCATGCCGTTCCGGATAGTGTTCGTTCCTAGCAAGAGGTCACGCACGTGATTCAGAAGAATTGGCAGGAACTCATCAAGCCGTCCAAGCTCCAGGTCGAATCCGGGGCTGACTCGCAGCGCTTCGCCACCGTCGTGGCCGAGCCGCTCGAGCGCGGCTTCGGCATGACCCTGGGCAACAGCTTGCGCCGCGTGCTGCTGTCGTCGCTGCAGGGCGCCGCCGTCACCGCCATCCAGATCGAGGGCGTGCTCCACGAGTTCTCGTCGATCCCCGGCGTGCGCGAGGACGTCACCGACATCATCCTCAACATCAAGAACCTCGGCCTGCGCATGCACGGCGAGGGGCCGAAGCGCATGCATCTGCGCGCCACCGGCCCCGGCGAGGTCAAGGCGGGGATGATCGAGGCCGGCCACGACATCGAGATCATGGACCCCGACCTGGTGCTGTGCACCCTGGACGAGGGCGCCAAGCTGAACATCGAGTTCACGGTCGAGACCGGCAAGGGCTACGTCCCGGCCTCCATGAACCGCGCCGAGGACTCGCCGATCGGCCTGATCCCCATCGACGCCATCTTCTCGCCGGTCAGGAAGGTCGCCTACAAGGTCGAGAACACCCGGGTCGGCCAGGTCACCGACTACGACAAGCTGTCGATGGTGGTCGAGACCAACGGCGCCGTCACCCCCGATGACGCAGTGGCCTTGGCCGCCCGCATCCTTCAGGACCAGCTGCAGCTGTTCATCAACTTCGAGGAACCGACCCAGGTGGTCGAGGAGGAGAAGAAGGACGAGCTGCCGTTCAACAAGAACCTGCTGCGCAAGGTGGACGAGTTGGAGCTCAGCGTCCGGTCGGCCAACTGCCTGAAGAACGACAACATCATCTATATCGGCGACCTGGTCCAGAAGACCGAGGCCGAGATGCTCCGCACCCCCAATTTCGGTCGCAAATCGCTGAACGAGATCAAGGAAGTGCTGGCGCAGATGGGGCTCCATCTCGGCATGGAAATCCCCAATTGGCCGCCGGAGAATATCGAGGATCTGGCCAAGAAGCTGGAGGAACCCTACTAATCCGTCGTCATGCCCGGGCTCGACCCGGGCATCCACGGATCGCCGGGGCAAACTCGGCGATGACGACGGAAGGGACGTTTCCCGGGCCATCCCGGCCCACCCCGGACGTGCCGTACTCCGTTTGGGAGCAGGTCTTCGACCTGAAAGGGCGCCTCGGGAATGCAATCGGTCCCCGCGCGCGGGGCCAAGCGTGAAGGAGTGCAGAGATGCGTCATGGAATGTCCGGCCGCAAGCTGAACCGGACCAGCAGCCACCGCAAGGCGATGTTCGCCAACATGGCCGCCGCCCTGATCAAGCATGAGCAGATCAAGACCACCCTGCCCAAGGCGAAGGACCTGCGTCCGATCGTCGAGAAGCTGATCACGCTGGGCAAGCGCGGCGACCTCCATGCCCGCCGCCAGGCCTTCGCGCAGCTGCGCGACGAGGCCGTGGTCGCCAAGCTGTTCTCGGCCCTCGCCGAGCGCTACAAGGGCCGTCCCGGCGGCTATTGCCGTGTTCTCAAGGCCGGCTTCCGCTACGGCGACGCCGCCCCGATGGCCTTCATCGAGCTGGTCGACCGCGATCCGGCCGCCAAGGGGCTGGATTCCGGCCCGACCGGCGAGAAGGACGAGGACGGCGAGGAGTAGGGTTCCGCCGGTTCGACCAAACGAGAAGGGCGCCTCCCACCGGAGGCGCCCTTTTTCGTGCCCGGTCAGGGGCGCGCGCGCCCAGTGCGGGCAAGAGCGCCGTTATGGCACGGCGCCCGAGTGGTGAGAACCCTACGGATGGTACCCGCGCCATCCGTAGGATTCTCACCCCAGTTCAATAAGTTGGTGGGCCTCCTTGTCCATCCGCTTGGGACCCAAGCGTCTGGGGAGGACCACTAGAGCATTCACCGCCCTAACGGAATCGCAGGGGATTCCCAAGCTGGCGGAA
>CALABS010000010.1 GCA_937887565.1 uncultured Rhodospirillaceae bacterium | reverse complement strand
TCCGCGGCGGGAGGCGCTTTCTAACCCCACCAAACCCAACCGTCAACGGGTTTTTTCAGTTCCGTGAAATCGGCGGGTCCAGCGTGGACGAAATCCCAATATACGCCCATCCTCCGGTCGCGGCAAGGCCCGCCCGGATTCGAAGCGGCCGGGCGCGGCCGCTCACTTGGCCTTGATGGGGTCGCAGAACTGCTTCTTGAGCTTCAGCGCCGTGCAGAGCTTCGCGGCGTCGTCCTTGGACGCGAACGGCCCGGCCACCACCCGCCAGCGGGTCCCCTTCCCCTTGAGGGCGACCTTGTCGAAGCTGGCGTCGAGCTTGCCCAGCTGGTCGGGGAACTTGCGCCTGAGGCTTTCCCACGACTTGCGGGCGCCGTCCTCGCTTTTCAGCGAGGCAAGATGGACACCCCAGCTTCCCGCCTCGAAGGGTTGCGGGATGCCGTGGCGCAGGCCGGTGACGGTTCCATCGACCGGGGCCGAGGCCAACTTGCCCTGCAACGCCCTCTCGACGGCGTCGCGCTCGCGGGCGGTCTCGTCGGCGGACACCAGCCCCGCCGTCCGCATCCGCTCCAGGCGTCCGACGGCCGCCGCCGCCTCGATCATGTCGCGCGGCGGCATCACCGGCAGTTCGACCTTCTTGGCACCGGCCGGAAGCAGCGCATCGAGGATCACCGCCCGCTCGGCGGCATGCTCGCGCGGCGTGAGGGCACGCCCCTCCAGCGCCAATCCGATGGCCTTGAGTCGGTCGAGGACGTCGTCATCGCGGGGGATCGGTCGCTCCAGTCCCGACGCCGGCGGCGGATTGGTATAGGGCAGCAGCGCGCCAAGATTGGACGTGCGGCGGCTGGCATACTCCTCCGGGGTGACGAGCCCCTCGTCCAGCAAGCGCTTGAGGATGCGAAAACGTCCGGAAACGTTCGCCTCGGCCTCGGTGGGACGGACATCCGGCAGGCCGGAGGAGATCGGCGGCAGCGGGTCGAGCGAGGCTCGCATGGCGTCGGCGGCCGCCGCGCGCGTGGCCGGCTCGGTGGGAAATGGCGGGGCGCCGATGGCGGGCTGGCCGGCCGGCTTGCCCGACTGGGCGACACTGCGCGGCACCGACCGACCAGTCACCTTGTCGACGGTGGCCAGATTGGCGCGCGCCACGTCCACCACCGACCGGGGCGTCACCGCTCCGCGCTCGTCGGGCACCATCATCGTGCCGTCCAGGCGGTTGGAGATGACGACCTCGTAGTACTGCCGGGCCAACTCGTAACGGCCAGACCCCTGATAGGCGAGGCCCGCCACCAGGAGCGCATGGGGATCCTTGGGATCACGCCGCAGCGCGGCGATGGCATGGCGTTCGGCATTGGGATAGTCGCCCCGGGTCAGGGCGGCCATCGCCTTGTCGGTATCGTTGCCGCCGATCGCGACGCGCACGGTGTCCTGCGACCCCTGCGGATCGAGCATGGCGGCGCAACCGGCCAGCGCGGCGATCGCCGCCACGGCCACCGCCGTCCGTCCCAGGCGCCAAGCTCTCCTCATTCGCAAGCCCCCCAAGTCGCGCCGTTCCGTTCTACACCCTCGGGCGCGACGGAGCCAGCCGGATGGCGACAGAATGCCCGATGCCGGTTCACGATTTCTTAATCGCTGCGCCGGTTTGGCAGGACGCACGGGCGATGCTAGAGTGGATCCTGCGGTCATGGCCGGAGGTTCGATGGACGGCGACGAGATCGAGCTGAAGCTGGCGCTCCCCCCCCAGGGCCTGGAGCGGCTGCGCCGTCATCCCCTGGTCAGGGTCCACACCCAAGGGCGCCCAGTCACCAGGCCGCTGACCTCAATCTATTACGACACCCCCGACTTCGCCCTCGCCAGGGCGGGCGTCACCGTCCGCGTCCGCGTGGTGGGCCGCCGCAACGTCCAGACGGTGAAGGCCCGGGGCCGCCGCGCCGCCGGCCTGTTCGCCCGCCGCGAATGGGAGGCCCCGGTCGCCTCGAGGACGGTGGATGTCCCCATGCTGCGGGCCACCGGCGTGCCGGTTCTCGTCGAGGGCGACACCGCCGAGCGGCTGGCCCCCATCTTCCGCACCGAGATCCGGCGCACGGCCCGCCTCCTCGCCGGCGACGGATGGCGCCTGGAGCTGGCCCTCGACCACGGCACGGTGCGCGCGGGCGAGCGGTCGGAGGAGATATGCGAGGTCGAGCTGGAACTGCTGGAGGGCACTCCCGGCGACCTGTTCGCCTTGGCGCGGACCATCGTCGCGGCGGTGCCGGCCCGCCTGACGACCCTTTCCAAGTCCGATCGCGGCTACTCCCTCGCCACCGGCCGGCCACCGGCGCCGGTGAAGGCCCGGCCGGTGGTGGTCGGCACCGGAATGACCGTAGCCCAGGGCTTCCAGACGGTGGCCCGCAACTGCCTGGAGCACCTGCTGTCCAACGAAGCCAGCCTGCTGGCCGGCGACGGCGAGGCCATCCACCAGATGCGGGTCGCCTTGCGCCGGCTGCGTTCGGCCATCAAGGTGTTCCGGCGGGTGGTGACCGGCCCGCAACTGGACGAGATGTCGGGCCAGATCCGGTGGCTGCTCGACCATCTGGGGCCGGCGCGCGACGGCGACGTCTTCCTGGCCGAGATCGTCGAACCGGTGGTGGCGCGCTATCCCGGCAACCCGGCCCTGGTGGCGCTGCGCGGGCGGTGGCGCGATGTCCACGACGATGCCGTGGCGGCCGCCGTCGCGGCGGTGGCCGACCGCCGCTTCACCGAAGCCCTGCTGGCCGCCGGCGCATGGGTGGAAGCCGGCGACTGGCTGGGTGGCGACCGGGACGTGCTCGACGCCCGCCTGGGCCCCTTCGCCGCCGCCGTGCTGTCCAAGCGCCACCGGCGCCTGCTCAAGGCCGGCGGGCGGCGTTTGGCCGCCCTTGGCGCGTCCGATCTCCACCGGGTCCGCATCCTCGGCAAGCAAATGCGCTATGCCGCCGAGTTCTTCGCGCCGCTGTATCCCGGCAAGGCGACGCGAAGCTTCGCCGCCGCCTTGGCCGAACTGCAGGATATCCTGGGCGCCCTCAACGACATCGCGGTCGCCGAGCCCCGGCTCGTCGCCGGCCAGCTCGACGGCGACCAGGCGTGGGCGGCCGGCGTGGTCGCCGGCTGGCACGAGGCCCGCCGCCCGGCCCTCCTGGAGACGGCCGAGGCCGCATGGAAGCGGTTCCGCAAGCTCGAGCCGTTCTGGGGCTAATCCTCCAGCTTGGCGCCGTCCAGCTCGCGGTCCTGCTGCTCCCGCCGCAGGCGCTCGGCCTCGCGCTCGGCCTTGGTGCGCCCGAACCTTGCCCGGTTGGCCTCGGCCGCGCGTGTTTTCTCCGCCTTGGCCTTGGCCTTGCGGAACCGGTTGAGATTGACGACTTCGGCCAATTCGCCCTCCGCGTCGCGATCGCCGCCCTCACGGCAGCCATGCCGATACCTTACTCCAGCCCGTACCCACCTGGCGGTGAAATTCGGCCGGGGCGGACGGCGGATGGGGCCGGCGGAGAAAAAAGAATCGCGCCAC
This sequence comes from uncultured Rhodospirillaceae bacterium, assembly GCA_937887565.1. Lineage (GTDB taxonomy): Bacteria > Pseudomonadota > Alphaproteobacteria > Rhodospirillales > Magnetospirillaceae > CALABS01. The sequence continues at coordinate 129,171 of CALABS010000010.1, read as the reverse complement.
GTCACAAAAGCCCCTTGCGCCCCCCGCCGGAGCTTGGTATATCCCCGGCCCTCACGACGACGCGGGTGTAGCTCAGTTGGTTAGAGCGCCGGCCTGTCACGCCGGAGGTCGCGGGTTCGAGCCCCGTCACTCGCGCCATCGTCGTCTGAGCAAAACGCCCCGGTGCCACGCATCGGGGCGTTTTTCCATTCACCCCCGATGCAATCCGGCGGAAGCTTCCCCATAGGAAGGTCGACCGCGACGGAGGATGCCATGAAGGTCGGAATCGTGGGTGCCGGGATGGTGGGGGCGTCGGCGGCCTTCGCAATGGTGATGCGGGGCGCGGCCAGCGAGGTGGTGCTGGTCGACCGCGACGACGCCCTGGCCGAGGCCCAGGCGCAGGACATCCTGCACGCCACGCCCTTCGCCTATCCGGTGCGGGTCGCGGCCGGCGGCTATGCCGACCTGGCCGGCGCCGGCGTGGTGGTGCTGTCGGCGGGGGTCGGCCAACGGCCGGGCGAAACGCGGCTCGAACTGCTGGGACGCAACGCCGCCGTCTTCGCCGATGTGGTGCCGCGTGTCCTCGACGCCGCCCCCAACTCGATCCTGCTGGTCGCCACCAATCCGGTCGACGTGATGACGGACGTCGCGACGCGGCTGTCCGGCCTGCCGCCGGCGCGGGTGATCGGCACCGGCACCGTGCTCGACACCGCCCGCTTCCGGGCGTTGCTGGCCGACTATTTCGACGTCAGCCCCAAGTCCGTGCATGCCTGGGTGCTCGGCGAGCACGGCGATTCCGAGGTTTTGTGCTGGTCCTCGGCCACCGTGGGCGCGATCCCCGTGGCGGATCTTGCCCGCCAGCGCGAGACGCCGCTTGGCGACGGCCAGCGCGCCAACATCGATCAGGCGGTGCGGGGAGCCGCCTATCGCATCATCGCCGGCAAGGGCGCCACCTGGTTCGGCATCGGCGGCGGCATCGCCCGCATCGTCGCCGCCATCGCCGACGACGAGCGCGCCGTGTTGACGGTGTCGGCGCGAACCGACATGGTCGAGGGCGTCGCCGGCGTTACCTTGTCGCTGCCCCGGGTTGTCGGTGCACACGGAGCGGGCACTCCGTTGTGGCCCGACCTCGACGCCGCCGAGCGCGCCGCCCTCCGCGAAAGCGCCGAAGTACTCGAAAAGGCCGCCGCCGGGCTGATTTCCAGCGCCTAATTTTTCACCCCGCCCCGATCATGCCTAATTCGCAGCCAAATTCGGCCGCAACCATGACGTTAGCGCGCCGCAGGTGCCCGCGATTCGGGCATGTTCGGCCCGCATGCGCCCATGCCGCCGGCACGGGCACGGTGCACAGGAATGAGGCAGGGCGCCAACGCGCTGGCGAATAACGGAATTTCCTGATTTCTCCGCTTGGCACGCGCCTTGATTGGGGGCGCGCGCCCGGAGCTTGCCGGGCGACGGAGGCGTAGAGGAAAGACGATGGACGCGACGAAAGCTGGGGTTGATGTGCTTTTCGTCCTCTTGGGGGCGATCATGGTGCTGGCGATGCATGCCGGCTTCGCCTTCCTCGAGGTGGGCACGGTGCGCAAGAAGAACCAGGTCAACGCCCTGGTGAAGATCCTGACCGATTTCGCCGCCTCGACCGTCGCCTATTTCTTCGTCGGCTACGCCGTCGCCTACGGCGTCAGCTTCCTGAGCCCGGCCGACGTCCTGGTCGGCAAGGCCGAGGGAAGTCCGTTCGCCCCCGCCGGCTACGACCTGGTCAAGTTCTTCTTCCTGGCCACCTTCGCCGCCGCCATTCCGGCCATCATCTCGGGCGGCATCGCCGAGCGCGCCAGGTTCTGGCCGCAACTGATCGCCACCTCGATCCTGGTGGCCCTGGTCTATCCCACCTTCGAGGGCATGGTGTGGGGCACCCGCCTGGGCTTCCAGGACATGCTGACCGCCGCCTTCGGGGTTCCGTTCCACGACTTCGCCGGTTCGGTGGTGGTGCACGCCGTCGGCGGCTGGGTCGCGCTGGGAGCGGTGCTGATGCTGGGCGCGCGGCGCGGGCGCTACAAGCGCGACGGCCACGTGGTGGCCATCCCGCCGTCCAACATCCCCTTCCTCGCCCTGGGTTCCTGGGTCCTGTGCGTGGGCTGGTTCGGCTTCAACGTCATGAGCGCCCAGAAGATCGACGGCATCTCGGGCCTGGTGGCGTTGAACTCGCTGATGGCCATGGTCGGCGGCATCCTGACCAGCCTGGCCGTCGGCCGCAACGACCCCGGCTTCGTGCACAACGGCGCACTGGCCGGGCTAGTCGCGGTATGCGCGGGATCGGACGTCATGCATCCGGTCGGCGCCATGATCACCGGCGGCATCGCCGGCGCCCTGTTCGTGTGGGCCTTCGAGCAGTGCCAGAACAAGTGGCGCATCGACGACGTGCTGGGCGTCTGGGCGCTCCACGGCCTGTGCGGCTTCACCGGCGGCATCCTCGCCGGCGTGTTCGGCCAGGAGGCTCTGGGCGGCCTTGGCGGGGTCAGCCTGGGCGCCCAGGTCGCCGGCACCGCCGCCGGCGCGGTGTTGGCCTTCGGCGCCGGGCTGGCGGTCTACGGCGGTCTCAAGGTGACCATCGGCATCCGCCTCGCCGACGAGGACGAGTTCATGGGCGCCGACCTCGCCATCCACCATATCGGCGCCTATCCCGAGGAAGCCACCACCATCCACGACGACGCCGGTCCACTGGCCATCCGGGCCTCGGCCGGCGCCGGAGCCCGCTCCGCCGCCCGCGGCTGAGGCAGCCCCCCGGCTCCCGCCCCCGCTCTTCGCGTGCGCGAGGGGCGGGGGCATGCTAGCATCGGGCAAGGGTCAGGGGGGCATCGAAGGATGGTGAACAGCTCGGGCCGGGGCCTGCATCACTCCTCCAGCGGTCGCGCGGTGATCGCGTTGGGCGCTGTCCTGGTGGCGGCCATCCTGGCCATGACCTCCTACGAGATCTGGCGCCAGCGGGCCGATGCCTTCGACAACGCCGAACGCTCCCTCGACTCCCTGACCATGGCGCTGGCGACGCAGACGGTGCACGCCTTCCGCTCCGTCGAACTGGTCATCGACGCCACCGCCGCGTCGGTGCACAAGGCCGGCGGCGTCGAAGTCACCGGCGGCGTCGAGATGCACCAATCGCTGCGAGAGCGCGTCACCGGCGTGCCGTGGGTGGTCGGCCTCGCCATCGTCGATGCGACGGGGCGGATCGTCAACGTCGCCAACGCCTTTCCGCCCCCGGCCCGATCCGAGGCCGAGTACCCCTATTTCGCCCACCACCGCGACACGCCGGGTTCCGACCTGCTGATCAGCCCGCCGCACCCGTCTCCCATTGACGAGCGCATGCTGATTCCGGTGACCCGGCGACTGTCGGGCCCGGACGGTTCGTTCCAGGGCGTCGTGCTGGCCGCCATCGATCCCGGTTATTTCGAGGACATCTATTCCCGCCTGCTTCCCACCGAGGGCGGAGCCTACGCCCTGTTCCGCGGCGACGGCGTCCTGCTGGCCCGCAGCCCGGCGGCGGCCGACGGGGCCATCGGCCGGAATTTCTCGCATCTGCCCATCTTCCAGCCGGGCAAGCCGCCGCGCGGCCTGACCTGGGGTCCCAGCCCGTTCGATGGGGTGACGCGCATCCTGGGCTACGACCGTATGTCCGAGTATCCGCTGCTGATCAACGTCTCGCTGGTCGAGGACCGGCTGCTGGCGGCGTGGCGGGGCAACACGGTCCGCCTGTCGCTGGCGGCCATCCTGGCGGTCGGCGTGGTGGTGGGGGCGGTGACCTTCCTTTACCGCCAACTGAGCCTGGAGGAGAAGCAGTCGCTGGCGCTACGCCGCAGCGAGGAGCGTTTGCGCTTCGCCCAGTTCGCGCTGGACCACGCGGCCGACATGGTTTTCTGGATGGACCGCCAGGGCCGCATCCTTTACGCCAACCAAGCCGCCTGCCAAGTCCTGGGCTATGGAATCGGCGCCCTGGCCGGGGTTGGCATGGGCAACATCGATCCCGCCTTCGCCGACGACCGTTGGCCCGAGCTGCTGGATGCCGCCCGCGCCGAGCCGTCCCTGCGCCTCGAGTCGGTGCACCGGCGCATCGACGGCCGGCAGTTCCCGGTCGAGGTGGCGGTGAACCATCTGGACTTCGCCGGCGCCGATTTCGTCTGCGCCTTCGCCCGCGACATCAGCCAGCGCCGCGCCTCCGAGGCCGCCCTGGCCGAGAAGACCACCAGCCTCGAGGCCTCCAACGCCGAGTTGGAGCAATTCGCCTATGTGGCCTCGCACGACCTGCGCGAGCCGCTGCGCATGGTCAACAGCTTCGTCACCATGCTGGCGCGGCGCTACGGCGATCGCCTCGACGACGACGGCCGCGAGTTCATCGCCTTCGCCCAGGAAGGCGCGGTGCGCATGGACCGGTTGATCCTCGACCTGCTCGAGTATTCGCGGGTGGGCCGTATCGAGCGCCCCCTCGCGGCAATCCCCCTGGACCATGCCGTCGGCGTGGCGGTCAAGGGCCTGGGCCTCGCCGCCCAGGAGGCCGAAGCCGAGATCACCGTCGAGGGTGATCTGCCGCTGGTCATCGGCAACGAGGAGGAACTGGTCCGCCTCTATCTCAACCTCGTCGGCAACGCCATCAAGTACCGCCATCCCGACCGCGCCCCGGCGATCCGCATCGGCGCCGAGGCGCGCGGCGACGAGGTGGCGTGCTGGGTGGCCGACAACGGCATCGGCATCGCCCCCCAGTATTACGAACGCATCTTCCGCATCTTCCAGCGCCTGCACGTGCGCCAGAAGTACGAGGGTACCGGCATCGGCCTGGCCATCTGCAAGAAGATCGTCGAAAGGCACGGCGGCCGCATCTGGGTGGAGTCGATTCCCGAACAGGGCTCCACCTTCTGGTTCACGCTACGGGCGGGGTAACGCCTCGTCCCCCGCGCGCGGGGGACGAGGACGGACGTCAGGCCCGCGCCTTGACGTCGACCAGTCCACCGGCGGCGACATTGCCATACAGCCGCTGGAGCAGTCCCTTGAGGGTCTCGACCTCCTCGGCGCTCATGCCGGCGATGGCGGTGCTTTCGCAGTCGAGGGCATGGGGCACGATGGCCTCGGCGGTCCGCCGGCCCTGATCGGTCAGCCCGACCAGGACGGCGCGGGCATCCTCTCCCGACCGCCGACGGCTGACCAGCGTCCTGGCCTCCATGGACGCGGCGATGCGCGACAGCGTCGACAGCTCGATGGCGGTCAGCCGGGCAAGGTCGCCCAGCCGCTGTTCGCCCTCGTCCAGCAACGCCGCCATCACCCGCCACATGGGCAGGCTGACGCCGAAGCGGTCCAATTCGCGTGAGAAGTTGTGAGAGAGCGTGCTGCCTGCGCGGCTAAGTAGATAGGGGACATATTCCCCGAGCTGGAATCGCACCTTGAACCTCCTCCCTGGATCGCCCTCTGACGGGGCGTATATTTGAACTCTCCATGATTTTCACCCCGCCCCCGGAGTCAAGCGTTTTCGATGAGGGGGCTTCCACCGCTGCGCGCCATGGCTATAATCCGGTCGGGGCAATGTGCGCAGTAGCGGCGATTGGGGCAGGCGGGGCAATGAACGGCAGGATTTCGAAGGAAGAGGGCGAGTCGGGCGCCGACACCCTGCTCGCCGACTCGTTTTGCGTGGACGTGGCGGATTTCTTCCGGCCGGCCGCCCGCGACCTGGTGGGCCGTTATCTCGCCGGCTTCCTCGACGGACTGATCATCACGCCGACCGAGCTGCTGCATTCGGCCAAGTACCAAAGGCGTCTCCACGACGCCGGCCGCACCTTGATGAACGCGGTCGACAAGATCGCCACGCTCCAGGCCCGCCACAAGAGCATGGCCGGATCGAAGCGGGTGAAGGAGCTGCATGCGCTGATCGCGGAAGCATCCAAGAAGGTCTGGGATGACGAGAAGGAACGCCCAGTCCCCACCATCACCGTCAAAACCTTCGCCCGGACCCTGGCCGGCCTGGCCGAGATCGGGGCGGACCGCGACTACCTTGTCAGCAGAATCCTCACCGAGCACCTGTTCCAATACAAGGTGTGGCGTGAAAAGGTGCAGGTGCTGGTCCGGCTCCTGGCGGCGGTCGAGGGAACCGCTGATTTTCCGCTGGTCGAGGCGGTGCTGGCCGAATGCCTGCGGAGCGAACCAGCCCTCGACCAACTGATGGGCCTGTCCGAGCGACTCGAGGACCGTTGCGACGATCTCGTCGCCCTGTGGAAGGGAGCCTGGGAGCCGCGCGACACCGCCGACGACGCCGTCGCCGACATCTCGGCGCTGATCGCCCGCGACGACGCCCCCCGTCTGAAGGCCGCCGTCGAATTCGCCCTGATGCGGGCTTTGGCCGGCAAGATGCCGCTGCGCTCGGCCGAGCCGGAACTGGAGATCCAGGCGGTCTTCGAGATGTTCCGCCGCATGTGGCTGGGATCCGGCCTCCTGGGCGGCGCCAAGGCCCTGGCGATGCTGGAGAAGCGCCAGGCCCGGCACATCAACACCGAGACCGTCACCGATCTGCTGCGCGAGCGCAAGGTGCTGGCCGACCGCGTCGCCTTCCTGCTGGTGCTGGCGGGCATCGCCGTCGGCCCCGGCAACCGGGCCACGCTCAAGCCCTTCATCGGCCACTATTTCGGCGATAACGACTTCATCGTCCGCGTCATCGGCGGCCAGGACGCGCCGGTTCCCAAGCTTCAGACGCTGACCACGGTCCATCGGGCCCTGCGCTCGAGTTGGCTGAGCGACGATGAAAAGGCCGAATACGCCGCCAAGGTCGAGGCCGCCCAGGCCGAGCTGATGAAGCGGTCGCGGCTGTTCGAGCAGGTGGACAAGAAAGCCGGCGGTCCCGCCCAGAAGGTGCTAACCCTGGTGGATCTGTGCCGCAAGGGCACCTTCATCGACGGCCCCAACCTCGATGCCGTCCGGCGGGTGATCACCGCCTACCTCCAGACCCCCCTGTTCACCGCCGACTACCTGGGCGCCCTGAGCGGCGAGGACAAGGAGCGCAAGGTGACGTTGCTGGCCAAGACCCTGGCCGGCTTCGGCATCCGCTGGACCGCCTGACCGTCTCGGCGGTGAACACCCCGTCTCAGCCGGTTTACAGCCACGCCCCCCGGCGACGCCCCGTCGTTGGCGGCTTTCCCTTTCCATATCAACGCCTTGCCATACGTTGTCACGGCTGGCACGGGCCTTGCCTTGGTGACGACGCCCGCGGCCGGCATTCGAGCCGGCCTAAGGGCCCAGCGAACGTCGACTTCGTCTAGGCAATGCCAACAGGAGGCGAAATGAAGAAGGCTTTGTTGATGGGCGTGTCCGCCTTGTCCCTGAGCGTCGCGGCGGCTGCCGCCAATGCCCAGGGCATCATCGGCCAGGAACAGGGGTTCCACATCGTGAACAACCAGGGGCAGCTGCAGGGCCTCCACGCCAAGGCCGACGCCGGCGACGCCGGCTCGGCCATGGCCAAGGGATCGGGCGGCGATGCCGGCGGCTCCTACTCCAGCCATTACGGGCCGAGCAGCGGCGGCGGTGACGGCGGCTACGCCAAGGCCTATGGCCAGGGCGGCGACGGCGGCGACGCCTATGTCGGTGCCGACCAGGACCAGGGCCAGGAGCAGTACCTGTCCGGCAGCCAGACCCAGTATGTCGAGCTGCCCGACATCACCCTGTCCGTCGACGTCGACATGCCGTCGCCGGGCAACGGCGGCGGCGGCGCGGCCGGCCCCGGCCAGGGTGACGGCGGCGACGGCGGCAACGCCATCGAGGGCGACGGCAACGCCGTGCAGTCGCCGGTCCAGACCGGCACCGAGGATTCGGCCCAGGCCGTCTTCCGGTCGCGGGCGGCGGCCGACATCGACGGTACCGCCATCCTGGGCGACAACGTCAACCTCAATTCCTTCAACGTGGCGATGACCAACGCCACCGACATGAGCGCCACCAACACCCTGGGTCCGATCACCCTGTCGAGCGGCGACGCCACCGGCGGCACCCTGACCGGCGGCGGCATCTCGCTGGGTCTCGAGAACGAGGCCGAGACCGAGGGCAATGCCGGCGACGCCGGGAACATGGCCGGCAACACCGCCGGCGGCGCCGGCGGCAGCGGCGCCGACGGGATCGCGGTCAACGCCAATCTCGGCCTGCAGGCGACCAAGTCCGAGAACGACACCGACGGCGGCGACGGCACCTCCTACAGCAAGGCCTATGGCGGCTCGTATTCGGCGGCCGGCGCCAAGTCGGCGTCGGGGTCCTATTCCAAGGCATACGGCAAGTCCAACAACGATGTCGACGCCGACGCCGAGGGCGGCGCCCCGGGCATGGGCTATGCCAACTCCCACGGCTGGGGCTGGGGCGATGACGAGTCCAGCCCGTCCAGCAACCAGGCCGATGCCGGGGGCGAGGCGGGCACCATGCAGGACGTCGCCTCGACCTCCGAGGCGGGCGCCTGGGGCAAGTCCAACGCCGACACCGACGTCGACTCCGACGCCAATGCCGCCGGCGGCGCCGCCGGGCCGATCGACAGCAAGACCGGCAACATGATGAAGCAGGACGGCGAAGCCATGGCCGCCGGCGGCAACGGTGCCGAGGGTGGCGACGCCATGGTCAAGCAGATGGCCCGGGGCGGCGACAACGCCCAGATGGCGTCGGCCGAGCAGACCGTCAACGCGGCCACCGGGGCGACCTCGGGCGCCAACGGCGGCGAGGTGGCGGTGACCTTCAGCACCGGCTCCATCGGCGCCATCAGCCTGGGCACCGTCTCGGGGATCACCTCGGTGGCCCAGAACACCGGCCTTTCGGGCAACCAGTTCACCTCGTTCAGCATCAACGCCCACACCACCTTCTGACGCCTTGGGCCGGCGGGGAATTCCCCGCCGGCCTCCTTTTCGCCAGGAAGGAGACTCTTCCCATGCGCGCATCACTCGTTCTTGCCATCGGGCTGGCGCTCGCCGGCCCGGCCGCCGCCGAGGAGGAACTGGGCCTCGGCGAGGTCATGGCGGCGTCGGAGCTGGACGGCCACCGCGGCGGCACCGAGACCGCCACCGAGATCAACGGCAGCGTGCTGCAGACCAATGAGACCAGCCAGAGCGGCAGCAACACCGGCAACATCAGCATCGGCGCCAACGCCGCCAAGCTCAGCGGCACCATCAGCGAGGCGACCGTCGCCGGCAACCGGGGCATCACCGCCGTGATGCAGAACACCGGCGATCTGGTGAACATGAACAACGCCACCAGCGTCAACGTCTTCCTGCAGTGACGCCACGGAAGCGGAGGACAAGCATGAACAGGCTTTCGGCGGCGGCCATGGCCGCCTTTCTGGTTTGGGGGGGGGCGGCCATGGCGGCCGAGACCCGCCTGCCGATTCCGGGCGGTTCGCTGACCATGGCCGTCACCAGCCTCAAGGAGGCGCGGTTCCAGAGCGTGGTCCGCCAGGAGCACGATTTCTCCTGCGGATCGGCGGCGGTCGCGACCCTCCTCACCCACCACTACGGACGCCCCGTTTCGGAAGAGCAGGCGTTCCGGGCCATGTACGACGCCGGCGACCAGGCGGCCATCCGCCGCTACGGCTTCTCGCTGGCCGACATGCAGCGCTTCCTCGCCACGCTGGACCTGCGCTCCGACGGCTTCAGGGTCACGCTGGACAAGCTGGTCGAGGTCGGAATTCCCGCCATCACCCTGATCAACACCAGGGGCTACAACCACTTCGTGGTGGTCAAGGGCGTGCGCGGCGGCGACGTGCTGGTCGGCGATCCCGCCCTGGGCCTGAAGGCCATCCCCAGGGCGGAATTCGAGGCCATGTGGCAGAAGGTGATGTTCGTCATCCGCGACGACATCGCGGCCGGCCGCGCCGGCTTCAACGCCGACGCCGAATGGGCGGTCCAGCGCAAGGCACCGTTCGGCACCGCGTTGAACCGCCGGGGCTTGTCGACCTTCTCGGTCGCCCTGCCCGGTCTCTTCGAGTTCTAGTGGTCCTCCCCAGACGCCTGGGTCCCAAGCGCCTGGATCAGGAGGCCCGCCAACCTATTGAATTGTGGTGAGAATATGACGGATGGCATGGGAGCCATCCGTCAGAGTCTCACCACTAGCGGACCATCACCCACGGAACGACGGGGAGTATGAGGATGAACAGGACCCGCTTCGCCTTGCCGGCCGCCCTGGTGGCGGCCTTCGCCATGCCCGGGGTCGCGGCCGCCAGGGCGCTCGACGATCCCTTCACCGGATTGGAAACCGTGGCCCGCGCCGAACTGGGCGACATGCGCGGCGGCATGATGGTCAACGGCATCCCGGTGAACTTCGCGGTGATCATCCAGACCACGGTCCAGGGGGCGCTGGAGGCCAACGGCCTCAGGACCACCCTGACCGTGGACGACGCCGGCGGCCTGGCCGGCGCCAGCACCCAGGCCGTCGGATCGCAGGCCGCCATGATCGGCGACGGCGACGGGGTGTCCATGACCTTGGCCGACGGCGGCACGTCGATCCTGCATCAGGTCATCGACGGCCACGTCCAGGCGGTGATCGCCAACAGTGCCGACGCCGTCAGCATCTCGCACCAGACCCAGGTCAACGTGACCATGCCGGGCTTCACCCAGACCGCCCAGACGTATTTCGCCCACAGCCACGTCTCGCGGCTGGGCCTGGAATCGGCATTCGTGGGGCTGGGACGGTTCTGACGCCCCTTCCCCCGCGCACCGCGCGGGGGAGGATTGGGAGGGGGGCTTTTTTCCGGATGACGTCGTGACTGGTGGCGGCCACGCCCCCACCCCTTCCCTCCCCCGGCCAAGCCGGGGGAGGGTGATCGCCGCCTACTTCCCGAACAGGTCGAGCGCGATGGGCATGCGCGCCATCAGGCGGACGTCGGGGGCGTCCTCGGTGACGCCGATCCCGACGCTGACATTGAGGGCGGTGCTGTCCGACATCTGCCAGTTGGCGCCGAGGGTCAGCGAGCCGACCGACAGCGACTCCGATTCGAAGGTGGCGTCGGCGAACTCGGTCTGGGTCTGCATGATCCAGTCGTGCTGATAGCCGACCGAGAACGACACCTTCTCGTTCAGGGCCAGCCCCATGCCGAAGCCGACGCGGATGGCGTCGCCGGGATCGACCGAGCGGACGAGGCGGTTGTTGGCCACCGTCTTGTCGATGTCGCGCTCGGCGTTCCACAGATAGCCCACATTGGCGTAGAACACCGCCGGATCCGACGGGGCGATCACCGTCAGCGACGGCTCGACGCCCCAGAACCCCGAGCCGGTGGCCAGTTCCTGCTCGATGCCGCCGGCGTCGCGGTCGACGTCGAAAGGGCCCTTGCCGGTGGTGCTCTTGACGCGAAGATTGGCGACCAGGAACGGCCACGAGCCGCCGCCGTCGTTCATCTGCCAGTGCAGCGCGCCCTCGATGTCGCCCAGGCCGTTGCTGTCCAGGTCGGTGGTGGCCGCCACCTGGTTGGTGCTGATGACCGAGTTGGTGATGGCGTCGTTGCGGTACATGTAGGGGATCCGCACTTCCGCCTCGATGCGGTCGGTGACGCCGTAGCGCAGGCCCAGCGTGGCGGTGATGCTGTCGCGATCGGCCTGCGAGGCCTCGATGGATCCCACCAGCACCGTGTCGAGGATGGCGACGCCGCCGACCACGAACCGGTTGATGTCGGTATGGGTGTATTCGACCGACGGCTCGATGACCAGCGTCCCCTGGCGGGTCAACACCCCCCCCGGCGCCGCGTCGGGCGGCACGGCCGCCGAATCCGCCGGGACGGCGGCGTCCTGCTGGGGCTCCGCCACCTGCACCCGCCGTGGCCGCGGCGGACCCGGATCGAAGGGCTGATACTGGTATTCCGGGACCGCGTCGTATTGGACCGGCACCGCCCTGGCCTCCCACCACGGGGACTCCCGGCGGGCGGGAATGTCCATGGCGACGGGCGGGGCGGCGGCGGCCTCGACCCTGCCTTGCTTCAATGCCTGGATATGCTGGCGCACGCGCAACACCGCTTGGGCGTGGTCCGCCGGAAGTGCGGCCTCGGCCGCCTCCCCCGCCCCGAGGGCGACGAACGCCGCCCAGGCGGTGGCTGCCATCAGTTTCGAACGCTTCATGACGGGTTCACCTCGACTGCCTGTCCATGCCGGGCGGACACGCGCCCTTGACGCGCCGACTGTATCCGTTCCTCCTCGACCTTTGTTTTTCTCTTAGGCCATATAGGGCCGAGGTCACTAATACCGCCGAACACTATGGCCGATGCGAATCCGTGTGGATGAGGCGCCCCCTTTTATCTCACCCCATCCGAGGAGCAGGTGTCGCCTGGACCACCGCATGGATATTCGCGACCGAGGAAACAGGCACGTCCTGGCCGACGAGGCTCCGGAAGCGCCTAGAAGCACCCCGAAAGATGGTGTGATTTCCGATGTCGCGTCTGCAACACTCCGGCCATCCATGATACACAACGAGAGAACCGGCTGTGTATTTACGAAATAAAAATGACGATGGACTGACCATGGACATGTTGTCCCGCCTCGACCCCCACCTCCTGGCCGGGCTTGTGCTGGAGCAGGCGGCCAAGGACCCCTCGCTGCGGAACCGGTTGCGGCCGTTGGTGGCGGCAAGGCGCATTCGAGCCCCGGAGCACCTCGACGGCCTGCCGCCCATGGTCGGCGACAGCCCCGCCATGCAGCGGCTTTATGGCGCCATCCGCAAGGTCGCCGCCACCGACGCGCCGGTCCTGGTGACCGGCGAGAGCGGCACCGGCAAGGAGCTGGCGGCCATCGCGATACACGAACGCAGCCCGCGCGCGCGGGGGCCGTTCGTGCCCATCAACTGCGCCGCCCTGCCCACGATGCTGATCGCGTCCGAGTTGTTCGGCCACGAGAAGGGCGCCTTCACCGGCGCCGACCAGCGGCGCATCGGCCGCATCCAGGCCGCCGACCGCGGCACCGTGTTCCTGGACGAGATCGGCGACCTGCCCCAGGACCTCCAGGCCCATCTGCTGCGCTTCCTGCAGGAGAACACCATCGATCGCGTCGGCGGCCAGCAACCGATCAAGGTGGACGTGCGGGTCATCGCCGCCACCAACGTCCCCTTGCGCAAGGCGGTGAGCGAAGGACGCTTTCGCGAGGATCTGTTCTTCCGCCTCAACGTCCTGACCCTGGAGATGCCGCCCCTGCGCGAGCGCGGAGCCGATATCGACCGGCTCGCCGCCCATTTCGTCGCCAAGTTCGCCGGCGAGGGCGACAAGGTCATGAACGGGCTGACGCCGGAGGCGCTGGAGCTGGTGCGCGTCTACCCCTGGCCCGGCAACATCCGCGAGTTGATCGCCACCATGCGCCGGGCGGTGGTGATGGCCGACGGCGCCTGGGTCCGGCCCGACGACCTGGGCTTGCCCGCGGATGTCCGCCCAGGCTCGGCCTCGTCCCTGGAGGCGGCGCGGCGCGAGACCGACGAGGTCATGATCCGCCAGGCCCTGGCCGCCAACCGCCACAACATCAAGCGAACCGCCGAGCACCTGGGGGTGTCGCGGGTGACCCTGTACCGGATGCTCGAGCGGTACGGAATCGACCACCGGAAATGACGCCGAAAAAAGACGGGCCTTCCGGTCGCCCGGAAGGCCCAAGTCATCCGCTTGGAGACGGGATCGGCTGGTGCACTGATTTTGTGGGCCGATTCACCAGACCGACGGTTCAGGGGGCCTGAACCATCGGCCTGGATCGGACCGTTAGTGCTTGAACTTCTCGTTCAGCAGTTTCTCGGCCTCGTAGGCACCGTCGGGCAATTCGTGCGCGACGCCCTTGTGGCAGTCGATGCAGGTCTGACCGCTCTCCTCCGCCTCGGCGTGGCGGTCGCGGGCCCGCTTGGACTGGCGGGTGAGGTCGAACGAGTTGAAGTTGTGGCAATTGCGGCATTCGCGGGAATCGGTGGCCTTCATGGTGGTCCACACATTGGTGGCCAGTTCCAGGCGCTTGGCCTCGAACTTCTCGCGGGTGTCGATCGAGCCCAGCACCTTGTGCACCACCTCGTTGGACGCCTGGATCTTGCGCTTGATCTTGTGCACCCAGTCCTTGGGCACGTGGCAGTCGGGGCAGGTGGCGCGCACGCCCGAGCGGTTGGCGTCGTGGATGGAGCCGCTGTACTCGGCGTAGACGTTGTTCCGCATCTCGTGGCACGAGATGCAGAAGCTCTCGGTGTTGGTCATCTCCATGGCCCAGTTGAAGCCACCCCAGAACACGATGCCGGTGGCGAAGCCGACCACCAGGATGGTGCCCAGCGACCAGCGCGCGGTGGGTCTCTTCAACAAGGTCCAGGTCCTTTGGAGGAAGCCCCCCTCGGCCTGGCCGGGCGCGCCCGGGCGATCGATGTTCATGGCTTATCCCTCCGCGCGCTCAGCGGCCGGCCGAGGCCGGCTTGAATTCGTTGTCGACCAGCGGCTTCGCGTCCACCTGCGGCACGTGGCACTGGGTGCAGAAATAGCGGTTGCCGTTGATGGTGTCCTGGCGGACGTTGTTGCGGTCCATGTAGTGGAAGTCCGAGATCTTCGGCGCCTTCTCGGTGTCCGAATACGGCCATTCGTGGCAGCGCAGGCACTGGTTGACCTTGAGGTCGATCTCGTACTTGTCCACCTCGTGCGGCACCAGCGGCGGCTGCTGGCGATAGGCGCGCTCGAGCTTCAGGCCCTGCTGCACGCGATAGACCTCGGGCGCGGCGTCGGGCGTGTTCACCGCCGTGCCGCGAATGGATTTGACTTCCTCGGCCACGGCGCCCATGCCACAAGCAAGGCCGAGCGCGACGGCGATCACCATGATCTTGGTCTTCACAGCGGTCACTCCCCTTCCATAACTCCGAACCGGCGGGCGCAGCGGTCAGCTGGCCCGGGCAATGGTGTCGGCCGGCCCCGCATCGGCGCCGACGCCCAGGGCGTCGGACGGCGAATTCCGGAAGCGGGTGCCGAACCGGAAAACATCCTTGGTGCAGACGTCGATGCAGCGGCCGCAATTGGTGCAGTCGCGCGACAGGATCACGGGCCCGACGCCCTTGTCCTTGCCCCGCAGCGCCGGCGCGATGACCTGGCGTTCCGGGCAGACGGTGAAGCAGTCCATGCAGTTGTCGCAGGCGTCGCGGCCGACCGCGGTGACCCGCACCACGCTCTTCTCGCCGATCAGCCCGTAGAAGGCGCCGACCGGGCACAAATGCCCGCACCAGCCGTGCCTGGCGACGCCGAGGTCGAACAGGAACACCGCCGCCGTCGTCGCCAGGGCGGCGCCCCAGGTGAACAACCCGCCATAGACCAGCCCGCGATGCAGCATGGTCACCGGGTTGACGAACTCCCAGACGATGGCGCCGCTGGCCACCGAGCCGATCAGGACGCCGGCCAGTAGCCACAGCCGCAGGCGGCGGTCGACGGTCAGGCCCTCCTTGATCCCGAGCGTGCGGCGAAGCCACACCGCCAGGTCGGCGACCATGTTGACCGGGCAGACGAACGAGCAGAAGGTCCGCCCGCCAAGGACGGCATAGGCGGCCACCACGATGGCGACGCCGATCAGGGCGGTGGTCTCCATCACATGGCCGGCCAGCAGCGACTGCAACGCCATCAAGGGATCGGTCAGCGGCAGCACGCCGAGGGTCAGGCTGGCCGCCAGGGTGCCCTTGGCGATCCACGTCCCCAGCAGCGGCCCGGTCAGGAACAGCGCCAGGAAGCCCAATTGGGCGGCGCGGCGGATCAGCAGCCACTTGTTGGCGCCGATCCAGCCCTTGGCCTCGATGGCGGCCCGGGCCGGCGGCCGGTAGGCGGGAGAGCTCATGGCTTGAACTCCTTGAATCCGCCGCCGGGCAGACGTTCGGGGCCGATGGACGGCGGATCGGGCATGCGGTCGGGAAGGTCGATGATGCCTTCGATCAGGCCCTTGCCTTCCTTCTCCTTTTCCTTCCAGCCCAGGCGATAATGCTTGCCCAGTTCGCCCACCGCCAACTGGGTCGGCAGCACCTTGATGGCCGCCTCGTCCAGCACGCAGGCCTTCTCGCACTTGCCGCAGCCGGTGCATTTGTCGGTGTGGACGACGGGGATGAACATGGCATGCTTGCCGGTGCGCTCGTTGTGCAGGCGCTCCAGCGTGATGGCGTGGTCGATCAGCGGGCAGACGCGGTAGCAGACGTCGCAACGCAGGCCGAGATAGTTGAGGCAGGTCTCGTGGCCGACCAGAACGGCCGTGCCCATGCGCGCCTCGACGATGTCGGTCAGGCCCTTGTCCAGCGCGCCGGTGGGACAGGCGACGACGCAGGGAATGTGCTCGCACATCTCGCACGGGATGTCGCGGGCGAAGAAATAGGGCGTTCCCACCGGCTGGCCGTCGCCGGCCTCGGCCAGCTTCAGGGTGTCGTACGGACAATCGCGGACGCACAGCCCGCAGCGGACGCAGGCGGCCAGGAAATCAGCCTCGCCCACCGCACCCGGGGGACGCAGGGCGACGGCGCCGGCCCGGCGATGCGCGGGCACCGCCGCCAGCAAGGCGACCAGCCCGGCGCCGCAGACCGCGCGAACGCCGACGGCGAGAAAGCCCCGCCTGTTCACCGTGTCCTTGTCGTCCCGTGTTCCGACCATGGTTTCCGCGCCTCCGGTCGCCGGGGCGGTGCGGCGGGCTCATCCGCCGCACGCCCCGGCCCAGTCACACTCAAGCCTTCTCGACCTTGACCGCGCACTTCTTGTAGTCGGTCTCCTTGGAGATCGGGCAGGTGGCGTCCAGGGTCAGCTTGTTGACGAGAACCGACTCGTCGAAGAACGGCACGAAGACCAGCCCCTCGGGAGTCTTGTTGCGGCCGCGGGTGTCGATGCGCAGCGAGATCTCGCCTCGCCGGCTCTTCACCTTGGCCACGTCGCCGTTCCTCAGGCCGCGCTTCTTGGCATCGTTGGGATGCATGAAGCAGACGGCGGCGGGGACGGCCTTGTGAAGCTCGGGCACGCGCCGGGTCATGGAGCCGGAATGCCAGTGCTCGAGCACACGCCCGGTGCACAGCCACAGGTCGTACTCGGCGTCCGGCATTTCGGCCGGGTCCTGGTAGGGCAGCGCGATGATCAGGGCCCTGCCGTCGGGCTTGCCGTAGAACTTGACGCCCTCGCCGGCCTTCACATAGGGGTCGTAGCCCTCACGGAAGCGCCACAGCGTTTCCTTGCTGTCGACCACCGGCCAACGCAGGCCGCGAGCCTTGTGGTACAGCTCGAAGTCGGCGAGGTCGTGGCCGTGGCCGCGGCCGAACGCGGCATATTCCTCGAACAGGCCCTTCTGGACGTAGAAGCCGAAATACTTGCTCTCGTCGTTGTCGTGGCCAGGCTGCAGCTCGCTCAGCGGGTACTTGTCGACCTGACCGTTCTTGAACAGGACCTCGTACAGGGTCTTACCCTTGTAGCCGGGGTTCTTGTCCAGGATCTCCTTGGGCCAGCACTCGTCGGTGGTGAACCGCTTGGAGAACTCGATCACCTGCCACATGTCCGAGCGGGCCTCGCCGGGCGGCGCCACCTGCTGGCGCCAGAACTGCGTGCGGCGCTCGGCGTTGCCGTAGGCGCCTTCCTTCTCCATCCACATGGCGGTGGGCAGGATCAGGTCGGCCGACAGCGCGGTGACGGTGGGATAGGGATCGGACACCACCACGAAGGCCTCGGGGTTGCGGTAGCCCGGATACCCCTCTTCGTTCATGTTGGCGGCCGTCTGCATGTTGTTGGTGCACTGAACCCAATAGGCGTTCAGCTTGCCGTCCTTGAGCATGCGGTTCTGGAGAACGGCGTGATAGCCCGGCTTGGGATTGAGCAGGCCGGCGGGCAGCTTCCACAGCGCCTCCGTCATCTGCCGGTGCTTCTCGTTCATCACCACCATGTCGGCCGGCAGGCGGTGGGCGAAGGTGCCGACCTCGCGGGCGGTGCCGCAGGCCGACGGCTGGCCGGTCAGCGAGAACGGGCCGTTGCCGGGCTCGGAAATCTTCCCGACCAGCAGATGCACGTTGTAGATCATGTTGTTGACCCACGTACCGCGCGTGTGCTGGTTGAAGCCCATGGTCCAGTAGGACGCCACCTTCTTGTTCGGATCGGCGTACAGCTTGGCCAGCTCGATCAGCTTGTCGGCGGGCACGCCGGACAGCTTCGAGACCTTCTCGACGGTGTATTCGGAAACGAACGCCTTGAACTCGTCGAAGGTGAAGGCCTCCATCTTGTTGGGATCGCCCTTGCCCTCGCCGTAGCCGTTGTTGCCGGCCGCCTTCTCCAACGGATGATTGGGCCGCAGGCCGTAGCCGATATCGGCGGCGCCCTTCTTGAAGTTGACGTGCTTCTCGACGAAGTCCTTGTTCACCGCGTCGTTCTGGATGATGTAATTGCAGATGAAATTCAGGATCGCCAGATCGGTCTGCGGCGTGAAGATCATCGGAATGTCGGCCAGGTCGAACGACTTGTGTTCGAAGGTCGACAGCACCGCCACCTTGCAGCCCGGATGGGTCAGGCGGCGGTCGGTGAGACGCGACCACAGGATCGGGTGCATCTCGGCCATGTTCGAGCCCCACAGCACGAACGCATCGGCGTATTCGAGGTCGTCATAGCAGCCCATCGGCTCGTCGATGCCGAAGGTGCGCATGAAGCCGGCCACCGCCGAGGCCATGCAGTGGCGCGCATTGGGGTCGATGTTGTTGGAGCGGAAGCCGGCCTTCATCAGCTTGACGCCGGCATAGCCTTCCCAGATGGTCCACTGGCCGGAGCCGAACATGCCGACGCGGGTGAAGCCGTCGGGCTTCTTCAGCTGCTCCTTCCACTTCTCGGCCATGATGTCGAAGGCCTGATCCCACGAGATCGGCGCGAACTCGCCGTTCTTGTCGAACTTGCCGTCCTTCATGCGCAAGAGCGGCTTGGTCAGCCGGTCCTCGCCGTACATGATCTTGGACAGGAAGTAGCCCTTGATGCAGTTCAGGCCCCGGTTCACGGGGGCGTCGGGGTCACCCTGGGTGGCCACGACGCGGCCGTCCTGGACGCCCACCAGCACTCCGCAGCCGGTGCCGCAGAACCGGCACACGCCCTTGTCCCAGCGGATGTTGCCCTTGGCCGCCTCGGCGACGGCCGGAACGGCGATGCCGGCCGCCGCCGCAGTGGCGGCGACGGCATTCGCCTTGATGAAGTCGCGCCTGGTGAGGCTCATGAAACGGTCTCCCCTTCCAGATCAGAATCGAAATGGTGGTAAACGAGGGCGACCGAGAGGACGCCCGGAATGTCGTTGAAGCGGCTTATGGTGGCGCCGGCCCATTGGCCACCGGCATCCTCGACGGTCACCACCAGGCGGCCGTCTTCGGTGGCGACGTGAATCTCGACGCCGGGCAGGGCTTCCAGCGCCGTCCGCACCACGTCACGGCGTTCGGGCTGCACATGCACCAGCACGCCGCACACGTTCTCCACCCCGGTATGCGGACGGGCCTTTTCCTTCTGAACGAAACTGTTCACGCGCATGCCGCTTCCTCCGGTTCTACCTCGGCCATGACCAGGGCGCCCACCGGGCACACCCGGGCGCAGTCACCGCAGCCGGTGCAGGCGTTGACATCGACGATGGGCAGGGCGCGGCCTCCCGCCAGGGGCTTGACGCGCAGCGCGCGCGGCTCGCAGGGATCGGCGCAGGCCGAGCACGCCACGGCATTGACCGCCAGGCAATTGGCGGCCACCTCGGCGACCCGACGCGCGCCGCCATGGCGTGCGGAAGGAGGGAGGAACTCGCGGCGTCTTCCGGTAAGGAAGGCCCGACGGGAGAGAGCCTGCGGCATCAACTGCCTCTCTCGGCAAGTCCACCAACCCATTTGGCGGACTACTTGAGTGGCAGAGTGTCACCCCCGCACAGGGGGGCACTTGACTTTGATCAACAAGCCCCCGCGAAATTAATGGGTATTCCGACTATTGCCGTCTACTATTACGCCTATTGCCCTGTGATTCCTTTAGAAAATGCCGCAGCCCAGTATCTGCGCAGGCTTGGCGAGGAAATGCCCAGAACGGCAGCGGCGGCACTTCCCGGCCGGCCCGCGCCAGGATGCGGAAGCGCCCGGACGGCTCGACCACGGCGATTTTCGGCCACAGCGTCGCGTACAGGCTTTGCCCGTCGATGCGCACACGCCCCTGCGGCGCCTCGACGATGCGATCCTTGGCCGCCTCGCGGATGTTGAGGGGGTGGACGTCGCCCCGTCCCAACTGGTCGAGGGCGGACCCGAACAGGTGGATCTGGGTCCACGCCGCCTCGGCCAGGGCGGTGGCGACGACGGCCCCGCCGTGGCGGCGGCGCATGCGGTCCATGAACCGCCAGCCGGCCGGCGACACCCACGACGAGAACCACGGCTGGGCGGCGACGGCACCGGCCGCGACACCGGCACCGGCGGCCGCGACCTCGACTTCGGTGAGGGTGGGGCTGACCACCGGCGTCGCGCGGGAATCGATCCCGGCCGCCTTGACCTGGCGCAACAGCGCGACCGCCTGGCCGCCGCTCAGCGCCGAGAGGACCGCGTCCACCCCGCCGGCCCGGACCCGGTCGATGACCTGGATCAAATCAGTTTCCGCTGTAGTCACCAGGATGTCGGCTCCCACCGCCCCGCCGCCCACCTGCGGCAACATCATCCGGCAGACCCGCAGCAATTCGCGGCCATGGGAATCGGCGCCGCCCACCAGCAGGACGCGCCCGCCTATCCGCGCCACGGTCCATGGCACCAGATGCTTGAGGCTCTGATAGGGGGTGGGACCGCCATGGACGACATGCTTCGTGCAGAGTCCGCCGGCGCTGGCGGCGGGGTCCCAGAACAGGGTCTCCAGCGTCTCGGCCATATGCGGCAGGCCGACCTGGTCCGACGGCGGGCACAGCCCGAACACGCTGGCCACCTTCTCGCGCCCGGCCAGCCGGCGCAGGCCGGCACGGAACAGCGCCGGGTCGGATCGGCTGTCCTCGACCAGGGCGGCGATGAAGCGGCCGTGGCGGCCGGCCCGGGCATTGATCTCGTCCACCGCCAGCAACGCCCCGTCGCGGACCATGCGCCCGCGCGCCGCGTCGGTGCCGGTCAACGGCAGCAACAGGCCGATCCGAACTGCCGTCCCCGCGCCGGCTGCCCACCTGGGCAGCGTCGTGATGGCGGCGGCCGTCGCCGATGCGAGAAAGGACCTGCGCTCCATTCCCCCAAGGCTAACGCCGGCGCGGGGTCAGCCGGCAATCGACCGGAGGGCGGGCGACGAAGGGACAGGCCGTCCCCGGTCAGTCCTTTCGATGCAGGACCCCTTCCCGCAGCATCACCTCGAAATCGGCGGCGGGGACCGGCTTGGAGTAGTAGTAGCCCTGGACGGTATGGCAGCCATGGGCGCGCAGGAAAGCCACATGCTCGGCCAGTTCGGCGCCTTCCGCCACCACTTCCAGGTTCAGCCCGCGTGACAGGCCGATGATGGCGCGGGCGATCTCGGCGGTCTTGGGGTTGGTGTCGACATCGGCGATGAAGGCGCGGTCGATCTTCAGCGTGGTGATGGGGAAGCGGCCCAGATAGGACAGCGACGAATAGCCGGTGCCGAAGTCGTCGATGGACAGGCCCAGGCCCAGCTCGCGCAGCGCGGTCATCTTGCGGACGGCGGATTCCACGTCGTGCATCAGCATGCTCTCGGTGATCTCAAGCTCCAGCCACCGCGCCTCCAGCCCGCTGTCGCGCAGGATCGCCGTGACCGTGTCGAGGAAACCGCGCGAACGGAACTGGCGCGGCGACACGTTGACCGACACCCGCACCGGCTGGAGGCCCTGATCCTGCCAGTCCTTGTTGTAGCGGCACGAGCGGGCCAGCACCCAGCCGCCGATCTGTTCGATCTGGCCCGTCTCCTCGGCGATGGGGATGAACTCGCCCGGCGAGATCATGCCCTTGTCGGGGTCGATCCAGCGCACCAGCGCCTCGGCGCCGACGATGCGGTCGTCGTCGGCGCGGACCTTGGGCTGGAAGAACACCACGAATTCCTCGTTGGCCAGGGCGCGGCGCATCCGGGATTCCAGTTCCAGGCGCACCTTGGCCTTGCGGTTCATGTCCTTCGAGAAGAACTGGTACTGGTTGCGCCCGGACACCTTGGCGTAATGCAGCGCGTTCTCGGCCTGCTTGACCAGGCCGTTGCCCGAGCTGGCATCCTGGGGATAGAGGGCGATGCCGATGGAAAAGGTGACCACCACCTCCTGGCCGTCGATGCCGAAGGGCTCCTTGATGGCGTGCAAAACCTTCTCGGCGACGATGACGCTGTCGTCCACGTCGGCGATGATCATCACCATGGCGAACTTGTCGCCCTCCAGCCGGACCACGGTGTCGGTCTCGCGGATACAGTGGCGCAGGCGACGGGCCACCTCGATCAACAGGCGGTCGCCGGCGGCATGGCCCAGGGCGTCGTTGACCAGGGTGAAGCGGTCCAACCCCATCATCAACAGCGCCACCGATCCGCCGACCCGGTTGACCTGCAGCACCGATTGGTCGACGCGATCGACGAAGATGTCGCGGTTGGGCAGGCCCGTCAGCTCGTCGTGGCCGAAGCGCCGGTCGCCGGTATCGAGCGGCAGGGTGTCGGCAGGCCGCAGCAGGCCGATATAGTGGGTGGGAAAGGCATCGTCGCCGTTGACCGCGCTGACGGTGACCTCGAACACCCGGTCGGACCCGTCGGCGCAGCGGATGGCCCCCTGCCAGCGGCCGCCGTCATTGGTGGCGAAGGCGCGGTCGAGCAGTTCGCGCGCCACCTCGGCGTGCCCGGAGGCGCCATCCAGCAACGATTCGACGGTATGGCCGGTAAGGCTCTCGAACGCCTTGTTGACCCGGGTCAGGCGGCGCTCCTCGTCGGCGACCACGACCGCGTCGCGGATGCTTTCCAGCAGCGTCTCGAGAATGGCCTCTTGGTCGGTCACGACGTCCCCCGAATTTCGGCCATTCTCGCCAACCCGGCGCCAAAGGGCAATCGCCTTGTGGGCGTGGACGGGTGCCGCCCTCTCCGCTTGAGGCGGCCGCCGTCCCATGCCATGGTTCCCGTCATGGATACCCTGCTCTACATCGGCGCCCCACTCGACCGCGCCGCCCATCTCCGCCGCGACGCCCACGCCATGGCCGAGCTGTTCGCCTCGTCACGGCGCAAGGTGCTGCCGCTGTGGCACGAGCTGTCACTGCTGGACGACGGCGACTCGCGGGCGGTTGTCCTGACCGGGACCGAGGCAGCCATGGTCCTGGATCTGGCGAGGGACGTGGTCTTCCTGGGCCTTGACCGCGACGGCGCCCCGATGCTCGCGGCCGACCTTTCGGGGGCGGCCGTCGAACCGGCTGCGCCCGAACCGCAACTGGGTCTGCCCGGCCGGTGGGCGGCGCTGCGCGGCGCCGGTCCCGCCATGCTGCGCGAGGATGCCGCTCTCATGGCCTATGCCCGGGCCATGCTGATGTGGGTCCGCCGCACCCGCTTCTGCGGCCATTGCGGCGCCCCCACCGAACCACGCGAGGGCGGCCAGGTCAGGGCCTGCCTCGACCCCCATTGCGGGACCCTGCACTATCCCCGCACCGACCCCGCCGTCATCATGCTGGTGGCCGACGGCGACCGGGTGCTGCTGCACCGTCAGCACGGCTGGAGCGAGGGCATGTGGTCGATCCTGGCCGGCTTCGTCGAACCGGGCGAAACGCTGGAAGAGACGGTGGCGCGCGAGGTGCGCGAGGAGACCGGCATCGTCGTCGCCGGCGCGACCTATGCCGGATGCCAGCCGTGGCCGTTCCCATCGTCGCTGATGGTGGGCTTCACCGCCCGGGCGGCGGGCGGCACGCTGACGGTGTGCACCAAGGAACTCGAGGACGCCCGCTGGTTCTCGCGCCACGAACTCGCCACCCTGTTCGCCGACGGCCATCGCGCCGCCGGCGGCCTGTTCCTGCCCTGGCGGGGCACCATCGCGCGGCGCATGCTGGACGACTGGCTGGCCGCCGGTCCGTGATCACCAGATGATCCGCGAATAGGTGTCGCCGCCCCGGGCCGCCTCGTCCAGGCATCGCCGCGCGGCCGCCTCGTCGAACCAGCCGTCGTCGCCCACCACCTCGCCCATGCCGCGCTCGCTGTCCTCGGCCCGGCGGCGGTCATGGCCGTGAACCGAATAGACATGGCCGGCCCGCGCCTCGACCACCGCGAAGCGGCCACCCCCATCGGAAATCAGGCGGAACGTGTCCGCCGTCTCGACGATCTCGATCGCCATCCTGCCCTCCGTCGTCCTGTGGGGAGTCCACACCGGCGGAGGGCGAAGGTTCCCTATTCGGCGGCCACCACCCGCGCGACCGGGACCGGTGAATCGGACCGGCGCCAGCATTCCCAGGGGCCGACGCCCGCTCCGACCAGGGCCTCCATCTCGGTCAGATCCTTGAAGGTGTCCACCGCCCGCCAGAAACCGTCATAGCGGTAGGCGGCCAGTTGTTGGCGCTCGATCAGGCGCTGGAACGGTTCGACCACCAGTTCCTCGCCGGCGCCCAGCACGTCGAAGATCCGCCGCGACAGCACGAAATAGCCGCCGTTGATCCACATCTCGGTGGACTTGATGTCGTGGATGCCGGCCACGGTTCCGTCGTCGCGGATGGCGGCGACGTGGAAGCTCGAACTCGGCCGCACCGCCAGGAAGGTGGCGGCGGCGCCGGTGGCGCGGTGCCGCTCGACGACCCTCGGCAACGGCACGTCCGACAGACCGTCCGAGTAATTGGCGAGAAAGGTCTCCTCGCCCTCCAGATACGGCGCCACCGCCCGGAGCCGCTGGCCGATATTGGCCGCCAGCCCGGTATCGACGAAGGTGACGCGCCAGTCGTGGATGTCCTCGGACAGCAGTTGCACCGAGCGGCCGCCCTCGGAGAGCACGAAGTCGTTGGACAGCGCCTCGTTGTAGCCCAGGAAGTATTCCTTGATGACCTCGCCCCGATAGCCGAGGCAGAGGATGAAATCCTTGTGCCCCCAATGGGCATACCACCGCATCACGTGCCACAGGATGGGCCGGTTGCGCAGCATGGCCATGGGCTTGGGAACGTGCTGGGAATAGTCGCGCATGCGCATTCCCAGCCCGCCGCAGAACAGGACGACCTTCATGCCTTCGCCTCCAGCTCAGGGGAACACCGCCACGTCGGGAATGGGCACCACGAACTGGCCGCCCCAGTCGCGGATGTAGCCATGGGCGGCCATGATCTCCTGCTTCAGGTTCCACGGCAGGATCAGCAGGTAATCGGGCCGGGTCTCGGCGATCCGTTCGGGGGCATGGATGGGGATGTGGGTGCCCGGCGTGTAGCGGCCATGCTTGTAGGGGTTGCGGTCGACCGCGTAGTCGATGAAGTCGGTGCGGATGCCGCAGTAGTTCAGCAGGGTGGCGCTCTTGCCCGGCGCGCCATAGGCGACGATGGACTTGCCGTACCATTTGGCGCGGATGAGGAAGTCCACCAGGCCCCACTTCGACTGCTTCACCTGACCGGCGAAGCGCGAATAGCCGAGTGGCCGGTCGAGCGCCGCCTCGATCTCGCGGGCCTTGATCGCCTCACCCGCGGCCGTCGTCGCCGGCCGGTCATCCTCGGCGTGGCAGAGATACATGCGGAGCGACCCGCCATGGGTCCAGATTTCCTCGACGTCGAACACCCTGAGACCGTGGACGGCGAAGATCCGCTCGGCGGTGGCCAGCGAGAAATACGAGAAATGCTCATGGTAGATGGTGTCGTATTGGTTCTCGCGAATCAGGGTCAGCAGATGCGGCACCTCGACCGTCGCCACCCCGCAGGGCGCGAGCAGCACGCGGAGTCCCTCGACGAAATCGTTGATGTCGGGCACCTGCGCCAGCACGTTGTTGGCGATCACCAGATCGGCCGGCCTCATGCGCCGGGCGGTGGACGCCGAGAAGAACTCGACGATGGTGGGTACTCCGTGGTCGATGGCGGCCCGGGCCACGTTTGCCGCCGGTTCGACCCCCAGCACCGGCACGCCATGGGGCTCGAAATGGCGCAGCAGGTAACCGTCGTTGGACGCCAGTTCGACCACGTGGCTGGCCGGCCCCAGCCGCAGGCGGCGGACGATGGCGTCGACGTAGCGGCGCGCATGCTCCACATAGGCGTCGGAATAGGATGAGAAATAGGCGTATTCGCTGAAGATGTCCTTGGGGCTGACATAGTCCTCGAGCTGCATCAGCCAGCAGCTCCCGCACACCCGTACCTTCAGCGGATAGAACGCTTCCATGCGGTTCAGCTCGTGGGGGGCGCGGAAGCTCTCGCACAGGGGCGACATGCCGAGGTCGACCACCTCGGCCAGCCCGCCACCGCAGAACCGGCAACGGGCGCCGGCATGGTGCCCGTCCGCCGTCCGGCTGTCGGTGAGGTCGGAATCTTTCACGGCCGTAGTCCTTTCAGCA
This sequence comes from uncultured Rhodospirillaceae bacterium, assembly GCA_937887565.1. Lineage (GTDB taxonomy): Bacteria > Pseudomonadota > Alphaproteobacteria > Rhodospirillales > Magnetospirillaceae > CALABS01. The sequence continues at coordinate 102,811 of CALABS010000010.1, read as the reverse complement.
TGGGGAACGGTCGTCTCGCCTATGCACATAGGCCGGGACCGGCGGCCGACGGAACCGGCCTTACGGCGATGCGCCGAAAGGCCGCCCGCCTCTCCGCAAGGCCGATGGTGTTATCCCCCTGATCGATTTCTCCCGCGTGGCCCAGGCCCCAATTTCGAGGGCGTCACCCCCGCCACACGGGAGGAGCCATGCGCGTCGTCATCGTGGGTACCGGATATGTGGGCCTGGTCACCGGCGCCTGCCTGGCGTCGGTCGGCCATCGCGTGGTGTGCGTGGAAGCCGACCGCGACCGCGCTCTGCGGGTGGCGCGGGGAGAAACGCCCATCATCGAGGACGGCCTGCCGGAACTGGTCAAGGACGGCGTCGCTTCGGGCGCGCTTTCCGCCACCGACGATCTGCAAGCGGCCGCCGAGGGGGCCGAGATCGCCATGATCTGCGTCGGCACCCCCGCCTTGGCCGACGGCGGCTCCGACCTGTCGGCGGTCGAGCGGGCAGCCTGTCAGCTGGGCGCGACGCTCAAGGGTCGAGGCGGCTTCCCGGTGGTGACGGTCAAGAGCACGGTTCCGCCCGGCACCACCGACACCGTGGTCCGGCGCGCCGTCGAAATCGCCGGCGGTGGCCGCGCCGGCGAGGATTTCGGCCTGGCGATGAATCCCGAATTCCTGAGCCAGGGCTCGGCGGTGCGGGACTTCCTGGCTCCCGACCGCATCGTCGTCGGCGCCTTCGACCCGCGCTCGGCCCGGGTGCTGGAGGACCTCTACCGCCCCTTCCCCGCCCCCCTGCTGGTCATGGCCCTGCGCGAGGCCGAGATGGTCAAATACGCCGCCAACGGCCTGCAGGCGACGTTGATTTCCTACGCCAACCAGATCGCCGCCCTGTGCGAGGCGATCCCCGGCGTCGACCACGCGACGGTGATGGCGGCGGTGCATCTCGACCGCATGCTCGACGGCCCCGGCGGCGGCCGCGCCGGCGCCACCCGCTTCCTGATGGGCGGCATCGGCTTCGGCGGCAGTTGCTTCCCGAAGGATCTGCGGGCGCTGGCCGCGCTGGCCCGGGAACGGGGCGTCGCGGCGCCGCTGATCGAGGCGGTCAGCGCCTTGAATGACGCCCGCATCGAGGCCGTCGCCCGCCGACTGGAGGCCGCCATCGGCACCATGGCCGGCCGGCGGCTGACCGTGCTGGGCCTGGCCTTCAAGCCGGGCACCGACGACCTGCGCGAGTCACCCGGGCTCAGGCTGGCGCGGCGGCTGGCCGGATGCGGGGCCGATGTCACCGTCCACGACCCGCTGCCCATCGTCCGCCAGCGGGCGCGGAGCCTGCTGCCAGCGGACATCGCCATCGCCGATTCGGCCGAGGCGGCCCTGACCGGCGCCGACGCGGCGGTCATCGCCACCGCCTGGCCCGACTACCGCGACTGGGACTGGACCACCTTCGCCGCCCGCATGGCGCGCCCGCTCGTCCTCGACGGCCGGCTGCTGCTGGACGGCCTCGACCTGCCGCGCTGGCTGACCGTGCTGCGAGCCGGGGCCGGCCCCGACACCTCATTGCCAAGGGAGTGAGCATGATCACCGACGTCATCCGCCGGGACGCCCAGGGCGTGGTCGACAATCTCGGCCGCCTGCTCGACCCGCTGGCCGGCTCGACCGTGCTGGTCACCGGCGCCGCCGGCTTCATCGGCGGCTTCTTCCTCGACCTGCTCGACGCCTTCAACGACCGCCATCCCGGCCGGCCCGCCCGGGTGGTGGCCATGGACAACTTCATGGTCGGGCCGCCCGAGCGCCTTTCGCACCTGTTGTCGCGGCCGTGGGTCACCTGCCGGGCTGGCGACGTCTCCAGGCCGCTGGTGCCGCCGCTGCAACCCGACTGGATCATCCACGCGGCGTCCATCGGCTCGCCGTCCATCTACCGCGCCAACCCGCTGGAGGTGATCGCCGCCAACGTCCAGGGCACCTGGAACATGCTCGACCTGTGCCACCAGGGCGCCCGCGGCATGCTGTCGTTCTCGTCGTCCGAGGTCTACGGCGACCCCAGCGTCGTTCCCACCCCCGAGGACTACAACGGCAATGTCAGCTTCACCGGCCCGCGCGCCTGCTACGACGAGAGCAAGCGCCTGGGCGAGACCCTGTGCGCCACCTATTTCCGCCTGCACCGGACGCCGGTGAAGGTGATCCGGCCGTTCAACGTCTACGGCCCCGGCCAGCGCCTGGACGACGGCCGCATCATCCCCGACCTGGTCCGCGCCGCCCTGGCCGGCGGCCCGCTGGTGCTCTATTCGGACGGCCGCGCCACCCGGTCCTTCTGCTACGTCTCGGATTTCGCCGAGGCCTGCCTGATGCTGTTGATGATGCCCGAGGCCGACGGCCACGCCTTCAACGTCGGCAACGCCGAGGAGGTGTCCATCGCCGATGCCGGCCACGCCATGGCCGAGGCCAGCGGCGACCCGTCCATGAAGGTGGAGTTCCGCGTCAGCTCCGAGGCCGCCTATCTGGTCGACAATCCCCAGCGCCGCTGCCCCGACCTGACCAAGCTGCACCGCCTGACCGGCTTCGAGGCACGGGTGAAGGTGCGCGAGGGCCTGGGGCGCACCCTGTCCTCCTATCGCGAGGAGCGCGACCTGGGCAGCCTGCGCAAGGCGGCTCAGGGATAGATGCCATGCACCCGTTCAGGTTCGACACCGCCGGCCCGGGTCCCTTCCGCATTCTCTGCCTGGGAGCCCATTGCGACGACATCGAGATCGGCTGCGGCGCCACGCTCCTGCGCCTGGCCGGCACGGTGCCGGACCTGGAGGTGCGCTGGGTGGTCTTCACCGGTTCGCCGCGCCGCCATGCGGAGGCGCGGCGCTCCGCCGCCCTGTTCCTGTCCGGGCTCCGTCAGCCACAGGTCGAACTGCACGCCTTCCAGGAAAGCTTCCTGCCCGCCCAGTGGGGCGCGGTGAAGGCGGAGTTCGAACGTCTCAAGGACGGCTTCCGGCCGTCCGTCATCTTCACCCACTGCCGCGACGACTCCCACCAGGACCACCGCACGGTGGCCGAGCTGACCTGGAACACCTTTCGCGACCACCTCGTCCTGGAATACGAAATCCCCAAATACGAGGGCGACCTGGGCAATCCCAACCTGCTGGTGCCGGTGGACCGCGACCTGGCCGAGCGCAAGGTGGCCGCGCTCCTGTCCTGCTTCGAGAGCCAGCGCGGCCGCGCGTGGTTCGACGAGGGCACCTTCCTGGGCCTGATGCGCCTGCGCGGCGTCGCCTGCAACAGCCCGTTCGCCGAAGGGTTCGTGGCCCGGAAGCTGGTGGTGTGACGGACCGGCAGCTTGGAAAGGATGTCAATGCGACACCGAGCTTCCCTCGACCCTCCTATTAATATTTTTTAAATACCACTAAAGTTTCTGCCGCCACACTTGCCGCAATTCGCCACATTCATCCGCACCTGGCTTAATACCCTTTTAATTCAAGCCAGATTACACCATCTCGGCACCGCCATCACGATGGATATCCACATTTACGTATCCATGGACAGCGCCGTACTCATTAATGGATATTAAGGTTATACCCAGACCGAGGTAACCTTTCGTTAATAGGCCGGCCGCAGGCTTCCGCTCCTCACCCGCATTCACAGCGAGAGGAACGGTCGACCGATGGCCTCCTTCCAAGCCCAGCCCCCCAGTCCCATCCGCAAGGCGCTCGCCACCTGCAAGGGCGCCATCACCGCCACGGCGGTGTTCTCCCTGGTCGCGAACCTGCTGCTGTTCGTGGCACCGCTCTACATGCTGCAGGTCTACGACCGCGTCCTCGGCAGCCGCAGCGAATCGACCCTGGTCATGCTGACGCTGATCGCCGCCTTCCTGCTGGCGATCCTGGGCTTCATCGAGGCGGTGCGCTCGCGCGTTCTGGTCCGGGCCGGGGCCCGGCTGGACATGGAGCTGGCGGGGCGCGCCTTCTCGGGCGTGTTCGAGGCCGCCCGCAGGCAGCCCGGCTCGGTGTCGGGCCAAGTGCTGCGCGACCTGGATTCGGTGCGCGATTTCGCCACCGGCCCGGCGCTGGTGGTGTTCTGCGACGCGCCGTGGGCACCCTTGTTCATCATCGCCGCCTTCATCCTGCATCCGCTACTGGGCGCGGTGACGCTGGCCGGCGGAATCATCATCTTCACCCTGGCGGTGATCAACGAGATCTCGACCCGCAAGGCCCTCAAGGACGCCTCGGCGGTCTCGGCCAATGCCGCCGCCTTCGCCGAGGCGAGCTTGCGCAACTCCGAGGTCCTGCACGCCATGGGCATGATGCCCGGCGTGTCCGAGCGCTGGATGGCCCGCCACCGCACCGCCTTGGCGCTGCAGGCCCAGGCCGCCGACCGCGCCGGCACCCTGCTGGCGGTGTCCAAGTTCATCCGCATGTTCCTGCAGTCGGCGATCCTGGGCGTCGGCGCCTGGCTGGCGCTGGAGAACGCGGTCACCGGCGGCGCCATCATCGCCGGTTCGATCCTGATGGGCCGCGCCCTGGCCCCCATCGAGATGGCGGTCGGCCACTGGAAGAGCTTTGTCGGCTTCCGCGGCGCCTATGCCCGCCTCGACGAGCTGCTGGCCAAGACCGGCCAGGCCCCGGCCAAGATGGAGCTGCCCCGCCCCGAGGGCGCGCTGAGCGTCGAGCGCGTGTTCGCCGTGCCGCCGGGCACCAGCACCGCCGTGCTCAAGGGGGTGTCGTTCAAGCTGGAACCCGGCGAGGTGCTGGGCGTGGTCGGCCCATCGGCGGCCGGCAAGTCCACCCTGGCCCGCGTGCTGATGGGGGTATGGCCGGCCGGGGCGGGCGTGGTGCGGCTCGACGGCGCCAATCTGGGCGACTGGCCGCGCGACGAGGTCGGCTCGGCCCTGGGCTACCTGCCACAGGACGTCGAGCTGTTCGACGGCACCGTCGCCGAGAACATCGCCCGCTTCGGCGCCATCGACGCCGCCCGCGTGGTCGAGGCCGCCGCCCGCGCCGGCGTCCACGACATCATCCTGGGCCTGCCCGACGGCTACGACACCCGCATCGGCGACGGCGGCCGCGTCCTGTCGGGCGGCCAGCGCCAGCGCATCGCCCTCGCCCGGGCGCTCTACGGCGACCCCGCCTTCGTCGTCCTGGACGAGCCCAACTCCAACCTCGACACCGTGGGCGAGCAGGCCCTGGTCGAGGCGGTGCTCGGTCTCAAGGAGCGCCGCGCCACCACCGTCGTGGTCACCCACCGGCTGTCCATCCTGGCCTCGGTCGACAAGATCCTGGTGCTCAACGCCGGCGAGGTCGAGCTGTTCGGCAGCCGCGACGAGGTGCTGTCGCGCCTGGCCCGGCCGCACGTGGTCGCCAACCAGTCCCAGGCCCCCAAGGCCGTCGCCAACGCCACCCGTTCGTGAGCGAGGAAATCCCGATGACCGCCACCCGCAATCTCCCCGCCATGCCGGTTCGTGACGCCTATGCCGATCTGCCGGTCCCCCCCACCGACTTCCGCAAGCCGATGATCGCCGGGCTGACCGTGATCGGCATCGCGCTGGGCGGCTTCGCCACCTGGGCATCCCTGGCGCCGCTGGACAGCGCCGTCGTCACCCAGGGCGTGGTCACGGTGGAATCCAAGCGCAAGACGGTTCAGCACCGCGAGGGCGGCATCGTCGCCGAGGTCCTGGTCAGGGAAGGCGACGCGGTGCCGGCCGGCACCATCCTGGCCCGCCTCCAGGACGCCGGCGCCGAGGCCCAGATGGCGACCCTGAAGGACCAGTTGGACGCCAAGACCGCCCAGCGCGCCCGCCTGCTGGCCGAACGCGACGGCCGCGACACCGTCACCTTCCCCGAGACCCTGGAGGGGCGTCGCGCCGATCCCAAGATCGCCGAGATCCTGGCCCGCGAGGACGACCGCTTCACCCAGCGGCGGGCGACGCTGCGGGGCAGCCGCGACATCCTGGAAGCCCGCGTCGCCCAGTTGGAGGCCCAGCGTGACGGCCGCTCGGGCCTGGAGACATCGAAGCAGCGGCAGTTGGAGCTGCTGCGCGACGAGATCGATGGCCTGCGGCGGCTGGAAAGGAAGGGCTATTTCGCCACCAACAAGCTGCGCGAGCGCGAGCGCGAGCTCGCCCGCATGGAAGGCGAGGCCCTCAACGAGGGCGCCGGCATGAGCCAGGTGGACAAGGAGATCGGCGAGACCCGGCTCCAGATCCTCCAGGCCGACCAGAAGTTCCGCGACGAGGTGGTGGCCGAGTTGATCGCCGTCGAGGCCGAGCTCAAGGACACCGGCCAGAAGCTGATCGCCGCCCGCGACGCGGTGGAACGCCTGGCGGTGGTCGCCCCCGTCGCCGGCACGGTACAGAACCTCAAGGTGCCCGGGCCCGGCGCCGTCGTCGCCCCCGGCGGCGAGGTGGCCGAGATCGTTCCCGACGCCGACACCCTGATCGTCGAGGCCCATGTCAGCCCCAGGGACGTGGACCGGGTGTTCGAGGGCCAGGACGCGGCGCTGCGCTTCACCGCCTTCAACGCCAAGACCACCCCGGTGGTGGAGGGCCGCCTGAAGGTGCTGTCGGCCGACCGCGACACCGACCAGCAGACCCGCGAGCCCTTCTACACCGCCCGCGTCGAGGTGCCCGAGGAGCAGGTGGCGCGCCTGCCCGGTGAGATGAAGGCCGGCATGCCGGTCGAGGTCATGCTCGAAGAGGGCAGCCGCACCCCCCTGCAATATCTGGTCAAGCCCCTTCTGGACAGCTTCGCCCGCTCGTTCAAGGAGCGCTAGGCTGCCAGCGGCGGAGTGCGCGGAAGGTGGCCGCCCCGATGCGGCCACCTTTCCGCCCACTAAGTGCCGCAAAGTATTTTGAGCACCCGATGCGTAGTCATCGTGTCGCCATCATTACTTCGGCCCGCCATATCGGCGGGCCTTTTCTTGTCATATACCTCGGAAGATGTTGGACATTATTGTCGCAATTAATTTGTCATTAACCTCCGTCGGCCAAAGTCCTCGGCAGACGCAGGGTGAACCGTTTGCTCGTGCTGTCTATTCAGCAACTGACGACAGAGGACATCTGATGGCCACCAACCCCCTCGCCACTGCGGCGACCAACACCGACATGAAATGGGCGTTCCCCGAGTTGGAGAATCCCACGATCATCGATCTCAGCAAGACCGGCGGCCAGGACTGGTGGCAGTTCCGACCCGACGAGGACGTCATCTTCATCGGCGCCGACACCGTGCGCACCGCCAACAAGCTGCAGACCGACGGTGGCCGCAACATCGTGGTGCTGGGCGGCGAGTATCAGCCCCAGTACGACTCCAAGGGCGCCACGCTGCATTTCCTGAACCTGTATGGTTCGGTGCACGTCGAGGGCGTCAAGATCGACAGCTCCAAGGCCTCCCAGGACGGCATCGCCGTGGCCGGCGCTCCCGGCCACCAGCCCGACGTGACCGTGCAGAACTCGCTGATCACCGGCGTGCACGGGACCGAGGGCGGCGTGCATGGCGACGTGTTCCAGACCCACGGCCCGGTGGGCGACATGCGCTTCTACAACGTTACCGGCGACACCAGCTACCAGGGCTTCTTCATCAGCCCGCAGTACAGCCCCTCGCACAAGTCGGCCGATTTCGAGAACGTCAACATCTCGTACAACGGCGGCTCCGGCTATACCTACCAGTACTGGTTCGTCGACGGCGACAACCAGACCCCCTATCCGGTGACCCTGAAGAACGTCTACGCCACCGAGCGCTCGGGCCAGAAGGCCGAGGACGGCAGCGTGTGGCCGAAGGCCTCCATGGGCGCGGTGCGCGTCGGCGACCAGATCACCTGGCCGGATTATCCCTACCAGGGCTCGATCACCGTCGGCGAGCCGGCCAAGGATTTCGCCACCGGCACCAACACCGGCCTGAACTTCTCGGTCGAGGGCCTGAAGCTTCCCACCGGCGACACCCCGACGCCGCCCACCGACGGCACCGATGTCCCGCCGCCGGCCCCCGAGCCGACCCCCGACACGCCTGACGACGACCACCCCGCCTCGGGCGCTCCGACCAACTGGATCAGCGCCACCGACGCGGCCGCCACGGTCAAGGGGACGGCCGGCAACGACCAGATTGCCGGCGTCGAGGGCAAGGCCGACAAGCACCTGGAAGGCGGCGCGGGCGACGACACCTACATCGTCGACCAGGCCGGGGACACCGTGATCGAGGCCGCCAAGGCCGGCATCGACACCGTGCTGTCCTACGCCGACGCCTACACCCTGGGCGCCAATGTCGAGAACCTGATCCTCGGCGGCACCAAGGACGCCAGCGGAACCGGCAACGATCTGGCCAACCGTATCACCGGCAATGCCGGCGCCAACGTTCTGGACGGCGGCAAGGGCGACGACCTGCTGACCGGCGGCGCCGGCGCCGACACCTTCGTGGTCGCCAAGGGGGCGGGCAGCGACGTCATCTCCGACTTCGCCGCAGGCGACAAGGTCCGCCTGGACGGCTTCGGCCTGACCGGCTTCAACCAGTTGAAGCTGGCCGACAAGGACGGCGCCGTGGTCCTGACCCTGGACGACGGCCAGACCCTGACCTTCCAGGGCATCAAGGCCGCCGACCTGTCCGCCGAATCCTTCGGCTTCAAGGCCGCCGACCCGACCGACCCCACTCCGACCGACCCGGCCCCGACCGATCCGTCCCCGACCGATCCGACTCCGGCCGATCCGGCCGACGAGGGTCCGGCCAGCCTGCCGGTCACCAAGCCCGCCACCAACTCCGTGTCGGGCTCGGCCAGGGGCGAGACCCTGAAGGGCACCGCCGCCAACGACCACATTGACGGCAACGGCGGCAACGACCGGATGATGGGCGGCAAGGGATCGGACACCTACGTCGTCGACTCGGCCGGCGACCGCGTCATCGAGGGGGCCGGGCACGGCGTCGACACCATCGAGAGCTCGGTGTTCAGCACCTCGTTGCCCCGCTTCGTCGAGAACCTGACCCTGACGGGCAAGGCGGTGCTGGGCATCGGCAACGCCTACCACAACCTGATGGTCGGCAACGACAAGGCCAACGTGCTGATCGGCGGGGGCGGCGACGACGTGCTGGTCGGCGGCAAGGGCGCCGACATCCTGGTCGGCGGTTCCGGCGACGACACCTTCGTCTTCACCTCGCTGTCGGACGCCGGCGACGTCGTCTCCGGCTTCAAGATCGGCGCCGACAACCTGGACATCCGCGGCCTGCTGGCGGAGATCGGCTCCGACTCCACCAAGCCCGGCACCGACGGGCTGGTCGAGGTGGTCCAGAAGGGCGCCGACGCGGTGGTGATGGTCAACGCCCCCGACGCCGAGCCGGTCAAGCTGGTCACCGTCGAGCACGTGGACGCCCACGAGCTTCAGGCGACCGCCGACCACTGGGCCTGACGCCACGAGGCGCCTGGTCCGGAAGGGGGCTCCGAAAGGAGCCCCCTTTTCCCTTGCCGCCTCCCCTTCCGACCGGCTGACCTTGGCGGGCCGCCGCCCCACGTAACCGCTCGTCCTATGCGGAACGAGGGAAACCACGCCCATGGCCGGAAAGCGGGAAGCCGTCCTGTTGATGACTCATTTCGTCGACGACGGCATCGTCGACCTGTACCGCCGCTTGACTGCGGAGTCCGGCGGGCGCGACACCTTCGTCTTGCTCAACCAGACCGACAACCCCAACCCGGCCGTCCCCATTCCCGCCGATGTCCGGGTGGCCGAATTCACCGTGGCCGACCTGCGGGCGCTGGGCTATCCGCTCAAGGGCCGACGGATTCGCGACAAGGACATCGAACTGTTCAGCTTCACCTTCTGGAAGCGCCATCGCGGACGCTACGACCGCATCTGGGTGGTGGAATACGACGTGGTGTTCACCGGAAGCTGGAACGACCTGTTCGACGCCTTCGCCGACAACGACGCCGATCTGTTGGCCACCAGCATCCATCGCTACGCCGTCAATCCCAGCTGGCCCAACTGGGCCGGCATCCGCACCCCGGAGGGGCCGCCCGACCTGGCGCGGATGGTCCGGGCCTTCATGCCGCTCTACCGGATGAGCGACGCCGCCTACCGCACCCTGGATGCCGCCTACCGCATGGGCTGGGAAGGTTTCTACGAGGGCATCGTGCCGGCCATCCTGATCGAGGCCGGGCAGACGATCGAGGATATCGGTGGCGATGGCGAGTTCGTGCGCCCCGGCAACGAAAATCGCTTCTACACCTCGACGCCGTCGCACGACACGCTGGCGCCGGGAAGCTTCGTGTTCCGCCCGGTCCATGCCGCCCCCGGCCCCGACCCGGGCCGCCTGTGGCATCCCGTCAAACCCCCGAGCCATCAAGTCGGCTGGCCCATCCGCCGCCGCCAGCGCATCGCCCACCGCGCCCGCATCGTGGCCGCGCGGCTGTCGCAGATGCTGGGCGACTAAATCCCCGTTCGGCTTGTCCATGTGGCGCCGGGTGCTATCCCTCCGCCTGAATTGCCGAAAGTGGGTTGGGACGACGATATGAATTACGGCCGGGCGATGGACGTTCCTCTCTCTCCGAGTGCCGCCGCGCCCGCCCCACGGACTAGCCGACCCACAACCCTTGCCGGGAGCATTGGATGATGGTGGCCGACGACTCCGACAACACCGGGCCCGCCCACGCCCTTTCCGTCCTGTGGAGCCGCAAGGGCCTGATCGGTGCCGTGGTCGCCGGGGCGACCGGTCTCGCCGTTCTCGCCCTGCAGTTGGTCGCACCGACCTACACCGCCGAATCGCTGGTGGCGCTCAACACCCGGACCGGCGCGGCCCAAAGCCTGTTGACCACCAAGCCGACGGTGACGACGCCGCCGCTCACCACGGTGCTGGTGTCCACCGAGATCGACATCCTGGAATCGCGCGGCCTGGCGGCGCAGGTGGTCGACGCGCTGGCGCTGACCCGCGATCCCGAGTTCAACCCGCTGCTCGACCCGCCCGACCTGCCGCCCACCCTGGCAAGCGCCCTGCGCGCCGCCAAGACCCTGCTGCGAGGCGACCGGCCCGAAAAGGACCCCCGCACCCAAACCATCGACAGGGTTCTCAAGAACCTCGTGGTGAAAAGCGCCGCCGACAGCTATGTGCTGCGCGTCGCCTTCGACTCCGAGGACCCGGCCAAGGCCGCCCTGATCGCCAACGCCTTCGCCGACCTCTATATCCGCGGCCAGCGCGAGGCCAAGCTGGCCGACATGCAGTTGGCCACCGACTGGATCACCGCCCAGATCGCCGCCCTGCGCCAGGATCTGGCCGACGAATCCGGCTCCATGGTGGCCTTCCGCCAGAAGCACGGCCTGTCGCCGGCCCAGGTGCGCGACAAGGGCATGGTGGCCACCCAGCAACTGGTGGCGCTGACCACCGAGCTGGCCGAGGCCGAGCGCGAGCGCGCCGAGGCCGAATCGGCGCTATCCCAGGCGCGGCGCGCGTCGAAGGGGGGCAACGTGATGGCGCTCACCTTCATCGACGATTCGCCGTTCCTGCAGGAGATGCGCCGCGAGGAGGCCAAGATCCTGGGCCGCATCGCCGAGATGAGCGTCGGCTACCGCACCGACAGTCCGGCCGTGGACGCCCTGCGCGGCCAGTTGGCGACGCTGCGGGCCGAGATCGGCCGCGAGGTCGGCAAGCAGGTGGACCGGCTGGCCAACGCCGCCGCCCAGGCCAAGGCCCGCGAGGACGCGCTGCGACATCGCATGGACCTGATCGCCAACCGCACCGCCGCCTCGGATTCGGCCATGACCGAACTGGAACGGCGCGAGAAGGAGATCGAGGCCAAGAACCTGATGCTGGAGAGCTTCCTGTCCCGCTACGCCGAGCTGACCAACCGCGCCGAGATCGAGGAACCCGACGCCCGCATCGCCTCGCGCGCCACCCCGCCGGCCAAGCCCTCGCATCCCAAGCCGATGCTGTTCCTGGGGGTCGCCCTGGCCGGGTCCATGGGGCTGGGGATGTCGCTGGCCTTCATGCTGGAACGCTTCCGTTCCGGCTTCCAGTCCACCCGCCAGGTGCGCGAGGCCCTGGACCTGCCGACGCTCGGCATCATTCCCGACGTGGCCAAGCTGCCGGCCCGCACCCTGCCCGGCGACTATCTGGTCGACCGCCCGGAATCCGTCTACGCCGAAGCCGTGCGCTCGGCCCAGATCGCCATCATGAATGCCCGAGACGGCGACAGCCGCAAGGGAATCATGATCACCTCGTCGCTGCCCGGCGAGGGCAAGACGGCCTTCGCGGTCTCCCTCGGCCGCAGCCTGGCCCTGGCCGCGAAGAAGGTGCTGCTGGTCGACTGCGACCTGCGGCGGCCGTCGGTGGCGCGGCAGTTGAACGCCTACGAGATCCCCGGCTTCTCGGACTACCTGCGCCAGCAGGCGTCGCTGGAGGAGGTGCTACGCCACGACCAGCGCTCGGGACTGGACTACGTCGCCTCGGGCGGCCGCACCCAGGACCCGCAGAAGATGCTGGACGACCCGGCGGCGCGGGTTCTCTTCAAACGGGCGGCGGACCGCTACGACGTGGTGCTGGTGGACACGCCGCCCACCATGGTCGCCTTCGACGCCGCGCTGCTGGCCGACATCTGCGACATGGCCCTTTACGTGGTGGAGTGGGACGCCACCCCCCGCCGCGCCGTCCAGGCCGGGGTCGAGCATCTGCGCGAATTCGCCATCCCCGTCGGCGGCGTGGTGCTGACCAAGGTCGATCTCGACCGGCAGCGACAGTATTCGGACTACGTGGACTTCTGCTTCCGCAGCTCGGACTACTACGGCAACTAAACCACCTCCGCCAAGAATTCGCCGGGCCCGGGCTCCGCCGGGCCCGGAAGGGCCGCCCCTTGCCAGGAGCCGATCCACGATGGGAGAGACCACGTCCAACGGCGACAGGAAAGTCCTGATGATCGTCGAAAATTTGCCGGTTCCGCGCGACCGGCGGGTGTGGCAGGAAGCGCTGGCGTTGCGCGACGCCGGCTGGACCGTCTCGGTGATCTGCCCGGCCACCGACGCCTTCCCGCGCGGGCGCCAGGAGATCGACGGCATCCACGTCTGGCGCCACCCGCTCCCCCCCGAAGGCGAGGGCGCCCGGGCCTATCTGGGCGAATACGCCGCCGCCCTGTTCTGGGAATTCCTGCTTGCGTGGCGCGTGCTGTTCTCGCGCGGCTTCGATGTCATCCACGCCTGCAACCCGCCCGAGACCATCTTCCTGGTCGGCGCCTTCTTCAAGATCCTGCTCGGCAAGAAGTTCGTCTTCGACCACCACGACGTCAGCCCCGAACTCTACGTCGCCAAATTCGGCTGCAAGGGCGTTCTTCACCGCCTGCTGCTACTGTTCGAGAAGCTGACCTTCAAGACCGCCGACGTCTCCATCGCCACCAACGAGAGCTTCCGCGAGGTGGCGGTCGGGCGGGGCGGCATGGACCCGGACAAGGTGTTCGTGGTCCGGTCGGGCCCCGACATCCGCCGCCTGCGCATCGAGGCGCCGGACCCGCTGCTGAAATGCGGAGCGCGCCACCTGATCGCCTATGTCGGCGTGATGAACAGCCAGGACGGGGTGGAGTTCGTGCTCGAGGCCATGCGTGACATCGTCCTCCGGCGCGGACGCCACGACGTGCGCGCGGTGCTGATGGGCGACGGCCCCATGCTGCCGGATCTCAAGCGCATGGCTGCGGAGATGGGCATCGCCGCGCAGGTGACCTTCACCGGCTGGGCCGACGACGACGTGCTGATCCCCCTGCTCAACGCCGCCGACGTCTGCGTGTCGCCCGACCCGGTCAACGAATTCAACGACAAGTGCACCATGAACAAGATCCTGGAATACATGGCCCTGGCCAAGCCGGTGGTCTTGTTCGACCTCACCGAGGGCCGGCGCTCGGCCGCCGGTGCCGGCCTCTATGCCCGCGACAACGACGCCCTCGACCTGGCCGACAAGATCGTCGCCCTGCTGGAGGACGACGGCTTGCGGCGGCGCATGGGCGAGACCGGCCGCGCCCGCATGGAGCGCGAGCTGTCGTGGGAGTTCCAAGTGCCGCGCCTGCTGGCGGCCTACGACGCCCTCGGCGTCGGCCGCCGGGCGCCCCGCCGTTTGGCCCGCAAGCTTTGAGGGGGCGACGCCATGCAGCTTCCGTTCGTGGACGTGATCATTCCCCATCTCGACGACCGCGACCGTCTGGCGACGTGCCTCGCCCTGCTCCACCGCCAGAGCTATCCCGCCGACAGCTATCGCGTCACCGTGGTTGACAACGGTTCCAAGCGCCCCGTCGACGACCTGATCGCCGCCTTCCCGCTCGCCGGCGCGGAGATGGAGATCGAGAAGGGCTGCGGCACTGCGCGCAACAAGGGAGTGGCGTCTACCAAAGGCGACATCCTGGCCTTCACCGACTCCGACTGCCAGCCGGACTTCAACTGGATTCTCAACTCGGTCAATCGCCTGACACATGGGGAAGCTGACATAATTGCCGGAAATATAAAGGTTTTTTACGCCGATGAAGCGCATCCGACCGATGTCGAGCTGTACGATCGCGTGTTCGGATTCGAGGCCCGCCGCTACGCCGAGCGCAAGCACTTCGCCACCGGCGCCAACATCGTGGTGCCGCGGCGGGTGTTCGACAAGGTCGGCCCGTTCCGTGACGGCAGCCAGCCCGAGGACCTGGACTGGGGGCGCCGGGCCCACGCGCTGGGCTTTCGCATCCGTTTCGCGCCCGACGTGGTGATCCGGCATCCCGCCCGACGGACCTGGGCCGAGCTTCGTCGCAAGACCGACCGCACCACCTGGCACGCCCGCAACTACATGGGCGAACGCCCGTGGTTCCGCCTGCGGTGGGCGGTGTACACCGCCGCCATGGCCTCGCCGCCGCTGGGAAAGGCGTGGCAAATCCTGACCACTCCCGACCTGACGGGTCCCCGCCAGCGCCTGCGCACCATCCGCACGCTGCTGCGCATCCGCGCTTACCGGGTGGGGGTGATGGCCGGCTTCCTGTTCGAGCCGCCGCCGATCCGAAGCCGGCGCGAGGCGTCATGACCCATGACCCGGGGCAGGTCGCCAGATTGCTGGGACGGCTGGCCGCCGACCGCGTCCGCGCCCTGTCGCTGGTGGAACAGGGCCTGATCTCGGCCGCCAATTTCCTCGCCCTGTTGGCGCTCGCCCGCAATTTCGACGCCCATGACTTCGGCACCTTCTCCTTCGCCTGGCTGACGCTGCAATTCGTCGTCAACCTGCACCGCTCGGCGGTGGTGGTGCCGTTCGTCATCCACACCGCCGAGCCGGGCGCCCTGGTGGCCGAGGCGCCGGCGTGGCGGCGCCTCAATCTGTGGATCACCGCCCTGAACGTGGCCGCGCTGGCCGGAATCGCCGCGGCATTGCCGCTGTTCCGGGCGCCGGACTGGATGGCCGCGGCCTTCCTGATGGCGGCCGTGTTCGTCGTGCCGGCATTCGTCTACGAGTTCAAGCGGCGTTGGCTGATCCAGATCGACCGCTTCGGCACCGCCGTCTGGGCGGCCGCCACCTATGCCGGGGTCCAGGCCGCCGGCATCGGCGTCGCGCTCGCCACCGGCAGCCTGTGGGCGGCGGTTGCCGGCTTCACGGCCGCCAACGGGACGGCGGCGCTGGTCTGCGCCCTGCGGACGCCGCGCATGGCCTGGCCCGAGGCGCCGCCGGCCTTCGTGCCCTTCCTGCGCCGCCTGGCCCATTTCATCGGCTGGTCGGTGATGAGCAACCTGGCCTACAACGGCTACGGCCACATTCCGCCCTTGATCCTGGGCGCCATGGCCGGCCCGGTGCCGGTGGCCGTGTTCACGGCGGTGCGCAACTTCACCCAGCCGTTGTCCACCCTGTCCACCGCCATCGACAATTTCGACAAGCCACGCGCCGCGCGCGCCCTGGCGGTGGACGGGCCGGCCGGCCTGCGCCGCGCCCTGGCCCACACCACCGCCGCCATGGCCGCCTTCACCCTGCCTTATCTGGCGCTGCTGGTGGCCTTCGGCAGTCCGGCGGTGGAACTGGTCTACGGCGATCGCTACGGCGACCCCGTCCACGCCATCTGGTGGTTCGCCGCCATCCATGTGGCGGTGGTGTTCGTCTATCCGGTCGAGACGGCGTTGTTCATCCTGCGCCGACCCGACCTGCTGTTCCGGGGCCGGCTGGTGTCGGCCGCCACCGGCATCGGCCTGTGCCTTGCCCTGGTTCCCTATTGGGGGCTGTCGGGGGCCATGGCCGGCATCACCGGCGGCATCGTGGCGTCGGGCCTCGCCGCCGCCTTCCTCCTCGCACGGGAAAAACCATGGACGGACGTCTCCCCCCCGCCGCCGTGACCGCCTTCGCCCTGGTCGCCGTGGCCGCCTTCGCCGTCTCCATGCTGGTGCCGGTCCTAGTCCCCGACCAGACGCTGCTGGCCGGATTGCCGCTGATGGTCGTGGCGGCGATCTGGGTGGTGCCGCTGGCGGCGGCGCTGGCGCGGGGCGAGCGCTGGGCCTTCGTGGTGGGGCTGGCGGTGTTGATCTTCGTCACCGATTCCAGCTTCCGCGCCCGCGACTGGGCCGACAAGTCCCTGGATTGGCAGGTGCTGCTGAAGGCCTCGGTGTGGGCCGGCGCCGGGCTGGTCGGCATCTTGCGCCTGGGCAGGACCGCGAGGCTGCTGGAGACCCCGCCGGTCGTCTTCATCCTGGCCTTCGTGGCGCTGCTTGGCCTGTCGGCGGCGTGGTCGCCCCTGCCGCTGTACACCCTGCAGTCGGCGGCGGCCTACGGCTGGCTGCTGCTGTTCGGGCTGGCGGCCGCCGAGGTGCTTGACGAGGACGGCCTGCTCAAGGCCATCGCCCTGGGCTGCGGGCTGGTGGTGCTGCCTTCGCTGGCCATCGCCCCCTTCGCCATGGGCATCGCCCCCACCAGCCCCGGCGCGACGGCCGAGCCCGACCGTCTGCGCGGCATCACCGACCACCCGATCCCGCTGGCCGAGGAGGCGGCCTTGTTCACCTTCGCCTGCGTCGCGTTGTGGGCCCGCTCGCGGGCCACGGGCGGGCGCCTGGTGCTGGCGCTCCTCGTCCTGGCGGGCGCCGCGACGGTGGTGCTGACCCAGTCCCGCATCCCGCCCATGGCGATGGTCGCCGCCGCGCTGGGATACTGGGCCTACCGCAGGGGCGGCTGGATGCTGATGGCCCCCGCCGTGGTGCTGTGCATCGTCGTGGTGATGACCATGGAATCCATGGCCGGCTTCGCCGCCCTGCTGCCCGAACCCCTGCTGGAACTGTTTGCCCGTTCGGGCGAGTCCAGCGAGATCCTGACCCTGTCGGGCCGCCTGGTCATCTGGCCCTACGTGCTGGACCTCATCGGCGGCGCCCCGCTGATCGGCCACGGCCATGCCTCGGGCATGGCGCTTTTCCACGACTTCACCCGCTGGCGCATCACCCACGCCCACGACGCCTATCTGCAGGCCCTGCTCTATGTCGGCCTGCTGGGGGCGATCCCGCTGGTGGCGACGCTGGTGGCCCAATTGCGGATGTTCCTGACGCGGCCCAGCCCGGTACGCGACATCGTCTTTCTGTACATGCTGCTCAAGGGCGTCACCGAACAGTCGTTCCTGTCCAACATGCCGTCGGGGGCGGTGGTGCTGTGGATGGTGACGGTGGGACTGGCCGGACTGGCGTGGCGGTCTCCTAGCTCAACCCGTAGCGGCGCTGGAACAGCTCCAGCGTCACCAGCATCCACAGCGCCTTCTCGTGGTTCCGCCGCCCCGACACGTGCTCGTCGACCAGGCCCGCCAGCCGTTCGCGGCGATACCACTCCCGGGTCAGCGAGCCCGACCCCAGCAGCAGGTCGTGGACCCAGCCCCGGAGCCGCCCCTGGAACCACTCGTTGACGGGGACGCGGAAGCCGACCTTGGGGCGGTCGAGGACGACGGGCGGCAACACCCCGGCCATGGACCGGCGCAGCAGCACCTTGCCGGTCAGTCCGCGCACCCGCCAGCGGTCGGGCAGCCGCGACAGGTAGAGGGCCAGTTCGTGGTCCATGAACGGCATGCGCGCCTCGATGGACGCGGCCATGGTCATGCGGTCGCCGCGCTCGAGCAGGTTGTCGGGCAGCCACGAGGCCTGGTCGAAGGCCAGGACCCGCCGCAGGGCCGAGGCGCGGCGGGCGACCCGGAACGGGGCCGGATCGAGCTCGCGCGGCTCCGCCGCCAGGGCCAGAAGCCCCTCGACCTCGGCGGGCGTGAAGGCGCCGAACCAGCGCGGCAGGCGCACGCGCGGATCACGCAGGCCCGCCACCCGGGCCACCGTCTTGAGCCGGCGCCACGCATACGGCAGCGCCTCGGCCGGCGGCCGGACGGCGCGGTCATGCCATGCGGCGGGAACGGCCCGCTGATAAAGACCCACCCACGGCTCGGCCCGGTGCTTGGGGTAGCCGCCCAACAGCTCGTCCGAGCCCTCGCCGGTCAGGACCATCTTCACCGTCCGCGCCGCCTCGCGCGACAGACGGTGGATGGGCACGTCGGCGGGCTCGGCCACCGGAGCATCTCGGAACGCGGTCAATGCCGGCAGGTCGGAGATCACGTCCTCGGCGCTGATTTCCAGTTCGTGGTGGTTGGTGCGGAACGCGCCGGCCACCACGCGCGCATATTTGAGCTCGCTGTACCTGGCCTCGGCATAGCCGACCGAGAAGGTGTTGACCGGCAGGTCCGAATGCCGGCTCATCAGCGCCACCACCGCCGACGAATCGAGGCCGCCCGACAGGAACGCCCCGAAGGGGACGTCGGAAACCATGCGCAGCTCGACGCATTCGTCGAGCAGCCGGGTGAAGGCGCCGACCGGGTCGGCGGGAGAGTCGCGGGTGGCGCGCTCGCCGGCGTCGGGTGGCGCCCAATACGAGGCCTCGGCCAGACGCCCGCCCTCCCACAGCGCCCACGAGCCGGGACGAAGCTTGACGATGCCGTCGAACAGGGTATGGGGGCCGGGCACGTAGCGCCAGGACAGATACTCGGCCACCGAGGCCCGGTCCAGCCGCCGCGGCACCGCCGGATGGGCCAAGAGCGCCTTGATCTCCGAGCCGAAGACCAGCGCGCCCGACGATCCGCGCCACAGATACAGCGGCTTCTTGCCGAAGCGATCGCGGGCCAGCAGCAGCCGCTCGCGGCCCGCGTCCCACAGGGCGAAGGCGAACATCCCACGCAGCCGGGTGACGCAGGCGGCGCCCCAGGCGCGATAGGCCTCCAGCAGCACCTCGGTGTCGGACTGGGTCCGGAACAGGTGGCCCAGCGAGACCAGTTCGGCACGCAGGTCGCGGAAGTTGTAGATCTCGCCGTTGAACACCAGGCTGACCCGGCCATCGGCCGAGTGCATGGGCTGGACGCCGCCATTGGGGTCGATGATGGCCAGCCGGCGATGGCCCAGGGCCAGCCGCCAACCGCCGTCGCGGGTGACCGCGTCGACGCGGCCCGAACCATCGGGGCCGCGATGGGCGATGGCCGCCGTCATGGCCTCGATGACGCCGGCTCCGGGCGCCGTCGCCGCCGGCGCAATCCATCCCGCGAGTCCGCACATGGCCGTCTCCGTGCTGGTGGACGGCCATGGTGGCAAGGCGGGGGCGGAAGCGCGACGGCTCGGAAGGGGACCCGCGCGCCTCCTTGGGAAAGGATCAGTCCAGCCCGTAGCCGAATCCGAACGGAACCGGGATGTTCTGCCGGATATACTGGTCGACCCATTGGTTGACCTCGGCGATGGCCGTCCTGGGCACATAGACGATGTCATAGGGCTGCAACGGCATGTCCTGGGCGGTGTCGGTGCCGTCGATGGCCTTGGACAGGTTCAGCGGGATCACCACCGGCTTGCCAGCCGCCCCCGCGCGGCGGATGACCAGCACCTCCTCGAGCTTGGAATCGGCGGTGATGCCGCCGGCCGAGGCGATGGCCTGCAAGGCGGTCATGCTGCCCAGGATGTTGACCATCTGCGGCTCGCCGACCTGGCCGTCCACATAGACCCGCTGGCCGGCGAAACCCTTGACGATGACGGTGATGGCGGCCTGGCGCAGTTCGCGGCTATAGGACTGCCTGAGCGCGTTCTCCAGGTCGGTCACCGTGCGGCCGGCGGCGTCGATCTGGCCGACCAGCGGCAGCGAGATGGCGCCGTCCGGCCGGACCATCACCTCCTCGTTGAGCTCGGGATTGTAGAAGAAGCGGACGTCCAATTCGTCGCCCGGTTCGATCACATAGGCCAGGCTGGCCGGACGCGCGGCGGTCGGAATGGGCGCGGGGTTCTTCACCACCGTGCCGCAACCGGACAACACGGCGACGGCCAACGCCGCCGCCAAGGCATGGTTTCGTGCGATCATGGGCCTGTTACCTCCTGCGCTGCATCCACCGCCACGCGGTGTCGACGATGGCGTCCATGTCCGTGAAGGCCGGCTCGGCGGCCAGCGCCGCCCGGGCCCGGGCGGGATCGGCGACCAGCACCGGCGGATCGCCGGCCCGCCGCGCCGCCACGCGCAACGGAACCGGCCGCCCGGTCACCCGTTCGACCGCCGACAGCACCTCGCGCACCGACCAACCCCGCCCGGTGCCCAGATTGAGCGCCAGCGCCCCCTTGCCGTGAACGAGATGATCCAGCGCCGCCGCGTGCCATCCCGCCAGATCGGTGACGTGCACGTAGTCGCGGATGCAGGTGCCGTCGGGCGTGGGCCAGTCGGCTCCGAACAGGTCGAGATGCGGCAGCCGGCCGGCGGCGGCCATCAGGGCGCGGGGAATCAGATGGGTCTCGGGGTCGTGCTCCTCGCCGCACTCGCCGTCGGGATCGGCCCCGGCGGCATTGAAGTAGCGCAGCGCCGCCCACTGGAGGCCATAGGCGGCCCCGTAATCGGCCAGCAGCCGCTCGACCATCAGCTTGGACCAGCCGTAGGGGTTGATGGGCCGCTGGGGGGCGTCCTCGGAGATGGGCACCGTCTCGGGCAGGCCGTAGGTGGCGCAACTGCTGGAGAACACCACATGCTCGACGCCGTGGCGACACATCACGTCGAGCAATGTCAGCGTCGCGGCCACGTTGGCGCGGTAATACCGGGCCGGGTCGCGCACCGATTCGCCGACTAGGCTGGCGGCGGCGAAATGCATGACCGCCTGCGGGCGGTACCGCGCCACCACCTGCGACAGCCGATCGGCGTCGCCGACATCGCCCTCCTCGAAGGGCCCCCACCGCACCAGATCACGGTGGCCGGTGGACAGGTTGTCGTAGACGACGGGTTGCCAACCCCCGGCGGCCAGCGCCTTGCAGGCATGACCGCCGACATAGCCGGCACCGCCGGTAACCAGGACGGACAGCATCGGTCCTCCCTCGCCGGGTGTGTGAACCTGGCTAGGAAGGTGGCAGCGGCTGGGCGCGCCGGCAAAAGGACATAGGGCGGACGGACGGCGCTTCCGGGGAGGCGCCGCGACCGGTCGGGTCAGTCCTTGGCGTAGGGGTTACGGCCCCCGCGCACGTAGAGGCGCAGCGGCACGCCGGGAAGCTTGAACGCCTCGCGCAGGCCGTTGACCAGGTAGCGGGTGTAGGATTCGGGCAATTCGTCCGGCTTGGAGGCGAAGATGATGAAGGTCGGCGGCCGCGCCTTCGCCTGGGTCATGTAGCGGATCTTGATGCGCCGCCCACCCTGCAGCGCCGGCGGCGGATGGTGGGAGACCACCTCCTCCAGCCAGCGGTTCAGCTGGGCGGTGGGAATGCGGCGGTTCCAGGTGTCGTGGACGTCCTGGACCTCGTCCATCAGCTTGTTCAGCCCCCGGCCGGTCAGCGCCGAAAGGGTCACGGTGGGCACCCCGCGCACCTGCGGCAGCGAGGTCTCCAGGCGGTCGGACAGGCGCTTGAGCGCGCCCTGCGGGTCCTCGACCACGTCCCATTTGTTGACGGCGACGACCAGGGCGCGGCCCTCCTCCACCACCATGCGGGCGATGGTCAGGTCCTGCTTGTCCATGATGGCGGCCGAATCCAGCACCAGCACCACCACCTCGGCCATGCGGATGGCCTCCAGCGTGTTGGCCACCGACAGCTTCTCGATGGGGTTCTCGACATTGGCCTTCCTGCGCAGGCCGGCGGTGTCCACCAGCCGGATGCGACGGCTGCGATGCTCCCATTCCGACGATACCGCGTCGCGGGTCAGGCCGGCCTCGGGGCCGGTCAGCATGCGCTCCTCGCCCAGCAGGCGGTTGACCAGGGTGGACTTGCCGACATTGGGGCGGCCGACGATGACCAGTTGCAGGGGCCGTTCGGGGCGGGGCTCCTCGGCCTCCTCCTCCACCGGCACCTCGTCGGGGAAGGGCTCCTCCTCCTCATCATCGTCGTCGTCCAGCGCCCCGGCCGCCTCGGCATAGGGACGCAGGGCATCGAACAGCTCGGCCATGCCTTCGTTGTGTTCCGCCGACAGCGGCACCGGCTCGCCGAGGCCCAGGCCGTAGGCCTCGTACAGGCCGGGCTCGCCGGCCTTGCCCTCGCACTTGTTGGCGACCAGGATCACCGGCGTCTTCTGGCGGCGCAGATGATCGGCGAAATGGCGGTCCAGCGGCGTCACCCCGACGCGGGCGTCGATGAGCAGCAGCGCCACGTCGGCCTCGGCCACGGCGGTGTCGGTCTGCTGGCGCATGCGGGCCTCGACCGATTCGCCGCCGGCATCCTCGAAACCGGCCGTGTCGATGACCGTGAACTCCATGCCCAGCAGGCTGGCATCGCCCGAGCGGCGATCGCGGGTGACCCCCGGCAGGTCGTGGACGATGGCCAGCCGGCGCCCGACCAGGCGATTGAAAAGGGTGGACTTGCCCACGTTGGGGCGGCCCACGATGGCGACCGTGAAGGACATCGCGTTACCTGAAGGCGACCAGATCGGCGTCGTTGGTCAGGAAATACATGGTGCCGGCGGCCACGGCCGGCGCGATGGTGACGCCATCGGGAGCCTCGATGGCCCCCATCACCTCGCCGGAATAGGGCGACAACGATACCAGCATGCCATGGGACCCGCCCAGAATCAGGCGATCCGACGCCAGGACCGGGCCGGCCCAGATGATGCGGCCCTCGCGATCTTCCTCGTCCTCCCACAGCTGAAGCTGGGTGACCCAAAGGATGCGGCCGGTCTTGGCCTCCAGCGCCACCGCCTCGTTGTTGTTGGTGACCAGGAACAGATAGTCGCCGCCCACCCACGGGGACTGGATGCCGCCGATCTCGCGTTCCCATAGACGGCGACCGGTTCGCAGGTCGATGGCGACCAGCATGTCGGCGTGTCCGATGGCATAGACGCGGCCGCGATCGATCACCGGCCGGCCACGGATGTCGGTCAGGGTGGAGACGCCCTCGGTGCGCCGCATGGTGGACAGGGCAT
Organism: uncultured Rhodospirillaceae bacterium; assembly: GCA_937887565.1. Lineage (GTDB taxonomy): Bacteria > Pseudomonadota > Alphaproteobacteria > Rhodospirillales > Magnetospirillaceae > CALABS01. Next base: position 79,533 of record CALABS010000010.1, on the reverse strand, counting down.
CCTGCCACAGCACCGCGCCGTTATCGACGCGCAGCGCGAACAGCTCGCCCGAGGAATAGGGAACCACCACCACGTCGCCATCGATGGCCGGGCTGGTGCCACCCAGCAGGGAGGCGGTTTCGGAGATGCCCTGGTGCGTCCACAGGACGGCGCCGTCCTCGGCGGCCAAGGCGTGGGTCTGGTTGTCGACGGTGATCACGAAGACACGGCCGGCGCGCACCGTGGGGGCGCCACGCATGGGGCCGGACAGGGTCTGGCGCCAAACCACCTTGCCGGTGGCGGCCTCCAGCGCGACCACCTGGGCGAAACCGGTGGCGGCGAACAGATAGCCGCCCTCGTAGGCCAGGCCGCCGCCGGAGAAGGTGTCGTCCTCCTCCTCGGGAGTGATGTCGGCGCTCCACACGGAGGAGCCGGTCATGGCGTCGACGGCGGTGATCTCGGTATCGGCGTCGAGGGTAAAGACCTTTCCCTCGGCGACGATGGGCTGCGCCAGAAGCTTGGCCCGCTTGCCCGAGCCGGCGCCGACGCCTGTCGACCATATGCGTTCCAGCCGGTCGCCGACCTCCATGTGGTGCATGGAGTGGTTGGCGTAGCCGCCCGCCTGCGGCCAGTCGTCGTTGGGCTCGGGGGGGGGCAGCAAGATCCCGGCCGCCTCACCCTTGATTTCGGGCTCCAGGGTCCGGTCGCGCGACAGCACCGAGACGCGCTTGCCCGGGAGCGGCGGTTCCTCGGTCTCACCCAGCCAACTGGAGCAGGACGCGACGGTCAGCGACGCCACGACGACCCAGGCCAAACGACGGTTCATAGCGGTTGTCCCCTTCCGTGCACTAGCCCGATGCCTTGCCGCCCAGCGAGGCCAGCATCTCGGCGGCGCGCGAACGCAAGCCCTGCGGAGCGGCGGAATCCTCCGCCAATTTGCCGAACAGTTCGGCGGCACGCACCTTGTCGCCGCGCTTGAGCGCCGCCAGGGCCATCAATTCACGGGCCGAATGGCGCCACGGATTGGATTCGGCCGCCAGCGGCTGCACGGCCGCCTCGATCGCCGCGGGGTCGCCGCCGTCGAGCTTCAGATAGGCGGCCTTCAGCCGGGCCAGGTCGCGATAGGCCCCGGCGACACCGCCATCGGCCGCCACCGCTTCGTATAGCGTGGCCGCGCGCTCCAGGTCGCCGCCCTTCAGGGCCAGGCCGGCCTGCTGCAGGCGGGCGAGGACCCGGTAACCCGCGGTTCCATCGGCGGCGAGGGCGGCCAAGGCCTCGGACGCTTCCTGTGCCTTGCCGGCCTCGGCCCGGTCAAGCGCCGCCGCGTAGCGGGCGCTGGAGTCCTGGCGCTGATTGGCCTGCCAAGCGTTCCAACCCTGCCAGCCGGCGACGGCCACAACGAGGGCCACGGCGCCGCCGATCACCACGTTGCCGTACTTCTTCCACAGCTGGGCCGCCTGGTCCTGGCGCAGCTCCTCGTCGACCTCGCGGATGAGGAGTTCGGCGGCGGCGTCGTCGTGCTTGTTGGTCAAGGGTGTCTCCAAAGCCTGGAACAGCGCCGTAACATAGTCGCTGCGGCGCGTCGTGGCAAACCCGGCGTAAGGCCGGGGGTCAATCCTCGCGCCACTTGATGCTGCAGCCCATGGACGGGGTCTGCTCGGCCGGCCCCCTGCCGGTCTCGGCGACCATGCGCATGGCCTCGTACAGCTCGCGCCGCGCGTCGGTCGGCCCCGGCTGGCGCCCGGAAGCGTCGAGGCGCCCCCGGTATTGCAGCCCAAGACCGCCGTCGAAACCGAAGAAATCCGGCGTGCACACGGCGTCGTAGGCGCGCGCCACCGCCTGGGTGTCGTCGTGCAGATAGGGGAACGGAAATCCGTGCCGGGCGGCGAAGACCGCCATGTTGTCGAAGGAATCCTCGGGATAGCGGATGGCGTCGTTGGAATTGATGGCCGCCACCCCGATGCCTAGCGCCATCAGTTCGCCGGCGTCGCGCACCAGCCGGTCGGCCACCGCCTGCACATAGGGGCAGTGGTTGCAGATGAACATCACCAGCGTGCCCTTGGGGCCGCGCAGATCCGCCAGCGACCAGCTCCGGCCGTCGATCCCGGGCAGGGTGAAATCGGGGGCCTTCCATCCGAAGTCGCAGATAGGGGTCTCCACCGCCATGGTCGTCCTCCGCTAATGCACTGATTTCGTGGTCCGATCCACCAGACCGGACCACTAGGCAAGTTATTCCCATTGACCCCCGCTGGGGGCGTGGGAGACTATACTCGATCGGAAAAAGGGGTCATAGAAATGATCAGGCAACTCGCCCCCCTGGCAGGAATCCTGCTGCTGTCCGGCTGCGCCATCTTCGGACGCGATGCGATCGAGACCGAGGTCGCACGGGCCGGCGATCCCTATGTGGCGGCCAATCTGGAAGTGCTCAGCCTCGTCACCACCAAGAAGACCATCGGCGACCATATCGCCGGCTGGATCACCGGCAAGGACTGTTCGTTGCCGCGCGCCGAGCGCGAGGGGGTGTGGTGCGTGGACTGGCCGGGGCCGCCGCCGCCGCCGCCGCAGGTCTATTGCTACGCCTCGCTGGGCAAGCCGTCCTGCTTCGCGCAGCCCTACAACGAGGGCAACGACCGCCTGATCGGGTTCGTGCCGGCGCCGACCCCCATCCGCTGACCCCGCCTTTCGCCGTCCGCGCTCACCGGGGGACCGCCGAGGGACTAGACCTCGGCGGCGGTATTGTCGGACAATGGGCCGTCGGACACCCCGGACGGCCCCCATGGCGAAACTGATCCGCCTTTCCGAGCACCGGGCGAAGCAAGGCTTCGTCCATTTCAATCGCACCGAGCTGACCCTGCTGCTCAATCTCTACGCCCGGCGCGTGGCCGGCGGCGACTGGCGCGACTACGCCATCGACCACGGCCCCGATCGCGCGGTGTTCACCATCTACCGTCACACGTTGGACCAGCCCCTGTTCACGATCGTGAAATCCGGGGTCGGAGCCAAGGACTATATGGTGAGCAGCGGCGGCCACCAGTTGGCGAGATCGACGTCCCTCGCCGACGCCCTGGCGGTGATCGAGCGCGGCCCCCGGTCGCCCGCCTGACTGGCTAGGCCCTGATGCCCCGCATGCGCTCGCGGATCAACAGCATGCTGTGACGGATTTCCGGATGGTGCTCGGCCAACATGCTGGCTAGGTGATGAGCCCGCGAGTGGTCCACCTCGCGCCCCTCGACCTCGGCCTCCAACAGGGAGGAAAGCTCCCGAATCTCATGCCAGTGATAGTCCATGGGATTGCCTCCATGCACCCAGCGCGCGCAGTTTCCACGTCCGATGGGATGGGAACAAGGGATGGTTCCGTGACAGGCCTTGACGCTGCAACATGTTCTTTTTACGTTCACCCCATGACCATCACCCCCGCAACCCTGGGAGACCTGCGCGAACAGGCGGTCGACGTCTTCTGCTGGTGCAACCGCTGCGGCCACTGGGCCATCCTGCCCACCGCCGTCCTGGTTGCCCGCATGGGGCTGGCGATGGCGGTCCCGCTGGTGGCGCGGCGCCTCGTCTGCACCGGCTGCGGCTCCCGCGATATCGCCACCCGCCCGGCCTGGGCATCGGGCGAGGCGGTCAGCCGCCATGGCTGAGCATGCGCCAGCCCATCCGGAACGCACAATCGGCGCATCCGTGTGACGGTCACGTCCTTTTGGATAAGGCGGGTCACCCCACGAGCGGCAGGCTCATCCGGTGCCGCACCAAGCCCATGCTGGCCCGGATGCCAGGCAGCCTCTCGGCGAGGCGCGCCGCCAACAGGTCGGCCTGCCGGCGGTCGATCTCACGTCCCTCGGCTTCCGCCTCGATCATGTCCGCCAGCAGGCGGATGTCGTCCCAGCGCGTCGTCATGGCCGAACCCCTTTCGCAACACGTCACGGCGCCATGATAGCGCCAGGCCGATCGCGGGATAATCGGGGCCCGACCCGAGACGGGGTGACGACTTGTAACGCGCCTCAACCGTTGTGCGTCGTCACGTTCCAGATCTCGTCGGCGTATTCCTGCACGGTGCGATCCGACGAGAACTTACCCATGCGGGCGACGTTGAGGATGGCCCGGCGCGTCCACTCGTCGGGATCGCGATAGAGCGCGTCGACCTTGTCCTGGGCGGCCAGATAGCGCGGGAAATCGGCGGTCAGCAGGTAGAAGTCGCCGCCCGAGGTCAACAGATCGACCAAAGGCTTGAAGCGATCCGGTTGGTCGGGCGAGAAATAGCCGTTGCCCATCAATTCCAGGGCCTTCCTCAGGTCCTCGCTGGCGTTGATCGCCTCCCAGGGATCATAGCCGTCGACCCGGATGCGGGCCACCTCGGCGGCGGTCAGGCCGAACAGGAACATGTTTTCCTCGCCGACCTCCTCGCAGATCTCCACGTTGGCGCCGTCCCAGGTGCCGATGGTCAGCGCCCCGTTCATGGACATCTTCATGTTGCCAGTCCCCGAGGCCTCGGTGCCGGCGGTGGAGATCTGTTCGGACAGGTCGGCAGCGGGCATCACCAGTTCGGCGGTGGAGACGTTGTAATTGGGGACGAACACCACCTTCAGCTTGGGACCGACCAGCGGGTCGTTGTTGACCACGTCGGCGACGTCGTTGATCAGCTTGATGATCAGCTTGGCGGTCACGTAGCCGGGCGCCGCCTTGCCGCCGATGACCACCGTGCGCGGCACCACGTCCAGCGTCGGGTTCGAGCGGATGCGCTGATAGCGGGTGATCACGTGCAGGACGTTCAGCAGCTGGCGCTTGTATTCGTGGATGCGCTTGACCTGGACGTCGAACAGCGAATCGACCTCCACATCGATACCCAGGCGCTGGCCCACCACTTCGGCGAGGTGCAGCTTGTTGGCGCGCTTGACCTCGGCGAACCGCTTGCGGAAGGCCGGATCGTCGGCATGGGGTTCCAGGCCCTTCAGACGGTCGAGATGGGTGGCCCAGCCGTCGCCGATGGTCTCGGTGATCAACCTGGACAGCCCCGGATTGGACAGCAGCAGCCAGCGCCGCGGAGTGACGCCGTTGGTCTTGTTGTTGATCTTGCCCGGGCTCAGATGCTCGAAATCCGAGAAGATGGTGCTCTTCATCAGGCCGGTGTGGATGGCGGCGACGCCATTGACCTTGTGGCTGCCCACCACCGCCAGATGGGCCATGCGGACGCGCTGCTCGCCGTCCTCGCCGACCAGCGAGACGCGGCGCAGCAGCTCGACGTCGCCGGGATGCTTGTGGCGGACCTCTTGCAGGAATTCGTGGTTGATCTGGTAGACGATCTCCAGATGGCGCGGCAGGATGCGGCCGAACAGCTCCACCGGCCAGGTCTCCAGGGCCTCGGGCAGCAGGGTGTGGTTGGTATAGGCGCAACAGCCCCGCGTCAGCCGCCAGGCGCGGTCCCAGTCCAGCTGATGCTCGTCCACCAGCACGCGCATCAGCTCGGCCACCACCATGGCGGGGTGGGTGTCGTTGAGCTGCATGGCGACGCGGTCGGGCAGCAGGTCCCAGTCGTTGTTGGCCTTGCGGAAGCGTGCCAGGATGTCCTGGATCGAGGCGGCGACGAAGAAGTACTCCTGCTTGAACCGCAACTCCTTGCCGCGCGAGGTGATGTCCGACGGGTACAACACCTTGGACAGGGTCTCGGATTCGTTCTTGTCGCGGACCGCCTCGATGTAGTTGCCGGCATTGAAGTACTTGAGGTCGAACTCACGGGTGGACTTAGCCGTCCACAGACGCAGATTGTTGACCGTGCGGCCGCCGAATCCCGGGATCGGGATGTCGTAGGCCATGGCCATGACTTCCTCGGAGTCGATCCATTGGGCGCGGGTCTGGCCCAGGACGTCCTTGTAATGGATCACACGGCCGCCGAAGCGCACCGGATAGATCACCCCCGGGCGCGGAAACTCCCACGGATTGCCGTAACGCAGCCAGTTCTCGGGGCTTTCGACCTGCCAGCCGTTCTCCACGTGCTGGGTGAACATGCCGTAGTCGTAGCGGATGCCGTAGCCGAAACCGGCCACCCCCAGGGTCGCCATGGAATCCAGCAGGCACGCCGCCAGCCGGCCCAGGCCGCCGTTGCCCAGCGCCGCCTCGACCTCCCAGCCGACGATCTCGTCGAAATCCAGGCCCAGCTCGCCGATGGCCTGCTTGACCGCATCGTAGATGCCCAGGTTGATCATGGAATTGGACAGCGTGCGGCCGATCAGGAATTCCATGGAGAGGTAGTAGACGCGCTTGGTCTCCTCGGCGTAGTAGCGGTTGAGCGTCGGCATCCAGCGCTCGCCAAGCCGGTCGCGCACCGTGTAGGCGGCGGCCATGAACCAGTCGCGCGCCGTCGCGTTGATCGGTTCCTTGCCCACGGAATAGAGCAGATGGCTGGCCAGGCTGTATTTGATGCTCTCGACGTCGTCGTCCAGCAGCCGCACGATGGGGGGGCCGACTCGGCGCATACCTTTTCCTTCCCGCCAAAGTTCTATTCCTTAGGGAGTTGCCTGGAAGCACCCTTCAGGTCAAGGCGATTCACACGCGAAAGAGAGGTATCTCACCCATCCGGGCACCCGCGACCCCGCCTTTCCCCCTGGCCGGCGCGGATTTTCCGGCGATACGCACAAGATCACATCCCTCCGGACTCCAAGACGGCGATCGGAAAGCGCGCGAACAGGTTCGGCCCGTGGAAGACCGGCGTTCCGCGTCGTTGCGCCGGCGCCGCCTCGGCCCCCGTCATCAGGTCGCGAAAGCCGCCGTCGGCGCGGCGGGGCGCCTCGACCACCACCCCGCGCCACGCCCGACCCAGCGGCGGGACCTCCTGACCCTCAGGCCACAGGCGCGCCGTCTTCAGCGGGACCGCCACCACCACCAACGCCTCGCCATGCTGGCGGGCGAAGGCGAGAACGTTGGCCGCCCGCCCGCCGCGCACCGGCAACGGGCGGTAGGCGCCGGCGGCGAACAGCTGCGGGCGGCGGCGGCGCAGGTCGAGCAGGCGACGGATCATCTCCTGCTTGACGGCACCGTCGCGCCACCGGGAAACCTCGGCCGGCAGCGGCGAATCGGCCAGGCCGCCCATGAGCCGCCCGCGCAGGCCGTAATCCACCGGCCGGCGGTTGTCCGGATCGACCAGCGACCGGTCCCACAGCTCCGCCCCCTGGTAGATGTCGGGGACGCCCGGGACGGTGAGCTTGAGCGCGGTCTGGACGAGGCCGTTCAGCATCCCCGGCCCGTCCATCCGGCGGCGGAAGGCATGGAAATCGTCGAGAAACGGGTTCTTGCGGTCGGTCTCGCAGATCCGGCGCAGAAAGTCGGCCACGGCCTGCTCGTAGTCCTCATCCGGGTGCGCCCATGAGGTGCGCCGCTTGGCCTCCTTGACCGACTTCACCGCCGCCGGCAGCAGCCGCTCCACGAAGCCGTCCACGAATCCGTCCACGCCGTCGCCGGGCCAGGCCCCCAGCATGGTCTGATAGAGCAGGAACTCGTCGTTGGGCTCGGGGGCCGGGCCGGCATCCAACTGCTTGCGGAACGGCGCGTTCAGCTGCCCCCACCGCTCCACATGCGACCGCCACTCCTCGGGCAGCTCCGACAGCACCGCGATACGGGCGCGGGTGTCCTCGCCGCGCTTGGAATCGTGGGTGGCCGTGGCCAGAAGGGTATGGGAATGGGTGCGGGCCCGCGACCGCATGGCCTGATGGAAGGCGGCCGGGGACAGCCCGAAGCGGCGCGGGTCGCCCCCGACCTCGTTCAGCGCGATCAGGCGATTGTAACGGTAAAGCGCGGTGTCCTCGAAGCCCTTGGCCATCACCGGGCCGGTGTATTGCTGGACCCGCATGGCGAAATCGATCACTGCCCGACGGCCATAGGGAGCGCCCTCCTCGCGGGCCAGATCGGTGGTCAGCACGCCGGCCAGGAAGTCGAACACCGCCGGATCGGCGCCGGGCGCCTTGCGGGCCTTGGCGACAGCCCAGTCGATGTAGCGGCGGTCGTTGTCGGTGACGCGGCGCGAGGTGACGTAGGTGCGGTAGACCGGCAGGCAGGCCACCACCTCCTTGAGGGCGGTGTAGAGCACCGACAAGGTGAAATCGGCCGACCGCCAATGGGAACTGGCGATGCGTCCCAACCGCACGGCCAGCACCCGCAGTTCGGCGGCCATGTGCTCGTCGATGATGCGCCGCTTGGCCTCGGTCACCTCCTGCTCGAAATCCAGGCCAAGGCCGGTGAAGGCGGCGTGGGTGGCGGTCAGGCTGTCCTCGCCCTCGCCGTCCACCAATACCCCGACCGCCTGGTTCATGAACTCGTAGCCGGTGGTGCCTGCCACCGGCCAGTCGCGGCGCAGCGGCTCGTGATGGGCCAGGATCTTCTCTACCAGCAAATAGAGCGGCTGGTCGTCCGGATCGCCGGCCGGCCGTCCCAGCGCCTCGCCGGCCCGCGCCTGCAGGCGGCGGCAGTACTCGGCGGGATTGAACAGCCCGTCCACATGGTCGATGCGCAGCCCGTCGACCAGGCCGCGCCGGATCAGCTCGAGCGTGCAGCGATGGGCGCGATCGAACAGGTCGGGCTCCTCGATCATGCGCAGGGCGGCGAGGTCGTTGATGTCGAAGAAGCGACGGTAGTTGATCTCGTCGGCGGCCACCCGCCAATACGAGACGCGGTAGCTTTGGCGTTCCAGCAGGGCATGCAGGCCATCGGGAGCAAAGACGGAAAGCGCCGCGTCCACCGCCTGGCCCACCGCCGGCCGTGCCGTCGCCAGCCCGGCCAGCCGCGCCTTCAGCTCGGCCGCCTGCGAACGGCGGGCCGAGATGCTGCGGCCGGCCGCGCGGGAGCGGGCGAACGAGCGGAAGTCCAGGACCATGTCCGCCAGGGCGTCGCCGTCCGGCGTCTCGCCCAGCGCCCGCGCGGCCGGCTCCAGCAGGGCGGCGTAACCGCGCACCGCCACCGGATAGCGGTGCTCCCAGTACCATACGCTGATGGTGCCCTCCTGGCGGTCGAGGCGGGGGACCAGCTCGCCCCGCTCCAGCACCGCACCGTAATGGTCGCCCAGGAAGGGCAGCAGCACCTTGCCCTTCATCTCGCGGCGGGCGGGATTCCAGTCGATGTCGAAGAAGCGGGCATAGGGGCTGTCCTCGCCCCATTCCAGGACGTCCAGCCACCAGGCGTTGTCGCTCCCGCCGACCCCCATGTGGTTGGGCACGAAATCCATCACCAGCCCCATCCCCCGCAAGTCCAGGGCCTCGCGCAGGCGCTCGAGCGCCGCCAGGTCGCCGATCTCGGGGTTGAGGGCGTTGTGGTCGATGATGTCGTAGCCGTGGCGCGACCCCGCCCGCGCCTTCAGGAACGGCGACAGGTACAGGTGGCTGATCCCCAGCCGGTCCAGATAGGGGACAATCGCCAGCACGTCGGCGAAGGTGAAGCCCGCGTGCAGTTGCAGGCGGTAGGTGGCGCGGGGAATGGCGGGCGAGCCCAAGGGACGGTCTCCTTTGTACCCCTCCCCCCGTGCACGGCATGGGGGAGGACGGGAGGGGGGCCGTGTCCGAGCGGGTGGGAGGCGGCGACAGGCCCCCACCCCGGCCCTCCCCCGGCAAGCCCCGGGGGAGGGAGAAGTCTAGCGCACCATCACCGACCCCCGCGCTCCTCCTTCAGTCTGTCCGCGAGAACCCTTAGGCGGGGGTCGGACAGGATCGCGGCGACGTCGGCGGGAAAGCGCAGGCGCCAGTTGGGGTGTTCGGTGGTGGTGCCGGGCAGGTTCATCTGGCTGTCCAACCCAAGCACGTCCTCGATCTGCACCATCATCAGCCGCGAGCGCGCCCGGTTCAGATAGTCGTGGACGGCGCCGACCAGCCGGCCGATCTGGTCGTCGTCGAGCCGGCCCTCGGTGGGAAATCCATCGGGCAACAGCCCCTGCTGGGTCAAGGCGGCGACCAGGGCGCGGCGGTCATGGGCGCGGCCCTCGCGCTCCTCGCCGGCCATGTCGGCACGGGGATAGAGGTCGAGCCGCTCGCGCCGGCCGATATCGGTCTCGTTCCACCATCCGCGCGCGCTGGCCAGGTCGTGGGTCGAGAAGATGGACAGCGCCTGCTGGTCGAACTCGTCGGGCCGCTTGAAGCGGGCGCCGCCGTCGGTCTTCTCGAACACCATCACCCGGTAGGCGAAAATGGCGGTGCGGGCCATGCGCTCGCGGAAGCCGTCGGGGACGGTGCCGAGGTCCTCGCCGATGACCAGGCAGCGGTGGCGGCGGCTTTCCAGCGCCACCAGACGGAACAGGTCGTCGACCGGATAGCGCACATAGGCGCCCTGGTCGGCGGGAGCGCCGGCCGGCACCCAATACAGGCGCTGCAGCGCCATGGCGTGGTCGAGCCTGAGCGCGCCGGCATGGGTCATGTTGGCGGCCATCACCCCGATGAACGGGGCATAGGCCGCCTCGCGCAGGGCGATGGGGTTGAACGGCACCAGGCCCCAATCCTGGCCCTTGGGGGCCAGCGGGTCGGGCGGCGCCCCCACCGACACGCCCAGCGCCAGCGCCTCCTGCTCCAGCCAGGCCTCGGCGCCGTCGCCGGCGATGCCCACCCCCAGGTCGCGGTAAAGGCCGATGGCGGCGCCGGCGGCCACCGATTCCTCGTGGGCGGCCTTCAACTGCTCGTCGGCGACGAACTGGAGCCACCAGTAGAACTCGACCCGCTCGCGGTTCTCGACCGTGAACTGGGTGACGTCCACCGAGCAGGGGTGGCGGAAGGCCTCGGGCCAGTGGCGCCAATAGCCGACGCCGTCCTTGAGGAACTTCTCCTGGAGCGCCTGGAAGGTGCAGAACAGCTCGGCGACCCGTCCGCCCCGGCGCTGGAAGGCGCGGAAGGCGCCGCCGCGCTCGTCCTCGCTGTCCAGGTGCTCGGCCCGGAAGGCCTCGTAGCACGCCTCCAGGACCGGCCGCCGCGCCTGCGCCACCTCGGCGTAGTCGATCAGCGGATAGCCCTTGATCCGCGCCAGCCCGGCCTGGAACCCCGGCGAGGCGAACATGCGCTTGGCCTGCCGGCTGGCGGCGAATTCGGGGATGGATTCGACGTCGATGTAGATGGTGTTGAGGAAGCGGCGCGACGACGGCGAATAGGGGCTGAACTTCTCGGGCTGGTCGGGGAACAGGGCGTGCAGCGGATTGACGCCCACCGAGGCGCAGCCGAGCTTGGCCGCCCCCACCGCCAGATCCCTGAGGGCGCCGTAATGGCCGACGCCCCAGTCGCTGGGAGAGCGCAGGGCATAGACCTGGGTGGCGATGCCCCACGCCGCCTTGCCGTCGTCCATGCCGGCCGGCACGTGGGCGGTGGCGGGCGCCACCGCCACCACCATGGCGCCGCTGCCGCCGTCCGGGGCGGTCAGCAGCAGCCGGTTGTAGCCGACCGGCGGCAGGCCGGGCAGATGGAAACGGCGGCGCCGGTAGAGGCAGCCGGCGACCACCCGCTCCTCGATGAACTCCAGGTCGCCGAAGCGGAACTCGCCCTGGTGGACCAGGCCCAGCTCCTCGCCCATGGCCCAGCGGATGAGGTCGCCGTCCCGCTCGGCCTTCATGGTCACCGCCACTGCCGGGTCGCCCCAGGTGTCGTCGAACACCACCACCGGGTCGAGCCAGCGCAGCCACGAGCGGTTCTCCAGCTCGGCCAGGCTGGCGGCCGCGGCGGCGTCATCGCCGACGGCGAAGCCCATGGCGGCCAGGAAAGCCCTCTTGGTCTCGGCCGAAACCGGGCGCCACGTGCCGAAGAAGTCCCACCAGCCGTCCTCGATTCCGGCCAGTTGGGCCAACCGGTCCAGCGCCTCCGTTGCGGTCATGCGGTCTCCCCTTCGTCCAGGAACCAATCCACACCCCAGGCCGGCAGCGCCCCGATCCCGCCATAGGTAGAATACAGCAACCGTCCCGCCCCTGGTACGACCCCTGCGAGTGGGGCGGCGGACAGGTTGGCCACCACCGACAAGCGACTCCCGTCGCCCAGCGTCCACTCGCCACGGATGGCCCGGGACCCGATGGTGGAGCACGACGCCGCCTCGGCGCCGGTCATGCCGGCCAGGCGCGGCATGATCTCCCGCCGGCGAAGCGCGAGCAATTCGCGCACCAACCGCAGGCGCTCGACGTGGGGCTGGCTCTCCCGCTCCTGCCAATCCAGCTTGGACCGCCGGAAGGTCGTGGCCGCCACCGGATCGGGAATCCGCGTCGCGTCGCGGCCCTGGAACTCGGGAAAATGGGCGAACTCGCGCTTGCGGCCGCGCCGAACCGCCTTGGCGAGGCCGGGCTCGAAATCGCAGAAATACAGGAACGGCGTCGAGGCCGCCCATTCCTCCCCCTGGAACAGCATGGGCGGCATGGGGGCGAGCAGCATCAGCGCGGTGGCGGCCTGGACCGGCGCCTCGGGCACCAGCGCGTCGAGCCGCTCGCCCAGGGCGCGATTGCCGATCTGGTCGTGATTCTGAAGGAACGACACGAAGGCGGCCGGCGGCAGATGGGCCGAGGGCTGGCCGCGACGGGCACCGTCCCGGTGCTCGGACTCCTCGCCCTGATAGGCGAAGCCCTCGGCCAGGCAGCGGCACAGATGGGCCACCGGCTCCGGGCCGTAGTCACGGTAATACCCCCCCGCCTCGCCGGTCAGCAGGCGATGGGCGACATGGTGGATGTCGTCGTTCCACTGGGCGGTGTACAGCAGCGGCCGCCCCGCGCCGTCGCGGGCCAGCAGCGCCGCGTCGTTGTCGTCGTTCTCCAGGATCAGGTGGAGGTGGCGGTCGGGGAAGGCGGCCCGTGCCCGCTCGGCCAGGTCCACCAGCACCGTCTTGGGGGAATCGTCAACGACGGCGTGGACGGCATCCAGCCGCAGGCCGTCGAAATGGAACTCCTCCAGCCAGTAAAGGGCGTTGTGGATGACGAACTCGCGCACCGGCCGGGCGTCGGCGCCGTCGTAGTTGATCGCCTGCCCCCAAGGGGTGTGGTGGCGGTCGGTGAAGAAGCGGCCGGCGGTGGCGTGAAGGTAGTTCCCCTCGGGGCCGAAGTGGTTGTAGACCACGTCCAGCAGCACCATCAGGCCCCGGCGGTGGCAGGCGTCCACCAGCGCCTTGAGATCCTCCGGGCGGCCATAGGCGCCGTCCGGGGCATAGGGAAGGACGCCATCATACCCCCAGCCGCGCTTGCCGGGGAAATCGGCCACCGGCATCAGCTCGATGGCGGTCACGCCCAGCTCCACCAAGTAGTCCAGCTTGCCGATGACGGCGAGGAAGGTCCCCTCGGGGGTGAAGGTGCCCACGTGCAGTTCGTAGACCACCGCCTCGTCCCACGGCCGGCCGTGCCAACCGTCGTCGGACCAGTCATGGGCGTCGGGGTCGATCACCTCCGACAAGCCGTGCACGTCGTCGGGCTGGTACCGCGAGGCGGGATCGGGAACGGTCTGAGCGCCGACGGCGAACCCATAGCGGGCCCCGGCGCCAACCCCGGGGACGAAGGCCTCCACCCATCCCTCGCCGCGCGGCTCCATGGCGACCGGATCGCGGCCGGAAACCTGCACCGCCACCCCGGCCGCGTCAGGCGCCCACAGACGGAACCTCGTTCCGCCCGGCTCGACGACCGGGCCGAACGGCATGTGGTGGCGCCGCTTCATTGGCCCACCCGCTTCAGAACCGCCAGCGAGCGCGGCTTGAGGGGGAAACGGTGGCCGGCCCCGACCGCTTCGTCGCCGGCGATGGCGTCGGTGCGGGCGGTGTCCACCACCACACTCCACCGCCCGCCGATATCGGCCGCCGGCAGGGTATAGAAGATGATCTCGGTATAGGAATTCAGCAGCACCAGGAAGGTGTCGTCGGCCACCCCGCGGGCGCCCGGCACGTCGATGCCGCAGGCCTCGCCGCTGACGACGAATCCCAGCGATCGGGCATAGGGAAGCGTCCAGTCGGCATGGGTCATTTCCCGTCCCTCGGGCGTCACCCAGGTGATATCCTTCAACGCCCGCGCCCCCAGGTTGCGGCCCTCGAAAAAGCGTGGCCGGCGAAACACCGCGTGCTCGCGCCGCAACCGGATCAGCGCCCGCACGAACGCCAACGTCTCCTCGTCGATGTTGTTCCAGTCGACCCAGCCGACCTCGCTGTCCTGGCAATAGGCGTTGTTGTTGCCGCCCTGGCTGCGCGCCAGCTCGTCGCCGCCCAGCAGCATGGGCGTGCCCTGGGACAGGAACAGGGTGGCCAGCAGGTTGCGCATCTGCTGGCGGCGCAGGCGGTGGACGGCCGGGTCCTGGGTGGGGCCCTCGACGCCGCAATTCCACGAATAGTTGGCATCGGTGCCGTCGCGGTTGCCCTCGTGATTGGCCTCGTTGTGCTTGCGGTCGTAGGAGACCAGGTCGGCGAGGGAAAAGCCGTCGTGGCAGGTGATGAAGTTCAGGCTGGTATAGGGGCGCCGCCCACCCCAGCCGAACAGGTCGCTCGACCCGGTCAGGCGCGACGCCAGCTCGCCGATCAGGCCGCCGTCGCCGCGCCAGAACCGGCGCACGGTATCGCGGTACCGGCCGTTCCATTCGGCCCAGCCGGGCGGAAAGCCGCCGAGCCGGTAGCCGTCGCCGCCGATGTCCCACGGTTCGGCGAACAGCTTGCACCGGGATAGGACGGGGTCCTGGCGGACGGCGTCGAGGAATCCGGCCCCCATGTCGAAACCGCTCTTCTCGCGCCCCAGGGCGGCGGCGAGATCGAAGCGGAAACCGTCCACATGCATGTCGCCGGCCCAGTAGCGCAGCGAATCCATGACCATCTGGAGGACGCGCGGGTGACGGAGGTTCAGCGTGTTGCCGCAGCCGGAATAGTTCTCGTACCAGCGCTCCTGGCCGGGGACCAGACGGTAGTAGCTGGCGTTGTCGATGCCCTTGTAGCACAGCGTCGGGCCGAGATGGTTGCCCTCGGCGGTGTGGTTGTAGACCACGTCCATGATGACCTCGATGCCGGCGTCGTGCAGGCGCTGGACCATGGTCTTGAAGTCGCCGTGGGGGCTTTCCCGCCAGTAGCGGCCGTCGGGGGTGAAGAAGTTGATGGGATTGTAGCCCCAGTAGTTGCGGAGCCCCTTCTCCACCAGATGACGTTCGTCGATGAAGGCGTGGATGGGCATCAGCTCGACCGAGGTGATGCCCAGCTTGACCAGGTGGTCGATCACCGCCGGCTCGGCCAGCCCCAGGAAGGTGCCGCGATATTCGGCCGCCACCAGCGGGTGGCGGTTGGTGAAGCCCTTGACGTGGACCTCGTAGACGATGGTGTCGGCCCAGGGCACCCGCGGCCCGCGATCGTCGCGCCAGGTGAAGGCGGTGTCCACCACCTGGCATTTGGGCATGGTGCGGGCATTGTCGCGGCGGTCGACCTGCAGGTCCTGGCGCGGCCCTCCGACCCGGAAGCCGAAATTGGCGTCCGACCATTGGAAGCGCCCCTGGAGCGCCCGCGCATAGGGATCGAGCAGCAACTTGTGGGAATTGAAACGGTGCCCATGTTGGGGGTCGTAGGGTCCGTGCACCCGATAGCCGTAAAGCAGTCCCGGCCGGGCGTCGGGCAGATAGCCGTGCCAGACCTCGTCGGTGAACTCGGGCAGCGCGATGCGCTCGATCTCGTGGGTGCCGCGCTTGTCGAACAGGCACAGCTCCACCCTCTCGGCATGGGCCGAGAACAACGCGAAGTTCACCCCGTTGCCGTCCCAGGTGGCGCCCAGGGGATAGGGGGAACCGGACTGGATGCGGTGGCGCGGCGTCATTCTTCGTCGTCGGCCGGCGGCAGGTTGGACAGGCGGATGTCGTCCACGGAATGGACCTCGATCAGACGGTTCACGGTATCGCCCAGGGTCTCGATGAAGTCGAGGGCGGCTTCGAAAAGAGCGATTTGATCCGCCCGGCGTACCTGCGGGATGATCAAGACCAAGCCGTCGTGAACCTCGATCTGCCCGAACAGCTTGAGGAAATCGCGGGCATTATTGGTTACGAACAGATAACCGCCTTGAAGAATGACCTCGACGAGATTGTAGTCCTGCCAGCTCCCCTTTCCGAGATAGGAAATGTGGGTGGCATCGTATCCACGTGCACGTGCGCGCGCCACGAGTCTCGGGCTCATGCACTCATCGAAAAGAATACGTGTCAGCGAATTGACCATGGCTACGAACTCCTATCACGGGCCATGATAAACCGCCGACCACGAAATCTCTCGCCGAGGTTAATAACTCCAACGTCACCCATCTTCTTCCGGGTGTTCCTCCGCATAGCGGAGAGCCGTCTCGACGTCATCGGGATAGAGGGCCGGATAATCCTCGAGAATCTCGACCAGGGTCGCGCCCTGCCGGACCAGATGCCAGATGAGATGCGCGGGAATGCGGGTCCCGCGAATGACCGGCAGGCCGCCCATGACGTGGGGGTCCTTGATGACGGCGGATGGAAGTCTTCTCGGCATCGATGGCACTCCTCCTGCCGCCACTATACCCTCACCGCTCCCGCTTGAACACGCAGGTCGCCAGGGGCGGCAGGGTGAGGTCCAGGGAGTACGGGTGGCCGTGCCACGGCACGTCCTCGGCCTGGCGGCCGCCCTGGTTGTGGATGTTGCCGCCGCCGTACCATTCGCTGTCCGAGTTGAAGATCTCGGAATAATGGCCGGGATGCGGTACCCCCACCCGGTAGCCCTCGCGCACCACCGGGGTGAAGTTGCAGGCGACGACACAGACGTCCTCGGGGTCCTGGGCCTTGCGCATGTAGGTCAGGACCGAATTGTCGCGGTCGTTGCAATCGATCCACGCGAAGCCCTGGGGGTCGTGGTCCAGCTGATGCAGGGCGGGAAGCTCGCGATACAGCCGGTTGAGGTCGCGCACGCAGCGCCGCACGCCTTCGTGCATGGGATCGTCGAGCAGGTGCCAGTCCAGGCTGCCCTCGGCGTCCCATTCCCGCTCCTGGGCGAATTCCGAGCCCATGAACAAGAGCTTCTTACCGGGATGGGTCCACATGAAGCCGTAATAGGCGCGCATGTTGGCGAAGCGCTGCCAGCGGTCGCCCGGCATGCGGCCGAAGATCGAGCCCTTGCCGTGCACCACCTCGTCATGGGACAGCGGCAGCACGAAATTCTCGTGGAAGGCGTAAAGCAGGCCGAAGGTCAGGTCGTCGTGGTGATAGCGGCGATGGATGGGCTCCTTGCTGATATAGCGGAGCGTGTCGTGCATCCAGCCCATGTTCCATTTGTAGCCGAAGCCCAGCCCGCCGATATAGACCGGCCGCGACACCATGGGCCAGGCGGTGGATTCCTCGGCCACCGTCATGGCGCCGGGATGCTCGCCGTAGACCGTCTCGTTCATGGTGCGGATGAAGTCGATGGCCTCCAGGTTCTCGTTGCCGCCGTATTTGTTGGGAATCCACTCGCCGGCCTCGCGCGAGTAGTCCAGGTACAGCATGGAGGCCACCGCATCCACCCGCAGCCCGTCGACGTGATACTCCTCGAGCCAGTACAGCGCGTTGGCGACAAGGTAGTTGCGGACCTCGCGGCGGCCGTAATTGTAGATGAGCGTGTTCCAGTCCTTGTGGTAGCCCAGGCGCGGGTCCTCGTGCTCGTAGAGGTGCGTGCCGTCGAAATAATGGAGGCCGTGCGGATCGCTGGGAAAGTGGCCGGCCACCCAGTCGACGATGACTCCGACGCCGTTCTGATGCAGCCGTTCGGTGAAGGTGCGGAAGTCCTCGGGGGTGCCGAAGCGCGAGGTGGGCGCGAACAGGCCCACCGGCTGATAGCCCCACGAGCCCGAGAACGGGTGTTCGTGGATCGGCAGCAGCTCGACGTGGGTGAACCCCATGTCCTTCACATAGGCCGACAATTGGTCGGCCAGCTCGACATAGGACAACGTGCGGTGGCCGTCCTCGGGCACCCGCCGCCACGAGGCCAGGTGGACCTCGTAGATGCTGATGGGACCGTGACGGTCGTTGGCGGTTTGCTGGCGGGTCATCCACTCGCCGTCCAGCCATTGGCGGTCGGCCAGGTCCCACACCACCGACGCGGTCTTGGGCGGCACCTCGGCGTAATGACCGTAGGGGTCGGCCTTCAAGGGCAGCATGAAGCCGCCGGCGCCGATGATCTCGTACTTGTAGAGGGTGCCGTTGCCCAGGCCGGGAACGAACAGTTCCCACACGCCGGCATTGTGGCGGAAGCGCATGACGTGGCGGCGGCCGTCCCAGCCGTTGAAGTCGCCGACCACAGACACCCGCTTGGCGTTGGGCGCCCAGACCGCGAAATGCACGCCCTGGACGCCGTCGACGGTGGCGCAGTGCGAGCCCATCTTCTCGAAGGTCCGCAGATGGGTGCCCTCGACCAGCAGATGGATGTCGAGCTCGCCCAGCAGCGGCGGGAAGCGGTAGGGGTCGTCGAAGCTTTCCAGGCGGCCGTCCGGGTGCTCGACCCGCAGCCGGTAGACCCCGGCGACAGCCTCGTCCACGGCCGCCGCGAACAGCCCGCCGGGATGGACGCGGTCCATTTCGACATCGCCGGCGGCGGACAGGACCCAGGCCCGGCGGGCCTGGGGCTGGAAGCTCCGGATGACCGTCCCTGCCTTGGTCTGGTGGGGGCCCAGCACGGCGAAGGGATCGCCATGGCCGCCGGTGGCGATGGCGTCGGCGTCGATTGGTGCGACCAGGGCGGGTTTCTTGGCCATGGAATTCCTCTCGCTCTCGTTCGGGCAGCATCGCCCGCCGGACGGCGGATGACAAGCGGCGCTATGGTTAATCCTGACCGGCGTGCAGGATGGCGATCAGCCCACGCACCGGCACCGGCAGCCACGCGGGACGTTGCGAGGCCTCGTAGCCGATTTCGTAGCAGGCTTTCTCGATCAGGAACAGGTCGAGCAGGCGCTGGCTCTCGGGATGGACCAGGGGCGGCCCGCCGCCCTCCTCCAGCGTTCCCATGTAGGCCGCCAGGAAGCTGCGCGCCACCCGGTCGCGCCATTCGCGGGCGACGTGCTCCAACTGGCTGGCCGCCTCGGGGCGGGCCGATGCGATGCGCGACAGCGCCGCCCAGGCGGCGTAGTCGAAGGACCGCAGCATGCCGGCCACGTCGCGGAGCGGCGAATCCTTGGCGCGCCGGGCCTCCACGGCGCGCTTGGGCTCGCCCTCGAAGTCGATGACGAAGGCGTCGTTCATGGCCACCAGCACCTGCCCGAGGTGATAGTCGCCATGGATGCGGGTCAAAATTCCGACGGGTTCGACCGGAACCCGGGCGGTCACCTCGTCGAACAGGCGGTCGGCGTTGGCCACCAGCCATGCCGCCTCGGGCAGGTCGCTGGCGCGACAGGCCTCGACCGCCTGCCGGGCCTCGTCCAGCGCCCGCTCGCGCCAGCGGTCCAGATCCGGCCGGGTGACGGCCTGGGGCTGGAAGTCGGGGTCCTCGGAGGGCGCCGCCAGGGCCCTGTGCATCTCGGCCGTGCGCTGGCCGAGCACCCGGACGAAGGCCAGGAAATCGTCGAGCATCCCCTGCTCGACGCGCGAGGCCAGCTCCTCGGCCGGCAGCAGGCTGGCCTCGTCCAGGAAGCGGGCGAGCTGGGCCAGGGTCCATTCCCAGGCGTCGCCCTGGTTGCGCACGAATCCGTGCAGCACGGCGAGAACGGCATGGCGGCCGGCGTCGTCCTGGGTCTCGATCCAGCCCAGCAGCGGCGGAGTGTTGGCGAAATGCGAGGTCTCGGTGAGATAGAGGCCCATCTCCACCTCGGCGTTGACGCCTTCGTGCGGGCGGCGGAACAGCTTGAGGACGACGGTGTCGGCGATGACGGCCGAGGAATTGGATTGCTCGCCCCCCATCCGCCGCAATTCGGGCGGGTCCGGAAGCTCCACGGCATCCAGCGCCCGCGTCGCGCGGCCGGCGACGCCGCCTTCCGCCCCGCGCAGCACCGACCCCTCGCGGATCATCTCGATCAGCGCCAGCAGGAAGCCGTCGTCGCAATAGGCGTCGGCCAGCGCGCCCACCTGCGAGCCCCGGCGCAGGCGGCTGAGAACCAGCCCGGACGGCCCCGGCATGTCCTCGCCCCAGCTCATCGACAGCGGCAGGAAATAGGTGCTCATGCCGCCGTCGGCGCGGCGCGCGGCGACCAGGGACAGCAGCCAGCGTCCGCGGCTGGTGGCCAGTTCCGAGAATCGCAGCAGTTCCGCCGAGGCAAGGCCCACGTCCTTGTCGGCGAACCAGCGGCGCAGTTGCAGATAGGCCGGCAGCACCTCGATCTCCAGGGTCCGGCGGCCGGCACCGCCGGTGACGTCGGCGAAGCCGGGCTGGCGGATCACGATGGGGATGAATTCGTCAAGGGTTTCCGGCGCGGCCACATGCCAGGCCGGCGCCTCGGTCTCGGCCGACAGCAGGAACCAGTAGAACCCATAGCCCGGCAGGGTCAGGAAATAGGGCAGCTCGCCGATGGGCGGAAAGGCGCTCTGGCCGGTCAGCTCGACCGGCACGTGGCCCCGGAAGGCGGACAGGTCCAGCTCGGCCCCCTGGGCCGAACGAGACAGGTTGACCACGCACAGCACCGTCTCGTCCTCGTGCTCGCGCAGATAGGCCAGCACCTTGCGGTTGGCCGGATAGAGGAACCTGAGCGAGCCGCGCCCGAACGCCTTGCGGGCCTTGCGCACGTCGATGATGCGCTTCATCCAGTTGAGCAGCGACGACGGCGAGCGCAGCTGCGCCTCGACGTTGACCGCCTCGTAGCCGTAGACCGGGTCCATGATCGGCGGCAGGTACAGGCCGGCGGGGTCGGCGCGCGAGAAGCCGCCGTTGCGGTCCTCGTTCCACTGCATGGGGGTGCGCACCCCGTTGCGGTCGCCGAGATAGATGTTGTCGCCCATGCCAATCTCGTCGCCGTAATAGACGATGGGCGTGCCGGGCATGGAAAACAGCAGCGAGTTCAGCAGCTCGATCTTGCGGCGGTCGTTGTCCATCAACGGCGCCAGCCGGCGGCGGATGCCCAAGTTGATGCGGGCGCGGCGATCCGACGCATAGGTGTTCCACAGATAGTCGCGCTCGCGGTCGGTG
The DNA here is from genome assembly GCA_937887565.1 of uncultured Rhodospirillaceae bacterium. Taxonomy (GTDB): domain Bacteria; phylum Pseudomonadota; class Alphaproteobacteria; order Rhodospirillales; family Magnetospirillaceae; genus CALABS01. Next base: position 58,536 of record CALABS010000010.1, on the reverse strand, counting down.
ACCATCTCCAGCGTCAGTTCGTCGTGGTTGCGCAGGAAGACGGCCCACTGGCAGTTGCCGGGGATGTCCGGCGTCTGGCGCATGATGTCGGTGATCGGGTGCCGGTCCTCGCGGGCGATGGCCATGTACATGCGCGGCATCAGCGGGAAGTGGAAGGCCATGTGGCATTCGTCGCCGTCGCCGAAATAGGGCAGCACGTCCTCGGGCCACTGGTTGGCCTCGGCCAGGAAGATGCGCCCCGGATGGCTGTGGTCCAGCGCCGCGCGCAGCTCCCTGAGGATGGCATGGGTCTGGGGCAGGTTCTCGTTGTTGGTTCCTTCCCGCTCGCACAAATAGGGCACCGCGTCCAGCCGCATGCCGTCGACGCCCATGTCCAGCCAGTGGCGCATGACCGAGACGACCTCGCGCACGACCCGGGGATTGTCGAAGTTGAGGTCGGGCTGGTGCGAGAAGAAGCGATGCCAGTAGAAGGCCTTGGCCTCGTCGTCCCAGGCCCAGTTGGAGCGTTCGGTGTCGGTGAAGATGATCCGCGTGCCCTGGTACCTCTGGTCGTCGTCGGACCACACGTAGAAGTTCCGCGCCGCGCTTCCCGCCCGCGCCCGCCGCGCCCGCTGGAACCACGGATGCTGGTCGGAGGTGTGGTTGATGACCAGCTCGGTGACCACCTTGAGGCCGCGCGCATGCGCCTCGCGCACGAAGGTCCGGAACTCCTTGAGCGAGCCGTAGGCCGGATTGATGTTGCGGTAGTCCGAGATGTCGTAGCCGTCATCCCTGAGCGGCGACGGATAGAAGGGCAGCAGCCACAACGTGTCGACGCCCAGGTTCTGGACATAGTCCAGCTTCTGCGTCAGCCCCCGGAAATCGCCGATGCCGTCGTTGTCGGAATCGAAGAAGGCCTTGATGTGGAGCTGGTAGAAGATGGCGTCCTTGAACCAGAGCGGATCCATGGCAATCGTTCCTCCTGTTGCCCCCACCCCCGCCCTCCCCCACGCCGCGCGCGGGGAAGGCAGAGCGGCCAGTCACCCTCCCCCGGCCAAGCCGGGGGAGGGCCGGGGTGGGGGCATGGTCGTCGTCAGAAACACGGCTCGCGGTAATCGACGCTGGTCCACACGGTGACGCGGTAGATGGCGGCCGGGTTGACGGCGGGGTCCAGGCGCACCTTGTGCCGGGAACCGCGCCACAGATGGCGGGCGCCGGTCAGCAGCTCCTCGACCTCGAAGGTCTCGCCCTCGGGGACGCCCATGACGTCGAGCGGGAAGTGCAGCACGGTCTCGCGGGTGTCGAAGGGATCGAGGGTCACCGCCACGAAGATCATGTTCGAGCGGTCGAGCGTGGTCTTGCCGTAGAACAGCACCGATTCGTCGTCGCTGGGATGGAAGCGCAGGTTCTCGAACTCGTGCAGGGCCGGGTTGTCGCGGCGGATGGCGTTGACGCGGGCGATCTCGTCCTTGATGTTGCCGGGCCGGTTCCAGTCCCAGACCTTGTGCTGGTATTTCTCGGAATGCAGGTATTCCTCCTTGCCCGGCACGGCGGCGTTCTCGCACAACTCGTAGGAATTGTAGAGCCCGTAGACGCTCGACAGCGTCGCCGCCAGCACCAGCCGGATGCGGAACGCGGGCCGGCCGCCGGTCTGCAGGAACGGCGGCAGGATGTCCGGCGTGGAGGGCCAGAAATTGGGCCGCATGTAGTCGCGGGCCTCGCCCCGGGCCAGCTCGTCCAGGTAGTCGGCGATCTCCTGCTTGAAGTTGCGCCAGGTGAAATAGGTGTAGGACTGGGTGAAGCCGGCCTTGGCCAGGGCCCGCATCAGCTTGGGGCGGGTGAAGGCCTCGGCCAGGAAGATCACGTCCGGGTATTGCTCCTGGACCTCGCCGATCAGCCATTCCCAGAATGGAATGGGCTTGGTGTGGGGATTGTCGACCCGGAAGATCCGCACCCCCTCCCGCACCCAGAACAGCACCACGTCCAGCAGGTCCCGCCACAGGCCCTGGGCGCCGGCGCCGTGGAAGTCCAGGTTGACGATGTCCTGGTACTTCTTGGGCGGGTTCTCGGCGTATTTGATGGTGCCGTCCGGCCGCCACACGAACCGGTCGGGATGCTGCTTGATCCACGGGTGGTCGGGGGCGCATTGGATGGCGAAATCCAGCGCCACCTCCATGCCGTGGCGCTTGACCTCGGCGACGAAGCGGCGGAAGTCGTCGAGCGTTCCGAGGTCGGGATGGATGGCGGTGTGGCCGCCCTCGTCCGAGCCGATGGCATAGGGACTGCCGGGATCGTCGGGACCGGCCACCAGGGTGTTGTCGGGACCCTTGCGGTGGACGCGGCCGATGGGATGGATCGGCAGGAGATAGACGACGTCGAAGCCCATGCGGGCGATCTCGGGCAGGCGTCGCTCGGCGTCGCGAAAGCCGGCCGACCTGCCCGGCTCGGTGCCCTGGCTGCGCGCCATCATGCCGTACCAGGCGGCGAAGCGGGCCTCGACGCGGTCGGCCACCGCCTCGTAGACGGCGTCGTGGCGGACGGCGTGGGCACGGTCGGGCCAGCGGGCCATGACGGCGCGGACCAGCGTCGAGGCCATCAGGTCGGCCTTGTCGTCGTCGCCGTCGGCGGCGTCGAGATCGGCCAGCACCCGTGCCAGGCGGTCGCGGTCGGCCCCCTCGACCCGTGGCAGCGCGGCCTCCAGCAAGTTGCGGCCCTCGACGATCTCCACCGCCACCGCCTGGCCGGCCTTGCGCTTCTTGGACACGTCGTCGCGCCAGGTCTCGTAGGCGTCGGGCCAGGCCTCGATGGTGTATTGGTAGCGGGCGTTCCGTTCCAGGGGCACCCGCCCGATCCAGCGGTCGTTGTCCTGGAATTGCATGGGCGCGCCATGCCAGGATGGCTCGCCCCGCCGCCGCCACAGCACCCGCGCCGCCACCTTGTCGTGACCGTCCTTGAGGATGTCGGCGGTGACCTCCAGCACGTCGCCCGCCTCGCGCTTGACCGGATAGCGTCCGCAATCCACCACCGGCCGCACGTCCAGGATCAGGATGCCCGGGGAATGCACGTCCGGCAGCGCCCCCACGCCCCCCGGACGGCGGACGGCGGGAACCGGTGCCTGCGACTGCTCGCCCATCGTGGCCTCCTTAGCGGTTTCGGTCAGAAACAGGCGCGCCTCCAGGGGCGCCAGGTCTCCCCCCGCGCCGGCGGTGGTCAGCGCCAGCCGGAACCGCCCGGCGTCCTGGCCGGCGTCCGTCAGCATGCGGGCCGGATCGGCGGCATGGGCATGGGCGGGGTCGGTGTTGATCACCAGCAGCCCCGCCTCGCCGCCATCGGGGGTAAGGCGCAGCAACGCCGCCACCGCCGCTCCGGGATCGGTCAGCCGGTGCTGCGGCCCCTCCTCGTTCAGCACCCGCGCCGCCGCCTTGACGGCGTTGACCCGGCCGATGAAGGCGGAGATGTCGATGCCGGTGTCCTCGCGGTCGCCGGGCCGCGTGGTCACCACGTCCAGTTTGCCGCGATAGCCCCATTCATAGCCCACGGGCATCATCCAGCCGGCGGAGAAGAAGGCGGAGAACAGCGCCCGCTGCTTCAGGCGCGCCTCGACGTCGCCCTCGCCCTCGGCGGCCAGGCGTTCGGTGTCATGGCTTTCGGGAAAGGCCACCGACGGCGCGATGGACCGCAGCAGGTCGTATTGCTCCAGCAGCCAGGGGGCGTGGAAGTCCCACCACTTGGCGCTGTTGAACAGCAGGTCGAAGCCGGCATCGTGCAGGGCGGCGATCTCCTCGGTCTTGCAGCCCAGGGTCTCGGCGGCGAACACCGTCTTGGGGAACTCGGCCCGCACGCCGCCGATGAGTCCGGCCCATACCGCCGACGGCACCTTGTAGGCGGCATCGCAGCGGAAGCCGGCGAAGCCCATGCGGGCGTAATCGGCCACCATCCGCCGCCAGTGTTCGATCATGGCCGGGTGCAGGGACGGATCGTCGTAGTCCAGCTCGGCCAGATCGCCCCATTCGGTGACCTTGGCCGGATCGTCGGGATCGACCGCCCCCGGCGACTTCAGCGCGCCATCCGGCGTGCGGGCGTACCAGTCGGGATGCTCGTCCACCAGCAGCGCGTCCTTGCCGGTGTGGTTGATCACCAGATCCATCATGACCCGGACGCCCGCCCCGGCGGCGGCGCGCAGGAAATCCCCCAGCGCGGATTCGTCATCGCCGAACAGGGGATTGAGGCGCCGGTAGTCCTTGACGGCGTACAGGCTGCCCGAGAATCCCGGATAGTGGAACGGATTGACGTAGATCCAGTCGAAGCCCATGCGGCGGATGCGGGGAATGTCCTCCGTCCACCGGGCTATCGGTCCCACAAGAAGCGGAAACAGGTTGTATATCCTCGGGCCATGGCTCACCGGCCGTCCTCCCTGGGATGATGCAAACCCTTCATGCCCCATCTTTCGTCAACGGGGGGCGAGTTCAATCATACCGAAGCACCCCTGCCGGGGGCAGTACGTGATGACCGAACGAGAACTTGCCCGGAATTCATCCTTTCGAATTATCCTTAAATCTGGTACAGACTTTCCCCGAGGGGACCGGCCCGGGGGGCCGGCATGGAATGTCAAGGAGCGTATGATGAACGTCCTTCCGAAGGTTCTCGGCCTGACCGTGGCCGGTGTTCTGGTCATCGTCCTGTATCTCAGCGCCTCGGTCGGTGGCGCTGTTGTGGGTGGCGTCGCCACCCCGACTGCGGCCAACCCGATGGGCTTCATGATCTATCTCGGCCTGCTGCTCACCGCCGTGTTCCTGGCGGTGATCATGTATCTCGCCAGCACCGGCGGCACTCAGGAAGACTAAGCGCTTCCTCGCGTTCGGCATTCGGCGCCCCGGCATCCCCTCGGATGCCGGGGCGTCGTGTTTTCCGGCGAGAGCGCCTCGCCACCCTCACTTCCGGGATAGGCCTCGACCGAGGCGATGCCTCCATTGTCCCGCCATCTCTCCCGTCTCGCATAAAGACCCGAACGGCCACGGCGGATAGGATGAGGCCGTCGCGGTCGCCTCGCGACCGATCGACGCGACCGTGGGACGCCCAGGGGCAATCAGGAAGGGACCGGAGATGGCGAGCAGGAAGGACGACAAGGACACCCCCGAGCGCGCCGACGCGGGAGAAGAGGCCGGACATACCGCCGATGCCGCCCGCCGCGCGGGCGAGCGGACGGCCCGGGCCGGTGTCGAGACGGCATCGGATGCCGTCCGTGACGCCGCCGACATCGGCGCCGATCAGGCCGACCGCATCCGTGGTCTGCTGGGAAACTCGGCGCGCGCATACCGGGAATTGGCGGCAGACGGCGACATGGACGCGATCCTGCAGACCGGCGCGCGGCTTGCCCGGGGAATGCAGGACGTCGGGTGGGAAGTCATGCAGTTCTCGCAGACCTCGCTTCGCATGCAGATCAGGGCCGCCAACGACCTGATGTCGTGCCGGTCCATCGAGGACATGGTGCAGGTTCAGCAGGACCTGGTGCGCGAGGGAATGGACACGCTGTTGCAGGAAAGCGCGCGGCTGCTGGAGATTTCCAGCAACGTCGCCACCGATGCGCTCGGCCCCCTGGGCCAGCAGCGCCAAGGTTCGGAACGCCGCCAGTGAGACTCCCCTCCTTCCCGTCCGTCCGGACGGGAAGGAGGGCCGTCACTGGCAGACCTTGTAGTCCAGATGAACCTCGTTCTGGATTACCTCTGCCTGCTTGGTGAAGCCGCCCCAGCCGCGCCTGTTCACCTCGGTCAGGAGGTCGTCCACGTCGCGGCAATAGACCTCGGACAGGGGATAGTGGCGGTAATAGGTGACCAGCCGGCCGTCGAAATAGGTCATCACCTTGACGGCGTCGTCCCTGAATGCCCGCTGGAACATCCGGATCCGCCGGTCGGTCTGGGCTTTCAGGCGCGTCCCGAAGCGGCCATCGAAATCCAGCCACTTCTGGCGCGTGCCCGCCACCCACTCGTCGCAGCGGTTACCGGCCTCGCGCAGGAAGATGCCATGGCGCACCAGTTGCTCGGTCTTCACGTCGGCGGCGGTCAGGCAGCGCGGGGCCTTCTTGCGGGCCTGCGCCGACACCTCTCGCGGGCCGGCGGCCAAGGCCACCAGCACCGCCGCGGACAGGAACAGGCGCCAAAGGATGCTCATGCTCCCCATTATGGCCCGCCGGCGCGCCGGGAGGAACCGGGAACCATCGCCGGGAAGCGACGTTCTCGCTTGCAGTGCACACGTTTCCCCAGACTGGAGGACGACATGCTGAAGCGAGTTCTGGCGGTCTCGGCCCTCGGCCTGGCGCTGGGCCTGTCCGCCTGCGACGAGGGGGCCCAGGAACAAGCCCAGGAACCGGTGCCGGCGCCGCCGGCCCAGGAGGAACGCGCCATTCCCGCTCCTCCCGCCACTCCCGGCGACGAGAACCCGGCGGCCGGCCAGCAGCCCGCCGAACCGGCCGAGCCGGCCCCCGAAAACCGCTAGTGGTCCGATCCAGGCCGACGGCTCAGGCCCCTGAACCGTCGGCCTGGTGAATCGGCCCACAAAGTCAGTGCTCTAGCCCCCCGTGGAGCCGAGGACGGCGGATCGCCGCCGCCCCATCCAGGCGGCCAGGACCCGGTATCCCAGCAGCACCCCAAGGACGGCGGCGTAGACCGCCGGTTCGCGAATGTCGGCCTTGACCATCATCCAGTAATGGGCCACCGCCAGCACCCCGATGACGTAAACCACGCGGTGCAGCGCCTGCCAGCGCCGCCCGCCCAGCCGCCGGATCATGGCGTTGGTGGAGGTGACGGCCAGAGGAATCAGCAACACGAACGCCGTCATTCCCAAGGTGATATAGCGCCGCTTGACGACGTCCTTCCACAACGCCTGCCAATCGAAGAACAGGTCGAGCCCCACATAGGAGGCCAGGTGCAGGCTGGCGTAGAAGAAGGCGTAGAGGCCCAGCATGCGGCGCAGGCGGCCGAGCCGGGTCCATCCCGTAACCTTGCGCACCGGCGTCACCGCCAGCGCGATCAACAGGAACCGCAGCGCCCAGTCGCCCAGGAAGCGGTTGACCGTCTCGACCGGGTTGACGCCCAGGTATCCGAACAGCGCCTGCCACACTAGCCACGCCAGCGGCAGCAGCGACAGGGTGAAGACGGCGGGCTTGAGCAGGTTCGGCCTTCGCTTGCGGTCGCGCACTAGAAATCCTTCCGCAGATCCATTCCCCGGTACAGATGGGCGACCTGCTCGCCGTAGCCGTTGAACATCAGGGTGTCGCGCTTGAAGAACTCGCCGATCCGGCGTTCCTTGGCCTGGCTCCAGCGGGGGTGGTCAACCTCGGGGTTGACGTTGGAATAGAAGCCGTATTCGCGCGGGTTCTGCCGTGTCCACGACGACACCGGCTGCCTCGCGGCGAAGCGGATCGAGACGATGGACTTGATGGACTTGAACCCGTATTTCCACGGCACCACCAGGCGGATTGGGGCGCCGTTCTGGGCCGGCAGTTCCTTGCCGTAGAGGCCGACCGCCAGGATGGTCAGCGGATGCATGGCCTCGTCCATGCGCAGCCCCTCCACATAGGGCCAGTCGAGGACGGGCACCCGGACGCCCGGCATCTGCTCGCGATCGGCGAGGGTGGTGAACTCGACGTATTTGGCGTCGGCGGTGGGCTCGAACCGCTTGATCACCTCGCCCAATGGAACGCCGATCCACGGGACGACCATGGACCAGCCCTCGACGCAGCGCAGCCGGTAGATGCGCTCCTCCAGCCGATGCGGCCGGATCAGGTCCTCGACCCCGACGGTTCCCGGCCGCGCGCAGGCGCCGGACACCGCCACCGACCAGGGCGAGGTCTTCAACCGGCCGGGGGCATTGCGCGCAGGGTCCTCCTTGGAGGTCCCGAACTCGTAGTAATTGTTGTAGGTGGTGACCGCCTCGAAGGGGGTCGGCTTCTCGTCGATGGCCACCGCGCCTTCCACATACCCCGCCACCGGTACCGCCCCGGCGCGGCCGACCGGAAACAGCGATGCCGCCGCCCCCGCCGCGCCGAGCGCGAGGAAGCGGCGCCGGTCCAGGTACAGGCGTTCATCGGTCACCTCGGACTCGCGGATGTCCGGGCGTTGGCGTATGAGCATGGGCCTCTCTCCTTGGTCTCGCCTCCATATGGGGTTCGACCCAGGCGGTCCGAAGGTTACGTCCCGACGTCGATGACCACGCGGCCGCGCACCTCGCCCTTGAGAATCCTGGCCGCCAGCTCCGGCAGTTCCGCCAAGGTGGCGCCGGTGGTCATGGAGTCCAGCAGGTCCGGCGGCATCTCGGCGGCCAGCCGCGTCCAGGCCTTCAGCCGGCGCGGGGTCGGGCACTGGGCCGAATCGATGCCCAGCAGGTTGACACCGCGCAGCAGGAACGGCAGCACCGTGGTGTTCAACTCGACGCCGCCGGCATTGCCGCACGAGGCCACCGGCGCATGCAGCTTCATGGCCGCCAGCACGGCGGCGAGGGTCGGCCCGCCGACGCTGTCGACGCACCCGGCCCAGCGTTCGGCCAGCAGCGGCTTGGCGGCGCCGCCGGACAGGTCGCCGCGCTCGACCAGCACCTGGGCGCCCAGGCTCCGCAAATAGTCGTGCTGGCTGGCGCGGCCGGTCGAGGCGGCGACGGTGTAGCCGGCCCGTGCCAACAGCGTCACCGCCACGCTCCCCAGGCCGCCGGCGGCGCCGGTGACCAGCACCTCGCCCCGGTCGGGGGACAGGCCGTGGTCCTCGAGCGCCATCACCGCCAGCATGGCGGTCAGGCCGGCGGTGCCCAGCGCCATGGCCTGCCTGGTGGTCAGCCCGGCCGGCAGCGGCACCAGCCAATCGCCCTTGACCCGCGCCTTCTCGGCATAGCCGCCCCAGTGGACCTCGCCCACCCGCCAGCCGGTCAGGATCACCTTGTCGCCCACCGCCCAGGCGGGATTGTCCGAGGCCTCGACGGTGCCGGCGAAATCGATCCCCGGCACATGCGGGTACTGGCGCACCAGCCGCCCCAGGCCGTTGAGGATCATGCCGTCCTTGTAGTTCAGCGTGCTGTGCTCGATCCGCACGGTGACGTCGCCGGCCGGCAGGTCGGCATCGGTCAGGCGGCGGATGGAGGCGGTCACCTTGCCGCCGGCCTCGTCGAGCATCAGGGCGGAGAAATCGCTCACCGGAAACCTCCTTCGGCTGTGGGGAAGGCGGAGTGTAGCACGCCCGCCCCGTCCGTCGAACCATCCGCCGGCCATGGCCCTTTACACCGCCCGCCCACGCGGGCACCATTTGTTTTGGTTGCGGCGACAGCGCCAACGCAATCAAGGGGAAACAAGGTGGACCAACTCGCACCGCCGGCCGACGGCCGCGTCTTCGAACAGCACGGCGCCACCGGCGCCATGGCCCGGCTGGCGGCCAGGAATTTCGTGCTCAACGTCCTGACGCTGTCGTTCTACCGGTTCTGGGGCAAGACCCGGGTGCGGCGCTTCCTGTGGGAGAACACCACCGCCTGGGGCGAGCCCCTGGAATATACCGGCACCGGCAAGGAGCTGTTCATCGGCTTCCTGGTGGTGCTGATGGTGGTGCTGCTGCCGCTGATCGTGGTCATGGCGGCCATCCAGACGGCGGCGGCAACCTTCCCGCCCGCCGCCCTGCTGGGGGTTCCGGTCTACCTGCTCGTCCTGTTCCTGATCGGGGCCGGCCTGTACCGCGCCCACCGCTACCGGATGTCGCGCACGGTGTGGCGCGGCATCCGCGGCGGCCTGGAAGGGTCGGCGGCCGTCTATGGCCTGACCTTCGTGCTGGTGGCCCTGGCCTCGGTCGTCACCCTGGGATGGGCGGGACCATGGGGCGAGATGAAGCTGGCCCGCTACCGCCTCGCCAACACCACCTTCGGCGCCCGCCGCTTCCAGTGCGACGCCGCCGCCGGCCCCGTCTACAACCGCTTCGCCGTGGTCTGGCTGGTCGGCTTCGCCGCGTTCATGGCGATGCCGCTGGTGGCGGTGATGGGGGAAGACGCAACTTCCTTAGTGCCGTTGCTTTCCGCGGTCGTCATCGTGATCGTCCCGCTGGCGATCGCCATACCCCTCGCCGCATACCGGGCGGCGGTCTATCGCCAGCTGGCGGCCGGCACCCGTTTCGGCGGCCTGCGCTTCGCCGCCGACGTCCGGACCTGGCCGCTGATCCGGCTGGTGGTCGGCAACTGGCTGATCACCGCCCTGTCGCTCGGCGTCCTGCGACCGGTGGCGGCGCTGCGGACGTTCCGCTTCGCCGCCGCCGCCATCACCGCCCAAGGGACACTGGACGCCGCCGATCTGGCCCAGGGCACCGCCGCCCGCCCCCGCACCGGCGAGGGGTTGATCGCTGTGCTGGACGGTGCCGGCGACTTCTGAGCATCCTGTCGGCATGCGCGATTTTCCGGCCACCTTCCATGACGGGCGCACCGCCGCCGCCCACCCGGTGACGGTGCGCGCCACGCCCGCCGGCCTGCGCATCCTTGGCGAGGACGGGCTGATGCGGGCCTTCTGGACCACCGCCGACCTGCGCGCCGACGGCCAATTGCCCGGCAAGGGCGGCGTGCGGCTGCGCTGCCTGGCCGATCCCGACGCCCGCCTGATCCTGCCCGACGGCGAGTTCATCCGCACGGTGGCGCCGTTCATCACCGCCACCCCCCGCGAGCGCTTGGGCGGCTGGAAGGCGGCGGCGGCGGCGATCGCGGCGGTGGGCCTGCTGGCGGCGGCCGCCCTCGGCCTGCCGGCGGCCTCGCGCCATCTCGCCCGGCTGGTGCCGCCGTCGCTCGAGGCCCGCTGGGGCGCCGCCCTGACCGAGGGCATGGAACAGCGCTGGGGCGTCTGCCAGGCCCCGGCCGGCGACGCCGCGCTGGCGCTGCTGACCGCCAGGCTGGCCGCCCCGCTGGCCCCCGAGCTGCGGCCCCGGCGGGTGGTGGTGGTGCGCCAAGCGATGATCAACGCTCTGGCGCTGCCGGGAGGGACGGTGCTGCTGTTCCAGGGCCTGCTGGACGACGCCCTCGGCCCCGACGAGGTGGCCGGGGTGCTGGCCCACGAATTCACCCATATCGCCGAGCGCCACGTCACCGCCGCCACGATTCGCGGCCTGGGGTTGGGGGCGTTGGTGACGCTGGTGACCGGGGACGCCTCGGGCGCCCTGGCGGGCGGCGCCACCGCCCTGCTGGCCGGCGCCTATTCCCGTGATGACGAGGAGGCGGCCGACCGTGGGGCGGTGCGGCTGCTGGACGCCGCCAGCGTCTCGACGGCCGGAATGGCCGCCTTCTTCCGCCGTATCGGCGAGCGCGAGGCCAGGGGCGGCGCCCTGCCCGCCTGGCTGTCCACCCACCCCGACCCCGAGGCGAGGGCCGCCGCCGTGACCCGGGCCGGGCCGGAGCGGGCGGTCTCGCCCGCGCTGCCGGCGGAGCAGTGGGCGGCGCTGAGGGCGATCTGCGGTAAGGCGAATCCGGGCGGCCCCGGCACGCTTCGGCATTAAGCGCGAACAGGCTTGGACGTCCATCTGTTTGGCCGGTACGAGTGCCATTCAGCAACAGGAGGACGGGAGATGTCTCTCGCCAGACAGTCCACGCCGCATGACGCCGCCCAGACCCTGGCCGGCATCGACTTCCCCGCCGACAAGAACAAGATCGTCCAGTACGCTCAGCAGAAGAATGCGTCGTCCGAGCTGATCGACGCGCTCAACAAGATGCCCGAGGCGGAATACACCTCCATGGCGGACGTCTTCAAGGGCCTGGGACAGTCCGACGCCTCGGACAAGCAGTAACGGGACCGACTCCGTCCGCCTTCGCGAGCCGATGCTCCCCTCGCCGCCGCCGGCGGCGGGGGCTCATCGGGCATGAAAAAGGCGGGTTCCCGATCGGGGCCCGCCTTTCCCGACCCGCGACGGTCAGCCGTTCAGGGCCACGAAGACCTCTTCCAGCATCTTCTTGGCGTCACCGAACAGCATCCGGTTGTTCTCCTTGTAGAACAGCGGATTGTCGACGCCGGCATAGCCCGAGGCCATAGACCGCTTCATGACGATGGAGGTCTTGGCCTTCCACACCTCCAGCACCGGCATGCCGGCGATGGGGGAATTGGGGTCCTCCTGCGCCGCCGGATTGACGATGTCGTTGGCGCCGATGACCATGGCGACGTCGGTCTCGGGGAAATCCTCGTTGATCTCGTCCATCTCCATGACGATGTCGTAGGGCACCTTGGCCTCGGCCAGCAGCACGTTCATGTGGCCCGGCATACGCCCCGCCACCGGATGGATGCCGAAGCGGACGTTGACCCCCTTGTCGCGCAGATGCTTGGTGATCTGGTAGACCGTGTGCTGGGCCTGCGCCACCGCCATGCCGTAGCCGGGGACGATGATGACGTTCTTGGCGTCCTTGAGCAGCTCGGCGGTCTCGACGGCGCTGATGGGGAGCACCTCTCCGGCCGGCTGGCCGTCGCCCGAGGCCGCCGCCGGAGCGCCGCCGCCGGTGCCGAAACCGCCGGCGATGACGCTGACGAAGTTGCGGTTCATCGCCCGGCACATGATGTAGGACAGGATGGCGCCCGACGATCCCACCAACGCGCCGGTGACGATGAGGAGGTCGTTGCTGAGCATGAAGCCGGTGGCCGCCGCCGCCCAGCCGGAATAGCTGTTCAGCATGGAGACCACCACCGGCATGTCGGCGCCGCCGATGGCCATCACCATGTGCACGCCGAAGGCCAGCGCGACCAGGGTCATGACGACGAGCGCGAAGCCGCCGCCCCAGCCGGTCTCGGCGTTGAGGAAGACCTTGCCGAAGACGATCACCACCAAGAGGCCGGCCAGGTTCAGCCAGTGGCGGGCCGGCAGCAGCAGCGGCTTGCCGTCGATCTTGGCCGACAGCTTGCCGAAGGCGATCAGCGAGCCCGAGAAGGTCACCGCGCCGATCAGGATGCCGACATAGATTTCCACCTCGTGGATGGTCTTCTCGACGCCCTCGAAGACGTGGGCGGTGTCGGCGTAGGAGGCGAAGCCGACCAGGCAGGCGGCGAGGCCGACCAGCGAGTGCATCAGCGCCACCAGCTCGGGCATCTGGGTCATCTTGACCACCCGGGCGGCATACAGGCCGACCGAGCCGCCGATGGCCATGGCGATGATGATCCACGGCAGGCCGCCCAGGGTGACCTGGGGACCGAACACGGTGGCGACGACGGCCAAGGCCATGCCGATCATGCCCAGGATGTTGCCGCGCCGGGACGTCTCGGGATTCGAGAGGCCGCCCAGGCTCAGGATGAACAGGATGGTGGCACCGATATAGGAAACGGTAGCGAGACCCGCGGACATGGTGCCCCCCCTTACTTGCGGAACATGGCCAACATGCGCTTGGTGACCGCGAAGCCACCGAACATGTTGATCGAGGTCAGGACGATGCCGACGAAGGCCAACAGGCCGATCCAGAAACCGGGCCTGGACACGTCCTCGGCCAAGGGCGGCGAGATCTGGACCAGGGCGCCGATGACGATGATCGACGAGATGGCGTTGGTCACGCTCATCAGGGGCGTGTGCAGGGCCGGGGTGACGTTCCACACCACCATGTAGCCGACGAAGCAGGCCAGCACGAAGACCGTGAAGTGGCCCAGGAAGGCGGCGGGGGCATAGGCGCCCACGAACCAGAACGCCAGCGCGCCGAGGCCGAAGACGATGGCCAGGCCCCTGGCGCTCATGGGCGCGCCGGCGCCGTGGCCGTGGCCGCCCGACTTCTTCTCGGGAACCGGCGCGGCGGCGGCCTTGGGGGCCGGCGGCGGCGGCAGCTTGAGGGGCGGCGGCGGCCAGGTGATCTCGCCGTCCTTGACGACGGTGAGGCCGCGGATGGCGTCGTCGTCCATGTTGACGTCGATGGTGCCGTCCTTGGCCTTGCACAGTTCCTCGGCCACGCGCAGCAGGTTGGTGGCATAGAGCGTCGACGACTGCTTGGCCATGCGCGACGGGAAGTCGGTGTAGCCGACGATGGTGACGCCGTGCTTGACCACCACCTGGCCCGGCTCGGTCAGCTCGCAGTTGCCGCCCTGCTCGGCCGCCAGGTCGACGATGACGCTGCCGGGCTTCATGCTCTTGACCATCTCGGCGGTGATGAGCTTGGGGGCGGGCTTGCCGGGAATGAGGGCGGTGGTGATGATGATGTCCACCTCGCGCGCCTGCTGCGCGTACATCTCGCGCTGCGCGGCCTGGAAGCCCTCGCTCATGACCTTGGCGTAGCCGCCGCCGCCCGAGCCTTCCTCCTCGTAGTCCACCTTGACGAACTCGCCGCCCATGGACTTGACCTGATCGGCCACCTCGGCGCGGGTGTCGTTGGCGCGCACGATGGCACCCAGGCTGACGGCGGCGCCAAGGGCGGCGAGGCCGGCGACGCCGGCCCCGGCGATGAACACCTTGGCCGGCGGAATCTTGCCGGCGGCGGTGACCTGGCCAGCGAAATAGCGGCCGAAATTGTTGGCCGCCTCGATCACCGCGCGATAGCCGGTGATGCCCGCCATGGAGGTCAGCGCATCCATCTTCTGGGCGCGGCTGAGCAGGCGCGGCAGCGAGTCCATGGCCAGCACGGTCAGCTTGCGGGCCTTCATGGCCTCCATCAACTCGGGATTCTGGGCCGGCCAGATGAAGCCGACGAGGGTGGTGCCCTCCTTCATCAGCGCCACTTCCTCGAGCGAGGGGGCGCGGACCTTGAAGACCACGTCGACGGCGGCGTACAGCTCGGCGGCGTCCTTGGCGATGGTGGCGCCCGCCGCGAGATAGGTGTCGTCATCGCAATTGGCGGCCGCGCCCGCGCCGGCCTCGACCATGACCGCGAAGCCCAGCTTGGTCAGCTTCTCGACGATGTCGGGAACGGTCGCCACCCGCTTCTCGCCAGCGAACGTTTCCCTGGGAACACCAATGATCAAGGACATGGCTTCTCCTGTTCTTTTCTGGAAGCGGAAGCGCCGGGCGGGGCGGTCACGCGCGCCTGTCGGCTCGGCGTGTCCTCGGCGTTCCAATCTTCGTTATCGTTTCCCCTGCTCGAAAGACGGGTAGTTCTTGAATGGCTGGTCAGAATGCCTGGACCGGCAGGCATTGCCAAGGGACGGTTCCGGGAAATGTTACACATCCGGCGAGCCGCCGTCCTGTCCTTTTGTTGCGTGGCGCGCCCTCCGGACGGCGTTGTGCAGCGCACCATCGGGCCTGTCGGACTTACACCACATCCCCCGGCGAAGCGAGCGCATCCTGCGTACTATGACCTCTGGGTGGTTGACAAGGGCGGTCGCGATCCCACCCCGGCGGGCGGGACGTCCGTCCCCATATGACAGGAAGGAGGATGCCATGGTCAAAGCGGTTGTCGCGATGCTGGCCATCTTGCTTCCGACCGCCGCCTTGGCCGCGGCGCCGGTGGGCTGGCGCTACGATGTCTATTGGATGGGGCTGCCCATGGGCGAGGCGACCTTCGGCCGGGCCGAGACCGGGGCCGGTTACCGGGCGCTGTGGTCCATGGCGACCGAGGGATTGGTGGCCGGGTTCCTGCGGCTGGATGTCGAGGGTGCCGCCGAGGGCCGACTGACCGAGGGACGCCCGACGCCCGATACCTACCGCAACCATCTGCGCACCGCCAAGCGCGAGGGCGGCGTCCGCGTCGATTACACGCCGCCCGGCCCGCGCGCCCGGCTGGTGGAAAACACCATCCGGTGGACGGCCGCCCCCGGTCCCGGCGACAGGACGCCGCCGCCGGTCCCGGACTCGCTGCGCCGGGGCGTCGATCCCGCCACCGCCATGGTGCTGGTCGGAAACGGCGTCCGCGCGGCATTCCACGACGGCCCGGATCGCTTCACGGTGCCCGTCTACGACGGCGTGCGGCGCTACGACCTGCGGGTCCGCGTGGTGGGACGGACGAATGTCTCCATCTGGTGGCGCGACTTCCCGGCGGTGGAGCTGGCGGCGGACATCGTGCCGCTGGCCGGCTTCGAGGAGCCCGAGAAATGGGACGGCACGCCGATCCGCGTCCACCTCGACCCCGCCACCCTGCTGCCCCGGCGCATCGAGACCCGGGGACTGGTGATCACCGCCGACGAGCCTTGCGCCACCCTGGCCGAATGCCGGGGATAACCCCACCTACATGCGTTGGACGCCGTCCAGGAAGCGCTCGAGCCCGCCCTGAAGGCTCTGCGAATCGCGGGCCAGCGCGTCGGCGGCGGTGAGGACCTCGCGGGCGGCGGCGCCGGTGCGGCCGGCGGCGTCGCTGACCGCCGCCACATGGGTGGAGACGTCCTGGGTGCCGGCGGCGGCCTCGGCGACGTTGCGGGCGATCTCCTGGGTGGCGGCGCCCTGCTGCTCGACGGCGGCCGCGATGGCGGCGACGATCTCGCTCATGCGCTCGATGGTGCGGCCGATATCCTGGATGGCCGCCACCGCCTCGCCGGTGGTGCCCTGGATGCCGGCGATCTGGCTGCCGATCTCGTCGGTGGCCCTGGCGGTCTGGTTGGCCAGGTTCTTGACCTCGCCGGCCACCACCGCGAAACCCTTGCCGGCCTCGCCGGCCCGCGCCGCCTCGATGGTGGCGTTCAGGGCCAGCAGGTTGGTCTGGCCGGCGATGTTGTTTATCAGACCGACCACCTCGCCGATGCGGGCCGCCGCCTCGGACAGGCCCCGCACCACCGTGTCGGTGCGCTTGGCCGCCTCCACCGCCTCGCCGGCGATGCGGCTGCTCTCGGAGACCTGGCGGGCGATCTCGGAGATGGAGGCGTTCAATTCCTCGGCGGCGGCGGCCACCGTCTCGACATTGGCGCTGGCCTGATTCATCGCGGCCGCCACCACCGACGACTCGGCGGTGGTGCGCTCGGCGGTGTCCGACATGGCGGTGGCGGTGGCGCGCATCTGGCCGGCGGCGGTGTTGACGGCGTGCGCCGTCGAGGAAACCCCCTCCTCCAGTTGCCGCGCCAGCGCGGTCAGGGTCTGCCGCCGCTCCTCCTCGGCACGACGGCGCGAATCCTCCTGCTTGGCCTCGAGGGCCTTCATCGCCAGCGCGTTGTCGCGGAATACCTCGACGGCGCGCAGCATGCCGCCGATCTCGTCGCGGCGGTCGCGCCCCTCCAGCGAGATGCCGGTATCCCCGGCCGCCAGCCGCATCATCCCGTCGGTCACCGACGCCATGGACCGCGCCGCGCGACCGCCGATCCACCACGACAGCGCCAGGACAAGCGCGATCACCACCCCGATGATGGACCCCTGCGCGACAACGTCCCGCCGGAACTGGGCATCGACGTCGTCCACGTAGATCCCCGAACCGACGACCCAGCCCCAGGCGTCGATCCCCTTGACGAACGACACCTTCGGCACGGGAGCGTCATGGCCGGGCTTCGCCCACATATAGTCGACGAAGCCCGCCCTGTTCCTGAGCACCGTCTCGACGGCGGCGACGAACAGTCTGGTGCCGGCCGGGTCGGCAAAGCCGGACAGATCCTTGCCGTCCATCTCGGGCTTGATGGGATGCATCAGCATCCGGGGAACCATGTCGTTCACCCAGAAATATTCGGACCCGTCGTAGCGCAGCGCCTTGACGGCGGCCAGCGCCTTGGACTTGGCGTCGTCGATGGACTGGCGACCGGCCTCGGCCTCCTTGACATAGTGGGAGATCAATCCATGGGCGACCTCGACCAATTGCTGGGTCTTGGCGCGGCGTCCGTCCATCAGCTCCTGCCGAAGATTGGCCAGCCCCAGGGCCATGGTCGCCGCCATGCCCACCAGGGAAACCAGTACGATTAGTAGAATTTTGGACCGGAAGCGCCAATGATCAATAAACATGCCCGTCGCCCGACTACTTTCCAAGTGATCACCCACCCCTAAGAGTGGACTCGGGCTTAAAGCACAACGCGATGATCCACGTCAATTCATCCATGGCGCGTGAGACGCAACGGGGCCATGACCGACAGGCATATCAGAAGGAATAAGGGCCGATGCCATAAGGCATCGACCCTATAATGATTAGCCAATGATTATGTATCAGCGCGGAAGTTCACTGGCGCCCATCAGGTATTCATCCACCGCGCGGGCGGCCTGCCGGCCTTCGCGGATGGCCCACACCACCAGCGACTGGCCCCGTCGCGCGTCGCCGCAGGCGAAGACCTTGGGGTTGGAGGTCTGATACCGGACGGTGTCGGCCAGGACGTTGCCGCGGCCATCCTTCTCGATGCCCAGGCCGTCGATCAGCCCCTCATGGACCGGATGGACGAAGCCCATGGCCAGCAGGACGAGATCGGCCTCGAGGGTGAACTCGGTGCCGGCGACGGGCTGGAACTTGCCGTCGACCTCGACGCAGTTCAACGCCGTGACCTTGCCGTCGGCGCCGACGAAGGACTGGGTGGCGACCGACCAGCGGCGCTCGCAGCCCTCGTCGTGCGAGGTCGAGGTGCGCAAGCGGTTCGGCCACAGCGGCCAGGTGACCAGCTTGTCCTCCTTCTCGGGCGGACGGGCCATGATCTCGATCTGGGTGACCGAGGCGGCGCCCTGGCGGTTGGAGGTGCCGACGCAGTCGGCGCCGGTGTCGCCGCCGCCGATGACCACCACCTTCTTGCCGGTGGCCAGGATGTCGGCCCCGCCCATGACGCCCTCGCCCGAGACCCGCCGGTTCTGCTGGGTCAGGAACTCCATGGCGAAATGGACGCCGGCCAGGTCGCGGCCCGGCACCGGCAGGTCGCGCGGCTTCTCCGAGCCGCCCGACAGCACCACGGCGTCGAAGCCGGCCAGCAGGTCCTTGGCGGCGATGTCGACGCCCACATGGACGCCGGTGCGAATCTCGACGCCCTCTTCCTTCATCTGGGCGGCGCGGCGCTCGATGATGCGCTTGTCGAGCTTGAAGTCGGGGATGCCATAGCGGAGCAGACCGCCCACAAAGGCGTTCTTCTCGAACAGCGTCACCGAATGGCCGGCGCGGGCCAGCTGCTGGGCGGCGGCCATGCCGGCCGGGCCGGCGCCGACCACCGCCACCGTCTTGCCGGTGCGGGGCTTGGCGGTGTCGGGCTTGATCCAGCCCTCGGCCCAGGCCCGCTCGACGATGGCGTGCTCGATGGTCTTGATGGACACCGGGCTGTCCTGCAGGTTCAGCGTGCACGCCGCCTCGCACGGCGCCGGGCAGATGCGGCCGGTGAATTCGGGGAAGTTGTTGGTCGAGTGCAGGGTCTCGATCGCCTCCTTCCACCGGTTGCGGTAGACCAGATCGTTCCAGTCCGGGATCATGTTGTTCACCGGGCAGCCCTGGTGGCAGAACGGCACGCCGCAATCCATGCAGCGGGCGCCCTGCTTCGACAGTTCGTCGTCCGAGAGCGGCTTGGTGAACTCGTTGTAGTGCTTCACGCGCTCCTCGGGCTGCTCATAGCCCGGGGTCTGACGCTGGAATTCCTTGAAGCCGGTCGCCTTGCCCATCTCAGCGCCCCCCGCCCACGGCGAGCTTGGGCTCGCGAGCCTTCTGCATTTCGAGCAGGGCGCGCCGGTAGTCCACCGGCATCACCTTGACGAACTTGGGCATGTAATACTCCCAGTTGAGCAGGATGTCGTGGGCCCGCCTGGAACCGGTGTGGTAGTGGTGGTTCCGCAGCAGGGCGCGGATGCGGGTCGAATCGTCGCGGGTCATGTCGCGCATGACGTCGACCAGGCCGTGGGCCTCGAGGTCGTTGCACTGGCCCTCGTGGGCGCAGTTGGCGGCCTCCTCGTCGGCGATGGGCTCAAGCTCGACCATGGCCATGTTGCAGCGCTTGTCGAAATCGCCCGCCTCGTCCAGCACATAGGCGACGCCACCCGACATACCGGCCGCGAAGTTGCGCCCCGTCGGGCCGATGACCAGCACGCAGCCGCCGGTCATGTACTCGCAACCGTGGTCGCCCACGCCCTCGACCACCGCGATGGCGCCCGAATTGCGCACGGCGAAGCGCTCGCCGCCGACGCCGCGGAAATAGCACTCGCCGTCGATGGCGCCGTAGAGCACGGTGTTGCCGACGATGATGTTGTCCTCGGCGACGATCTTCGAGATCTGCGGCGGATAGATGACGACGCGGCCGCCCGACAGGCCCTTGCCCACGTAATCGTTGCCCTCGCCTTCCAGTTCCAGCGTGACGCCCCGGGCCAGGAAGGCGCCGAAGCTCTGGCCGGCGGTGCCGTTCAGCTTGACGTGGATGGTGTCGTCGGTGAGGCCGGCATGGCCGTGGGCCCTGGCGACCTCGCCCGACAGCATGGCGCCGACGGTGCGGTCGATGTTGCGCACCGGCTTCTCCAGCCGCACCGGCACCTTCTGCTCGATGGCCGGCTTGCACTCGCCGATCAGCTCGCGGTCGAGCACCGAATCGAGCCCATGCTCCTGGGTCTCGCAATGGCGCACCGGAGTGCCGCCGCTGTCCGGCTTGAAGAACAGGCGCGAGAAGTCCAGGCCCCTGGCCTTCCAGTGGTCGACGGCCTGGTTGGTGTCGAGCAGGTCGACGCGGCCGATCATCTCCTCGAAGGTGCGGAAGCCCAGGCGGGCCATCCACTCGCGCACTTCCTCGGCGATGAAGAAGAAGTAGTTGATGACGTGCTCGGGCTGGCCCTGGAAGCGCTTGCGCAGATCCGGGTCCTGGGTCGCCACGCCCACTGGGCAGGTGTTCAGGTGGCACTTGCGCATCATGATGCAGCCGGCGGCGATCAAGGGCGCGGTGGCGAAGCCGAACTCGTCGGCGCCCAACAGCGCACCCACCACCACGTCGCGGCCGGTCCTGAGCGCGCCGTCCACCTGGACGGGCACCCGGGTGCGCAGCTTGTTCAGCACCAGCGTCTGGTGGGTCTCGGCCAGGCCGATCTCCCACGGCGAGCCGGCATGCTTGATGGAGGTCAGCGGCGAGGCGCCGGTGCCGCCGTCGAAGCCCGAGATGGTGATGTGATCGGCCTTGGCCTTGGCGACGCCGGCGGCGACGGTGCCGACGCCCACCTCGGAGACCAGCTTCACCGAGATGCGGGCGACCGGGTTGACGTTCTTCAGATCGTAGATCAGCTGGGCCAGATCCTCGATCGAATAGATGTCGTGATGCGGCGGCGGGCTGATGAGGCCGACGCCCGGGGTCGAATGACGCACCTTGGCGATGTTCCTGTCGACCTTGTGGCCGGGCAGCTGGCCGCCCTCGCCGGGCTTGGCGCCCTGGGCCATCTTGATCTGGATGTCGTCGGCGTTGACCAGGTACTCGGTGGTGACGCCGAAACGGCCCGAGGCGACCTGCTTGATGGCCGAACGCATGGAATCGCCGTTGGGCATGGGCACGAAGCGCTCGGACAGCTCGCCGCCCTCGCCGGTGTTCGACTTGCCGCCGATCCGGTTCATGGCGATGGCCAGCGTGGTGTGCGCCTCCCACGAGATCGAGCCGAAGCTCATGGCGCCGGTGGCGAAGCGCTTGACGATCTCCTTGGCCGGTTCGACCTCGTCGAGCGGGATGCCGTTGCCTTCCGGCTTGATCTCGAACAGGCCGCGCAGGGTCAACAGGCGCTTGGACTGCTCGTCGATCTGGCGCGAGAACTCCTTGAACTTGTCGTAGGAGTTGGAGCGCACGGCGTGCTGCATGGTCTGGATCGATTCCGAGGTCCAGGCGTGCTCCTCGCCGCGCAGGCGCAGCGCGTATTCGCCGCCCACGTCGAGCGCGTTGCGGAAGATCAGGGCGTCGGAATAGGCGACCTGGTGGCGGCGCACCGCCTCCTCGGCCACCTCGGCCAGGCCGACGCCGCCGATGCGGCTGGCGGTACCGGCGAAATAGCGGTCGATGAACGGCTGGCTCAGCCCGACGGCGTCGAAGATCTGGGCGCCGCAATAGGACTGGTAGGTGGAGATGCCCATCTTGGCCATCACCTTGAGGATGGCCTTGTCGGTCGCCTTGATGAACCGCTTTTGCACCTCGGCCGAGGACAGCTGCTCGGGCAGCGTGGCGCGCATGGCCTCCAGGGTCTCGAAGGCGAGGTACGGGTTGACGGCCTCGGCGCCGTAGCCGGCCAGGCAGCACATGTGGTGCACCTCGCGGGCCTCGCCGGTCTCGATGACCAGGCCGACCTGGGTGCGCAGCCCCTCGCGGATCAGGTGATGGTGGACGGCGGACACCGCCAGCAGCGACGGGATCGCCACCCGCTCGGCGGTCATCTTGCGGTCGGACAGGACCAGGATGTTGTAGCCGTCGGACACCTTGGCCTGGGCCATGGCGCACAGGGCGTCGACCGCCGCCTCCATGCCGGCGGCGCCCCCGGCGGCCGGCCAGGTGATGTCCAGCGTGATGGAGCGGAAGCCAGACCCGGGCACCTGCTCGATGCGGCGGATCTTCTCCAGGTCCTCGTTGGTCAGGATCGGCTGCTTGACCTCCAGGCGCTTGGCCTCGGGACCGTCATGGCCGCCCAGCAGATTGGGGCGCGGGCCGATCAGGCTGACCAGGCTCATGACCGATTCCTCGCGGATCGAGTCGATGGGCGGATTGGTCACCTGGGCGAAGCACTGCTGGAAATAGCTGAACAGCAGCTTGGACTTGTCCGACAGCACCGCCAGCGGGGTGTCGGTGCCCATGGAGCCCACCGCCTCCTGGCCGCTGACGGCCATGGGCTGGAGCAGGAACTTGAGGTCCTCCTGGGTGTAGCCGAAGGCCTGCTGGCGGTCGAGCAGGGTCGCCTCGTCGAAGCCCTTGGGCTCGACGGCGATCTCTAGCTCCTCCAGCACCAGTTGCGACTCGTCCAGCCATTCCTGGTAGGGCTTGGCGCCGGCCAGCTCGGCCTTGATCTCGGCGTCGTCAATGATGCGGCCGTTGTCGAGGTCGATCAGCAGCATCTTGCCCGGCTGCAGGCGCCACTTCTTGACGATGCGGTCCTCGGGGAAGGTCAGCACGCCCATCTCCGACGCCATCATGATCTTGTCGTCGTCGGTGATGAGGTAGCGGGCCGGGCGCAGGCCGTTGCGGTCCAGCGTGGCGCCGATCATGCGGCCGTCGGTGAAGCAGACGGCGGCCGGGCCGTCCCACGGTTCCATCAGGGCGGCGTGATATTCGTAGAAGGCGCGACGCTTGTCGTCCATCAGCGGGTTGCCGGACCACGCCTCGGGCACCAGCATCATCATGGCGTGATGCAGCGGATAACCGCCCATCACCAGCAGTTCCAGCGCGTTGTCGAAACAGGCGGTGTCCGACTGGCCCTCGGCGATCAGCGGGAACAGCTTTTCCAGGTCGGGGCCGAACACCGGCGAGCTCATCGCCTTGCGGCGCGCGTTCATCCAGTTGACGTTGCCGCGCAAGGTGTTGATCTCGCCGTTGTGGCAGATCATGCGGAACGGATGCGCCAGGCGCCAGCTGGGGAAGGTGTTGGTGGAGAAGCGCTGGTGGACCAGCGCCAGCGCCGACACCATGCGCTCGTCCACCAGGTCGCGGTAATAGCTGCCCACCTGGCCGGCCAGCAGCATGCCCTTGTAGACGATGGTGCGCGACGACAGCGACGGGATGTAGAAGTCCTCGGCGGCGGCGGCGGGGCAGCGGGTCTCGGCCTGCTTGCGGATGACGAACAGCTTGCGCTCGAAAGCGTCCTGGTCGGCGCAGTTGGCGCCCTGGCCGACGAACAGCATGCGCACGAACGGCTCGGTGGGCTTGACCGATTCGCCCAGGCCCGAGGCGTCGGTGGGCACGTCGCGCCATCCGAGCAGGACCTGACCCTCGGCGGCGATCAGCGAGTCCAGCAGCGACTCGCACTCGGCCCGCAGGACCGCGTCCTTGGGCAGGAACACCAGGCCGGCGGCATAGCCGCCTTCGGCGGGCAGCGCGATGCCCAGGGCGGCCGCCTCGGCGCGCAGAAAGGCGTCGGGAATCTGAATCAGGATGCCGGCGCCGTCGCCGGCCAGCGGATCCGCCCCCACCGCGCCGCGATGGGTCAGGTTCTCCAGGATCTTCAGGCCCTGCAGGATGATTTCGTGCGTCTTGCGGTTCTTGATGTCGGCGATGAAGCCGACACCGCAAGCGTCGTGTTCATAACGCGGGTCATAAAGTCCCTGCTGCTCAGGCAATCCGCTCATAGGCACTCTTTTCCTCTTCCCGGGGACCGGCAAGTCTGCCACCGGCCCGCGGCCCAAATCCGTGTTATTCTTGGGAAAACGGCCCGCCCGCTCCCCCCCGATTCGAACGCGCGGACACCCCGCCCGTCCGACGCAAAGTGGACTTCATACGACATCGGGGCGCCGACGCCAAGTGCGGGCGACGCCAAGGCCAGGTTTTTCACCCCTTGGGCCCACTCACGCGAAAAGAGGGCACCCTATACCCCAAAACGCACAAAGGGACCTACTCCCCCTCGGGGTGGGGCAGACCCTGCCCGCCCCACCCCGGACACCAGCCGGGCCGAGGCAGGCCCACCGGGAAGAATATCTGACAAGACAAGCGCCTCGCGGTTGCTTTCTCACGTATTCCGCCGCCCCGGCCAACACGATACGCACAACCCGAACCGCCTTTCTTTCGCCGTCGATTACCGTTATGGTCGGCCATGGGCATATGAAGGAATCACGACGCCATGGTTTGGCCGGGGGGACGCGCCGAATGACTGGAGCTTTGGGGACGGGAACTCCGCTGCGCGCATGAGCGACGATATCGAACTCTTCGACGCCACTCCGGCACCCGCGGCCGCATCGCCGCCGCCGCAGGCATCCCAGGCCAAGGCCGCCGACGACGATTTCGAGCTGTTCGGGGACGAGCCGTCCGGCACATCCGAAAGCGTGTTTTTCGATGACGACGGCGACGGTGAACCGGCCAAGGCGGCCGCTCCGGCCATGAGCATGAAGGAGCGGGTCTCCCTCCACCTGGAGCTGTTCGCGGTGGACGCCGCCGCCCAGGCCCTGATCCGCGACGACTGCGGCAAGGTGGTGGGCGCGACCGAGGACCTGGTCGGACAGGCCTCGTCGTGGGTATCGCGGTTTCCCCCCTTCGGCGACAAGCTGGCCGGCGACGCCGGCACCACCCTGTCGGGCGTGCTGGCCGAACACTGGCGCCATCTCTATCGGGCCGAATTCACCGCCGACTACATCGCCACCGCCCAACAGCTCGGCTTCATGCTGGCCTATCTCGACCTGGGGGCGTCGTGGTACCAGGCCATGGCCGCCGCCGGGGCCGCCCGGGCGCTGGAGATGCTCAAGGGCCACCGTCGCTTCGATTCCCTGGCCCGGGTCCTGGGTCAGGCGGCCCAACTGGACGTGTCGCTGGTCACCCACGACTATTTCGAGGCCGCCAAGCAGGCCCGCGCCAAGATGGTCACCGACCTCGCCTCGGGGTTCGAGAAGTCCATCAAGGCGGTGGTCGAGGAGGTCGGCGCCATGGCGACGACGCTCAAGACCCATTCGGACGAGATGCTGTCGCGGCTGTCCCATATGGACTACGAGACGGTCAACATGGCCGCCGCCGCCGAGGAGGCCGCCTACAGCGTCGACAACATCTCCCGCAACACGTCGGACCTTGCCACCTCCATCGACGCCATCCGGGGCAACGTGGTGCGCACCGCCGAGGTGGCGCAGCAGGCGGCCGACGCCGCCGAGGCCACCGACGCCGCCATGCGCGGCCTCCTGGACGTGGCGTCGCGCATCGGCAAGATCGGCCAGACCATCGAGGCCATCGCGCGGCAGACCCGCATGCTGGCGCTGAACGCGACCATCGAGGCCGCCCGCGCCGGCACCGCCGGCCGCGGCTTCGCCGTGGTCGCCCAGGAAATCAAGAAGCTGTCCGAGCAGACCAGCCAGGCCACCCACGACATCGCCGCCTCGGTGAGCGAGGCGGTCTCCGCCACCAACACCGCCGTCGACACCATCCAGCGAACCGTCCGCTCGGTGGCCGGCATCAACGAGGTGGCGTCGCAGGTCCGCCAATCGGTGGACCAGCAGGCCTCGGCCACCGGCACCATCGCCACCCATGTGGGCGAGGCCGCCTCGGGGGCGAAGGCGGTGACCTCGTCGGTCAACAGCGCCATCGAGGCCCTGGGGGTGTCGTCGTCGGCCGCCGGCGAGCTCAACCGCTCCGCCGATGCCCTGGCGGTCAAGGCCGCCCACATGCGCTCGGAGGTGGACGACTACCTGCGGCGCCTGCGCGAGGCCAACTGACCGCTATACCGCGATGAACCGTTTTCTTGCCCTCGCCGGGCGCCGCCTCCGGCGGCTTGGCCGCGCTCGGTGCGCGCAAAAGCGCCGCGCGATATTTATGGCGCGGCGCTCCAACGCCGGCCTCAGCCGCGCGCCAGCCTCTTCACGAAGACCCAGAAGGTACCGAGGATCGGGCTGATCTTGAGGTGGATGCGCACCTTGTAGGACAGGCGCGGGACGGCGCAATCGAACACCACATTCAGGTCGCTGGTCGCCACGCCCTTGCGGAACTCCTCCGCCACCACCGAGCCGCCGGCCCAACGGGCCACGTCGCCGAAGAAGTCCCGGCCGACGATGGACGGGCGCGGCCCGCCGAGCCCGTCGGGCTCGGTGTCGTTGTAAGCCGCCACCACGCCGTCGCGGCCCAGCTCCGCCGCCCCGAAGGGCAGGCGCGCGACGTCCTCGGCCGACAGGCCCCGGAGCGGGTTCTGGGGATCGTCTTCGTCGAAGGCGAAGACGGTCATGTTCCATGGCCCGGCCTTGGTGGTGATCGTCGGCATCCGCTGGAATTCGTCGTTGGCCCCTTACTCTGGGCAGGAATTTGCCGTATTATCCGGGTCCGGTCCACAGGGAATTAAGTATCGGCAACCGATGGAAGCCAAGGATAACAACGGCCGGTTGGAAATCGAGCTGCCGGCATTGCTCGACCTTCCGCTGGCGGCGGAACTTCGCGACGTCTTGCTTGACGCGCTTGCCCGCGACACCGGCGCCGATCTGGTCCTGAAGGCCGATGCGGTCGAGCGTGTCTCCACCGCCGCCATCCAGGTCCTGCTGGCCGCCCAGGCCGCGTTCGCGGCGGCGGCCCGGCGGCTGGAGGTCGAGGCGGCGAGCCCGGCGCTCAGGGCCGCCTTCGGGCATCTCGGCTTGACCGGCGACCTCGACCAAATGACAACGAGCTGACAGGGGATGAGAATGGGCAAGTGCGTATTGGCCGTCGACGATTCCAAGACCATGCGCGACATGGTGTCCTTCACCCTGCGCGGCGCCGGCTACACCGTCGTCGAGGCCGAGCACGGAGTCGCCGCCCTCAAGGCGTTGCAGGGCCAGAAGGTCGACGTGATCATCACCGACGTCAACATGCCCGAGATGGACGGCATCACCCTGACCCGCAAGATCCGGGGCCTTCCCACCCATGCCGGCACGCCGATCCTGATCCTGACCACCGAAAGCGACCAGTCCAAGAAGGACGAGGGGCGCGCCGCCGGCGCCACCGGCTGGATCGTCAAGCCGTTCAGCCCCGACAAGCTGCTGCAGATCGTCGCCAAGGTGTGCCCATAGGCCCAGGGGCGCGAAGCGAGGGGAGGCGGGAATGTCCGAGGATCAAGGCTACGACCTGACGCGGTTCAAGGCGACCTATTTCGAGGAATGCGCCGAGCTGCTGGCCACCGCCGAGGAGACCATCGCCCGCCTGCAGGACGGCAGCGGCACCGAGGAGGACCTGCACGCGGTCTTCCGCTGCGTCCACTCCATCAAGGGCGGCGCGGGCGCCTTCGCCTTCGACGATCTGGTCCATTTCGCGCACATCTTCGAAACCGCCATGGACGCCCTGCGGTCGGGACGGGCCGAGCTGACGTCCCACGTCGCCGACCTGTTGGTGCGCGGCAACGACGTGCTGGGCGACTTCGTGCGCGCCGCCCAGGAAGGCGTCGTCCTTCCGCCCGACCATGGCAACGACGTCCTCAACCAGCTGGGCGCCATCATCAACGGCGAGGCCCCGGCCGAGGCACCGAAGGCCGCCGTGGCACCGCTTTCCGCCGCCCCCGCCGAGCCGCCGACGGCGCCGGCGTTCCGGACCTTCCGCATCCGCTTGGTACCGGCGCCATCCATGCTGCGCACCGGCAACGACCCGCTGCTGATGATCCGCGAGCTGGAGGCGCTGGGCCAACTGGCAATCGAGCCCGAGCGGTCGCGGCTGCCGCAACTGACCGAGATGGATCCCCAAGATTCGTACCTGTCGTGGACCTTCACCCTGGAAACCGAGAGGGACCGGGCCGCCATCGACGAGGTGTTCGAGTTCGTCGCCGGCGATTTGGCCGAGATCACCATCGAAGAGGTCGGGGCCGTGGCGCCCGCTGACCCGGAGACGGCCCGGTCCGCCGACGCCGTCGAGGGCGACGGCTGGGGGCTGTTCGAGCCGTTGCCCGCCGCCGGCCAGCCGCCGGCGGCCCAGACCGCAACCGCCCAGGCCGGAGCCGCCCAGACCACCCGCCCGGCCGCCGCACCCGCCGCCGGCGGCATGGTCCACACCGCCTCGATCCGCGTCGACCTCGACAAGATCGACCGCCTGGTCAACATGGTCGGCGAGCTGGTCATCACCCAGGCCATGCTGGGCCAGCAGACCACGGGGTTCTCGGTCGAAAGCCACCCCGAACTGATCCAGGGCCTGCAGGAGCTGTCGCACCACACACGCGAGTTGCAGGAAAGCGTGATGGCCATCCGCGCCCAGCCGGTGAAGGCGCTGTTCTCCAAGGCGCCGCGTCTGGTGCGCGACCTGTCCTCGAAGCTGGGCAAGCAGGCGCGGCTGGTGATGAGCGGCGAGAACACCGAGGTCGACAAGACGGTCATCGAGCAGTTGTCCGATCCGATGACCCACCTGATCCGCAACTCCCTGGACCACGGCATCGAGACGCCCGAGGAACGCATCGCCATGGGCAAGACGCCCGAGGGGACGATCCATCTGGGCGCCGAGCACCGCTCGGGCCGCATCATCATCGAGATCGCCGACGACGGCCGTGGCATCGACCGCCGGCGGGTGCTGGAAAAGGCCATCGAAAAGGGGCTGGTGGACCGCGGACAGGCGTTGACCGACGAGCAAATCGACATGCTGATCTTCGCGCCCGGGTTCTCGACCGCCGCCGAGGTCTCCGACGTGTCGGGCCGGGGCGTCGGCATGGACGTGGTGCGCAAGAACATCCAGGACGTCGGCGGCCGGGTGGTGGTCCACAACAGTCCGGGCGTCGGCTGCCGCATCATCCTGTCGCTGCCGCTCACGCTGGCGGTGATGGACGGCATGCTGGTGGCCGTCGGCCAGCAACGCTACGTGCTGCCGCTGACCAACATCGTCGAATCCCTGCGCCCCACCGCCCAGCAGGCGCGGTCCCTGGTCAATGTCGGCGACGTGCTGACGCTACGCGGCGAATACATCCGCCTGCTTCCCCTGCACCGGATCTTCGGGGTTGGCAACGCCATCACCGACCCCACCCGCGGCCTGGTGGTGGTGGTCGAGACCGACGGCGGCGACCGCATCGGCTTGCTGGTGGACGAGCTGCTCGGCCAGCAGCAGGTGGTCATCAAGTCCCTGGACGCCAATTTCCGGCCGGTCGAGGGCATCTCGGCCGCCACCATCCTGGGCGACGGCCGGGTGGCGCTGATCCTGGACGTCGCCGCGCTGCGACATCTGGGCGAATCGCTGGGCAAGGATTCGGCGGCAGCCCGGATCGCCGCTGAATAGCGCAAGTCTCTGCGCACAGCCTTATCGCCAAGATCACAATTCCTTTGTGGGAAATCAGGGAGTTTCAGGTAAAATACCTTCCGCGTCCCTCAATTTCAGGTGACCCGGCATGCAGACTTTCCAGTCGACGGACCACTCCGCCACCTCCGGAAGCGGCGATGTTCGCCAGTTCATCTCGTTCACCATCGGCACCGAGGAATACGGCGTCGACATCATGGCGATCCGCGAGATCAAGGGCTGGACGGCGACGACCGAGCTGCCGAACACCCCCGACTACATGCGCGGCGTGATCAACCTGCGCGGCGCCATCATCCCGATCTTCGACCTGCGCGCCCGCTTCTCCGAGGGACTGACCGAGACCACGGCCCGCCATGTCATCATCGTCGTGGCCGTTCGCCAGAAGGTCCTGGGAATCCTGGTGGACGCCGTCGCCGACATCATCACCGTTTCCACGGCCGACATCCAGCCGGTGCCGGACATCGAGCAGAAGGCCGATGCCGCACTGCTGGCGGGGCTGGTCACCGTCGACGGGCGCATGGTGGCGCTTCTCGACCTCGACCGCCTGTTCGACGGCGACACCCATCTCGATCTGACCGGCCACGCGGCCTGACGCCCATTCAGGGGAAGAACGACCATGACCAAGACCTCGGGATTGACCGTCAAGGGCCGCATCTACGGTGGCTTCCTGCTCATCCTGGCCTTCCTGTTGGTGGTTGGCGGATTCTCGTTCCTCGGCTTCCGGTCGGTGGGCGGAAACGTCGACAACTACGCCCGCGTCACCACCAACACGCTGAACATCCAGGACGTCGAGCGCAACGTCGTCGGGCTGCGCCGCAACGTCGTGAACTTCTCCAACACCGGCGCCGACTCGGCGCTGGCGCGGGTGAACGAGCTCGAATCCCTGCTCCGCAAGGGGTTGACCGACGCGCTTGCCTCGGTTCGCGACGCCGACACCCGCGAGCAGCTCCAGGTCATGCAACGGCTGTTCGAGCAGTACATGGCCAATTTCCGCAAGGTCGTCGATCTGCGCGCCGAACGCGACAAGCTGGTTCGCGACGGCACCGACGTGCTGGGACGTGAGGGCTCCGAGGAGCTGGTCCGCCTTGTCGCCGTCAAAATCCAGGAGCGGGACTTCGAGACGCTGGTCGCGGCGACCAGGGCGCAGGAGAGTTTCAGCCGCGCCCGGCTGGCGGTGCTGCGCTACCAGGGCCGCATGGAAGATAAGGAAGCCGCGGCCGCCCTGGCCGACGTCACCGCCGCCGCCGACCTGTTGGCCGGCGCCGCGCGCGCCGAGACTCACGCCGGTGACCGGGCCGAACTGGAGCGAGTCCAGACGGTGCTGACCAAGTACCGCGACACCTTCGCGCGCCAAGCCGACCTGATCCGGCAGTACAATCTGCTGGTCAACGACACCAACGCCAAGATCGCCGCCGAGTTCAGCGAGCGTGTGGGCGAGGCCAAGAGGCATCAGATCGAAGTGCTCGACGGCTTGCGCGACGACACCCAGTCCACCGCCTCGGTCCAGGAGGCGACCTCGGGAACCATCTCGGTCATCGCCCTGGCCATCGGCCTGATCGCCGCCTATCTGATCGCCCGCTCGATCCTGGTTCCGGTCAACCAGATGACCGATTCCATGACCGATCTGGCCGGCGGCAGGCTGGACGTCGTCATCCCGGCGCTGGATCGCGGCGACGAGATCGGCCTGATGGCCAAGGCGGTCGAGGTCTTCAAGCGCAATGCCGTCGACAAGGTGCGCATGGAGGAAGAGGAACGCGCCCGCGCCGAGGCCGCCCGCAAGGCCGAGGAGGAGCAGAAGAACCGCGAGGCCGCCATCGTCGGCGAGGTGACGACGGTCGCCAAGGCCGCCGGCGAGGGCGACCTGGAACGCCGCATCGACCTGACCGGCAAGGACGGCTTCCTGCTCGACCTGTGCCAGGGCGTCAACACCCTGCTGGAGCAGACGAACATCGCCCTGACCGACGTCAGCGACGTGCTCGGCTCGGTGGCCGAGGGAACCCTGACCAAGCGGATCACCAAGGATTACGGCGGCGTGTTCGGCAAGCTGAAGGGCGACGTCAACGCCACCGCCAACAAGCTGTTCGAGATCGTCAACAACATCAACGCCGCCGCCAAGCAGATCGCCACCTCCTCGGCCGAGGTGGCGGCGGGCAGCCAGGACCTGTCCGAGCGCTCGGAACAGCAGGCCAGCGCGTTGGAGGAGACGGCGGCCTCCATGGAGGAGTTGGCGGCGACGGTGCGCCAGAACGCCGCCAACGCCCAGCAGGCCAACCAGTTGGCGGCCGGCGCCCGCGAGGTGGCCGCCTCGGGCGGTCAGGTGGTCGGCGACGCGGTGGCCGCCATGGGCCGCATCGAGGCCTCCAGCCAGAAGATCGGCGACATCGTCGGCATGATCGACGAGATCGCCTTCCAGACCAATCTGCTGGCCTTGAACGCCGCCGTCGAGGCGGCGCGGGCCGGCGACGCCGGCAAGGGCTTCGCGGTGGTGGCCCAGGAGGTCCGCAACCTGGCCCAGCGCTCGGCGCAGGCGTCCAAGGAGATCAAGACCCTGATCACCCAGTCGACGGCCGAGGTCAAGCAGGGCGCCGACCTGGTTACAGGCGCCGGCACCACGCTCGACGAGATCCTGGGCGGGGTGAAGCGGGTGGCCGACATCGTCGCCGAGATCGCCGCCGCCTCGTCCGAGCAGGCCGCCGGCATCGACCAGGTCAACGCCGCCGTCAGCCAGATGGACGAGATGACCCAGCAGAACGCCGCCCTGGTCGAGGAATCCACCGCCGCCGCCCACTCGCTGGAAGAGGCGGCGGCCGGCCTGGAGGACCTGATGGCCTTCTTCGTGGTGGACGCCAATTCGGCCCACTCGCTCGGTCACCACGCCTCGCTGGTGCTCAGCACCAAGATCGACCACGCCTCGTTCCGCGACAACGTCCGCGACGCCGTCGAGGGCAAGACCACCCTGACCGCCGACAAGCTCGCCGATCACCACACCTGCCGCCTGGGCAAGTGGTATGACTCGGTGAACGAGCCGGCGGTCAAGGGCAGCCCGTCCTTCACCGTCCTGGAGAATCCGCACAAGCGCGTCCACGATGCCGGCAAACGGGCGCTGACCTGCCACGCCGCCGGCGACCATGCCGGTGCCGAGGCGGCGCTGGCCGAACTGGACCGGGCGTCCCATGACGTGATGGGCGTTCTCGACAGTCTGGCCGGCGAGATCAAGCAGTCGGGCGCCGCCTCCCGCGAGGCCCGCTCGGCCGCGGTCAAGGCGCAGGTCAAGCAGGCCGTCAAGCCCGTCCTGAAGGCCAAGCCGGTCGCCAAGCCGGCCGTGAAGCCGGTGGCCAAGCCGGTCGCCAAGCCGGCGGCCGGCGAGACGCCGCCGGGCAAACCCCACGACGCCCGCCCGACGACCGCGAGCGCCGCCCCCAAGGCGACGGCCCCCAAGGCGACGGCCAAGGCGCACGCCGGTGGGGATGACGACTGGGCCGAGTTTTGAGGAATGTGAAAGTTCTGCTATGACTGGAGCGTCGGGCCTCGTGTGAGGCGCGGCGCGTTCGGCGGCCATTGCGGCCGCGGCCAAGCCCGTGAAGCGGGCGCCCGGCGAGGGCCAATACGACGTCGAGACCACCCTGCCTCATGGTTGAGGCAGGGTGGTCTGCCCCCGCCGGCCCGACCGGCGGGGCTTTCTTTGCGTGGGGGAGAGGAAAGCGTGCAGCAAGGCGTCGGCGAAATCGGGTCGGATCATGCCCACCGCCGCGAGTTCGAGCTGGGCGACGAGGAATTCAGTTTCCTCTCCGCCTTCATGTCGCGCGAGACCGGCATCGTGCTCACCGAACACAAGCGCCAAATGGTTTGCGGCCGCCTCGTCAAGCGGCTGCGCGCCCTGGGCATGCGGACCTTCGCCGAATACGTGGACCTGCTGAAGGGACCGGCCGCGCATGGCGAGGTGGAAAACCTGGTCAACGCCATCACCACCAACATCACCCATTTCTTCCGCGAGCCGCACCATTTCGACTATCTGCGCGAGCTGGTCCTGGCGCCCCGCCTCACCGAGCGGCCGCGGCGGCCGCGCGTACGCATCTGGTCGGCCGGCTGCTCATCCGGCGAGGAGCCCTATTCCATCGCCATGGTGGTGGCGGACGTGCTCAAGAACGGCGACGGCTGGGACGCCCTGATCCTCGCCACCGACATCGACACCAACGTCCTCACCCGCGCCCAGACCGGCCTCTACAAGATCGAGGCGGTCAAGCACATCCCCGAGACCTACCGCAAGCGCTTCCTCCGCCGCGTTCCCGGCGACGCCGAACACGTGCAGATGGCCGACGAACTGAAGCGCCTGATCCGCTTCAAGCAGCTCAACCTGCACGAGGACTGGCCCATGAAGGGCGGCTTCGACGCCATCTTCTGCCGCAACGTCGCCATCTATTTCGACAAGCCGACACAGAAAGTTCTATTCAACCGTTACGCGGATGTATTGAACATGGGCGGCCTGCTGTACCTTGGGCATTCCGAATCCCTGATCGGGGTCTCGGATCGGTTCGAGGTGGTGGGAAAGACCGCGTACAGGCGAATCAGATGAGCGGCGGCAACCAGATCTGGGAGGGGCAGGCGGAGGAGAACGAACGCCGCCGCTGGTTCGATCCGACCTTCAAGATCATGGCCGTCAAGGTCCTGCCCGGCGAGCACTACGTCTCGACCGCCGGCCAGGAGATGATCGTCACCGTCCTGGGCTCGTGCGTGGCCGCCTGCGCCTGGGACCCGCGGCTGAAGATCGGCGGCATGAACCATTTCATGCTGCCCGGCGATTCGGCGGCCGGGGCGCCGGTGGACAAGGCGATGCGCTACGGGACCTTCGCCATGGAGGAACTGATCAACGACCTGCTGCGCCGGGGGGCGCGACGCTCGGAGCTGGAGATCAAGGTGTTCGGCGGCGGCAACGTGCTGGCGGCCATGGGCCAGTCGTCGTTCCCCATCGGCGACCGCAACGCCGAGTTCGTGCGCCGCTTCCTCAAGGACGAGGGCTTCCGCATCGCCGCCGAGGACCTGGGCGGACTGCATCCGCGCCGCATCCATTTCTTTCCGCGCCTGGGCAAGGTCATCCGGCTGTTCCTCAAGAAGGACGTCGAACGCGCCGTCGTCAATCGCGAACTGTCCTACCGCTCGCGCCTGCAGGCCAGCGAGGTCGAGGGCGACATCGAGATGTTCACGTAAGGGAGCGCCGCCGCATGCCGTCCGGCCGCATCCGTGTCCTGGTGGTCGATGATTCGGCGCTGATGCGCCAGATGATCACCGCCGTGCTGTCCTCGGACCCCGCCATCGAGGTGGTTGGAGGCGCCCCCGACCCGTTGGTCGCCCGCGAGAAGATCAAGGCGCTCAATCCCGACGTCCTGACCCTGGACGTGGAGATGCCGCGCATGGACGGCCTGGCCTTCCTCGAGAAGCTGATGACGCTGCGGCCCATGCCGGTGGTGATGGTGTCGTCGCTGACCGAGCGCGGCGCCGAGGTCACCATGAAGGCGCTGGAACTGGGCGCCGTCGAGGTGTTCTGCAAGCCATCCGACGCCGCCGGCGGCGGCCTGCTAGCCCAGGGCCGCGACCTGATCGACAAGGTCAAGGCGGCCGCCCACGCCCATGTCCGGCCCCTGGCCGACCGCCCCGCCGTGCCGGCCGGCCCCCGGCAGCTGGCGGTCACCACCATCTACAAGTCCACCGACCGTCTGGTCGCCATCGGCTCGTCCACCGGCGGGGTCGAGGCGTTGCGCGAGGTCATCACCGCGCTGCCGCCCGACGCGCCGCCGGTGGTGATCACCCAGCACATCCCGCCCCGGTTCTCGGAGAGCTTCGCCACCCGCCTGGACGGCCTGTCGGCGGTGCGGGTCAAGGAGGCGGCGGACGGCGAGCGCATCGTCGCCGGCCACGTCTTCATCGCCCCCGGCGACCGCCATCTGGCGGTGCGGCGCTCTGGCGCCATGCTGGTCACCCACGTCCATGACGGCCCGCTGGTGAGCGGCCACAAGCCCAGTGTCGACGTGCTGTTCCATTCGGTGGCCGAGGCCTGCGGCTCCAAGGCGGTGGGGGTGATCCTGACCGGCATGGGGCGTGACGGCGCCGAGGGCCTGTTGCGCATGCGC
Organism: uncultured Rhodospirillaceae bacterium; assembly: GCA_937887565.1. Taxonomy (GTDB): domain Bacteria; phylum Pseudomonadota; class Alphaproteobacteria; order Rhodospirillales; family Magnetospirillaceae; genus CALABS01. The sequence continues at coordinate 22,821 of CALABS010000010.1, read as the reverse complement.
CAAGCCGGGGCCGCCACCTTGGGCGAGGACGAATCCTCTTGCGTAGTCTACGGCATGCCCAAGGCCGCCCGCGACATCGGCGCCGTCGAGAAGGAACTTCCCCTCTCGCGCATCGCCGACGAAATCCTTAGGCTGTGCCGCTCCGATTCCACGAGGACCCGAGAATCATGACCGACAAGGATTGCGCCAAGGTGCTGGAGCTGCTGGCCCGCTGGCAGGCCTTCTCCGAACTCCAGCAGCGCGCCTTCGCCTACCTGGCCGCCGAGGCGGTGAACACCGGCATGGAGTTCGAGAATTCCACCGACGGCGCCACCCGCGTGCTCACCCGCATGGACCGGACGGCCGGCGCCGACGACCTGAAGGCCGAGACCTGGGCCGTGGTCCACAAGCTGCAGGCCGCCGACCGGTCGCGCCAGGGGCTGGAGCAGGTGGCCTCGGTGCTCACCACCTTGAAGGCCCAGCACGCGGCCCTGGCCGAGGCCACACGCGCCATCGGGTCGGTCGCCGAGACCGACGTCATGATCGAGGACTGGATCGGGCCGCTGGCCGCCAATGTCAGCCTGGCCGACTGGCGCCGCCGTCTGGTCGACGCCCTGCACGGCCGCGAACCTTCCGCCCCGGCCCAGGCGGGTGACGACGAGGAGCTGTTTTAAATCCGATCCAGCCGTTCGTTCACGCGCGGCAGCCACAGATTGCTCAGCAGCATCACCACCTCGTCGCGGGCGGCCTTGTGGGACTTGGTCAGCTCCATGTCGATGCCCGACTGGCTGAGGTCCAGCACCGTCAGCCCCCACAGGAACAGGTAGCGGTAGATCACCCGCTCGCCGAATCCGTCCGACAACCGGAATCCGAGTACCTTCTGCACCTTGGGCAGCACCTCGGCCATCTTGAGCTTGTTGCGGTCGGCGAGCGCCGACAGCCGCGAGCGGGTCACCACCCAGTCGATGCCAGACTTGTGACGCTTGCGGCGTTCCTGGCGCAGCTCCCACACCAGATTGGCGTAGACCCCGGCCTTCCTCAGCTCCCAGGTCACCGGGTCCAGTTGCCCCAGCAGGTCCAGGTCGAGCAGGCTGTCGTTGATCGGGGTGATCAGGGTGTCGGCATGGGTGTGGGCGTGCCGGGCCAGCGCCACGTCCGAGCCCGGACAGTCCACCAGCACGAAATCGCATGCGTGGCTGAGCTCGGCCAATTGGGCATCGAAGGCCTCGCGCTCCTCGGCCTGGGCCTGGGATTTCAGCTCGTGGGGACTGGGATGGACGACGCCGATGCGCGGCATGGGCAGCGGCACCCGGGTCCGCGCCACCCAGGCCTCGCGGTTGGCGACGTAGCGGCCCAGCGACTGCTGGCGGTGGTCCAAGTCGATGCAGCCGACCCGGAAGCCCATGCGCAGCAGGCCGACGGCGAGATGCATGGCCACGGTGGTCTTGCCGCATCCGCCCTTCTCGTTGCCGATCACCACCACATGGGCGCCCTTGCGCACCGACATCCGCGTTTCCCTCGTTCCCTGCCCTCCGCGCGCATGCTACACCATCTGACCCGCAGGTCGATTCCTCCGTCGCGCGAAAGCCGCCATGCTCCCAGCCGCCCCGCCCTCCGATCCCGGCTCGCTGTTTCCGCCGCGCCTGATCGACGTGCTGGCCGACCTGTCCTGCGTGGTGTTCCGCCGGACCATGAGCGCCGACGGCGAGATCCGCTACCCGTGGATGTCGGACAACGTGGCCGAGATCTTCGGCTTCTTTCCCGACGAGATGACGGTTTCAAGCCGAGGCGCGCTGAACGCCGTGCACTGGGCCGACCGCGATGCCCACGTGGTGGCCATCCAGCGGTCGGCGCTGACCATGGGGCGCTGCATCGAGGCTTTCCGCGCCGTCACCGCCGAAGGGGAAACCCGCTGGTTCCGGGGCTCGTCGGCGCCGGTGCGCGAGGATGACGGCACCATCGCCTGGGACGGCGCCTGGATCGACATCAGCCCGTGGATGCGGGCCGAGCATCAGTTCCAGACGGTGATGGACCATGCCGAGGACTGCATCCTGACGCTGGATGCCCGCAACGGCATCGACTGGGTCAACGCCGCCACCGAGCGCCTGTTCGGCTGGACGCTGGAGGACCTGCTGGGGCGCTGCCTGTCGGACCTGCTGGATCACGCCTGCCCCGTCTGCGCGCCCGGGCAGCTGTCGGAATGCCAGGCCGGAGAAGTGGTGCAGTGCTTTCCGCGCGGCACCCAGGAGGTGACCGCCCGCCGCAAGGACGGCACCCTGCTGCCGTTCGAGATGACCGTGTCCGAGGTGCGCTCGGACGGCCGGCTGTCGTTGATCGTCATCGGCCGCGACATCACCCGACGCAAGGCCACCGAGTTGATGCTGGAGGAAAGCGAGCGCCGCCTGCGCTCGATCGCCGCCAACCTGCCCGGCGTGGTGTTCCAACGGGTGCTCGACCCCGACGGCACCTTCGCCTATCCCTATGTCTCGGAAGGCATCGAGGAAATCCTCGGCTGCGAGCCGTCGGACATCGTCTTCGATTCGGCCATCCTGTTCGACACCATGGTCGACGAGGACCGCGAACGCCTGCTGGCCTCGCTGCTGGTGTCGGCGGAGACCCTGGAGCCGGTGCGCGAGGATGTGCGGGTGATCGGCCGCGACGGGCGCGTGCGCTGGCTGCGCGGCCAGTCGCGCCCCCGCCGCCGCGACAACATCATCGTCTGGGACGGCCTGCTGCTCGACGTCACCGAGGAGATCGAGGAGCGGATGAAGGCCGAGGCCGCCATCCGCGAGAGCGAGGAGCGCCTGCGTCTCGCCTTCGCCGCGGCCAGCCTGGGCATCGTGGTGGCCCGCCTCGATGGCACCATCCAGCAGGTCAACCCCGCCTTCCAGACCATGTGCGGACTGGCCGGCGAGGAATTGGTCGGCCAGACCATCCAGCGCTTCGTGGACGGCCACCTGCCGACCCGGGGCAACCTGCCGGCCACCGGCGACTCGTTCTGCTTCGTCCATGATCCCCGCCTGCCCGACGGCCGCGAGCGCCACTGGCGGGTAACCGGAACCCAGTTCTCGGCCCGGCGCGACGATCCCGACCCGTCGCTGCTGTTCCTGATCGAGGACGTTACCGAGGTCACCCGCGCCGCCGAGGAACGCCGCCAGTTGGAATTCGCCCTTCAGGAGGGCCACAAGCTGGAGGCCCTGGGACGGCTGGCGGGCGGCGTGGCCCACGAACTCAACAACATGCTGGGCCCCATCCTGATGGCGGCCGAGATGGTCGGCCGCACCGCCCAGTTGGACGAGCGCAACCAGGACCGGGTCGGCCGCATCATCGAGGCCGCAAAGCACGGCCGCGACATCGTCCGCAACGTCCTGGCCTATTGCCGCAAGGAGCAGAAGACCCTGGGGGCGGTGGACCTCGTGCCGGTATTCGTGCAGTTCGCCGGGCTGGCGGCGTCGATCCTGCCGCCCACCGTCAAGGTGGAGACCCGGGTCCGGCCGGAAACCGCCATGATCACCGGCGACGGCGGCCAGATCACCCAGATGCTGCTCAACCTGGTCAACAACGCCCGCGACGCCATGGACGGCCACGGATCGCTGCTGCTGGCCCTGGACACCGTTCCAGCCGGAACGCTGGCGCCGCCCCGTCGCGGTGAGGGTCGAGCCAATCCCTTCAAGGACCTGGACCCGCTGGCCGACCACGTGCGGATCACCATCGGCGACAGCGGCCACGGGATGACGCCGGAAACCGTCGCCAAGGTCTTCGATCCGTTCTTCACCACCAAGCCGGTCGGCCAGGGCACCGGCCTGGGCCTGTCGGTGGTCCAGGGAATCGTCAAGGCCATGGGCGGTGCGGTCGCGGTGGACTCCGAACCGGGCGGGGGAACCGAGTTCCACATCGTCCTGCCCGTCTTGCCGCCCGAGGCGATTCGGGATATCACCTCATGAAGATTGCGAAGGGGGGAGAAGTCCCATGGGCCGCATCCTGATCGTCGAGGACACCCGCTTGATGCGCGATTCGCTGGTCGACGTGCTAGGCGCCGCCGGCCATGAGGTCGTCACCGCCGACAACGGCGTCCAGGCCTGCGAGATCGTCGCCGACGGCACCGCCTTCGACGTCATCATCACCGACATCATCATGCCCGAGATGGACGGCATTCAGGCCATCCTGGAAATCCAGTCCATGCAGCCCGAGGCTCGCATCATCGCCATCTCCGGCGGCAGCGCCCGCATGGAAAAGGCCCAGGGCCTGGAAACCGCCCGCCGCCTCGGCGCCGTGGCGGTACTGGAAAAGCCCTTCGAGGTCGACACCCTGCTGGCGGCGGTGGAATCGGCGCTGACGTGATTCCCTCATTCCCCATGCTCCGCATGGGGGAAGGGCATGCTCACCCCCGCACCAGCCAACCGTCCACGTGCTCGGCACCGCTCTCGTTGGCGTCGATGGCCGATTGCACGTAGCCCCAGTAACCAGCCGCCAGCCCCTTGTCGACCAGCCCCCGCGCCGACGCCGCATCGTCGCCGCCATAGGCCCGCCAGGCGCGCCCGCCCTGGTACTGGCCGGGCGCCGCCACCGGCGTGGTGACGATGCCGGCGCGCGGCGCCACCACCGGCTCGGCCGGCCGGAAGATCTCGGACAAGCCGAGCTCGGGCCAGTCGACGCGGTGGGTATGCATCCAGTTCGACAACAGGCGCGTCCACAGCACGAATTCATCCCGCTCGCGGGGGCCGGTGAATTCCGCCACATGCTTGGCGAAGCCGTAGGCGACACAGGCGAAGGCACGCCCGTCGGCGGCGTTGGAGCTGGCCTGGAACCGCCGCATCAGGTCCGCCTTGGTCACGTGGAGGCCGGTCTCGATGCGGGCCCTGGCCACCTGGGCGTCGAGCAACCCTGGGGAGACCGGCGAGAGCCCGTCGTCGGCATAGGCCCGGGCGGCCATTCCGTCGCCGTCGCGGAACACTCCCACCAGCGCGGTCCCCACATGGGACGACAGCGCCGCCAGGAAACGGTCGATGGCGGCCGCCTCGGCGGGACGCTCCAGGACGACATAGACGTAGACCGGGGGAAGGCCGGGCACCGACCCGGCGGTCAGCCTGTCCACCGCCTCCTCGGGAAGCTCGTCGCCAGCGGGATAGACGGTTCCGTCGGGAAGGCCGATGAAGGCCCCCTCCACCTCCCCCACGCCGTCGTCGACGTAGTTGTATTCGACTAGGCGGTAGGGGGCGAGTTCGCGGTAGACCGCGGTCGTCCGCGGCTTGGCCGGGGCACGGGTCTCGCCCTCCGCCGCCTGGGCGGCGAGCAGGTCGAGGAATTCCCGCACCACCTGCGCGGTATCGATCCGGATGCGGATGACGTCGTCGCTGCCGGCCGCTGTCATGGCTTTCACTCCCCTCGATCGCAAGGATAGCAAAGAACCTGGGACCCGGCACCGCTTTCGTCGATGTCCCGGCGATGATGGTTGACTTGGCCGCCCCTGCGAGTAGGTTTCTTCAATCCCGACAAGTGAAGCGGGTCGGCCAGGGTGGGTGAATGGAGTACTTCCTCCAGCAATTGATCAACGGATTGACGCTGGGCGCGATCTACGGACTGATCGCCATCGGCTACACGATGGTCTACGGAATCATCGGCATGATCAATTTCGCGCATGGCGAAATTTACATGCTTGGCGCGTTCATCTCCCTGATCGCCTATCTGGCCGCCACCACCATCGGCGGTGGCGGCGTCGCCGTGGGGCTGATGGTGGCGCTGCTGGCGACCATGCTGTTCACGGCGCTGTGGGGCTGGGCGGTGGAGCGGGTGGCCTATCGCCCGCTGCGCGGCGCCCCCCGGCTGGCGCCGCTGATCTCGGCCATCGGGATGTCCATCGTGCTGCAGAACTTCGCCCAGCTGAGCCAGGGGGCGCGGGTCAAGCCGCTGCCGCCGGTGTTCCGGGGCGGCTTCACCCTGCTGGAGGGCGAAACCTTCAGCGTCCACCTGTCCTACCTCCAGATCGTCATCGTGGCGCTGACGGTGACGCTGATGGCCGTCTTCACCTTCGTCATCGCCCGCACCGCCCTGGGCCGCGCCCAGCGCGCCACCGAGCAGGACATGAAGATGGCGGCGCTGCTGGGAGTGGACGTGGACAAGACCATTTCGACGACCTTCGTCATGGGCGCCGCGCTGGCCGCCGTCGCCGGGTTCATGGTCACGCTCTATTACGGCGTCATCGACTTCTACATCGGCTTCCTGGCCGGCATCAAAGCCTTTACCGCCGCCGTCCTGGGCGGCATCGGCAGCCTGCCCGGCGCCATGCTGGGAGGCCTGTTGATCGGGCTGATCGAGGCCTTCTGGTCGGGCTATTTCTCCATCGAATACAAGGACGTTGCCGCTTTCTCGATCCTCGTGCTGGTGCTGCTGTTCCGGCCCACCGGCCTGTTGGGCCGGCCCGAGGTGGAGAAGATCTGAGATGGCGGCCGCCGGCTCGCGCATGGACCTTCGCCGCGCCCTCGCCGACGCCCTGGTGGGCGGCTTCGTGGCCGCCGCACTGGCCTTCCCCATGCTGGGCTTCCGGCTGGAGGACAGTTCCACCGGCCTGTCCCTCGGCCTGCGCATGGGCTGGGTGGCGGCGGCGGCGGCCGTGGTGTTCGCCGGCCGCCTGGCGCTGACCCTGCTGGCGGGGACCCGCCGGCCGCGCTCCGGCCCCCTCGAGCGCCTGGGCGAGCGCTTCGCGGGAACCCGCCACTGGGCCGGCTGGGCGATGATCGGCCTGGCCGCCGTGCTGCCCTTCCTGCCCTTCGCCGACCGCAACCTGGTGGACAAGGCGACCATGGTGCTGATCTACGTGATGCTGGGCTGGGGGCTCAACATCGTGGTCGGCCTGGCGGGGCTGCTGGACCTGGGCTTCGTGGCCTTCTACGCCGTCGGCGCCTATTCCTACGCCATCCTGTCCGAGACCTTCGGGCTGTCGTTCTGGGTCTGCCTGCCGCTGGCCGGCCTGTTCGCGGCCGGATTCGGCCTCGCGCTCGGCTTCCCGGTGCTGCGTCTGCGCGGGGACTACCTGGCCATCGTCACCCTGGGCTTCGGCGAGATCATCCGCGTCATCCTGCAGAACTGGGTGGATGTCACCAACGGCCCCAACGGCATCTCGGGCATCGACCGCCCGACCCTGTTCGGCCTGTCGTTCTCGGCCATGGCCCCCGAGGGCCAGCCCACCTTCGCCGACTTCTTCGGCATCGACTACTCGGCCGAGCACCGGGTGACCTTCCTGTATTTCATCATCCTGGCGATGGCGCTGCTGACCAACCTGTTCACCCTGCGCATCCGCCGCCTGCCGGTGGGGCGCGCCTGGGAGGCGCTGCGCGAGGACGAGATCGCCTGCCGCTCGCTGGGCCTCAACCCGACCACCGTCAAGCTGTCGGCCTTCGCCACCGGGGCGATGTTCGCCGGCTTCGCCGGTTCGTTCTTCGCCACCCGCCAGGGCTTCATCAGCCCCGAAAGCTTCACCTTCATCGAATCGGCGGTGATCCTGGCCATCGTCGTGCTGGGCGGCATGGGCAGCCAGATCGGGGTGGTGCTGGCGGCGCTGCTGCTGGTGGGCCTGCCCGAGTGGTTCCGCGAGCTGCAGCAATACCGCATGCTGGCCTTCGGCGGCGCCATGGTGCTGATCATGCTGTGGCGGCCGTCGGGACTGCTGGCAAGCCGCAGCCCGACCATCAGCCTGGGAGCGGCCAAATGACCGCGCCGCTGCTCGACGTCGAGCACCTCACCATGCGCTTCGGCGGCCTGTTCGCCGTCAACGACCTGTCGTTTTCGGCGGCGCGCGGCGCCATCACGGCGGTGATCGGCCCCAACGGCGCCGGCAAGACCACCCTGTTCAACTGCATCACCGGCTTCTACAAGCCGCAGGTCGGCCGCCTGACGCTGCGCCATCCGTCACGGGGCGAGATGCTGCTGGAGCGGCTACCGGACCACCGGATCACCTCCAGGGCGGGCGTGGCGCGGACATTCCAGAACATCCGCCTGTTCCCGAGGATGAGCGTGCTGGAGAACCTGATCGTCGCCCAGCACACCGTGCTGATGCGGGCCAGCGGCTATTCGCTGGCGGGGCTGCTGGGGTTGGCCCGCTACCGCGACGCCGAGGCGGCGGCGGTGGACAAGGCGCGCCATTGGCTGGACAAGGTGGAGCTGACCCGCCACGCCGACGACGAGGCCGGCTCCCTGCCCTACGGCTCGCAACGGCGTCTCGAGATCGCCCGGGCCATGTGCACCGATCCGGTGCTGCTGTGCCTGGACGAGCCGGCGGCGGGGCTCAATCCGCGCGAGTCGGCCGAGCTCAACACCCTGCTCACCGGCATCCGCGACGAGCACGGCATCGGGCTGCTGCTCATCGAGCACGACATGAGCGTGGTGATGGGCATCTCCGACCACGTGGTGGTGCTGGACTACGGCCGGAAGATCGCCGAGGGCACGCCGGCCCAGGTGCGGGCCGATCCGGCGGTCATCCGCGCCTATCTGGGCGAGGAGGAGGACGAGCCGCTGCCGCCCGAGGTGGCCCAGGACCTGAAGGGGTCCGGTCATGCTTAGGGTCGAGAACCTGCACTCGGGCTACGGCCGCATCCAGGCCCTGCACGGGGTCGACATCGAAGTGGCGGCCGGCGAGATCGTCGCCCTGATCGGGGCCAACGGCGCCGGCAAGACCACCTTGCTGATGACCATCTGCGGCAATCCCCGCGCCACCGCCGGCCGCGTCCTGCTGGACGACCAGGACGTCACCCGCCTGCCCATGCACCGGATCGCCCGCCTGGGCCTCGCCCACTGCCCCGAGGGGCGGCGCATCTTCCCTCGCATGAGCGTGCTGGAGAATCTGCGCATGGGCGCCGTGGTGGCCGACCCCGCCCATTTCGCCGACGACCTGGAGCGGGTGCTGGAGCTGTTCCCGCGCCTCAAGGAGCGCCTGGACCAGCGCGGCGGCACGCTGTCGGGCGGCGAGCAGCAGATGCTGGCCATCGGCCGCGCCCTGATGAGCCGGCCCCGCGCGCTGCTGCTGGACGAGCCGTCGCTGGGCCTGGCGCCGCTGGTGGTGCGCCACATCTTCGACCTGATCGCGCGGATCAACCGCGAGCAGAACGTCACCGTCTTCCTGGTCGAGCAGAACGCCTACCACGCGCTGAAGCTGGCCCATCGCGGCCACGTCATGGTCAACGGCCGCGTCACCTTGTCGGGCACCGGCGCCGAGCTGCTGGCCAACCCTGAGATCCGGGCCCACTACCTGGAGGGCGGGGTGGCGCAATGATCGATTCCGTTCCGGTCTTCATCGGCCTGACGCTGGTCTTCATGGGCGGCTGCGCCTTCATGACCGGCCAGGCGCTGGCCGCCACCTGGCGGCCGGCGGGGCTGGCGGTGCCGTACGGGCTGCTGCTGGCGGTCGCGGATCGCTTCCTGGCCTTCGCCCTGTTCGGTGGTTCGCTGCTGTCGCCGGCTGCCTTCGGGCTGGATGCCGCCGTCCTGGTGGCCATCGCCCTGGCCGCCTATCGCCTGACCCAGGCCAAGAAGATGGTGGACCAGTATCCTTGGCTCTACGACCGCGACGGCCTGTTCGGCTGGCGCGAGAAAGGTATGCATCATCGGTAGGCAGTGGCCGAAAAACAGGCATGTGATAGGATCGCCGACCGGGGACCATGAACCTGTACAGGGAGGACAATGGGAGATGAGGACGATCAACACCCTGGCGGTCGCCGCCGCCGCGCTCTTGGCCGCCACCGCCGGCGCCCGCGCCGACATCCTGATCGGCGTCGCCGGCCCGATGACCGGCCCCGAGGCCCAGTTCGGCGAACAGTTCCGGCGCGGGGCCGAGAAGGTGGTGGCCGACATCAACGCCAAGGGCGGCGTGCTCGGCCAGAAGCTGGTCATGGTCGTCGGCGACGACGCCTGCGATCCCAAGCAGGCCCGCTCGGTGGCCGAGGAGTTGTCGGCCAAGAAGGTGGCCTTCGTGGCCGGCCACTTCTGCTCGGGGTCGTCGATCCCGGCCTCCGAGGTCTATCTGGAGAACGGCATCCTGCAGATCTCGCCGGCCTCGACCAACCCCACCCTCACCGAACGCGGCCTGCCCAACGTGTTCCGCACCTGCGGCCGCGACGACAGCCAAGGCAAGGTGGCCGCCGAATACGTCGCCGCCCATCTGAAGGGCAAGAAGGTGGCGATCGTCCACGACAAGTCGGCCTACGGCAAGGGCCTGGCCGACGAGTTCAAGAAGAACCTCAACGCCAAGGGCGTCACCGAGGCCTTCTACGAGGCCATCACCGCCGGCGAGAAGGACTATTCCGCCCTGGTCACCAAGGCCAAGGCGGCCCAGGTCGACATCCTCTACCTCGGCGGCTACAAGACCGAGGGCGGCCTGATCGTCCGCCAGCTCCGCGACCAGGGCATGAAGACGGCGCTGATGGGCGGCGACGCCATCGTCACCGAGGAATACTGGGCCATCACCGGCCCGGCCGGTCAGGGCACCATGATGACCTTCAGCCCCGACCCGCGCCTGCTTCCCCAGAACGCCGAACTGGTGAGCTATTTCCGCTCGCAGAACTACGAGCCCGAGGCCTACACGCTCTACACCTACGCCACCGTCCAGGCCTGGGCCCAGGCGGTGGAAAAGGTCAAGGGCACCGAACTCAAGAAGGTGGCCAAGGCGCTGCGCGACAACAAATTCGACACCGCCATCGGCAATATCGGCTTCGATGCCAAGGGCGACGTGGTCGGCCCCACCTACGTCATGTATGTTTGGAAGGACGGCAAATACGCCTACGCGGATTGACAAGGCAACCCCTTGCTTTGCTTGGCAAAGGCCCGGCCCGCCGCCGGGCCTTTCGCGTTGACGGAACAGCGGATTGGTTGCAGGGTTGAACGAGTTTCGAGACGCGACAGGAGGACCCAGCCCATGGCCATGAAGGACTGCATCGACGCCTGCGACACCGCCCATCGCCGCCTGACCGAGGCGGCCATCCACGGCATGCAGCAGGGCGGCAAGCTGGCCGACTGGGAGCTGATCCAGCTTCTGCTCGACGCCGCCGACATCACCGAGACCGCCACCGACTTCATGCTCCGCAGCTCGCGTCAGCATCAATCCATCTGCCGGGTCACCGCCGAGATCGCCGACAAGGCGGCGGACGCCTGCGAAGCGTTCTCCGGCGAGGATTTGCGCATGAAGCAATGCGCCGAGGCCTGCCGCCGCGCCGCCACCAACTGCCGCAAGCTGCTGTAGACCGCCACCCAGGGAGCGCGGGCGTCCCGGTCCGCCTCCCCGACAACGGAGCCTGCCATGGACGAGACCCGCATCAGCGGCGATTTGCCGAACCTGCGCATCGAGGTCGTCCGCCGCGCCTCCGAGGACGGCGCCGCCGAGATGCTGAGCCTCAACCTGACCGCCACTCCCGACCTGCGCTCGGCCCTCCCCCTCGCCTTCACCGCCTGGCAGGGGCTGGCGCAGGCCATGCTGTCGCCGTGGATGGCGCTGGCCCAGGCCAACCCGTTCCTGCGCCTGCCGGGACCCGACGAAAAGTAGCCTTCGGCGGCCGCCGGCGGGAAAAGCACAGCCCCACCCGCTCAGGGGGTGGAAAGGTTTTGTGCATCGCGATATTATGATTAAAAAAAATGCAAAGGGGAGGCTGACGCAACACCGGCACGGTATGCCGGAAGGTGGTACACCATGGGTCGGGACGATTTACGCATGTTTCGGGAACCTTCGAACGACACCGCCCTGCCGCTGATCGGCATCTACGAGATCAGCAAGGTCCTGGGATCGACCCTCGACCTCGACAAAGCCCTCCACGACGTCCTCAACATCCTGTCCTCGTACCTCAACATGCGGCACGGTGCGGTGGTGCTGCAGCATCCCGAGAGCCATGAGTTGGAGATCGTCGCGGTGGCGGGGATGAGCCTGTCGCTGGCGCGGTCGGGAGCCCTCAACTACCCCTTCGCGGCGATCCAGAAGGTGGTGTCCACCGGCATCCCGCTGGTGGTCCCCGACGCCGCCGACGAGCCGCTGCTGGGCGACTACATCGCCGGCATGCAGAATCTCGAGGACGAATCCGTTTCGTTCATGTGCGTGCCCATCAAGACCACCGGCAAGCCGCTGGGGGCGCTGTCGGTGGAGCGGTTGCGCGACGACGGCCTGCGCACGGTGTTCGAGCACGACATGCGCATCCTGAGCATGGTCGCCACCCTGATCGGCCAGACGGTGTCGCTGCACCGCAAGGTCGCCGCCGACCGCGACCGCCTGATGCAGCAGAACGCCCGCCTCGCCAAGCAGGTCGACGAGGTCAAGCCTTTGACCCCCGCCCAGGGCCTGGAGGACGTCATCGGGTCGTCGGCGGCCATGGCGCGGGTGTTCGCCCAGGTCCAGCAGGCCGCCAGCGCCAAGGCCACCATCCTGCTGCGCGGCGAGAGCGGCACCGGCAAGGAGCTGATCGCCCGCGCCGTCCACATCCTCAGCCCCCGCTCGCGCAAGCCGTTCATCAAGGTCAACTGCGCCGCCTTGGCCGAAAGCGTGCTGGAATCCGAGCTGTTCGGCCACGAGAAGGGCGCCTTCACCGGCGCCGTCGCCGAACGGAAGGGCCGCTTCGAGCTGGCCTCGGGCGGGACCCTGTTCCTGGACGAGATCGGCGAGATCTCGCCCAGCTTCCAGGCCAAGCTGCTGCGCGTCCTCCAAGAGGGCGAGTTCGAGCGCGTCGGCGGCACCAAGACCATCAAGGTGGACGTCCGCCTGGTCGCCGCCACCAACCGCGACCTCGAGCAGGCGGTGGCCAAGGGCGAGTTCCGCGCCGATCTCTATTACCGCCTCAACGTGGTGCCGATCTTCCTGCCGCCGCTGCGCGAGCGATCGGGCGACATCCCGCTGCTGGCCATGTACTTCCTCAAGCGATTCAACGAGGAGAACAACCGCGAGATGACGTTCTCGCAGGATGCCCTGGCGACGCTGCAGTCCTGCTACTTCCCGGGCAATGTCCGCGAGCTGGAGAACTGCGTCACCCGCGCCGCCACCATGTGCAAGGGCAGCGTCATCAGCGACATGGAGCTGCCCTGCCGCAAGGACACCTGCCTGTCGTCGAGCCTGTGGAACGCGCGCCCGGCCGCCGCCGTCGCCCATATCGCCCCGACCCCGCCGCTCCGTGTCACCGCCCCCGCCCCGCCACCGCCGCCGCCGCCGCCGGTGCCGGTACCGGTACCGCCGGCCGTCGTCGCCGCCGAACCGGCCGCCTCCGACCCGGGCGACCTGTCCGAGCGCGACCGGCTGGTCCAGGCCATGGAGAAATGCGGCTGGGTCCAGGCCAAGGCGGCGCGCCTGCTGGGCCTGACGCCCCGCCAGATCGGCTACGCGCTCCGCAAGTACGGCATCGAGATCGAGAAGATCTGACTCGCTCCGTCCCCGCCCCGGTATCGGGGCGGGGTGTTGACGCGCCGGGGGCCCTGACCGATGGTGACGGCATGCCGACCGCCCCCAACCTCGCCCTCCGCGTGCTGCTGCCATTCGCGGCCGGCTATTTCCTGTCCTACCTCTACCGCAGCGTCAACGCCGTCCTGGCGCCCGAGATCACTCGCGCGATCTCCCTTGAGGCGGCCGAGCTCGGGCTGATGACCGGCGCCTATTTCCTCGCCTTCGCGGCGGCCCAGCCACCGCTGGGCATCCTCCTCGACCGCTTCGGCCCGCGCCGGGTCGAGGCGGTGCTGCTGCTGGCGGCGGCGGCCGGCGCGCTGGTGGTGGCGCGGGCGGAAGGCGCATCGGCCCTGATCGCCGGGCGCGTCCTGGTCGGCTTCGGCGTCGCCGCCTGCCTGATGGCGGCGCTGAAGGCCAATATCCTGTGGTTTCCCCGCCACCGGCTGGCGCTGGTCAACGGCATCGTGCTGTCGGCCGGCGGACTGGGCGCGGCGGCGGCGGCGGCGCCGATCCAGGCGGCGTTGGCGGTCACCGACTGGCGGGGCGTGCATGCGCTGCTGTCCGGCCTGACCGTCACGGCGGCGGCATGGCTGTTCCTGGCCGTGCCCGAGCGTCGCGACCTTCCCCACCCCTCCGCCGGCACCTCGCTGGCGGACCAGATGCGCGAGATCGCGGTGATCGTCGCCTCCCCCCTGTTCCGGCGGGTCGCTCCGGCCGCCACGGTCGCCATGGGCGCCTTCATGGCGGTCCAGGGCCTGTGGGCCGGGCCGTGGCTGCGCGACGTGGCCGGCCTGGACGCCGACCGCGCCGCGACCGCGCTGACGGTGATGGCCGCCGCCATGGCGGCCGGCTTCCTGCTGACCGGCGCCATCGCCGAACGGCTGAGCCGGTTGGGCGTGCCGCCGATCCGGGTGGCGGCCGCCGGCATGGCGACGTTCTGCCTGGCCGGCCTGGCCATGGCCTTGGGCGTCATCGTCGCGCCGGTGGCGCTGTGCGCCGTCTACGGCTTCACGGGAACGGCCTCCTCGCTGAGCTACGTCGTCCTCACCGACGGATTTCCCGCCCGCATGGCCGGTCGGGTCAACACCAGCCTCAACCTCGCCATCTTCGTCGCCGCCTTCGGCCTGCAATGGGGGATCGGCGCGGTCATCGGCCTGTGGCCGGCGACCGCCGGCGGTTGGCCGCCCGAGGCCTATGGGACGGCGTTGCTCATCCCGGCCGGGCTGGGTGCCGTCGCCCTGCCGCCGCTCATGGCCGCGGCCAGAAAAGCACCAGCAGGATGATCACATAGGCCACCCAGCCGGCGGCGATGACCACGTTCTGGGTGCGCGGGTCGACATCGCCCTGATAGGGCAGGCCAGGCACGGCCTCGGACGGCCGGGGCGGCACACCGGCGGGAGGAGCCTTGGGGCCCGGCGACGGAGCGCTGGTCGGCGCGATGGTGTGAACCGCCCTGGACGGCATCGGCGTGGGCACCGGCTCGGCCAACTCCTGCGGCGCCAGACCGGCGGCGGGCGGCGCCAGACGCTCGATCAGGCGGGCGAAGAATTCGTTGGCGGCGCGGATGGCGACGCCGTGCAGCAGCCGGTTGCCCACCGACGCCATGCGCCCACCCGGTTCCACCCGCGCCCGGTACCCCATCACGGTGGCTCCGCCCTCGGCGGTCAGGGTGACGGTGGCGTCGCCGTCGGCGAATCCGGCGGTGGGACTCTGGACATGGGCGGACAGGCTCCAGCCGCGCGGATAGTCCTCCTCCGCCAGGATGGCGCGGCCGGTGAAGGTGGTGGTGACCGCCCCGACCTGGGCAGTGAATCGCGCCTCGAACGCCTCGGGCGCGATGCTTGCCAAGGCTTCGCAACCTGGAATGCATGCACGCAGGACGTCGGGATCGTGAAGGGCCTCCCAGACCTTCTCCCGGGACGCCGGTAGTCGGTACTCGCCGTTGACGTTCATCGCGATTCGGTGAGAGTGTGGCTTCGCGACAGAGGATGGGGGCTGGGCGGCCGGCGATCAACGCTGGCCGCTCCATATGGTTTGGCGCTGCTCCCTCCGGCCACGGCTTTCACCCCGAGGAGATCATGCGCGCAGGGCAAACCCTTCCCCCCATCCTATGGCCGGCGAGCGTGGTGGTATGCCTCGCCTTCGGCGGCCTGGCGCTGTTCCTGGGCATGGATGCCAGCTGGGATCTGCGCAACTATCACTTCTACAACGGCTGGGCCTTCCTGAACGGGCTGGTGGGCAAGGACCCGCTGGTCTCCCAGATTCCCAGCTTCTTCAATCCCACCCTCGACGCCGCCTATGTCGCCCTGGCGCAATCCTTGCCGGCCTGGGGCGTGGGCTTCGTGCTGGGCATGGTGCACGGCCTGAACTTTCCGCTGCTGTTCGCCATCGGCTGGCGGATGCTCGAGGTGCGCAACCCCAACCGGCGCGCCCTGGCCGCCGGCGCGCTGGCCTTGGCCGGGGTGACCGGCGCCGGCGGGCTGTCGCTGGTGGGCACCGTCTTCTTCGACAATGTCGTCTCGCTGGGCGTTCTGGCGGCGGTCGCCGTGGTGGTGACGTGGTGGGACGAACTGGCCGACGGCGCCCTGACCGGCGCCGCCGTGCTGGCCGTGACCGCCGGAGTGCCGGCCGGGCTCGGCTTCGGGCTGAAACAGCCGACGGTGATCCTTTGTATCGGGCTCTGCCTGGCCTTCCTGATCGCCAATCTTCCGGTGATCCGTCGCTTCTGGCTGGCCTTCTGGTTCGGCGTCGGGGTGCTGCTGGGCTTTGGCGTCGGCGGCGCCCACTGGATGGGCTATCTGTTGCAGACCTACGGCAATCCGCTGTTCCCGTTCTTCAACCACGTTTTCCAGTCGCCTTGGGCGGCGGCCGACCCGTATCGCGATCCCGGCTTCCTGCAGTCGGGGCTGGTGGACATGGTCACCTTCGGCTGGCGGTTCCCCTTCGACCCGCTGCAGGCCGGCGAGGTTGAATTCCGCGACTACCGCATCCTGGCGGTCATCACCCTGGTGCCGCTGGCCGCGCTGGCGTCGCTGGTCAAACGCGACCGCGACCCCGGCGTCATCACCACGCCCGGCCCCACCGGCTGGCTGATGAGCGCGGCGGCGATCTCCTATGTCGCCTGGGTGGCGTTGTTCTGCATCTACCGCTACCTGATTCCGCTGGAGATGCTGGCGCCTCTGGTGCTGGTCGCGGCGGTGGGCTGCCTGCCGCTGCCGAGGGCGGCGCGGCGGGGACTGTCGACGGCGCTGGTGATCTTCCTGGCCGCCACCACCCTGCCCGGCAACTGGCTGCGGGTGCCATGGACCGACACGGCGGTGTCGGCGACGGTGCCGACCGTCGAGGACCCGGCCCGGACGCTGGTGCTGCTGTCGGGCCACGAGCCGCTGTCGTTCCTGATCCCGCTCTTCCCCGGCGCCGAGCGCATGCGGTTCCTGCGCATCGATTCCACCTTCACCCTGCCCGACGATCCCGACGCCGGCTTCCGCCGCCTGTTCCGCGACGCCATCGAGACCGCCGAGGGCCCCATCTACAGCCTGCACATCGTCACCCAGGAGCACCGCGACGTCGTTCCCAAGCTGGCGGAATACGGGCTGGCGCTGGACACCGCCTCGTGCCGGGACATCACCTCGCCGATCGGCGCCGACGTCTACCGCTTCTGTCTCACGAGGCGTCCGGGCGCCAGCGCCCCGCCAGCGGAAGCCATGCCGCCCGCGCCCGGAGGCGATGGGTCAGCCGGTTCCGCAGGCTCACCCGCAGAACCGTGAGGGCGCAGGCGGCCCGCTCCGCCGCCTCCATCGACCCCACCCGCAGCGCCCGCGCATAGCCCAGCCGAAGCCGCAAGCCGGGCGGACCCGGAGGCACCGACGGATCGATCATCATCGCCTGCTCGCGGAAACCCTTGAGGACGCTGACGCCGCCGTGGCAGCGCTTGAGGAGCAGCGGCTCGTCGAGTTGGCGGAACCGTCCCAGGACGGCCAGTTCGGCCAGCAGCACCCGATCGGCCTCGTAGTAGCTGCCGTGCAGGTGGGTGCGCTTCAGCGCGTCGGCGCGGATCACCCCGAACACCGCCGTGCACCAGTTCATCCTCCGCAGCGCGTCGTCGAAGCGCCGCGACGGCCGCGCGTCCTCGGCCAGGTGCGGCGGCTCCAGGTC
This sequence comes from uncultured Rhodospirillaceae bacterium, assembly GCA_937887565.1. GTDB lineage: Bacteria > Pseudomonadota > Alphaproteobacteria > Rhodospirillales > Magnetospirillaceae > CALABS01. The sequence continues at coordinate 5,288 of CALABS010000010.1, read as the reverse complement.
GTGATGGCGGCGGCCCTGGCGGTCGAACACCCTCCCGTTGGCGGAGAGCGGCAACGGACGGCCCGCCTCGTCCACCAGCGTCAGCAGAGTGTGGGCCAGCACCAGGCCCGGATCGGCCCGCAAGACCGCCACGCAACGGTCCAGGAAGGTGGGCGCCAACAGGTCGTCATGGGCCATCCACTTGAAATAGGGCGTCGCGCAATAGCCGAACACGCGGTTGAAGTTGGGGCCGGCGCCGATATTGGCCACCGTGCGGCTGTAATGGAAGCGGGGGTCGCGGGCCGCGTGGGCGCGGCAGATGTCCGGGGTGGCGTCGGTGGAGCAGTTGTCCGAGATCACCGCCCGGAAATCGCCGAAACTTTGGCCGCTCAGGCTGTCCAGGGCGGCGGCGAGAAAGGCGGCGCCATTGCGCACCGGCAGGCCGACGGTCAGCAGCGGCAGGGGCATGGGCACCTTCTCTCTTCCACGGAAGGCCCCACATGTGGCGGCCCTGACCGGGTCGCGCAAACGAGCCTTCGGGTTATGCCGGCACCCAAGGGGGGAACCGCCCGCCGGGTGTGGGCATTCCCCACCCCGTTCGGCGGTACCTTTTCATTAGACCAATCTGATACTTTCCTGGAGCGAGGGGTGGACCTGGATCCAGGTGGCGTCGCCCGCGCCTTCCGCCCTTCGCATTCCCCATCCCTTATCCGTTCGCGCCGCGCGGGCCGCGTTGATGGCCCCGGAGCCGCTCCCCACGTAGTCTCGAAGGCAAGCCCAAGACGAGAGGTGGAAGCATGCGTCCCACGAAAGCGAAGGCCAAGGCGATCGCGGCGGCCGATCGCGGCGTCGAGCGGCTGGCTCCCCTCGTGGCGGTGCTGTTCGCCCTGGCGGCGATGGCGCTGACCGGGTGCAACACGGTGTCGGGCGTGGGCGAGGACGTGTCGGCGGCCGGCCAGGCCCTCGACCAGACCTCCGAGCGGACCCAGGACAAGCTGTCGGGCGAGGAGGCCACGCCCCGCGACGAGTACCAGTCCGGCGCCTACTAGTTTTTCCCTGGCATGGCGCGGGCGGGGGTGACACCATCTCCCCGCCCGTTCGCTTGGCAGGAAAGACATGAAGAAGAATACCCGCCTGGTCCATGCCGGCCGCCATCCCGAACAGCAGTTCGGTGCCGTCAATCCGCCGGTCTACCGCGCCTCGACCATCCTCCACCCCAGCGTCGAGGCCATGGAGAGAAGCGGCCGGACGCCGTTCGAGGGCGTGCGCTACGGCCGTTACGGCACGCCGACCACCTTCGCCTTCGAGGAGGCCATGGCCGAGGTCGAGGGGGGCGGCAAATGCATCGCCACCTCGTCGGGTCTGGCCGCCATCACGGGGGCGCTGATGGCCGTCCTCAGGGCCGGCGACCATCTGCTGATGGTGGACAGCGCCTATTTCCCGACCCGCAAGTTCTGCGATGCGGTGCTGGCCGGCCTGGGGATCGAGACCACCTATTACGACCCCACCATCGGCGCCGGCATCGCCGCCATGATCCGCCCCGAGACCAGGGTGGTGTTCACCGAGAGCCCCGGCTCGCTGACCTTCGAGGTCCAGGACATCCCGGCCATCGCCGAGGCCGCCCATGCCGCCGGCGCGGTGGTGATGATGGACAACACCTGGGGCGTGCTGACCTTCCAGCCCTTCGCCCACGGCGTCGACATCTCCGTCCAGGCCTGCACCAAATACGTGGTCGGCCATTCCGACGCCATGCTGGGCGCCATCACCTGCCGCGACCCCGATCTGTGGCTGAAGGTCAAGACCTCGGTCGCCGCCTTCGGCCATTCGCCCGGGACCGAGGAGCTGTTCCTGGGCCTTCGCGGCATCCGCACCCTGCCGGTCCGCCTGCGCCAGCATGCCGACGCCGCCATGGCCCTGGCGCGGTGGCTGGAGGCGCGGCCCGAGGTCGACCGCGTCCTCTATCCGCCCCTGGAAAGCGACCCCGGCCACGCCCTGTGGAAACGCGACTTCACCGGCGCCTCCGGACTGTTCGGGGTGGTCCTGAAGCCGGCTTCGAAAGCCCAGCTCGACCGCATGCTGGACGGCTATGCCCACTTCAAGCTGGGATTTTCGTGGGGCGGCTTCGAGAGCCTGGTCATCCCCACCACCGGCCATGCCGTGATCCGCACCGCCAGCGACTGGGCCCCGCCCGGCCCGAGCTTGCGCTTCCATGCCGGGCTGGAGGACGTGGAGGACTTGATCGCCGACCTGGAGAGCGGGTTCGAGCGGCTGGCCGGTTGACGTGAGACCTCTCCCGCAGGCGGGAGAAGGTCCGGTCACCGCTGGTCCAGCCTCAACTCGATGCGCCGGTTCTTGGCGTAGGCGGCCTCGGTGTTGCCGTCGTCAAGGGGCTGGAACTCGCCGAAGCCGGTGGCGGCCAGGCGATCCGGGGGGACGCCGTTGGCGATCAGGGTCTGGACGACGGTGATGGCCCGCGCGGTGGACAGTTCCCAGTTGCTGGCGTAGCGGCCGGTGATGGGGCGACGGTCGGTGTGGCCGTCGACGCGCAGGACCCAGTTGACGTCCTTGGGGATGTCGGCGGCGATGATGTTGAGCGTCCGCGCCAGGCTGCGCACCTGCTCGATGCCCTGGAGGCCCAGTTCCGCCGAGGCGGTGTCGAACAGCAGTTCCGATTGGAACACGAAGCGGTCGCCCTCGATGCGAATGCCGGGACGGTTGCCCAGCACCGCGCGCAGGCGGCCGAAGAATTCCGACCGGTAGCGCTGCAGCTCCTCGACCTTGCCGGCCAGGGCGACGTTGAGGCGCTTGCCCAAATCGGCGATCTGCACCTTCTGGTCGGCGGCCAGCTTCTCGCTGGCCTCCAGCGCCGCCGCCACCCGCTGCAACTCCTTGCGCATCTCGTCGATCTGGCGGTTGAGCAGGGCGGCCTGGGCGCGGGCCTCCTCGGACAGCTTGCGCTCGGCCGCCAGTTGGCCCGAGCTTTCGCCGAGCTGGCCGTCCAACTCGGCGACCCTGGCCTCAAGCTCGGCCTTCAGCGCCTCCAACGCCCGGATGTCGGCGTCCAGCTTGGCGGCGCGGGCCGAGACCTCGTCGCGCGCCTCGACGCTGGACTGCAATTCGGCCGACAGCCGCGACAGGTCGGCGCGCAACGAGTCGTTGGCGCGCTTCTGCAACGACAGCTGCTCGGTCAGCGCCGCCAGTTCCTGACCCAGCCGGCTGAGGGCCTGGTCGCGTCCCGACAGCGCGCTCCCCAGGAAGAACTGCGCCAGCACGAACACCAGCAGCACGAAGATGATCACCATCAGCAGCGTGGCCAGGGCATCCACGAAGCCCGGCCAGATGTCGGTGGTGCGCCTTGCCCGCCGGCCGTACGCCATGGATCAGCGCTCCGCTTCCTCGGCCACGGCGGCGATGGTGCGGGCCAGCAGCTTGAACTCCGAGCGCAATTCGGCGATCACCTCGTCGCGGCTTTGCACCGTCTCTTCCACCAGCCGCGCCAGACCGGTGTCCATGTTGCGGATATGCAGCCGCGTCGCCTCGTCCACGCCCTGGGCGCCCTCGGCCAGCTTGATCAGCAGCGGCCGCATCTCCAGCTGGTTCTCGCCCAGCTTGAGCATCAGCGCCTGCTCGGCCCGCATGTGGTCGGTCAGCGTCGACAGCTTGTCGGTCAGCGCCCGGATGTTGGTGTTGGTGGAGATGCGGCTTTCCTCGCCGCGGGCGATGATGCGCTGCAGTTCGTCCAGCGAATCGGCCGTCTGCTCCAAGAGCGCCTGGATATAGGCAGGTACCGGCTGGTCGCCGTCGGACACCGACAGCGACGAACCGCCCAGCTTGGTCTGGCCCGCCAGCCATTCCTCCAGCTCGTTGTAAAAGGCGTTCTGCGCCTGTCCCGCCTGGAGGTCGAGGAAACCCAGCACCACCGATCCGGCCAGGCCGAACAGCGAGGTGGAAAAGGCGGTGCCCATGCCCGACAGCGGTGCCTCGAGGCCGCTTTTCAGCGATTCGAAGGCCAGGCCGGCATCGCCGCCGCCCACCGACAGCGAGCGGATGACGTCGCCGACGCTGCCCACCGTGCGCGACAGGCCCCAGAAGGTGCCCAGCAGGCCGAGGAAGATCATCAGCCCGACGAAATAGCGGGCGAGATCACGCTGCTCGTCCAGCCGCGAGCCGATGGAGTCCAGCAGCGACCGCAGCGTCATGGCCGACAGGCTCATGCGGTCGCGGCGCTCGCCCAGCATGCTGGCCATGGGCGCCAGCAGCCGCAGCCGCCCCCCGGACAGCAACGGCTGCCCCCGCCGCCAGCCCTCCAGCCACTCCACCTCGGGCTTGAGCAGCAGCACCTGGCGGAAGTTCAGCACCACCCCGGCCACGAAGACGCCGAGGATCAGCCCGTTCAGCGCCGGATTGGACAGGAAGGCCTGGATCAACCCGGGCGACAGCACGGCGGCCACCACCGCCACGGCGGCCAGGAACAGGCCCATGCGAAGGAGGTATCGGGAGGGTCGATTGGCGATCACGGCGGACTCCGGGGGTCTTCGGCGGGAGCATTTTCCCGCCCAAATGTGACCATTCCTGGGCGCCGCGCGCAGCCCCTACGAACGACGTAATGCGCCTCCCCCGGCCGCCATCGGCCGGACGAGGCGGGAACGGGGCTCAGCGGGCGATCAGGATGGCATCGACGCGGTCGGCGGGACCGCCGTCCGACTTGTTGCCCAGCGCGCGGACCTCGATGCGGGTCGAGCGCACGCCCTGGTCCATCAGGAACTTGCGCACCTCGAGCGCCCGCGACAGCGACAGCCGGCGGGCCTTCGAGGCGCTGGCGTCGTCGCCATCGGCATAAGCCAGCAGTTGCAGGCCGAGACCCTCGTCCTTCTCGAGCCGCGCCGCCAGCTTCTCCAGCGCCGGGCGGGCGGTTTCGGGCAGTCGCGCCGCGTCGCCGGTGAACAGGATCGACATGGTATCGCCGCCCGACGACGCGGCGGCGGGCGCCGGCGACGGCAAGGTGGCGACCTGGGCGGCCGGCGCGGGAACGGGCGAGACAACGGGAGCGGACGGCGTCGGCGTGGACGCCGAGGCCGCCGGGGCGGCGGTGGCGACAGCGGGCGCGACCGGGACCCCAGGGGTGGCGGGCGCCGCCGCGGGCGCCGCCTGGGCGACCACCGGAGTGGGAGCGGGAGCAGCCGTCGTCGCCGGCGCCGGCTTGATGGATTCCGGCGGCGCCACGGCGGGAGCGGCCGCTTCGGGGGCTTTGGCCGACGCCACCGCAGCCGGAGGCGCGGAAGACGCCACCGCAGCCGGAGGCGCGGAAG
>CALABS010000009.1 GCA_937887565.1 uncultured Rhodospirillaceae bacterium | reverse complement strand
CCGACATCGTCGCCGAGATCGCCGCCGCCTCCTCCGAGCAGGCCGCCGGCATCGACCAGGTCAACGACGCCGTCTCCCACATGGACGAGATGACCCAGCAGAACGCCGCCTTGGTCGAGGAATCCGCCGCCGCCTCCCACGCCCTCGAGGACCAGTCGCGGGAACTCAACCGGCTGATGGGTTTCTTCACCACCGGGCGGGCGGTTTCGTCCCGGACCCCGCCGCCGGAAAGGACCGCCCCCAAGCCGGCCGCCAAACCCAAAGCGGTCAAGACCGAGGCCAAGCCGGTTACCAAACCCAAGGCCGACGCCACCGACGGCACGTGGACGGAATTCTGACCCGCCTGTCGGAACGGGCCGCCCCTCCCCCAAGGGGCGGCCCGTCCATTGCGTTCCCATGAAACACACTCTCCGCCTTTTACGCGCCTAGCCAATCCTCCTGCCGGGGATTATCCTTCCGCATGAGAAGGGGATAAACCTCGGAGAGGGACGCCATGATCGAAGTCCGTATCCACGGACGCGGCGGCCAGGGGAACGTCGTCGCGGCCTATCTTCTGGCCACGGCGGCATTCGAGACCGGCCGCCACTGCCAAGCCTTCCCCAGCTTCGGCGCCGAACGGCGCGGAGCCCCCGTCACCGCCTTCGTGCGCATCGCCGACAAGCCCATCAAGCGCCGCTGCCAGGTGGCCGAGCCGACGTTCCTGGTGGTGCAGGACCCCGGCCTGCTGCATCTGCCGACGACGCTCGACGGGTTGCGGCCCGGGGGCCGCATGGTGGTCAATTCGCAGCGGTCCTCGGCGGATCTCGAGGCGGAATTCGGCAAGCCGGTGATCGCCCTGCCCGCCAGCCAGTTGGCGGCCGAGATCCTGGGCAAGCCGGTGCCCAACGTGGCGTTGCTGTCGGCCTTCCTGGCCGCCACCGGGCTCATCCCCACCGACGCCCTGGTCAAGGCCTTGTCCCATCGCTTCAAGGGCGAGATCCTCGACCGCAACGTGAAACTGATCGACGCGGCGGCCAAGACCGTGCCGGCCGGCGCCTGGCGGGAGGTCGCCCATGCTTGAAGCCCTGGAAGGCAGCCAGGCCATCGCCCGCGCCGTCGCCCTCTGCCGCCCGCAGGTGGTGGCGGCCTATCCCATCACGCCGCAGACCCACATCGTCGAGAACATTTCCAAGCTGGTGGCCGACGGCCGGCTCGACACCCAGTTGGTCAGCGTCGAATCCGAGTTCTCGGCCGCCTCGGTGGTGCTGGGCGCCGCCGCCGCCGGGTCGCGGGCCTACACCGCGTCGTCGTCGCAGGGCATCCTGCTGATGGCCGAGGTGCTGTACAACATCGCCGGCCTGCGCCTGCCCATGGTGCTGACCTGCGCCAACCGCGCCTTGGGCGCGCCCATCAACATCTGGAACGACCACCAGGATTCCATGGCGGTGCGCGATTCCGGCTGGATCCAGCTCCACTGCGCCGACAACCAGGAAGCCGTCGACACCACCATCCAGGCGTTCCGCATCTCCGAGGCCACCGATCTGCCGGTGATGGTGTGCATGGACGGCTTCGTGCTGACCCACACGCTGGAAACCATCGAGATGCCGGACCACAAGGTGGTGGACAAGTTCCTGCCGCCGTTCAAGTTCGCCCGGGCGCTCGATCCCCGCAACCCGATTTCCCTCGGCACCCTGGTGGGACCGGAATATTTCAGCGAGATCCGCCACGCCCAGCACAAGGCGATGACCGACGCGCTGGAGACCATCGTCGAGGTGGACCGCCTGTGGGAAAAGGCCTCGGGGCGCGCCTGCGGCGGCCTGTTCACCGTCGAGGGGCCGGCCGACGCCAAGGTGGGCGTGCTGGCCATGGGCTCGGTCGTGTCCACCTTCCGCGAGGCCATGGCGGAACTGCCGTCCCGCAAGAAGGCCAAGCTGATCAACCTGCGCGCCTTCCGGCCCTTCCCCGCCGCCGCCCTGATGGCCGCCTGCGAGGGGCTGACCGACATCGTGGTGGTTGACCGCGCGCTGTCGCCCGGCTGGGGCGGCATCCTGGGCGGCGAGGTCAAGGCGGTGCTGGCCGACATGAAGAAGCCGCCCCGGGTCCACAACGTCGCCCTCGGCCTGGGCGGTCGCGACGTGCCGCTGGAAGCGTGGACGGCGGTGGTCGCCGAGGCCAAGGAGCCGGCCGGATTCCGCATTCTCGACCTCGAGCCCGCCAAGCTCGAGCCCTCGGACCTCTAAGGGGGACGCGCCCATGACCGAGACCACCGACCTGAGGGCCAAGCAACCGCGCTTCCGCGGCCTGGAGGCCGGCCACCGCGCCTGCCAGGGCTGCGGCGAGGCGCTGGCCGCCCGCCTGGTGACCGAGGCCGCCGGCCCCGACGTCATCCTCACCAACGCCACCGGCTGCCTGGAGGTGTTCTCCACCGCCTGGCCGCAATCGGCCTGGCGGGTGCCGTGGCTGCATTCGCTGTTCGAGAACTCGGCCGCCATCGCGTCGGGCGTCGAGGCGGCGCTCAAGGCCCAGGGGCGCCGCACCAAGGTGATCGCCCAGGGCGGCGACGGCGGCACCTTCGACATCGGCTTCCAGGCCCTGTCGGGCATGCTGGAGCGCATGCACAACGTGCTCTACGTCTGCTACGACAACGAAGCCTACATGAACACCGGCATCCAGCGGTCCAGCTCGACGCCGCACGCCGCCATGACCACCACCTCGCCGCCCGGCAAGGCGCGCATGGGCAAGCGGCACATGAAGAAGGACCTGTTGTCCATCATCGCCGCCCACCACATCCCCTACGCCGCCTCGGCCTCGGTCGCCTATCCCCAGGATTTGCGCCGCAAGGTGCGCCGGGCCATGGAGATCGACGGCCCCACCTTCCTGCTGGTCCATTCGCCCTGCCCGCTGGGCTGGGGCCATGACGGCACCCTGACCATCGAGGTGGCCCGTCTGGCGGTCCAGACCGGGCTGTTTCCCCTGGTCGAACTGGAGCGCGGCGAGGTGGCCTCGGTGATGCCGCTGCGCCGCCCGGTGCCGGTGGCCGAATACCTCCAGCGCCAGACCCGGTTCCGCCACCTGTTCGCCGATGGCGACCACCGGGCGCGCGAGGAGCGCGAGCACCTGCAGGCGCTGGCCGACTACAACATCGAACGCTACGGCCTGATGGGGGACGGCGACGATCCCTTCGACAGCGAGGGCGCCGACACCATCCGTCGCGGCGGCCCGGCGCGGACCTGAGAGGGGAGGAAGCCATGCCCGTCACCATGACCAAGGGCGCCTTCGCCAAGGCCGGCACGTCGCTCGCCTTCAAGACCGGCACCTGGCGCTCGGCGCGCCCCGTTCACGTTCACGCCGCCGCCCCCTGCCACCGCGCCTGCCCGGCCGGCGAGGACCAGCAGGCCTGGCTGGCTAGGATGCAGGAAGGCCGCCCCCGCGAGGCGTGGGAGAGCTTGGTCGCCGCCAATCCGCTGCCGGCGGTGACGGGGCGCGTCTGCCCGCACCCGTGCGAGAGCGCCTGCAACCGGGGCAAGCTCGACGCCCCCATCGCCATCCATGCGCTGGAGCGCTGGCTGGGCGACGAGGCCATCCGCAACGGCTGGACCTACCCCATCCCCACCGGCCAGCCCCGCAAGGAGCGGGTGGCGGTGGTCGGCGCCGGCCCGGCCGGCCTGTCGGCCGCCTATCACCTGGTGCGCCGCCACTACAACGTGGTGCTGTTCGATTCCATGCCCGAGGCCGGCGGGCTATTGCGGTCGGCCATTCCGCCGACCCGGCTGCCGCGCGACGTGCTGGACAAGGAACTGTCGCGCCTGCTGGCCCTGGGCATCGAGTTCCGCCCCCGCACCGCGCTGGGCCGCGACGTCTCCCTCGACGAACTGAGGAACGAATTCGATGCCGTCTTCCTGGGCGTCGGCGCCGGCAAGAGCCGTCACTGGGACGTGGACGGCGCCGTGCCCGCCGACCTGCACGAGGGCCTGCACCTGCTCAAGGAGTGGCTGCAGGTGGGCGCGCTGCCCATGCCCAAGGCGGTCGCCATCCACGGCGGCGGCAACACCGCCGTCGACCTTGCCCGGGTGATGAAGCGGGCCGGCGTGCCCGAGGTGCATCTGATCACCGCCTCGGGACTGCCCGGCCCCGATACCGAGCCCGACGACGTGCTGAACGTGGTCCCGCGCGAGTTCGAGCAGGCCGTCGAGGAAGGCGTCAAGTTCTATCCCCACCGGACCATCAACCGCCTGATCATGCGCGGCTCGAAGGTGGTGGGAGTCGAGATGGTGCGGCTCAAGAAGCTGCCCGGCGCCAACGGCCGCAAGACCCGCGTCGCCTTCGAGGGCACCGAGACCGTCCTGCATGTGGACATGGTGGTGCCGGCCATCGGCGAGGTGGTCGACCCGGCCGGCGTCGAGGCGCTGCTGCACGGCAAGGACTACTTCCCCGCCGACCGCTTCGGCCGCCTGGACGGACAGGCCGGGATCTTCGTCGGCGGTGACGCCCGCGCCTGGGTCAAGGGCTATCCCAACGGCACCGTCACGGCGGCGGTGGGCGACGGCCGCCGGGCCGCCGAGGCCATCGACGCCTTCCTGTCGGGCCGCGCCCCGGTCGAGGAGGAGCGGCCGCCGATCCCCTACGAGGCGCTGAACCTGGCCTATTACGAGCCGTCCACCCGCATCGAGCTGCCCACCCTGGCGCTGGAACGGCGCAACGATTCCGACGAAATCGAGGGCGGCCCGACCGCCGCCCAGGCCGCCGCCGAGGCCGACCGCTGCTTCAGCTGCGGCAACTGCCTGGCCTGCGACAATTGCTGGACGCTGTGTCCCGACAACGCCGTCATCAAGACGGTGGAAACCGCCTCGGACGGCAGCCACTACGTCTTCGACCTCGAGTACTGCAAGGGCTGCGGCCTGTGCGCGCACGAATGCCCCTGCGGGTTCATCGCGATGGAGGCCGAGGCGGAATGAGCCTCACCGGGCCCTGAGCTCCATCCCCGTGCCGTCGGAGCGGTTCATCACCCTTACGGCGCGGGGGCGGTCGGGGGCGAGCTTGACCTGGACGTCGTCCTGGAACGTCCTGCCGGCACCCCGGCTTTCGTCCACCACGGTCCCCAGCAGGATGGCGCCGCCGGTGCCGAAGATCAGACCGGCATTGGCCCACATCCAACCATCGGCCGACGCATCCAGGCTGGCCGAGGTCGGCCGGAAGCCCGGCGCCTCGCAGCGCACGGTCACCGGCGCGGCCGTATGGGGAATGGCGATGGTGACGGGGGTGACGGCCGAATCCTGGTAACCGTCGCGCCCGGTCAGCGCGCAACGGGCGCCGGCCGGGTCCGTGCGGATGGCGACGTCCGATTCCGTGTCGCCCATCACCGAGGCGCAACCGCCCAGGACGGCGGCGGCCAGGACGGCGAGAACGATTCGCTGGATCATGATTTCCCCGAACACAAGACGGCGCCCACTATCCCAAAGCGTTCCGCCGCTGTCAAAGGCCCCCGATCTCCAGCAGCGCCGGCACCTGGGCGCGGATTTCATCGACCGCCTTGCGGTCGAGCTTGTTCAGCCACGCGGTCGGGATGTCCTGAACGCCGTAGGTGGCCCCCGCCAGCATGCCGGCCAGCGCGCCGGTGGTGTCGGCGTCGCCGCCCAGATTGACGGTGTCGATGACGCAGCTCTTGAACGAATCGGTGCGGAAATAGACGTGGAACACCGTCTGGACGGTGTCGACCACATAGGCCGAGCTCTGCCCGCGATAGGGCTCGAACTTGAAGCTCCGATGCGCCGCCACCAGCGCGTTGGCGACGTCGCGGGCCCCCTTGATGCCGCCGCCGTGCAAGAGCCCGTGAACCATGCGGCCGAAGGCCAGGGTGGCGCCGTCCGACAGCGGATGGTGATGGGTGATCCGCGCCTGGGCCAACGCCTGCGCCTCGAAGTCGCCGGGCCGGTTCCAGGTGGCGATGGCCAGCGGCAGGATGCGCATGGCGGCGCCGTTGCCGCCGTCGCCGTCGCAAGGCGGCCCCTCGACGGTGCCGTGGGTCATGAACCGGCGGATGCCGCGCCGGCAGGTGTTGCCCACGTCCACCGGCCCGGTCTTCAGCCAGGCGGCGAATTCCTCGCACACGTCGGCGACGTCGAAGCCGCCGTTGCGCACCAGCGACCGCCCCAGCGCCAGCGCCATCTCGGTGTCGTCGGTCACCTGCCCCGGCGCCAGATGCAGCCAGCCGCCGCCGATCATCTTGCGGTGGGTGCCGTACTGGGTCTGGATTTCGCCCTTGGTCATGAATTCCACCGTCGCCCCCAGCGCGTCGCCGACGGCGAAGCCGAGATAGGCTCCCAGGGCGCGCTCGGGCAGGGTCGGTTCCGTCATCGGCAGGTCTCCGTTCAATAAGTGCTGGCGGTGACGCGGTAGTCGCCGCCGATCACCAGATATTCCCCCTCGCCCTTGAGGGGGTGGATGGGCAGCAAGGTGTTGAAGAACACGATCTTCACCGCCGGGACCTCGGCCTCGACGATGAAGTCGCCGAAGCAGTCGGCCACCTCGCGGTCGGACGAGAACGAGGCCAGGTTGTTGACCCGCATCACCACCGTCTTGCGATCGATGCGCTCGACGATCTGATGCTCGTCGAAGGAGTTGGTGCCCCTGAACAGCCGCAGGTGGCTGCGGCCTGGCGCGGCGTAGCGGTCCAGCGCCCACTGGCAGAAGGCATACACCATGTCCAGCTGGGTGTAGATAGAGTTGTTGTGAAAGCGGCTGGACATCTTCTCCTCGACATAGGAGGCCCAGCCGTTGCCCGAAACCCGGTCGATGACCTGCTTGTGGAAGGTGGGAAACAACCCGAAGCGGCTTTCCACCCATCCCTTCAGCACCGCCCCCTCGGGGCCGTTGGAATCGTAACCCCAGCCCTTGAGCAGACGCAGGAAGGACGACCGATACCGCCGCGCCTTGCCGCCGCCCGCGGCCTTCTCGCGCTCGCGCTGCTCGGGGTCGATGCCGAACATGGCCATCATGTACTTGTAGAAGGCGTCGCCGGCGTCGTCGAGGCAGTCCGACCGCGACAGCATCTCGAACAGGTTCTTGTTCATCTCGCGCACGCCGGAGATGGCGAGCGACAGCGGATGGTCGTTGAAGGCGACGCTGCCCAGCAGATCGGTGGGCAGGCCGACCAGATTGGTGGAATGGCCGAACCGGCGCTGGCTGTCGTGCATCCCTCTCCCCCTGCGGTCGCACGCATACGCATGCAAGAAGCATACCCGCTTTCTGAGGGCCCAGGGAAGCCGCCAAACCCCTAGCGTCTGTGGGGGTTCGGACATTTGTCGGATTCCGGACAGGCGCCCAGGAATTAGGCGCTAAAGCCTCTCCGCGTTGTTTTTAATCGCTTTTTCCTGTGCCCACGCAATTGGCACGGCGGTTGCGTGGAGAGGGCCGTGGCGGAGGCAAGCCCCTTCGCCGTCGGAATTGCACAGGCTTGGACAGCGAAAGGAACCGAACAATGCCTCGTCAGATCGCTTTCTATGGCAAGGGCGGCATCGGCAAGTCGACCACCTCCCAGAACACCCTCGCCGCCCTGGTCGAAATGGGTCAAAAGATCCTGATCGTCGGCTGCGACCCCAAGGCCGACTCCACCCGCCTGATCCTCAACACCAAGCTGCAGGACACCGTGCTGCACCTGGCCGCCAAGGCCGGGTCGGTCGAGGACCTGGAGCTCGAGGACGTGATGAAGATCGGCTACAAGGGCATCAAGTGCACCGAGTCGGGCGGCCCCGAGCCGGGTGTCGGCTGCGCCGGCCGCGGCGTCATCACCGCCATCAACTTCCTGGAAGAGAACGGCGCCTACGACGACGTCGACTATGTCTCCTACGACGTGCTGGGTGACGTGGTGTGCGGCGGCTTCGCCATGCCGATCCGCGAGAACAAGGCCCAGGAAATCTACATCGTCATGTCGGGCGAGATGATGGCGCTGTTCGCCGCCAACAACATCGCCAAGGGCATCCTGAAGTATGCCGGCTCCGGCGGCGTGCGCCTGGGCGGCCTGATCTGCAACGAGCGCCAGACCGACCGCGAGGTGGAACTGGCCGAGGCGCTGGCGTCGCGCATCAACACCAAGCTGATCCATTTCGTGCCCCGCGACAACGTCGTCCAGCACGCCGAGCTGCGCCGCGAGACCGTCATCCAGTACAAGCCGGACTGCAAGCAGGCCCAGGAATACCGCCAGCTCGCCACCAAGATTCACAACAACTCGGGCCAGGGCACCATCCCGACCCCGATCTCGATGGAAGAGCTCGAGGACATGCTGATCGAGTTCGGCATCATGAAGACCGAGGAGCAGCAGTTGGCCGAGCTGCAGGCCAAGGAACGCACCATGTGCAACGCCGGCTGATCCAAGGCCCCATCTAGAGAAGGAGAAGGGGCATGAGCCTCGACAACCCGAACGACCCGGTCGTCAACGAAGCCCTCATCAAGGAGGTCCTCGAAGCCCATCCCGAGAAGGCGGCCAAGAAGCGCGCCCGCCACCTGGGCATGGTCAAGGACGGCCCCGACGGCAACCCGACCTGCGGCGTGAAGTCCAACATCAAGTCGGTCCCCGGCGTGATGACCCAGCGCGGCTGCGCCTATGCCGGCGCCAAGGGCGTGGTGTGGGGTCCCATCAAGGACATGGTCCACATCAGCCACGGCCCGGTCGGTTGCGGCCACTATTCCTGGTCCCAGCGCCGCAACTACTTCACCGGCACCGTCGGCATCGACTCCTACGTCACCATGCAGATCACGTCCGACTTCAAGGAGAAGGACATCGTCTTCGGCGGTGACAAGAACCTGGAGAAGATGATCGACGAGCTGGAAGAGATGTTCCCGCTCAACAAGGGCTACTCGATCCTGTCCGAATGCCCGATCGGCCTGATCGGCGACGACATCGAGGCCGTCGCCAAGAAGAAGTCCAAGGACACCGGCAAGATCGTCGTTCCCTGCCGCTGCGAGGGCTTCCGCGGCATCTCGCAGTCGCTGGGCCACCACATCGCCAACGACTGCATCCGCGACTGGGTGCTCGACAAGAACGAGCAGCAGTGGGAGACCGGCCCCTACGACGTCAACCTGATCGCCGACTACAACATCGGCGGCGACGCCTGGCCCTCGCGCAAGCTGCTCGAGGAGATGGGCCTCAGGGTGATCGGCCAGTGGACCGGCGACTCGACCCTGGCCGAGATCGAACGCGCCCCCAAGGCCAAGGTCAACCTCATCCACTGCTACCGGTCGATGAACTACATCTGCCGTCACATGGAAGAGAAGCACGGGATTCCGTGGCACGAGTACAACTTCTTCGGCCCGACCCAGATCGCCAAGAGCCTGCGCGCCATCGCCGCCCTGTTCGACGAGACGATCCAGGAGAACGCCGAGAAGGTCATCGCCAAGTACCAGCCCCTGGCCGACGCGGTGATCGCCAGGTTCAAGCCCCGCCTCGACAAGAAGCGCGTGATGCTGTTCGTGGGTGGCCTGCGCCCCCGCCACACCGCCACCGCCTACGAGGACCTGGGCATGGAGGTGATCGGCAGCGGTTACGAGTTCGCCCACAACGACGACTACCAGCGTACCGCCCACTATCTCAAGGAAGGCACGCTGATCTACGACGACGCTTCCGAATACGAGCTCGAGAAGTTCATCGAGAAGCTGCGTCCCGATCTGGTCGGTTCCGGCATCAAGGAGAAGTACGGCACCCAGAAGATGGGCGTCCCCTTCCGCCAGATGCACTCGTGGGACTACTCGGGCCCCTATCACGGCTACGACGGCTTCGCGGTGTTCGCCCGCGACATGGACCTGGCCATCAACGCCCCCGTCTGGGGCAAGGTCAAGGCGCCGTGGAAGCTCGCGGAAGCCGCCGAATAAGGACCTGCAGCGTCAATTAATATTCCTCCCCGCGTGTCGCCCAATATCCGGGGGCGCGGGGAGGCGCAAGGAGAGTTGCCATGCCCCAGAGCGCCGACAAGGTCAAAGACCACATTTCCTTGTTCCAGGAACCGGAATACAAGGAGCTGTTCGAGAACAAGAAGGCCAATTACGAGTGCCGCGTCTCGGACGAGGATGTCGCGAAGCAGATCGAGTACACCAAGACCTGGGAGTACCGTGAAAAGAACTTCGCCCGCAAGCATGCCGTCATCAACCCGCCCCGCGCCTGCCAGCCGCTGGGCTCGGTGTACGCCGCCGCCGGCTTCGAGGGCGCCATGCCCTACGTTCACGGCTCCCAGGGCTGCGCCGCCTATTTCCGCTCGCACCTGTCGCGCCACTTCAAGGACGCCGCGCTCTGCGTGTCCGACTCGATGACCGAGGACGGAGCCGTGTTCGGCGGCCTCAACAACCTGGTCGACGGCCTGCAGAACTGCTACGCGCTGTACAAGCCGAAGATGATCGTGATGTCGACGACCTGCATGTCCGAGGTCATCGGCGACGACCTGTCGGCCTTCATCGCCACCGCCAAGGAGAAGGAGGTCATCCCGGCCGACTTCCCGGTTCCCTTCGCCCACACCCCCTCGTTCGTCGGCAGCCACCTGAACGGCTACGACCTCATGATCAAGGGCGTGTTCAGCTACTTCTGGGATCGCGAGGCCCAGCTGACCCCGGTCAAGGGCGAGACGATCAACATCATCCCCGGCTTCGACGGCTACGCTCCGGCCAACAACCGCGAGATCGAGCGCTACCTGGGCATGATGGGCGTCGACTACACCCTGATCTGCGACGTCAAGGACACCTTCGACAGCCCGACCGACGGCCATTACAAGATGTACTACGGCGGCACCAAGCTCGACGACGTCCGCGCCTCGATCAACGCCAAGGCCACCGTCAGCCTGCAGGAATTCTCCACCGAGAAGACGCTGGAATACGTGGCCACCAAGGGCCAGGAGACCGTCGCCCTGAACAGCCCCATGGGCCTGACCGGCACCGACGCCTTCCTGATGACCGTGTCCAAGCTGTCGGGCAAGGCCATCCCCGAGGAACTGGAGGTCGAGCGCGGCCGCCTGGTCGACGCCATCGCGGACTCCGCCGCCTGGCTGCACGGCAAGCGCGTCTCGGTCTTCGGCGACCCCGACTTCGTGTACGGCCTGACCGGCTTCCTGCTGGAACTGGGCATGGAGCCGGTCCACCTGCTGGCCTCCAACGGCAATTCCGACTGGGAAGCCAAGATGAAGGAGCTGCTGGCCTCGTCGCCCTTCGGCGGCTCGGGCCAGGTGTTCATCAACAAGGACCTGTGGCACATGCGGTCCCTGCTCTTCACCGAGCCCGTGGACCTGCTGATCGGTTCCTCCTACGGCAAGTACCTGGAGAAGGACACCGGCACGCCCTTCATCCGCCTGGGCTTCCCGATCTTCGACCGCCACCACCACCACCGGTTCCCGACCTTCGGCTACCAGGGTGCGCTGCGGATCCTGGTCGAGATCCTGGACCGGGTGTTCGAGGTCGCCGACAACGCCTCCGACATTTCCTTCGACCTGACCCGCTGATCGTCGGTAGCGGTTCATCAGGCAACCTAGCCCCGGGACGGCGACGTCCCGGGGCTTTTTTCTTGGTGCGGACGCGACATCACGTCGTGTCGCATCCCCGACAATGGCTATTACAACCCCAGAATTTCCGCCATTTTCCAGGCTGGCACCGCCCTTGCATCTCCCCCTCCGACCATTGAGGAGGGCCGCCACCCATGCTCAAGAACAAGATCGCCGAGTTGATGAACGAGCCCGGCTGCGCCACCAACCAGGCGAAGTCGGATGCCCAGCGTAAGAAGGGCTGTTCCAAGCCGCTGACCCCCGGCGCCGCCGCCGGCGGCTGCTGCTTCGACGGCGCCAAGATCGCGCTTCAGCCCATCACCGACGTGGTCCACCTGGTCCACGGCCCCATCGCCTGCGAAGGCAATTCCTGGGACACCCGCAATTCCTGGAGCAGCGGCGGCGACCTCTACCGCCTGGGCTTCACCACCGACCTGTCTAACCTGGACATCGTCCACGGCGGCGAGAAGAAGCTCTACAAGGCCATCAAGCGCTCCATCGCCCGCTACAAGCCGGCGGCGGTGTTCGTCTACCAGACCTGCGTCGGCGCCCTGATCGGCGACGACGTGGACGCCGTGTGCAAGGCCGCCACCGAGCGCCTGGGCACCCCGGTCATCCCGGTCAACGCGCCGGGCTTCGTCGGCTCCAAGAATCTCGGCAACCGTCTGGGCGGCGAGGCGCTGTTCGAGCACGTCATCGGCACCGTCGACCCCGGCGACGCCGGCCCCACCGACATCAACATCCTCGGCGAATACAACGTCGCCGGCGAGTTGGACCAGTTCCGGCCGCTGCTGGCGCGCCTCGGCATCCGCCTGCGCGCCTCCATCACCGGCGACGCCCGCTTCCGCGACGTGGCGGCCTGCCACACCGCGCGGGCCAACATGGTCCTGTGCAGCCAGGCGCTGGTGACCCTGGCGCGCAAGATGAAGGAAACCTACGGCATCCCCTATTTCGAGGGCTCGTTCTACGGCATCTCGGACACGTCGGATGCGCTCAGGAACATCGCCCGCATGTTGGTGGAAAAGGGCGCCGACCCCACCCTGACCGACCGCGCCGAGGCGCTGATCGCCGAGGAAGAGGCCAAGGCCTGGGCGGCGCTGGCGCAATTCAGGCCTCGCCTGGCGGGGCGCAAGGTCCTGCTCTACACCGGCGGCGTCAAGAGCTGGTCGGTGATCCAGGCCCTGCAGGAAGTGGGCATGGAGGTGGTGGGATCGTCGGTGCGCAAGGCCACCGAGGCCGACAAGGCCAAGGCCCTGGAGCGCCTGGGCGGCGACGAGGACAAGCTGGCCGATGCCATCACGCCCAGGGACATGTACGCCATGTTCACCGACGGCAAGGCCGACATGATGCTGTCGGGCGGGCGGTCGCAATTCGTGGCGCTCAAGGCCCGCACCCCCTGGCTCGACATCAACCAGGAACGCCACCACGGCTACGCCTGCTATGACGGCATGGTGGAGCTGGTCCGCCAGATCGACCTGGCCATCAACAACCCCATCTGGGCCCAGGTCCGCCGGCCCGCCCCCTGGGAGGAGGCCTGACCATGGCGCTCGTCATCAACCACAACAAGGCGCTGTCCACCAGCCCGCTGAAGACCAGCGCCCCGTTGGGTGCCGCCCTGGCCTTCATGGGCATGGACGGCTGCATGCCGCTGTTCCACGGCAGCCAGGGTTGCACCGCCTTCGCCCTGGTGATGATGGTCCGCCATTTCCGCGAGGCCATCCCGCTCCAGACCACGGCCATGAATGAGATCTCCACCATCCTCGGCGGCTCCGAGCAGGTGGCGGAAGCGCTCAAGAACATCAACAAGCGCGCCCAGCCCAAGCTGATCGGGCTGGTGTCCACGGCATTGACCGAGACCCGCGGCGAGGACACCCGCGGCGATCTCAACCGGATCGTCGCCGCCAACAAGGATCTGCCGCCGGTGGTCTACGTCCCCGCTCCCGATTTCGAGGGGTCGCTGGAGACCGGCTGGGGCAAGGCGGTGGGCGCCATGATCGACGCCTTCGCCCAGCCCTCCAGCCAACCGCCGCTCAAGCGCGTCAACATCCTGCCGGGCGTCCATCTGACCCCGGGCGACATCGAGGCCCTCAAGGAAATGGTCGAGGATTTCGGCCTCGAGCCGGTGGTCCTGCCCGACCTGTCCGGGTCCATGGACGGCCATGTTCCCAACGCCTACGTACCCACCACGCTCGGCGGCACCAGCATCGAGCAGGTGCGCGGCATGGGCCGGGCGGTGCTGACCATCGCCATCGGCGAGCACATGCGCATCTCGGCCGAGAAGCTCAACGACAAGACCGGCGTTCCGTACGAGCTGTTCGACCGCGTGACCGGCCTCGAGGCGGTGGACCGGCTGATGGTGGTGCTGTCCACCGCCGCCGGCATCCCGGTCCCGGCCAAGTACCGCCGCCAGCGGTCGCAGTTGGTGGACGCCATGCTGGACGGCCACTTCTTCTTCGGCGGCCGCTCGGTGGCGGTGGCCGGCGAACCGGCCCTGATGTGGACCTATGCGAAGCTGATGGCGGAGATGGGCGCCAACGTCGTGGCGGCGGTGACGACGCTGCACACGCCGCTGCTGTCCGAGGTCCCGGCCGAACGGGTGATCATCGGCGATTTCGAGGACGTCGAGGACCAGATCCTCGAATCCGGCGGCGCCGACCTGCTGATCGCCAACGCCAACGGCCGCCTGCTCGCCGGGCGCCACGGCATTCCGCTGTTCCGCGCCGGTTTCCCGGTCTTCGACCGCCTTGGCGCCGCACATCTGGCCTCGGTCGGCTATCGCGGCACCCGCGACCTGATCTTCGCCATCGGCAACATCCTGATGGAGCATCCGTCCCACGGGCACGGCATGCACCTCGCCCACTCGGAGCACATCCATGGTGACGCGCCGGTTGCGGCTGGTTGACGCCGATCACGACAGCATCGGGGCCGACCGCCCCGTCAAAGGAGGATACATGCGAGTCGCCTTCGCCACACAGGACCGCACCCGGGTCGATGCGCATTTCGCCAGCGCCAAGACCTTCATGTTCTACGACGTCGGCCCCGACGAGCACGCCTTCCTGGAAGCCGTGCAGTTCGACAACGTCAGCGACGAGAACGGCAGCCACCAGGAAGACGGCGACGACCGGCTCGCCACCAAGATCAAGGCGCTGGAGGGATCGGCCCTGCTGTTCGTGCGCGCCATCGGCGGCCCCGCCGCCGCCCGCGTCGTGCGCGCCAACGTCCACCCCATCAAGCTGCCCGCCGACGAGCCCATCTCGGCCGTCATCGAGCGCATCCGCGGCATGCTCAAGACCAACCCGCCGCCATGGCTGCGCAAGGTGATCAACACTTCCGAAGCCGGCCCCGAACGCTTCATCGACGACGAGGATTGACCATGGCCGCGACCACCGACATCGACGCTTCGGCATCGCCCTTCGTCAAGGGCCTGCTGATCCTGCTGAGGGCGCAGGACCGCAGCGGCGCCTGGGACAACGAACCCGATGACGCGCTGCTGGCGCCCTTCATCGTCACCAAGGCGCAAAAGCGCGAACTGCCCATGATCGGCGATCCCGACCCCGACATCCTGTGGCGGGTCGAGCTGTACTACCAGACCGTCGCCTTCGAGATCGAGCGCCGTTGCGGCCGGGCCTGCGCACCGATGATGAACATCCATCACGAGGGCTGGGGCCGCATCGTGCTGATCGCCGGCCGGCTGGTCTGCGTCAACACCCATGTCCGCGAGCTGCACCGCTTCGGCTTCGAGAACGTTTCACAAATGGTCGATAAGGCTGAAAAGCTCATCGCCGAAGGCGTCGCCACCATCGAGAAGTTTCCGACCGTCGCCGACGCCTGACGGTCATTGCCTTGGAACTAAGGAGAGAAAAAATGTCGTCGTTCATTACCTTCTTCCGTCGCGATGGCGAGCCCTGGATCCCGAAGTACCTCACCAAGATCGATGAAGAACTGTGCATCGGCTGCGGTCGCTGCTTCAAGGTCTGCACCCAGGCCGTGCTCAAGATGATGGGCATCAACGAGGACGGCGAGTATTGCGACCCGCTGGACGACGACGACGATTCCGACCGCAAGGTGATGGTCATCGAGAATGCCGGCGCCTGCATCGGCTGCGAGGCCTGCGCCACCGTGTGCGGCAAGAACTGTCAGGTGCACGAACCCATGCCGATGCCGGCGTAAGGGGCCAGTCGATGGCGGCGACGTTCTATCGCTGGCTGATGATGACCGATACGGACCGGGATCCGTTCGACCGTCACCTGCTGGCCTGCGCCGTCGCCATCGCGTCCGCCGACCCCGCGACCCCGCTCGCCCATGGCCTGGGCCTGTCGGCGGCCGCCCTGGAGGCCATGGTCGGCCTGTATTTCCCGCATGCCCGCGCCTTGCTGGCCGACGGCGGGGACGGCTCCGGCCCGGTCGCCCTCGAGGAGGAGGACCTGCGTGGCCTGCTTCTCTCCCATCGCAGCCTCGGCCGGCCCGAGGAGGAATGGCTGGCGGCCATCGTCGCCCGCCGCTGCCAGGCGCCCAACCACCTGTGGCAGGATCTGGGCCTGACCGGTCGCGCCGACCTGGGCGCTCTGATGACGCGGCATTTCGCGCCGCTGGCGGCGCTGAACGACCGCGACATGAAATGGAAGAAGTTCTTCTATCGCCAGCTTTGCGGCCAGGAGGGCGTGCCCATCTGCAAGTCGCCGGTCTGCGACGCCTGCGACGACTTCGCCCTATGCTTCGGGGCCGAGGATGGCCTCAGCCTGCTGGCGCGAGCGGCCCGTTCCGACTGAACCGGCGGCGGAATGGCGCCAATGCGCCGTGTCGCGAATCCGACATCCGGCACCACACATCCAGTGTTTTCAATGCATTAGCTGTTGGCATCCAGTTTGCTTGGAGGGGGATGGGTTTTCGTCCCACCGCCACAGGAGGACCGCAGCATGCTTTCCCTCACCCCCCGCGCCCTTTCCGCCATCAAGAGCGTCTGCTCCGCCCCCGAGCAGGGTCTGCGCATCATGGTCGTCACCGGCGGCTGTTCCGGTCTGCAGTACCGCATGGGCCTGGAGACCGAGGCCTTTGACGACGACAAGGTGATGGAGTTCGACGGCGTCCGGGTCTTCGTCGATCCGTCGTCCGAGATCCTGCTGGCCGGCGCCACCATGGACTACGTGGACAGCGCCATGGGCTCCGGCTTCATGTTCGACAATCCCAACAACACTGCCAAGCCCTGCTCCTGCTCGACCAAGAGCTGCGGCTGACCCCCATGGCGGTCGTCAACGACACCACGCTGCGCGACGGCGAGCAGACCGCCGGGGTGGCCTTCACCCTGGACGAGAAGCTGACCATCGCCGCCGCCCTGGACCGCGCCGGCGTCCCCGAGATGGAGGTCGGCATCCCGGCCATGGGGTCCGAGGAGCGCGACAGCATCCGCGCCGTCGCCGCCCTGGGCCTGAAGGCGACCCTGATCGCCTGGTGCCGCATGCGCGACGACGACCTCGCCGACGCGATGAAATGCCGGGTGGGCATGGTCAACCTGTCCATTCCCGTCTCCGACCAGCAACTAAAGAGCAAGCTGGGCCGCGACCGCGCCTGGGCCCTGGGGCACATCCGCGCCATGGTCGCCAAGGCGCGCGACCTCGGGCTGGAGGTATCGGTGGGCGGCGAGGATTCGTCGCGCGCCGATCCCGATTTCCTGCTGGCGGTACTGGACGCCTGCGAGGCCGCCGGCGCCCGCCGCTTCCGCTTCGCCGACACGCTGGGCATCATGGAGCCCTTCGCCACCCACGCCCTGATCACCCGCCTGCGCGCCGCCTCGGGGCTGGAGATCGAAATCCACGCCCACGACGACCTCGGCCTCGCCACCGCCAATTCCCTGGCCGCCGTCAGGGGTGGCGCCACCCACGTGTCCACCACCGTCAACGGCCTGGGCGAGCGCGCCGGCAACGCGCCGCTGGAGGAAGTGGTGGTGGCGCTGGAGAAGTTGTACGGCCGGGCGACCGGCGTCACCAAGAGCGACCTGCCGCAGGTGTCGCGCCTGGTCGCCAAGGCCTCGGGGCGGCCGGTGCCCGCCAACAAGAGCATCGTCGGCGATGCCGTCTTCACCCATGAGTCCGGCATCCACGTGTCGGGACTGCTGCGCGACCGCGCCAACTACCAAGCGCTGGACCCGCTGGAGCTGGGCCGCGACCATGTGCTGGTGCTGGGCAAGCATTCCGGCCTGTCGGCGGTGATCCACGCCTGCGCCGAGCTGGGCCTGACCCCCGACGAATTCCAGGCCCGCGCCGTCCTGGCCCGCGTCAAGTCCCATGCCGTGGCGACCAAGCGCATCCCCAGCCCCGACGACCTGCGCCGCTTCGTCCTGGAAGCCACCCTGGCCGAGGCCCCCGTGCCCGCCACCCTGAACTGACGGAGGTTCCGCCATGTGCAGCACTCTCGACCGCCTGTCCCGCCTATCCTCGGCCGAACAGTTCTTCCTGACCCTCGGCATCGATTTCGATCCCCAGGTGCTGAACGTGCACCGCCTGCACATCCTCAAGCGCTTCAACGAGCTGATGGACCTGGACGCCCTGGCCGGATTGACCGACACCGAGACCGAGGCCCGCTGCAGGGAAGCCCTGGCAACCGCCTATGGCGAGTTCGCCACCGGCAAGGGCGCCAAGACCTTCAAGGTCTTCCAGCAGCAGCACACCGGCTTCGTGCCCCTGTCCGACATACGCCTGACGCGGTGATTTCCCGGCCGCCCTCCGCCCCCCATCTGGTGGGGGAACATCGGAGCGAGGCATGGACACCCCCGAGGAGCGCGCCAACACCGACGCCGGCATGACCGGCGACAAGATCCGTGCCGCCGACCCGGCGGCCGCCCCCGTCCACACCGACGCCGAGGCCGGCGGGTCGCCCACCCGGCGCGCGTCCGCCTTGGCCAGCGTGCGCCGGCTGGTGGACATCGCCTGGGCGACGCCGCGCCCCGACACCTTCGGGGCCTGGCGCCAGCCGCATGAAAGCCACCGCCGGCTGGGCCGGACCCTGCTGGCATGGGGCGTGGTGCTGGTGGGGCTGGGCGTGGCGGCCGGGTTGGCCGGATTGGGCTGAACGAAAGCGGGGCCCCGAAGGGCCCCGTCGTCCTACTTCTTCGCGTCGTGTTCGCTGTGATACGACGCGATGCGCTCGACCTCGTTCCGGGACCCCAGGACCACCGGCACCCGCTGGTGCAGGCCCGAGGGCTGGATGTCGAGGATGCGCTGGCGGCCGGTGGTGGCGGCGCCGCCGGCCTGTTCGATGATCATGGCCATGGGATTGGCCTCGTACATCAGGCGCAGCTTGCCGCCGGTCTTGGCGTTCTCGCTGTCCATGGGGTACATGAACACGCCGCCGCGCACCAGGATGCGGTGCACCTCGGCGACCATCGACGCCACCCAGCGCATGTTGAAGTTCCTTTCGCGCGGACCTTCCTTGCCGGCCAGGCATTCGTCCACGTAGCGCTTCACCGGCGGCTCCCAGTAGCGGGCGCGCGAGGCGTTGATGGCGAATTCCTTGGTGTCCTCGGTGACGCGCATGTTGGGATGGGTCAGGAAGAACATGCCGACGTCGCGATCGAGGGTGAAGCCGTTGACGCCGTTGCCGGTGGTCAGCACCAGCATGGTCGAGGATCCGTAGAGCGCGTAGCCGGCGGCGACCTGCTGGACGCCGGGCTGCAGGAACGGATCGGCCGACTTGGGGTCGGCGCCCTCGGGCATGCGCAGGATCGAGAAGATCGAGCCGACCGAGATGTTGACGTCGATGTTCGACGATCCGTCCAGCGGATCGAACAGCAACAGGTAGCGGCCATCGGCCGACCCGTGCACCGCGTGGACGTCCTCCAGTTCCTCGGAGGCCATGGAGGCGTAATTGCCGCCCAGGGCGTTCATGTGCAGGAAGATGTCGTTGGCCAGCACGTCGAGCTTCTTCTGCTCCTCGCCCTGGACGTTCTCGCTGCCGGCGACGCCCAGATTGCCCACCAGCGCGCCGCGATTGACCTCGTGCGAGACCATCTTGCAGGCGGTGATGATGTCGGCCACCAGGGCGGTAAAGGTGCCCGATCGGCCCAGCCTGCGCTGTTCCTCGAGCAGGAAATGGGTCAGGGTGATCCTGTTATAGGGCATTTCCCCCTCTCTCCTCGTCTTCTTGGTGCGCGCCCGCGCGGCCTCAGGCATACCCCGGATCATGTTGCCGATGCAATGGTCCCCTCCCCCCTTTCCGTGCCTCTCGCGCCGGGGGTGGGAGCCTTGCTACACTCCGGCCCCCGACCCTCTACCCGGAGCCATCATGACCCCACACCTTTCGCCCGCCGACGCCGCCAGGATCGACTCGCTGGTCGCCACCTTCGCCCGCATCGGCGACGAGCGCATGAAGGATCTGGGACTCTACAACCCCGCCCTGAGGGTGGAGGCGGTGGGCTTCCGCCGCTGGGAAGGATGGCTGGCCGGCATCCTGGTGACGCCGTGGTTCATGAACTTCCTGCTGCTGCCGGCCGAGGGCCAGTTGGACGGCGCCACCGTCGGCACCAAGCGCCGCATCGCCATGCCGCGCGGCGAGATCGCCTTCACCATCGGCGAGGTCGAGGAGGTGGGCATCTACGCGGCCAGCTCGCTGTATTCGCCCATGGGCAATTTCGCGGACCCCGCCGCCGCCAGCACCCGCGCCTGGGCGGCGGTCGAACAGTTCTTCGTGGCGCCGGAATAGATGCATGGCCGGGCCACGCCCGGCCATGCCCCATCGGCGCCAGGTCTCAGGCGGCGCCGTGGAAGGTGAAGCCGGCGTCGTCGACCGCCTTCCTCACCTGCGCCTCCTCGGCGCCATCGACGGTGACGGTGGCGCTGCCGAGATCGACTTCGACCGAGGCGCCCGGCGCCTCGGTCTGGATGGCGCTCTTGACGGCGTTGGCGCAGCCGCCGCAGGTCATGCCGGTGACGCGGTAGGACTGGGACATGGCGAACTCCCGTGAGTGATGTCGTGGCCGCCAATGTGAACCTTCCCACCGGTGGAAGGTCAAGGGGTCAGGCCGCCCTCGGGATTGGTCCCGGGCGGGATGAACCGTACCTTGTCGGGACGCGCCAGTTTCGCCTGCAGGCCGTTGAACGGATCCGTTGAAATGCCGCGCCGGCCCGGGCGGTGACGGAGACCGACCTATCCCCCCGCCCAGCGCTCGCGGACGATGGCGGTCAGCGGCACCAGGACGAAGCCGCGCGCCTCGAGGCCAGGCAGCCAGCCGGCCAGCGCCTCGATGGTGGCGTCGCGGGGATGTCCGATGGCGATGGCGGCGCCATGCTTGCGGGCGTGGGCTTCGAGCTTGGACAACTGCGCGCGCACCGCCGCGAGGGAGGAATCGTTATCCAGGAAGACGTTGCGGGCGGCGAAGGGGACAGCGTAGCTCTGGGCGAGGTCGGGGGCGACGCTCTTCTCGGTGGTGACCGAATCCAGGAACAGCAGGCCGCGCCGGTGCATTTCCTCCATCACCACCCGCATCCCGGCGGTGTCGCCGGTGAAGCGGCTGCCCATGTGGTTGTTGATGCCGACGAAGCCGTCGAAGCGGCCGAGATCGAGGCCGATGCGGCGCCGCAGTTCGTCCGGCGCCAGGCCGACCTCGAGGACGTCGGGGCCGGGATCGTAGGATTCGCCCAGCGGCTCCATGGGGACGTGGACCAGCAGCTCGTGCCCGCGCCGGCGCGCCGCCCCGGTCTGACGGGCCAGATCCTCGGCATAGGGCAGCCACGAGAGCGTCAAGGGCGCCCTGAGGGCCGCCACCCGCTCGCTGCGGCGGCGGTCGATTCCCATGTCGTCGATCACCACCGCGATCATGGGCAGCCCGCCGGTGCGCGGCGCCGCCACCGCGAAACGCCGCCAGGCCGGTGGCCCGGGTGCCGCCGACTCGCCGCCGCCCTGCGGAAGCAACAGCGGCACCGCCGCCTGCCGGACCTCGTCCTGCTGGCGATAGACGCCGTCGTCCGACGGCCCGCCGGGCCGGGCCTGGGGGACCGGCACCAAGGGCCGAACGGCGGCCTCCTCCTCGGGCCGGGGCGCCTCTTCGCGGCGCGGGGCGCGGTCGACCACTTCCTCCAGGCTTGGATGGGCCTCGTCGCGGCCGGCGACGAGGCCGACCGCCACCCCGAAGGCAAGCCCGGCCAGCAGCACGGCCACCATCAGCGCGGGCAGCGCCCAGGGACGATCC
Source organism: uncultured Rhodospirillaceae bacterium (assembly GCA_937887565.1). Taxonomy (GTDB): domain Bacteria; phylum Pseudomonadota; class Alphaproteobacteria; order Rhodospirillales; family Magnetospirillaceae; genus CALABS01. The sequence goes on along the minus strand of CALABS010000009.1, from coordinate 27,666 downwards.
CTGAGCCGGTTCCTGGGCGTGGTCAGCATGCGCCTGACGTCGCGGCGGGCCACAGTTCCTCCGAACATGGAAATGGCGAACCCGGGTTATAGCCGCGAACGGTTCGCAGGGCTAGGACTTAGGCCGTACCGTCTAGGGATTGGCCAGTTCCTCGAGGATGGGGCAATCGGGGCGGTCGTCGCCGTGACAGCGGTGCATCAGCGATACCAAGGTGGCGCGGATGGCCTGAAGTTCCTCGATCTTGCGTTCGACGGCGGCCACGTGGCCGGCGGCGATGCGCTTGACGTCGCCGCTGGCGCGATCGCGATCGTGCCACAGCTGCAACAGGTCGCCGACGTCCTTGACCGAGAACCCCAGCGAGCGGGCGTGCTGGACGAAGCGCAGCGTCTCGACGTCGCGATCCGAATAGTCGCGATACCCCGAGGCGGTGCGGCCGGCGGCCGGGATCAGGCCGATTCCCTCGTAATAGCGGATGGTCTTGGCCGGGACGCCGGCGCGCCTGGCCGCCTCGCCGATGTTCATCCCGCCCTCCACCGCCGCAGCAGCAGCGAATTCGTCACCACCGACACGCTCGAGAACGCCATGGCCGCCCCCGCCACCACCGGGGTCAGGAAGCCCAGCGCGGCGGCCGGCAGCGCCACCAGATTGTAGAAGAAGGCCCAAAACAGGTTCTGCCGGATCTTGGCGTAGGTTGCGCGCGACACCGACAGCGCCGGCGGCAGCAGCGCCGGATCGCCCTTGACCAGGGTGATCCCGGCCGCCTGCATGGCCACGTCGGTGCCGGTACCCATGGCGACGCCGATATCGGCGGCGGCCAGCGCCGGGGCGTCGTTGACGCCGTCGCCGACCATGGCGACCACCCGCCCCTCGCCCTTCAGCCGCGCCACCTCGGCGGCCTTGTCCTCGGGCAGCACCTCGGCCACCACCCGGTCGATCCCCACCACCCCGGCCACCGCCTCGGCGGCGCGGCGGTTGTCGCCGGTCAGCATCACCGTCTCGACTCCCATGGCCCGCAGCCGGGCCACCGCCTCGATGGCCGAGGGCTTCACCGGGTCGGCCACGGCGATGAAACCGAGCGCCCGGTCGCCCTCAGCGACCCACATCACCGTGCGGCCCTTGGCCTCCTCGGCTTCGGCCGCCTCCGCGAATGGCGCCATCTCCACCTCCCGCTCGGCCATCAGCCGCGGCGAGCCGATCGCCAGCGCCCGCCCGTCCACCGTGGCGACCAGCCCGCGCCCGGTCAGGCTTCGGAACTCCGACACCGGGTGGAGCCCGAGCCCCTCGCCGACGGCCCGCGCCAGCACCGCCTTGCCCAGCGGGTGCTCGCTGCCCTGCTGGGCCGAGGCCGCCAGCAGCAGCAGGTCGGCCTCCCCGTCCACCGCCACCACCGCCGGATGGCCCTCGGTCAGGGTGCCGGTCTTGTCGAACACCACCACGTTGGCGTGATGGGCGCGCTCCAAGGCGACGGCGTCCTTGATCAGGATGCCATGGCGGGCGGCGACGCCGGTGCCGACCATGATCCCGGTGGGCGTCGCCAACCCCAAAGCGCAAGGACAGGCGATGACCAGCACCGAGACGGCGGCGACGAAGGCGGCCTCGGCGTCGCCGCCCACCAGCCACCAGCCCAGGAAGGCCAGGGCGGCGACGGAGACCACGGCCGGCACGAACACCGCCGAGATGCGGTCGACCAGCTTCTGCACCGGCGCCTTGGACGCCTGGGCGCCCTGGACCATGCCGATGATCCGGCTGATGGTGCTCTCGGCGCCGACGCGGTCGGCCCGCACCCGCAGCAGGCCGTCGCCATTGACCGAGCCGGCGACGACGGCGTCGCCCAGGGCCTTGGCGAGCGGCAAGCTCTCGCCGGTGATCAGGGATTCGTCGGCCTGGCTCTCGCCCTCGACGACGGTGCCGTCCACCGGCAGCCGCTCGCCGGGGCGGACCACCACCACGTCGCCGACCGCCACCGCCCCGGCCGGCACCTCCACCAGGCGCCCGTCGCGCTCCACCCGCGCGGTGTCGGGGCGCAGCTTCATCAGCGCCCGGATGGCGCCGGCCGCCGAGCGCTTGGCGCGGTGCTCCATCATCTTGCCCAGCAGGACAAGGGTGATGACCACGGCGGCCCCCTCGAAATACAGGTGCCCGTGGCCCCGCGCCACGTTCCAGGCCGACAGGAAATAGGCCGCCGAGGTGCCCAGGGCGACCAGCACGTCCATGTTGCCGGCACCGCCGCGCAGGGACTTGTAGGCACCCACGTAGAAGCGCCAGCCGATCCAGAACTGCACCGGCGTCGCCAGGAGCAATTGGACCCAAGGCGCCAGCATCAGCTCGTGGATGCCCAACAATTCGCCCGCCATCATCGCCACCAGCGGCAGGGTCAAAAGCGCGGAAACGGAGAACATCAGCACCTGACGGCGCAGGGCGCGGCGGTGTTCGGCCTCCTCGCGGACCCATTGTTCGTCCGTCCCGGTGACCAGACGGGCTCCGAACCCCGCCTTCTCGACGGCGGCCACCGCGTCGGCGGCGGCCACGGTCCCCGGCAGGAAGGACAGGCGCGCCCGCTCGGTGGCGAGATTGACCTGCGCCGAGGCCACCCCCGGCAGGCGGGCCAGCACCTTTTCCAGCCGCGTCGAGCAGGCGGCGCAGGTCATGCCGGAAATGGACAGTTCCATTTCGTCGTCGGGCACCGAGAAGCCCGCCCGGCCAATCGCCTCGGCCAGCGGGGCGGGACCGGTGACGCCGGGGTCGAACCGGATGTCGGCTCGTTCGGCGGCCAGCGACACCGAGGCCGCCGAGACGCCCTCCACCTTGCCCAGCACCTTCTCCAGCCGCGTCGAGCAGGCGGCGCAGGTCATGCCCCTGACGGGAAGGCTGACGGTGGCGACGGCGGAATCGTGGGTCATCGTCGGGTCTCCTTTCACCGGACCCTGACGACAATTGGGCTTCCAGTCACTGGAAGGTCAAGGGGAAATCGGCGTCAGGCGGGCGCCGGGGCCGGTTCCGCCGCCGCCTCCGCGGCCCCCCCGCGCGTGGCGGGACCGACCGGCGGCGCTTCCGAGGTGAACAGCATCCGGGGCCGCAGGCGCAGATAGGCGGCGACCACCGTCTGGTCGGTCTCGGACAGCGGAACCTTCTCCTCGACCCAATCGCGGACCTCGGCCTCGGAGCGGCCCAGGTCGGCGGCCATCTTCTCGACCGTGATGTCCTGCGCCGTCATGGCCGCCTTCAGCCCGAACCCCCAGCGCGCGCCCTCGCCGGTGTCGGCGGTCGGCAGCACGCTGCGGGCGGCGCGGCCAATCATCTGATAGGCCTCGTTGGTATACATCCCCGAGATGATGCCGACGAAGGACACGAAGAAGGGATTGAGCGACTCGGTGTCGCCGGTCGAGATCGTCACCTGCCCGGCCTTGAACACGATGTAGACCACGCAGGCGGTCACCATCCCCTGGAATGGGCGGAACAGGAAGCAGCCCAGCCCGCAGTCGCCCTCCTTGCCGCTGCGGACGTCCTCGACCAGCAGGCGGGTGGCCTGGAGCGTGCTGCCGAGCGCGCCCATGGCCAGCGTCAGCAGCAAGGTCAGCACCTCGGCCGGCAGGAAGATGGCCGACGGGAACAGCGGGATCATGTCCTGCAGCGTCTGCACCGTATAGCGGACCCGGTCGAGGGGGTCGTCCTCACCATCGCCCGTCACCACGCCCTTCATGTGGTCGAGGGGATCGTTCACGCCCGACAACTGGCCTTCCAAGGCGGTGATGGCCGCCGCGTTGTTGGCACGCTCGTCGACCCAGCCCCGCATGGGCGCCGCCACCGCCGCCCACTTGGTCACGTCGACCTTGGCCGGGTCGACACCGGCGATGGCGTTTCCGTCCAGGATCGTCGCCATCTTGTCCTGGGGAACGCCGGCCGCCACCGCCACCTCATAAAGCTGCGCCCGCCCCGACGCGATCAAGGTCGACAGTTCGCCCTGGCGCGAGGTCAATTCCGACAGCTTGGCCCGCTTGTCGGCCACGGCGCGGTCGAAGGCGGCGACCTCCTGGAAGATCTGGCCGGCCTTCGACCCCTGCTCCACGTGGATCTGCGCCAGCCCCAGGAGCACCAGCGCCACATAGGTCACGCACACATAGAGCATGCCCAACCAGGCCAGCTTGGCGACCAGTACCCCCCACCATTCCTTGTGCATTCCATTCCCCCATGGCCATTCAATCGGATGATAGCGGTGCGCATCCATTTTGGGTAGTCCACGGATGGTACTTTCTCTCCAACATCAGGGAAGCGCAGGAATCTTGACCCGCCCGGCCCGCCCCTGCATTCTTCGGCCTCGGATAACGAAGGGCACAGCCGGCCATGTTCCTGCTGATCGACAACTACGACAGCTTCACCTACAACCTTTGGCATTACCTGGGCGAGCTGGGGGCCACGGTGGAGGTGCGGCGCAACGACGCCCTGACCACCGATCAGGCGCTGGCCATGGAACCGGAAGGCATCGTCATCTCGCCGGGACCGTGCGACCCCGACAAGGCCGGCATCTGCCTCGACCTCATCCGCAAGGCGGCGGGCAAGGTGCCGCTGTTCGGCGTCTGCCTGGGCGAGCAGTCCATCGGTCAGGCCTTCGGCGGCCGGGTGGTGCGGGCGCCGCATCCCATGCACGGCAAGATCGACGAGATCCACCACGACGGCACCGGCTGCTTCGCCGGCCTGCCCTCGCCCTTCCTCGCCACCCGCTACCATTCGCTGGTGGTCGAGCGCGAGACCCTGCCCGACTGCCTGCATGTGTCGGCATGGAGCAGGGACGGGTTGATCATGGGCCTGGCCCACAAGGACCTGCCGGTGTGGGGCGTGCAGTTCCACCCCGAAAGCATCGAGACCCAGCACGGGCACGCCATGCTGAGGAATTTCCTCGACCTGTGCCGCCGCACCAAGGGACACGCCGCCTGATGACCACCCCCGCCCCCGCCCCCGCCCCCGCGACCCTGGCCCTGATGAAGGAGGTCCTCGGGCGCGTCGCCGCCGGCCACCATCTGTCCGAGGCCCAGGCCGAGGAGGTGTTCGAGGTCATCATGTCCGGCGACGCCACCCCGGCCCAGATCGGCGGCCTGCTGATGGCGCTGCGGGTTCGCGGAGAGACGGTCGAGGAGATCACCGGCGCCGCCCGCATCATGCGCTCCAAGGCCATGCATGTGGATGCCCCCGAGGGGGCGGTGGACACCTGCGGCACCGGCGGCGACGGCTCGGGCACCTACAACATCTCCACCGGCGCCGCCTTCGTGGTCGCCGGCTGCGGCGTGCCGGTGGCCAAGCACGGCAACCGGGCGCTGTCGTCCAAGTCCGGCTCGGCCGACGTGCTGGCGGCGCTGGGGGTGAAGGTCGACGCCGACATGGCCCTGGTCAGGGAAAGCCTGTGGGAGAACGGCATCGGCTTCCTGATGGCGCCGCGCCACCATAACGCCATGCGCCACGTGGCCGGCCCGCGCGTCGAGTTGGGCACGCGCACCATCTTCAACCTTCTGGGACCGCTGTCCAACCCCGCCGGCACCCGCCGCCAGGTGGTGGGCGTGTTCGCCGACCAATGGGTCAAGCCCATGGCCGAGGTGCTGGGCCGCCTGGGGGCCGACCATGCCTGGGTCGTCCATGGGTCCGACGGCCTGGACGAACTGACCACCACCGGCCCCAGCAAGGTGGCCGAGTGGAAGCACGGCAAGGTCTCGGTATTCGAGGTCACTCCCGAATCGGTCGGCCTGCACCGCGCCAATCCGGCGCTGCTCAAGGGCGGCGACGCCGCCGCCAACGCCGCTGCTCTCAGGGCGCTGCTGGCCGGCGAGACCGGCGCCTATCGCGACATCGTCCTGCTCAATGCCGCCGCCGCCCTGGTCGTGGCCGACAAGGCCCCCGACCTCAAGTCCGGCGTCGCCCTGGCCGCCGAGGCCGTCGAGTCCGGCAAGGCCATGGCGGCTCTCGACCGCATGGTGGCGATCACCAACCGCGAGGCCTGAACCCGCCATGACCGCGACACAGCCCACCATCCTCGACCGCATCTGCGCCGAAAAGCGCAAGCAGGTCGCCGAGACCAAGGGCCGCCGCCCGATCCAGGAACTGCTCAGGCGGGCCCAGGACCAGGCGCCGCCCCGCGGCTTCGCGGCGGCGATGGAGGCCAAGATCGCCGACACCGGCATCGCCCTGATCGCCGAGATCAAGAAAGCGTCACCCTCGGCCGGGGTCATCCGCTCGGACTTCAATCCCGCCTTCCTGGCCCGCGCCTATCAGCGCGGCGGCGCCGCCTGCCTGTCGGTGCTGACCGACCAGAAATTCTTTCAGGGCTCGGATGCCGACCTGGGCGCCGCGCGCTCGGCCTGCGACCTGCCGGTGATCCGCAAGGACTTCATGGTCGATCCCTATCAGGTGGTGGAAGCGCGCGCGCTCGGCGCCGACTGCATCTTGCTGATCGTCGCCGCGCTGACCGACGACGAGATGCGCAACATGGAGGACATCGCGTTGGGCTACGGGATGGACGTCCTGGTCGAGACCCACGACGAGGCCGAGATGGAGCGGGCGCTGAAGCTCAAGTCGAAGCTGATCGGCGTCAACAACCGCGACCTCAGGGTCATGAAGACCGACATCGCCACCACCGAGCGGCTGGCGCCCATGGTGCCCGCCGACCGCATCCTGGTGGCCGAGAGCGGCATCGGCAGCCCGGTCGACGTCAAGCGGCTGGCCGAGGCCGGCGCCAAGGGCTTCCTGGTCGGCGAGTCGCTGATGCGCCGCCAGGATGTCGAGGTCGCCACCCGCGTGCTGCTGACCGGCTTCGCCGCCGCCGGCAAGTCCCATTAGATGAGCGACGACCTCACCCATTTCGACGCCGCCGGCAACGCCCACATGGTGGACGTGTCGGAAAAGGCCGAGACCGAGCGGGTGGCGGTGGCGAGGGGAAGCGTGCTGATGGCCGCCGCGACCATGGCGCTGATCCAGTCGCGCGGCATCAAGAAGGGCGACGTGCTGATGGTGGCGCAACTGGCCGGGATCATGGGCGCCAAGCGTACTCCCGACCTGATTCCGCTGTGCCATCCCCTGGCCTTGACCAAGGTGACCGTCGAGCTGTCGCTGGATCCCGACCGCAACGCCGTCGACATCGAGGCCACCTGCAAGCTCAAGGGCCGCACCGGCGTCGAGATGGAGGCCTTGACCGCCGTCACGGTCGCCGCCCTCACCATCTACGATATGGTGAAGGCGGTGGACAAGTCGATGCGGATCACCGACATCAGGTTGTCCCACAAGTCTGGTGGAAAATCCGGAACTTACGAGGCGACATGATGATCTCGGTAGAGAATGCCCTGGAGCGGGTCCTGGCAGCCGCCATGCCGCTCGGCCCCGAATCCGTGGCCTTGCCGCAGGCGCTGGGACGAATCCTGGCCGAGGATCTGGCGGCCCGCGTCGCGCATCCGCCGGTGGCGGTGTCGGCCATGGACGGCTATGCCTGCCGCGCCGAGGACATCGCCACCCCGCCCGCCACCCTCGCGGTCATCGGCGAGTCCGCCGCCGGGCACCCCTGGGACGGCTCGGTGGGAGCCGGCGGAGCGGTTCGCATCTTCACCGGCGCCGCCGTTCCCCATGGCGCCGACGCGGTGGTGATGCAGGAGGATACCGACCGCGACGGCGACTCGCTCACCGTTAACACCGATCGCGGCGGCCATATCCGACCGGCCGGCAACGACTTCTCGGTGGGCGACGTCCTGTTGGCGGCCGGCACCGTGATGGGCCCGCGCCAGATCGGGCTGGCGGCGGCCATGAACATCCCCTGGGTGACGGTCCGCCGCCGCCCCCGCGTCGCGGTCCTGTCCACCGGCGACGAGATCGCCATGCCTGGCGATCCGCTCGGCCCCGGCCAGATCGTCTCCTCCAACGGCCCGGCCCTGGCGGCGTTGATCCAGGCCCAGGGCTGCGAGGTCATCCAGTTGGGCATCGCCCGCGACAGCCGGGAATCGCTCGAGGCCATGCTGCAGGCCGCGCAAGGCGCCGACCTGCTGGTGACCTCGGGGGGCGTGTCGGTGGGCGACTACGACATCGTCCATGACGTGATGGCGGAACGCGGCCTGGCGCTGGATTTCTGGAAGATCGCCATCCGCCCCGGCAAGCCGCTGATGTTCGGCATGCTGGGCGCGGTTCCCGTCCTCGGCCTGCCCGGCAACCCGGTCTCGGCCCTGGTCACCGCCTATGTGTTCCTGCTGCCCATGCTGCGGGCCATGCAGGGCCTGGCGCCGGTTCTGCCGCCGCTGCCGGCCGTGCTGGGCCGCGACCTCAAGCCCAACGGCGACCGCCAGGACTACATGCGCGCCAGCCTCGAACGCCGTCCCGACGGCACGCTGGTCGCCACCCCGTTCCGCAAGCAGGATTCCGCCGTGCTGTCGGGCATGGCGGCGGCAGACTGCCTGGCCATCCGGCCGCCGCACGCCCCCGCCGCCATGGCGGGCGACCGGATCGACGTGCTCCCGTTTCCCGACGGGCCCTGATTGTTCTTATTTTTCCCTTGACGTGCCGCAAGGAACGGGCATAGAACGTTTCTTGAGTTTAGGCTTTGTTCCAACGGCGCCGGCCGGCTGGGGGAGGATCGGATCATGCTGACCCGCAAGCAGTACGAACTGCTGATGTTCATCGACGAGCGCCTGCGTGCCACCGGCATCTCGCCGAGCTTCGACGAGATGAAGGATGCCCTGGACCTCAAGTCCAAGTCCGGCATCCACCGCCTGATCACCGGGCTCGAAGAGCGCGGTTTCATCCGCCGCCTGGCCCACCGTGCCCGGGCGCTGGAGGTCATCAAGCTGCCGGAGAACGTGGCCGACCAGCCGCTGCCGCCGTCCTCGTCGCGGTTCTCGCCGACGGTCATCAAGGGCAACTTCGCCCAGAACGCCCTGTCCGGCGCCGCCCCCGTGGCCGCCGGCGCCGACGCGGTCAGCCTGCCCCTTTACGGCAAGATCGCCGCCGGCACGCCCATCGAGGCGCTGCGCGACCACACCTCCACCGTCGAGGTGCCCATGGCCCTCTTGGGCGCCGGCGAGCACTACGCGCTCACCGTCGAGGGCGATTCCATGGAGGAGGCCGGCATCCTCGACGGCGACACCGTCCTGATCCGCCGCTGCGACACCGCCGAGGCGGGGACCATCGTGGTGGCCCTGGTGGACGACCAGGAGGTCACGTTGAAGCGGCTGCGCCGCAAGGGCGCCTCCATCGCCCTGGAGCCCGCCAACAAGAAATACGAGACCCGCATCTTCCCGCCCGACCGGGTCAAGGTGCAGGGCAAGCTCATCGGCCTGATGCGGCTGTACTAGGACGAGAGGGGAACGGTCATGGCGTCGCTGCGCTTCTCCTTCACGGTCGACGGCCGCGCCGCCGAAGGCGCCGGCGACATGACCGTGACCTATGTCGGCCGCGTCAACCGCAAGCTGGCCGAGGCCGACGCCCGCCGCCGCTTCGAGGAATGGCGCGATACCGGCAACCCCATGGCACGGCGTTTCGCCCGCGACCAGGTGGTGGTGGCATAGGGTAGTCCGCGTTCGGGCCTCCCCGCGCGTTCGAGGAGCGGACGTCACCCCTCGCCGTCACGTCCGGCCTCGGGCCGGGCATCCGCACCCATTCGCGAAATGCCTGGCGTCACGTGCTTTTCACGCCATCGCCGGCTGCACCGTCCGTACCGAGGGGAAGCCGAGGCGGATGCGGGTTCCCTGGCTGACGGTGGAGTCCACGGCCAGCGTGCCGCCGTGCAGTTCCATGAACCCCTTGGCCAACGGCAGGCCCAGTCCGGTCCCTTCGTGCTTGGGGGTCAAGGCGTTTTCCACCTGTCCGAACGGCTGCAGAACCAGCGGCAGGTCCTCGGGGGCGATGCCGCATCCGTCATCCTCCACCTCCAGCGTGACGGCGCCGTCGACCAGGTCGGCGGTCACCGACACATGGCCGCCCTCGGGCGTGAACTTGGCGGCGTTGGACAGGATGTTGAGCAGGATCTGCTTGAGGAGGCGTTCGTCCGCGCGCAGGCGCGGGAAGCGTTCGGCGATCTTGAACGACAACGTCTGGCTCTTTCCGCCGGCCACCGGCCCCACCAGCCGCAACGCCGATCCGATCACGTCGGCGACGTCCACGTCAGTCTCACGCAGGGTGACCTTCCCCACCTCGATGCGCGAGACATCGAGGATGTCGTTGATGACCCGCAGCAGATGGTTGGCGGATTCGGTGATGTTGGACAGGTAGCCGCCGAATTTCTGGGCGTCGCGCTCGTCCATGACCGTCATCGCCAGCTCCGAGAAGCCGATGATGGCGTTCAGCGGCGTGCGCAGCTCATGGCTCATATTGGCCAGGAAGATGGTCTTGGCGCGGCTGGCCGTCTCGGCGGCGTCGCGGGCGGCCCGGGCGGCTTCCTCGGCCTGGGCGCGGCGGCGGATTTCCTGCCGCAGCCAGCGTGTCCGCTCGTCGACGGCGGTCTGCAGTTCGTCATGGGCCCGCCGCAACACGTCCTCGGCCTGCTTGCGCTTGGTGACGTCGCGGGCGATGCCCACCAGCCCTACCGCCCGGCCGCCGTCCAGCACCGGAACCTTGGTGATGGAATGCCAGGTGACGTTGCCCTCCGGGTCGGCCACGGGCTCGACCTTATCGATCACCGCCACATGGCGGTCGAGGATGTCCCGCTCTTGCTCCTCGATGGTGGCGGCGCGCTCGGACGCCAGGAACTCGCCGACCATCCGCCCCGTCACGTCGTCGGGCGACTCCGCCCCCAGGAGGGCCGCCTGGGGCGGATTGACGCGGGTGAAGTGGAGGTCCGTGTCCTTGAAGAAGATGGCGTCGGGAACGTTGGACATCAGGGCCCGCAACAGGTTGCGCTCGTGGTCCAGGGAGCGGCCGAGGCGCCAGCGATCGGCGGCCGTCCGCACTACCACCTTCAGTTCGAGTGGGTTCCACGGCTTGGACAGGTAGGCATGAATCTGGCCGAGATTGACGGCCTGGACCAGGGCGTCGAGATCGGAATAGCCGGTCACCAGCACCCGGGTGGCATCGGACAGGCTGCGGGCACGGCCCAGGAACTCCGCGCCGGTCATGGCCGGCATCCGCTGGTCCGACAGGATGACGGCCATCTCCTGCATTTCGAGAAGCTTGAGCGCGGTCTCGCCGTCGCCGGCCGTCCAGACCGTGAACTCGTCCTCCAGCAGATCGGTGATGGCGGTCAGGATCTGGGGCTCGTCATCGACGACGAGGATCGCCTCCTTCCGCTGGCTGACGCTTGCCATCCGTTCCTCCCTAGGGCACCGATCCATCCCGATGGTGCACAATCCGTTGATTATGTGGGCCGATTCACCGGACCGCTAGCCCTCGAGGGTGCGCGGGATCACCAGCCGCACCCGGGTTCCCTGCCCCGGCTCGCTGGAGACCTCGATGCGTCCCTTGTGAGCCTGCATGATCTTGTAGGAGATCGCCAGCCCCAGGCCGGTTCCCTGCCCCACCGGCTTGGTGGTGAAGAACGGATCGAAGATCCGCTCCAGGTTCTCGGGGGGGATGCCGCAACCGCTGTCGGCCACGGCGATCACCAGCTCGGCGCCATCCACTTCCGTATGGACGCTGATGGTGCCGGGGCCGTCGATCGCGTCGACGGCGTTGGACAGGATGTTCATGAGCACCTGGTTCAACTGCCCGGCGAAGCACCCCAGCCGGTTGTCCGGGCCGAAGTCGCGCCGCACCTCGATGCGGTCGGCCATCTTGTGGCGCAGGAACAGCAGCACCGAATCGATGGCTTCCCGGATGTCCACCGTCTTGAACTCGCCCTCGTCGATACGGGAAAAGGTGCGCAGTTTGACCACCAGCTCGCGCACCCGCTCCAGGCCGTCGCCGCTGTCGCGGATACGGGCGCGCGCCTTCGCCAGGCGGCCGCGCGCCCCGTCGTCGAGCCCGGCGCCGGCCTCGGACAGCACCTCGTCGATCCAGCCGCCGATCGAGAACACGTTGGACAGGACGAAGGACAGCGGATTGTTGATCTCGTGGGCGATGCCCGCCACCAGTTGGCCAAGCGAGGCCATCTTCTCGTTCTGGATCAGTTGGACCTGCGTCTCGCGCAGCTTGGCATTGGCCTCCTCCAGCTCGTGGTTGGCCTTGGCCAGACCCTCGGCGAGGGCGGCACGGGCCTCGGCGGCCTCCTTCTCGGCCTTGGCGCGCAGGGCTTCCATCTCGCGCACCTTGAATTCCTCGATGATGCGCTGGTTCTGCTCGAGCAGGAACTTGCGGCGCAGCAAGGCGCGCAGGCGGGCGCGCAGGACGCTCATCTCGGTGGACTTGCCGACGAAATCGTCGGCCCCGGCCTCCAGCGCCCGGGCGACGTTCTCCTTGCTCTCGTAGGCCGAGAGCATCAGCACCACGATGGGGGGTTCGGACTCCGATCGCCGGCTCGCCAGTTCCTGGCAGACGGCGATACCGTCCATCCCGGGCATGACCATGTCGACCATGACGCAGTCGTAGTCGTTCTCCGCCAGCCGCTTCAGGCCGTCGGGGCCGCTGGTGACCATGGTGACCTCGCAGCCCTCCTCGCGCAGTTCCTCGGCCAGGCTTTCGCGATAGGTGGCGCTGTCGTCGATGATCAGGACGCGGGCGCGGCGGAACAGCGAACGCGCCACGTCGGCCATGGATTCCTGGCGGCGCGACTTGCGCAGCAGGTTGTGGACGCGCAGCAGCAGGATCTCCACATCCTCGGACTTGGCGACGAAGTCGTCGGCCCCGGATTCCAGCCCGTGCAGTTCGGTCGCCTGGGTCTCGTCGGCGGTCAGCATCAGGATGGGGATCGAGCGCGTGGTCAGGTTCATGTGGATCTGGCGGCACAGCTCGTCGCCCTGGATGCCGGGCAGGTGATAGTCCACCATGATCAGGTCCGGCAGGCGCCGGTTCATCTCCTCCAGCGCCTCCTCGCCGGAATAGGCGCAGACCGTCTCGAAGCCCTCGGTCTCGAGCACGTGCTGCAGGCGCAAGGCCTGGGTGGCGGAATCCTCCACCACCAGGATGAACTTGCCGGCTCCCGTCATCGCTTCCCTCCCTCGGCGGCCAGCTCCCGCAGGCGCGCGGCGATCTCCCCCAGCGGCAGCACTTCCCGCGCCGCCCCCAGGCGGGCGGCGGCGGCCGGCATGCCATAGACGACCGAGGTCGCCTCGTCCTGCACGATGGTGGCGGCACCGGCCCGGTGCATGTCGAGCAGCCCGTCGGCACCGTCCGATCCCATGCCGGTCAGGATGACGCCGATGCCCCGCCCCCCGAGGTCGCGGGCCATGGACGACAACAACACCGACCCCGACGGCTTCTGGCTGCACACCGGCGGCGTGTCGAGCATGGCCAAGCGGCCGCCACGCAATGCCAGGTGGCGGTCGGCCGGCGGCACATAGACGCATCCTGCGGCGGGAACCTCGTCGGGCCCGGCGATGCGCACCTGAAAGGGGGTCACGCCCGACAGCCATCCGACGAAGCCGTCGAGGAAGCTGGCGGTGATGTGCTGGACCAGGAGGATCGGCAGCGGGAAGCCGGGCCCCAGCGCGCCCAGCAGCTGGGTCAGCGCCTGCGGGCCACCGGTCGACGAGACGATCCCGATGGTCGAATAGGCGGCGCCCGCCCGCTGGCGGGGCGGCGGCTCGGCGGTGCCGAAGCGAAGGCCGCGATCGATCCGCTGGGGCACCACCTTCACCTGACTCATGATCGCCAGCTGGGTGCATAGCCGCGCCGCCACCGTGTCGAAGGCGGCATTGGAAACGCCGACCGGCTTCTCGACCACGGCCAGCGCGCCGGCGCGGAGCGCGTTCATGGCGATGTTCAGCTCGTCGTCGTCCACCTGGGCGGCGACCACCACGATGGGGGTCGGGCGCCGCGCCATGATCCGCAGGGTGGCGTCCAGGCCGTTCATGCCCGGCAGGCGGATATCCAGCGAGATGACGTCGGGGCGCAGTTCGTCGAGCAGGCGCAGGCCGTCCTCGGCGCTTTCCACCGCGCCGACCACCTCGAAACGTCCGTCGGCGCCGATGATGTGCGCAAGGAGTTCGCGGACGACCAGACTGTCCTCGACGATCAGGACGCGGATTCGGCTCATAGCATCTGCCCCACGGTCTCCAGCAGCTCCCTCTGGTCGAACTTGCGCTTCAGCACATAGGCATCCGCGCCCAACGCCAGGCCCCGCTCCCGGTCCTCGCGGGCCTCCAGCGAGGTGACCAGGATCACCGGCACCGCCTTCAGGTCCTGATCGGCCTTCATGGCCTGCAACAGCCCGAACCCGTCCAGGCGCGGCATCTGCACATCCGAGATCACCAGATCGACACGTTCGGAGCGGAGCTTCGACAGCGCCTCGATGCCGTCGACGGCAAGGCGCACATGGTAGCCCTGCGCCTCCAGGATGCTCTTTTCCAGGGTGCGGGTGGTCAGGGAGTCGTCCACCACCAGGATCACCGGCACCCGCCGCTCGGCGGGCTTCTCGACGGTGGTCAGCACCCGGGTTGTGCCCGACTTGCGGAAGGTCTCGACGATCTCGAACGGATTGAGCACCAGGGCCACGCCGCCGTCCTCGAGGATCATGCCGCCCGCCACCATGGTGCCGACCACGCCCGGGATGCCGATATCCTTGACCAGACCCTCGCGGATGGACAGGAAATCGTCCACTGCCACCGCGACGCGGCGGTCGCCGTGCCTGAGAACCACCAGCGGGACCACGTTGCGGCTGACCTTCACCGCCGTCTCGCCCAGGGCCAGCAGGTGGGCCATGGACAGCAACGGCAGTTGCTGGTCGCCCAGATAGACCACCGACTTGCCCTCGACGGTCCGGACCACCTCGGCGGGCACCCGGTGCAGGCGGTCGATTCCCTCGGTGGGCAGGGCGTAGACATGGCCCTGGCAACCGACCAGGAACAGGCGCTGGCTCGACACCGACAACGGCACCGACACTCGGAAGCGGGTGCCGCCCCCTTCCCGGGCCTCGACGGTGACGGTGCCATTCATGGCGGTGGCGGTCTCGCGGACCACCGAAAGGCCCATGCGGCGCCCCGAGAGGTCGTCCACCGCCCGCGAGGTCGAAAATCCCGGGTCGAAGATCAGATCCAGCAAGGCCTGCCGGTCCAGGCCGGCGACCTCGGCCTCGTCGAACATCCCGCTGGCCGAGGCCTTGCGGCAGATGGCGTCGAAGTCGATGCCGCGCCCGTCATCCTCGACCACCACCGACAGGCGGCCGTCAGCGACGCCAAAGGCAAGCGTCACCCGCGCCGAGGCCGCCTTGCCGGTGGCGGCGCGCTCGTCGGGCGGTTCGACACCATGGGCAAGGGCATTGCGCAACAGGTGCATCACCGGGTCCTTGAGCCCCTGCAGCACCATGCGATCCGCCTCGACCTCCAGACCGGCGACCTGGATTTCGACGCGCTTTCCGGCGTCCTTGGCGATGTCGCGGACCATCTTGCGGAAGCCGCCGAAAACGCTTTCGGCCGGCACCATGCGGGCATCGCGCACCTCTCCCTGCAGGTCCCCCCCCAGCTGCCGCAAGGTCCATCCGGTCCGCTGCTGGAGGCGGCGGGCCGAGCGGGCCTGCCGAGCGGTCGTCCGCAGGTGTTGTTCCAACGCCTCGGCCAGGCGATCCACCTGTCCGGAGCGTTCGTAGTCGCCGAGGTCGCGGGCCATGCCGCCGACCATCTTGCGGAGCCGCCGCCAGCGCTTGTCCAACTCGGCCAGTTCGCGGTCGATGGACACCAGTTCGCCGGTGACCACGCGCTGGTTCATGGTCTCGGTCATCAACTCGTTGGAGGTCCGCAGCAGCCGGTCGAGATGAACGGCCCGCACCCGCACCGTCTCCTCGGCGGCCACCGGTGCCGGCGGCGGAGGCATTCGGGGATCGGCCGCCACCGACGCGGCGGCGACCGCCGCGTCCAGCTCGGGCGGAACCACGGGTCGGGACGCGGTCGCCGGGGCCGGGCGGCCGCCATCGCGGCGATCGTCGAGCCGCGCCTCGATGGCCGCAAGCACATCGGCGGGCTCGGCCGGGACGGTTCCGGCCGCGAAGGCCGCGACCCAATCCTCGACGGCATCCAGCCCGGCGTGGACCAGGGCGACCACGTCGGCGTCCAGCCTCAGGTGCCCCGAGCGGACCCGGGCGAACAACGTCTCAAGCCGATGGGCCAGCCGCTCGACCGGATTCAGGTCGACCGCCCGCGCCGCCCCCTTCAGCGAATGGGCTCGGCGAAAGGTCTCGTCCAGTTGGGCGATGCCGCTGCCTTCCGTGCGCGTCCCGAGGTCGTCGAGAAGCTTGCGGATCGCCTCCAGGTGCTCTCGGCACTCGACCTGGAAGGCCGCCAGCAGCCGTTCCCGAATGCCCGTCAAAGCCGGTATTTCTCCAGGGTCTTGGCCAGTTGGTCACCCAGCTTGGTCAGTTCCTGCGCCGCCTTCTCCAGTTGGGAGGTGGTCACGGCGGTCTGCTGGCTGGCCTGGCGGATTTCATGCAGCGCCTGGGTCACCTGCTCGAGACCGATCTGCTGCTGGTTGGTGGCACCGACGATCTGCTGGAAGGCGTGGACGCTTTCCTGGATGTTGTTGGCCATTTGGCGAATGACCTGCTCGGAAACGCTGGTCTTTTCCCGGCCGGTCTCGACGCGCTTGAGCGCCTCCTCGGTCAACATCACCGAGGTGTTGATGCCCTTCTGGGTCTGCTCCAGGATGCCGCGCACCTGGGCGGTGGCCTCCTTGGCCTGGTCGGCGAGGTTCTTGATCTCGTTGGCGACCACCGAGAAGCGCCGTCCGGATTCGCGGGCGTCGGCCGCCTCGATGGCGGCGTTCAGCGCCACCAGATTGGATTGCTCGGCGATGTCGTTGACGGTGGCGATGATCTCGCCCACCGCCTGGGTCCGTTCCGACAGGGTGATGATGTTCTCGGCCACCGTTTCGGTCTGCTCGCGGATAGCCTCCATGCCGACGGCGGCCTCGTGGACCACCTGCAGCCCCGACGCCCCCTGGCCGGCCACCGCCTCGGCGGTCCCGGCGACCTGGCGCGAGCGTTCGGCGACCTGCTTGGACGACAGGTTGATCTGCTCGACGGTGGTGGTGATTTCCTGGACGGCGGCCGCCTGCTGCTTGGTGCCGGCGGCCTGCTCCTGGGTCGAGGACAGGATCTGGGCGGCGGCCAGGGTCAGGTTCTCGCACACTTCGCGCGACTGGAAGGCGATCTCGCGCAAGGACGCCAGCATCTCGTTGAAGGCCCGCTGGAGCTTGCCCAGCTCGTCGGCCGAGGTCACCCGCTGCGGCTCCAGCCGCAGGTTGCCGCGCGCGATCTGCAGCGCCGCCTCGGCGCAGGTGGCGAGCGGATCGACCATCTGCCGGCTGATGAGCCAACTGATGGCGATGCCGGCCAGCGCGGCGACGATGCCGACAACGATCTGGAGCGTCATGGCGCGGGCGATCATGGCCTCGGTCTCGCGGCCGTACATCTTGACCGCCGCGTCGGCCGCCTCGGACAACGATTCCTGAGCCGTCAGGACCTCGCCAAGCTTCTCGGCGCGTCGCGGATCACCGGCGGGCAGCGCCAGATAACGCGCCGCCTCGGCCTCCATCTGCCGGATCAGCGTCGCCTGTTCGGCAAGCTTGGCGTGCAGCTCGGTACCGGGAGCCGCCGGCACCTCCACGCGCAGGCCGGTCTCGGCGTTGATGGTGGCGATTCCGCCTTCGGTCAGCGCCGCCAGGGTCTCGCGCATCAGCTTGATGGTTCCGGCCATCCCGGTCGGACGTCCCATGCCCGCCAGGACCACCTCCTTCATGTACTGCTGCGACAGCATCCGCTGCCGCCCGGCCAGGTCGGCGATGACCGTGTTCTCCTTCTGGCCGTAGATGGCGGTGGCATTGAACGCGATCAGGCCGGCGAGCACGACCGTGAACATGGACGCCACCACGATGAACTTGTGGCGAAGGTTGATCCGCTTCCACAGGGAGAACTTGCTTTGGGGAGTCATCGGGGATGGAGTCCTTCACATGGCGCGTCGGTGGTCTGAGGGGCGGTCCTGGAGGATGTCGAGCGCGAGAATCTGCCGCACATCGAGCAACACCAGGGTTTCGGGGGTGATTCCCGCCACGTATCGCTCGGGCAGGCCGTTGGCGGCCTGCTGGGGACGGGTCAGGCCGGCGGGGTCGACGAAGACCATCCGGTCGAGCGAATCGACCCGCAGGCCGACCTCGCGGCCGCCGCCCGCCTTGAGAAAGACCACGTGGCCGCCCCCCGGCTCGGGCCGGGGCAGGCCCAGCATGGCATGCAGGTCGAGGACGGGGCGAATCTCGCCCCGGACGTTCATCACCCCGAGAAGATGCTGCGGCATGCCGGGCACCGGCGTCCATCCGGCCAGCGGCATCACCTCGGCGAGGTCGTCGAGGGGAACCGCGTAGGTCTCGGCGCCGACCCGGCAGCACAGCGCCGCCAGCCCATCCGCCGTGTCGTTGCCGCCGGTCGCGCGGGGTTCTGCCAGACGTCGGGCGCGGGCCTTGAGGACGCGCTCCACCAGGGCCGGATCCTCGCCATCCCCGCCCCTAAGGGCCGCATCGCCCGTTCGGCCGGCTTTCCCCCTCTCACGCATCATCTCACGCGGTCCCGATCAGCTTCAGATGCATCCCGACGGCCTCGCGCACCTGGCCGGCGGTGACGTCGTCGCCCTCCAGCAACGCCTGGTCGTCGGGAACGTTCTCCACCAACGCAAGGGCATTGCGGAAGGAGCGCCGCGCGGCCTGAACGTCGTTATTGCGACTATGGAAAAGGCCCAAGTGATAATGAGGCAGAACGAAGTGACGGTCGAGATAAATGCAGCGCCTGAGCGCCTTCTCGCTTTCCTCCCAGTCGCCGATCTGCTCCAGGACAAGCGCCCGATAGAAATGCAGCTTCGGATCAAGGTTGTTGACGGCGATCAAATCATCCAGGGATTTGAGGGCATCGTCCCAGTGGCCGCCATCGGCCAGCCGGCGCACCTCCGCCACCAATCCCCCACTGGCCGGAACGGCTGGCGGCGGCGGCGGTCGCGGCCGCTGCCGGGCCGGCGGGCGCGCCGGGGCAGGGATCGGCGCCGGCCGCGGAGGGCCGGGCACCACCGGGATGGCCGGCACCTCGGCGCCCAAAGCATCCCGGCGCTGGTAGAGCACGGCCCCGGGAACGTTCACCGTGCGGAAGGAGCGGAAGAGTTCCAGATTGGGCTCGGCGTGCCCCATCACCAGCCAGCCGCCGTCCACCAGGGTCTCGTGGAAACAGGGCACCAGCCGCGCCACCGTTTCGCGGCTGAAATAGATGACCACGTTCCGGCAAACGATGATGTCGAAGCCGGCGATGTTGTCGATCAGCGACGGGAACCGGTTGGTGATGAGGTTATGATACTGGAACGAGACCCAGGCCTTGTATTCCGGCTTGATGAGCCAGTGCTTTCCCACCTTGTCGAAGCACTCGGCGCGGATGTCGTCGGGGGTGGCGCGGAAGGCCCAGTCCTCGTAGCGCCCCTCGCGGGCACGCGACAGGAATTTCTGGTTGATGTCGGTGCCGATGATGCTCACATGCCAGCCGGCGATGCTCATCCAGAATTCGCGCCGGAGAAGAATGGCCAGGGAATACGGCTCGGGACCGGTGGCGCATCCGGCGCTCCAGATGCGGATGCGCCGGGTGTCGGCGTTGCGGGCGATCACATCGGGCAGAATGCGCTCGCGCAGGGCGGTGAACTGCTCCTTGTGGCGAAAGAAGTAGGTTTCCCCGATGGTCAGCTCGGCGACAAGGGCGTCCATCTCGTCCTTGCCCAGGCGGATGTCCTCCAGCCGCTCCAGATAACGCGCGCAGCCGCCGACCCCGATCTCGGCCATGCGGTCGCCGAGGATGCGCGCCAGATCGTCATCCTTGTCGGCATAGAAGGCCATGCCGGTGGTTTCGATCACCAGGGCCTTGAGACGCGGGAAATAGGGATCGTCGAGCAACCGGGGCTGGGCGGTCACGGTGCCGGTTCCGTGACGTCGTCGATCCGGGCCTGCGCCCGGGCCTGGAACTCGCCAAGCCGCATCCGCTCCTCGGCGACCAGCAGCCTGGGCCATGACAACAGCGGAAGCGCGTCGCCGCCGAAAGCGACGGACGCCGTCACGCAGCCATTGAAGGACCGCTCCTCCTCGAGCGGCGCGACCGTGACCTCGCAGCCGCGACGGACGAAATCGACCCGGTCGACAAGCAACCCCAACAGCGGACGCCCCCGCATGATCAGGATCGAGGAATCCAGTCCGGCCCCGCCGTCCGGCAATGCCAGCAGGCGATCCAGCCGCAGGACGGGCACGGCGTCGCCGCCCAGGTTCAGCACGCCCTCCACCGCCGACGGCATCTGGAGCGGCCGGGACAACCACGCGAAGGGCACCACCTCGCGCACGTCCGCCGCCGGAAGCGCAAAATCTCGTTCGCCGAGACGAAAGACGACGATGCCGTCGACCGGGTTGTCTCCGCTGCCGCTCACCGCCGCCCCCCTACACCATTGAGCGTGGCGACTATACCCAATCCGGCCAGGGCCCGGCAATCGGCCCGTCAGCTGAGCCCGATCGCGCCGGCCAGCATGCGCACGCCCTCGACGCCGATACCGATCACCGCCGCCATGGCGACGAGTACGACGAGCAGGAAGGCGGCCAGGGAAAGGCGGTTGTCGATGAAGAAATGGACCAGCCACAGATGCGCCCGCTCCAGCGGCGTGCGGTCGCCATAGAGCATGCGGTCCAGTTGGTGCCGCTTCTGCTTGACCCGCTCGCCCTCCGGCCGGTCGACCCGGTCGGCGAGTTGCCCCTGCCAGCGGCCCAGCGTGACCAGGGCGTCCTCGCGGCTGACCGGCTCGGTAACGGCGATGCCCGCCTTGGCGGCGATCTTGGCGTGGCGATCCAGGAATTCACGGGTGAAGTTGAGATGCGCCATGCTGGCCTGGCTGCGGGGCGCGTAGACGCATACCGGCAGCCGGGCGGTCGCGGCCTCGATCACCACCGTATCGCGGGGAATTTCTGCCTCGTAGACGGTGCCGCCCAACCGCGACCGGATCAGGCGATTGATCTTGCGCGTGGTTTTGTTGCGCTCGTTGATGGTGAACAGCACGCCCTGAAGCAGGAGATTCTTGTTCAGCCCCTCCTGCACGTACTTGATGGACGGCAGCGTCCGCATCAGCCCGTCATTGGCGTAGGGCGTGGCGGTGACCGGAATGATGACCGCATGGGCCGCCGCCAGGGCGTTGATCGGAAGGATGCCCAGGGCCGGCGGACAGTCGATGACCACGTAGTCGCAGTCCAGGATGGAATGGGACAGGATATTGGTCAGCGTCCGCTGGGAATCCTTGAGCTCGGACAGCTTGATCTCGATGCCGGCAAGGCTGTAGGTGGACGGAAGGATGCGCAGGTTCTCGAAGATGGTCGGCAGGACCACCTGATCGACCTCCGCCTGGCCGACGAACAGATCGTACACGCCGCGCTTCACGCCCGGGTCGACACCCAGGCTCTTGGTGGAATCGCCCTGGGAGTCCAGGTCGATGACCACCACGGACTTCCCATGCGCCGCCAGGCAGACGGCCAGGTTGGTGCTGGTGGTGGTCTTCGAGATCCCACCCTTCTGGTTGAATATGGCAACGATGTACGGGCGCATTCGATGGCCGCCTATTCAGGACAGACGATGAATTGCCCGCCGCTGGCGCGGCACCCCGGTACCGTGCGACCAACCGGCAATTCGCTCATGGCCGACATTCGCCGTCGCGACACGTTTCTCACCCCGACTCCCCAATTCCCGAACAGATTAAGCACAGTGAACACAGCGAAGCAACCATACAAGGCCGGTGGAATCTCCAGGTTCCGGTGAAAGGAAAGCATTTTACGATGTTGAAGACAACCCAGTCACACTTCGTTTAAATCCTATATACGAATTCACCTTGCACGGCACCATGGGTGGAAAGGCATATCCGCGCCGCGGCCGACGGCCACATCCAACGAAAAACGCCACCCGGATGGTCCGGGTGGCGTTCGACGCCCCGCTCCAGGGATATCGCCGTCAGGGATAGCATCCCACCATGAACAGCTGGTTGTCGTGTGTCTTCACCCAGGTCTGCTTGGGGGCCAGCTTCTTGGTGACGGGATGGGTCCAGGTGTATTTGGCCCACCCGCCGTTGGCGCCGTTCTCCTTGCCGGTCTTGATCATCTCCTGGATGATCATGACGCCGTTGGTGTCCTTCAGCGCCGGCAGCGACGGATTGTCGATCAGCTTGGGATTGATGGCATGGGCCTTGAAAATCCCCTCCATGGTGCTGACGATGACGTACAACTCGCCATTGACCCAGTCGGGGTTGTCCTTGTTCATGAAATCGGCGAACGCCTTTTCCTTCCCGACCGCCTTGTAATGGTCGATGGCCTTGTCCGTGAGGGTCTGGGCCGAGGCGCATTCGTCGGCCAGAGCCGTGCCGGCCTGCAAGGAAACGGCCAACACGGCCGCGGTGGCGAATTTCAGCATGCTCTTCACGACGTCCCTCCGTTGGTTTCTTATGCGGATTTCAGCTTGCTGACCAGACCGTCGACCTGCGACTGCAGGCGGTCGAACTCGGACACCAGCGACTCGGTGGTGGCGTGGACATTGGCGGCGGCGGTGCCGACCTCGTCGGCGACCCGGCGCACCTCGCCGATTCCCTGGCTGACGGTTCGGGTTCCGTCGGCCGCCTGACTGACCGAGGTGCTGATCTCGCCCGTGGCGCGGCCCTGCTCGCCGACCGCCTGGGCGATGGCGGTCAGCGCCCCCGACACCCGGCCGATGGTGGCGACGATGCCGTCAATGGCGCGCACCGCCTCGTCGGTGGCGGTCTTCATGGCCGCGATCTCACCGGCGATCTCCTCGGTGGCGCGGGCGGTCTGGTTGGCCAGGCTCTTGACCTCGCTGGCCACCACCGCGAAGCCCTTGCCGGCGTCGCCGGCGCGGGCCGCCTCGATGGTGGCGTTCAGGGCCAGGAGGTTGGTCTGCGACGCGATGTCGTTGATGAGGCTGACCACGTCGCCGATCTTGGTCGAGGCGAGGGTCAGGCTCTTGACCGTCTCGTCGGTGCGGGCGGCCTCGGCCACGGCCTCGTCGGCCACCTGGGACGATTCGGCGACCTGGCGGTTGATCTCGTTGATAGAGCCGACCAGCCGCTCGGCGGCCTGGGCCACGGTTTCCACGTTGCCGTTGGCCGCCTCGGACGAGCTGGCGACCGACGCCGCCTGCGAGATGGCGGTCTCGGCATTGGCGGCCAGCACCTCGGCCTCGCCGCGGATGGCGCCCGCGGCCTGGGACGCGGCGTTGACGGCGGTGCGCACGGTCTGCTCGATCTCACCGGCCAGCTCGTTCATGGTCTGGCGCTTGGCCTGCTCGGCGCGGCGGCTCAGCTCCTCCTGCTCCTCGGTCAGCTTGGCGACCCGGATGGCGTTGTCCTTGAACACCTGGACGGCGTCGGCCATGGCGCCGATCTCGTCCTTGCGGCCGATGGCCGGCACCTCGACGGCAAGGTCCCCCTGCGCCAGCCGCTCCATCGCCCCGGTCATGCCGCCGACGGCGCTGGAGATGGCGCGGGTCAACAACAGCGAAATGGCCACCAGCACGACGATGGCACCGACATTGAGGCCGATGAACAGGGCCCGGGTGGAGGCGGCGGTGCCGCTGGCCTGGGCCTTGTATTCGTCGACCAGCCGGCTTTCCAGGGCGATCATCTGCTGGGTTTCGGACAACAGGGTCTGGAAGTTGTCCTGGGCGGTCCACATGAAGGAGACGGCGGCGGTGAAATCCATCCGCTGCATGTCCAGCACCTGGGCGGTGTTGGACTTGTAGAGCGACAGCGACTTGCCGATCCGCTCGACGACTCCCCGCTCCTCGTCCGACAGATTGCCCTGGGTGGAGAACCCGGCGACGATTCCCGCGGAGGTGTCGAGACCCTTGAGGAAGCTGGCCTCGACCTTGGTCATCTGCTCCTCGCCGACCCCGGCCGCGTTCCAGGTCAGCAACCGGTAGAGGTCGGAATGGGCCGCCTGGATGGCGCTGGCCAGTTCGGCGGTCTTGACCGACTTGGCGAAGGAGACGTTGGCGATCTCGTCCAGCGCCCGCTCCTGGTCGGCGAGGCCCCGCATTCCGACGACGGCGATCACCACCATGCCCAACGTGGCGGCGACCGGCACAATCGCGATCTTCGCCCAGATCTTCATATCGTCGAGAAAGCTCATCACACCCCCGGATGATTGCCGTCCGACCTGACGCCAAGTCCGGGTTCTACCATGCCCTTTGGTGGAGCGCGATGAAAATATGCCCCTGATCCGTTTGTATAAACCGTTCCGGATAAGCGAAGGACGATGCGTACAAGAGGAAGTCGCCCGATAGACGATGCGACCTCCTCCGTTCGAACGGGATCAGGCCGGCTCCTTCTCCTTGACCTTGCGCGGCCGCGCCTTGGTGACGGCGATGCGTTCCATCTCGGCGGGTGTGAGCAGTCGGCCCTGGCGGTAGGCGGCGACGACCTTGTCCGCGGCGTCGTAGCCCTCCGCGATGGAGCGATCCAGGTTCGAGTACTTCCAGTCGTAGTCCACGTTGTGATCGACCGGGATTTCGATGACCTTCACGTCGGGGCGGGTCTCCTTGACGTGCTGCTTGAACAGCTTGACGTCGTCCTCGCTGGTGGTGGAGGCGAACAGCATCACCAGGTTGTTCAGGGCGTCGTACAGGTTCTCGGGCTTGCGCACCTGCTTGAGGTCGAGGATACGGCTGACCCACACCTCCTCCAGGTCGGGATGGTTCCGCAGCAAATCCTCGAAGTTCACGGTATCGACCGTGGCGCCTTCGCAATACATCCGCCCGTCGATGGTCACCGGCTCCTCGATGTAGGGCAGCGCCGAGCAGGCGCACAGCGTATGGGCGGAGATGCGCTGGTACTGGGCGTCCTTGTTGCTGAACAGCTCCAACCGGTCGTCGGTGAGATTGTAGGCGTTGTGGTACAGGACCGGCCGGTCGGGCTTGTACAGGTTGTCGAAGTTCAGCTGTTCCAGGAAGGCGCTGTTGGGATAGTAGATGCGCGACAGCCCCTTGGTCTTGCTCTTGTAGATCCAGCTGGTCATGAACCGGCTCCACGGATTGACCGCCAGGATCTGGTTCAGGATCAAGCTGTTGAAGTTCGCCTGCGACCATTTCCGGGGATCGGTCATGAAGCGGAAGATGTCCTCGCCGGCGGCCTGGATGGCGTCGGGAACCACCAGGTTCTGGTAGCTGCGGGGGTCCAGGCAGAACTCCACCGCGTTGCGGATCGACGCCTCCCAGTCGGGCGCGAAGGCCGAGGCGATGGGAAATTTGTCGTAAAGGTCGTCGGGCCGGAAGATGCCCCGGAAGAATTCGAGCGATGTCTCGTATTCCTTGCCCTGCTCGGCCTGGTTCCAGGCGATGCCCAGCCAGGCGCCGATGCAGGACAGGGTCCACACCTCGAAACGGATGTCCGCCTCCTCGTGCAGGCGCTTGAGCGCCCCCAGGCTGAGTCCCACGGCGGGACCGCCGCCGGCCAGGGCAATGGCACGCTTGATCTTCTTCATGACCCCCCTCGCGACAACCTTCAATTGAGAATTTCATGGTAGCCACTCACGCGCTGCACTGCAACAGTTCCGCGCATGGACTAAAGGATGGTGCCCGCCCTGGGCGGATGTGCGCGTCTGGTGGGACAAACTGGCCTATGGTATGCCTATTGCCGAAGCCGCGCGGCAGCCGCGGCGCTGGGGAGGAGACCGGATGTTTCATGTCCTGCGGAACGCGCGGATCAGGACGCGCGTCGGGTTGGCGTTCCTGCCGGCCCTGGTCGGGCTTGTGGCCGCCTGCGGCATCCTGCTGGCCGGCGCCTGGCGGGAATCGGGAGAGATGGCCGCGCTGGGGCGCCTGACCGCCCTCGCCCCGTCGCTCAGCGGCCTCGTGCACGAACTGCAGAAGGAACGCGGCGCCTCGGCCGGGTTCCTCGGCGCCCGGGGCGAAGGCGCCTTCGTCCAGCGCCTGGCGGACCAGCGCAAGATCACCGACGCCGCCCGCGTGCGTATGGAGACCGCCCTGGCCGCCTTCCCGGTCGCCAGCTATCCGCGGTCCCTCGGCGACCGGCTGGCGGCCGCCCGGACCGCCGTGGCGGAACTGAACGCCGCCCGCGAGGGCATCTCGGCGCTGCGCACCGATGTCGGCGCCATGGCCAAGTATTACACCGGGACCATCGCCCGCCTGCTGGACGTGGTCGCCGAGGCCGGCGCCACCAGCCGCAACAGGCAGGTCGGGCAGATGGTCACCGCTTACGTGGCCTTGCTGCAGGCCAAGGAACGCACCGGCCTCGAACGCGCCCTGGGCTCGAACGGCTTTTCCGCCGGGCGCTTCGTCCCCCAGGTCTATACCGGCTTCGTCGAGTTGGCCGGCCAGCAGACCGCGTTCCTCGACGTCTTCCGCGCCAACGCCACCCCCGCCCAGGCGGCCTTCCTCGACCAGACCGTCGCCGGCCCGGTCGTCGAGGCGGTCGACGCCATGCGCAGGACCGCCTGGGAAAGCCCCTTCACCGGCGGCACCGGCGGCATCAGGGGCGCCGACTGGTTCGACGCCATCACCGCCAAGATCGACCTGCTGAAGACGGTCGAGGACCGCATGGCGGCCGACGTGCTGGCACTGTCGGCGGATATCGGGGCCGACGCCGACCGGTCGCTGGCATGGCTGGCGGTGGCGGTCGTGGTGGTGGTCGGCGTCACCCTGGTGGTGGGATGGACCGTCACCCAGGGCATCGTCATCCCGCTCAACGCCATGGCGCGCGGCGTCGGCCGGCTGGCGGCCGGCGACCAGCACGTGGAGATTCCCTGCCTCGACACCGCCGACGAGATCGGCGACATCGCCCGCTCGCTGACGGTGATCCACGAGACCGGGGTCAAGGCGATCCGCATCCAGACCGCGCTCGACAACCTGTCCGGCAACGTGATGATGGCCGACGCCGACGGCCGGATCATCTATGTCAACAAGCGCTTCGCCGCGCTTTTCCGCCGCTTCGAGGCCGATATCCGCGCGGATCTCCCGGAATTCCGCGCCGATGCCCTGGTCGGCTCACACATCGACGCCTACCACCGCGACCCCGCCCACCAGCGCCGCCTGCTGGCCGAGCTGACGGGAACGCATACGGCGCGGGTGACCCTGGGCGGCCGGACCTTCGACCTCACCCACACGCCGGTGGTCAACGACACCGGCGACCGCCTCGGCACCGTCGCCGAATGGATCGACCGGACGGAGCAGTTGGCCACCGAGCACGAGGTCACCGGGCTGGTCGAGGCCGCCGTCGCCGGCGACTTCACCCGCCGCCTCGATTCGGCCGGCAAGGAGGGATTCATGCTCGGCCTGTCGACGGGCATCAACCGGCTGCTGGAAACCGTCCAGACCGGCATCGACGAGATCGTCGGCGTCATGGCCGCCATGGCCGAGGGCGATCTGTCGCGCCGTATGCGGGGAAGCTACCAGGGCGCCTTCAGGCGCCTGCAGGACGATTCCGCCCTGATGGCCGAGCGAGTGTCGCGGGTGGTCCACGACATCGGCCAGACGGCCGGCAGCGTCAAGCAGGCGGCCGGCGAGATCGCCGCCGGCTCGGCGGATCTGTCGGCGCGCTCGGAGCAGCAGGCGGCCAGCCT
>CALABS010000008.1 GCA_937887565.1 uncultured Rhodospirillaceae bacterium | reverse complement strand
GGGTACGTGCGGCCTCATTGCCCCGAACCCCGGCCATCTACCCTAGGAACCGACAAACCGCCTCGGGAGGCACCGCCAACTCAGGGGCTTGGCCGCCGACCCACGCTCTTAGCGCATGGGCATGCGGCCCTCCGGCCAGCATGCGGACCAGAACCGAGAGGATGTCCAAGACCGCGAATGAATAGACCGGGCCATAAGCGCCCAAATCCCACCATCCCTGGCCGACGACCCGCAGCAGGTCCTGCTGAATTGGGACTGAGGCCACTGGCGGTGCATCCGCTTTGCAGGTCCGTAGGTCGATGGCGCAGGAGGGGCAGCGCATCTCCTGGACACGGTCCATACGGAGCACGCTGATGGGCTCGTTGCACGCGGGGCAGCGATCGAGCAGCAAGTGTCCATGGACCGGACATACGGCCATGAACGACAGGCGCCAAATCAGGCGCAGGTAGGGCTGGCGGTCGCCCCATAGGCATGACGGGCAAAACTGTTGGCCAAAGCAGCGTCTACCACCCTGGCGGCCAGCGGGCGGCAGCCAGGGCAGCTTGTTCAGGCCATCGTCCTGAGCAAAGACGCTTCCCGCCCAGCGCCGAATTGTGGCTTGGGCGAGCACATCCCGTTCCAGGCCAGTCCGATCGACCAAGACGTCCAGCAACGGAATGTCGGCATAGCGGTCAAGGTCCCGGGGATTGCGGTCGCCGCCCGGTTGGACAATGCGGAACAGTTCAGCCGGGCGCAGGCCGTTGGCCACGGCAGTGCGAGCGAACCAGGAGGAAAGCGATTCCCCAGGCAACAACAGAGGGCGTCCGGGCCAGCGGTCGTCGTGGAGCATCGCTTTGCCTCATACCTTGGAGGCTCGGCACTATACCGTTCGCGCGGCCAACCCGGTCCTGCGCAGAGGGTCAGGCGCCTGCGCAGACGATTTCGCCGACCGGTCAGAATCCATCGCTGTAAGTGGGATTGATCCGAAAAGGCACGCGCAGCGCCGAAAATCACACTCCCGCGCCGTGCGATTATGTCCGGACCGATGGCAGTGGTAGCAACTCGCTGATTTTTCGGAGCATTCCTGGCCCCACAGTCGCCGGATTGATCCCGGTTATAGCTGGAGCGATCCCAACTAAAGCCTATCGTGTCCCGCTTAAAGGCAGAACCGACAATCCTTATGGAAATCTGCGATCGCCAGGACGAATGGCATCTCTTCGAGCCCGGGCTTCTCCCAATAGTGACGCCCGTCGGCATCCTGCTTGTTCAACTTGCTCGTTAGAGCAGAGCCGAATTTCATCGGCATATAGTTGGTCAGGAAGTCAGCAAACTCCTCAGGAGTCTTCGGTTCCGGATGCCTCGCAAGTGGTCCCGCCGTAGAAGGACCTACGGTCGTCGCTTCAACGGCAAACCTAAACCAGGGTGTCCACCGCCGCCGTCACCCGCACCCTGCAGGATGTAGGCCGACGCCAGCCGCGCCAGCCGCGCCGAGGTGGTCGACAAGATGGCGGCCGCCTACATCCTGCAGGGTGCGCTTGATGCGGGACACCGCTAGAGCGTGAACCGAGGTGGATCGGAACATGGATGGACTAGGAGCGGCTCGTTCTCGCCGTCAGCTCGCGCTCCATTGCATCGATTTCCGCGAGCCATCGACTTTCCAGATGCGCCCAGGTCGGGGTGAGGAATGGCAGGAACTCACGATGACGCGCGAGCATCTTTGTCAGTTCCCCGCGATCCACAGCAGCGAGCCGTTCCGGCGAGTACCGGTCGGGATCGAGAACCTTGGCCAGCCAAGGATCACGGATCTCGGAATGAACGAGCTGCCAGGGAGCAGACCCGAACGGCGACGATTTGGCGTCGGCAGCATCATCGACCACGTTTCATTCCTCCATGATCGGGAGGTCTTCAGCGGCGGTTAAAGGCGGTGGCTCGCATGACGGTCACCGCTCCTGTCCCTTGCCACGACCGCGTGGCTTGTCGGGGCCAGGGCCGCCGATCTGAGTGACATGTCGCGGCCTGACGGCCGTTCCTGGCGGAACCGTGCCCTGCCGGGCACGTCGCTTGCCTTCGGCTACGCCGCCACGGGCCGTGGCTCGCATGTTACCGCTCCTGTCCCTTGCCACGACCGCGTGGCTTGTCGGGGCCAGGGCCGCCGATCTGAGTGACATGTCGCGGCCTGACGGCCGTTCCTGGCGGAACCGTGCCCTGCCGGGCACGTCGCTTGCCTTCGGCTACGCCGCCACGGGCCGTGGCTCGCATGTTACCGCTCCTGTCCCTTGCCACGACCGCGTGGCTTGTCGGGGCCAGGGCCGCCGATCTGAGTGACATGCTCGCCACGGGCCATCAGTTCCTTTTCGAGGGCGTTGCTGGCCATGGTGAATTCGAGCTTGGCAACCTTGTCGCCGGCCTTGGGCTGTCCAGCAGTGAACCTGGCTTTGACCTCTTCCAGCGCTGCCGTTGTCTGATCGTATACCCTGCGAAGTTCCGGCGTCGGCAGCTTGCGGATTTCCTTTGCGGCCTCGGCCTGGCGGGCTGGATCCACACGTAGCGGGCCGGCAACGAGAACGCGGGCGGCCAGGCGTGCGTCTTCCTGCACGTCAGCTGTCGCTCCTGTCGTCGCCGTCGGCTGGATCGAAGACCGCGCGACTTCCGGAAGCGGTCCGGTTTCCGCGGCATGGACGGTCTCCCGCCTCTCGGCCTCGACGCGGGTGGCGGCGCCGAGGTCCTGCCAATTCTTGGTTTTGTCGACGGCGGTGCCCGACGCTTCGAACCGGCCGGCATCGATGTTCCATTCCGCACCGGCCTGCTTGGCCCGGCCTTCTTCCGAAGGCGGCACCGACAAGGGAACGGATGCAGGTGCCGTCGCCGGCTGTTGGGCGGCCTGTCCAAGGCGGTCCCGATCCCGGCGGGTGTCGATCGGCACGACGTTCGAGTTGATGACGTCCGCGGCCGCCATCAGATGCTGGTCCTGGGTAAGGGCCGCCAACCTGCCGAACTCCTCCGCGGTCGAGGCCCTCCATCGGCCATCGGGTCCTTGGAAAATGACGTCTCCGGTTTTCAGCGGATAGGCGAACGCCATGACATCCCGCTGCGTGATCGCAGCGTCGAGGCGCTCATCAAGCAGCCCGGAAGCTCGAATGGCCCGGATGTCCGCGTTTCCTTCCTGCCCAGCCTGGTTGGCGGCCGCGGCCATCATCATCGCTGGACGGGAGGGCGGCCCCTGGCCGGCAACCCGTTCATAGGCGTCGATGAGGATGGCCGCGGACTGAACGTCCCGTGCCATGCCCAACTGGGGGCCGCCTTGCAGGCCGACACGCCAGGCCATTCCCAGGGCCTCCGCCTGCGGACCCGCGGGACTGATGCCGTATTGGCCGTTGCGGCCGTCGAACGTGGCGGTAGCATCCGGCGCCGGCCGTTTGTCGCCACCGGAGAGCTGATCCACGAGGGATGCGGAGATCGCGGCGTGAGGCTGGAAGGGCCGGCCTTCGAAGGGAAGCACGTTGTCGGCGCCGGGTCCCTGCCGGTTTGGTCCCTCAGGAGAACCCCGTCCGGGTGGGCCGTTCGCCCCGATGGAGCTCACGCGCTGCTGGGCCCGCCGTCGACGCTCGGCCTCGAGCATGCCCAGCCCTCGCGACAGCTCGCGAAGCTTGGCCGAATCCGCTTTCAACGCATCGCCATCGATGACGCTGAAGTAATTCAGGGCGCGGCTCGCGGCCCGTGCTGGGGCCGAATAGTGGACGATCTTCGTGAAAAGCGATTTCTGGTGCTTGCGATCCGCATCGAGCTGCCTTTTCTGGCGCAGGATGGCTTCACCCAGCTTGATGTCGGAAAGCTCCTTCATCGCCCCCTTCATCCGGGCATACGCTTCCGGGTTCTCCCTTTCCCGCGGAGGGCGAACGACGTCGTCCCCGTCCCGGTCGGCCAGCTTTCCATCGGCCGCCCGTTTCCAGACATCGGCGGCGGTCTGGAACCCCCGCCCCTTGGCTGCATTGGAAATACGGGCGAAGAAAGTGAAAACCGGCTTGAAAGCCTGCATCATGCCCTTGGGCTTGTCGCGGTCCGGCGCGACGAAACGAGCGAAGGCCTCCGCACGCGCACGGGTACGGTCTCCCGGCTTCATCAGGTCGGCGTTGGGCCCGATTTCTTCGTCGAGGACGGCCTTTTCCTTGTCGGAAAGAAGATGTTCGACAGATGACCAGAGTGACAGGTAGGCGTCCCGCTTTGCGCCCGTCAAGTCGAAGCGGCTGGCGTCGAACGATAGCTCGACCAACCGGCGGAGGGGATCGAATCGCGCACGGCCGGAGGTATCGGGATCATCCGTCAAAGCCAGGCCGGTACGAACATCGAGGTTGGGGTTCATCCGCCGCGCAAGGGTGAGGACGTCCTGTCGCAACCCGATCAGGGCATCCACATCATGGCGCGTGTCCTCGAGGAGGGAACTGCCGCCGGCCGCGTACAAAGCACGGGCATAAGCAGTCGACTGCGCCTGGGCCAGGCGTTCGTCCTTGAGCGTCGCGATGAAAGCCTGCCACTCGCTGCCCGACACGCCGGCCCGCTGCGCGAAGTCGTAGAGCCGCCGGGCAGCCGAGTTGTCGGCCCGGCGGCTCTGGGCATCGCCGAAATCCGGATCGAACTCGCGCTCATGCGCTTCGAACAGGACGTCGAGATCGTTGCCGCGCAGTCCGGCCTTCATCAGCCGCTGGGACAGCTTCTCGCGCTCGATGGCATAGCGGTGCGACGTATCGGCCAGCCTTAACTCGGAACGATGATAGCCCGAGATCAGGTCCGTCGCGGCGAGGGGATTAGCGACCATGGATTGGCCCCCTGGAAAAGCGGGAACGCGGAAAGGAGACCGGGCCCCCTTCCTGCCGTTTCCCCTGCCCTAGCGTTCCCGTCCGCCCTGGCGGACGGTCTGCCGGTCACGGTCCTGGCCCGCGATCCTGGTGGAGATCTCGTTGGAAACGACCTTGTAGGCCGTTGCCAGCGGCCGGCTTTCGGCCGGCTTGGCCGCTGCCATTGCTTTGCGGGTTCTGGCGGCAACCTGGTCGAGCAGGTGCCCGGGAAGGCCCTTTAACGACGTCGCCAGTTCGTACGCCGCCGCCTTGCTGTTGTCGGACAACCGGGCAATCGGCGCCGCACGCAACGCATGGGCGGCCTTGCGGCTGAGCTCGCCAGCGTCCATCACGACACCTTTCGCGGTACCGAGCGTCTTTGTCGCATTGGTCCCGAGACCCGCCAGGCCCAGGACGCGCCTCCCCCGGTCGCCCAGATGATCGTGCGCGGACGAACGGCGGCGATCGGCCTCGGCCGCATGCCCCATCAGGACGCGCTCCGGAATGGCCAGTCCCTTCTCCTTGGCCTGCTCGACAATGGCGAGGTGATAAGCCGTCACCGCCTCGCGGGCCGAAACCTTCTGGTTGCCGCTGAAGGCGAAGACTTCCTTGCCGTTGACCTTGTCCACCAAGGTAACCTTGTTTCCATCGCGCCTGACGTCATAAAGACGGGAGGCCACCTGACCGAATTCCTTCGGAGTGAGCGTCCACGGCGCCTCCTTGGCTGCCCGCTCGAAGTTGGCGAGCCGCATGGACCGGCGCACGGCCCACATGGCGGTCGCCATGGTCGCGGACACCAGCCCACCCGTCAACGCGGCATCGGCAGCTCCTCCCAGCGCGGCACCG
The DNA here is from genome assembly GCA_937887565.1 of uncultured Rhodospirillaceae bacterium. Taxonomy (GTDB): domain Bacteria; phylum Pseudomonadota; class Alphaproteobacteria; order Rhodospirillales; family Magnetospirillaceae; genus CALABS01. The sequence continues at coordinate 144,159 of CALABS010000008.1, read as the reverse complement.
GCCGCGCTGAGCTTGGCGGTGACCGCCTGCAGGATGCCATCTCCACCAATGGACCTGGCAGCTTCCGAAACCACCTGCCCGGCGGCGTCGCCGACGGAGGCTTTGGCCGCGGTTGCCGCTTGGGCGGCCTGCGACGCGACCGGCTCCATCATCGCATCACTGATTTCGGAAAGTTTCTTGCCAACCTCGTTGATCGGATTGATGGACGGAACAGCCGCTCCATGAATGGGATCGCCCGCAAGCGAGTCCGCGAACGAACGGCCGCTGTCGAGGGAGATCTCCCCGATCGGGTTCACGGACGGCGCTGCGACGCCGTGAATGGGGTCGCCCGCAAGCGACTCCGCGAAGGAACGGCCGCTGTCGAGGACGGCGTCGATCCGGTCGCCCGCCTGCCCTGCGATGGCCCCAACCTGGTCGGTCAGGTCACGAACCTTGTCGATGCCCGCTTCCACGCCGGGAGACGCCTGCTCCAGGGCTTGTCCGGCCGCGATCTTCGCTTCAGCCGCCTTTTCGGCGACAAGCTTGCCGGCCTCGTCCTTGAGGTCGGAAAACCCCGTGACATTGCCGTCGCCCGGCATCAAGGAAGCATTCGCGGCATCAAGGGCTCCTTCACCCTGCAAGCGCAGCCCCTCGGCTTTCACATCCACGCCGTCAAGACGGGCAAGCCCTTCCCGGGCAAACCTGTCGCCGGCAACCTGCTGGGCGGCTCCGACGACCTGATCCCGCACGCCTTCGGCCGTCAACGTGGCATTGCCGAGCGCACTGCCGGCGGCCTCCTTGATGGCACCGAGCCCTTCCCGGGCAATGCCTTCGCCCTGCATCAGCAACCCGTCCTTCTGGGCACCGAGCTCGGCAACCGCCCGCATGGCGGGCTCGGCAGCCGTCGCCACCGCATCTGCCAGATTGGCGCCGATGTCATTGAGCGTGCCGTTGCGCGCCGCGGCCGCCGTTGCGGCCAAGCCGGCACCCATGACACCCGCCACGGCGACAGGACGGACGAGGCCGGTGATCTCATTGGAGCGCGCGGCGCCCTGGGCCGCCTTCAGGCGCGCCTTTTCCCCGCGCTCGGTCTGCCACGCCTGCATGGCCTCGGACGTGGAGTACTGGGCGACGAGCCCCTCGCTGTCCTTGTGGCCGGGCCGAACCCGGAAAAGCCCGCTCCGACGATCGAAATTGACCGCGGGATGCCTGCGAAGCTTTTCGACGTCCTTGCCTGCCAGATAAATGGGAGTGCCGTCCCGGGTCTGCTGGAATACCAGCGCTTCGGCCTGCCGGCGCTCTTCCAGCTCCGCCTCCCACTTCTTCTGGGCGGCGTGCGTCCCGTAGGACGACACCATTTCGCCGAACATGGGATGGTCGGGCGTGATGTACCAGTGTGAACTGGACACGTCGTACATTAGGCGTTCGCGATTGATCTCCGGATCGGACGGCCACCTGCCCTCCCGACGCAAGCGTTCGTGTTCCGAAAGGCTGACGTAGAGGGCAACGGCATTCGCGGGGATCTCGACCCCCGGCTTTTTCGGCATGGAATGTTCCCCGGAACTTGCTCCGACGCCGTCAACTTTAAGCATGGATGCGTCCGACACGCCAGCCTCCATTATAGTTCCGGCACTTCCCATAATGGGTAGAGTATGCTGAAGACCTATTGCCGGATCAAGAAATTTTGCTCCGGTGACGCGGGCGAACCGGGTCCTGAGCCGGTCGGCCTGCACGGGATCTGTCTCGGCCCACCGCAGGAAGGCGTGTTCCAGTCGGACGGCCATATCCGTAAGCTCGCGAACCTCGGCCAGAAGCTTTGCCCGGCGGATCGCACTTCTGGTCCGGGAGGCGGCCAGGATCTGGGCGGCGGTCCGCACGCGGAAACCGATCGCACCGTCCAGGCACGCCGCCGCTTCCCAACCGTCTCCCGGCAGGAGAGACTCATCGGGACCCGCCCCGATCGAGAACCGACTGACCGTCGCAGCCTGCTGCATCGGCCTTACGATTCCCCCAGGCTTGGCCGAGACGGCAACAGGAGCCGGCCGCGTATATGCGGTTGATGCCGGCTGCGAAGCCGTAGGCCGTACCGTGGCCGTCGCGGCACGGTCCAACGACGATCCCACGTCGATCGGCGTCACCTGCCGCTGCCGGTCGAGATCGACGGCCGCCAGCGCATCACGGGTGGTGATGAGGGTGGTCGCGCCCCCCAGGTCCCTGGGTGCGTGGTATCCGCCACGCCGGAGCCCATCCAGGATCGCTTCGTCCGAAAGATGGGCCCGAAGCAGGCGGTAGACCGCCTCCCCCGTCAGGGCCTTCCGGCCGATGCGCCGGGTATAGTGGGTCAGGGAGTCGGCAAGCCTCATGAGGCCCGCACCCTTGGCGAGACGGGCGGCCTCGCGGGGATCGATGGTGGCGGCCACATCGAACACCTTGGCTCGGCGGACCACATCTCCGGTCCTGACGCGGATGAAGATGTCGTCCCAGGTCTGGAAGCCACGGCCCCTGAGGACATTGTTCGCCTTTTCGAGGAACCGGCCGAGCGTGTCGAAGGCGTCGGCGACCGCCGTCTCCTTCCAGGCCGGCAACTGGATGCGGCGCCGGCCGTCGATGTCGGCGGAATGGCTGGCATCCCGCGAATCCCCCCGGACCGCATCGATGTCGCCATGCCGTGCGGAGTGACTGTGGCGCGACCGCACCGCCTGGAGAGTCTCCGCCTTGTCCAGCGCCCATTCAGAAAAGGCCTCCGCAGCGGCCTCTTCCGCGGTGCGTGTTCCACGGGCGGGAAAGCGCTCGGCGAGGATGGCGAGTTCTTTCGGGGTGAGAAGGGGCGCCAAGGAATGATAGAGCTCGTGATAGGCCGTTTCCACGGGGTCGCCACGTGACAGGTCCGTCGAAACGGCAAGAACATTGAAGTTTCGGAAATACATCCCGAGAACCGGATTGCGGTCGGCGGTCCCCACCCCGCTGTCGACCATGGACCGGCCATCAGCGAACAGCCGGTCGACGAACCTGACGTCGACGTCCGGGTTCATTTCCGCCGCGAAGTCCATGATCTCTGCCTTGGCTTCCGCGAGGTCGTGGGCGAAAGAGGCATCGATCTCGCGGATGTATCGTCCGGTCCAGTCGGCAAGAACGTCGATCGCCGCACGCGCAAACGCTCCCGCCAGCCGGCCATCGGGCCCGCAGCGGGAAATGAACTGTTCCATGGGATCGTAATGCCAGCGCTGGGTTATGGGATCACGGAAGACCACATAGCCGGCCGACAGGGGGAAGACGTCGCGGGAGTGCCGCGCCACTTCCCTGTGAAGGCTGGCATTGAGCAGGCCACGCCCGCTCAATACCGCCGTCAGCTGGTCGGCCCGGGCATCCGGTCCCATTCCGTTGAGGTCGGCCAGGGCCTCGTCCAGGTGGATCCGCAACGCATTGGCTGTTGTAGGCGGCGCCAGGGCGGCCGCCTTCGCCGCCGCTTCGTGCCGTAGCCGTTCCGCCAGGGAGATCGAAGCATCGGGGCGAAGTTGGGTTCCTCCCGGCACGCTCGGTGCCGTTGCCGCCGGCGTCGCCTCGGCCGGTTGAGGGGGATCGTAGTCGCGGGTGACCAGCTGCCCTTGCGCGTCGGGTTCCACCAACGTTACCCGCAGGCCGGCCCGCGTCAGGTCGTCGACGACGCTTGCCGACATGTAGGAGCTGAAAAACAGCACAGCCCTGGCCCGCCCTCCCGGCATGGCCTGGCTGCGCAAAAGCGAAGCGCACCGGGGGCTCGCACCGGCAGCGGTCTCCGCATCGGCCTCGAAACACTTGATCTGGCCGGCATCCCGCACCATCACCAGTCTGGTGCCGCGAGCTTCCTTGACCCGCTGCCAATGCTGGAAAGCCGGATCCGCATCGGCTGCTTCCCGCGAACCCGCGGACGGCATCGCTTCCGCCTGGCCGGACCGTGATGCGGATTCGGTCGGTTGGACGGGAGACGGTGCGCTTGCCGGACGGGAAGCCGCTCCCTCGCTGACCAGCTCGGCCTCCTTCCGGCGTTCGGGCTGGAACGTCTGGATGGACACCTGCGCGTCACCAACGCCGGAACCGGCGTAGACCGCAAGGACCGCGGCGATGCCCACGGCCGCCAGACGGTCCACCAGCTCCTTTTCCCGTGCCGCGGGAATTTCCACCATGGCGTGGACAGCGCCATCCGGATCCTGCACGTCGACGGGGTCGCCGCCGATCGCTGCGGCGATATGGCGGGCGTCATCCCCGTAGCTCCGCCACGACGCATCATCCGCATGCCGCACCAGGGCAACTCCGTGACGGCCGTGGGAGTGCTTCACTGCCGCATGGACACCCACTTCGGTGTTGCCGATGCCGCTGACCACGGTCGCTTCGCGGGACGCTTCCCGTGCCATTGTCGAGGGTTGCATCTTGAACACGACCCAGGGATGCGACCGGCGATCGTAGGAAGTCGACAGGCACAATTCGATGCCGGCATCGGCCAGTACCTGGCCCGCCGCGAGCAGGGAGTCCTTGGTGTCCGGTATCCAGGTCGTAGCGGCGCGGCCGGCACCCGAAAAGTTGGCGGCCAGCACTCCGCCGGCGCTTCGCGCCCGTTCGGCCCGTTCACCGTAGATGACATAGCGGCCGCCGTCCTTGAGTGCAGGTATCTCATGCCGCCTGGCCGAGATTTCGACGTCCGCATAGCGTGCGGGCAAATCCTTCTGGCCCCAAGCTGAAGCGCGGTCGCGTGCCCGCTCCCGTTGACGCGCCTCGGGATTGTCCAGCAGCGACGCCGCCTTCTCGTCGTCGACGATTTCCCGTTTGACCTCGTCCCGGAGGAAGGTTTCCACGACCAGATGGCCGGCGGCGGGATCGACCGAGGCCGCGACGAAACCGTCGCACGATTGGCGTCCGAGGGCTGTGGCCACCCGCACACGGTCGTGGGCCTGAACGAGAACCTCGGCCATCTCGTCGATCTCGACGACGGTGAGGTCGGGCAACAGCTGCTTCGCCCGGCGGGCATCGGCATCGAACAGCCGCATGGCGCCCGAGTCGTCTACGAATCCGATGATCGGAACCGGTCCCACCAGGGCACGGACTTCAGCGGCGCGTTCAACGGAACTGCGCGGTCTGGCTGGTTCCTGAGCCGTACCGTCTGGACCGCCCAGGAGAAGCCTCGGTGCGGCAAGGGCCGCACGCTGGGCCGCGGCCGCTAAGGCCGGTCCCGAAACAGCGTCCGTGAACCGTCGCTCAAGGCGTGCGCGGTACAATGCATCCCAAGCGACCGCCACGTCCGAAGCATCGAAAACGTGAAGCTGCGTCAGCCCGACGTCGCAATACTCGACGGAATGAAAGCCCGCGGTCCTGAACATGTCCAGCACCGCGTCCCGCACATCACCGCCGGGCCAACGGCCGTGACGGACGGCCTGCTGGAAGTCCAGAAGCGAGGGATAGAGGGAGTCGAGCGCAAGCTGCTGGTGAGCATCGGCAAGGACCGCAAGTTCCTTGTCCCCGGGGGCGGCAAGGTTCGCCGTGAAACCATGGCGCAGGTAAACCGGCGCGGCTTCGGCGCCCCCCCGGTTTTCGGCATCCGAGCGGCGCAGATAGACCGTTCCGCCCGCATCGGTGAAGCTTTCTCCAACTGCTGGAAAGTCCTTGTTCTCGACGGCAACCCAGCGGATCGAAGCGCTGTCGGTATTGAAACCCCGTTCTTCCAGACGATCGACGTCGAACGTGGCGATACCCTCGTCACGGGCGGCGGCCATCCTGGAACGTTCGGTTTCGTTGTATTTGGCCCTCCAAGCGGCATCCCGCGCCCTCTCCTCGTCCGCCCGCGCCCGGGCGGCGGTAATGGATGCCTCGACCTGGTTCCAGGCCATCGTCACCCGGGACGGCTGGAAGACGAATACCTGCTCCTCACCGACATCCAGCTGGTTCGGCATCACCGCCGAGTCGTAGCCTGCGTCCTTGAGATGAAGCAGAATGAAATCGAGCAGGCTGCCATCGTATCGGCCGGCGCCGGCCATCCGCCAGTCCCCGAGCGCGACTGCCTCGATGAAGCTGTCGAAGGAGAACGTCGCGGCGGCGCGGTCCGCGACCGTGTCGGGACTTTCACCGCCGATCTCACCGATCTTGGCCGCATCGGCGTGAATCGCCTTCCGGAAATTGTCCCGAAGCACCTCTTCGTTCTGGTCGAAAAAGGGCTTGAGCGCCTCCTTGACATCGGACGCCACTTCACCGCGGCCGAAATAGGCCGGACGATCCACCCGCAGGTGAACGGGCGCCTGGGAACGGCCATCGATATCGGCGCAGTGCTCTCGCTTGGGAAAGGCGCGGATCATCCCGTTCTCGATCAGGATCTCGGGCCTTTCGCCGTCGTCGACCGCGATCCAGAACGTGTTGTCGACATCGAATCCGCGCGAACGCGCGTCAGCGGCATCGAAACTCAGGATTCCGCGGCCGATCCAGTCGTCGATATCGGCAACGCGTTCCTTTTCGAACGCACTCCCCACTTCCTGCGTGATCCGCGCGCGTTCGGCCTGGGGAAGCTCGTCCGGGACAAGTGTCGGCCAGTCGGCGGCGCCGGCCATGTTCTGGGCGGCACGGGCGGCAGCGGCGGCGGTGTACATATGCGGATAGGGGGCCACGACCAGGCCCGCCTTTGTGCGGTGGTAGGCCCCGAGCGGGATGCCGCTGGCCACGTGCAGCACTCTCCAGCGCGCTTCATCGGGGTCGATGTCCGACAGCGTGGCGGTTACCGCCGGCGCCGGAATGACGGCCAACCCCGGAGCGACGGCCTCATTCACGAAACCGGGGAAACTCGCGAGACCCTCCGCCGTGGTGATGGGCACGTCCGCGCGGATCCATCCCATCGCTTCGAGTTCGGCGGCGCCCGCATCGGCCTTGACGGACCAGTCGGAGTAGCTGGGATGATGCGAACGCCCGGCGCTGTAAAGGGTTTCCTCACCGGCTGCGAGATCCGCCACCAAACGCCGAAGCTGTGGCAACTCAGCACGCTGACGCATGATGTCCGCGAGATGTTCGGCATCGCCCAGCCAGCGCGCACGCCGCTCCATTCGGCCAAAATGCGCCAGGATGTGGTCCGTTTCCCGCATGGCGGCCGTCATGGTCGGGTCACCGGCCAACTGAAGGACCTCGCGGGCGATATCTACAGCCTGGAAGCGGCCATCCATCCCGTCGGCCATGCCGGCGCCGACGATACCCAGCGCGGCGTGCATGTCCTCGGCGGCCCAACAGGCCCGCGCGATCGGCGCGAGGATCTCCCTCAGCCCATCGCGGGCTTCTTCGTCCGCCAGTTCGACGCACGCCTCGATACCCCGTTCGACCGCATCCCCGGTCGGGAACATTCCGCCGGTCGAGCGCAGAAAATCCCCATGGCCGCGTTCCGCCAGGCGCTGGACTGCGGCCGGGTCGTTGAACCTTCCGTCAGCAATCTCGTCGAGCACCCGGTACATGCCGGAAACGCCATCGAGCAGTCCCAGGCTCGACATACCGAAGGCAAAGGCCGTTTCCATGGGAAGCCCGCCGTGACGGTCCATGACCTCGCCGATCAACTGCCGGGCTGCCTGAGCGGATTCGGCCATCATCCGCGGCGAGGGGGTGGGAAGATCGCCCACGCTGAACTGCCGCGCCGGCCCACGGCCCAGGACACGGGAATAGGCGTGCACGAACCGGCCCGGATCGAGCGAAGAATCGAACCGTTCGACCAACGCCCTGTCGGTCACGGTTTCAGGGACGTCCAGGACACGATGGACTTCCCGCCCGTCCCGAGTGGGGCCAGGAACCGAAGGACCACTCAACAACTTGGGTTCCGAAAAGCCGTCAGTGACCAGCGTCACATCGCGGCCGAATGCGAACTTTCCTTGCAAGCCGTCGAGGACGGCAAGCAGGCGTTTGCCAGGGGCTTCGGACCCGTCCCGCCCCTCGATGGCCCACCACGCATCCGCCGCTTCGGCCACGACCCGGATCTTCTCCGCAATCGGCCCAATGGCGCTGACCGCTCCTTCCCTGTCGCCGACAGCGGCCAATGCAGCCGCGGCACGCAACTGGGCAGCGAGGGCATCGTCCCGTTCCACGTCGGGCCAAAGGGCGCGGGCGCCATCAAGGGCGTCCAGGACCGCGGAAACGGTTTCCCGCATGTCCTGCGGTCCGACCGAAAACTCGGCGGCGAAACCGTAACGAGGCGCCCCTGGCCTGACAAAGGGCGGCCGGACGAATGCCGGAAGAGATTCACGGTCTCGAACCGGCGCGTTCCTGTCCGCCACGGCTTCGCGGCCAATGGCCTGTCTGCCGTTCAGCAGCCATTGCTTAAGTTGGGCCTTCTGGGCAAGCACGCCGCCGGAAACTTCCGTCACGGCCGCCCCGGCGGGGAAATGGTGGGTGAAGGACCGCATGACGTCCCGATACAACTCGGACCCGAACAGCATGACGTCCTTGTAGGAGCCGCGCCCGAGAAGGTCCTCCACCGCGGCAGCCGTTGCGGCATCACGTTTCAGTCTGTTCGCCGCGTCGGGCGTGAGCATTTCATCGTAGGCGGCGATCGGGCGATCACCAGGAATGAACCCGTGCCTGGCGGAAAGGATGACCACGTCTGGGCGGGCATCGGCAGGAAGCGACGCCAGCTGGGCCTTGAGGACGTCGAACCCATAGCCCGTATAGCGGTCCACGGCCGGGATTTCCCCGGAGTCGGGCGCCTTGGATTGGGTGCAGGCGATGACGAGAAGGCGGCGATTGTCATCCGCCGCGCCGGCCGGCACCGCCGCCTCCTTCCCGGCGGAAGATGCGGGTCGGGCTTGGGCGGCGCGCTCCGATTCCGGGGCAGGCGTCGATAGGGATGGTGGAAGCGCCGCCCCGACAACGGCCCCCGTCAGCTCCTTCGTCGTTTCAGGCCGGGGAAGTTCCATGCCGGTGATCGCGCGGGCGTCCTCAAGATCATGCCGCGTGACGAAGGTTGCACCGGCTGCCTTCAGCGCTTCGAACACCGCGCCGAACTGTTCGGCCGGCACGGTCACCCGCATTTCCCCTCCGACGGAGACGAAGTCGGCTCCAGCGGCCTTCACGACCGCCTGGTCCAGGAAATACCGTCCTCCGACGGAGCGGGCGGCAGCCACGTCGATCCGGATGGCGCCCAGCCGGCCATCGACAACCGCTTCTTCGCCCGGATTGGCGGCACGGATTGCGATCGCACCGTCCGAACTGAGGATCTCCCGACGCTTTCGCGCATCAATTCCGTCCTCGAGATAGTCGAGGACATGGTCGGGATCGGAAAAGGCCACTGGCTGGGCGGCGAGAACCGCCGCCATGTCCGCATCCTTCGGCAGCAGGATTCCGGGGCGGACCGCACCCTGTTCGTCGGTGAAGAACATCACCTGGCCCCGGGGATAACGGGCGTAGCCGGCCAGGAGGTTGCCAGTCACGACGAGACGCTCCTCGCGGGCCTGCCTTGCACCTTCATCGAAGAGCTGGGGAATGGGTTTCGTGACGGCCTTGCCGTTCTCGGTGACAACGGCCTTCTCGGCGCGGGTGATGACGAATTCCTGTCCCTTGGGCTTGCCGACGCCGGCGATCTGGCTGAAGGGAACGTCGATTTCGCGCATGGCGTCGGCAACGATCAGGTGCAGGCGCCAATCGCCGGGAGCTGCCGGATTGGCGGTCCGGCCGCCGGGCTTGACCGCGGCAACTACACCGTAGACGACGGAACGGGCGTCGTCGCCCGGCTGTTGCGGCAGTTCCACCCTCACCCGGGTTCCGGGCGGCAGGTTGGCCAACGTATCGTCCACTTCCTTGAACTGGGCGGCCAACCTCTTCTGGATACCGACCTTGCGCTTGTCGTCCTTGCCCTCCAAACGGCGGGCCAGGAAGGAGGAAAAGCGGGCGGAGAGTTCCTTGCGACGAGCCGCGGTCCACCGAGCCGCCTCGCGATGATACTCGCCCGACGGGGTGTCCTTCGCCATGGCGAGTTCGTCGCGCAGGCGCTGTTCCACGAATACCCAGCGGTACGGGCGCTGCAGCCGGCGGACATCCATACGATAGACCCAGTAGGGTCCGGCGAAGGGCGACGATACCTTGTCGGCACCCGCAGTGCCGCCCAGTTCGACACGCTCCACGGGCCGCGCCCGCAGATCCAGGGTCTTGGCCTCGAGGCTCTCGCCCATGGCTTCGGCCCGGCGCAGCTCGGAGGCATATTCCTCCTCGATCATGCGGGCAAGACGTTCCTGCTCCCGAACCGCCAGGAGGGCCATGCGCCCCGTGACCTTGCGGGCGGCATCCGGAACTTCGAGGCCATCGCCCTTGGAGGTGAGCTTGAGAGGAAAGCCCATCTTCCAATGCATGGCGGAATCGATCTCCATCAACCGTGCAATGGCGCGATCGCCGATCGGGTTGAGGATGTCGAGGCCCCCCGAACCGAAAACGCCATCGCGCGTGGCCATGGTGGTCGCATTGAGCGTCGCCAGCTTCTTCGCCAGGGCGGCCGCCGGCCGCAGTTCGGCGGGGACATCGGCGACCAGGTGCCGGTAGGAACCGCGGAATTCCTGGTCCGTCCGGTCGATGCGTCCGAGCATCTGGACATGGGTGTCGACGTTGGGATGCGCCTGCAGGAGGAGCATGGCCCTGGGCGTGCGATCGGAGAATTTCCGTGCCGCGTGAAGGTCGATGCCGGACGCGCCGGACTGATTGATGATGACGGCGTCGAGCCGGCCGGCGTTGAATGCGTCCTTGGTGCGCACGGCCTGGGCCTTGGAGACCTCCGCCGGCGGCCGGACGCGATAGACGGGTTCGCCCTGCGAATAGTCGAGAACGTGATGGCGGCCGGTGATCTCTCCCACATCGAAGCCGGCGCTCTCCAAACGCCACTTCACGTGGTCGATCGGCGAAACGTGCATGTTCGTCCAGTCGGTTTCACCGATCAGCTTGCGCGCCTCACGGTACAGCGCCATGCCGTCGGCGCCGAGGTCTCCGTCAGTCAGCCGGATGCGCTCCTTGGCGCCGAATGGATCACCGATCAGCACGTCCCGGGTACGGTCGAGATAGCGGATGAGAAGATCGCCGAAGTCGGCTCCCAACACCTCGCCGGGCTTGCCGTCGGTGTCGGAGGCGAATTGCTCGATGAACGACCCCATGGTGTTGTGCAGACCGAACACCGGCTTGCGAGGACCGAGAAAGGCGGCCAAACGGTCCTTACCGATCGTACCGTCCTTTTCCAGCCAGGCCTTCGCGGCAGCGGGCGATTCGGCAAGGTGCCGGATCTCGGCCACGGCTGCCTGCAGGACACCGTCATCGCCGGCGGCATCCGAAAGCAGGTCCGCCCAGCCAGAGGGGGGATGGCGGTCACCCTCGGCCGCATGAACGGCATCGATGAGCTTTCTGTTCGTTTCACCACGCTTCAGGAGCGCGATCGCCTCCGCCGCAGCCGGCTCGGCCTTGATGGCCAGCAGGCCCTGGGCCGTGAGGTTATGGACCAGCGAAGAGAAATTGAGCGAATCGAGGCCCACCTTTCCGGTAGCGCCGTCCGGCAGCGCCTTCTGGGCCGTCTGCCGCAAGCGGTTTCCCACCTTGCCGGCAAGAAGGCCTTCCTTGAACTCGCTGAACCGATAGATGGCGCGCAGCGCCGCCGCGAACCGGTCGACCATCCGATGGTCGGTATCGACCACTTCGAAAACATATTCGACGCCCGACAGGTCTCGTTCCAAGCGTCCGTACTGGCCCGCCTGGGCCAGCATGCCGGACAGGGCCTGAAGCATGGGCACGCCGCCGCGTGCGGCGACACCGCCGATCTCGGCGATCGGAGCCGCCATGCGAAGGTCGGTCCGGGCATAGAGGTCGAGGATATCGGGACGTTTCGCCCACGTGGCCGAGGAATCACCGACGGCTTCCGCCTGCCACATGATGTTGCGCAGGAACTCCGCACGATTGGGCGGCAGGCCCGGTTTGGTTTCCAGGCCGTCGCCAGCGGCGTTCTGCGTTTCGTCGCGAAGAAGAAGGGCACCGGGCGCCACGCTCGCCATGAGCCGGCGTCGCGACGTTTCATTGCCCTTCACGGTCTGCATCTGCGAATAGGACGAAACCAGGACATCGCCATGGGGACCCAGTTCCCCGGTCCGGACGATCTCGTCGAGAACGCGGTCGTGGGCCTCCTTCGGGCGGGTCGTCAATCTGGTGCCGTCGGGCAGGTCGATCGCCTTGGCACCGGTCAGCCCGGCATCGGTGGCCAGCAGCTTGAGATGGCCGGAACCGATGTCCGCAAGATCGCGTGCCAGGGCCGCATAGAGATCGGGACGTTCGGTGAAAAAGATCGGCAGGATTCCGCGTCGATCGGCGTAACGGATCAGGGCGGCGTTGTGGCGCCCCTTGCCCATTCCCGTCATGGAGCCATTGATGAACGATCCCCCTCTCTCGAACTGGTCGATGGCCAGGGCGACGAAATCGCACTGTTCGGCCGCAAGCGCCTGCCAGAGCTCTTGGCGGGAACCGTAGCCGAGCCGGTCCACCAGAAAATGGTCGACATCCTCGAACCCGTCGGCTTTCAGGCGACGGTCCAGGTCCTGGAGTGCGATCCGCGTCGGCACGGCCAGGTTCTGGGGCACCAGGCATTCCAGACGCGGCCCTTTCGACAAAGGCTCGTAAGGAATCTGGCGGGCCAGGTTGAGGGTCACATCCTCCCCTCCCCCTTTCCCGTGCTCCGGGTTCAGGACAGTGTCCTGAGCCCGGCCAGCAGGTCCGCCAGCGTCTCCTCGGGAGCGACTTCCCGCAGCGGCATCACCGCCCCCCCCATCGCCAGTCGGTCCACGATCCGATCCCTCAGGAGGGTGTTCCCGCAGATCAGCGTCATGACCGGATCGGCCAGCGCCGGATCCGTCCAGGCGATGGAATCGGTCGGAACGGCCGCTTCCAGCATACTGATCATCGGCCGCGGGTCCGGCACGGACGCCAGCAGAGCCTTGGTCTTCTCGGCCAGCGCCCGCAGATAGGCGTCCGCCGTCATGGGCATCCGAAAGGATGTGGGCAGGACGACCGCCAGCGTCGCCGGAAGGTCCGCCGGCATCCAGGCCGTTGCCGGCTCGAACGGCAGGTGTCTCAACCACCCCTTGAACGGTGTCGTCATCCGGGAACTCCTCGTCAATGACATCGTACTGGTCGGTAACGCGGTCCATGGCCGTCCTCGCATCGGCTTGTGCCTGCATCTCGGCGAACCTCCAGGCTTTCGCGTCCAGAAGTTCACCCCAGGCGTGCCGCCCGGCATAGGCGGCGAGGTGATCGAGCGTGGTGATGCGCTCCGGGAGAAGTGCTGCGGGCAGAGGCCTCGCTGACCTGCCGCGGCCGTCGATGATGATCATGTCGACCGGCCAGGACGCCCCCTGGGTCGAATAGAGGTCACCAGCGAGCGTCACATGGTCCACGACGTTGAACCTGTTGTAGAGCTCATGCATGAATCCCCGCATTTCGCGGGTTTCATACGCCTGCCGGCGCGCATCGGCGGTCTCTGAAAGCGGGGCTTCCAGGATGAGTACCGCGCGCCCATCCGGTTTCAAGCGGGAGAGCGTGTTCCAGGCGATCGCCTGGTCGGCGGACGTGGTGAAGGGTGCCACGGTCCCGGGCTCCACCCGGGTGGCGATGCCATCCGGGGTCAGATAGACCCGCCCGCCGGTAAGTTTCCACGCCGGCCCTCCCAGGTCCGAAACGGCCCGCAGGCTTCCGAAGGGCGGATTGGCCACGATGCGATCGACGGGATCCCGCGGCCGCCAGTCGGCCGCATCCTCCCGGGTCACGGTGAACCCCATGGCCTCCAGCCGGTCCGCGCGGGCAGGATCGATCTCGTTGACGAATGCCTGCCCGGTTTCCGCGCCCAGCAGCAACGCACCGTGGCCGGCGGTCGGATCCGCAACGGTCTTTCCCGCCCGGACGCCGGCAAGCCGGGCGGCCACATAGGAGATCGGCAGCGGCGTCGAGTAAGCCTGGTTGCGGACGCTGCTCGATGTCCGGGTGGACAGGTTGGGAAGACGTGCCGCGATGCCCCGAAGTTCCGCGAACACGGTTTCGGCCGGCCGTCCTTCGGCTGCCAATGCCGCGGCTGCCATCACCGCTCCGGCTTCCGTGGCTTCCTCCACGGCCTTCGCGGCCAGCGACCCGGGGCGGATGGGCTGGCCGAGGACATGCTCGGCTTCCTTCCGCAGATGGACGATGGAAGGCCAGGCGCCGCCGGCCTGGACGCGATCGCGGATATGGAGGGCGAGCGCATCGATATCCGCCTGGCCAATGACAGCCTCCGCCGCCTTGAACACCGCGGACGCGCCGAACGCATCCTCGACCTCGGACGGGACCATGGCGGCACGCCGGGCGTCGCTTTCGCTCCGGGCCCTGGCGGCGGCATCCGCACGGCCCGCAAGGCGCGCCGCATTTTCGAGGACGGCCAACCGCGGCCATAGTACCGGCTTCCTTTCCGGCAGGTTGTCCAGGGTGAGCGCGGCCAACTCCGGTTCGGACTCCATGAGATGTCCGGCGACGGCGATGGCGGTGTCGCGCTGGGCATGCGGCTTGCCGACGGCGAGGCCGGTGGCCAGGTGAACCACGAGCCAACCAGGCCGGCGGCTGCGCCATTCCATGGACCGCGGCGTGGTGGACGCCGCCGGCACGACTCCGAGGGAGCCGCGCTTGAACCCGCGAGCGGTATTCACGCCACCGGTCTCGGTGAACACGCAAACGTCGGTCCGGCGCCAGTCCTGCCCGCCTGGGAGATTGAGGCGATCGGGAGGCAGATCCTCCGCGGTGTAGGTGACCATCCCGGTGAGGGCATGCAGCCTGGCCAACTGGGCGGCCGTTTCGCGCGTGTCGGCCCGCCCGATTTCCTGCTCGGGAAGCCCGTCGTCGTCGAGGTCGAACACCCGCAGATGATCGACGTTGGGCAGGTCCGCGAGCAGGTACTTCCCGTCTTGTGACCGGACCGACTGGGCGTTTGCGAGCCACTCATCGAGCTCCCGGTTCGCCGCCATCTCCCAGAACTGTCCCTGCAGTTCCTGTTCGTCGTACGGATGCAGATCCTCGATACCCTGCTCACGACACCAGGCATGGAACATGTCCCGTGCCGCCTGTTCGACGAACTGGTCCTCGGTGAACCATATGCGCCGCAAGGCAGCACGCTCGCGATGATCTGGAACCCAAGCACCGAAAGTGTCGAATACGGGAGGTTCGGCCGCGGACGTCAGTCCCTCGCCTGGGCCCCCTACGCTCCAGGCCGGGACCTCGAAGCCGTCGCCGGCTGCGGACGGAGCGGCGGTCTCGCGGCGCGCCAGGCTCTCCGCCTGCGCGCCGGCCACGGCCTCGCTGCGGACATGGGCAAGCAGCGCATCGGTCTTTCGCCGCAACTCGCGAATCGCGGCGACGACCGCGGGATCCGTGGCGATCATGGACCGAGTGAGCGAATGCCAGTCTCCCAGCCCCGCGACAGCGGGAAACGTCTCGGCGAGACGTTCGGCCAGGCTCATCGCCTGTTCCCTGGTCGCCAGGATCGGCACGATCCGCATTCCGCTCGCCAGATGCGTGATCTGCCAGCCTGGCTGTTCGTCGATGGCTTGGCGATCGTAGGAATTGCGGCTGACGGCGAACGGACCTCGCGCGAGCGCATCCCGGATCACCGCGAAAGCGGGTTCCGCCTCCGATCCGGAAACGGTTATGCGGATGGCCGGCCGCAGGTGCCAGCGATCGGGCGGGCCGGCATGGTTGAGGGGCTGGGCCGGATCGCGCAGCAGGGCGATATCATCGCCGCGCGCATGGGCTTCAGCCAGGCCGACGGCGTGGATGAAGGACGGCAAGGCGCCCAGCGACCGCCCATCCGGCACGAAGACCTCCGCTTCATCCCCGTCCACCCGGATCGAATAGCCTATTCCGGCCTCGTCCTCGCAAAGCCGCGGTGCGTCACGGCGGGCATCCGCTTCGGCCAGCTCGACCGCCTGCCGCCAGGCGATGTCTTCCACCAGGCCGGCGTAGGCACCGTCGAAGGCGCGTTCATCGATCTCGCCGACGGGGCAAGGCGACCGGTCATAGGCGAGGCGCTCCGCCCTGCCGTCGATCTCGGCCTCGACAGCAGGGTCCAGGAGCCGCGGCACCTCTCCGCCGTCGGTTTCGGCCTCGCGCCGCACCTGGGCCTCGGCCTCGGCACGGCATTCCTCTTTCAGCCTCGCGAAGTCCTCCGGCCGGAAGATGAAGGCCGGGCCGTAGAGGTCGAGCATCTGGATCCGCACGTCCCGACGGGCATCGCCGAAAAGCCGGGACGCGCGTTCCTTCACGTCCGCGGGATCGGGCGGCAGCGCCAGGGCTGTCCGGCGATCGAACCGGGGAACCGGAGCGTTCCAGTCGGGGTCCGGACCGCGGGCGGAAAAAACCAGGGCATGTGGGATGCCGAGGCTGAAACGCGGTGGTTCCGCCACATCGAACATCGATTGCTGGCCATGGCGCTGGTTGTGGGTACGGCGAGCGATTTCGTCGGCATCGGGAACCGGCGTTTCGGGCCGTCCGTCCTTCACCAGGCCATGTGCCAACGCAAAGCCCACGGAAGCCGGCGTTGTCCAGCGACGCCACACTTCACCGGTCAGCGGATCGCCGTGCAGAACCGTCGCCGGGATGATGCCGGCGGACGCCTGGATCATGCCAACCCGGGCGGCGACCGGATCCGGTTCGACCAGAACGGCGTGCAAATGACGCCTGGGGTCGAACCCCATGGAGGAAAGATGCGCCGCGGCCGCCAGGGTATTGTTGCCGGCGCCTGCCCATGCATCGTACATGGACACGTAGCCGCGTTCCTCGATCGCTTGGCGGACGGAATCCTCGGTAAGCGAAGTGGCCGCCAAGAGCCTGGCCATTTCGGGCGGATTGATGAGACGGTCGCGTGGCTTGACCAGTTGCTCCCAGGCGGGGCCCAGCACATCCCGATGGCCGGACTGCATCTCCAGCATTACCCGGCCGACCAGACCGGCGTAGGTCGCCTCGTCGTCGCGCCGGTTGCGATCGAGATAGCGCCGCATGACGCCCATGTATTCGTGCTCGTGCTTCAGCCACTCGGGCGACCCGGGCTGGTGCAGCTGGTTCTGCAGGGAGCAGGAAGCAAGCGTGGTGAAGTCCTCGAACCTGGTGCGGCGCGCGAGGCCCGTGTCGCACCGGTCCAGCTCGCGGAGAATGTCCTTGGTGCCGAGGCTGAAGCGGTTCGGGCCAGGCACCGCGCCGTTACCCGGCTGCGGATTGCCCACGGCGAACCAGGCGCCCTGGAAGGCATCGGCGGACACGACACCTTGTCCCGTTCGTCTGGCTTCGGCCTGGGCGCGGATCTCCCCGGCACGGGTGTCACGTTCCGACTTCACGGCGGCCCGCACCATCGCCTGCAGACGGTCCCGAACCGAATGCCCGTCGCTGCCGGCAGCGATTGCGCCAAGGGTGAGCGACTTCCAATCGGCAAGTCCCTCGAGGCGTTCGGCCACCTGCATGGCGGCCTGCATCGACGGCTGCAGGGGGTGAAGAGCGATCCCCGTCGGCAGATGGATGACCCGCCAGGCCCGCAATCCCTCGACCGTGCGGCGCCGGAACGGGTTGAAAACCTCCTTCCGTGCCGGTGCAACGCCGAATGCCCCGCGCACGAAGCCCTTGTTGTAGCGGCCGCCGCCGCCGTAGACCGTGATGGTTTCGGGTTCCCAGCGGTCCGGATCGCCGAGCTCGTTGACCGGTTTTTCAAGCTCGCTGGAAAGAAAGCCGGCTCCGGACAGCGAGAGAGCCGTGGCGACCCGGACGGCCTGGGCATAGGCCTCCTCGGGCGTTTCCCCGAACGCATACCCCACATCTTCCATCTGGCCGCCGTAATCCGCGCGCCAGATCTCGAAGCCGGTGCGACCATGGCGGGCAAGGAGCAGGAAATTCCCGTCCTGGTCGAACAGGTATTCGGCGCCTTCGAGATCCTTGTCGATCTCCGCCATGGTGCGCTCGTCCCATTCCTCGACGATCTCCTCGAAGAGATCGCCGGAGCGCGCCTCATTCTCGACGGCCCTCTCGTCGTAGACCCCCTGCTCCACGAGCTCGTCGCGCGTCCGCAACCAGGCGCGGTCGCGGGCCTCGACCTCGATGGACTCCCGCCATTCCAGATCGAACGCAGCCTCATCGAAACCGCCATTGAGGGGATTGTCCCAGGGCAGGCCGTTGGCGGTAAAATCGACGCCGTGGAGGCGGAGATGCCTGGTACGGACCTCGCACCTTTCCTCGTCGAGGATGCCCCAATCGTCAAGGTAGTCCTCGACCAGGCGGTCCGGCAGGGGGAAAGCGGCCGCGAGCTCCTGCTTCTTGCGGTCGAGAACGCGTTCCTTGGCCGATTCGAAATCGGTCATATCCATGTGCGCCCGTTCCTCGAGGGCGGCATAGAGATCCGAAAGGTCGGCTCCCCCGCGGGTGACCGCACGCAGGGCGGCGATGCCGGTCGCCGGATCGAAAGCTGGCCCCTCCCCCTTGTCGTCGAACCTGGCGTCGCCGGGAAAGACCGGCTCGCATCCGAGACGCAAGCCTCCATCCGCCTCCGTCACCGAAAAGAGCACTGCCTGTGCAGGCTTTTCTCGGTCCCAGGCAGCGCAGCGGGCCAGCTCCGGATGGCGCGCGAACGTCCGTCCGGCGTGCTGGGCAGCCAGGATGTGCAATTCGATGGCCCGCCGTTCGCGCGCGGCCTGCTGGGGTTCGGTGACGGAGCCGGCGCCGAGGACCGTCTGGATCTCGCCCACGGTCATATCCGCCAGCGCCTGTGGCGACATGCCCGCGATTTCCACGCCGGAACCGGCAAGGCTTTGTGCCAGGGAGAGGGCGGCCAGGCGTCCCCAGGCCCCGGGTGCCGCGACCACCATCGTTCCCGGCTGGACGGCCTCTGAAGCCACGAAGAGCGCGATCTCCGCGGCCGGCACCGTTTCGGCGAGCCACGCCTCGTCGAGGGCGGCCTCCTCCCGGGCCATCCTTTGCGCCAGGACGGAGCGGAACAGCCATCCCGGCGGGGTCCATCCGGGGCGGGCCAACACGATGGGGGCCGCAATGCGCCGGCAGGCGTCCGCCGGCAGGCCGCGGGCCGCGGCAGCGGCGGCGAGCGCTGCCGGTCCGCAACCGTCCCATGCAAGCCGCACCAGGTCCTCGAACCGTCCATCCGTCCCTTTCCCGTGCCCTGCCGCACTGCCTTCCGGCATGCCCACGGAAAACGGCGTCTTGTCCCGGCTCTGCCATTCGATCGGTCTGGCGGAGAAAGCGGGACCACCGCCGAATGCATCGTCGACGGTGACCGGTTGGGAGCGGCGCCGGGCCGCCTCGGCCCTCAGGTCGGCGGCCGCGCCGGCTCGGATGGACGCACGGATCTGCCGCTCGGCTTCGGCTACCTGCGTGCGGATCACGTCGCGGTGGCGGTCCAGGTTGGTGTAGTCGATGTCCTTCCAGGGTGCCAGGTCGACCAGGGCCTCCGCCAGTTGCATGGCCTGCTCGCGGGAAGGAAAAGGCTCGCCGAGGCCAAGGCCGGTCGCCACATGGATGACCTGGTGCACGGCAGGACCGATTCTCCGGAAACCGTGGTCCTGGGAGCGCACCAGCGGGACGACGGCCAGGCCGTCGCGGGAAAACCCGGAAACATGCCGGCGACCCTCGCCGACAACGATGGTCATCCGCTTCCGGAGGTTCCAGCGCCCCGCTGTTTCGCCGGGCCGGACGGGAGCGTTGAACCGCTCCTGTTCGAGGGATTCACCCCCGGCATGGGCATCCGCTTCGCGCATGGCCCTGTCGGCCCACTCGGCCGGCTCTCCCTGGGCCCATGAAAAATCGCCAACGAAGGCCTGCTCGTCGATGAAGCGGTTGCCGTGCGGGTCGGACCAGGAGAGAAACCGGCCGTCATCGCCGACCTGCCACAGATGGACGCGATTGTTGGAGCGCGAATGCAGCACGCGGTAGCCGCTCCGGCCCGGCTCCCGGATGCTGTCCCTGACCAGGCAGTCGGCGAAGAACTCCTCCGCTGTCCGATAGCTCAGCTCCCAGGCGAGCGCCGTGTGGAAGTCGGTCCACTCCTCCCAGATGGCCGGATCGTCCTCCTCCAGGTAGTAGATGTCGCCATCGGGCAGTTCCTCCCTGTCGCGCCGGACCGCTGCGAAAAGCTTGTCGAGATAGGCCTTGCAGACGGCGTCGAAAGCTTCCTGGTGGTCGGCGGCGATCATCGCCAGGGGCAGATTCCCGAGCTCTGGGGCCACCTTCCGGACCAGTTCGTTCAGGCCCATTTCCTCGGGCACGCACTGCTGCTCGCTCGCGAGCAGCAGGCGGTTGCGGGTCGCCGTCCTGAGGCGGGGGTAGTCGTCCCAGATCCGCTCGGCGGGGTTCCCTTCAGGGTCCTGGATAAGTTCGCCGGCCTCGTCATGGTAGAACTGGCGCTCCATCCCCTCTTCGTCGTCGAGGCCGTGGAGGAAAGCGACGATCTCGCCCGGCTCGGCACGGAACGGCCGCCAATCTCCCCACCGGAGACCGCCGCCGGCATGGGTGAAGATCGAGCCCACGGCAGCATAGGAAATGCGGGGATCGTTGGAATCGAATTCCGTAGCGAACCGGCATTTCAACTGCGACGGCTCGAACAGGATGAGGGCCGGCCCGCGACAGTCTTCTCCATCCGCCCTGTTGTCGTAGGCGATGGAGTCGTAGCCCTGGGCCTTCATCTGGCTGACAACC
This sequence comes from uncultured Rhodospirillaceae bacterium, assembly GCA_937887565.1. GTDB lineage: Bacteria > Pseudomonadota > Alphaproteobacteria > Rhodospirillales > Magnetospirillaceae > CALABS01. The sequence continues at coordinate 123,477 of CALABS010000008.1, read as the reverse complement.
AGGCCTGCCATGTGCCCGAAGGCATCGGGCTCGGCATAACTCTCGTCAAACGGACTGCCGCCCTCCCGCCACACCGTGTCGGCAAACCCACGCGGCGCCACGCCCAGGCGCTCGAGTTCCTCAGCTACCTTGACTGGATACCAACTGCCCAGATCCTCCATGTGCAAGGGACGGGCAGCCTGCACCTTGAGCGGCATGACAAAGGCGCCGGAGCCGTCCTCCAGCGCGGTTTTGGTCGCATGGAAGTCTGCCTGGTTGGGGGTGAGGGCGACATGGTAGCCGATGTCGCGGGTACGTTCGAAGCGTTCGAAATCGGATGCCGTCCCGTGGTAGGCGTCGACAGTGTAATCGGCCGCCTTGAACGCCGCCGGCGTCAAGGCGCTCCCGGCCTCCGCAAGGACCGCCAGGCGCTCCGGCGACGCGGGGCCGTCGGCGAGCTCGCCGCCGTTGAACCAGGTGACCGCGGCTTCGATGGAGGGCACGCCGAGGTGCGCGGCGACACCGACGCGGGTATTGCCTTCCCACAAATATGCCTCGCCCTTGTGGTTGACCGCCAGATGTACAGGGGCGTCCGGCTTCCAGCCGTCTGTGGCGACCTTGGCGAGCAGTGTGTCGAAACTGGGCGCCCCGGGCTCCCGGATCTCGTCCGAGGCGCCGGGAAGGCTGCGCAGGAACGCGACCGGCAGGGACATAGGCCCCATCCAGGCCGTGTACTGGCCGATGAGCCCTTTCCGCGTGACCGGGCCGGCTTGCGGATCGGCCATGTAGGATTCCGCCCGGCGGACCGTGTCCCTGAGCCACGCACCGCCGGGATTGTCGGAGCGGAAGCTGGCAAGGTTTCCGTCCGCCCCGGCGACTTTGAAGCGCGGACCTTCACCGCCGAGGGCATCCGCCAGGCCGGTATCGGATGCCGCCTGCCGGCGAGCCGCCGACTGGGCCCGCAGGTCATCGATCCGCTCTCTGCGCAGGCGCTCGCGCATGGTTTCCGAGATGCGCTCGATCTCCGGCTGCAGGGCCTCCCGTCTGCCGGGAAGGTTGGCGAAGCTGATGCGGGTCCACTCGGCAACGGGGAGGAATGCCTCGGCGAGCCGCATCGCCTGGGTGCGGTCGGGAAGCGGAGCTCCGAGGGCAAGTCCGGTCGGCAGGTGGATGACCTGGTGCGGATGGCCAGAGCTGTCGGCCGGGCGGCCGGATCGGGTTTCAAGCGGTACGACGGCTAGTCCATCACGGGCGAAGCCTCCCGACCGGCGCATCGCCCCATCCTGCCCCAGCACATCGATATGGCGGCGATAGCCCCATTGATCACCTTCCGTCTCCCTCCAGGGGTCGTTGACGATGTCGCTGTGGGCCCGTCCGCCCAGTGCAACGCGCTCGGCCAGCAGCTGGGCACGTTCCGGCGTGGACGTCTCCTCGAGTAGGGCATCCAGCTGACCCTCACGGAGGCTCCACAGTTGAGCAATCCCCATGTTACGGGAATGCAGGACGCGAAAGTGTCTGGTCTCGCCGGACGGCAGGCTGACGGAACCATCCCGCTCGACGGTGTCGAGCATGAACGTCGCGGAGAGCTGCGCTTCCAGGTAATTGGACAGATCGTTTCGGAGGTCGGAGAACTCCTCCATGAGTCCGTGGCCACCTTCGGCCCAGTTCGGCCATCCGTTCCGCTGATCGTCACGCGCCAGCTCGAGCCACGCGGCGAACATCTCCTCTTCGACCCTGGCGGCAGCCTTGGGTTCGGCGGCCCTGATCGCGGCCAGATCGAACCTGCCGTCGGGACGCATGAATTCGTTGGCCAAGTCGGTGCCGATGGCCTTTCGAGCCACACCCACGACATCCGGATGCGGCGGCCAATCGTCATGGCGATCCGACCACTCGATCGTGCGACTCCACCATTCCCGGATCGGCGGGAAGCGGAAATGCAGGAACTGCGGATCGTCGAACATCAGGTGCCCGTAGGCCTGGTCCGAGCAGTCGACCTCGCCATCGCCAAGGAACTGCTCGGTGAAATGATCCCAGCGATCCTCGGGTATGGACGCAGGCCGCCAGTCGCCCCAATGGACGTTCCCCCCGGGCAGACCCGACGAGACCCCGGCGCTGTAGGAACGATCGCCGACAACTGCGACGTCGAATCCTGCCGCCTTTTCCCCTGCCGCCTTTTCCTCGTACCCGGCCTTGCCGGCCGCCGGCGGCGGAACATCGGCCCCGCTGCGGTGAAAAAGCGCCTGGGCATTATCACGAAGGTGGCGATAGTAAATCGCTTCGGCCTGGGTGCATCGCCGGCCGTCGAGCTTGGGATGCAGCCGGGAGCCCGACAGGGCCTCGCCGGCCGTCAGGACATCCCGCCTGGCGAGCGACCGGATATGATCCTTGCGGGAAATGACGGGATCGAACGTCGAAGGAACCGACAGCGCCTGCCGTTGAGCCTTTGTCAGAAGCAGAGGCTGCATCCGCCTTTCCGCCCAATCGAGAGCGCGCTCGATGTCGATCGGGGGCAATATGACGTGGCTGGCGATCTCGCCGGCGACGGTGTCGAGATTCCAATCGACCGTACTGGCCTTGCCGGAAGCGGGGTCGATCGGTTGGCCCTCAACATCGAACAGCGGCATGATCGCCATGCGCCAGCCATCCATGCCATGGACGCGAAGGCCGCCATCCATGGCGCGGAAAAGCCCGCCGGGGAGAAAATCGTGGTCGCCCCGGGCAAAGCCCGCGGCAATCCGGTCAAGGGCTTCCTGTTCCCGGCCGTCCAGCTCGGGATAGTCGACCAGGACACGCGCGCGTTCCACGGAACGATGGAAAAAAGACGATTCCGCCCTCGTCAGCGGCCGGCCCTGATAGGACCAGCGTGCATTGGGGTCGCAATCGAGCAAACAGGTCGGACGGTAATCGAGCCCGGCATCTTTCGCCGCGGTTTCGGCGTCGATCTGGCGCATCACCAGCTCGGCAATCGAGTCCAGCCGACGACCCAGGAACAGCGCCGCGTTGATCCGGGTTTTCGGCCCCAGCGATCTCAACGTGGCATCGATCGCATCCCGCACGGCGTTGCCCGCCTTCGTGGAGGGAAGCAGATCCGGCCAGGGGCGATGATCCGCCGGCATCTCGGGCCGTTCGGATTTCGGGGGCGCTTCCCGCGCCAATTCGTCGAGGACGCGGGACGGCCGGCCTTTGGAGCCGGAAAGCTCCGCCAGGCGGTTGTTGATCCACTGGATGCGCTCCGAGCCGGGCCAATCGGCCCGTTGTCCCCGGTTCGGACGGGAAGCCACCAGTGCTGCCAGCGCCCGGGCCAGGGAAATCCGATCCACACAGTCCTCGACGGCAGTCCGGTCGAGGCGGCCAATATGGCGGTCGATCGCCGCACGTCGCTCGGCGGCGCTCGCGCGGCGGGCCTGGATGGCACTCCAGCCGTCGTTCCAACCGGCGATTTCCCGGCCATGTTCCGGGACGACCGGCGAAACCTCATCGAGATCGACGGCGCCGACGCGGTAGCGGATGACGAGCGGCGGCAGCTCGTCCACGGCAAAGCCGGACTGCTCGATGGCCCAGCGTGCGAAATCTGGATCCGCGGGCCGGCGGCCGTATTCTCCGGAAGCGAGCCTTCCAGCGAGATCGGTCAGGGCTCTTGGGGCCGAGGCCCCGGTGGCGGCCAGGGCCTCGGGAGTGTTCAGAAGGTCAGCAGCGCGGTCTCGTTCTCCGGCTCGATCGCGCTCGTCCCCGGAGCCCGGGCCGCCACCGGGCTGCCGTTGCCCGGGCTGCTGCGCGTGAAGGGGTCGAACTTCCCAACGGGGAGACAACGCGGAGCCGGAAACTCCCCATTCCCCGCAGAAATGGGCGAGGACCTCTTCGAGGTGCTGGTTGTCGGGGTAGCGGCTTTCGATCGGATAGCGGGCGAGGCCGTATTCGAGGATGCCGGGATCGTCCCTGAGGCGGAGGATTTCGTCATCGGTCAGCCGCCCTTCGCGGAAATGGAGATGGAGGACTTCATGATGCAGCGTTTCTACGGGATCGGCATCGTGCAGCCTGGCCATCAGGACCTGGTGCGCTGGCCTGCCGGCCTGCACGGGAACCAGGAGGCCGTTGGCCGGCTGGATGACGATCCTGCCGTCGTCCTGCCCCCGGTATAGCATGAGGGCGTCCGTGGCTTTCACCCGGCCTTCCGCGAGGTCCTGGGGCATGAGCTGTCCGGCCACGGGCCTCAGGCGGGCGATGAAGGTCCGGAGAAACGGCTCGTCGCCCATGGTATTCACGGCCATGGCGCCCGGCGCCACCAGTTCGTATCGGCGGCGGCCGATCCGCAGGATGCGGTCCGCGTTGCCGGCGCGGCGACGGTCGTCGAACGCAGCGGCGGCATCGAAGTCCTGTGCCGTGATGTCGAGACCGGTGTCCAAGCGGCGGATTCCCCAGCATTTCTCCACCGCAAGGGTAGGCTATCGGCAACACCGGTTCAACAACAAGAAATTTTGCATCGACAATTTCGGACGGCAGGATTTCGTGGGAAACCGGTGCGCTTGCGGGCTTCCCGGTCTCGGTCCGTAAGGACAGAAAATTTGTTCCTGCATGGCCGCGTCATCCGGTGACCGCCGCCGCAATGGCGGCATCAAGCGTGATGCAGATTTTCCGCATCACGCTTTAGCCCCGGATTGGACGGCGGCGGTGTCCAAGGGCTATTCCATCCGAAGGATGTTGCCGATGCGTCGGATAGGGTGCAGCTCGCCGTCGATCGCGATGCCGGCGAGCGTGCCGGCTGCGATCTCCAGGACCGGCGGCTGTTCCTTGCTCCTGCTGATGAGCCTGCCGGTCAGCCCTACCCGCCCCTGCGGGTCGACGAGATGGCCGAGGCAGGTCTGTCCGTCACGCCGCACCAGTTCGCTGCCGTCGGGAAGCACGGCGCGGTCGAAGCAGGCCGAGACCCGGGTGTCCTCCGGCCGCTGCAGCGGATGGACCGAGGCGACGAAGGTGGTGCCCCGGGGCGCGGCCACGTAACGCCCACCCGGGCCGTACACGGGCTCGGCCAGGCGGGCCAGCAGGACGCCGGGCAATTCGGTGTTGACGGCGGTGTCGAGCACCACCCGCGCATGGGTGCCGGAGGGGACCGCGGCGCTGTCGGAAAACGGGAGGTTTGGGGCGCCGGACACCGGCGCCAGGGCCGGAACGTCCGTCATCCGCAACCCACTGACGTCGATGTCGAGGACGTCTTCACCGTAACGCAGCCGGAACCGCGCAGGCCTGGACTCCAGGGCCACGACCGTGTCCGACAGGGCGCGGCTGTTGAGCGCCAGATCCTTCCCGTCGGGTCCGACTTCGACGGCGACCGGCCAATGGGACTTCAGTGTGAACTCCACATAGGTCCACAGATCGTCACCGCAGATCCGGACGACGGAGACCTTGTCCCCTGCCGGCGCCGGCGGATCGAATTGATGGCAGTTCCACACCTCGCCGGCCTGCGCCGCCGGGATCTTAACAACCGCGGTCAGTACGGCAGCGGTGAGCAGGATCGTCTTCATGGTCACGGCTTTCTTCCTTCCAGCCCAGGGGGCCTCAACATGAATCAGAGCGTGACACGCACGCCACGCACCGGATTGGCGGGCCCGGCGAAAATCATGGACAGCGCCACCAGGCCCTTGTCGGTGACTTCCATCCGCCGGAAATCCCGGTCGCTCTTGGGCTGTGCAGCTCGGCACAACCCATCTCGCTCCAGCACCTTGGCCACGGACGGAGGCACGTCGCCGCGGTGCCCGGCCCTTGCCGGCATGGGCATCCCGTAGGCATGAATGCGGCGGAGCCAGTCGGCCTGCTTCCTGGTCAACTTGTCCACCCGAGGCACGGTTTCGCCCGGAAAGCAGCCGGCCGTGGTGACGATCAGCGCGTGCCGGCGCAGATAGGCCCAATTTTCGACGGTGTTCGACACCACGGGCCCGGCGTCGCCATCGATGTCGCCAGGCTGCGGCGCAACGGCGATGGCCTCCACCAGCCCGCACGGGACGGCAAGGGTGCTGACGCCATCACTGTAGATGCGTGCGGGGTCGCGCACCGCTTCCTCACCGTACCGGCCGGCCCAGGACAAGGGCCAGGCATAGCCGGCATCGCCGGCGCGCCAGAAGGTGATGTAGCAGTGTTCGCGCGGCTTCAGCGTGTGCCTGGGGCTGACGATGTAGTAGGCCACCATGTCCCGCCTCCCTCCTTCAGGCATCAGGCCGCCGAGGGCCTGTTGGCTTCGGCCGAGGCGGTTTCGTCCAGTTCGTCCCACTCGTCGACGACACGGAACCTGATACCCATCTCCTGGGCCGGCCCGTAGCCCTCGATGAACCGGTCGTCATCGGCGACGCCGCGCGCGTGCAGCACCGCGAGATGCCGGAAGTGCTGGCCGAGATCGTCGCCATGATCGGTGATGCTGGCGTTGAACTGGTCGAAAAAGGTCTGGTCGAACCTGGCTTCGTCGATGGTCACCTCGATACGCTGCGTCACCTCGACGATGGCCTTGCGGGGCGAGATCGGCGGCGACGGGGGCTGTCCGCCGGACGCGCCGCGTCCACCGGGAAGCGCCTCGAGCGGGCTGGGGGCCACAGCGATACCGCCATTCCAGGCCGCCACCAGTACCCGCGCCCCTTCCGGCGCCGTCTCGGCTTCCTCGGCGCCGCCGACTTCGCCGCCCATGTCGTCCTCTTCGAGGAAGATGGCGCCGCGGATGTCGCCCAGGTTGGGCAGGCCCGCCACATAGCTCGTCGCCTCCCCTTCATCGGGAGCCTCGACGTAGAGACAGTATCTGGTTCTCGTGTCCTGGGTGACGGTGACCTTGTAGATCGGCATGACCCTACTCCGCCCCTGATCGGCGAGGCGCCCGCGCTGGAACAAGTTTTCTTGCTTCGGCGGCTTGACACGACCGTACCGAAAGCGTATCAAAAGTCAACGTGAATTTTGCGCGAGATACGGGAAGTGGTTTTCCGCCGTGGCTATTTCCTCGTGTCCCGCACCGGGACGGACTGCCTGCCGTGGGTTGACGTCCTCGAGGACGGCGGCGTCGATACGACCACGGAGAATCCGCCGCTCTATTGGGATCCCAAGCCTCGAAAGCCGCGTGGCGGACCCGTAACCATCGAGGCGATGCCGGAGCTCATGAAGGCGCTTGGCGAGCTTGGCCGTGGTGAATGCCTGACCATCCCCCACTTCGGGCACCTGGCTTCGGCGGAGGTATGGCTCGCCGTAGCCGACGAGTTGGTGATCAAGGGCGCCACACTCGAAAGCCTGTGGGACGAGGCGGTCCTTGACGGCACGGACATCCGGGCCGGCCTGAACCTGTTGAAGCGCCATTCCGGACGTGGTCTTGCCGACCCCCGCGGCCGTGCCCGGGTGAAGATGGGAAGGCCCAGGAAGACGCTGTCCGATGCCGAGCTGAAGGAAGCCCTGAGGCTGTTCCCGGACCCCGACTGGTCGACCGACCGGCTGGCAAAGCATTTCGGTCTGGGGCGAATGACCTTCCTGCGCCGCATCGAGGAGGCCACCGGAACCATGTCGAAGGGCGAGGCGCTGGAGCTGCGCGAAGCCGGCAATTGGCCGTCGAAAGAGAAACCGAACAAAAAGCGGAAGAGGCGGCCCGAGCGTTGCGAGGGTAAAATGTAAGCTAGACCATGTCGGCGAGAACCTGCAGCAGCGCCGACCGGGGACTGTGCCCATCGTCCAGATAGACCTGCCAGTCCTCGGGGCGCACGACGAACCTCCTGTCGGCCCCCGACAGGCCCATCTTGGCCGCCAGCGTATCGATGGCGGCCACATACTCGTCAAGCGTCATGCGCGGCCTTTTCCACCGCCGCGGTATCGCCCATTCTCCGCTTGGCATCCGGCTCCTACTCCGCCAGACAAGCCGTCACGTAGGTTTTCTCGAGACCGGGGCCCAGGTAGAAATGCCGGCGCCCGTTGGCGAACAGCCGGCACGGTTCGGTGCCGAGGGCCCGCCTGGTGCCGGTGCGGATGCAGTCACCGTCGCCAACGACAAGGACCCGAAGATTCCGACCCAGGGCGAGAGACGAGAGCGCGAATTGCAGCAGCTCGTTAAGAAGGGCCGCAAGCCGGTAGCCCTGTTCGTGGACGAGGCCCATGACCTGCACGGCAAGACCTTGACCGGCCTGAAGCGGTTGATGGAGGTGATTGCCGACGGCGGCGGCATGCTGTCCGTCGTCCTGGCCGGGCACCCTAAGCTCCGCAACGATCTGCGCCGGCCGACCATGGAGGAGATCGGCTACCGGTCGGCGGTGTTCTCGTTCGAGGGCATGGCGGGATACCAGCGGGAATACGTCACCTGGCTGCTGGAAAGATGCGCGGCCGATGGCGCCAACGTCAGCGACATGATCGATGACGACGCGATCGCCGTGCTGGTGGACAAGCTGCGCACGCCCTTGCAGATCGAACAGCACTTGACCTTGGCGTTCGAAGAAGGTTTCCGCGTGGGCGAACGGCCGGTGACGGCGGACGTGGTGAACAGCGTCTTGTCCCGTCACCTTGATGACCTGGAGCCGAAACTGACCCGCCACGGCTATTCGGTGAAAAGCCTGTCGGACCAATTCAGCGCCAAGCCCTCGGAAATCAAGCTGTTCCTCCAAGGCCAGTTGGATGCCACCCGAACCCGCGAACTGTCGGAACAGATGCTTGCCGCCGGCCTGCCGCTGTGATGGTGCCGGTCCCGAGCCTGCTCGGGACCATCGTCTCACACAACGTGGGCCGGCCCCGATGATTAAGGCGGCTTCCGGCCTTTGCGCACCCCGAATGGGTCAATCCTGGACGCAGCCTAATCTTCCAAATCACGCTGAGAACGGATCTATGTTCTTGCCTCGTTCCTTAGCGTACGATTTTGGGAAGATTCTGCGATGACCCCCGTCGTGCACCGTGGCCTTAGTGAAGTCGATGTCGGGCGGACAAGACAAGCCTGCCGCCTCACGGTCCATTCCGCCGAAAGCCGCGACAATGATCGCCAGCGGGATCAGCGATGCCATGGTCAGCGTTCCACACCCGAGGCGCGGCCGCGGAACGCCGGCGGAGACGCGGCGCGATCGGTCCCGGGGACCCGGATGTTCCGGGAGCGCATGGCGGCCGCGGCCAGGTCCCGCCCGGTTTCCAGCTCGAAGCGGACGGCCTTGGGCAGACCTTCCATGGCCAGCACCTTTTCCGTCACCTTGTAGGTTCCGGTCAACTGGGCGTCCGACATCGTGCCGATGGCCCGCAGTCCATCCTTCCTCCGCGCCGGATCGACGCGCAGCGGGTTGGCCACCATGGCGGTACCGATATCGGCAAGCCGGGCGGCGGCGGTGCCGGCCGCCATGGGGTCGCCGGCGTCGTAGCCACGCGCACGCGGATCCGCCAGCAGCGCCGTCACAGCGGCCTGGCGATTCCGTTGCGACAATATGACCTCATCGAACATTCCCAGCCTCCCCTAACAGTTCGCGTGCTGCACTTCGGCGCCGAAAAACGCGGTGAGCCCGTCGCCGGCGGCGATGACGTGAATGGTGCGGCCGGCAAGCGACAGCAGGTCCCGGCACAGGGTGTCGGCCACCCGTTCGCAATTGGCCGCCACGCCGCCCGGCCCGCGAACGCGGAAGAAGTCCGGCCCGACCTCGACGGTGTTGGCGTGATCGTCACCGAGGGCCAGCACGTCGTACGCCTTGTCGCCTTCCAGCGGCAGGGTGATGATCGCTCCGCCCTTGGCCGTCGGCGTGGCGGGGACCACGACCACGCGGGCGCCCGTCACGGGCATGACGGTATCGTTCATCCAGGTCTCCTTCTCAGCGTTCCATCCCGCCCGATCGGCGGGTGCCCGCGCGAACTCCGTCACGGCCCGGATGATCGGCCACGTCGTTGGAAACGCCCCGGCGGTTCATTTCCGCCTTGACCGCGGCGAGCCCGGTCTGCAGCTCCAGCCTTTCAACCGGCCGCGATGCGCCGTTGAGGGCCTCCATGGTCGAACGATGCAGGGGGGCCAGCTGGTCGACGGGCAGCTCACGCAGCGTTTTCCGCGCCTCCCCCTTCCTCGCTGGATCGACGGCGAATGGTTTGACCGCACTGCGGTCAACGCCGTCGATGGAAGGAGAGATGTGCTCGCCGCCCCCGGAGGAGCCAACGACGCCCGCAGGGCGGTCCGCGTCAGCGGATGGCCGCAGGCCACTAGGCGAGCTACGCTCCCCGACCTCGACGGCCTTTTCATTATCTGCGGCGCTGGCCGCCGCGGCCTCGACGCCCGGACGCCGCGCCTGCTCCATCTGGACAAGCGCGGCGTCCCTCAGCGAGGCGCCGAAGTGCCGGGCGTCCTCCAAGGTCTTCAAGGCCGGCTCGGACTGGCTGTCGGCAAGGCGGATGCGCTGGCCGCGGGGACCCTCGAAATCGGCATAGACGCCCATGCCGAACGCGAGCGGGCCCGCTTCGATAAAGGCGCCTCCGGGCATGCCGAGGCGATGGACTCCCTCCACCTCCTTCCAGTCGGATCCCTCCCGGCCGGCGGCAAACCGGGGTTCGGTCAGCGGCCAGGGAACATGGGACAGCGCCTCGGCCAGCGCGGTGCCGGCCGCCAGTGCGGAGCCCACGAACAGCACCTTTCCCCAGGGGCCGGGCGGCTCCGGTTCCGAAGGTTCGGGAGGCGGGGAGATGGCGTCGGACGCCCGGGCCGGCTCTCCGCCGCCCAGGGAGAAGTCCTTCTCCGTGTCCCGCGGCTGGGACAGCGCGCCGAAAATCGCCGAGACGTCCAGGGCGCGGCGCAACGGGCCCCGCGCGTCGGCGGGCACGTCGACCAGCTCGGGGCGCTCGCTTCGGCCGGCGGGAGAGGCGTAGGCCTTGACGTCGGCGGTGAAGCGGCCGTCCTCGCAACGGGAAAGCGCAGCCTCGCCGAGATAGGTGTCGAACGTGTGGTCCCTCGCGATCCTAAGCGTCCAGGGTCCGCTTTCGGGCAAGCCGTGGGTGGCGAACACGCCTCCTTCCCGCATGGCGGCGCGCAGGCCGTCGAACGCCTCGCGCCAGGGGGCGGTATTGCGCTCGATGGCGATGGCCGCGCGTTCCTGCGGGTCGGGCACGCCGCGCCGCGCCGCCGTGGGCCGTTCCGGCTCGCCGGCTGCCGTCGGGGCCCTATCGGAGTCCTTCGCCGTCTCCCGCACGCCGGGCCCGACCGAATAGGAAATCCCCGCGGCGGCGCCGGCGACCCTTACGGCGGTGTCGGCAATGTCGAAGGCATGGTCGGCCACCCGGCCGATGGCGTTCGCGATCACCCCGGAAGCCGCGGCGCCGGATTCGACGACCGATTCGGCGAAGGCCCCGGAAAGCCCGTCGGGCATCGCCGCATCCGCGGCTTCGGCCGCCTGGGCAATGGTGTCGATGACGCCTCCGGTGGCACCGCCGATGGTTTCCGCGGCCCTGATCAGCCCCTCCTCGCCGACGGCGAGCCCTATGCCGACGCCGGCGGCGGCCGCCATGGCAACCGGCTCGGGTCCGGAACCCGGCGCCGGAGCGGCTGCGGGGTGCGCCGCCGCGTCCTCGAGGATCTCCGCTATCCGGCGATCCTGCTTGCCGGCGGCATAGGCTGTATTCGGATTGTCCATGAAAACCCCCTTTGAAAAGCCCGCGGGCGAAGCCCGCAATCCATCCGCAGGCGGAGCCCGCAATCCTTCGGTGTTCGGAGCCCGCAATTCATCGGTGTGCCGAGCACGCAATTCATCGGCGTGGAGCGTGGCCCGCAACTCGTCGACATGGACCCCATCAGGCCGCCCGATGCTATGCCTGGTTCCACCCGGGCCCTTGGTTCTGTCGGAGCGGAACTCCCGCATCCGGGCGGCCCGGACCGGGTCGGCGGCCAAGGTCCGCACCTGGTCGGCGCGCCGGCGATCGGCATCCCAGCGGTCCATGTCGATGCCCATGGCCTCAAGCCGTGCGCGCACGGCGTCCGGATCGCTCGCGGCCATGCGCTCGTCCATGTGCTCCTTGATGCGGGTGTAGGTCTGTTCGAGGTTGACGTCGTAGAACCACCAGCCGGCGCCGAGACGCCAGACCTCACGCGGCCCGGCAAGGGTCTCGACGGTGATCGGCGGGATGGCCGTCTCCTCCGCGGCACCCCGGACGGAGATCCTCAGCGTCCGGCCGTCGGCGTCGAAGCGGAGTGTCGGCCCCTCGCCGGCCGCTTTGTGCGCGGCCATGAAATCCTCCAGTTGCCGGCGCTCGAAATAGGGCACGGCGAACCCGTTCCAGCTCTCGCCGAAATTCCATCCCGGGAACCTGAGGAGGTCGCCGGGGGCGGCCGGAGGCAGCAAGCCGAAAGGCATGCTGGCGGGCGGCGCAAGCCCGTCGAGCTCGAACTCGGTCCGCCACGCCTGCGGCGCGGTCGCGCGCCAGTCGGCGAAGGCCAGCGCCCGTTCCGGGCTCCCTGCGATCATGGGCTGGAATCCATCGACCGTGACCTGCCAGATTCCGGGACGGCCGGCCTCCACCTCGGAATTGAGGCGCTCGATCACGACCTTGCGCCCTTCGATGGTTCCCTCTCCCCGGAGGTCGGACGTCACAGAATAGACGGGAGCGCCCGTCATCGGGGCGAGGTCGTTGGAAGGCGTAAGACGGTAACGCCATTGGGCGACCGCATCGGCGACCCGGCCCAGGAGCGAAGCCGCCGGCATGGTCGTCGGCGGCGGCGCGGCCGTCATGTACGGCAGGTCGAACCCGGCGGTCCCGGGGCCTTCGCCGATGTGAAGCGCCGCTTCCAGATGCCGCTCGTCCCAGGTGGCGGCGCGCAAATCCACCACCCCCAGGCGCCTGGCCTCACCAGCCACCAGTATCTCGGCCTGCCACGGCGACAGGCGGTTCACGGCTGCGCCAGCGGCAGCCAGGTCCTGGCCAAGCGCATCCAGGGCGGATTCGAGCCGGAGCTGATGGTGGCCGCCAAGGGCGAAGAGCGGCGTTTGGTCGTTGTCCGGCCGAGGCGCCAGCAGGCCCGTTTCGCCCAGGGCCCGCATGAGGCCGGCCAGATCCACTCCGAGATGGGCGGCCACCCGGGCGCCGACAGCATCGTCGCCCGCCACCTCGTCGATCCTGCCGATCTCGGATGCGAAGGCGGTTGCGAGCTCCTGGCCGGACAGCTTCGCCAGGCGGTCGACGGCGTCCTGGATGACGATATTGGCCTCGAGGTTGCCGTGGGCCCAGTCGTTGAAGCCCCAGTCGAGGTCCGCGATCGTCGCGTTGACGCCCCGCTCGAATTCGGCGAAACAGCGGCCGACGACCTCGTCATCGGGACCGGAGAGGCCTTCGAGTTCCCAATCCAGCCGTCTCAGGGCTTCCACGTCGGCCGGCGGCCAGCCGCCGGTCATGGCCGCATCGATGGCCGCCAGGGCGTGTTCGGCCGCGGCCACGCCGGAATGCTCCCGCATGGCCGCTTCAGCCACCAGGGCCGCGAGCTGGCGCGGCGCCGCGCTCCCCTCGGCCAGGCGGTCCCTGATCCAAGCGCCGAGGGCATCCGGATCCATCCGCCCCAGGACGGCAAGGGATTGGGCCGGCGGGAAGAGGGTGACCGAAAACGCGCCCGCACCTTCCTTTTCCGTGCCCCGCGGCGCGGCTTCCGCAACCTCGCGCTCCCGGACGAGAGTCGCCAGGCGCTCCCGCACCGCCGCCTCGCGGGCCAGATGCGCGTCCCGCGCCGGAAGCCACTTGTCCCTGATGGCCTGGATCCCGGGCACCATGGCCTGGAGCCTTCCCGGCGCCCGGCGCAAGGCATTCCAGTCGAAGCGCTTCCCGGGGTTGTGCTTGCGGTATGCCCGCCGGATATCGCCGACATAGGCTTTGGACAGCCGTTCCCGCTCTGCCTGGAGCAGGTTCTCGATGGCATCGCCGGCCGCCCGCAATTCTTGCGGAGTGGCGACCCGCCCAAGTTCGGGCAGGACGCTCTCCAGCAATCCGTCGGGTTCGCGGCTGTGCCCACCGGGCCGGTCCCGATCCCGGACGTCCGGATCACGGCTTCCCTTGCCCAGGCGATCCAATTCGGCGAATGCGGCCTCGTCGCGGGCGGAAAGAGTGGCGGGCCGGGACGTGGCCCAGTCGGCGCCGGAGCGGGTCACCACCACTTTGCGCCTGCCATCGGGCATCTCGACCTTGACGCGGCCCGGGCCGTCGGTGCCGGCGGCGCGCACGCCGAGAAACCGCGGATCCCGGAGGCCGGACCGGATCCGCTCCTCCACCTCGGCCGCCGTTTCGGCCATAGGTCCCGCCAGGACGGTCGCGGCCAGGTCCCTCGCCTCGATCTCCCGGAGCAGATCGTCGATCCGGAAGCCGATGAAGCGTTGCCAGGGCTTGCCGTTCCACTGCCTGTCCTCGACGATCGCCCCGACGATCCCGGCGGGCAGGCGGCCGCGCCCATGTTGCCCCGGCCGAACGCCCCGGATGGAAACCCACACGTCGCCGGCCGGACCGGCCGCGGCCTCGGTGATGGAGCCGAGCCGTTCGCCGTCGCGGGGAGGAATCCGGCCCGCGCGCAGGTCCTCGACCGGATGGGTGGCCATGGCCTCCTTGAGCAAGGCGATCGCCGCCTCGAACGCCCGCCGACGGGGAGCGCCCGAGCCGAGCTGCGCGGACGGAAGAGCGGATGCGGCCCTCAACGCATCCCGGGCGTCATTGACGACGGAGAAGACGCTGAGCGCCATGCCCTGCGGCTTGCCCTCCTTCCGGAAGGCGGGATCGTCAAGGGGCACCACGGACATGTGGTCGGTGTGGACGGTAAGGCCGGTGGCATCCTTGACGCGCTGCGCGACCTGGATGCCGTGCGGAAGGTCGACCAGCAGCGGCCGGCGGCGGAGTTCGTAGACGTCCCCGTCGATCGGCCAGCGGCCCGCGACGATCTCGCGCTTCACGGCTTCCTCGGCCAGGCGGGCGGCCACCCGCCAGGCCAACCCCTGGAGCGCTGCCCGGTCGGTGCCGGGCCTGGCTGCCCCCAGGACCTCGCTGAAGCTGGGGACGCGCACGGCGCCCCGGTCCTCCCTGGCCGCTACACCGGCACTGAACCGGCGCTGGCCGCGCCCCCATTTCCGCTTCACCGGGTTGCGGGCTGCCCGCTCGGCGGCCTGCCGCTCCCTTTCCTGCCGGCGCGCCGCGGCTTGCTCGTTGATGTCGGCCGGCATCGGCCCCATCCGCGCCTCGACGTCGGCGCGAAGGACCGGAGACTGGCTGCGCAGCCAGACGTAATCCGGCACGTCGTCGAGAACCACGGCCGGGCGATATCCGCCCTTGGGCACCTGGAAACCCACGTCGACCAGCCGCCACGAGGTTTCGGTCGGTTCGATCCGCAGCTCGGGATGGAAGGAGAGGTCCCAGGCGACGTCATCCCAACCGCGGCCGGGGGACTGGAACCGGCCGGCGATGCCGCGCACGGTCTGGGCGAAGTGCAGCCGTTCATGATCGAGGGTGGTGCGCAGTCCGGCCGCGCGCTCGCCCGCTTCCGCCATTTCCGAGGGCCAGTCCATGGCCTGCAGTGCCTTGGCGCGTTCGACGGCCCCCGGTTGGGCGGCCATCTCCGCGACCGGCCGCGGCCGCACGTCGCCGAAGAATTGCGCATCGGCCGCCACGCACGCCAGCAGCTGCGCCAGCGCCCCTGCCCCCGCTTCCGGCGTGTCGGCATGTCCGAGATCCACATCGACGTTCACCAGCCCGGACAGATGGATGGCGGTGCGCCGGCTGCCGGACGCGGCGAACCGGAAATCCAGCGCACCGGCCTCGCCGGGGCCGGCGCGGGCGTCGCGGATACGGAACAGGACGGGCCCCTTGGTCCCGGCGCGGACCGGAAGGCTCAACCATCCATCCTTCGCCGGCTGGGCCCCGAGGACTTCACCGACGACCTGCTGCAGTTTCGCAGCCGACAGCAGGACGTCCGGCGTCGGCGAGACGGCCCTGGCGGCTTCAAGCCACGAGTCCGCCTCCGTCTGGCGCTTCGACCCGATGCTCACCGCCGCCGCGGCATGCTCGGCATGCTCTTCGGCGATAAGCGCCCGCAACCGTTCCGGCGAGAACGCCGCCTGCCATCCGTTGCCCATGACCTGGCGCACCGCAAGGCCGTTGATGTGATCGGCATCCCCGCCGAGATCGTCGAGCCGTTGCAGCCGCGCATCCCGCAGGGCGTCGGCGGCGGCCTGGGGGGGTGATTTTCCGGGATGGCAGGCGTCGACGTACTCCCGGCGGAGATGGGTGGCCAGCGCTTGCGCGCGCGCGAATTCGGAATGGCCGTACAATTCATGGAGGAAGCGTGTCGAGGGACGGCCGTCCGGACTGACCGTCACCGTCTCGACCTGCAGCACCGGCATCAGCTTGCCGGAGTGGTCCTGCGAAAGGCCGGGATGCACCCTGAACACTCTTCCGGGATGTTCCGGATGGGTGAAGAAGGCGGCGCCGGCAGGTTCGGCGCCGCGCGCCAGTCGATCGAGCAGGACGGACGGAATGGCGTTGCGGGCCGGCTCGTTGTCCGGAGCAACCGCCCTGAACATCGGTTGGCCGATGCTCGCGACGCTGCGCCTGGCGGCAGGACCCTGGAGACGGCGTCGGCGTGCGCCGGTCCGGCGGTGTGGCCGCCGGGCCTGGTCTCGATTGCCGAGCTCGCCCTGGAAGACCTTTTCGAAGATGGCTTCGGCACTGCCGAAACCCCGGCCAAGCATGGCTTGTCCGGCACGCCCGGTGAACAGCCCCATCTTGCGGAAGACGGTTCTCAGGCCACGCACGTCCTCGGCACCGCTCTCCTTCAACACCCGTTCCCGGTCGGCACCCTCGCGTTTGAGCGCCCATTCGGCGAAGGCGATGGCGGCGCGCTCCGAGGTCGTCATGCCGGCAGCCGGAGGAAACGCCTTGATGAGGGTGGCGCGTTCCGGCGGCGTGAGCACGCCCTCAATGCTGTGGAAGCCCTCGTGGTAGGCGGTGTCCTTGGGGTTGAACCGGGCCCTGTCGAGCGAGATGGTGGCCAGGTGATGATAGGGCTCGTACATGCCGGCGACGCTCATTCGATCCGCCGTGCCGGCGCCGCTGGCGATGAGGCCCGGTCCCTCACCCTTGAGGTCGCGCACGAACCGCATGTCGAGCGTGGGGTTGATGCGGGTGGCGATGGCCAGCAGCTCGCTCTTGAGCCCGCCGAGCTCCGAGGCGCCTTCGGCAGCAATACGGAGCCCGCGTCCGCCGGCTTCCTGGAGGTCGGACGCGGCCATCCAGGTCCGCGCCGCGGCGTCGGCATAAGACCTGGCGGTCTCCAGCCATTCACCCACGGTTTCGGATCCGGCGGCGCCCACGAGCATGTCGAAGGCGCTCCTGATGCGGGGCTCCTTGAGGTCGAAGGCATGGCGGCCTTCCAATTGCGAGACCGCCTTGCGGATCGCCGACTCGCCGTACCCCTTCGCCCGTGCCGCCGCGACCACCTGCTCTCGCTGGACGGCAGCGCGCCGCCAGACATCGGCCTCCTCGTCGGCCGAGGCCAGATACGCGCCGACGAGCGCGGTGACCGGATCCCCGCCCCCGCCGATCCGTGGACCGGCAACCCTATCGACTCGTCCTGCACCCGACATTCCCGCCACTCCATCGAATGCTTGATAGGCCGGCGGTCATGGTACATTCGGGTTGGGGAATTAACAACAGCAAGAATTCTTGCATCGGTAGCGGGACAGCGCTATAACAGGGATACGTCTCCCCTCTTGAAGTACCCCGTGGGCGGACGACGTGTCAGACTCCTCCCCGTGACGAAGGAGCCGCCCGCCAACCCCGGGCGGCTCTTTTTTTTACATGCGCTGCTGCGGGTGGCGAGCCGCGAAGCGGCGCTCAGCGCGGCGACGACCGGCACGTCGACGTAGCCTTTCCCGGCCGGTACCACCCATCGGGAAGCGGCTCCAGGATGCCGTGGGCCACCATCGCGTCGAGGAACGGCCGGACCTGCTGCCGGGGAATCCCCGCCGCCTCGGCAAGGTCCCTCGCAGGCAATCCACGCGTGACTGGCCATCGGTCTTCAGTTCCCGCCTTTCGCCGCGGCGGCGGCATGGCCGGCCGCAATGAACGCAATCTCATGGAACAACGTTTCGAGTGCCACCCCGAGAGTGGCGGTTCGGCAGGCTTCCCTGGTGGCGGGATGCAGGTCGGCCGGAGCATCCTGCACGTCAACGATCCATTCGTCCGGCAGATCCCCGTCCTCGTCGATGCTGAACCACAGCGCGAGCACGTTCGGCAGCTCCGGATGGCTGACGACGATCGCGGCCTCGCCCGTATCGGCCCAGGACGCCGAGATCTCCGCGGCAAACGCTGGTCTGGGCCTGCCCCGCAGCACTCGCCCGGGCCGGCCGCTGACGATGGCGAGGCGTTCGAGGCCCCGCAGGACCTGCGGCAATACGGGCGACAGCGCCGCTCGGGAAATCCGCAATTCGTGCCGGACCGTCATCCTGGCAACTCCTTTTCGTCGGTCATGCCGCAGCCACTGACCGAACGAGCGAACGAAATCAACCTTGCCAGGACGAGCTTCACCTGCTGGCAGCGATAGGACCGCACCTGACGCTCCACCTCGTCGGCGAGCTCCGTGATCGTCCAGCGAAGACGGTCGTCCAGATAGGTCGGCGGAGCATAGATGACGACACGGAATTCGCGTTCGATGCCGGCGGCGATCCGGACCTCGTCGTCCAAGCCGCAACCCAGGTCGGCCACCAGACGCGCACCGTCGCCGATCGAGGCGACCGCCATGCCGCGTGAGGCGGCGACGATCTTCCTGACCTTGTCGATGGTGGATCGCTGCGCCATGGCCTCTCAGGTCCTTTGCGAAAGAGCCACCCGGCCGGCATCCGTGAGGCCGCCGAACGGGTCAAGGAGGCCGCGACGGTTGAGGGCTTCGATCTGCCACCCGGCCGCCTCGCCGTTTTCGATCCAGTGCCGCAGGGCTGCGATTTCATCCCCGGTCGGCGGCGGCTTCGGCATGCCGAGGAGCTCACGGGCCAGCAGCGTTGCCTTCCCGTACTTCTCCAACCCCTTGGCGCGAATGCTGCCGGCAACTTCAGGCACGAGCTCATAGGCTCCGTGACCGTGATCCTCGATCTGGATCATTGCCAGCAGGACCTTTTCCTCGTCAGGGGCAATCTCCACGGTCACGGGTTCCCCGTTGGTCAAGCGGCGCGCCAGTCACAGCGAAGTCCGTGCGTGCTCGCGCGAAATTCACGTTGACTTTTGATACGCTTCCGGTACGGTCGTGTCAAGCTGCCGAAGCAAGAAAACTTGCTTGGGCATGACGTGGCCTGTAGATGCGAGGTGAGAGGTCTAGGCATGGCCATCATTCGTCACCAGCAAACCGAGCAGGCAGAGGGTGCGTCGACGCGCGACACCCCCATTCATGATCGGCTGGTGAAGATGGCGGCCTCGTGGTTACGCCGTCGGTGCAACTGCGGAATCGTCCTGTCGGACCTTAGCACCGCCAATTCGCAACGGCCGGATGCTATCGGTTTCCAGAGCCATACGAGCATTCTGGTCGAATGCAAGGTCATGAGGAGGGCGAACGCGCGCCGGCCGATCCTCGCCGACAGGGAGTACCAGTACGTCCATCAATCGTCGCTGAGGCGCCGAGGAAACGTCGGGGGGCTCCGGGAAGGAGCCTTAGGCTCTCGGCTCGACAACAAGTGCCCGCCCCTGCGACTGTACCAGCACCGCGTCCTGCGGGGCCTTATCCGGCACAGTTCCCGGCGTAATCGTCAGGAGATGGGGCTTTGCCCCCCGTTTCACGTCGCCGCATGGTCCATCTGGCCAGCCAGCCACCGGTACATGCTGACCGGCTGCCACGAGGGAGTTTCGCATGGATCCCGGACATGGGTCGGCACCCGATGAACAGGACGATCAGCTTCGAGCGGTTTCGAATCGCGGGTTCCACCAGCGGTTTCGAATCGCGGGTTCCACCCGCCGGCGTCCTTCCATCCAGCGGACCCCTTGACGACGCCGACGGCCGGACGCTGAGGATTACCGGCCTGGCGGATGCCCTCGGCGGTATCCCGGACATCCGGAATTCAGGACATCCCAGCTTCGTTCCGGGTTCCTGGACCATGTTCCGATCAATCGGAACATGGTCCAGCGGCCCTTCCCCTACAGCCCGGACCCGACCAGTTCGTCGAGCGCTCTCCACGCCTGGTCGATCTCCCCGAGATCTCCCTTGAGCATGGCCATGCTCAAGGCGGTGTAGGCTTCTTCGGCCCGCTCCCGCTTCCGGGGCTCGGTTATCCGGATCGCCATCAGTCGCCGATCGCATCGGGATCGCGGCCGGCGACACGGATCGACCAGTTGGGCCCATTGACGGCCGGATTGCCGTAATTGGCCTTCATCCACTCAACGGCCGCCAGGCGGGTGCCCTGGAACAGCAGTTCCCGTGGCTTGGATCGCGACCAGACGCAAATCTCATCGATATCTTGGGCCGGCATTGGTCTTTTCCTTGTGCGCTACATTTCCATGCCACCACGCCCACGGCTCTGCGGCCTGGACGGTGTGCTGACGGTCAGGCCGCGGGCGCGCATGACCTGCTCGATCAACTTGACGCCAATCTCCAGCTCGAACGGCTCGACCTTACCCTTGGCAACCGCCATCGCCGCTCTCGTGGCAGAAAGGGTTGTCGTCAGCTGGTCATTGTCCATGCCGGCGAGTTTGCGGAACGCGACGTCCTTCAACGCCGGGTCGACGCGCAGGGCTTCGGCATGCGGCTGATGGCCTGTCGGCCAGTAGGCGGTATTCCTGCCTCCGCCGGGAGACTTCACCAGCAAGCCACGCTCGACCAGGTCGTTGATGTCGCGTTGGGCGGTGTCCACCGAGCACTTGCCGAGGGCGGCCCACTTCTTGGCGGTCAGGTTGCCCTCGAAGCCGTCCAGGAAGCGGTTCATGATCGTCTTCTGGCGGGCCGAGAGCGGCTCATGGGCGAACCGGCGCCAGAATTCCGCCTTGGCCAGGACGTCGCTGGTCACTTGTTCGGCATGCTCGATGGCACGCGAATAGCAGCCGGCGAACCAGGACAGCCAACGGGTGACATCGGTGTCACCCCTCTGGGTCTTCTCCAGCACGGCGTAGTAGTCCTCCCGCTCGCGCATGATCTGGCTGGACATGCTGTAGAAGCGATGGCCAGTGCGCTCGGCCTTGGCCAGCGCCAGATCCGCGATGGCGCGTGCAATTCGGCCGTTGCCGTCCTCGAAGGGGTGGATGGTGACGAACCACAGATGCGCCAGGCCGCTTTTGGTCACCGGATCGAGATTGGTGTCCGAGTTGAACCAATCGAGGAAGCGGCGCATCTCCTCCGGCACCCTCGCCGCCGGCGGGGCTTCGTAGTGGACCCGGAGACGGTCGATGGGACCCGACACCACCTGCATCGGTCCGTCGGCATCCGTTCGCCATCGTCCGACCGCGATCCTGCGCATGTTGGAATAGCCGGTCGGAAACAGCGCAGCATGCCAGCCGAACAGGCGCTCCGCCGTGAGTGGTGCAGCGTGGTTGTGGGTAGCGTCGAGTGTCATCTCCACCAGCCCCTCGACCTTTCGGTCCACCGGCTGGAGTCCACCGTCCGGCAAACCCAGGCGCCGGGCCAGGGAACTGCGGACGCTCTCGGGGTCCACCTTCTCGCCTTCGATGGCGCTGGTCTGCACCACGTCGTCGACGGCGGCCTTCAGCTCAGCCTCGCGCTGAAGGCCGAAGCCCAACTGCTCCATACGGCCCAGCAGCCGCCCCTGGCGGTACACGGCATGGGTCATGGGTGCGAGCAGCTCATCGGCTCGCCACCGCATCTCAGGCCATTCGGGCTCCCGCCAGATCCACATCCACCAATCTCCGCAAAATCTGCGGACAACGTATCACCTTTCGCCGCACAGCGGCAATGGCTTCACCTTGATCTGGCGCTTTGATCTGGCGCCTGCCCCAGGCCTAGCAGGGCGGTTGCCAGAAGCGGCGATCGGTCAATGCCATCAAGCTTGTCAGCCCGCATTCCTGCAGCTTGTGGTGAAGACTGGGCAGGTACGCTTCGGCCTTCTCATCGTCGGCCTCGAAAACGGCGCCAAGGATGGCCGACATGAGCCAGCCAATCTCGTAGGCATGTGTCGGCGACATTGACGCCGGCAGGCTATCCTTGATGGTTTTGGCGACCCGATGAAACTGGTCCACCCGCTGGTGTATCTGCAGATCCGACAGGCCTCTGAGGCGGCGGCCACTGGTTTCCGGCGACTGGGTTAGCGCCAGGGTGTGCCAGTATTCGCGCCGCAGATCAAGATGGTGGTCGACGATCACCCTCTCGAAGACGTTGAACCAGAAAGCATAGCGCAGGTGCAGGTCGGCCACCGTCGCCGCTGGTCGCAGCCGTTGCACGATGCCCAGCAGCCGTTGCAGCAGCAGCGCCGCCCGGCCGATGCGGCTGGACGTTTCCACCTCCACCTCGGTCCGCAGAGCCTGCAGCACCGCCAGGCAGCCGCGATCCAGCGCCTGGACGGCAGGATCATCCGCCGCCAGGCCGAACAGCAGCGAGGCCACGGCGTCCTGCGGCTCGGCGGGCCCAAACGGGTGGCCCGACACCAGCGCCCGCACCTGCCCCTCGGGGTCGGCGATCAGGGCGTCGAGCCAGGGATGTCGTTCGTTCTTCGTCATCTCGGTCACCTTGTGTCAGGCCGCCGACGCGACATTGAGATCGCGCAGACCGAGTTCGATGCGCGCCGTCTGGCCAGGCCGAATGCCGGTGACCACGAACCCCCAATGTTGGGGATTTCCTGTCGCCACCTGATCCCAGTCGAATGGCGCGGTCCCGGTGATACCGAGATAACACGGGTGAAATTCCTGGCCGGCGGACGGCATCATGGTGAACTGCGCCTTCGCCGCCTCCGCACCGGTATTGGTCAGCGACACGAGCACATGCGGTTCGGCGTCGCTCTTGCGATGGCCCACGGTGATTTCCACCTTCACCGAACTCGGGACGTCCGTCGTGATCATTGTCGGCATGCGATAGTCCATTTCGTTCACCCTTGGTTGGCGATTGCGTGGTTGCCCTGGATGGCGCCGGTCAGGAAGACCGCCATCAGGGCCTTGTCGTGATCTCCACCCGGCAGCGCCAGCGCCGAACGGTAGACGCTGCGGGCGAGGCCCAGCATCTCCCGATAGGCCGGCTCGGGAAGCTCGGCCCGATCCAGAGCCTCGATGCGAACGGTCTGAGTGTCAGCCATCTCGGTCACCTTGGAGCTACGCGGCGCGCGGATGGACCTTGGCGGCGATCTGCTCGCCTACCTCAATTTCGGCCTGCTCCAGATCGAAGTCGCGCTGCATGTTCAGCCAGAACTCCGGTGTGGTGCCGAAGTAGCGGGCCAGGCGCAGGGCGGTGTCGCCGGTGATAGCGCGGCGTTCGCCGACAATATCCTGCACCCGGCTCACCGGCACGTCGATGTCCTTGGCCAACTTGTAGGCGGACAGGTTCAGCGGCTTCATGAATTCTTCGCGAAGCTGTTCACCCGGATGAATCGGCGGCAAGTCCCTGGTGATCGCCATGGCCTTCTCCCTAGTGGTAGTCCACGATCTCGACGCCATCGGCGCCACTGTCCGACCAGGTGAAGCAGATGCGCCACTGGTCATTGATCCTGATGCTGTGCTGTCCGGCGCGGTCGCCCTTGAGGGCTTCCAGATGGTTGCCCGGCGGCACCCGTAAATCGGTCAGGGCCTCGGCCGCGTGGATCTGGCGCAGCTTGCGTTGCACCGCCCGCTGGATATCGTGCGGCAGCTTGCGGGCGAACCGCCCGTGAAACAGCCCTTCGGCATCCTTGTCAGCGAAGCTCCTGATCATGCCGGGATTATACCCGCATCCCGGTCAGCCTGCAAGACGTGTATATGTGATGCAGGTATATGGACCCCTAATGCCGGGGCCTGGGGGTGGCGCCGCCATCCCCAGGTTCACCTCGCGCTCACATTCCTGCCTAGGCTGGCTTCCGTAATGGGCCACCCCATGCCGTCGACCAGCACCCTCCGCCCCTCGGCGCTGATCCGCCAGGCCGTGACGCCCGGTTCTGGCTCATAGCTCTCGACGCAGAATTCCGGCACGCCGAGGAACATGGCGGCCTGCAGCGCCAGGTGGGTGTCCTTGCCGGCGCCGCCGCCGGCAACGATGGTCACCAGCAGCAGGTCGGCCGGCCGAGCCGGAGTGATGGCGGCGATCCGGCCCAGGCGCCCGGCATGCGGATGCGGGGTTTGGTCCGCCGACAGCGCGTCGGGGTGCAGCATCACGACGTCGCCGATCCGCCAGTGGGCGGGGTCGGCCTTCTGTTCCGCAGTGCGGGGCCGGTTGTCGTTCATTGTCACCTTACCCCCAGGTCGATCCAGTTCTCGCCTTTGTTTTGAGCCGCTTGCTGGGCCTCGATGTCCCCGTCCTTGGTTCCATTGCCATGAAAGTCCTCATGGCCGATCTTCTTGCCGTCTCGGATGAAATGCAGCCGATATACGGCGGATGCTCCGCTCCCTGTCGGCTTGACCTCAAAGCTGCGGGTTTCCTGTTCCGACATTCGAAAACTCCTCTTTTGGGACCCTATCGCGCCACCCAGCCGGCGGCCGAGCGGACGTACATGGTGTCCGGCTTGTCACCGGAGACGGTGGCGATGCCTTTTACGGCAGGATCGATCGCTTGGAACAGAGCGATGCACCCGGCCATGTCGCAGCAATCGCCCTCGGCCATGACCAGGATTCCGGTCTTGTCGTCGAAATTGTAGGTCAGCGAGATGACCTCGCATTGCAAAGTCGGGTGCTGCATCGTGTCTCCTGTTGACCTTCGGTTCAGGCACGCATTTCCGAAGCCCAGCTCGGCCGGCGCAACGGCTTCCAGTTGGGCTGTTTGGTGACGTCGAGCGCCTGCCCTGTCGGCGTGATCCGCAGCTGGTCGGGGAATTCGCCCGCCAGCAGCCCGCGCTTGATCAGCCCGAGGCAGATCCCGCGCATGACCAGGTGGTCGAGCGGGCAGATGTCCCACGGATCGGCGAAATGGAAATCCATATCCGGGTGTCGCTGGCCATGGGCAATCAGGCGAAGGGCCGCCAGGCTCAACGGCTTGTCCGCCTTGGGCCGGGTCAAGGGCTCGCCCTTGAGGATACGCGCAACCTTGCGGCCCGTCGTGGTCATCTTGACCAGCAACGACAGGATCGGCCGCCCGGTGCGCCGGTCGGCGAAGCCGGTATGGGCGTGGCGGGTCTCCACCAACCCGGCCGCGACCAGCGCCGCCCAGGTCGCGCCGGTGCCCTGGTCGACCAGGTCCCGGCGCTCCAGTTCCCGGCGCAGCAGGAACGCCGTGTGGGAATCGAGGAAGCGGGCGCCGACGGGGCCGTACTCGATCCAACGCCAGGTGCGCGCCGGCGGCGCGCCCATGCGGCCCTTGTTGGCCGCCTCGCGCAGCTGGTCCTCACCGTAGACGGCCAGCAGGTAGGCCCGCTGGCGGCCGTTGAGGCGGTCGGTGATGGCGCGAAGGTCGGTCTGGCTGGGCATGGGCAAACCCTACTTGGCTGCCAGGATCGGGTCATCGTCCCCGACCTGGATGATCTCGCCGCCGGCCGCCACGATCGACGCCCATGCCTGTTCGGCCTCCGCGAGCGACGACAGGCCGGCGGGCAGACGCCACAGGAACCGCTCCAGCGCCTTGCGGTCATCGGCGTTCTGCCCGGCCACCAGACGGCGCACCAGCGCCGGCACGTCGACCGAATGGTCGTCGCGGTGTCCGAGCACCCCGTTGTAGACCGCTTCGCCGCCACCCGGCTTCGCGTCGACTACCGTGAGCCCGTCCGGCTCGGCGACGACCACATTGACGGGCGGACGCTCCTGATCCGGCAGCATGGGGTCCTTCACCGGCCAGCTGGCCTCAACCAGCAAGGCAACGCCGCCGTCCTGGCGCAGCGCCACGCGCAGCAGGCGGAAGATGCGGGCATAGCGCTCGCGATTGCGCCGCTGTCGCTGACAATCCTCGCGGGCATTGACGAATTGGCCGCGCGCCCACGTCTCTTCGAACCAGTAGGGATCGTCATCGCCGGCCAGAGCAAGCAGGCGCCCCAAATCGGCGGCCAGATTGCCGGTGCGGAACACGCTCGATTCGCGCGAACGCAGGCTGGCGACCACGGGCAGGCCGTTGTCGGCGCCCACATGCAGCGCCAGCCAGCGCCATCCCTTGCCCGCCTTGAACCGAACCAGCTGGTACTCGCCGCTCCGGTGCAGCGTTTCCTGCGCCGGCAGGGGATGGGTCTCCACCACTTCAAGCCCCTCGACCGGCGCCACGGCCGGTCCCGGCCAATCCGGCATGCGAATCTCGGTCTTCGACGCCTTGTACTCGCGCGCCAGGAGGTCGAACACCTTCTTCGCGTCGTCGCGGGTCGGGAATCCCTGGTCCACGACCGCCAGGACCTCGTTGAGCGACGGCGCCTGCTGGCGGCCGCGTCCTCGTGCCGAGGCTCGCTGAGGGCGGTCGCCATGGCGGCCGGGACCGGCGGCGATGGCCTGGCCCAGGGCATACGCGGCCTCCGCCGGCAGGTCTCGTGGCAAGCCGAAGGTCAGGTTGCGCACGGTATAGCCGATCGGGCACATGAAGACGTGGTCGCACACCTCGGTCCCGTCGGCGTCCAGGCGCGGCCAGCACCGCCACCGCCCGCAGTCGGGCCTTGCGCTTGACCTGGAAGGGCGTGGAGGCGCGCTTGGGCGTCTGTTCCGGCGGCGCCTTGAAGGACGGTGCAGTCACCCGGTCTTCCCGGCTCCCGCCGGCGGCGACGCCGGTGAGGACCCGCCGCCCCTTGGCGTCCATGGTTTCCGTGGCCGCCAGGATGAAGGGCTCCCCGGCGACGGGGACGATGCGGAACTCGCGGGTGAGCGCGCCATCCAGGTGGATGTGCTCCCGGCCAATGACGGCGTGAACGATCTCCATCACGTACACCCCTTCATTTTCCGTTATCCAGCTCGTCGAGGACGCGGAGCGCGACACTCCGCCTGTATAGGCTTGCGTAAATCTGATCGGCGTCACTCTCTGAAATTTCTGCTCTTGACCGAATGGTCAGCGTGCCATGCGGGCGACAGCATTTGAGCGCGTTGAGAAGCCCGCTTGACCGTGTTCGGCACACCATGAGCGGTCGTTTCGCCTGGCTGGGGTCGACATCGTGATAAAACCATTCGCCAGCGAACGTATCGCAGCCGGCGCGTCGCAATGCATGTCGCGCCCCATCAAGGTCGCCATGGCTATCGGAAACGCGCGCCCAGCTGACCTCCCGCGACGAAGACAGCAAGGGGATATGAGGGTACGGGTCAGGGCGGCGCGGGACACAATTCGGCACCTCCTGAGATGCCAGGTGTCGACTGTCGCGTTCAATGAGATCCGGCGGCGGCTCATCCGGCAAAAGATCCGGGGCCATCATTTCTGCCGAAAAGGAAAACCACTCTCCCTCCAGCCGGAGGGCACCGAACATCCTATGCAGATGCGTTTCTTCCGCGATCCCGCCGACCATCCTCCGCAGTATGCGGAGCTTGACCGATGAACCAACCTGCAAAGAGCGGAGACGCTTCTCGACCGGGCCATCGGTGAACCCGATCTTCACGGGGCCGCCGTCGCCGGCCTGGATCAGGTAGACCGTCATCCGGTCACCTCGTCGATGTCGAGGGTGCTCGTACCCATGAACACGTCGCGCCACTTCTTGAACGTCCCGAGCGGGATCTTCTGACGCTTGCGCACCGCTTCGATGGTGCCGCCGCTTTCCCTGAGGTCACGTTGGAATTCGGCCACCTTGCCGGTTTCCAGGTACAGCTCGGCGAAGGTCTTCCTGCCGAACTTGACCCCACGCGCCTTGGCCGCCTTCTGGCCGGCACGGGTGCGCTCGGCGATCAGGTAGCTTTCCATTTCGGCGAACATCGCTGTCATGACGAAGAAGGCGTTGCCGGCTGCCGTCTTGCGGGCATCGGTGTTGATGTGGGGTTCGGTCAGGCTGCGGAAGCGCACGCCGCGCTCATCCAGGCGCTTGGCGGTCAAGATCACCTCAGCCACATCACGGCCCAGACGATCCAGCTTCCAGAACAGCAACTCGCCACCACGGCGACATGCTTTCAGGGCGTTGATGAGACCGGTGCGCTTGGGCTTCCGACCACTTTCCACGTCCATGTAGATCCATTCCTCGGGCACGCCGGCAGCCAGCAGCGCAGCCTTCTGCAAGGCGCAATCCTGGTCCTCGGTGCTGACCCGGCAATATCCGACCAACCGTGTGGGGTGCTTTTCCGTCAAAAACTGTTACCTGCAGGGGGTTTTGATATGGGCAATGCCCGATGTATCCCCGACATTATATGCTTTCCCCCTTGCGGGCAATCACAATCTCCGGTATGGTATCCAAAGTCCGGCATACGAGGTTTCGCAGCCATGAGGATCACCGTACTCCACACGCCCACGAGCAAGTTCGGGCCGTTCACCGTGGTCTACGCCCTTGCGACCTGGCCGGCTGGCACGCGGCGCAACCGCGGTTGGGAGAGCACCGCCACGATCTATGTACGCGAGGCCACCCCGACCGAGGTGGAGGAGGCCCGCACCTGCCCCCGCATGATCTCGTACCGGTACCGGTCCTGGGCCGCCCTGGTGGCCGACGAGGCCAAGTACGGCGTCGACGCCGAGGCCTTGGTGCCGGCCCGCTACAAGGAGGTGACCGGTGCCGGCGCCACCGCTGCCGCCGAGGCCCCCGAGGGCTACAGCCTCGAGCGCGAGGTGGGGCAGTTCGGCTTTATCGGCCGCTACCTGGTGCTGATCAACGGCGAGACGGTCGGCCAGATCGATCCGATCTTCGCCGGCCGCGAGAGCAGCCGCATCACCGGCTACCGCACCCATGTGGAACTGGGCGCAGTCCTTCCCGACCTTGAGCGGGAAGGACAAGCGACGCCGCAGGCGGCCCTGAGCTCCGCGAAGGGCGGGCAGCGCCCGCAGTTTGCCGCGCTGGCAGGTGCCGCCCCGCAGGGGCAAACGACGATCCGAGCATGCCTCGGATCCCCCGGAGGGATGGCGGCCCCGAGCCATGCGAGGGGCGAGCATCGCTCGCACGACTCGGGCTTCCCCAACGAGTATCGCACGCTGGCCGAGGCCAAGGACGCCGTGGACGCGCTGATGCGTGACAACGGCATCCTTCCGGCCGCCAAACCGGCCCGCAAGGCAGCGTAGGGGAAGACGATGCAGGGCCGCCGGGAAGCAGGTCGTCCGGATGAAATGGATGCCCGGAAAGAAGGGTATCCGATTCACCTGGCCTCCAGCCACGCCCTGCTCGACGTCACCAAGGGGCGCAAGCAGCTGCTGCGCATGGTGAACGGCCACGGCATGGGCCGCAGCCGCCAGCCGACGGGGGCCCGGGTGCCGGTCCTCATCCACGGCGCCATTGTCGGCGCGTGGAGCGGGGATGATGGCGTGAGCCAGATGTTCGAGATCGAGGTGTCCGGTGTGGACACCGGCGCGCTCGTTCTTACCGACGGCGCGGGAATCTGACCGCCGCAGGCGACACGTAGCAGCAGTAAGAGGGAAGACAGGATGAAAGTCGTCTATCGCACCGTCGAGGAAGCCGCCCGGCTACACTGCCCGCTGGAACACGGCGGGTGCCGCACCTCCGCCTGCATGGCGTGGGCCGCGGGGCCGGCGCTCGACAAGCCGAACCGCCCGCTTCACGGGCCGGTCATCGAAGCCTGGATGCGGGCCAACCCGGTCCCGGAATGGCCGGGCGAACAGGCCGGCTCGGCCGCGCACGCCGACTACCGGCGCAACCTGGAGGACCATCGCCGCCAGGGCGAGGCCTTCGCCGCCACGCTGGAGGACGGGGGCGAGGGGCCCGAGGAGCCCGGCTGGACGTGGGTCGCCGGCTACGACGACGAGGACGAGCACCCCTACGCCTTCTGGCGCTTCACTCCGGTTCCGCGCGGCTGCTGCGGCTATCTGCAGATGGGGCCGGCTCTGGCGCGCCTGGAAGACCTCCTCGATCGCCGCCTATCCACGAGCACCAGCTACTAGTCGAGCGGTTGTGATGGCTGAGCGACACCCGGAGTTCAATCGCGGCTGGTGGTGGGGATGGTCCCTCGGCACCGGCCCGTGGATCGCCATTGCGCTGCTGGACGCCATCGTCGGCTATGAGCGTGCCGAAGCTGCGGGTCGATGGCTGCGGCAGATGATTGGTATTTGGTAGGAGGAGCGCGCATGGAATCGCTACTCTACAACTACACCGGCTTGACGCTGCGCGGCCTGCGGCGCCTCAAGACGTTGGTACGACTGGGTGAGCGCGGGACCACCTGGCGTTCGCTGTACGCGGGCTGGATGGGCCTGCGGCACACCTTCGACCGTCACGACTATGTCCGGGATGTCGGAGATCGCCGTGTGGCCACCGATCGAGCGCGCGAGGTGGTGCGCCAGTTCGGCTGGCTGGTGCCGTAGGGGGGGATGTCCATGGCCGGGTACGACTACGTGAACCGCACCTATGGGTGCCAGTTCAAGGGCGGCGAGCGGGTCGTCTTCACCGAGGACGGCCGGCGCGGGCGTGTCGTGCGGCGACGCCGCGAGGACCAGTATGTCCGGGTTCGCTTCGATGACGGTCATATCGGACGCTGCCACCCCAAGTCCGTCGAAATCGAAAGCGTGGCCGCGTAGCCACAAAGGGAGGAGTGCAAGCATGACCGTTCCGGTCAAAACGATCTGGTTGGTGGTCTTGGCCTGGTCCGCCCTCTCGGCACTGGCGGTCGCCTTCTTCGGCGTGTCCGCCAGCCAGGAGATGCGTCTGGCTGGTAACATCGTCGCCTTTGCCTTGACCCTCTCGGGTCTGGCCTGGCTGCGGGATCGAAAGTGAGAGGCTTGAATCATGAAGGAATGGGTGCCGAGGGACTATATGGACGAGGTGACGCCGCCCGGCCGGCCCTCTCCTCAAGACTGGCTGGTCCGTCTGCCGGGTGATGGCGTGTACGCCCTCGCTGGCTGTGAGTGGTTGGACGGTGAGGGCGATCCCGTTCCCCTGGCCGAAGGCGCCCCGTCCGGCCGGACGGCACCTGGGTCATGTCATCGCCCATGCCCGGCCCCATCGCGGGGGCCTCGGTCCACATCATGGAGATCGGCAACATCGAGTCCATGTCCCTGGACATCGACAGTTTCGCCACCTGGATGCTGGAAAACGATCCCGACCCCGGCGACCACCACGTCACCTGCTACGCGTGGTCGGAAAAGCCGGAGTGGTTCCGTTTGGCTGATGGAGTCCTGGTTCCGGCCACCATGGAAGACGCCAAGCGGCTGGACGCGGAGATCGAAGCCCGCCTCGCCCGCTTGCTGGCCATGTCCGATACTGAGGCGCTGGCGGAGGTACGGGCCGAAGGGGGCGACCCCGAGGCGGAAGCCGTCCGCGTGCGCGAGATCGTCCATGCCGCTATCGACACGGCCGCCACCTCTAAAGATGCGAAGTGAGCATGGCATGACTGCCAAAACACAGCATCGCGGACACCTTCCGCTGTTTATAGGCGGTCTGCTGTTGGCTGCGGCACTCATGGTCTGGCTGTCGTATTGCCAGGACATCCTGGTCTACCAGGATGCGATTGCGCGTGGCTATGTCGCGCCGCCGAATCAAGAATTCTGGCTTGCGGTAGCCGCCACCCTGATGAGGGTCGGGTTCATCACCGTGGTCATCGGTCTCCTGGTGGCCACAGAGAGGGTGCCCCAAGCGATAGTGATGGGTGGGCTGCTGGTCATCCTCACCTTGGTCACGCATTTCGACGATCTCCGGATCATCACCGTCGGCATTGCCTGACGAGCTACAACAGGAGCGGGGATGATGACGCTGCAGGACTATCTCGACGGGATGCGCAACGCGGCAACGGCAGACGAACTGGAAGCGGCTATCCGTGCGGATTTCAAGCACAGTTATCGCGGCCGTACCTGGGCGCAAATCTGTCGGGTGCGTGTCGAGGCTGGCGCACGGATTTGCGCATCACATCCCTTGGGCCGCTATGTCCCGTCATTTGGGCCCGGGCGCTCGCTCTCCTGCTGCGGCGAGACATACCGCGTGGCTCGCGGCGGGAACTCCACGGGCATCCGGTATGCCTGGCATGATGCCAAGGCTTGGGCCAATGAGGTTCTGATGCGGAATGGCTTCGGAATCAGGGCGGCAAATCGCATCTGGGATCATTGGTCGGACTACCCCCATCGGTGCCTCGCTATCGTGCAGGCCGCCTTGGGTGGCGAGATTCCCGATCCAGAACTGAACGTGCTGATCCGGCATGCCAGGTCCGATGCGGCGCGCCCGATCAACTACTCGGTCGAGCAGAACGACCGCGATACGTTCGACCGCCGGGCAACCCGGCCCTGCCCCTCCTGCGGCGGCACGCTTTTCGATTGGGGTGCCGACCACAGCGAAGGCTTCTACTTCGTCAACTGGCATTGCAACGTCTGCCCAGACGTTTTTACGGAATACATGTCCGGTACAGACTTGGCCGCGTTGAGGTCCAAGGGGCGGCTGGCCGCATAACACAAAGGGAGGACTCAACACCATGTACCAACGTCGGCCCGATGTGATTGCGCTCGCCAAGCTCCGTGTGGACCGGAAGAATGGTCCCGGTGCCTGGGATGGCGCTGTCGAAGCCGTGTTCAACGGCAAAAATGGTGCGCTTAGCAGCATCCTGGACCAGGCGTTGACCGAGGAATTGAGCAAGGCCGAACAGGATCTTGCCGATGTCCAGATGGCGCTGCCCGAGCGAAAGCTGATCAGTGAGCCGGGACCTGCTGGGCTGGTTTCGTTCAACGAACGGGAAGCTTGGCTTCAGGCTCACGCATGGGCGGCGGAGTTCGCCGCCGACAACCGCCGCCGCGAAGCAGAAAAAGCGTTCGTGGAGGCCATGCGGTCCGTCTTCGTGCAGGGCATGATCGCGGGCCACGAGAATGCCACCGGCGCGAAGCTTTAGAGGGAGGGCCAAGAACATGCCGACTGAACTCGATCAGGTTCCCTACGCCCCACCCGGACTCGTGGAAGAGATTGCGGGACAGGCGAAGGATGCCGGGTTCATGGCCGCCTTCCGCACTGGGAAGACTGCGCCGACTGCGGCGACGTTCGCGGAAGCTCTGGACTCGGTGCCGTCGCCCTCCGAACAGGCGAAGCGGGCGATGAGCGACGAGTTCGATCACTTGGCGGTTACGCCGACCGCCGTCGACATCGAACCCGGCCGCGGCGGTATCATGGTGACCATTCACCACAACACGCCGCCCGACGCCCTGGAGATGTTCCGCAACGACATCCGTCGTCGCTCCAAGGGTTGGCGGCGGCATGTTCGGCGCCAGAAGGCGCTTCACCCGGGTCGCTAACCCGAACGCGCTACAGACGGCGAGGATTAGAGGCGATGTCGATTGTCACTGTGAGTTTTCGCAAAGGCGACGTCGAAGTGTTCGTCAAACGGGTGGACGTCGGCATTCGCCCTCTCGGTGACATCCGGGCAGTTCACGAACTGGCCGCCCAGCAGGTAATGGACGATTGGGAGTTCGGCCGGAAGCACCACCCCGACAAAGCCCCCGAAATTGACTACGACACCGTGGTGGTCGACGGCACCGTCTACCCGGCTGCCGCCGGGGCGGCCACCAATTAGGTTCAAGGGGAGGAATCTGAGCAATGGCGAACACGATTTTCAACCTCGAGGG
The DNA here is from genome assembly GCA_937887565.1 of uncultured Rhodospirillaceae bacterium. GTDB lineage: Bacteria > Pseudomonadota > Alphaproteobacteria > Rhodospirillales > Magnetospirillaceae > CALABS01. The sequence goes on along the minus strand of CALABS010000008.1, from coordinate 89,858 downwards.
TAGCCGTCGCTTCATCGACAAGTCGGACGATCTGAATGTCTGGACCGTCGACGAACTCCGGCAGGGCATCGCCGACTATCAGGCCATTATCGATCGCTGCGATGACAGCGAGTACAACGGGGTAGCCGAAGGCGACTGCTGTGCCGACAGCCGCGATCTGTTGGCGGCGGAACTGGATCGTCGCCTGGCCGCCGCTCTTGACCAGATTGGGCTGCGCCCCGTCGGGTTCTCCCGTGAACAAGCCTTCCATGAAGGTGCCGGCGAAATCGCTGAGAAGTCCGTCCAGCAGATCGAAGAGATGATGGGCGGCGCGATGCCGGACGACATCAAGTCGGTGATCTATCTGGTCATCGAGCGGGCCGCCAACCTTACCGGGCCGCAATTGACCGTTACCTATCCCGGCGATGGCGTCGAGCAGGCCGCCGCCAGCGTACCCGCCTAACCCAAACGGATACAAGACGAGGCTCCAATGGCAGAACGGCTCCCCGAAGGTTGGTCCAAATGCGACACGAACCAGTGGCGCCGCTTGGATGGCGCTACCGTGTATCGCCGTCATGGCCGTGGTGGCCGGGAGAGTTACATCGCCAGCACCGGCAAGGATGATGGCCGCGGAGGTTTCGTGCGGAAGTCTCACTACACCGGCCGTCCCGGTGCGGTCTGGTCGTTTGGCTCCCTCGAAGCCGCGATTGCCGCCCTTCCGGCAATAGAGACCCAATAGGAGCCCCAGATGACCACGCCCGCCACCACCATGGATGACCTCCCGGCCGAGCCGACGGTGTACCTGTGCCGTAGCTGCGGTCACGAGATCATTCCGGGCCAACTTCGGCGGGGGGACGATTGGCACGCTGACTGCTGGGTGAAAACGAATGCGGTTGTGGAGAATTTCCAGACAGGACACGCCCGGAAGGGTCGGAAGCGCACTCCTCGCGATGAGCAGGACATTAAAGCCCCTGACGGATTTACCCTCGGAGGGCTGTGTACCGGCGTCCAGCGAACAAGGCATGGGCTGCGCGGTCTCGGGTTTCGTCGGCAGATACCACGAAAGATACAAGGTGAGGAGTGCGCATGGAATCGCTGCTCTACAACTACACCGGCTTGACGCTGCGCGGCCTTCGGCGCCTCAAGACGTTGGTGCGACTGGGTGAGCGCGGAACCACCTGGCGTTCGCTGTACGCGGGCTGGATGGGCCTGCGGCACACCTTCGACCGTCACGACTATGTCCGGGATGTCGGAGATCGCCGTGTGGCCACCGATCGAGCGCGCGAGGTGGTGCGCCAGTTCGGCTGGCTGGTGCCGTAGGGGGGGATGTCCATGGCCGGGTACGACTACGTGAACCGCACCTATGGGTGCCAGTTCAAGGGCGGCGAGCGGGTCGTCTTCACCGAGGACGGCCGGCGCGGGCGTGTCGTGCGGCGACGCCGCGAGGACCAGTATGTCCGGGTTCGCTTCGATGACGGTCATATCGGACGCTGCCACCCCAAGTCCGTCGAAATCGAAAGCGTGGCCGCGTAGCCACAAAGGGAGGGCCACGAAACATGAACCCGAGTGAAATGACCAAGGCCGAGAAGTCCATGCTTCTCTATCTCGAATCCTGTGCTGTCGACGCCAGCGGCCTCGCAGAGGGCATTCGCATGAATGCTGAGGACATGGAAGCGGCCAAGCGGTTCAAGGTTCTGGGCCTCGCGGAATTGCACCGCATCCCGTCGCACCTTCTCGGTGGCGTGAAGGGGAAGCAGTACACCCACTGGGTCAAGATGTCCGATGCCGGTTTCGCCCTGGCGCACCAGCTGCGCCGCGAGCGTGCCGATCGCAAGGTGCCTGGCTACGCGACCGACGTGGTCGAAGCTCTGACGGAGATCGGTAAGATCACCGAAAGCGCGGCCGCGTAAACCGGACGCGCTACAGAAGGAGGGCCGCCGGCATGGACATCGACTCCTGGAAGAACAGGGTTTTCACCCAGCTGGTGAAATGCAAGTGGCCGCGCGATCGTGCCCGCGAGGCTGCCGACTGGATCGCCGAGGTGTTCGGCGCCGACCAGGGTGAAGACGGCTTCTGGACCGTCTCCAACCCCGAGAGCACCGGGCGTCAGATCGCTCGGGCCGGTATCTGAACGATGGCAGCTAAGCGACACCCAGAGTTCAATCGCGGCTGGTGGTGGGGATGGTCCCTCGGCGCCGGCCCGTGGAGCGCAATCGGAACCACGCCGAAAGGACGGCCCAATGAGGAAAGCACTCGCCGTTGTCGCCATCCTGGCGGCGGCCTGCCGTGTCGTCACACCATCGGCCGAGGCCGCATGGGCGATCACCTCGGACGAGGTCACCATCGCCGCCCGCGAGGCCAGGAAGGCCTGCGCCCGCGTGTCGCAGACGGCGGCGCTGGTCAAGATCGACCGGGTGACGCTGACGAACCTCGAGCGGATCAAGGCCCTGTGCGATGCTGCTGCCGGCTTGCCCGTCGCCCGTCGCGACTGGCCAATGGCGTTCGCCCCCGAAGCCGCCGAGCCTCTTTTCGATCCGACCAATCTTTCCAAGGCCCTGGAGGCGGCCGACGCCTGCGGCCGGCTGGCAGAACAGCGGGCGAGAGACGGTAAGACAAGCCTGGACGTACAGGCCATCCACGAGATTGCCCGGGTCACGAGGCCTCAAGGAGGGCCGGCCGTGGTCGATTTCGATGCCGTCGCCGCCTTCGTCGAGGCCCGGATCTCCTGCTCCAGGGAATTGGGGCGCATCGAGGAGGGACGGTAGGTCATGGCGACCACGTTCGAACCCGGGCCCGTCGAGCCGCTCGCCCCGCTGCGCTGGTGGAAGAACGCGGCAACCCTCCTCCTTGCCCTGCCGGGCTTGTTCCTGGTGCTCGCCGCCACCCTGACGACGGTCCAGCATCTGCTGTGGTTTTCCGACGAGCGGCTGGTCCCGGGCTTCTTCCTAGGGCTGGTGGGCGGCACCTGGATCGCCGTCCTCGGCATTCGCTGGATGGCGCTGCAGCGCCTACAAGGAGGGCGAACCCGCCGAATGCCCGCCCGGGCTTACGCCGGTGAAGTGAGGGGCGAGGGAGCCATGCAGGGTGCGCCATTCCTCTTCGGGTCCCTGGGGCCGTTGATCGCCTTCGCCCGGGTCAGAGCCTTACGCGGGCTCTACAACGGCAAGACGACGCCGGCGTGCATGGAACTGATGCGGCAGTGCGCGCACCAGCTGGCGATCCGCCCGGACCTCTGTGCCGGGATCATCTTCACCCGTGATGCCGGGCATCATTCGTCGGGGTGGTGGAAGAATCCCGATTATGAGCGCTGCTGGCACCTGTCCATCAGCTTCCTCGGCATGCCGGGCGCCATCCCGGTGCCGTTCGAGAAGGCGGAAGCGGAGCGGATAGCGCAGGGGTTCTTCGGCGACCATGCCCGCTGGTGCTGGGTCGAGCGCCCCTACAGCCCCGAAGGCAAGGCCAGGGATGTCTGGCACTATCGCCTGTTCTGCGATCCGTCCTGGGCGCCCATCCAGCCCAGAGGCGAGGTCTACAGCAAGGAAGCGACGCCCGCGGACTGGCGGTCCTTTAGCGAAATCCACGGATACCAGCCGGCGCTCGACCAGGCGCCGTTCCTGCTGGCCGCGTCGATGTGATGGAGTGCCCATGACCTTCGTGTTCGATGAATTGGTCTGGGTGACCAAGGCGGGCGCTAAGCCGGAGGACATCCATCCGGACGACCAGGCCGATATCGACTGGCTGCGATCGGCATTGCCGGAACTCGCCCATTGGGGCGATCTCGCCATCATGGGGGCCTTTGGCGCCTATTCGGAGGCCTGCCAGGCCATCAGTTGGACGGATTGGGCGATCGGCCGCCCCGAGCTCTCGGGACATTTCCTCGGCTACGTCTATGGGGTCCAGACGGGTGCCATCGCGAAGGGTGGCAATTGTGGGCTCGATGACGCCGAGGCCGAACGCATCGCCGCGCAGCGGCCGTGGGCGGAGGAGAAACCATGACGACCTGTCGTGCCCAATGGTCCATCGTGGCCAGAGACGTCGGCTCCCTGTTGATGCGGCCGATCGGGATGGTAGCGGAGTTCGTCACCGCATTGCCGAGGTCGGTTCTCGCCGACGACAAGGCGGACCCTCGCTATCGCATCACCAACCCCAACCACATCCGGTGGATCGTCAACGCGGTCAGTGGCTGCAGCATTCTGATCACCGCCGCGCTCATGGTGAATGCCGGGTGGACCTGGGAACGCTTGACGGGCGGGGGAGCTGTTCGTGGTGTCCTGTGGATGGCGATCGGAGCCTTCGGATTTCTGCTCAGCACCGCGCTGATCCAAGTTTCGGCCACCCTTTTCACGATCCTCGGCCGAGATCTGTATTTGAGGACGGCGGAATATCGGCGCTCAGTCGCCAGACGCGCCGCCTCGGCCGGTCGCAAGGGAAAAAGGTGACGCCGATGGACGGCTACGAAATGCTCTGGGACTGGTGCGTGGACGAGGCGGAGCGGACGGCACCGCGAGGTTTCTCGGCCATGACCCATTTCCGCGTCCTTGTCCGCGGGATCGGGCACAATGGCGGCCGCCTGACCGTCCCGCGCGGCTGGGCGGCGGTCGATGGAAGGGGATGCTGATGGACGACCGCAACCGCCAGACCGGTTCGCCTGCCACCTGTGACCCGAAGGTGTTCTTCGCGGTGCTGCTGGTGGCGGCCGTGGGCATCGGCCTGTTTCTGCCCGAGATCCTGGCCTGGCTCGATCAGACAACCCCGGGATCCGGCCAGGTGGCGCTGCGCCCCCAAGCACCCGCCTTGCCGCCGCCTGTCGTCATGGAGCCGGCCGGGCCGCCGACGGCGCCGATCCGCGACCTGCTGCTGCTCGCCATGGCGGCCGTCCCCACCTTCCTTGCCGTCCTCGCCTGCTATGTCGACGTCGTGGTGCCCGCCAGGATGATCTGGACCAGCTGGCGGAGTCACGGATCCCAGCCGGCGCCCAACTGGCGCCAGTGCATGGGCGCCGCCATCCTGCCGGCGATCGCGCAGCCCGCCCTGCGCTCCGGCGTGCTGGTGGCCGGCATGGTTGCCATCGCCCTGTGGCACATGGGGACGGACGCCTTCCAGCTGTTGCGCTCGCTGATGATGGCCGGTGCGATGATGACGCTGACGATCGGCATCATGGCGGGCTTCGTGCTCGCACGGCCCATGGGCATCGTCCGGGCCATGCTCAATGCCGTCGCGGCCTACGTGATGTTCGGCTTCGCCATGGACGCGGCCGAATGGGGGGTCATCGCAGAATCTTCCCAAAATCGTACGCTAAGGAACGAGGCAAGAACATAGATCCGTTCTCAGCGTGATTTGGAAGATTAGGCTGCGTCCAGGATTGACCCATTCGGGGTGCGCAAAGGCCGGAAGCCGCCTTGGATGGGCTCGCTCGGCCAGATGTAATCGCCGTTGAAGCTGATGTGTTCCCATCCCAGCGGCGCGATGTGGGCCAGCAGGTCATCGGCAATGTCCTCGCCGCTGGCTCGCAGCTCGGCAACTGCCCGGCTCAAGTACACCGTGTTCCAGAGGATGACGGCGGCCACAGCCAGGTTGAGGCCGGACGCACGATAGCGCTGGTTCTCGAACGTCCTGTCGCGGATCTCGCCATGGCGATGGAAAAACAGGGTGCGCGCCAGCGCATTTCTGGCCTCGCCCTTGTTCAGGCCGGCATTCGACCGACGGCGTAGCGCCGGATCGGTGATCCAGTCCAGGGTGAACAGCGTTCGCTCCACCCGACCGACTTCGCGCAGCGCCTTCGCCAAAGCGTTCTGCCGGGGATAGGCCGACAGCCGGCCAAGGATGGCCGATGGGGCGACGGTGCCGGCGCGGATCGAGGCGGCCAGGGTATCCCACTCGCAGGCGAGCTGCCCGCCGGCGGAGCCGGCTGTCTCGATGATTCGCGGGCTGCGCCCGCCGGCTGCCTCGATGAGCGGGTTACACCCGCCGGCCTCGATCAGCAGGGCGGCACGCCGGGAGTTGGCGAACGTCGACGCAGGTGAAAGGGGAAATTCCGACCGCTCGACCTCCCGCCGGGCATCGTCCGCCAGGCGGTCCAACCGGCGGCGGTCGCGTCCGGTCAACATGTCGCGCCCAAGCCGGACCTCGAATATGCCCTCCTCGATGCCGTCGCCGCTACGCCGCACCGTAGGCAGGACAAGGCTGGCGCAGGCCACCCTGGCACGGCGGCGGAACACGCCGGTCAAGGCCATTCAAACCTCCTTGACGTCCGGGACGACCGCCCCCCGGTTCGGGCGCAGCTCGACCAGCCCAAGCGCCGCGACGGTCGCCAGGGCCTCGCGGATGGGTGTGCGCGAACACCGGTACCGGTCGCACAGCATCGATTCGGTGAGCCGGGCGCCTGGCTGGAACAGGCCGGCCTCCAGGTCAGCGGTCAGGGAAAGGATGATCGACCTGGCGATCGTCGCCCCTTTCGTCCGGGCGGAGCCGCGCTCGGGCAGCGGGCCGAGGTTGACGTCGTAGCCCGCCTCCCGCAGCAGGGCGGCCGTCGGCGTGAGCCGGTCGATCGCGTCCCGGACCGCCGCCATGGCAAGCATCCGGCGGACCATTCCGCTGCCGCCTTTCGCCCTGACGGCCTGCCCCATCTTGTGAAACAGGGAGGCGCCCAGGAGCAGGATGCGTTTCTGCTCGGCCGGAAGAGCATTCCAGAAGACCTCCGGATCGGCGACCGTTGCGATCATTCCGAACGCCCCTTTGCGGCCCCGGGCAGGTCGGTGCCCAGCGCAAGGCAGAGCGTCCCCGCCTTATCCAGCAGGCCCGCCGCCTCACTGTTCGAGCACCCGGTCCCGAGGATCGCGTTGCGCGTCCTGCGTAGCTGCACCTCGGCCTCCAGGAGGCGCATCGCCGCTTCACGGCGCCAACGCGGGCAGCGATCCTGCGTCGCCGTATGCGAGGCCGCGTCCATCATGCCCGCCATGGTCAGCCTCCACATTCCGCCGGCGGCAGCGGCGCGCCCGTCGCGCGGGTGGACCGCTGCCGGAAGGCTTGGGGAGCGAGGCCCGGCCGAAGGTGTCTTGCCGAGGGAAGGCGGATCGCCAGCCCCATGCCGCCCAGCATGGCCAGCACCTTGCGGTGCTCTTCGGGCAGGAAGTAGTACCAGGGCTGGCTGGGATGGGCGGTGAGCGCGCGCTCCTTGGTTGCCGCGGCCGCGGCCTCGAAAGTGAGGAGGCTGTCGCGGACCGCATCGATCGTGAGATCGACGAGCACGCCGACCAGGATCTGGATGTCCTTGGTCGACGCCTTGCCGACGACCTCGGCAATGGTGACGGCGGCTCCCTGGCCGTGCCCCTGGCCATGCATGTCGTCGTGGGCCATGGTTTGTTTCTCCTAAGGAATCAAATGGGCGGACCAGCCGCCATGCAGCAGAATGGCGGCACCGGCACCCGCCGCGGCGCAGGTCCCGGCGATCGCGAAGGCGAGCTCCGCGGTCCGCCCGACCGGCGCGGTGATGACCCTGGCCAGCCGGACGTGCGCCAGGTAGCCGAACCCCGCCACCATCCACACCAGGCCGCCCAGGACGGCATTGACGCGGAGCGATTCGGGATCGCCGTTTGCCGCCTGCAGGATGAGCGCGGTCACGGCCGCCACGGTGCCGCCCACCATGAACGCCGCGCGGATGGCCGGCACCGCCTCCAGGAAGGAGGAGTGGTGCCGCAGGCCAAGGAAGGGACGCGGCGCAAGGCCGTCGTTGCCGTCGAGCATGGGGGCCTCCCTGCGAAGTCAGCGTCCAGGCGCCTGGACGGGTTGCGAGACCCGGATCTCGCCGGACAGCGACACCTTTCCATCCGTGGTCACGCCGAAATGCCTGCGGATGCGCCGGCCCGTGGCGGCGTCGAACTCGTTCCTGAGGCCGAACCCGCCGGGGTCCATGGCCACAACGGCGACAGAGGCGACGCCCACCACCGCAACCACGAAGGAGAAGAGCGCCCGAGCGCCGTCGGAAATGGCCTCCGCGGGCAGCTCCAGCACCAGGCGGAGGTCCTCGACGAGAGTGGCTGGAGCATGGATGGCAAGAATGGCCGCGCCCCAGAACACGGCGAGCGGGATGGCCGCCAGGGCGTTGTTGACGACACGCAGGACCGCCCGCAGCAGGTTGGCGGCCTGGAGGATGAAAACCCTCCAATCCTCGAGAGCAGCCAGGCAGTACCGGGCATATTCCGCATCGGTGATCGCGCCGATGGGCACGTCGTTGACCTCCACCGCCCAGACCGGGCCGGCATCGCTTTCGATCCGCCGCGTCAACGCGTCCAGGCGGCCGCGATAGGCCAGGATACCCAGTGTGCCGAGAAAACCGGCAATGCCGGCGGCCAGCCAGGCCTGACCGACGACCAGCCACGCCAAAGGCGCCAGCGCGATCGGAACAAGCAAGTGCAACAGATGCCATCGGTTCAGTCTGCGAAAGCTCATCTTGGCCTCCTTTGCGCCATGGTGTAGCTCTATATTTGACCCTCGCCGGGCGCGGCCCTCCGGCCGCTTGTGGGCGGGTGCTGGGCGCCTCAATGGCGGCTGATCGCGGCGTGCGCCGCGGCCGCGGAGACGCTTGTTCCTCAATTCATCGTCATGCCGGCCGCGGGCTGATGTGCCTCCCGGCTCCGGCTGCTCTTCGACGGACCCGACAGAGCCGCGGCGCGACGCTCGACCCAGCCCACGGGGACCTTGAGCTTGTGCTCGCCGTCCTGCAGCGTCACCAGTACCTGTCCCCCGTAGCGCGGATACCTGGCCTGCTTGAGCACCAGCAGCACCTTGCCGGCATGCGGGATCCGTCTTCACGATCGTCACGTAGACGCCTTTCAGGCTGGCTGGCGGCTTCATGGTCGTCCTCAGCTCATTCCGAGCGCCGCCTTGTAGAGGTCGAGAAGCTGCTCGATCTCCTCGCGCTCCTGGTCCTCCATCTTCCGCAAGGTGATGATCTTGCGGATGATCTTGGTATCGAAGCCTAATCCCCCCGCCCGCATTCGCATCCTCCAGCTTCTCGATCCGCTCGATGAACTGGCGAAGGGCTTCGGCGGCGATGCCGCCGATCTCCGCCTCATTGTTTCCCCTGGCCATGCAGCACCTCTCGACATGTGCTCCCAGCACGCTCAAGCACCGCTCGGGATTCCCGCAGGTGCGCCGGCACCTCCATGCCGGCCCCGCTCGGGCTATGTGGAGCCGACGGACCGGCTCTAGGCCGTCGCCGCGCCGGCGGTAGCGCCCAGCACGCGGGCAAGGTCCTGGACCTGCTTCCGCACCTGGGGGCTGCTGATGCGATAATAGGCGCGCACGAGCTCGAGGGTTTCCCGGCGCAGCAGCGGATCGGGCAGGGCCTCCTCGGCAACGGCGGCCAGTTCATCCGGTCCCGCGGCCGCGATCAGCGCCGGCGACATCGCCTGGACGCCTTCGCCCATGTCGTCGAAGAAGAAGCTGACCGGCACGTCGAGAATGCGGGCCAGGTCGAAAAGACGCGATGCCGAGACCCGGTTGGCGCCGCGCTCGTATTTCTGGACCTGCTGGAAGGTGAGCCCGAGCAACTCCCCCAGCCTCTCCTGGCTCATGCCGAGCAGCATGCGCCGCTGGCGGATGCGGCCGCCGACATGGACGTCGATCGGATTGGGGCCTCCGTTGGGGGTACGTCCGCGCAACGACGGTCCCCGCTTCCTCGGCCCCTTGTTGCCCTCGATTTTCGCACTCATGGCCCAATTCCTCATGCGGGTGGAGCCTGTTCCCGGACTTTCCTTCGGAAAGATCCGTGGGCCCGCGTCCGTTTCAATGAAGGCCGGGTGCCACCCGCGGCGGCAGCCCGGTGAAGGGGCGGGCGGCCCGGAAGCCGCCACGCCCCTTGCCGTCAGATGATGCCCCAGGCGGTGCGCTTGCCCAGGAGGAGGTCCTGGCCGTCGCAGCCCAGCACGAACGGAATCTCGTCGTCGAGATCCGCCGGCGGCTCCCAGCCGCTTCCGCCGGCCGGAGGCGAGCCGGTCCCGCCCTGGCCGTCCGGCCGGCCGCCGGCAGCCAGATCCGGCACCTCGGGCTGGGCGATGCCGGTCGGCACGAACGCCATCGGCACGGGGTCGAAGGCCGAGGTGGTGGCCACGTGGTTGACGAAGAAGCCGCCTTCGTTGCCTTCGCCCAACGCGACGATGGCCGGCCGGAAGCCGGTGCCCGACCTGTCGTCGTTGAAGTCGAACTGGAACTGGCGGGCCGGATTGTGGTTCCTGCCCTGGTTCTCCTCCACGGTCTTCGACCCGAAGCTGGCCTGCAGGCAGGGAACGAGTTCCCAGGTGCCCTCGGAGCCGACCTGCGCGACCACCTGCGCGCCGGCCATGGTGACGAAGCCGCCGTTCTCGCCGCGCAGGCCGGAGACGGTGAGTTCCTTGGCGAGGAAGGCGTCCCAGGCCTCGGGGCCCGACAGCGGGACGTAGTTCTGCCCTTCCTGCCGGTAGGGCTGCATGAACCGCACCGCCACCGCGGCCTCACCCGAGATGCCGCGCAACACGAAGCCCTTGTGGCCGGGCCCGCCGGCGGCCAGGGCGTCCAGCGCCCGCGCCTTGGCATCGGCTTCGCTGGCCACCGCCACCGAATCGCGGTCGGCGAGCACGATGACGTTCTGGGCCCACTTGCCGCTCGACTGCCGCTTGAACGGACGGTCGACGCGGGCGAGCATGTCCACCAGCACGGTCGTCTTGTCCGCCGGGGCGGCCTTGAGCGTGCGGACCTCCTTGGCCTCCAGCACGCCGTTGCTCTCGTAGCACTGGAGGAACAGCATCACGCCGCCCGGATGCACCTGCCGGACGGTGGCCTCACCCCCCTCCAGCTGGCCGCCGGTCGCGTAGATGGACAGGGGCGGGCGCCGCGGGTAGGTGCGGTCCGCCGACAGCGCCGTGGTGACCTCGTTGCCGCTCTCCAGGTCGATACCGGTCACGGTTTCGCCGGCGAAGGCCTTGACCTCGACGGCGACATTGCGGCTGCTGCCGGACGGACGTTCCTTGGCAACCGCCTTCATGCCCTCGAAACTCATTTCCAACTCCCTCCTTTTCGCCATCCGGGTTCCAACTCCCTTTTCCGTGCGGATGGCGGCACGGCGGGCGTCCGGTCGGGATCAGAGCAGCTGCGCCGGCGTCCTCAGGTCGGGCCGGCCGTGCAGCGGCTTGATCTCGGTGAAGTAGAAGCTGCCGTTGCTGCGCGGCCTGAGCGCCACGCTGCAGAACGCGAATGCGGTCTCGCCGCCGGCAGGAGTGCCCACGGTGTCGCGGGCGGGCCGGAACCAGGTGTCGGGCGTCAGGCTCCCCTCGACCGCCTTGGCAATGGAATCGCCGCCCATGTGGACGATGGCGGCCGGAATGATCCGCACCCGCGCACCCGCGCCCAGCATGTCGTCCACGACCGCGGCAAGCCGTTCGCAGGCGGCAGCCGCGGAATCCTTCGCCGGCCGCGGCTTACCGTCCGTGAAGGCGGGCTTGACCAGCTCGGCCCGCGCCCGCCCGTCGATCGACGCATGGAGGAAGAGCGCGGCGTAGCCCGGCTGGTCGATGCCGAACGCCTCCTCGAGGACGTCCCGCAGTCCGGCCGATGCCGTGACCTCGACCGCCTTGTCCGGGAAAGCCAGCTCCGCGGCGATGCTGTCCCGCCCCGCCGCATCCTTGAAGGGCGGCAGCGCGCGGCCCCAGACCATCATGACGGCGCCGTCGGCAGGCCGGTGAAGAAGGATGGTGGGCCAGCGCGCCTCGAATTCGCCGTCCGCGACCTCGCGCGCCGCGTCGAAACGGATCACGCCTCCCTGGACCACCTTGCCGGCCAACGCCGCCAACGGCGGCCGCGGTTTCCTGCGGGTCGACGCCTTGGGATCGGCGCCAAGGCGGATGCGCACCGCCGAGCCGTCGTCCAGACGGTGCCCGGTCGCGACGTCGCCGTCGACCGATCCGATGACGACCGGCAGGTGCAGGACCGCCTTCTCGCCGGCGCCGAAAACCGAATCGAACCGTGCCAGGGGATCGTTCACTTCGTCTTCTCCTCGATGTCTGCCAGCGTTTCCGACCACTGCTCGACGACCAGGCCGAGCGGGTTGAGGTCCGTCGCCCATGCCCCGTCGAACCGCCCGGCCATCCGGATCCGCACCGCGCCGGGGCTCGTCGTGAACTCACCACCCGGCTCGCGCCTGTCGACGCGAACCAGCCCGGTCCAGCTCCAGGCCGGACGGCCGGACGGTCCGCCCATGCCGGCCGATTCGCCGCTGAGCATGGCCAACTGCTCGAGGCCCCGGTCGATGAGAGGAGCGACCGACGGGCCGGGCACACGCGCCGGGGATTCGCGGGCGGAGCCTGTCCGGTCTCCGACCGCCGGCTCCGCCGGCAAACCTAATGACTGGCGGTTCCTCGGACTTTCCTCCGGAAAGGTCCGTGGAACCGCCGGCGCCGCCGGCAATCGTGAATCGCGGTCTCCGACCGCCGGCATGCGGGGAGCGATGAACTCGGCCCAGGCGCTGTCGGTCATGGCGGCACCCACGGGGCCCGAACGGCCCCACAGGTCGTTCATCACCTCGATCGTCGCCGCGGCATTCGGCCTCCGGTCCACCCCCGGCACCGAGATCACGGTCCAGGCGAATTTGGCGATCGCGCCGGCGACCGACGCGACATGGGGGCCGGGATCGGCCGCCATGGCCTTCAGTTGGCCGTCGAACGTCCGGCAGTGTTCCGCCAGAAGACGCCGCTCCTCGGAGGTGAAGTCGCCTCCGAGATCCTGCAGGCAGACCAGACCGCCGGCCGGCACCGATGCGTCGGGCCGGGACGGCCGGGAGGCGCAGGCGCCGAGCGAAGCGAGCCCGGCGGCAAGGTAGGATGCCGGGTCGGAGCAGCCGGCGGTTCCACGGACCTTTCCGGAGGAAAGTCCGAGGACAGGCTCCGCCCGCGAATCATTGGCATTGCCGGCTACGCCGGCTGGTGGAACCCGCGAATCATTGGCATTGCCGGCTACGCCGGCTGGTGGAACCCGCGAATCATTGGCATTGCCGGCTACGCCGGCTGACACCAGGATGGCGAGGATCGCAACGACCCGGGTGGGAATGGCGGCAATGCCCATGTCCTACCTCCGCGTGCGCCGGCGGGAAGCCGGGGCCGCCTGGCCGGCTTCAGATCGCCGTCCCGACGTGCCGGTGCCAGAATTCTTGTATCGACGGGCGGAATTCGGCCCGCTCCGCACCTTGCCATCGCCCCTGGACGGCGCCGAAGCATGCCTGTCGAGAAAGGCGGCGCACGCGGCGTAGCTGGTCGTGGCATCGGCCGGCAGGGCGATCCCCTTGGCGGCCGCGACCTTGCGGGCCGCGTCGACCATCCGGTCCGACGGCCGGCGCAGCTTCTGCTGGGCGTCGATGAACTCCTGGCACACGGCCCTGCTGGTCCCCGCCTCGGGCGGCAGGGCGACCTTGTTCTCGGCGGCGAGCTTGCGCGCCAGGTCGTACTGCGGCCCCGTGGGCCGCAGCTTACCCTTGTGCTCGTCGACGAACTTCTTCAGGGCGTCCTTGTCTTCCCGGATTTCCGGGGTCAGGGGCACGCAGGCGTCGGCCGCCACGCGTTCGGCGAAGCGCAGGAGTTCGGGGCTCGGCCCGGCACCGCCCAGGTGGTCGTCGAGGAACGCCTTGCAAAAGTCGCGGTCCGTCTTCCAGCCGCGCGGCAGCTTGATGCCTTTCTTCGTGGCGATCTCCTGCACGGCCTGGCGCTGGGCGGGTGTCGGCGGTCCGCCCAGGCCCTTGAAAGCCGTTTCGGGGAGCGGGTCGAGGGTGCGGATCTTGGCGGCGATCCGGTCGACGAGCGCCTGGATCTGGTCCAGGAACTCGGCCTCGCTGAGGGTTCCCTGCTCGATCCGGGCGAGCTTGTCCTCCCACAGCGCCGTCTCCCCGATGTCGCCGATCTCCGGCACCTTGGTTTCGACCACCTCGCCGAACAGCCAGCTGGCCTCGCTCAGCGTCAGGTACTTGCCGCGCTCCTTGAGCATGGAGGCGCCCTTGAGATCCTTGATGATCGGCGGGCGGGTACGTGGGCGGCCGATGCCTTCGACCCCTTTCAGGGCTCGGCGCTTGGCCTCGTCGGTCACGTATTTGTGGGCGGTCATCATCTCCTTGATGAGCGCGCCCTCGGTCAGCGCCGGCGGCGGTTTGGTCTCCTGCGAGAGGACCTCCGCCGAGGCGATGGTCACCACCTGCCCGTCCGTGAGCGGCGGCAGCCTGCCTCCCTCGGACTCCTCTTCCTCGTCGCCGCCCACGCCCTTGAGCAGGTCCTTGACCGCGGTCCAGCCGGGCGACCGGACGGTGATGCCCGAGGCCGAGAAGTCCACCCGGGCGTTTGCCGATATGCCGGCGACGGTCAAGACGACCGTGGTGGAATCGTAGGCGCGTGGCGCGCCGAGGCATTCCAGGTAACGGCCGGCGATGACCGTGAAGAGCGTGAGCTCGTCGGCATCCAGCGCGGCGACGCGCGCCTTGAGCTCGTCCACCACGTTGACGTTGGGGATGATGGCGTGGTGGTGGGCTTCCTCGACCTTGGCGTCGTTGAAGGCGTGCCGCGAAGGAGTCTGGTAGTCGCCCAGGCCCGCGAAGGGCTCAAGGCCGAGCAGCGCGGGCACCAGGCGCTCGATGTCGCCGATCATGCTGGTTGGAATATGTTCGCCCGCCGTGCCGTAATAGGTGGTGACACTCTTTTCGTAGAGGACCTGCGCCAGTTTGGCCGTCTTCTCGACGGGCCATCCCTTGGCGCTCATCTTGATGGCCAGGGTGTCGCCCGAGAACGGCAGCGGCGGGGGCGTCGCCTTGGCCCTGGTCTCCACCCGGACCGGTCCCGTCGCACCCTTGGCCGCCGCGGCGATCGCCTGGGCCTTTGCGACGTCGAGGATGCGGTCCTCGGAGGAGGGCGCATGCTTCAGCTCCACGCCTTCGCGTGTCCGGGCGAGCACCTCGTAGTACGGCACCGGCTTGAAATCGCGCCGCGCCTTCTCCCGCCAGTAGACGATCATCATGACGGGCCCCTTGACGCGGCCCACATGGAAGGTGAACCGGATGCCGGGCGGCACCAACGCCTTGGTGAGCGCCCGGGAAAGCGTCATGCCCCAGATCCAGTCGGCCCGGTCGCGGGCGGCGGAAGCGGAGGCCAGCCGTTCGGTCTCGCGCCCCTCCTTGAGCGCCGAGAAGGCCTTCGTCAGCGAGATCTTGTCGAGGGCCGAGAACCAGGCGCGCAGCACTGGGCCGCGCCAATTGTGGTAGGCAAGGATATCGCGGGCGATGCGTTCGCCCTCGCGGTCCGAATCGGTAGCGATGATGACGCGCCGCGCCCGCTTGAGTGCGTCGCCGAACGCCTGCAGGCGTCGCTTCACATCGTCGTCGCCGCTCTTGGGAAGGTTCTTGAATTCAGCAGGCCGGATGGCCTTGAAGTCGAACAGCTCCCAGGTGAACCCGTACGCCTCGGGCGGAACGAGGCCGAAGAGGTGGCCGCGCGCCGCCAGGCCCTTGAAGCCGGCCTTTTCGCCTTCGCGTCCCGCGTCGGGCTTTTCCCAGATGACGAGGTCGCCGTGCTGGAAGGCCTGGCTGCTCACCGCCCTCTCCTCCATCAGCCAGCGGCCAACCTGGCGCGCGGACGGGCCGCCGCCTCGCCGATCGCTTCCGCCTTCAGCCTGAGGTAGCGGGCATAGGTCCATTCGGAGCCCAGCGGCCCAGGCGGCACGATCCCGCGAAAGGCGCAGACCACCTGGTAGAACGGGGCGACCTCGCCGTTGAGGGCCTGGGAGTCGTACATGTTCCACACGGCCAGCGCGCAGCTGGCGGCGTCCGGACCTTCGACAGCGTCCGCGACCCCGTCCTGGGCGGCGCCGTTCCAGCCGACGACGGTGAAGGTGTCGACCACGCGGTTCCGGGGCTTGTACTCGGGGGGGCCGAAGGGGAGCCCCTCGACGGTGATCGCGGGCTCCTGGCGGCCGGCGAACACACAGCACAGCTGGAACTGCTGCTGGTGCGGGTGGCCTTCCTCGCCGTAGTCGAGGTAGCGCAGACGCGCCGCTGCCACCCAGTTCTCGGCCTCGACCACCTTGATGGACGCCTGGGCCAGGACGAGATCGTAGCCCACAACCGTAAACACTCCCCCCATGACGACGATCCTCCGGCACCCCATGCAGGCGAATACATTTGCAAGAAATCTTGCATTGGCTAGATGATGGCAGAGCCGGGAGGCCCGTGCAAGCGAAACCGTTTGTTCAGGAGAAAGATCGGAGCGCAATCTCGGGTAGGCCGGCCGCGAAGACGCTGGCAAATTCAGGCGCAGACGCTAAATTTGCGGAACTCGGCACGGGACGGGAACAGGTGCGAGCGAGGAAACAGGGATGCCCACCAGCACTGAACACAGGAAACGATCCAAGGCGGACGAAGTCCTGACGGCTATTTTCACCGACCAGGAAACCGCCGATCGCGTCGCCTCCTATCAGGAGCTGGTCCGGCAACAGCATATCGAGCGGGTCCAGGCCGGCGAGGTCGACCCCGGCGGCAGCCGGGCGCCCCGCCCCTACGCCAAGCAGCGTGTCGCGGCCAACCTGATCATCGAGGGGCGCGACTACGCCCAGGAAAACAGGATCGTCGTCGCTTCCAGCGTGCCGCCGGAAACGCGGGAGCGGACCTACAAGGTCAGCATGATGATCAAGATGCCGAAGCGCGCGTGGCAGAACATCCGCGCCGAGGCCGTCCTCGCGGAGGTCCCGGTCGAAGAGCTGGCGAACCTCTATCTGCGGTTCGGCCTCGAAATCGCGGCGACGCGCCTGATCACCCATGGCGGCACCCCCCCCGTCACCCGGTAATCGCATACAATCGTTGCTCGTATATCCTTTTGCCACGACCCGCGGCCCCGATGCAAACACCTTCGTATGGGGGTGGTATCAATAGCAGTGCACAGGGGTGTTGCAACCGCACAGCGGCCCTCTATACTCCTGCCCCTGGGGGGCCGAACGCCCAGCCGCACCCGGCGGGGGCGGCGAACGAACCGGCCAAGGGCGTGCATACGTTGCGGGGGGAACGGGGATGCCGGTCGGGAGACGGCGGATCGCCGACGGCGAATCGCTCACGTCCATCTTCACGGACGAGGAAACCGACGAGCGGGTTTCCACATATGCCCGCTGGCTGCGGGAGCAGTTCAAGGGTTCGCTTCGTCCGCGTGAATCTCGTCCCTACGCCAAGCAGCGGGTGGCCGGCGACCTGATCCGCCGGGCCAGGGAGCATGCGATTTACACCGCCCTCGCCCTGGGCGGGTCGCTCGACCCGGAGACGCGACAGCGCACCTATACGCGAAGCCTCATGATCAAGACCCCGGCCGATTTCTGGCGCGACCTCAAGATCGAGGCGGCCCAGAACATGCTGACCGTCGAGGAGGTGGCCAACCTCTACCTGCGCCTGGGGCTCGACCTGGTCTGGCAGGAGATGGCCACGGGACTCTTGCCGGCCAAGGGCTGATGAACCTGCGCATTCTAGAGCATGATGCGGTAAGTCCGCATCATGCCCAGCCGCCGTTGAGGCGGCGGCCAAGGGCGAGCATGCGCGCGCCCGGCGAGGGCAGACTTAAGCTGGACCGTGATGAGGTTCCAGCACCTTGAACCTGAGGCCCGGGCCGGATCCGTCGTCGTCCAGGAAGACGATCCCCTTCAGCTCGAAGGCGTCCCGCATGCGCTGGACCGAATCGGCCTTGACCGGCTTGCCGGTCTCGAAGCGGTTCACGGTATTGACGCCCACGCCGGCGTCGGCGGCGAAATCACGGACACTGAGGTCCAGGGCCGCGCGGGCGGCGACTGACTGTGCGGGAACGAGCGGCATCGGCTCGTCGGGAACGGGGACGGTGTCGGTATCGGGCCTGCGCATGTTGGTGACGCTATCACCACAATACATCTTGACGCAAGTCCGCTCGACTGGTGATGATGTCACCACACGTGCCGAGCACGGGCGTGCCGCCCGAGGGCGTGATAGGATGCGCCACCACTGAAAGAGGTCGATGAGACGATGCGCAACTGGCTGATTGCCGTGACTGCAAGCCTGGGCCTGACCGCCGCGCCGGCCGGCGCCGCCGATGCTTTGCCGTCGTGTCCCGCAACCGTGGACACCAAGGCGCTGACCATCACCTATCGCACGCCGGTTCCCGATGGCTCGTGTCCCGAGTTCTACACCGCCTCTATTCATGCCGCCCGATGTGGGGCCGATTGGGCGCCGGGCGACCCCGACCCGAGGAAATCGGAATGGTTCATCGTTCCGCCGGGTAAGACTGACCAGCAAATGCGCGTCGTTATCAAGCCTTGCGGAGCGCCCGGCTACCAGGGCTGAAACTGAAGGAAACGACCATGATCCGACGCCCCTCCAATGGCCTCCTATTTGCCTTCGGCGCTCCCGTTGCCGTCGCAATCATTGCCGGCGCCGTGCTGGCGGTGAAGCAGCCCGAGCCGGCGCCGAAGGACCGCCGGGATGAAATCGCGCTGTCCATCTTTCAGATGCACGCGATCAGCGCCGGTTATGGGCATTGCGGCCCCGCTTCCGTTAGCCAGGCCGACTTGAGCGCCTACGCCGAGTGCGCCCAGCGGCACATGGAAAAGGAACTGGTCCTGTCCTGGGACGAATGGCCGGCAAGCCCCGGATGCGGCCCCGTGGTCCGCATCGGCGCCGGCACCGTCGAAATGCCCCGGAAGGATGCCAAAGGCGCCTGCCGGCACGCTGCACCCGTTGCGCTCCAAAGCGATCCGTGCCCAGAGGGGCATCAAGGTTTCCGCGACCGCCAGGGCAGGCCGAGCGTGCTGTGGTTCAAAGACGAATTCGGGGCACGGGTGGCCGTGAATGGCTGCGTTGATTACCGCATGAAAAGTGAAGCTGTAACCCCCGACTAAAAGGAACCTGAAATGCCGTTTGCCGGTGAAGAAAGATATCGCGAAATTCTCGCCAGGGCCGAGGGGCACGAAGGCGAGGCGGCGATGGTTCCGGTTGCCGCTCTGAGGGCGGCCCTGGACGAGATCGAACGGTTGACCGTCGAAGCACAGGAAGCCGACCAGAAGGCGATGCGCTACCGCTTGGCCTTGCTGGACGCGCGAAACTGGCTGGCAGACCTGGGATCGACCGCGAAGGCCGATCACCTCAAGAGCATCTTGCTCGAATCGTGAAGCTGTACGCCGCAACCCGAAAGAGGGGACAGAAGACCATGGAAAAGACCATTGCCCTTGTCGTCGCCGCCGTCGCCGCGCAGATCGGCACCGCCGCCGCCGAAACCTACGTGCGCGCAACCGACCCCCACAACCTGGCAAAAGCACTCGCGGCGCAGAATGCGTGTGCAAAAGCCGCTGCCCTCCAAGGTTTGGAGGTGAAACTCGCCCAGCGATCGGGACCGACCGGCAAACTGGTTAGCGCCCACGATCCCGACCTAGCCGTAGTGTTGGAGAACCTAGAAAAGGTGTGTGCTGCGCTCTTGGCCGATTCAATCGAGAAGCGGCACCACAACTGAAGGAACAGGCCATGATTAACGACTTTACCTTTGGCGTTGCCGACGCCGCGACGTTCACTGAGCGGGTTGTGATTCG
Organism: uncultured Rhodospirillaceae bacterium; assembly: GCA_937887565.1. Taxonomy (GTDB): domain Bacteria; phylum Pseudomonadota; class Alphaproteobacteria; order Rhodospirillales; family Magnetospirillaceae; genus CALABS01. The sequence goes on along the minus strand of CALABS010000008.1, from coordinate 70,292 downwards.
GACCGTTGTCGGGATTGTGATTGTCGGCGCCGGCCTCGCGATCCTGCGGCACTTCTTGCGCCGAAACTGAAAGACGACGGCAGGATGGAAGCGGCAGCACTCATCAAGTACGGGACAATCACAGTCCTCGCGTTGGCCGCCTTTGCGCTGATGCTGACCGCGTATTTCTGGTTTCTTTTCGCCGTCGCGGTTCCCGTTCATTGGCGTTTCGAGTGGTGGTTTGACCGCTTCAACGTCTCAGAATGGCCGCGATGGAAGAGGGGACTAACCGCGCTCGCCTTCTTTGTTGTGGCGGTTGTCTGCGACATTACCGCCGCCAGGATTTGGATGGTTGGCCTATAGGGGCCGACCCCATGACAAGCTGAAGTTGACCGCCGCAACCCGAAAGAGGGGGGGGAATGATGCGAAGCCCTTGGTTTAACTACAGCATGGCCGTGCTATGCGCACTGATGATGGGTGGTTGCATCGCCATGCAATTCATTTTCCCGAATCCCGCCGCTGTGACCGGGATCATTTCGGGTGCCGTTGGCATCGCCTCGTCCACTTGGGGAATGCATATGCGGCTCCAGCGCCTCAACCGGGGAAACTGACCATGAAAAAGACCTTCGCCCTTACCGCCGCCATGGTGGCCGCGCAGATCGGCGGCGCACAAGCCGAATATGTCGTTTATGACGCGCCCAATAATTTCGAGGTTCTGCGGACTTTCGCCACGGCCTGCTATCAGCAGAGCAAAACAGCCAAGGTGATTATCTGGGTCAAGGAGAAAAAGGAGCCAGATGAGCGCCAACGCCTCAGCGCCAATTGCGAAGTCGAGTACAAGCCGGATTATTTCGTGGTCTGGCACTGGCACGAAGGACTGCCGGTCACCGAAAAGCCCGACCTCCAGGGCTGGCTCAGGACCAACGAACACCCGCATTAATCCTGAAGCTGACCGCTAACTATCGAGGTAGGACCATGATCCCGCACAAGCCGTTGAAAGCGCCCCTGATAGAGTGGGGCAACATTCGCCTCCGCTACCAGCGCCTCACCGTTCGTCATGGCGATCCGCGCCCTGCCGAACATGCCGTTTTCACCACCGACTGGTGGAGCGGCATCTACGCCGAGGTCGAATGGCGGGAGCCCGGCAAGTGGGAATGGCGCGTGTGGAAGCCGCTGTTGCATGGCACCGGCCGGTGCCACAGCGACGGAGAGGCCGCTTCGTCGGCCGAGGCTCGCCGCCTGTGCATGACCGCCCTCCTGGGGCTTGATTTGACCGAGGCCGAGCGCGATGCGCTGGTGGCCGTTTCCTGAAGCTTTGGAGCAAACATCAATGGCTGTCGAAATGATGCCCTGTCCCAAATGTGGAAGCGCCGATGTCATCATGATGCCGACCGATGGTGGACGAGGATCGGGCGAGCCGACCTCCTATGAGGCCCGGTGCCAGGGATGCGGATATGCCGAAGGCGGCTTCCCTAGCAACTGCGACGGACGCCGAGATACCGCAATCCGTGAGTGGAACCGCTTTGTCAAAAAGAAGGCGGCTTCCTGAAGCTGTACGCCAACTAAGGGGGTAATCCCATGCGCTCCACAATCGGGCCGACCGGCCTCAAGCTCCTTGCCACGCTGGCCGCTGGTGGCGAGATCGTGGACTACGACGAAGCCGGGCAGCTTGTGATCGAACACAAGGGAGAGCGCAAGGTTTCCGCCGGATACCGTGCCAACGCCGAATTGATCGAGTTGGGCATGGTCGCGGGGGTGCCTCCCGAGGATGGCGGGAACGGGTATTGCTTCCCCGTCACCATCACCGACACGGGCCGCGCCCTGCTACCATGGCTCCAAAAGGGCTGGCGCTTCAGCTTCATGGGGAAGGGACGTGCGGCCCTAATCGAAGGACCGGGCACTCCCTCAACCATCGTTCCGCTGGTAGACGCCGACGAATGGCAACTCCCGCCAGGCGCAACCCCTTGGGATCGCGCGATGCGAGACAGCCGCCTTCGCCAGCTTGCCGGCGCGCGGATCGCGGCCAAGATCGCCGCCATTGCGGACGAACCTGAATCCTGAAGCTGAACGCCAACTATTGGATAATCGCTATGCTTGACGCCCTTCGCCAGATCATCGCCGGCCTTGCTATGACAGCCGGCGTCTACGTCGCTTGGCCGCTGGTATTTGCGCCGCCTTCCTCGGATATCAACCTCCTGTTCGGCCAGGCGTTCCTAGTCCTGCTGGTGGTCTTTGCCATCCTCTACGCTATCCGCTGGACCTTCACCGGTATTCGCGCCGCTGTAAAAGCGATGCGCCCTTCCTGAAGGAGGCAATGCGGTGAGCGTCTTCAAGACCTTGGGCGACATGGACGGCAAGCCGATCCTGTACGCCACCATCATCCCAGCCTTCGAGATCGAGCACCCGCACTACGAGCCTGGCGAGGCCCTTCTCGTCCTTGGGCAGGCCCCTGGACAGGAACTGGCGCCAGCTCACGGCCTCCTCGGTCTCCGGCGTCGGCAGCGCGCCAAGCTCGGCAGTGCCGAACAAGGTCGTGTCCCCAGGCCTTCCGGATTCCGGATTTCCGGATTTTCCCGGATCCCCGGATATCGGGCAGCCGGCGCCTTGGGCCCGGACGGCGTCCATCAGTGGAACCTCCTCGATGATGCCCTGGCAGCTTCGATCAGCGGCGAAAGCGCCCCGACGTCCGGCGCCTCGGGATCGATGGCCCGGGCCGTCCCGGTGCAGGCGCATAGCAGGCTGGCCATGAACCGCACGTCGCCGGCGCCGGAGCCTACCATCAGCGCGAGCACGCCGGCGGCCCGGCCCCCGGCCTCCGCCACGCCAGGCTGCTTGCGGGCGATGCCGACCAGCGACGGCTGCCAGCGCACGGCCCCCGCTGCCACCATCCCCGCCGCCAGCGGCCGGCCGAAGATCCTGCCCGCCTCCCAGCTGGCGGCCAGCGCCTCGGCCTGGGCCGCGGACGCCGGATCGTCGGCCGGGCCCAGCAGCATCGCCAGGGTTTCCGACCCGTCCGGGCCGAGGGCGGACCCGAGATTGGAGATCGAGGGACAGCGCGGAGCCGCAAACAGCGCGGCCATCGTGGGCAGCGACTTCACCGCGCCGGTCGGCTCATAGGTCCCGGTCGTCAGGCTGGACGCCGCCAGCCTTCTCATGAGCAGGCAATGGAACAGGTGCATGGCGGTCAATCACGTCAAGTTGATGGTGACACTATCACCAGTGAATGAGGCGACTGTCAAGGTGACAACATCACCACCTCTCACCGTGCCCTCCCGCGTTCGGGAGCTCGGCCGCCCCGGCCCAGCATCCGGCCCAGCCATTCCATGACGCTGCGTTTGGCCGGCGCGTTCTGATTCGCCGCCTCCGGCACCGGCTGCGACGCGATCCGCACTGCCAGCCCCTGGAGGGCGACGGTCCGCGGCGCCTCCGGACCCAGCCGGACAGCGGTGATCTCAGCCAGGCGGGCAATGACCCGGATCATATGTTCGCGATCCTGGGCCAGCCCCCGCCGGCGCCGGCGCTCGTTGATCGCCCGCAAGGCCCGGTCCAGCAGGTCCATGTCCGCCAGGCCCCGCGACTCGTGGGCGCTCCTACCGACGGAAACCCCCGGCAGCAGTTGCTCGGGCGTCAGCCGCCGAAGGCTCCGCCGCAGCGCCGGGTCCGGGCCGGGAAAGGCCACGCCGGGGTTGAGGTCGCCGAACGCTTCCGAGCGGTTCCGCAGGTACCAACTGGCCATGGACCTGTTCGGCCACGCCTGGCCCGGGGTGCGGGCACCCGGAACCGCCCCCTCGGCAGCCATCTCGGCATAGGACACCAGGGCGGCGACCGGGTCGCGGTACAGGCGGCGGAACACGGCCGCCACCACTTCCCCATGGTCGCTCGATGCCGGAGAACGCACCATGGCCGGCCTGGGCAACGCCTCGCCCCGCGCCTTCCGCTCGCGCCGCCCCGTTCGGGCCGCCTCCATGCGGTCCTCGTAGTCCGGACCGTATTGCAACCACCAGCGGGGAGCCACGATCGGCAGGTGGCGGACGCCCTTGCGGACCTCCACCATGTCCTTCGACGGCCTGAGCGGCTCGCGGCCGTCGAGGATGGCGTCCCGCACCTCCTGGCGGTCAGCCCTGCGCTCGGCGGTCACGTTGATGTCGCAGGCGCGGGCATGGCGGGTGAAGACCTCGCGAAGCGAATCGGACATCTCACCGCGGCGGTCGAAGCGGAGGCGCCGGCCGAACCGCGATCGCGCCTGCACGACGATATGGGCGTGGGGCGCCGCGCCGTCCTGGTGGACCGTCCAGATCGCGCGATGCCCTTCCTCGGCGAAGGCCTCGCCGACAAAGCCCCGGACCGCCTCCTCCAGGCGCGTCAGGGTGCGAGCGCGCGGCTCTGCGGGATCCTCCGGCACCGACACGATGATGTGCCAGGCCTGGACATGCTGGAACCGCTCCCGCTCGGGCATGGCATGGACCTGCGACGGCGCCTCGGGACCGGCCTCGGCAACGATGCCCCGGGCCGCCCGGCTGAGATTGTCGAGGTCGGAAACGAGTTCCCACCCCGCGAGCGCTTCGCGCCCCGGCCCCGCCGCGTCGCCCGCCTCGTCGCACAGGGGGAGCGGAGCGTGTCCCTCGCGCAGGAACTTCGGCGAGGACCGCTCCACATAGGCCACCAGGGCCCTGACGCCGGCGCGGCTCTTTCGCCCGCGGCCGATGACCTTGAGCATCGCCTGGCCCGGACGCCCTTCCCGCCCCTCGATGGCCGGCCGGCGGCTTTCGCCGGCGGCGGCGCGGGAACGCATCGCCCAGGCGGCATCGGAAAGGCTGGTGTCGAAAGGCATCCGTTTTCACTCCCTCTTCCGCATCACGGGGCTTACCCCCTCGCCTGTACATGCCTCGCGCGCTTCGCGCCGGGCACCCGGCGCACCAGCAGCTCGATCTCGCGCGCCTGCTCGTCGAACCTTTTCATCACCGAGCCGATGTCGTCCGTGGTCGGGGCCGACGTCACCAGGCCCGCCGAGACGAGGTTGAGCCGGCGCAGCAGCTGGTTGAGATTGCGTCCGACCAGGCGGACCTGGTGCGCCAGCTTGTCCATGGCCTGCCGGTCGGCCGGGTCGAGGCCGCCCGCCGCCTGGCCCTCGACCGACGCCATCACGACCGTGCGCATGTAGTCCCCGACGAACCGGTAACCCCTGCGCCTGGAGGCGCTCTCGATCGCCGCCTTCTCGTCCGCGGTGACCCGGAAGTTGGCAATTTCCGATCGGGCCATGTTCCTGTCGACAGCGCTCAACGGGTCTCTCCTCCATCTTCGGGCACCATCACGACCGCTTCGAGACAGGGGTCGATCGGCACCCGGTACTTCTCGGGCAGAAGGGCATCGAGGTAGACGGCCGACGCCGCCAGTGCCTCGCCCGCGCTGTCGATCAGGCGTGCAGAGGCCTCGGGCGACCGCTCCGGCACGGACAGGCACCGCCGGGTGCGCAGCAGCTGCGCCACCAGGTCGTCGATGGCGGCGCAGGCATTCCTCCGCCACGCCGGAACGAATGGGCTCACGTTGGCTTCGCCCCTTCCCGCTTCGCTCATGCCACTCCCCTTTCCCCGAAAAACGCCTCCAGGCGCGCCACGCGCGCCTGGAGGTCCCGAACAGCGGGTATTTCCGGACAGCTGGGTCCACGGGGCTCGAAGAGCGTCGCGGTGCAGCCGCGGACATCGGAGAGATAGACCGCGATCGCCCGGCCGGACCGCATCACTTCCACCCTCGCCGACGGAAAGCCGGCCCGGAAGCTCCGCGGATGCCGCCCAGCCGCCCAGGCCTCCAACTCGCGCGCCAGGATCCGGCGCCCCTCCTGCGCCGCCGCATGGTCGCTGCCCCCCTCGACGGAACGGATCTCCGCCGGACGGCCGTGGAACGACAGCACGGCCGAATATCCCTCATCCATGGCGCACCTGCCCCAGGATAGGCACCTGCAGGACCACGCGGCCGTCGGGCAGCCGGCGGCCGGCTTTCACCTTGCCCACCCGGAACAGGCGGCACAACGCTGCCGGCCCGTCACGGCGCGAATCGGCGGCCGCGGACACGTCGTCGAAACACCGGCCGTCCGCCGCCAGCCAGACCGGTGTTCCGGTCTCCGGCTGCATGGCCCAGTCGCCCCACTGCTTGAAGAAGGCCGGCACGCCGTTCACCCGCGCCCAGCCGAGCGCACCCTCCACCCACAGCGGATGCAGCGGTTCCGATGCGATGCCGCCCGTCATCCCGCCGACGATCAGGAAGCGCAGGAATTCCCACCCCGAAAAGTCGATCGGTCCGCGCATGGGCTCCGCGCTCGCGCAGGTCGCCCAGCCGGACCGTGCGACCCGCGAAGTCGCTTGCATCGTCGCTATCCGCGAAGTCGCTTGCATCGTCGCTATCCGCGACATGGACTCACCCGCCGCATCGGCTTCCGCCTGGTTGCCGACGCTGCAGCCGACGATGACGTTGGCCAGCGGCCACCCCGACGGCATCGGGCGGCCGGGAGCGAGTTCGGCGAGCGCCTCGGCCACCAGGTCCTGGAGCTCCTCCGACACGAGCAGGTCCGCCGCACGTTCCCAACGCTTCGTGAGCAGAATCATCCGGTGATCGGGCCGGGCGGCCGCGACCGCCAGCAGCTGCGCGACCGTCCGTGCTTCAGCCTTCTCGTGGAACACGTCCGACCGCGACGCCGGGAACCAGAACGTGGGATGCTTGCGCCGGACGGCGCCGGCCAGCCGCTCGGACAGCACACGGATCTCGCCGGTCCATTGGATGCGGCCGCCCACCTTGCGTGTCAGCCCGCCGAAGCGGCGCCGCATGGCCTCGCCCTGCTGCAGGCCACGCCTGTAGACCTCCTCACGGGCCCAGCACTGGCGGCACGATCCGGTCTTCTCGCTGCATCCCTCCTGGTAGCCGAGCACATCCGCCCGCATGCCGTGCGCCCGCGCCAACACCAGCAGCCACTCGATCCTGGTGTTGTCGCCCGGCCGCTTCTCCAGCCAGTCCTCGGTGCAGTCGACGATGGCGGCGGCCGGCGTCATTGCGGCACCCGCGGGACGGCACTGCTGTTGCAGCGAGGGCAGAACCTGTTGGCCTTGCCGGCCGCGCGAAATGGCCTGCGGCAACACATGCAGAATCGCTGCGATCCGAATTTGCGGCCGCCGCCAGGCAGGCGGCTACGGAAGGGGCCTCGGCCGAACTTGGCGATCAGCCCGAGCTCCCTGACGCGCTTGTAGATGTCGTCCGGATTGGTGCGGTATCTGCGGGCCAGGTCGAGATAGGTCTCTCCATCCCTGTAGAGGGCCTCCAGTTCGCCCGCAGCCGCACCGTCACGCCACCACGCCGGATTCGTCGGCCAGCTGGCCCGCGCTTCCGCCAGCGTGATGGACGGGCTGTCGTAGTCCACGGTCACCATGCAAGATCTCGGCGCCGTCATTCCGCCCTCCAAGGAAAGGACCGCAGCAGGGTCGTGGTGATGCTGAAATAGTTGCTCTCCAGGCGCGCCGCGTAGGTCCGCATCCAGGCCTGCGCTCCCTCGCCCCGCATCCGCGTCTCGATCTCACCGATGTCCGCCTGGCGCCCGCCGACGATGGTGAGATTGTGGTTGATCGGCAGGATCCCGGGCGGCAGCCGTACCGGCGCAAGGCTGCGGGCAATCCTCGGGATCAGCAGCGCCGGCTGCGACAGATCCAGCCCATGGAAGGTCTCGGGCGGCAGCCAGCGCGGCGTCCGGCGGCCGCGTTTCGCCATGCGCTCCAGATGGGCGTCGAGATGGGCCAGCACTTCCGCCGGCGGCTCTTCACCGGTAAGGGTGCGGATCGCGAACCGCCGCGGCGGCTGGAGGACGCCGTCGACGATGTCGTCCGTATCGACTGCCGGCACGAGGCATTCGGGCGGCAGGCGGCGTGCCGTCGCGGCATCGACCACGAAGATGCCCGGACTGCCCAGCCAGGGTGCCAACCGGATCGTCGCGACGTCGCCCAGGACGGTCCCCTCGCCGTCCAGCGGCGGCGCGATGCCGCCACCCTCGGCACCGGGGTGGATCGCGGCCGCACCCAGCCGAATGCCTCCCCGTGCAAGAGGCCTCATCACCACGGCGACCGGATGGATCCTCGGCGGCGTGCCGGCACGGCGAAGCTTGGGGCGGTAGAAGGCGCTGGCAGGATCGAGCCGCTCCAGGTGGCCGATGGCCAGCGACTGGCCGAGGCTCGCCCGCAGTGCCGCCGCCCCCATGTTGAACAGCCAGCGGTCCGCCGTCACGAACCCGATCTCCCCGTCCGCCGCCAGCAGGTCGGCGCAGCGGGCGAGGAAGCTGTGCAGGAGGTCGGCCCGCGCGTTGCCGGGGACCACGCCCAGGTACTCCCGCCGCAGCAACTCCGGCAGGTTGGCATAGCGCAGGTAGGGCGGATTGCCGGCGATCGCGTGGTAGCGCGGTCCGGAACCGCGGGGCCCCTCCGTCAGGAAGTCCGCATTCCTCACGATGCGGGCCGCCACTGCCGCAGCCTCCTCGAAGCCGTGCCCGTGCAGGATGCCGGTGAGTCGGTGTCGCGCCTGACTGGACGCCGCCGGATGCACCTCCCACCCTTCCAGGACGCGCACCATGTCCTCGGCGGCGATGTCGGGACGCATTGCCAGCAGCTTCTCCAGCGCGCGCCCGACGAAGGCCCCGTCGCCGCAACTGGGATCGACCAGGCACCGGTCCGACCGGGGCCAGTCGAGACGCCCGAGCAGACCGTCGACCACAGGCTCGGCCGTGTAGACCGCCGTCCGCGCATGCAGGACCTCGATCGCCGCACCCCGTGCGCCAAGCAAGGCGTCGAGGAAACCGTCGTCAGGCATGGGCGGCCTCCTGGTGTCGGGAGACCGCAAAAGCCGCGGGCGCGAATTGCATCTTGGGCGGGCCGAATTTCGCCGCGTGCGGCTGGTGCACGGCCGGCGGCCGCCGTTTGGCGGTGCGCACCTGCTCGCCCTCGATGTTGCCGAAATTGCGGACGAAAGCCTCGCGACTGGCTGGCTCAAGCGCCTCGACGAATTCGAAAAGCGCCAGGGCCTTTCGTTGAACCCACTCGGGTTCCCAGGCCGCCAGTCCGCAGACCTCCCGGAAATCGCGCCCGCCATCGACGAACCAGGCGCGGGCCTGGTCGGTCAGGACCTGGCGCCTGGCCTCGCTCGCCGTGACATCGATCATCTGGATCCGGCCGACCGCATCGAAGAGGGCCTGGACGATCACCTTGCGCCACAGCCGCCGCTGCCCCTTGACCAGGGCCTCGCTGACCGCGGGCTGGGGCATGGCCGGGATGGCCAAGGCGTCCCTGGGATCGGGTTCGCGACTGGGCGGCCGCGTGTCGATCCTTTCGTTCTCCGCCCAGCTCTTGCGCTGGAGGGCGCCGCAACGGATCAGGCCGGTGATGCAGATCTGAACCTGGCCGGCCGTCAGCCCGGCGCTGCGGGCGATCTCCGACGCCGGCGTGTCCGCCCGGTAGCCGCGGTACACGGCGATGTACTGGCCGCGTGAGTAGACGATCGAATTGGGGTAGCGGCTGGGCACCTCGCCGCCATCATCCTCGGTCGGAAGCTCAGGGGCCGGGAGTTGGGGAGAGGTCGCGCCCGGAGCGGCACCGGACAGAACGAAATGCGTGTGCGCCCCCTTGCCTTGGCGGAGAACGACGCCGGCGGCTTCGAGATCGCGCAGGTGACGGCTGGCGGTCCCCTGGGAGCATCCCATGCGGCTGGCCAACGTCGCTCCGTTCAGCCCCTCACCGGCTTCGAGCATGGCCCGCACCGTCCGCTCGACCGGGGTCGCCTCCGCCGGCACCGGACGCGTCGGTTCCGCCGGAACCTGCCCGGCAGTCGTCCGCCCCTCCGGCGCGGCCTCCCCCTTCGACCCTTTGGGAGTGCGGCCGTGGCGGATGAACATGATGCACCGGTCCTTGGCGCCCTGGCTCCAGCACAGCCCGCAGGTCCCGCAGCAATCCGTCTTGTCCGACTGCACCGGGCAGAGGATCCCCGGCAGCCTGTCGTCCGCTCCGGGTCGCCGCCGAAGGGTGACCGCCCGCCGTGGGCCCGCCTCGGGCGCCGACAGCCGGATCGCGAACCGGTCCCATTGGGCCGTGGCGAGCTCGTTCACCGCATCGCCGATCTCCGTGCCCGGCGGCCAGGCCGTATAGCCGAAGACACGCAGCGCTGGAAACTCATCGAGCCAGGTGGCCCAGCGCTTCACATACTCCGCGCTGTAGAAATCCCCCAGCACGTGGAGGCGGACGACGAAGCCGTCCCGATGCTGGCGCTGAAGCATTCCGAGTTCCTGTTCGAGCGCCATTTCGAGCGCGGGCCCATGAATGTGCCGTCGCGCGAACGGCATGGCGTCGCCGTAACAGTCCAACCAGTGATGGCAGGATCTCGGGCAGGTCTTCCGCTCCTCGAGCGACAGCTGGTACAGCGCCATGCCGGACCAGGCCCCTTTCACCACCCGGCTTCCGAGCTTGCGCGACTGGAGGCCGCTGACGAGCACCCGGGCCACGTCCAAAGGCTCGGCAACCGTCGACGGGAACAGGGTTCGCCCCTCGACCGCGGCGGGATGGTCGGCCGGAAGCGACACGACCGCCTCGGGGTTGGCGGCGAAGTGGCTTTCGAACCGGCGCCCAGCCGTCGACCCGTTCGGCCGCCGGCCGCGGCGAGGCCTGGTGGCCGGCGCCTCGTCCACACCCTCCCCTCCGTCCTGGACATCCTCGGAACCGACATCGGACACGGTCGGCGCATCGGCCGCTCCGGCCTCCTGGAGCAGGCGGTAATGGGTGCGCCCGTCGATCTCGACGGTCTGCACCTCCCCAGAGGCATGCATGTAATGCAGCTGCGCGGAAGCCTTGCGTCCGATCGTGTCCCAAATGGCCTTGGGCCGCATGGGGGCCTTGGACAGCGCGGCGAGGATCTGGTCACGAGCCGGCAGCGGCCCGGCGCCGGCGTTCCGGCGCCGGGCAACTTCACGGGCACCCGCCGATCCGGCTGGCTTGCTGAATTTGATGCCCAGCCGAGCCGCTTTTGAAACGGCCGACCGGTAGCTGTGCCCCAGGCGGGAAAGCAGCTCGTCGTCCTTGAGGAACTTCCCGTCCGCGGACGCCTGGCGGAGATCCGCGACCTGTCGATCGGACCAGGCGTCCGGACGCTCCAGCTCCAGTGCGTCAGCCTTGGACCGCATGGCGTCGACGGATACGCCGACACGATCGGCCATTTCTTCCAGCGTCAGCTCGCGATCCGCATAGACTTCACGGAGCTTGGCAACGCGCTCGTCCGTCCACACCTTGGGCCGGCGGAGCTCGAGCGCCCACGCCATGCCCTTGATTGCCGAATCCGTTCGGCCGGGAAGGCGTCGGCACATTTCCTTCGGATCGAGGTTGTCGGCGTAGCCCACCATCAGGGTCACCAGCTCGTCGTCTGACCAGCTGTCATCGCGCCGAGGCGTCGCCCGCCGTTTCCGCACGCGCCGCGCCGGCAGTTCCGCCGCCTCCTGCGGACTGTCGTCTTCGCCGTCTTCCTCGGGTGCCGCCAGGTCCTCCTCGATCGGGGGCAGGCCCCGGCGCTTGAGCATCCGGTTGGCCCGTGCGACCAGATCCGCCGCGGAAAGGACGGTCGTCCCGTTCATCAGGAACTTGCCCCGGACCGGCACGATGACGTGGCGCGGAGACAGCAGCCCCATGGCCCGCGCCACCGAATTTCCGTCGCCCGGGCCGGACGCCGGGCCGGCACCGCCTTCTTCCGGCTCGCACGCCTTCGGCGTCAGGTCCGGTCCCTCCAGCAGTTGCAACGCTTCCTCGGGCGTGACGGCGGGCGGAGGAACGAGCGCCGGCGTGGCACCCGCGTGCCTGGTGCCGACGCGGCCGATGCGCACCCGCATCGGGTGGGGTGTCAACGCCTCACCGAAGGCCAGGAACTGCCCGGTTTCGAGTTTCCTCAACTCGTCGGCCCGCTTCCTGCTCCATCCAAGCAGATCGGCGGCCCTGTAGGTGTCGATGTCCAGCAGACACCGGCCCAGCAGCACGTTGCCGACCTCCGAGACCACGGACTTGGCCAGCTTGGCGAGGCGCTGCGTGGCGATCACGCCGGCCAGGCCGCGCTTGCGCCCCCGGCTCATCAGCTGGGTCATGGCACCGACGCTGGCCTTCCGCGTCGCATTGGACAGCTCGGCATCGCCCCACGGCGCAAACAGATGCGCCTCGTCGATGGCCACCAGCATCGGATGCCAGTGGGCCCGCGGCGCGGCCACGAGGCCGCTGAGGAACTCGGTGACCGCGCCGGCCTGGTCCTCACGGTCCAGGTCGGAAATGTCGACGATCACCGACAGCCGGTGTTCGCGGACCCGGAGGGCGACTTCGCCCATGTCGTCGAACCTGGCCGCGTCGACCACGGTGTAGGAATACCGTTCCGCGAGGGTCGAAAGATCCCCTTCCGGGTCGATGACGGCATGCTGGATCAGGTGGAAGGACTGTTCGAGCAGTCGCCGGAGCAGCCAGGTCTTGCCCCCTCCGGAACTCGCCATGACGAGCAGGCGGCCGGCCAGCAGGCCGGGAAGGTCGATGATGACCTCGCTGCCCGCGTCGTCGACGCCGAGGGGGACGGTCGTCATGCCGCTACAGCCATCCGACGGGGTGGCCGCGGCCGGTTCAGGGCCTGCGGGGCATTCAGTATCGCCAGCAGCATGGCCATGCGCTTGGGCACGCTGTTGCCGATCAGCCTCATGGCCTCTGTCTTGGTCAGGGGGCGCGTGACGTAGACGACATTGCCTTGGACATCGCGGACCTCCAGACCCTTGCGCTTGCCGCCGGTGTAGCGCTTGGGCACCGTGATGGCATCCGGCATGCGCAACTCGTGGGCCGCGGCGGCTTCCTTCGGCGTCAGCATCCGCATACCGATGTCGACGACGATCCAATTGCCGAAGACCACGAGGTCGCCACCCGACCAAACGCCGTGGGAGCGCAGGAATTCCGCGACCTGCCGGGCGCGGGCGAGCTGCTCCGGAGACAACGGCGGCTCGATTCCAGCGGCACCGGTCACCATCGTCCGGTCCCGGGTGGACTGGGTGGCCAGCGAGGCATCGACATCCTGGTGCCGGCTCCCGTTCGAATACTGGTGATGCAGGAAGGGCGCCACCACGCCGATATGGTCGCCCCCGCGGTCGCCGCCCGTGGTCAGGGTCCGCGCAGATTCCTCGATCGAGGTCGCGATGCCCGTGCCGCGCTGGTGAATGAGGTAGGCACCCGCGACCTGTTGCTGGGTGCCCAGCGTCGTCATGGTCGATAGCGACTCTTCCGGAGTGTGCCCCACGACACCAGTGTTGTGCTGGACCATCCACGCACCGACCAAGGCATGGTGATCCCGCGTGGTCTGCGCGCCGAGCGCCTCTTCGGCGGGCTGCCCGACGCTGCCGAAGCGATGCTCCTCAAGATACACGCCGACGACGGCATGCTTCTCGCCGCCCGCCACCATGGTGCCGACCCCGTCCTCGACCGACATCGCACGAGGCTGCTGGCCGGGCCGCTCTCCGTAGCCGGTCTGAACGAGATGAACCGCAACAACCCCAAAGCGATTCTCCGTCGTCTGAACCGGCAGCGGATCGTCCATTTCCGCTCCGCGGGCCTCACCGTCGCGGCGCTCCCCGTGGTAGCGGGTCAGGTATGCCCCGACGAACCCAAAGCGTGGCGCCCCTGCCATCAGCGTGTCGATCGGCTCCCTTGGGTCCTGCCCGATGCTGTTCTCGTTGAACTTCGTCACGTGAGCCGCCACCACGCACCTGTCCTCCTTGGTGGTGCTGGTGTTCAACGAATCCTGCAGGTCCATGGGAGGGGTCTGGGCGGCCCGGCCGCCGGCGCCGATAACGCCGCCACATACGACATCCCTGGTGTCGTATGCCCATCCACCTGCGCCGACAACGGTCGTTCCGACAACCGCGAGCTCCCCGCCCTTGACGCCGGCAGTCAGCACCGGTACCGCGTCCTGACCGTCGTGGACACGGTCCGGCGAGCTGGTGTGCGTCGTGGGAATGACGGCCGGCCCCACCAGCGCCATTTCCCCCCTGTGAGCGCCCGTGAAGGTCGGCGCCGAATCCTCGACGTCGTTGGCCGGCCGCGCCCCGTGGTGCGTCAGGTGGATCAGGAAAGGCTTTTCCGCCTCCAGCACGAAACGCTTCATGCCGACCGCGATCCGCTTCTGCGTGGCCGCCGCAAGCGGTTTCTTGCGGCTGAAAATGCTCGGCAGGGGCAATGACCAGTCGATGAAGGTCCAGGTCGGCACGTGCCGCATCAGCGATCCCGCCCGCGCCGCCGCGCTCAGGCGATGAGCATGGGTGACCGTCGGCCAAATCGGTTTCAAGCCGTCGAAATGCGCGATGCCGAACAGACGCTTGCGGGTCGTCGGCACCCCATAGTCCGCGCAGGCCAGATCGCGGTCCTCATAGGTGGCGCCCAGCTTCTGCATGTGCCGGACCCAAGCCCGATAGGTCTGGCCAGCCCGCGCCGGATCCCGAACCAGCTGCTGCTCCTGGACAGGAACCCGCTCGCCTGGGGCCGCAACCGTGCCGTCGAGCTTGATGACCCGCCCCGTGGTCTTGTCCCGCTTGGCGATCAGCGGCCCCCAACCCCGGATCTCCCTGACGTTCTCCAGATAGACCACGTCGGGGCCCAGGCCACGCTTCCGCAACCGCCCCGTCCAGCGGCACACCTGCCACGGCATCGACCGGACGCGGGGACTGCGCGGAGCAGCACCCTTTGCAACGGAATGGTCGCGGCAGTCCGGGCTGGCCCACAGCTGGCGGACCCGCCAGCCGCCGATGGCCTCCAGGGGCTCCACCTCGTAGATGTCCGCCTGCAGATGGTGCGTGTGGGGGTTCAGCGCCTTGTGCGCCGCGATGGCCACCTCGTCGTGGTTCACCGCCAGGTGGACCGGATAACCCGCGTCCTCGAGGCCCTGGCAGGCGCCGCCCATGCCGGCGAACAGCACCACGTTTATGCCGTCCTGCAGCGGCCAGCCCGAACGTTCGACGCCGTCCGGCCCCTTGCCCCGCGACGGGCGGTCGCCATGCCGGAACGACACCCGGGGATCGACCTGGATCGGGAGATCCTGCTCGCCGAACAGAAGCGTCATGCCGCGCCCCCCACCTTGCGCGCATATCCCACGCAGGGTGGGGAATCGAACATCAGCTGCCCCGGAGCCCGATCGAGGTTGTAGCGGTCGAACCCCGTAGCGATGCGTTCAAGGGTCTCGCGCTTCAATCTCGGCGCATCACCCGAAAGGAGATGGAGCCGGACCAATGGGAACGGCCGGCCGATGGCGACTGCCGGCGCGGCCTCCCCGTGGCCGGGAAGCATCACGAACCCGCTGTCGGGGTTCAGAGGGTGGAGATCGACGGCTGCCCCGTCGTGGTTGACCAGGTCGGCCACGCTGGGCCGCCACTCGGTAAAGTCGGTCATGGCTGCTCCCCTGCCCTTTCTTCGTGCCCGTCCCGTTGGCTGACGGGCACGATCTCCAAGGTTTCCGCGCCTTCCAGGCGCCTGCCCCCTTCCGGGGGCTTGTCGATGCCAGATTTCTTGCATCGACATTCGGGAGGGTACACCACCCGATTTCGTAAAACAAGTTGCTCATCCTGCTAAAAGGATCTCCTGCTGGCAGGAGATCCTGCTGACTGGATATCCGGGGATCGGCGAGCCGGGACCGGGCGGCCGGAAGGCCGCGCTCCGCCTCGGTTTCGCCGCACCGAGCCCCGGCGCGGTGGCCAGGGACCGAGGATGGCGCCGCCAATACCCCGTTCCCGTGATTTTTCGCGGTTTCGGCCAGGGCGTTTCGTGATCGCCCCGGGAAGACCCGTGACCGCCTCCGGAGGCGCCGTGACGAGATTGCGAGGATCCGTGACCCGCGGCCAAAAACACGTGACTGCCTTCAAACACATTTCTCGAAAATCGCGCGCATCGCCCCCGCAGTGCCTCCCGCATTCGGCGAGGCACGCATAAAACGCGCGGATTTCCTGGGATTCCGGATGTCCGGGCTGGCGCGCCTAGCGGCCATTGCGGCCGCGGCCGTGCCGCCCGGCGAGGGCTTATGGATGGCTAGACCGCGGACTCCGCGGTTCCGGCGTCGTGGCCTCGGCGGGAGCGCATCGCGCGCAGCCTTCGGTCCAGCCGCTCGATCGCCCTCACGACTTCGGGCATGCCGTCGTCGATTGCGGGAGGCCACGCGTCCCGGGCGCGCCGGAACCAGGTGAAGTGCACGCGCCACAGCAACAGGGCGTCCTCCTCCACCCTTCGCAGACGCCCGATCGCCGCGGCCAACGCCTCCTCATCCGCCGGCGTCCCCCGGTCGCGATACCAGTGCGGCTGCCGGGCAAGAAGGCGCCCAGCCTCCGCCATCAAGATGGTCCGTTGCCTGAGATGATCGTCGACCCACGCATCGACGGCCCGCAAGATCCGGCGGTAAAGCCGTGCCGAGACCTGTTCGACGCGCCGCTCGGCCTCCTCGCGCCGTGACCTCGCCTCACGCCAGCGATCCATCTCCTGGCCGACCAGACGCACGGCCGGCGAGGGCAGCGGCGATCGGGCAATCGGCGAGGTCGCCGCTGCCATCAGCCCCGAAACGCGTTCGGCACAAGCGCGCTCTGCCGCCAGGGCACCATCCAGTTGGTGGCGAACCCTGACGACGGGATGAATGACCCGCGGCAGGTGGCGGAGAACCGACTCGTCCATGGCTGCGACATGGGTGCGGCCGAACCCGCCACAACCGGCCCTGTCCGAGAGGACGGGCCGATCCGCCCATCCGGCTATCCCCGTCGCGTTGCCAGAACACGGAGACCCCGCTATAAGAATTCTTATGGCGGGACGGAACCTCATCCTCGGTGTCGCACTGGCCGTGGCAACGACAACCACTCCGGCCGGCGCGGCCGCGAGCCGGGAAACCTCACCGAGCTGTGAAACCGCAATCGCCGCCGCATCCAGGATCTACGGCGTGCCGAAGGACCTGCCGCACGCGATCGGCATCAAGGAGGCGGGCAACCGCAGGGCCGTCACCCAGCCGATCTCGCCATGGGCGCTCAACGTCGACGGCAAACCCGTCATCCCGCCCAGCCGCGCCGCGGCCGAAAAGGCGATCGCCGACGCCTACGCCGCCGGCGCCCGCAACGTCGACGTCGGCTGCATGCAGATCTCGCTGAAGCACCATGGGCATACCTACGCGACGGACCCCGTCGCCGCCGGCCGGATCCTGCTCGATCCCGGCCTCAACACCCGCTACGGCACGTGGCTGCTGGCCCGGCTGAAACGCGACACCGGATCGTGGACCGAGGCGACCAGGCGCTACCACAACGCCAACCCCGCCATCGGCACACCCTACATGTGCGGCGTCGCCGACATCATCGCCCGGCTCAAGGGCCTGCCCCAGCCGCTGTGCGGCAGATGACCGGGCCCCGCTGTGCGGCAGATGACCGGGTCCCGTGGTGCGGGCAGATGATCAGAACCCTGCCGGCCGGCGATCACCGGCGATGCGAGCGGCCCCAACCCGGTTCTACGGTTTGAAAGGCCTGCGGCCGGGCGGCAGCGTCACCAGGTCCACCTCCCGCCAGCCCTTGGCGACGAGAGGACCGCGCAAGGTGCGCAAATGCGCCGATCCGTAGACGACGGCCAGACGCTCGATGTCGCTTCCGTCGATCTCCTGCAGCAGATGAGCGTCGCGCGCCGCCAGCACCGCCTCGACACACTCCAACGCCGTTCCTGCCGCGGCCCGGACCTCTTTCACCCGCCGATCATGCTGCCAGAGGTCGACACGGTGCCAGTCGGACCAGAACTCGGCACTCGGCCAGAAGAACGGCGACCGGATCACGTCGACGTAATAGCGGTAGGTGGGGATGTTGTAGCTGGCGGTGTTGAGCCCGAGGTCGCCGAAGTCTTCGAGATCCCAGCAGGCGTGATGCGCGTCCGTCTCCTCGTAGGCGAAGACATATCGCTGGCCGGTCAGGCGCCGGATTTCGCCATCCATGGCCATGTAGTACTCCAGGTCGGAAATGTGCTGCTCGCCGATGAAGACGAGCTGCCGCTCCCCGCCGCCGTCGGCCGTCTTCACAAAGCGGGCGACCGGGAAACCATCTTCCTCGTAGGCCATGGCGCGGCCGGGAAAATAGACCCAGCACAGCCCGGAACCCGCGGCGAAAAGCACCGCCACGGCCGCGTTCCCGCGACGGAAACGACCGGCGCCGCGCCACGCGAACACCGCGAACAGCATCGCAACGACGGCCAGCTGGATCGAAAGGCCCTGCCATGGCAGCCAACCGAACATGACCAGAAAGCTGCTCAAGATCGGACCGCCAGGCGCGAACATGACCGGTATGCCAGTCAAGATCTCGCCAACCGCGGCACCTCCATGGACGGCCCCCATGACTGCCAGGAACGCCGCGGCGACCGCCAGCAGAACGATGGCCCGGCCCAGTTTTCGATCCAGAAATGACGATGCCATGGAAATCCTCACCACTACGATGGGGAAGAAATGCCAGGAATCGGCGGCCTTGCCCAGAGCCGAATTCTACTGGGAGGGGTCGCCCCGGAGCGTCGCCTTCAGCTGGACGAGGACCGCCTCCAGCGCATCGGCCTCCCCTTTCACGCTGTCCAGCAGCCGGCAGGCCCCCTCCGTCCGGCAATCCGCCCCCTCCCCCGGAGGCGGTTGGCAATGGGCGCCGAGATCGAACCCTGCAAGCGCGCGGATCGACAGCACGCGCGGCTCCAGCAGCTGCTCGATGGCTTCCGCCGCGGCGCACCCGTCCTCCGCGCTCATCGCATCGATCTCCTGGTAGGCCCGGATCGCGGTGATGACCGCGGTGATGGTGCGGTCGGTGCCGTCGGCCCGCTTGTCCAGCCACCCCACGATGGGGAGATCCTCGACCGAGCGGCGCTGCGGCGCCAGCTCGGGATGGGCCGTGCGGACAATGAGCCGGATCTTGGGGTCGATCTCGTGAATCGCCGTCACCAGGTCGAAATCGACCGGCGAACCGTCCGTCACCAGCAGGCTGGCCGGCACCGCCGGCTCGACCAGGGCCACTGCGATGTCCTGCCGCCGCTGCACCTCCTCGAGCGCGGCCGCGGCGTTGGCGGCCTCGACCACCTTGAGCCGGCGCCCCTCGAATTCCAGATTCCCAAGCGTCAGCGCCCCCGAGGACTGGGCCTCCGGGTCATTGTCCACCAACAAGATCACGACTGGCTGCATGGCGTGTCCCCTCCTCCGTCCCCCGGCAAATCGTATCCGCGTCCAGGCCACGGCGCCACCACGGCCTCGATTCCCTCCAGGCGCGATGCGATGCGGGACAGATGCTTGGGCTCGGCCTGGTTCAACATGGCAACGAAACGGTCGAGCAGCGCCCGCCGCTCCTCGTCGAACCCCGCAGCGGCGGACGCAACGGCCTCCACGCCGAGGACCTCGCGCGCCGCACCCGCCAGGTCCAGGGGGCGACCGGCCCGCATGTCTGCCGCGATGCGCTGGATGACCCTCTTGTGCGCCTCGCTCGGGACCTCCACGTTGGCCTGCGTCCAGCCCTGCCGCTCCCGTTGCGCGCGGGACTGTTTCTTCCGGGAACTGCTGCTGCGACTAGACGCAGCCCCCTCCCCGCCTCCGCCCGCCGCGTCTAGACGCACGTCCGTGAGGGCACCCGTCGTCATTGCCATGTCCTCGGCGTCTGGCGCGCCCGCGCCAGCACGCGGTCGAATTCGGCGGCGAAGATCTCCCGGGCGACAGCCTTGGGCCAGGGACGCCACGGGTCGAGGCCGTTTGCCCGGCCGACGCGATCCGTTTCCATGGGTGCGACCTTGATGCCGAGCGAGCGGCGCACCTGGTCCGGCGTCCACGGGGTCATGTAGAGCGCCTCCGATGCAGCCACCCGGCTATCGTGCGTCTTGATGATCTCCTTCCAGCCTGGGGGAAGACTGCCGGGCAGTCCGACGCGGACATGGATGGCCGCCTGCAGGCGGCGGTCGAGGCGCCGATAGCCGGCGCCGAGAAAGGGCTTCAACGGGCTGATGGGATCGAAGCAAAGCGGCCCTTCCGACGCGTCGTGCAGCAGGATCGCCAGCTCCAGCCACGGATCCAGGCCGTTGGCGCTCGCGTCCCGGGCGGAGGCCAGCACGTTGACGGCATGCTGCGCGTCCACGATCGGATGGTCGCCGTTGGTACTGCCGCCCCAGCGCACCACGGCGGCCTGCCCCTCCACGATGTCCTCCTCCTCTAGATCCATGGGCGAGGGGTTGAGGAGGTCGAGGCGGCGGCCGGAAGACATCAGCACCCATGCACGGCTGTGCTCCACGGAATCGAACGCATAATCGGCGGCCAGCTCGTCCGCCGCCATGGCCGGATCGAGCCCGTGCGCGTCGCACAGGCGCTCGAAGGCCCTGAGAAAGTCCGCCGGCAAGCTCATGACGAACACCCTTCCATCCGTGCTGGAGCATCCAGGCCATCCTGCGCAGCGAGCTCGGCCGATCCCCGCCCCCCGCCCAGCTCGTCGAAACGGAACATCCCTCGCCTCACGTCTCGTGGTGATACGACGTCGTATCGCTATGACGCCCCGCGCTCGTCTTCGACTCCGTGTTTGCCGCGGAGCCTGTCCAGCGCAGGGTCAAATTGCCGGTAAGGGTGACAAGCGCCTGAAAGAGCAGGAGAGCCGCCGGCGCGACGAGCGCCTGCCAGGGCGATCCGGCGGTCGCGAGAAGCACAGGCCGAACGAAGACATACCCGGCCATGGTGGCAGCCAGAAGCGAAGCCAGGCAGAAAGCGAGCCGCCGCGGACGGCTTGACCAGCCGTAGGCGGTAGAGAGCCCGAAGATCCTAAGCATGGACAGGCTCCTTTCGACCAACATACAGTTCGCCAAAGGCGGCCAACCATCGCTGGATCATCGTGCGGCCCAGACCGGGCGGAAGATGGTCGGACAAGGTGGACAGCGACCGCGCCTCTCTCGGGACATCCTGGAGCATCATCAGCGCCGTCGTGACCTGGCGCCGGTTTTCCTCGCCACCCGCGAGATTTGTCAGAAGGTCGGCCAGCACGACGGCATCCATCCCCTGAAGCGGAACCGCAAACAGCGGGGAAACCGGCACACCGCAGAAAAGCCCTTTGGCTTCCTCGACGGACTCCCCTCCCAAACGGGCCGCCAGATACTGGATGGCCTCCACATCCCGGGAAACGGTCGGGCCGGGGATCGCCTTGCGACACTCCTCCCTCAGCATTCGGATGATTTCCTCGCGATCCCTCATTGCCTCCTCCTTCGCGCCGAAGCCTGCCCCCGGGATGCCGATCCGACATACCCAAGGGTGGTGAATCCCTCCTCATCCTTTGTCCTTGCGATACGACGTCGTATCGGATCCCGCTCGCCGCCCTCCAATCGGATCATCTCTTCTTGGTGTCCTTGGTGTTCTTGGCGGTGAATCCCGCCCTCCGCGCCTCGGCGACCAGGGAATCGAGCAGGGCCTCGCGATCCTTGGGAGCGAGCGCAGCGAACCGCTCCACATCGAGCACATAGGCCCGCCGCTCGGCGAAGGGCAGGTCGAGGACGCGCCGGGCCTCGCGCTGTTCGGCCGCCCAGCCGCCGACGACGGCGGTCTGGACCGCCCGGCGCATGCGGGGCGATACCCGCTTGCCGCCAGGCGGCCCACTTCCCTGCCCCTGCGACGTCACTCCCGCGCTTCCCCGCCGGCCCCCGGGCATGTCCCATGGACATCCCGAGGACTGGCTCCACCGGCAATTCCTTCGATTTGCGGGCCAGACCCGCCGATATCGTCGCCGGTGTCGAACACGATGGGGGCCAGGGCCGTGGCCATGGCGTCCATCCACTTCGCCAGGTCCTTGCGGGCCCGTTGCGCGGCAAGCGGGTTGAGCGAGAAGTACGACGCGATCTCCGCCGGCGACATGGCCAGCACGCGCAGCGGCGGCATGTGCGCCTTCTCGAACAGCCCCCAGCCCTCGGACGTGCAGCGGGGCATGTCAACGACGTGGGTCGAGAGCCCGGCCGCCTCCACCATCTCCGGCCGCCCCTCCCAGATGGAAAGGCTGCCGTGGCCGGCGTTCCGCACCAGGATGCGGCGCGACTCCGGGAAGAGCTCGGAAGCGGCGCGAAGAACCTTGAGCGCGGAATCGACGCCGAGCGGATCCGTGGTGGTCGGCACCCACAACGTCAGGCGCACGCCCTCCTCCGCGAGTATGGGGCCAAGCTCGGACTGCAACGCCCATTCGAGCACGGCGCGATCGACGTTGGCGCCGAAGTCCACAAGACTGTCGCCGGCGAGCATCAGCTCCGCCAGCTTGTCCCAATACGAGGTGGCCAGCGTCGGGTCCTGCTGGATCTCCTGCGACGTGGCGCCGATCGACAGCCTGACCACCGCCCGGTCGGGCAGGAACGCGGCGATCTTGGCCGCGTTGTCGCAATCGACGACCGCCGGGCGGCCTCCCCTGTCCTCGATAAGCGCCAGCAGCACCAGCGCCATCGTCGTCTTGCCGACGCCGCCCTTGGTGGTCATCACCCAGTGGGCGTCCTTCATCATGTTCGGGTCCATCCTCGATCTCCCTCTAGCTGGTGGTCCTGAAAGCCGCTCAGCGCGGCCTCTTCGGTCCGCTCATCAATTCGTCCAGGCTCCTCCCCCGGGCGGCACGCACCGTGGCGAGCAAGCCGCCGCCCCCCGGACCCGGCGGACCGCCTGCGGCCTCCGCATCTTCCGGCCGGCCACCTGTTCCCGCGGCGGCGCTCCCCTGGAGAGACGCACCCGGACCCTTCCTCAAGTCCCGGGCGCGGTCGATCAGCTTCCGCAGATACGTTCCGTCCACCTTCGTGCCGTCACGCTTCTCCAGCTCCATCAGCGCGGCCAGGCGGACGATCGGCACACCCTGCGCCAGCAACACATCGATGGACCGCAACTGGTTGCCGACGGCCCGCTGCAGCGGGATGCCGGCGTCCGTCTGGTCGCCGATGGCGGCCGCAATGCGGCCGGCGGCCGCCTTGATCTCGGCGCCGTTCACCGGACCTCCGGGAATGACGGCCGTCCGGTTCCGGGTGCTGCCCGGCACCCGGTCATCGGGGCAGGACCAGTTGGGGCCCGGGCTTGAGGCACAGGCCGCGGTCGTCGAGCTCGATCCGCGCCCCCGGAAGGCAGGCCGCGGCCAGCGCCAGGTTGTCCCGGAAGTCCGGCTTGAACTGCCGCACGGTCTTGAACGAAAACCCGAACTGATGGTGCAGCGCGACCCAGGAGATCGGCTTCTCCATGCCGCTTCCGCTCACGTGGTGAAGGCGCCAGACCATCCAGACCACGATGTCCATGGCCATGGGCCGGTCCGCGATGCGCCTGATGGCGCCCTCGGGCAGGGGCACGGCATGCGCCATCAGCTCGGCGAAGAATGCCTCGTCCAATTCGACGAAGTCCTGCCACAGCTCGCCCTGGCGGCCGTCGACCGAAGACCGGCTCCTGAGGTTGATCTCGGTGCGGACGAAGGAACCCTTGCGGCGCCCCTCCACGTTCTCGGTGTTGGCAAGGAAGGCCAGCGTGCAGGTCGACACCCGGCGCGCCTGTTCCCGGGTCTGCGCATAGGTGTTGCCGCCGACCGAATCGATCCCCTGCGCCTCGAGCCAGGCCTTGAGGCTCCGTTCGGTGAAGGGGATGAAGCGGGAGTTGGTCTGCTTGGCCTTGGTCTGCAGGTAGTACAGGATCAGCCGCGCCTTGGAGCCGTAGGGGATGCCGATCGGCCGGCCGGTGTCGTCGAACCCCGACGCGATGTGGAGCGTCCTGTCCAGACTGCGGCGCTGCCACAGGATCGCCTCACGGAAGCCGGGATGGAAGGCCTCGCCTTCCTTCGCCTTCGGCGCGCGGTAGGGCAGGGAGGTCATGGCGAAGCCGGAGTGCGAGAAGGCCAGGTTCTGGTCCTCCTCCGCCAGCATGTCGGCGGCGATTTCGAGCGCCCTCAGGAAATTGGACTTCTGGCGGTCGGAATAGGTGCTGGCGGCGATGCGCCGCATCATTTCCTCCTTGCCGAGCCTTGCCACCATGGCGGCCAGGCCGCCTTCGAGTCCCGACCCGTCGACCGGGCCGTCGAAGTCCATTCCATCCATGCTCATCCCCCCATCCATCCTCATCCCTCATGCGTCGTCAGGTTTCGGCTCCGGATATCCGCGAACGACGGAGCGGTCCCGATCAGCCGCTCGACGTCCCGCTGGCCGAAGCCGTCGGCATCGTCATCGGCGATGTCCCATTTCGGCGGCGCCACGTCGAACAGGCCTCCTTCCGGCCCCGCAAGCCAGACCGGCCGGCCGCATCCGGGAGCGCCGCGGACAGCCAGCCTGGCCCCGGACGCGCCGCAGACCCGAAGCGACCGGGGCCCCACCGCGTCGATCGCCGCCGCGACCGCCATTGCCGCTTCCAGCCCGGGCCGCTCGCCGGTGAGCTCGCTGACCGGATCGGCATCCGGCAGGACGAAGACGTCGCGGCCGGCCAGCAGCGACCAGTCGGTGCCGGCGGTCCTCCCGACGCCTCCGAACCAGGTCGTCCCCAGCAGGCCGGCAAACCGGCGCCGAACCGCCCGGGCCGTCTTCTCGCCCTCGATCACCAGCACCGGCAGATCGGGATCGGCCGCGAGGCGGTCGGCGTCGAAGGGAGGCATGCGGAAGCCGGCCGGGATCGAGTGGCACCACCAGGCGTCGAAGCTGCGGCCGGGACGATGCAGATCGTTCACCGTGCACCAGGTCAACGGCAGGATGGCCTTGCGAGGCCCGATTTCGATGCGATAGGTGAGCAGCAGCAGGTTGCCGGCGGCATCCCGCCACTCCCACCAGCCGACAGGGCGATGGATGGCCGGGAAGCGGGGAGGGGGGGCGGTGCCGGGCACGGGGATGTGGACGGCGGTTACCTCGTAGCGGTCGCGGGCGCCAGGCGTTCGCCGTGCCGACCCCGAGCGATACGACCCCGAGCGATACGACGTCGTATCGCCCAAGCCGTTCACACCCGCATCGTTCCTGGCCGCGCCGGATCCGTCCCCCGGGCCAACCGATGCCAGTCCAGTCGATGCCAGTCCAGTCGATGAGGGGGCAGTGTCCCGCGGCAGCAGGTCCGGCAGGCCGATATACGCCGCCGCCCATTGGTAAGCATCGTCGCGACGGCCGGGATCCCCGAACCTGGCCAACGCGACCAGGCCGATGATGTCGGCCGTCGCGCGCCGATGGGCCTCGCCGTCGAAGTCGCGCCACAGGCCCTCCTTGCCGGCCAGGCGGAGGACGGCGAGGGAACCCTTCGAGCCGAGCCGGTATTCGCGGGCCGTCTTCGTGATGGCGCGGCCAGGGAACAGTTTCGGCAGGAGATCGTCCATCCGGTCGACGAGGCCCTGGCGAATCCGTCCCCACGGCAGGTTCCGTCCTGGAACCTCGCCAGCGTCGCGGGCCGGCCTCCGTTCGGGCCGGCCTCCGTATCGGATCGCTCTCGTCGCCATGTCTCCGACGCAAGATTTCTTGCACTTGCGCGAGGATGGACATAGGTGAGCCCGTCCGTCAAGCGCCACTCGAATCCTGCCGAGCATTTTTTTTGCCGCGGCCAGTCGAGGCGGAAGCCGTTCGCGGGATATGGCGGCTTGGATTCCGCCGACGGAGCTATTTGGAAGAGTCTATTTGACTCTACTATTTGATTCGTCGGCAGAATCCAGTGGATAACCGCCAAAACGTCGGCAGAATCCAAATCAAACCCACTTTTGCCGTCGGCAGAATCCAATCCGGGCCTGTGGATAAGGGGCCGCCGGCTCGTCGCGTCGGCAGAATCCAGTGGAAAACAGGTGACGGGTTCGTCACCCATCGGAGGGGGCGTTACTCCTTTTGATGTTGACAGTACCGTCACCTTTCCGTATTCCGGATCAAGAAATGGCATAGACGGAGGGATCCATGCCGGACGTCATCGACAAGGACCTGGACGGTCCCGCGCTGAAAAGGCTGCGCGAGACCGGATTGGAATGGACCCAGCAGCAGCTGGTCGACTACCTCAACAAGTCTCTCGACCGGAGCTACGACACGAAGCGGGCGAGCCGCTGGGAGAACGGCGCCGAGGCCATCCCCAAGGTGGTGCAGGTCCAGATCCGCGAGCTGCTGACACGCCGCGAGGCCCAGGCGGCCGAACCTGCGGCGACGCCGGCGCGGGGTCCGATCGTCATCGCCATCGCCAACCAGAAGGGCGGCGTCGGAAAGACCACGACGGCCATCAACCTCGGGCACGCCCTGGCGTCGCGTGGCCTGCCCACCCTGGTGGTGGACATGGATCCGCAATCGAATGCCACGCTTCACCTCGGCCAGTCCCCCGTGGACCTGGACCGGGCCGGGCGGACCCTGTACGACGCCATGCTCGGACGGCCGCCGGCGCCGATGGAGGACATCGTTCTCCGGGTGGGCGGGGAGATGCCGCTCGACCTGGTGCCGTCGTCGCTGCGCATGTCCCGCGGCGAGGGCCAGCTTATGACCGAACCGGACAGCTCCCTGGTGCTGCGCGAGAAGCTGGCGCTGGTGAAAAACCGCTATGCTTTCGTCATCGTCGACTGCCCGCCGCATCTCGGCCTGCTGACGGTCAACGGCCTCGCGGCCGCCGACTGGGTGCTGATTCCCACGCAGACCGAAGCGATGTCCGCCATGGGCGTGCCGCTCCTGATCGAGACGGTCCGATCCATCCAGTCGCGCAGCAACCCGACCCTGCAGGTCCTCGGCCTGCTGCCGACCATGCACCAGTCGCGCCTGGCCGACCACAAGCTCACGCTCGCCGAGCTCAAGGAGGCGTGGGAGGCGAAAATGCGGATCTTCGAGACCGTGCCGAGGGCGACGGTCTTTTCCCAGTCGGCCGCCGCCGGCAGGCCCGTGTTCGAGATGGGCGTGAAGGGGCAGGGGATCGCCGCCTACATGTCGCTGGCCGAGCAGGTCCTGGAAATCTTTGGGGAGGCCGGGAAATGAGCGCCAAACGACCAGAGCGCCGTGCGGCCCAGATGGTGCAGGCCATGGCGGCCGAAAGCCGTGACCATCTGTTCGGCACCTCTTCGGACCTCAAGACGCTATTCGAAGTCGATGTGGATCGCCTGCATCGGAAGCCAAACCAGCCCCGGACTGTATTCTCCGATACGGAACTGGATGAACTTGGCGATTCCTTGATCCGTCATGGCCAACTGATGCCGATCCTGGTTCGACCTCACCCCGAATTGGACCGTGAATGGATCATCGACTCCGGCGAGCGCCGTTGGCGCGCCGCACAG
Source organism: uncultured Rhodospirillaceae bacterium (assembly GCA_937887565.1). GTDB lineage: Bacteria > Pseudomonadota > Alphaproteobacteria > Rhodospirillales > Magnetospirillaceae > CALABS01. Next base: position 43,054 of record CALABS010000008.1, on the reverse strand, counting down.
CGCCGTGGCATCAAGACGTTGCTTGCCCTTCAAACCAGTGGCGATCCGGATGAAGTCTCGTTGATCGAAAACGAGCAGCGCGTTGACCTCGACCCAATAGATCGCGGCAACGACTATCGCCGTCTCATGGAAAAACACGGTTGGTCACAGCGCGAGCTGGCCAAGGCGATGTGCAAGCCCCAACCGGAAATCGCCCGCATGGTGGCCATCGCCCACCTGCCAGCCGACATCCTCGATGAATACCGGGCCGATTCCGAACAGCGCGTATCGAAGGCGGTGCTCGCCGAGATCGCGTCGGCGCCGGACGATCTGCAGCATGAGCTTTGGCGGCGTGCGAAGGAAGGAGCCACGGTGCGGGTGCTGCGCGACGCCAAGCGCAGCGCCGCAAATCCATCTGATTTGGCCCCGGGTGATACGACGTCGTATCGCGAGGAACAGCGCGGTAGCAGCAGCGTCGTGTCACCCGGGCCGACGGGCGGCGCGAACGGCGCGGGTGAGATCGGCAAGATCTTCACGGCCCTTGCCAAGCACCTGGTCGCCCTGAAGCGGGTCGATCGGGTGACCGACCCCACGCAGCGCGAGCAGTTGGCCGAACTCCGGCGCCACATCGATCTATTGCTCGACCAGGCCTGAACATGGCCATGGGTGAGACCGAGTCGCGGGATGATGGCACTCTCGGCGGACAGCCGATCGAAGTCGGGACCGGTTTCCGGCCTGTCTCGCGCGCCTACGCGCAGGCAATCCGGCCTGGTGTCCCGGATGGCCGGTTTGTTGGCTGGCGCCAATTCCTGCGGAACTGTCCTATGGATGTCCTTCCCTTCGGTCAGCCGGGAGCCCGGAAAAGGGGCCTTCTGCCCGTCTTGCCGAGCAAAGGGGCGTGGACGCCTGTGCGGCTGTCCAGGAGGATTAAACAAACGGGATATGGGGTAGGAAGGGATAGGGTCTCTGAAATCGGCGCCCGCGCCTTGAAAACCGCGGCTTTCAGCGTTCCGATCCGCGAGCCGTCCTCACCGCCACGCGCGATCTATCCTCACCGGCGGCTGTCGGTCCGCGACTTTTCCTCACCGGCCGGAAACCCCAGGCGCGATCTATCCTCACCGGCCCCGCGACTCGGTCTCACCGTTGACGCGACCTGTCCTCACCGGCCGACGGCGGGCCGGACCGGTGATCTGGAGTCGCGGGAGGGCGGCATTCGGGTCCGCCGCGAGGCAATCTCACCGAACATGCCGGGAACCTGCGACTTGGGATCACCCATTGAACGCCCTGTGGCCTGGCGGCCATCCTGCCAACTGGCAGGACCGCCTGCGGCGTGTTGGCTGGTGGGCCTACCGTCCGATGGACATCCCGAGGACAGGCTCCGCGGCAAACCCGCGACCTGGCCTCACCGGCGCACGGCGGGAAAGGGCACGCGACCCGCGACTTGGGCTCACCGGCACAAGGCCGCGGAAAGGGCCGACGTGCGACTCAGTATCACCTATCCATCGCGATTCGATTCGCACGGGGCCACTATATGTGGTAGCAATCATACCCAAACGTGGAATCTGTAGTGGGGGGAGGGGACAATGGTGTCAGGAGCAGTGATCGCGCGCGGAGACGCCGAAGTCGCGGCTGCCGGGCTTAGCCCGGCGAGCGGTTCCGCGGGCGATCCCGTGCGGGCTGAGGAACACATGCGCTACGCGTCGATGGAGAAGACGCGGCCGGACCAACTGGACCTGTTCGACGGCGCGCTTCCGGCAAGTCCCCATGCCTATACGCAGAGCTTCGCCATCTACGACCTCGCTCCAAAGTATGTTTTTCGCACCGATGAGCGCGAGGCGGGCAAGTACCTGCCCGTGGTCCATCGTACCTTCCGGCTGGCCGACCGGGAGTACCAGCTGGAGATCCGGCCCGCCCGTGTGATGCGTGACGGCGCCGAAATCGAGGTCTATCCGGGCGAGCGCGAGCAGGTCCTGGAGGAGGCGTTGCGCCGGATCGCCATCGAGAAGCGGCGAACCCGGCTTTTCGATGGGTCGGCCGGTGTCCAGTTCACGCTCTACGAGCTGCGCAAGGAGCTGGACCGCATCAACCATGGCCTGCCGCTCGCGGAAATCAAGGAGGCGATCGAGGTCTGCCACCTGGCCAACATCACCATCCGGGTCGCCGGTGGCGACAAGCTGGTATCGGCCACCATCTTTCCCATCCGCGGCCTCAACGAGCGCACCGAAGACGGCGACACGATCAGCTTCGTCACCTTCAACCCGCTGGTGACCCAGGCCATCATGTGCCTGGACTTCCGCCTTCTGAATTACGAGACCTCCATGCGCCTGGCCAGCTCGATCGCGCGCTGGCTGCACAAGCGCATGAGCCACTACTACGTCCAGGCCTCTCTGGCCGACGGCGGCTACACCATCAACGCGACCACCATCATGCGGGATTCCGGCATGGGGTCCTATAAGCAGACCCGCGACGCTTTCCGCGCCGTCGACAAGGCGGTACGCGAACTAAAGGAGAAGAAGGTCGTGCTGTCGATCAAGCCGGAGGTGATCCGCGGCGCCCGCGGCCGCCTCGAGGAGGTCAAGTACACCCTGATTCCCACGCCGGAGTTCGTCGCGGAGCAGAAGAAAGCGAACTACATGGCCAACCAGGTGGTGAGCCTTGCGGAACAGCGCCAGCTCGGCATCGGTCGCCGCAAGGCCGGCGCCGCGCAGCCCGCCGCCGCCAGGACTGCCGCGTTCCCCCCGCTGAGGGCGGGGTTGCTGCCGGTGCGGTCGGGCCGGTGAGATCAAGACTCGGGTGACCGTCGCGGTGCCGGCGCCATCGGGGGCTGCGAGCCTCGACCCGAGTCTTGATCTCACCGCTCGTGCCCGCCCGTCCGGCTGCGTGGCGGATTGGGCGTCGCCGGCGAGACGTAGGCGGTTGGGTCCTGGATGCCGCGCCGGCCCATTTCGGCCCCCAGAAGCTGCAGGCCGGTCTGGAATTCAAGGAGCTTTGCCTTGGTCGGAGGCGGCCCGGCGATCGCCGCCTTGGTGGCGACGGCCAGCGCCGCCAGTTCCTCGGCGGAACGCCTGGTGAGGAGCTGCGACGCTTCCGCCTTGCCGGCGGGATCGACGGCAAACGGAATTGCCGTGGTCGGCGTCTGGTCGAGGCCGATCACGCGAGGCGGCGTGACGGGCTCGAAGATGGCCATCACCTCGGGTGCCTCGAACATGCGGCCCCGTTTCGCCCGCTCGCCCGTTTCGGCCGGTTTCGGCCGCAGGATGCCCAGGCCGACCAGCCGCTCGACGGCGGCATTGACGGCGGGATAGGTGCCGCCCACGGCCGCCACGGCGTCGTTGACGGTGAAAACGGGCTTGGTCAGGACGAACGGCAGCAGCTCGTGGACGACGGAGTGCCGGCGGATTCCCGCGACCCGGCCGCGCCAGTCGTCCATCAGCCTGCCGAGGGCCTCCAGGCGCCGGAGGTTGGCCTGGGCGGTTTGGCGGATGAGGGACAGGCAGGTCCGGGTCCACAAACCCATGTCCCCGCTGCGGCGGCCGTCCTTGAGCGCGTCGATGTAGGTGGGCTTGTCGAGGTGCACCGACTCACCCAGGAAGGCGCAGGCGTTCCTGGTCACGCCGGCATGCTTGAGCATGAGCGGGACCAGCAGACGGCCAACGCGGCCGTTGCCGTCGACGAAGGGATGGATGTGCTCGAACATCCAGTGCGACAACACTTGGCGCAGCACCTCGGGAGATTCGCGGTCGACCGCGACCTCGTTCCCGTCGCCCTTGGTGAACGTTTCCCATTCCTTCAGCGCCGCCGGCAACGACGAAGGATGGGTGTAATGGAACGGGCCGCCGAAGTCGGGATCGGTCGTGCTGTTGGGATGGTCCTTCCAGCGGCCGGCGCGGGCCTGGACGTAAGGATCGCGCGCCCGCTCGAACAGCCTGTGATGGATGTGCTGCGCCATGGTGCTCGGGTGCGCCCGATCGGACGAGAGATCGTCGAAGGCCTCCGCGCAGGCCGCGACCGATTGGGCATCCTGAGGATCCCGTGCGCGCTTCAGCCCGCGGGTGGAACCCGCAACTTCATTAATTTGCCGGCGGGCGGAACCTGCCAGATTGTCGGAATGCGGGCGTTGCCCGCACTGGTACTCCATGAGGTCGGTGAAGGTCGTGGTGGCGCCCTCGGCGCCGGAACTGTGCACGGCGTCCAGGCGGGCGAAAAGCCTGCCGGTCACGTTCGGCACTGGGAACGCGTCGATCGCGCGGTCGAATGCCTCCAGCGCCTTGAGGCAGGACTCGTACTGGCTCCACACCTCGTTCAGCGCCGGGACGGGCGGAACGGGCGGGCGGTAGCAGCGGCGGCCCTCCGCATCGACCTCGTAGACCCCGAAACTTTGCATGGCGAGCGTGCTTATTAAAGGTTTCTGGAGGAAATTTATACAACGACGCGCGCCATGTAAACTTCTAAGCCTTTTCGGTTCCCGGAGGCCGTCGGAAATTGTGATCGATATCGATCGACAGCAGCACCGTCGGATCGTCGGCTTCCAGTGGCCGTGGGATCGCGATCTGGCGGAAGAGGGCTTCCTTCCAGTCGGTGCCGATGTCGGCCAGCTCGACCGCGTTCAAATCGTCCATCCACGGCTGTGCCACCAGGTCGCCCTCGCCGTCCCTGGCGCGCAGCAGTGCATAGTAGGAGCAGTGCATAGTAGGACGGTATCGCATCGGCGAGCGTGAACGGCACCGTGGACTGGGGGGCGTCTTCCAGATCGTGGATCTCCTCGATCACGGGCGCGTAGGCGTCCCAATCGACCCGCCGTTTCCAATAGCGCTCGGGATAGGCATGGGCAAGCCGCAGGGCCTGCTGTCGGGCCGCTCCCTCGTCGTCGGCCTCGACCTGCAGCGCCATTCTCTGGAAGACCGGGCGCATGAGCACGACCGCGAACTTGGCCATCGTCCCCTCCTCGCGTGCGTGAAACGTCTAACGACTTGGAAACGACGGCATCGAAAGTCAGTACCGACTCTCGGGGGGTGCCCCATCGCGACTAGACGCGGATTGGGGAATGGGCGTCGGCATGCGTCTAGTCGCGGCGGAACTTTATGCCGTAAACCGCCATGCGGGCACGTCGGCCGCCGTGACGATTTCCCAGATTTCAAGCGTCGGGTTCCATGCCACCTTGGCGCCGTCGCGTTTGGCGGAAAGGATGTGGTATCCGCCTTCCGTGAGGTGAGGCGCGCGGTCATGGAACTTGATGGTGGTGTGGGCACGGCGCATCTTGCCACACAGGCAAGTGGTGCGGTGGCTCGGCTGAGAATGGACGAAGCTCGCAAGGCGGCCATCGAAGCGAACGCGCGGATAGTCGTGCACGACAAGGCGGCCACCCGCTTCGGCCTGGCGCCGGCACTCGTCGCAAAATCCGACCGTGGTGGGGATGATCCGCTTTGCCATGCTCAACCTCCAAAGCTTCAGGAAGTGGTGCCGTCGTCGGCAGGCGAAAGGCGGCCGAAAATGACCACTGCGACGGCCCCATTCTGGCTGTCCCACTGTTCGTCATAGCCGACATCGACGGCGTGTGCTTTCAGCAGAGCATAGAACCGTTTGACCGTGTTCGGTGCGCCTCGGAAATCCATCGAAAATTCGCCGGGCTCGTCACCGGGCGGGCCTTCCGGCGGGAGGTAGGCCAGTTTGTCGTCAAGCTCGAAAGTGTCCATGACTACCCCCTAAGCTTCAGGTCCTCAGGAACCAACTTGAGCATGGGGCATCACCTCCTAAATTCGTCCAGTCTGCGCCACGGCTAAGTGGCTGAAAACATTATCGACAATCGGTTTGGTGGACGAACTGGCGCGAGGGCGGCCGAAATTCGTCCACCTGGGAGCCCGGCCTACTTGGTCGGGCTGATCTGGATTTCCAGGGGAATGTCGAACTCCCGGCCCTCGGCGTCACGGACGCGGGCCGTCGTGGGAATGGTCTGCTGGGTGGAGATCGGCGCGGCCAGGGTGAACCCGTCGTAATGGCCGGTGAGCTTCGTGCCGGCGGGAATCGAGATGACGGGCAAAACGTCGGTGCCGCTCGCCTGGGCGGCCACCTTCAGCGCCGGGCCGTACTTCTCGGCGGCGCGCTGGTCGAGGTCGCCGGCCTCGGCCTTGCCGGCAATGCCGGCGGCCAGGGGCCAGGGCGGCGCGGGTCTGCGGGAAGGCCAGCATCATCGTCAGGATGGGCGCGGCAAGGAGCACGCCAACAATCTTCTTCATGGTCAAATCCCCCTCAGGTGGTTGCCAGGATCGGCAAATTGGTTGCGAAAATGGTCGAAAAGGTTGCGGCGCACAGCTTCAGGAGGCCGCTTGGTCGGCGGCGGCCTGCTTGTGGAGCCGCATGAGCGGGTCGCGGTCATCCACATAGGCGCGGCGTCGGGCCAATGGACCACAGATATTCGTGATCCTTGCGGGCCTGATCGTAAGAGACGTTGCCCATAGTGGTGGTCCTCAGCTTCAGGAAACTACCAACCGCATTGAGTGGTGATGACCTTGCGGCCCTTGCTGTCGAGGAACACCTGTTGGGTCCCTTCCTTGTCTCCGAGGCGGCAAGGCACCTTGGACAGCGGAACCGGCTTGCCAGCAGGAACACACCGGCCATTCTCGAACCGCTGGCCGTCCACGGTGCCGTCGTTGTGGCCTGCGTTGAAAATGACGTACTGGCAACGGTCGTCGTTCGGGACCGGCACCAGCGCAATGGGGGCGAGGTCGATTTTGGACGGGTCGGCGGTCTCGGCCTTGCGAATCCGCTCCGCTTCATGCTGGTAGATCGGAGAGGCGGGCGATGCCGGGTTCAGGGGCGAAACTGGCCCCAACGGACTGAACGCATCAAACGCCATTGCGGTGCCGATCTGCGCAGCCACCACGACGGCGGCAAGGGCAACTATCTTCTTCATGGTCAAATCCTCCTCTTTCGGGTTGTGGCTTGCAACTTCAGGATTCGGCCCGGTGCCGGCCGGCCAACAGGTCGGCGCACATGGCCGCGCGAAGGTCCGTGGGCAACTGCCCAAGCACATAGATCAGCGCGTCCACGGCAGCCGGCGGGGTGATGTGCTGAGGGCTTTCCGGGTTGTACCGGCTGACGGTGCCGGCGGCGACCTCGATCACCTGGGCCAACTCGCCGGGCCGAAGCCCGGCGGCTGCCATCGTCCGCTTGGTAATCATTCCGGGCTGGTCCACTTGCGGCCACCGACCTTGCGGCTGGCGACGACGTAGGGAGGGTAGCCCTCGGACATTTCGGCGATGACGATATCGTAGTCGCGCTGTTCACCGCCAAACTCCTTGGCCGCCTCGCGCTTGGCGTCGTCCAGGGTGCCGTTGATCTCGATTTCGCGGGCGCTGCGGATGCTGTGGTGGCGGATGGTGGCGATGTACTTGGTCATTTTCGGTAGTCCTTGCCTGCGGGCCGATCCCGTCTTGATGAGATGATATTAACGCCGACGTTAAAAGGGGTCAAGAGATATTTTTAACGTTGGCGTAAATATGCGTTCCGCAGGGGTTGAGGCGCCAACCTTCAGGAGGGGCGCACGTCGGCGCCCCCCCTGCGTGTCCTACTGACGGGGCGCGATTTCGACTTCCCCGGTGCCGCGCCGGAGGACATAGGTTCCCCCCGCGCTCATGATGACCAGCCGGGCAGCGTCGGCGGGCTGCTGGGCCTTCGGATAGAACCAATCGACGGTCGCGCGCTGGCCGTCGATCACCTTCCAGACGGCCGGCGGGTTGTCGCGGACGGCCGCCGACAGTTCCACGATGGTGGCCACGCCGTCGTGATAGACCTGGGTCGGAATGATACCGGCGCCCTTGGCGTCGTCGTTGGCCTTGACGGTATAGGTGTCCAGGGTCAGGTGGGCGGTCTGCACCGGGTAGGATTCCGGGACGGTCGGAAACACGCTGGCCGGCAGGGTGACGACCGGCGAAAGGTCCACCTTCTTGGGGTCGGCGACGGGCGAAAGATCAGAGCCGTTCACCTGGGCGGCCGCCTTCAGGGCCGGGCCATACTTCTCGGCGGCGCGCTGGTCGATGTCGCCGGCCTCGGCCTTGCCGGTGATGCCGGCTGCGAGAGCGGCGCGGGTCTGCGGGAACAGCACCATCATGGTCAGGATGGGCAGTGTGAGAGTGACGGTGGCAAACTGAGCAATCTTCTTCATGGCTCTAACCTCTTGAAAAGATTTGCGACAATGGTTTGTAGCGGGTCAGTTCGGCATATGGCGGCGAAACTGGGCAACCGGCGGTTTCAGCGTGAGCCTTGCCACCGGCAGCGCCGCTTCCGCCGCTTCACTTCGCCTGAAAACAAGGGCCGTCAGACGGGGCGCCACCATCAGTTCCGCCGGCATGTGAAGCCAGTCGTGGCCGATATCATTCTTCAGGAAGGGAAAGACCTGGGCGGCCTGGTGGCCCCAAAGTTCGAACACAATTACGACTTGGGCGCCTCGAAAGGCATCGCGCGCGTCGTCACCGCCCACGGCAGCGGTCCCATGCAGTGCCGAGAGGTCCGCAAGTCCGGTGAGCGCCGGCAAGTCGTCGACAGTCGTCACCTTGCTCCCCTGCTGTGCGAAAGCGGCGGAAAGCGCGTTGAGGGCCAGGGTTTTGCCGGCGCCTACGCGCCCGAGGACAAGGACCGCCCCCGGCTTTGGCTGCACTTCCGCGGCGATCTCTGCCGCCGTGATGCCCATGGGCTGCTTTCTGGCTTCGTTGTCGATCATGGTCGTGCTCCGCACCACATTCAGTCTTTCGCCATGCCTATCCCGACGATCGGGCCTGCGATCATCACGGCGGAGGCGATCGCACGCCAAGTGGTGACCTCGATGGAGGGGAACAGCAGCGGCCCGATGTTTCCCAGGGTCAGCGCTACAACAGTTGCGCCGGCCACGATCAGCAGGATCAAACGGACGCCTTTTGGCCTTCCGGCCCGGTTTACCGGGCCGGTGATGCGGACGGCCACGGGATCGCGGTGGGCGGCCTCAACGTAGGCGCTGAGGGGGCGGCCCTGGTCGCTCTCGGTCACGCGGTCGTGCAGGTACATGATCGCGGCGACGTCGTCGGGGCCATCATTCGGAAGCGATTTCCGCAGTTCACGGAGAACGCCGAGGAAAGTCGCCTTGCGGTCTTCATCAAGGGGAATGGTCACGTCGTCGTCTCCTTCAGTTCAGCGCTGGTCGACGCGCGGGCCCTTTTCGCCCCACTTCTGCCGGACCAAATCCATGGCCGCCTGCCGGTCGGTGGCGGTCGGTTCCTTGTAGGCCCCCACATCCTGGACGGTCGGGAACACCATGGGCACGAACACGGCGAGCTGCACGGCAGCCACGGCGGCAAGGGCAACGGCGGTCTTCACGGCGGTCTTCGTCATGGCGTCCACGTCAGGCTCTCCTCAGTTTCCGGCGTTCTCTCGCGCCCTGGCGCACAGGCGGGGGCCCGAGGGGTCTTACGCCGCCCGTTTCCGCGCCATCTTCGCCAGCTCGTTCGAGTGGCCGACGATGCGCTGCACCAGGGGCGCCATGTCGGCCGGGATCGGCTCGACCGGTTCGCCGAACGCGTATTCGAGCGCGTTGTCGGCATCGAGGTGGGTGATGGCGACCTCGACGTTGCTCCAGGAGTCGATGATGTCGTCCAGCGTCAGGATCTCGCCGGCGTCCACCACCACATAGGCCGACACCAGGACGCTGCCGAAGTTGGCCAGCTCGTCCCGATGATGGTCGTTGAAGCGCTGGAGAGCGCGCAGCGCGGTCGAGAACGGGCAGGGGAGGGAGCCTTCCCCCGTCTCGTCGGCCCACATGGGAATGCCCTCGCGCTCGGGGTCGAAGGCAGGCGCGAACCAGGCCTTGCCCTTGAGCGCGGCCGGGAACACCAGGGCGATCTCGTCGGGCGCGATCGCCACGAGCGGGATGCGGGCGTTGGGGTCATCGTCGAACCGGTCCGGCGTCATTGCGCCCATGGCTCCGCCGGCGTGCGAAGCACCCAGACCACTGATTCCGGCTCCGCCGGCATCGGCGTTGACGCGGATGTCGGGGCGAACCTCCCAGCCCCTGTCCGCCAGCCAGATGGCGATGCGGCCCCGTATGTCGTTGTCGGTCATGGCCTCGATCCTTTCCTCCAGGAAGGCCTCCTCGTCCCGGTCATCCGAATCCTTCCGGACATCCGGCTCCGTCCGGACATCCGCCTCGGCCCGGAGGGCCGGATCCCGGACATCCGCCCGGAGGGCCGGATCCCGGACATCCGAAGCGATGGCGGACAACGGCGCGCCGATCTCCAGGGGCGGCAGGGGCGGCGCATCCGACGCCCGCGGCATGACCGTCTGCCCGCTCCTGGCCGGCTCGCCTTCGTCCCAGCCGAAATGCATCTCGAAATGGAAGGACCGGCGGCCGGGCGAAGCCACTGACTTGCCGGCGGGCACGCGCACCTTGGGCTTGCGCCTAAAGAGGTCGCGGAGGCGCTGGAATCGCCCTGGCCGCGGATCGGCCTCGCCGTCAACGCCCCGGCGGCGCTCGCGGAAGCGGCGAACGGCGGCCGCGATGCTGGCGGCGAGCGGCGCGGACAGGTGCCCCAGCAACGCCCCGGCAGCCAGGCCGACCGGCGGAGCGGCGAATGCGGCCGCGAGGCCCAGGAGGAAGTCCGACCGCGGTCCGCCGCCGCCGTCCCACCACGATTCGAGCCCCTGCCACAGCCAGCCCCAGTGCGCGCCGTCGAGAAGGTCGAAGCCGTCGAAGGCATGCATCAGCCAGCCGCGTGCGGTCAGGAACGCGCCGCCTGTCCCGAGGACCGCACCGATCAGCGGGGCCGGCCTCATGACGCGTCCTTGCCCGACTGGGTCTCGACGATGCCCGCCGCCTGGTCCATGGCCGCGTCCAGGGCGGCGTAGAGGTTGGCGAGACAGGTGGCGAGGCGCTGGGGGTCGGGCGTGCGTGCGGTCGGCGAGGCTTTGCCGTACTTGCCGCCGGCCATCACGATCCGCGTCGATGCCGAGGCCGCGTCGATACGTGCCTTCTCGATGGCTTCGCGGGCCTTTGCCGGATCCAGGTACCAGGCGCCGAGGACGAGCTCGGCCTCTGCCCTGGCAGCGACGACGCGGGGATGGGCGTTGACGAACCTGGTGCGGCGGGTCCGGAGCGAGCGCGAGCCGGGCGGTTTGCGCAAGGACGCGATCAGTTCGGCGTGCGAGGGTTCCGCTGCGCCGTCGGCTTGCGAAGCCGGCGATTCCATATCGGCCACCTCGGCCGCGCGGCCGAGGAGCGCGGTTCCCATCACCGGCGGCGCGATCTTGGGCGGCCTCCCGTTGGCCAGGGCATTCCTGGCCTGCGCCATGACGGCGCCGGGAAGGCGGTCCAGCTCGTCGCGGAAGATGTGGACCGGCAGCGGATCCTGGTGGGGCGGCCGGTCCAGCCCGAGAAGCGCGCAGACCGCGCCGAGGTTGGCGCCGTGGACGGCGATGGCGTCGGTCAGCGCCCGCGCCACCCCCTGGGCCGACGGCGCGGCCTCGGAAACGATGGCCACGGCAACGGTGCCGGCGGGGCCGATGGCGGCAAGGTGCAGGCCTCCGTCCCGGATCAGCCACGGCTCGGGCAGGCGTTCCTCGAGGAGCTGGCGGCAGGCGAGGCGGGTCATGGGGATTCACCACCAAGACACCAAGGGCACCAAGGAAGGGGGGAATTCACCACAGAGACACGGAGGGCGGGGAGGATCATGGTACCGAAGATCATTCCTGATCCCCTTCTTTCACCGACCAAACCCAGCCGGGGAGGGCCTCCAGGGCGGTGATGCGGCCGGCTGAGAGCTTGCCCGCCTTGTACTCACGACGGCGCTTGGTCACCCAACCCTGAAGATTGATCCCACTCTCTCGATGTCCTTTCGGAAAATTCCAATGTCCTTCACGTTTGAAGAAATGCATATAGGCCGCGCAGCCGTCATTAAACTTGGCATCAAATGAGCGCCAACACCAATCTGGCAGGTTGCCAAGCATCATGGTGTCAGATCGTCCGAGTTTTTCCAGAGCATGGCGCCGTCTATAATAAAAAACCTTCTCGCCAAGTGGGCAATTCCCCTCGACGTGGTTCTTCGGAACACGCCCATGTCCTTCCCGCTCTACAAAATGCCGATATATTTCGCAGAACTTTAATAGCCTGCTATTCGGTTTATCCCAAGACCATCCCGGAACAGCCTCCAGCACGGTAATCATGTCAGCTTGAAGACGGCCTAAAGAATAGTTGGTGCGCCAATTCGTGATTACGGTGTCCAATCGTAACCCGTTTTCGACGTGACCTTTGGGAACCTGGACATGCCCTTCGCGGAGGGAAAAAGCTATCAATGCCTCTACCCTCATGAATTTTTTTGTCTCCTGCATATCCCAGGTCCAGCCAGGAAGTGCTTCCAAAGCGGCAATACGGTCAGGACGAAGCCTTTTCTTTTTGTAGTCGGATCGACGGTTTGTAACCCAATAGCCGAGTGGAAACCCATCCTCGATATGGTTCCACGGCACCCGGGCATGGCCTTCGCGGGCGACGAATTGGTGGAGTTTGCCGAGGCCGTAATGGAAGGATGGGACTAGTTCGTCGACGGCGAAGACGTCGATGGCGCGGCGGACGGCGTCCAGCTGGGCGTCGCCGATGACCTCCAGGTAGTCGCGGAAAACCGACAGGCCATACTCGGCCCAATCGTCCCTTTCCCGCAACCCGGCGATCAGCGTCTCCGTCAGTTGCTCGTCCTCGTCCATCAGGCTGGTGAGAACGTCCCACAAGACGTCGAGTCTGGCCCTCCGCACCGCTTCCTCGACGTCTTCGCCACTTTCCGTGTCCAGCAGCAGGGGAACCAGGACGTAGCCCACATCCTTGGGCTCGCCCTCAGGCTTGCGCAGCGCCCGGCCGACCGCCTGCACGATGTCGATGCGGCTGGTCTTGCGGCCCATGAAGGCCACCAGGTCGACCGCCGGCACGTCGATCCCTTCGGTCAGGCAGCGGGCGTTGGTGGCCAAGCCATACTCCGCCATGGCGAAGCGCGTCATCAGCTCGTTACGGACGGCCCCAGGGAGCGCGCCGTTGACGTGGACCACGTCGAAATCCGTCAGCAGCGCGCCGATCCCGGCACGGCCTTCGGCGAAACGCGCGGCGTCGGCCACGCTGTTGTGGAAGGTGATGATCTTGCGCGCGCCGACCTTTGCGACCGCCTTGGCCAGCGCAACCCGATTGGCCGCGTCGGCGATCGTCATCTGCCGGCCCCCCATCAGGACCTTGGTGTCCCCGGGCTTGGCCCCGAGTTCGGACAGCGTCACCGTCGACACCAGCACCTTGTAGGGGCAGATCAGGCCACGCTTGACCGCTTCGCGGAACGACAGGCGGTAGGCGACCGGGCCGTAGACCGCTTCGTCGTCCATGGACAGGGTGACGCTGTCCTCGCCATGGTCCCGGCGTCGGGTAAGCCGCGGCGTGGCGGTTTTGAAGAGGCGCAAGCGGGAGGGGATGGCAGCATTGTCGAGTGCCAGCGCAAACATGCCGTCCTCGTCGCCGGCGGTTCGGTGCGCCTCGTCGAGCAACGTGAGGTCGATCGTGATCCCCGTGCCGGCAAGGGCCTCCGCGACGACGTTTGACGAATGGTAGGTGGCGAAAAGGACGGACACCGCGTCAGGCCGCGCCGACGATGTCAGGAAGGCGGCGATGACTTCAGATTTCGTGGTCACCGCGAATGGCATGTCTTCCGGCAATTCATCGTCGTCAACCACCGTTCGGTCGGAGCAGATGGCCAGGAACCGGAATCGCAGCCCCCACGAATGGTTGGCTTGCCAGACTGCCAATGTCTGGCGGATCAGGGCCAGCGAGGGGAAGAGGCACAGAAGGACGCCCGGATTCCGGCCTACCAAATTTTCGGCGATCCAGAGACCGGCCGCCGTCTTGCCGGTCGCACATGCCATGACCAGCTGTGCCCGGTCATGAACCGACAACGCTGTGGCAACCGCGTCCACAGCCTCGACCTGGTGGGGCCTGGGTTCCAGTCTGGCGGCCTGGGCGTGAAGGGTGGGGATGCCAATCGCGTTCATGTTCACCCCGCTCAGCGCTTGACCAGGCGGTAGCCCCAGTCGGGGGCGAACCATTCGCCGTCGGACAGCCGCTGCAGGGGGAGCATGAGCGAGCCGCCGGTGCAGCCCATGGCGCCGGCCTCCTGGATGGGGAAGAAGTCAGCGCCGTAGTAGACGATCCCCCTGGCACCGCCCTCGTAGACATGCAGGCCCTCGACGCGGATCTCCTTGACCACGTGCTGGAGGCCGTTGCACTCGACGGTCCGGCCGGCGCCGCCGCGCTCGGGCGGGAAATGCCAGAGCTTGAGGTTGTAGGCGATATCCACGAGGAAGTCGCTCTGGAAGGTGCCGCGAGCCAGCGGGTCGTCCTTGAGCGGCCGGCCGCGCTCCACCAGGTAGCGCTGCTGGATGTCGCCGGGCCCGACCGTGATCGCCGGCCGCAGGCCCTGCGCCAGGGCTGCGGCGGAAGCCGAGGCCAGGAAAACTGCACTGGCGATCAGGACAACGGAGCGCATCCTTGCTCCACCCTCTAGCGTTTGGGCCAATTGGCCGGTTTCGGCTGGGCCACCACCTGGACATCGCCGACCTTTACCCCCTTCATCAGCTCGGGCCAGGTAACACCGCCCTGTTCCTTACCGAAGGCGGTGATGCTGACCTTGCGATGGTCCCCGGGATGACGGCGGACGAAAATCCGCCGAACCGCGAACATGTCGTTGGTCGACACACAAATCTCTTCCACGTCGGCGGTGAAGTCGCAGATGAAACTCTTGTCGCCAAGCACGCTGACGATGATCTCGTCCGGGACTGACGTGTTGGCGCCAGGTATCGAGGACTGCTCTAGTTGGGTTCCGGGGGCTTCCGATTTATCGGCAGGCACGACCACCACGTACACGACGACGACTCCGGCGGCGACGGCGCCGGTGACGAGGGCGCCCAGGGCCTTGGTTCCAAGCTTTGCGAACATCCGCATTCTCTCTCCATTGGCGTTGACTGGTGACAATATCACCACCAATGCCCCGCCATGTCAACCGTCGGCTGAGCTCCGGCCCGTCGTTCACCCGGTCCGCGTCCGCCCTGCCGCTCCCCCTTTGCCGCCATTAAACCCTTGCAGCGTCTTGTTGAGTTCCTGGAGGGTGGCGGTGAGCTCGGCGTTGCCGCCGCCGGCGGACATGGACGGAGCGGTACGCCGCGCCGCCATCTGCGCGCTCTCGGCGCCGGCTCCCATGCCTTGGGCCATCCGAGCCATGACGCCGCCAACCATGCCGTGCTGCTGGATCAGCTGGCCACCCGTCAGGGCCGCTCCCTGCGAATCGTAGAGCCCGCGGCCGGGCGACAGTGCACCGATCACCGAACTCCTGGCGCCGCCGGCGCCGAACAGGGCCCGACTGCCGTAGTAGGCACCGGCGCCCAGGGTGGCCTTCGCCGCCGCGACCGTTGCGGCCGCCGGGCCGGCCCCGTCATTGGCGCCGCTGATGTTGCTGGCCAGCGACTTGGCGGAGAGATGCAACAGGATGGACGCGAAACCGAGAACGAACAGCAGAAAATACTCCCGCGTGAACACGTGAAAATCGTTCGTGACCTTTTGTTCGGCCTCCATCTTTTTCACCAGGAGCGCGACACATTCGGGGCTCGTGGCATCCACGCTCATCGCACATCGCTGTTCCCATTCCTTTTGTGCGGCCTCTGCTTCGGCACGGGCTGCCCCCGATGGGTTCATTTGCTCGTACAGCCGATGACCGTGGATATCGACCGCCTGCATGGTGAAACCCATGGCCCCCGCCGCAAATATCACGGTCAGGCCCGCTCCTAACACTACCCGGAGGGCGGCGATGGCGAACGGCCGGAGGGGTTCGAAGGGAATGCAGAAGATCGTGAGTGGTGCGACGATGCCGAAGGCGGTGACCTTGAACATCGCCTCAAGAAGGAAGGCGGCGAAGATGCTGATGACGAAGGCGAAGGGCACCATGAGCATCAGGCATGCCAGGACGGTGACCAGAAAGCCGCCCGAAAGCATGGATTTCCAGGACGGGTAATTGTCGGTGATGATCCGACCGATGAGTTCAAGGAATCCGAATATCTGGGTCTCCACGCCGCACGCGAGCTGGCCGTAGGGGCTTTTCGCGCCCCCCCGATCAACCGTGGCCATGACGTCCAGCACCTCGCTGCCGTAGGCCAGGGTCATTTCCTCGAACGGAGTGATGGCCCACTGGTAGATCAGCGGTGCGGGATTGGTCTTGGATGGGAGGAGCGCGATGGCGCAGATCGCGACCAGCAAGCCCTTCTCCAGGATCTTCTTCAAGCGCTCCGTGGCGGACTCGGCCTTGAGCCCCATCTGGATCCCCTGCCAAAGGATCCACACCACCATCATTTTCGACAGCACGGGCCGCGCCTGCTTGCCCATGGCCGCGAACACGTTGTTGGTGAATGTATCCTTGAGTGCGGCCAAACCGTCGAAGAATTCGGCGCTCAGGCAGGCGGCGGCTTCAGCGGCCATGGTGGGTCCCCCCGATGTGCGGCGTGGCTTGGCGGACGTGCATGGGTATGATCCCGGTCACTTGTTGAACGGCCATCGCCGCGCGTGCCACAGCACGGCCGTCGCGACGGCGAAGCCGATGGCGACCCATAGGACGGCCATCGCCTTGTGGTGCCATTCGTCTCCGGCCGTGTACTCCCACCAGGCGAAGCACCCTCCGATGACGATCCAGGTCAGCACGTGCTGGATGACCTCCAGCGTGGTGTACTGGCCCCTCTCCGGTGTCTTCAGTACGCCCCATCTGGAACGCGGCGCCGTGGGTGGGGGGCGGGTCGCTCCGGCCAGGTCAAGGATCACGGCCTCCGGCAGGAAGTCGAAGTCGCCCTGGGCCCGGGCCATCTCGTCGTCGGTCAGGGCCCGCCCGCAGGTGGCCTGCCGGCGCCGCACGAGGTTGGCGAAGGCGCGGTCGAGCACTTCGGGCGGGATGCCGTCGAGGGGCGGAAGGGTGTCGGGCGATGTGGCGGCCGACCCGGGTGACAGGTCGTCGGTTGCTGCGCCGTGGGCCTTCGGTACATTCATGGGCGTCCCTCGCGGGCTAGGTGCGCTGGTCCGGCGCGCCGCTGGTTCCGCTGGAACCAAGGGACGCACCGTCCGGTGCGGTCCCGGCGATGCCGGGATGGGCGACCGCCCACTGGCCGGCGAGCGCGGAGAGGATGTCGTCGACGGGCGCCCCCTTGCGGCGTAGCGCCAGCGCGGTGTCGATGCGCTGTTGCGGCAGCGCGCCGCTGGCGAGCGCGAGATCCAGGAGCCCGCGCACCTCGCGGCCGCGGCGGTCGGCGACGATCTCAGACTTGCGGGTGACGGTCTGGTGGGCGCGCCCCATGGCGGACCCGAGGCGGCGGATGGCCTTCTCATGGGAGGAAGGATCGGGAGGAGCGGTCGCGGCCTCGATGGCGCCGACCAGGGTACGGCGGGATGCGTCGAGTTCGGCCAGCGCGGCGTCGATCTGGTGCAGGGCGTCCGCGAACCGGCTGTCGAGCTCGCGCAGGGAGGGCTGGCGCGGCCCTGCGCGTCTGTCACCCGGGCCAGAGGTGTGGTGGGTGCCGTGGTGGGCCTCCGGTTGCGGTGCCGAGCCCGCGGCCGCAGGTGGGGCGGAAGCCGGCGGCGGGGAGGGGGGGGCGGCCGGCGCCGTTGCTGCGGCGACCCCGTCCGCGGGGCCGGCATTTTCGAGTTGCGGGCCGTGCCCGCCGGCGTTCCCCCCGGGCGCCCTGTTCCAGCTGTAGCCACCACCTGCCCTGGCCGCTGCGGTCGTTCCTGTGTCGGTCATTCCACTCGTGTCCTGTACCAAAGCAAGAACTCTTGCGACGGGTTTACCACGAAAGAGCTGGTCTTCGCAACGGATGGGCCGCTGGTATTGGATTCTGCCGACGCCCGCACCGGCCCACCTGCGGCCGGGGGTGCCCTGCCGCCCGCGGCTTCGGGCGTGTCGGTAGAATCCAACTGGCACATGGCGAACTGATCGCGTGCCTGCGCACGCTGTGGAATGAGCGATGCCATTTCGTCAGGTCCCCACACCGGAGCTCCCGCGGCCGTGGCGTCTCGATCCGTCTGCCGGCGTGGGGCGTCGGTAAAATCCAAGTGGGCGGGGGATGGCTGTCTTGCGCTCGGCGGAAGGCGGGCTGCTACGGTTGCTGCCAGGATGGTGTCGGCAGAATCCAACCCGCCTTCAGATCACGGTTTTTCCCCTGTGTTCTGGCGATCGCCTGGCCGAACGCGATGTGGGGCATGTCGGTAAAATCCAACATCGCGCTTCCGGCCCAGGATATCCGGTTTCGGACCACCGGGTTACGGCCGTCTATCCGATCAGGCCGTTTCAAAAGTTCTTGCATTCAGCAAAACCTTCATTCCCAATAGGCGCATTACCGCAAGTGTAAAACGAAGTGCACTTGAATGATCAGATTCGGTGACCTCGAAGAGGACGACATCGCCCGGCTCAAGATGGGCCGGTTCTCCGATGCCGACGAGCGCATGATGGCGGACCTTGTCCGTGGTTCGGCCGGCGAGCGCGCGTTGAAGCGGCTGCTCGGCGTGGGCGTCGACACCGGCCGCCTGCCGTATTCGTCGTCGCGTCCCCGTGTCCGTCTGCCGGGCGGGCGCACGGGGACGTGCTTCGCATTCTCGCAGCGTTGGGTGACGAAGCGCCACGTGCGGCCGTTGGCCAAGGACCGCGTGTATTTTTCGGCTCCCGCAAGCGAGGCCATCAAGGCCGGCGCCAGGCGCGAGAAGGGGGTGCGCCGGCCTGACGGCGGCCGTGGGGCCTGGAGCATCAAGGGGAGGCTGCCGGCGGGCGCCGTCAGGCTGTCGGTGACCCCGGCGGCACGCGGTCTCCGGGAGGGTGCGGCCGTGCGCTTCTGCGTCTATGTCCATCGCGAAGAGGCGGCGGTTTTCGCGACGGCCCGGCTGGGCGACGGGGTTGTCGGGGACGGTGGCGACGTCATCTCCGCCGCGGCCGAGCTGTGGCGGACGATCGAGCAGCATGAGCGGGCCGGGGGCCGTGTCCAGGCGCGCATCACGGCGGAACTGCCGTGGGAGCCGGAGGTCGGCGACGCGGGCCGCGCACGCATCGTCGAGCGGTTCTGCGGCTGGTTCGCCGACGAGGGGCTGCCCCATGTCGCCGTGGTCCATGCACCCGAGCCGCGGAACGACGCGCGCAACTTCCACGCCCACATCCTGTGGCACGACCGTGCCGTCGAGGGGTGGCGGGAGGGGCGGCCGGCGCTTGCGGCGACCAAGCATCCGATGGTCAGGGACATGGGCTTTCCGGCGATGCTGCGGGCGCGTTGGGCCGAGTGCGTCAACGCCGAGATGGCGGCGGCCGGTCTGGCGCGGCGTTTCGATCCGCGATCCTATGACGAGGCCGGGATCGCCGCGGTCCCTGGCGTGCATCTCGGCAGCAAGGCGTTCGGGCTGGAGCGCCAGGGTGTGGCCACGGAGCGCGGGGCGGCTGCCGCGGCTGCGGCCGCGGTGACGATGCTGGCGGCCAAGGGCCGGCGGATCGTCGCGGACGCCCAGCGCGATGCGCAGTTGGTCGGCCGCCTGAGGCGTGGCGTCGAATCGGCAGCCGGCGCCGTGGGGGCGCTCGCGCCCGAGGTCCGCGGACAGTGGGCCGGGCCGATCTCGGGCGTGGCGACGGACGCGGCCGCCGCGATCGCCCGGCTGGCCGAGGCCCATGCGGCCTTCCGGGACGCCAAGGCCCGCCGCGTGGTCGGGCTATGGCGGGCTCGTGCCTTGCCGGGCCGGCTCGACCTGGCGCGCGGCCATCCGGACGGTGCGGTGCGGGCCGTGGCGGAGGCGGTCGTCCCGCGGATCCGCGAGGCCGCCCGCCGGCGGTTGGGGGAGACGATCGCGGCCGAACGGCTGGCGCGGCGGCGGCGGGATCTGGCTGTCCACGAGGTCGCGGATCTCATGCCGAGGCTGGAGGCGGAGCGGCGTGTCCTGGCGGTCGCCGCCGCGCGGGCCGGGCTGGAGCGCGCGGAGGCCGATCTCGCGAGCCGGGACACGCCCGAGGCGTCGGCGGCGCGTGAGCGCAGGGAGCGGGAGGCCGCGTCAAGGGAGGCCGCCGCGCGCGACCGGGTCCGGGCCGCGGTGGCCGTGGCTTTCGGCGACGGTCCGAACGCGCGGCTCGTGTTCGAGATGCTGGTGGACCGGCGGCAGCGGCGCCGTCTGATGCGCGAGCTCGCTGTCGCCAAGGGCGGCGAGATCGTCCTGCCGGCGGCCCAGGCGCTGCGGGAAGCGGAAGCCGACGTTGCGCGCGCCGGCAGGGCCCGGCGCCGGCGGGTGGCGGTCCAAGTGTGGTCGCCAGGGGAGGCGGAGGCCTTGGGCAATGCGGTTCAGGTGGCCCGTGCCGGCCTGGCGGCGGCGGTCGCGGCGGCCGAGGGAGTGCCGCTCGCGAGGGCGCTGCTGCAGGAGCGCGGGCTTGCCGGACCTGGCCGGGGCCGCGCCGGCGCCCAGATCTGAGACTGGTCCGTGGCGACGGTGTGACGTCAACGTGACGGCGAGGAGACGCCGAGGGGCCCGCCGGAGCGGCGGGCCGGCGGACCACGGGAAAAGGAAGGGGTTGTGGGCTCCACTTGAGGCGAGCCTTGGGGGCCATGCTTTTCTTGCGGAAAGATATGGGCCGTGGATGCGCTGCCCCGTGGTCGGGTCGACGAGGTGGTGTTCGGGAGTGAGGGGTTACCGTTTCGGCCCGCAGGCCACCGGACCCTGGTAGGACTTCAGCTTGCGCCTGACCTCGGGATCGAGCGGCTTGGCCATCACCTTGCGGGCCTGGGCCAGCCGGGCTTCGACTTCGTCCATGTCGGGAACATCGTAGACGCGCACACTCTTGGCGTCCTTCCCGGCGACCACGCGTCCGGCAGGCACGCGCCGAGCGGTACGCACGTCGCGTACAACGACACTGTCCCCGTTCTTGTGGGCCTTTGTGCGGCTCATCATTACATTTCCTCGCGAGAAACCCCGGCTTTCAAGCCTGGGGAGGGATAGCGCCCCCCTACAGAACGAACTTGGCATCGACCTCGCCATAGGGCGCCACCACTTGGTCGGCGGTGCGGGTCAGCAGGCCCAGCTTGGTCAATTCTTCCACGTCCTTGTGGACGTTCTTGTAGTCGCGGTGAAGGTCGGCAGCCAGCGCCTTGACGGTGCGCACCTCGTGATGCCGGACATACCGCAGCAGGTCCAGTCGCTTGGGGGTCAGGGCCGCCAGCAGGGCCGGAAGGTCATGGAAGGTGACGTGGGTCTCGTTGACCTCTTCACCGCGCTCAGCCCGATGCCAGGCATCAACGAAGCGCCGCCCCATGTCTTCCAGGGTGCCGACATGCACGTTCACGGTGTTGCTGCCGCTCATAGGTCACCTCGAAACTTTCTCACATCGGCCACGAAGTCGGCGATCAGCGCCTCGACCGTGGTGAAGGTGTAGGGTTCTTCCCGATCCGCAAGGTGGCGGTGATCGCCCTTGCCCCGCTCGTTATCGTATCCGACCACGCGTTGGCCGGGGTAGCCGTAAAACAGGCTGTACTTCAAGTCATGCGCACTGCCCGCGACCGGTTCCGGCACCTGCCAGATGGTGAGTTCGGCGATGGCACCGTCCGGGTAGTCTTTCCGGTCGTAGAAAAGGCATTTGGCTTTCATATGGTGTCATATACCATACACTGCAATATGGTGTCAAACACCATAGGCGCGGTTTACACATCCATCCAATTGCGGGAGGCGGGTGCCGTTTTGCTCAAGAGGCGTGGCGTTTGGACCGGCCGGAGTAGGCGGCGACCGGGGAGAGGGGGTCGGTGAAGCCGTAGTGCAGGGCGGTGATGGTCACCAGCCTGCGATGGAGGTCGTGGCGGGCGGCGACCTCCTCGATCTCTTTCAGCAGGTCCGCCGGAACCGTGAACCGGACGCTGTGGAGGCTGCTGCCGGAGTAGCGGTCCACGTCGGCCTTTTCCCACCGCTGGGCCCGGCGGGCCAGGTCGAGGCCGTAGGCGAGGGCCTTGACCTCGAGCGAGATGCGGTCTGGCCGCTTGCGGCCGGGTGTCTGGCGGAGTGCCATGACGCTGGTATGCAGCTCGTCGGGAAGCCGCTCGAAGAACTGGACCGGTTCGGTGCCGCCGCCGCTCATGCCGCGTTGCCCCCCCTCGGCGCATCCAGGCCGAGGCGCAGGTAGAGGTTGGCCAGTTCCTCGACGGTGATGCCTTTCTGCGCGGCCTCGGCTTTGAGATCGCGCCAGAACGAGGCCGAGGTGCGCACCATCAGGCTGCGCGTGTAGTCCCGTTCGCGGTCGCGGGGCCCTTTCGACGAACCGATGGCGATCGCGTGGTCCAGCGCGTAGGAGCGTCCCCGTTCGATGAGCGCGCCGGCGATCCGCTGCTTGGCGTAGGGCAGCTTCGCGCGCCCCGGCCCGGCTTCGCCCGCCCGGCGCCGGGTCGAGAATTCTTGTTTCGCGGCAGAACGGCAAGCCTCGACCCGATCCTCGGTTTCGGGATCGGTGTTGATGGCCGTGAGCTGCTCGCTCTCGGCACCCGCCTTGGTTTCCCTTTGCAACGACGATCTCCCGGTTGCGTGTTTGCCCAACGACAAGTATAAGAATTCTTGCATTGGGGCAAAGACTCAAGGTGAAATTATGGCGACCACCCATCTCTCCCATGTCCCTGGCCGGACGTTCGGCCCCGCCTACGACCCGGATACCGCCTGGCGGTGGCTCATGGCCTTCGGCCTGGCCGCGGTCATCCTGCTGCTGCCGCCGGAGGCCCTGGCGGTGGCCCGCGACGAGACCGTGTTCGGCGATATCGACAAGGTGCTGGAGACCGCGGTCAAGAACATCAGGAAGTGGGGCATCCTGATCATCATCGGTTCCTTCGCGGTGTACGGCATCGCGTGGGGCATCACCGGCCGCCCCAAACACTGGATGCTCCTCGGCGCCGCGGTCGGCGCGATCATCCTCGGTCTCGCGAAACCCCTGGCGAACTACTTCGTCGGATCGGAAGCGTGAAGAATGGCCCAGTGGGAACCCATCCTCGACAAGATCGCCTATCCACGGCACGTGGCGTGGGTTCCCCTGCCGATATTCTTCGTGAATCTCGCCTTTTTCAGCTTCAACGCCCTCTTGGTGACCGAGGGCATCGGCGACAGTCTTCCCGACAGCGTGCCGGAGATGCTGTTGTTCGGGGCCGGCGGCGTTTCCGCCGCCATCCATGCCTATATCGCCCGGCGGTTCCGCAAGGATCCGTTCATCGCCAAGGTCTGGTACTCCAAGCTCTTTCCGTCCGACTGGACGCGCCCCGGCACGCGCGGGCTCCTGAGAAGGGCGACCGTCAACCTGCGCCGCTATCCCGGCCGGTCATTCACATGACGACTGGGAGGTTTGGATGACCCTCTTCACCGGCATCGCCGATCCCCCCTCGCTCATGGGCTGGCTGGTCAACGTGACCACCGCGGTCGCCGCCGCCGGCGGTGTGGCCGCGATGGCGGTTCCGGCGGTCAACCGGGTCATGTTCCCCAAGATCAGGGAGACCCGGCTGAGGGACCACGTCCTGTGGAGCCGGGTCCTTGACGACGGCTGCACCGTAGCATGCACGGACGGGTCCCTTTTCCAGGTGGTCGGCGTCGACGGCGTCGATCTGCAGGCGCTGGACGTGGCCACCCAGAGCCAGCTGTACCAGGACCGCAAGGCATGGATCGAAAGGTTCCATGAGTCGGCGCTGCAGCCGCTTCGGATCATATCGGACCGCCAGCTGATCGCCCATGGCAGCGACGTCGAGGGGTTTCCGGCCGGGCCGTTGCGTGAGATCCAGGGGCGCTGGGCCAAGTCATTCGAGCGCTCCTACCACAATCGCCATTACGTGATTGTTGCCGCCCGCGGCGGCCTGGAGCACGGCAGGGCACTTCTCGCAGAAGCCGTCAAGGATACGGTCGAGCGCCTGGAGGGCCATCGGACGCGGGTGCTGGAGCTCGGGCGGCCCGGCGATCCGTCGCCGCTGCTTTCGTTCCTGGGATCGCTGCTCAATCCGGGGCGCGAGATCCGCGTGGGGGCCTGGAACGGGACGCCCGTGGAGATCGGCCGGGACGGCCGGCTCAATGTTGCCGCGCTCAACAAGCGGCTGGCCGACTATCTGATCGCTTCGAAGCTGGTGATCTTCGACGGCTCGAAGGCCTGGCGTGGAGAGAAGGTCCCGGACGGAACCATCCTGTACCGCCATGACGGCGGCGAGACCTGGGCGAGCATCGTGCGGGTGGGCGTGTGGGGAGACCGTTCCTCCCTCGAGCTGCTCAGCCGCGTGATGGCCTGCGACGCCGAAATGCGCGTGTTCCAGATCGCCGACGTCGTCGACAACACGCTCGCCGTCCAGATGATGAAGGAGAAGATGGGGCGCACCATGCGCGGCCAGGAGGAGGCGGTCGAGGGCGTCGATCCAAGGGCCGTTTCCCAGTTCGCGCTGGCTCTCAGGCTGCTGCAGGCGCAGGGCGCGGAGCGGTGCGAACTGGTGCGCCACCAGTGGGTGGCCATGGTGTTCGGCCGCGACCTCGCCGACCTGGAATACCGCCTCGGCCTGGTGCGGCGGGCCATCGAGGGTTTCCAGATGCTGCCCGTCCGGGAGCAGGAAGGGGCGGAGCCCGCGATCATGTCGATGCTTCCGCCACACATGGAGCAGGTGGAACAGGCGGAACTCATGAGCGCGAACGTGGCGCATTTCGCCTCGTTCGAAACGCCGACCCGCGGGCTGGATCGCTGCGACTGGGGCCCGCGCCCGGTGCAGGTATTCCGGACCGCCAGCGGCAGCCCCTATTTCTTCTGCTTCCATGAAAGCGCCCAGCCCTTGGCGGTCGGCCATACCTTGATCGTGGGCGGCACGAATGCGGGCAAGACCACGCTCATGGGCTTTTTGGCGTCTTCGATGCTGGGCTATCCGGATGCCCGGGTGTTCATGATCGACCGCTCCGACGGCCTTTATGTGCCGATCATGAGCTTCGGCGGTTCCTATGTGGCGCTGCAGACCGATGCCACGGACCTCATCGGCGACCTGGCCCAGCTCAATCCCCTGCAGCAGCCGCTGGATGCCAGCGGGGTGGGCGGGGCAACCCAATGGGTGACCCGCTGGCTGCGCGACAACATTGCAGCCACCGGCGATGACGACCGGGACAGCGAGCAGGCGATTTCCGATGCGGTCCGTTCGCTGGCCTCCTGGCCGGCGCGGGATCGCAAGCTGGTCGACATCTACGACAACATCCCGCCCAACATCGCGGCCCGCCGGGCGCTGGAACGCTGGGTCAATGACGGCACCTACGCCTATCTGTTCGGCGGTGCCAGGGACACGTTGTCGTTCGACGAGGGCACGCGCCTCTACGGATTCGATTTCACCCGCATTGGCGAGGACACGGTCGCCAACCAGGCCGTGCTGCCGTATCTCAGCTACCGCATCGAGACGGAAATGCAGCGGGTAGGCGCGCCGTGGGCCTTTTTCGCCGACGAGATCGCGCCCCTGCTGCCGGAGCCGCGGTTCCGTGCCTGGGTCTTCAAGATGGTCCAGGAGGCACGCCGCATGCGCGGTGTCTTCGTTGCCGCGATCCAGCGTGTCCAGACCCTGGTGGAAACGGGAACGGTCGAGCTGCTGGTGACCCAGTGCCCAAACCTGATCGTCTTCCCCAACGAAAAGGCCATTCCCGAGGATTACATCGATGTCCTCGGGCTGACGCCGGACGAGTTCCGTATCGTCAACCGCACCCACCCGCTGGCCAAGATGCTGCGCCGCTACGTGCTGCTGAAGCGCCGCGGTGAAGGCGGCGTCGTGCTCGACGTAGACCTGACGCCCCTGGGCAACGACCTGGCGCTCCTGCAGTCAGGCAAGGGTCCTGCCGACCGCCTGAGGCGCCTTTACCGCGCGGAAGGATCCATTCCGCACGCGGTCGCCCGCATCCGCCAGCTCGGCCTCCATCACTGAGGTGATCCCATGCGCCAGACCTACGCAGACCGATTGGCCGAACTCAGGCGGGCCGGATGGAACTTCGGGCGCAAGGCTTCCGTGCCGGCACCCGATATCCGCGGCGGGGCGGATGATACGTCCCTTTCGGCAAGGGCGTCGCCGGTCGGCCGCCGGGCGTTGCTGGCCGGGGTAGTCGGCGCGGCTGCGGGCTTTACGCTGGCCGGCGAGGGGCGCGTGTCCAAACCGGCGAGCGCGGCCCTGCCGGTGTTCGACAGCGCCAACCTGGTCAAGAACGCCGAGACGGCCCTTCAAGCCGCCAAGGGTGTCGCCGAGCAGATCAAGACGGTGACCCTGCTGACCGACACCAAGAAGATCATCGGGGAAGGGTTGGAGGCGACCGGGGCCAGGGAATTGTTCGACACCGTCGGAGCCATCAACGACGCCTGCGGCAGCGTCCTCGGGCGCTTGGGTGGGTTCAAGTTCTCGCTGCCCGAGTTCGATTTCGACCTCCCCGAGTTCCGCATGCCGGACCTCAACAGCTGCATGAAGCTGGCCGACGCGGGCAAGGCGATCATGGCCGCCGCCAAAATCGTAGGCCGCGATCCCACCCAGCTGGTGGACGGCGCCGTCGGTGGCTTGGCGGGCAAGCTCACCGACATGCGGAGCCTGACCAGGGTCCGGCACCAGACCTACCAGGATTCCCGGGCGGGCGCGTTCGGGGTGGCGCTTCACGCGCAAGCCGACGTGGCGGGGGCGGCGGAACGCATCCAGAAGCTCGGGAGCCTCGCCAAGCAGGCTTCCGGGTCGGGCGGCGACCTGCGCTCGCAGCAGGCCGTCAACACCAGCGTCCAACTCGCAATCCTGGAGGAACTTTCCTCGCTGCGGTTCCTGATGGCCCGCTTCATCCAGATGGACTCCGCCGGCCGGGCAGCCGGCGAGTCCCTTGTCTACATGCCGGCGGGCACGAACGGCATGGAAAAACAGCCCTGGCAGAAAGGGCTGCAGTCGGACGGTACCGTATTCGGAGGGAAATCATGATGAAGGTGTTGGCCATTGTCGCGGCGGCCGGCCTCGTGGCTGGTTGCGCCGACAGCCGGGTCGCTCCGGTCGGGACCGGTTCAGGGCGTGACGAGTTTCCGCCCAGCCCCTGTGCCTGCATCCCCATCCAGCAGGAGCCCATCGACGACGGCTGGCAGATGCGCTATCGCGCCGGTGAAGGGCCGACCCGGCCCATCGGGGCGGCGGTCTGACCATGAACCGCTGGCGGCAGGGGCTTGCTGTCCTGCAGGAGCGGTTCGGCCGCTCCCGCGGCAGCAGCTCGGGCGAGCGTGTCGAGCCGCGCCTGCTTGGGTCCGCCTCCAGGGTTGCCGGCGGAGGGATCGCGGACGCACGGGCCGAGGGCGACTCACTGGGGCCCTATACCCAGGAACACCGGACGGGAGACGGCGACCGGCCGCAACGGCATGGCCTGCGGATTGCCGTGGCGATCATCGTGTTGCAGGCGTTCACCATCCTCAGTCTGTCGAACACGGTCGAAATGCTGTTCCCGCTCAAGGAGTGGGTCCCGTACATCCTCGAAAAGCGGTCGCTCGACGATGCCGTGGTCAATGTGAGCCCCGGGACCATGAGCGCCCGCGTCCGCGACGTGGTTTCCGAAGGCGAAGCGGCACGTTATGTGCGCACCAGGCATGAGGTCGTGCCGGACATCGGGGAGATGGACCGGCGCTGGGGCCGCAAGTGTGCCGAGACCGGCAACCTGTCCGGTTTCGAACTGGCGGACCTCCTATGCTCGTACATGTTCCGCCACTCCACGGCGGATGTGTACTCGGAATTCGTCCGCGACCTGAAGGAGGTCGAGAAGTTCATCGACGACGGCTTCGGCCGGAAGGTTCGCCTTCTCGCCGACCCCATCCTGAAGACCAGGGACAAGGCCGGCGACGTCTGGGAGGTGCGGTTCGCGGCGATCGATTATCAGCCGGCGAAACGGACCGTCTCCTACCGGTTCGCCGGCGAGCCGGAGACGGCTGTGCGGGAAGGGCAGGTTGCCCGCGAGCGCAAGTTCGTCGCCATGCTTTGGGTGCGCTTCGACGAAAGCGAAGCCGCACGCCGGGAGCGGCATCTCAATCCCTTCGGTTTCCGGGTCTACAAGTACCATCTGGCGGAGATTCGCGAATGACCTCGCTCTGGACGTGGTGCCGGAAAGCGGCGCCAGCCCTCATCCTTTCCTCGTGCCTCGCCGTAGGTTCCGCCCGTGCCCAGGTGGTCGACGACCTGCTGGACCGCGCTCCCGGGGCCACGGCTGGCCAGGAGGATGCCGGCTCCGGAGCGGACATCCCGCTCAACGACGTCCATCCGGGCCTGGCGCCGCTGAAGGAGGCCAAGAAGAAACTTCGCCAGGGGCGGGGCATCATGGTCTGGCCGTTCGAGCCCTACGAGGATCCGGTTCTGATCGATCTCAGGCGGCGAACCTGGACGGTCATCGAATTCCCCCAGTGGGAGCAGATCGATTTCGTCACCTTCGGCGACGAGTATGCCTTCGAGCACAAATTTCCGGGTGAGGACAGCGGCGCCGCCGTCCGCAACATCCTTCTCGTCCGCCCGAAGAAGAAGGTCGTGGAAGTGGATACGACTATGCACGTCTTCGGCCGGCGCTTCGAGCGCGGCCGGAACATCTATACGGCCTTCCTCCACATCCAGGCGTCGGACGACACGAACATGGCCGAGGCGACCGTCCACGTGGAAGCCCGCCCGCCGGGGCTGTCTGGCCTGGTGACCGCGCCGGGCTATGCGGGACAGGCCGTGGAGCCGATGAAAGCGGCAGGAGCGGTGTCGGGCACGGGAAAAGGGGCCTTGGCGCAAAGGCAAAGCCGGCCCCGTGGCGCAGGGAGTGCGTGGGACGGCACGCTGGGAACCGATGATCCGGACTGGCTCCGGGAAATCCCGTTCAACCTCGATGCCGTACGGTTCGACGGCTACGAAGTTCTCGCGCAGGATTCGGAATCGGAAACGATCGCGCCGGTCCGTGTGTTCGACGATGGCACCTTCACCATGTTGGACTTCGGCGAAGGAGGGCGTGCGGACCGCATTCTGCGGCCGATCGTGTTCCAGGTCGTCGACGGTGCCAACTCGCCGGTGAACACGCGCACCACGGGGCCCGAAGGCAACCTCCTGGTCATCGAGGGAGTAGGCTACAACCTAACGCTCGTCAACGGCGCCCGGGTCGTCTGCGTCAAGTATGTGGGCAACTACCTGAAGCTGCCGGGACAGTCGTCGGCGGGCGGATCGAAGGCCGGGTCCTCCAGGCCGGCCCGTCCGGGAACGGCATCCACAGGAACCTACCCCAAGCTGAATGACGGAGGCTGAAGCCGATGAGGCGCCGGCTTCTCGTTGGTGCGGCCTTGTCGGGCCTGCTTTTCGGCCTGCCTGCCGAAGGGCGGGCCGATTGGCTTGATGACGTGATGGACTTCTTCGGCTTCGGGCCTTCGGCGCCCGTTGCCACGCCGGCAGCCGACTCGCTGCCGCCGCCCGAGCTGTTTCCGCGCACGGCCAAGTTGACGGTCGAGGCATCCTCGGAAATCCGTGTCGCCGAGAACGGCGGCAAGGTCTCGGTCCGCCTCACGCGTTCCGTTTCCTATGACCGCCGTGTCGTGGTCACGGTGCGCAGCGCGCGAAGCGGATCCCCGGCAGCGGGACTGGCAGCGGCGGAGCCGGGCAAGAATTTCGAGGCGGTGACCAGAGAGGTCGTGTTCGAGCCGGACGAGCGGGAAAAGACAGTCGACATCGCCATCATTGACAACGACGTCATTCTCGAGGGCGATCGCACCTTCGATCTGGTGTTCGCGGATCCCCGTGATGCGACCCTCGCGGGGCCGCAGGTGATCCGGGTCGTGGTGGTGGAGGACGATACCGCCCGGCCCGGCAGGCTGGCGCCCGAATCCGCATCCGTTTCGTTCGACACTGTCGAGGTGGGCCAGGAGAGTGCCGCCGGCACCTTGTGGTGGAACCGGGGCGATACGCCGCTGACCGTGGGCCGGGTGGGTCTGGAGCCGTCCGGAACCGCCTTCTTCGTGACGAAGGACGAATGTACCGGAAAGACCTTGCCGGGCGGCGCCAGTTGTCGGATCGGCCTTTCCTTCGCGCCGACCAGGGATGAAACGTCCAGCGCCCGCCTGATCGTCGGCTGGTCGGAACGGGGAACCGGAGCCACGTCCGAAATGAGCGTCGGCGGCACCGGACTGGCAAAGCCGCTGCCGCCCGATCCGATGATCGAGGCGGTCGCCCGGGCCAAGCGCGAGCGGGAGGCGGCGGGTGCCGCCGTCGTGGATCTGCGGCCGGAGGTAAGGCCATCCTCTGCGAAGCCTGAGTTCCGCAATCGTGAAGCGGCACCGGGGTTGAAAGCGCCTTCCCACGAGCAGATCGGCTTGGGCCTGGCACCCTGGACCTTTCCGCGGGACCGGACGCGGATCATCACGACGACGCGTTTCATCCGTTGTGTGCTCGAGACCACGATCGATTCGAGCCTGCCCGGTTCGGTCATCTGCACCGTGGAAAGCCACGTGTTCGGGGCTGACGGCCGGAAGATCCTGGTGCCGGCGGGAACGCGGATCGAAGGCGATTACATCCCATTGTCCAAGACCGGGGAGACCCGCCTGAACGTCGTATGGAAGCGTTTCGAGCGCCCCGACGGATCCAGCTTCTACACCAGGGACGGGTTCGAAGCGAAGGACGCCATCGGCCGGACGGGGGTGCCCGGCTGGGTCGACAGCAGGTTGTCGGAAAAATACGGTTCGGCGGCGTTCGTGACCGCGATCGCCTCGGCGTTCGCCTACATGGTGCCGCCGACGGATGAACGGATGATCGCGGCCCAGGAAACGGCGGCGGACAACCTGGGCAGCGTGGTCAAGCAGCAGCTGGAGGAGAGCTTCGATCTCCGGCCGATCATCCAGATCCCGGCCGGTACGCGGCTGGTCATCAAGCCCCTCAAGGACATGTGGTTCCCGGTGCCCGAGCTGCTGGCCGAGGTCGAGAACAGCGGCGGCGCCGTTGCGGATGAATCGGTGCCGGCGGGCAGGTCGCCATCCGGACAACGGGCGACGCCGCGCTGACGGGGCACGGGAAAAGAATTGGTTGGGGACAGGCGGTTCGCAAGGGAGAGAAGACCATGAGCAGGTGGAGCAGGTGGGTGGGGGTGCCGGCGGCTGCCGCTGCGCTCGCCGCATTGGCAGTTTCCGTCGTGGGCGCCCAGGAACGCAAGATGCCGGACATCATGGCGCCGGCGGCCGGTTCGGTCCAGACGACGACCAGGTCGACGCAACCGGGCTCGACGGCGGCGCCGGCGACCTCTGTCGCCAGGCCCGCATCAACGACGGTCACGACGGGGCAGGGGACGGGAACTGCCGTCTCGCAACCCCAGAGCGACCTGATGCCGCTGGCGACGGCGGAGGAGATTCGCGTGAACGGTCAGGTGACCGAGCGTGTGAAAGCGCGTTTTGCGGATGCCGTGAGGGCGGAAGCGGACATTCGCGACAAGGTGATGCTGAACGGCACGATCCGAACCGAGGACGCGCCGCCGTTGAAGCCGGGGGAGGCCCGGAAGCGTGCGGTTGTCACCTGGACGGCCGTGACGCGCGAGGATGGGGTGAGCCGCCGGGAAGTGCTGCCTTCGCCGCTGGTGACGTCGTTCACCACCGGGGACCCCGTCCCG
Organism: uncultured Rhodospirillaceae bacterium; assembly: GCA_937887565.1. GTDB lineage: Bacteria > Pseudomonadota > Alphaproteobacteria > Rhodospirillales > Magnetospirillaceae > CALABS01. The sequence continues at coordinate 11,418 of CALABS010000008.1, read as the reverse complement.
GCCGGGCAGGTCGTCAATGCCAAGGGGGATGTCGCTGGGGCGCTTAACGCGGCTCGGAACCTGCTGGCCCAGCCTGCACAGCAGCAGGCGGGGCAGAAACCCGTCCAGCAGACGACGGGTGGCCAGACGGTGCAGGCCGACACGGGCAAGAAGCCGACAACGGCCGCCGGCGACGGCGCGTCCGAGAACTCCATCCTGCGGTCCCTGCAGCCGAAGATGCTCGGCAGTGCCGAGGCGGCGGCAGCGGCGCCGGAGGATCTGATCGGTGAAACGTCGGAAGGTTGCGAACCTCGGATCGACCTTCAGCAGGCCGTGGCGATCGTGCAGTCGAGGACGACGAGAAACGGGTCACCCGAGGGGCAATGCTCCGACACGCTGACGCGCTATCCGGTCCAGAAAAGCTACTCTGTCTGCCAGGATTCCGTCGATCTGGCGGCAAAGAAAGCATACCCGCAGTACAAGCTCTACTACGTGAACGGCGAGGGCAGCACCACCTACCTGTCGACGGAATGCGAGAAGGATGCGGAGCAAGCCTTCGATCTCGTGGAGGACGAGGCGTCCTGCACCATCGAGACGGATTTGCTCGCGTTGCAGGCATGGCGGCGGGCCGAGACCGTCTATACGAACAAATCAAACCAGAGGACGGTCGTGGCGTCCTGCCATCGTGTCGCAGACGCCCAGGCAATCACCATGACTGCCGCGGCCGACGGCTGTTCGCCCAGGCTCGACATGCCGGCGCTCACGGCGCACGAGAAAAAGAAGACGACCTTCTCGCACAACGGCCTGACCTACACCGCGCAGGACTGCAGCGAGACCGGCACCACCTTCGCCGTGGTCGAGGACCGCAGCGTGTGTTCGCCGCTGGTCGATCAGCAGGCGGGCAAGGCCTGGCCGCAGCGGCGGTTCAAGTACACCGACGGCGGCGGCAACCTCAACTGGGCCGACAGCGGCTGCGCGCCGGTGACCGGAGAGGTCACCGACCTGGTCAAGACCCGGTCGGGCTGTGAGGGCGGTTACACCCACGACGTCGCCGGCGGCCAGAGTTGGGCCCATTCGCGCTGGTACTACAACCTGGGCGGCGGCCCGACCTATGTGACGTCCTGCGGCCAGGACCTGGCCATCCCGTTCACCCACCAGATCCGCATCGCCGGCTACGAGCACAACGACACCACCCGCACGTCGAAGCCGAAAACGGAAATTTATTTTTCCGACGCTGGCCAGGAGGTCATTGCCAGTGCGGCCCAGGTGCGGGCCGGGTCGCCGGATCTCCCCTATTCGCTGGTCGAGGCGGGCAGGACGGTGCCGACGGGGACGTCGACCTATGACGGCTGCGATGCCTTCCGCGAGACCGCCGTCAGCGACGTCTACGCGAGACCCGACGGCACCGAGTACGTCCATGCCTCCGGCGCCGGCACTCCGACCGGACCTCACTACGTGTGCACCACGCAGAAGTGGGAGTACCGGACGATTTACAATTACGCTGCGGCACAGAGCACGTGGCAGGAAAGTTGTCAGTCGACCTATTGGACAGCCATCCAATCGTCCCCGCAGCGGCAGGAGATCAAGGTCAATTCAGAGAATGGCGACCTGTTCCCTGGATCTTGGATTGCCGACGGCTCCGGCACATCGTCGCTTTACGAGTGCTACTCGCAGCTGTCCGGCAAATGGTGCGCCGCCCGAAATGGGTCAGACCAGGCGACCGTCTGTGCTTCGGGCACATTCTGATCTTGGCGTGTGCTGGTGGTACCCGGCAGTTTATTTTTCCGATGCCGGCGCCGACGTGATCGCCAGCGCCGCGGCCGTGCGGGGGGGTGCGCCGGACCTGCCCTACAGCCTGGTCCAGGCCGGCAAGACGGTCAAGGCCGGTCAGGTCGTGGCCGCGCTTCAGCAGCAGCCGGCGATCATCCTTGAGGGCGATGCGCCGCTTCTTGGTCAGGCCGGCGCGCAGCGCCTTCCGGACCACCTCCAGGCCGTCGTTTGCGTAGCGCTGCACATGCCAGCGGTCCACCACCACCTGGGCGCCGGGCAGCAGCTCGCGCACCACCGTCCAGTACGGACGCCACATGTCCATGGTGACCAGTTCGATTTGCGCCCGGTCGGGCATGCGGGCGATCCGGATGGCGATGGTCCGCTTGTCCCGCTTTGGCAGGAAATCCACCAGGGTGCGTTCGCCCACGTCGGTAATGACGCCGCGCACGCCGCCGAGCATGTAGACCTCATCCAGCCCCATCCAGGTGGGCGTGGGGATCTTCAGCGCCTGGATGCGCTCCTCGGTCCATTCCGACCACACATCGCGGATGGTGGATTCTGCCAGGCCCACGTCGTCGGCAATGGCGGTGAACGGCCGGCGCAGGCCCTGCTCGCCGATCCACTGCACCAGGCGCGCGGTCATCTGGCGGGCCGGATCAAGTGCCTCGGGTTCATCCGAGCACGCCTTGCCGCAATCGGGGCAGAGGAAACGCTGGCGGTCGAACCAGATGCCGACCCGCTTGCCGTGGATGGGAAGGTCGTGAATGCGGACTTCGCGCGAGCCGTTCGGCCTCAGCGCCAGGGAGCCACAGTGCGGGCAATGGGCGCGGGCGCTCCGTCGGCCGACCTTGATGCTGTACTGGTGCTCGTCCTCAATCACCTGCTCGACGGGGAGGCCGGGGAGGTTCAGCAGATCCGTCACCCTCGTCCTCATCGACCCGTTGCACCCACAAGGCCCGCTGCTCGGGAGTCATCACCTCCCAGGCCACGATCATCGCGCGGACGTGCTTGGGGATACCAGACTGCCAATAGTTGCGCAATTGGCGCGACACCGTCGTCTTGTCGTGCCCGGTCAGGGTGGCAAGCGTCTGCTGTTCCATACCGGCGGCGATAGCCCGGCGTTGCCAGGGGGTCTTTTCTCGCGTCATGGGGCCACCATATCGGAATAGTTTACGTGACGCAAACTTTTCTCTTGCGCCATGAGTTAGCGTGACGTAAACTCCTACTCAGATGAATGAGGGAGGCACCGATGGCCGAATACAATGTTGTGCTGCTCGACAAGGATGGTTGCGAGACCGCGAGCGACCTGATCGAAGGCCTCCCCGCCGCGAAGAAGCGGGCCAAGTTCCTCCTGAGCACCGATTTCGCCGCGAGCGTCGAAAGCACCCATGAGGTGCTCGGCACCGAGAAGGTGGAGATCCGCAACGAAGCGGGTGAGTGCCTGTGGGACGCGTTCCTGCGGCACTGATGCCATCGAAGATGAAGGCCTGGAGGAGCGAACGATGAACCGCTACAGCATTGAGACAACCAAGACCGGCTTCAAGGTGGTGGCGTCGTGGACCGAGATCGGCCAGCGGTGCAGCAACGGAAAGTTCCGCGAGGTGCGGCAGACCCGCCGGGCCACCTTCAGCTACCACAAGACTCGCGCCGAAGCGGAAGCGGCCGTTGCCGCCGCCAAGGCCCGCGCGCTCTAGGTCGGGGAGGCCAGCATGACCAAGCCCATTTTCTCCGAATGGTTCGGCACTGAGGCCGAGGCCCGTGGAGCCGCCCGTCGCGTCGATGCGAAGGGCGGTTACACCACCAGTGTCCGCCAGGCCGTGCGTGCTGATAGCCGCCGCCTGTGGCTGCTGGAGGTCTTCTGAAATGGAGGGGCAGATGACGACTGGCGAATTTCACATGTATCGCCCCACGGTTCGGGAGGTTCAGATGCCCCGCGCCGATGGGCGCCGTTGCTTCGAAGTCGTCGTGCCAACCACCTATCTGGTGTTCACCGATGCCTCTGGAGAGCCGGATAAGGTCAGTCTCAACGCCCGGCCGGTTTGGGGCATCGACGTCTGGAACTCACGCGGGCGGTATCTGGGAAAGACCAAGCCGGCGGTGGTGAAGCGAATTTGCGATGCCCTTCGCTCGTTTCTCCGCAATGGCGCCCGCTCGGAGGGCCTTTAACCATGACCGAACGCCCGCCGACGACGGCCGAGACGTCCATTAATGCCGCCCTGGAGCAATGGGTGGCGCTAACCGGCGTTGACCTCAACGCCACCCGCTGGTCGTTCGGCCAATGGGACATCCGCAGCATGAATGAAGAGCTGAAGGAAACCCTCAGCCTCGACCCGAGCGGCACCACCACTTACCTGCTGCTGGAATGCTTCCTGCGGGAATACCTGCAACAGAAAACATTCACGGCCGCGGAGATCATGCAGGACTACGACGGCCTGACTGGCTATCTGGCCAAGGCGGAGCGTCTGTTCTCCCTGGTGCAGTCGGATGACGCCCATGAAATGGCGGCGCATTTCCGGGCCAGGGTTATCGACGGCCTGCGCCATTACGGTGCGGACCGCGAAGATGTTCTCGCTATGGTCAACAACGCCGACATCTTGCCGTTCCTGCGCCGGGATGCCCTGCGTTCGCTTGAATCGCTCCGGCCCTACCAATTCCTGGCCGGCGAGGACGATCCCGGCCAGTCGGTTAGGGCAGCGCCGCCCGAATAGGTGCATGCATAGGTCGGACCGACCGGCTGGCCCGCGCCCACGGGATGCTGATACTGGCCGCCATCCGGGCGGGTGTAGGTGTCGTGGACCTCGGTGAGCTGATAGCGGTCGCACGAATTGGCCGGCTGGTATTCGTTGACGCCCGTATTGATCGTCGACTGCGAGACGTAGCTGTACGGCAGCTCGGGTGCCCCGTCGCGCACCATGGCGGCGCTCGCGATGACCTCCTGGCCGGCATCAGAAAAATAAACTGCCGGCGGCTGGCGAGCCTCGATGCCGCGGGGCTCCCATTTTGGAATTCAACCCTTGCTCCCATTTCGGGAGGCGGGTATCATGCCTACATGAGGATCATCGCGCTCAAGACTTTGAAGGAGCACTGGCAGCAGCCAGGCCGCGGCGACAGCGAACAGCCGCTGAAGGCCTGGCATGCCGTCGCGCTCAAGGCGGATTGGGGCGGACCTGGTGCGGTGAAGGAGCAGTTCCGCAACGCCAGCTTCGTTGGCGACCGCGTGGTCTTCAACATCGCCGGCAACAAGTACCGTCTCGTCGCCTGGATCAACAACCCCTACAGGATCGTCTATGTGCGGTTCGTCGGCACCCATGCCGAATATGACGCCGTGGACGTGAGGAGCATCTGACATGGTCACCGTCAACCCCATCCGCACCGAGGACGACTACGAGGCCGCGCTCATGGAGATCGAGGGCCTGATGAGCGCCGACGCCGGCTCGCCGGAGGGAGATCGCCTGGACGTGCTGGCGACCCTGGTCGAGGCCTACGAAGCCAGACACTATCCTGTCGAGGCTCCCGACCCGATTGCGCTGCTGGAATTCGTGATGGAGCAACGCGGGCTGGACAGGGTCGACCTCCAGCCCTTCCTCGGCGGCTCGGGCCGGGTGTCCGAAGTGATGAACCGCGTCCGTCCCCTCAGCATCGAGATGATCCGGCAACTGGCGGACGGACTTGATCTGCCGGCAGAAGTCCTCATAAAGCGCTACCCGCTGAAGCACGAGCTGCGACCGTAGGGGGCGCGGTAAGGGACGTAGAGACCCTCCAAGAATCCCTTCCAGGCCCAACGCTGCGTCACGGCAGCACGGATAAACAAACTGGCGGGACAGCGAAGGCCCGCCAGCAATGGCGATCAGAACCCGCTTGGGCACGACGCGCCGTAAACGGCCTCGTAGCCGGGCCACTGGCTTGCGTTATCATTATATCTGTCGCCGCCCGTGGAGGAAAACGGCGTCCAATATGCACTGCCCCAAGGGAAAAGGCTCGGCGGCGACTGTCCGCACAGGGAATTGCTGCTCGTGGAGGCGGACCCTGTCTGTTGACTACGCGCCGATACTTCCACACAGGTTGATCCAACGATCTCCCCCGTCTCGGCATTCTTCACGTCGTTTTTGTTGATCGCATGATAGCGCAGGCCCCACGTCGTAGTCGGGACTCCAGATTGGCAATATCGGGACAGTTGTACTTCGGCAGATTTAACCGTTGTCGTGACGCATACATTTACCGGCCCCTCGGGAGTACCGGCGCCGAGTTGGGCGACGTATTCGGTGCCGTCCGCCCGACTGTAGACGTCGCTGATCGCCGTCTCGCGGAAGGCGTCGCAGCCTTGGTAGGTGCTGTCGCCCGTCTTGACCGTCGTGCCCGCATGGACCAGCCCGTAAGGCAGGTCGGGAGCGCCCTGGCGCACCATGGCGGCCGCCGCCATTACCTCCTGGCCGGCATCAGAAAAATAAATTGCCCCGCAACGGTCTCACCCTCAAACTGATGCAAGAGTTCTTGTATCGGCGGGGGCCCTTTTGGACAAATTTGGCAAGATTGCGCTCGACACCTATGCGCCGCTGGGCGAGCTGCGAAAGCGGCAAAAGTGGAAGGACAGGATCACTGAGATCTCGATCAATGGCCCGGGAAAGGTGTTTGTCCGCGTCGCCGGCGAAGGCTATGTCCAACTGCTTCCGAAGGAAGCCGGTTTCGCAACGCGGTCTTGGATAGAACAGCTCTGCCGCGGCTTCGCCGCATCGCTCGAAATCGTCTGGTCCGATCAGCTCCCGATCCTGGCGTGCCGGACGCCCGACGGAGACCGCTTCCAAGCCGTGGTCGGGCGCAATGTCGACGAAGGCGGGTTCATGCTGTCCATCCGCGTCAAGCGGATAGCCAACGTCAAGTTCGAGGACTTCGGTGTCCGTGATCCGGCAGCCCAGGACTTGCTGCGGCGCGATGTGGTCGAGGGCACCAACATGCTGATCTCGGGCGGCACGGGATCAGGCAAGACGACCTTCCTCAATCTTCTGGCCACCTTCTCGCCGATGTGGAAACGGGTGGTAACGGCCGAAGATACCCGCGAGCTGGTCATTCCCAACCCCAACCGGGTTCATTTCATCGTCTCGCGCACGGAGAGCGCCACCCGGATCGGGTGGCCGGAAATCATCGACAGCACACTGCGGGCCAATCCGGACGAATTCACCCTCGGCGAGCTGTCGATCTCCAACGCCTTCTACTACACGCAGATCCTCGACACCGGCCACGACAGCTGCCGTGCATCCATGCACGCGAACAACGGCCGGGAGTCCATCCGCGGCGTTCGCCGCCGTGTCGCCATGGGCGGCGGGGCGGCTGCAAGCTCCGAAACGCGGGACATGCTGGAGTTCCTGGCGGACAACATCGGCCGCGTCGTCCAGATCAAGCATTTTCCCCAGTCCGGCAAACAGACCGAACGACGGGAGGTCGTCGAGATCGTCACCCCCAAGGATCTCTTCGATTCCCGGACCGACCGCAAATCCTTCATCGAGGATGAACGGGATTTCGACTTGGCCTTCGACATGCCGAAGGCCCGCGGGTTGCTGGAAGCGGCCCGGGCAGGGGAGGGGCTCACGGCCGAGGACGAGGAATTCCTGCGCCGCATGGCGCTAATGGTGACCGGGGGAGCAGTCAAGAAGCTCGTGCGACCGGTCGAACCGGAACCTTCCGTCACCTTCAATGAAGAGGAAAGGACGCTGATCGAGGCGCGGCGTCTCGGGTTGATTCAGGTCTCCGAGGAAACGCATGGCGGGGCGTTGGCCAACGTTCACGGCGACTTTGCCGCCCAATTCGGCGGCGAGGGAACCCATCAGCTGGGGAAATCGGGGCACGGAGAAAGGGAAGGGGGTGACAGATGAGCGAGCAGGCGAGGGAGATCACCGAGAACGAGATCACTCTGGCGAGGACCTACGCGGTCCGCCACATCCTGGCCAACATGGCAGCCTCCATGATTCTCGTGGCGCTCGGCTGGCCGGTGGAAAACTTCGTATGGGGGGACCATGCCCCGGCGATCTGGTGGCAATCGACCCTGACCTACCTTGCAGCCCTCGTCATCGACTGGGAACTGGTGTGGACACAATACGGGTTGTGGTGGGACTTTTCGATGATAGAGAGGGGCGTCCCGCCGCCGGCAATGGTTCTGGCCGTCATTTTCTTCGTGCTCCGGATAATCGTGGCCCTCAGGCGCAATCCTTACCGGTTCGTCGACACGACACATGGAAAGGCACGGGTGGCGGTGCTGCGCGACCTGGTCGCCGACAAGCTGTTCGACCAGACCGGGATCGTGCTCGGGCGCTGGGGCGACACCCATCAGCTCATCCGCAACTGGGAAACCACGTCGGCCATCCTGATCGCGCCGCCCGGCACCGCGAAGACTGTCCAGTTGATCTCCAACCTGCTGGCCGATTGGCCCGACCGGGTGAGGGACTGGTTCCGGCCGTTCGCCTCGCTCGCCCGGCTGCTGGCCATCAAGCTGTCGGCGCGGCTGCAGGAATTGCGGCTTCCGTTCAAGACGTGGCAGAACGCTCCGGTTCCCGCTCCCTGTGTCGTCGTGAACGATCCGAAAAGCGAGATGTACAAGGTCACCGCGGGATGGCGGTCGCGGCAAGGTCCCGTCATCCGTCTTTCCTGGGGCGACCCTCGCAATTCGGCGCGATGGAACTACATGTCGCCGAAATCATACAAGGGTGGTGAGGAGTGCGTGGCGTTGCGTGCCCGCCTTCTCGCCCAGCTGGGAGCGATCTACGACGATCCGTCGGATGCCCTGGTCCAGATCCTTGTCCTGGTGCGCGATCACACGCTCTGGAAGAGCATGCTGTTCGACGAACCGGCCGGCGTCGGATCGTTGCGAACCGAGGCCGGCGACGCCCGGAAGCTGCTCGAGAAGCTGGCCCAGGATTTCCTGGACCTGCAGCAGCTGATGGCCGAACGCGAAAAGCACATCGACCGGGGATGCGCCATTATCATTCCCGATTCGATCGAGGCGCATTGGCGTAATACCGGCCGGGAGTTCCTTGCCGGCGCCATGGGGTTCTTCATGGCGCGCTGCGAGCGCCTGGGAATCGAGCCCAACTTCGGCGGATTGCTGGATTGGCTGAACGGCGCCACCAACGGAATGGCCACGGCCCGGGAATTCGAGATGGTCGATACCGGCGAGGTGGATTCCAAGGGCAATCCCATCCGCGTCGCCAAGGCTCCATCGGGGCTTCAGGCCGGCGGCGCGCCGGCGGGAGAAGGGGAGCAGGATCTCACGGCCAAGCTGCTTGACGAGGCGATCGCCGAGGCTGATGCCTACGGTTATCCGCCCCGCGTGCGCCAGGACCTGGTCGCCACGCGCATGAAACCGGACAAGGAGCGCGGTTCGGTCATTTCCACGGCCGGCGCCGGCCTGGCCATCTTCAAGAACGCGTCGGTGCGCGCCGTCACGTCGACGAGCACATTCCCCCTTTCCGCGGGGCGCGGAATGCGGACCAAGGATGGAGATCTCCGTCCCGTCACATTCTACATCGTCATCAGCCTGGAGGATGCCGAGTTTCTCGGCCGCATCACCGGCCTGTTCCTCGAAACGCTGGCAGCCTACGCGATCTCGCAGGACGAAAGCGAATTCAAGACCCCTTGGACCAAGAAGGGCAAGCTCTTGGGGCGGCCTCTGCTGTTCATCCTTGACGAGTTCTGGACCCTGCCTGCGCTCCAAAGCGTGCTGCAGATCCCGGCGCTCGGCCGCGGCCAGTGGGTGAGTATGATCCTGGTGGGACAGAGCTATGGCCAGGTTGGCGCCAAATACCGCTCGTCCGGCGGATCCGACACCGTCGACACCCTGAAAGCGGCGACCAACTACAAGATCATTCCCACGCAGAACGACTACAAGACGGCCCAGGAAATCAGCCAAACGATTGGCAACCGGACCATCACCACGCAGTCCACGAGCCGACAGGGCTTCGACCTGGGGGCGCTGTTCGATCCCAATGGCGGGAAGGGAGGGGTGAACATTTCCGAACAGAAGCAGGGCGTCCCGCTGTTCCGTCCCGAGGACATCATGTCGATGGAAAAGCTGGATCCGACCAAGAAACAGTTCGGCTGGCAGATCGTCCAGTTGGCCGGCCGCATGAACCGGCCGCTCTACGTGCGTCCCAGTTGCTGGTTCATCCATCCGGTCCTCGAGCCGCGGGCTGGCCTGGAGGTGACGGATTGGGAGCCGGCGAACAGCAACGAGCCTGAAATGGCGCAACCGGCGGCGGCCAATGGAAACGGGCCGGCTGCCGCCGTGAAGCGCCCCACGGCCGGCGGCGATGCCGATGGAGGGCAAGGTGCGGGCCGTCGGCACGCCGGCGAGATGGAGGCCGGCGGCGTGATCGCCCGGCTCATGAACGAAGGTCGTTGAACGGGGCCGGGCACGGGAAAGGAAGATCTGGTGCCGGTCACCAGGGGTGGAGTAGAGTGGCTTCCCGCATACCCGTGTGGGGGCTGCCGGAATGGATGGAATGGCGCCGGAGGAGTATCTCCGGCGCCATTTTCGTTGCCGGTGTCCTGCCGGCATAGCTGCTATCGCAGACGCATAATCTGCATTATGACAACCAGGGGTTGTTATCGGGTCAGTCCCGCAGCTTCTTGACGATCAGTTCGTTGAGCATGGCCGGGTTGGCCTTGCCCTGGGTGGCCTTCATCACCTGGCCGACGAACCAGCCGATCAGCTTGTGCGGCCTCGAAGCGAGGTTCCAGCTTGCCGGCCACCAACGCCGGGTCGGTCGAGAACTTCACCTCGACCAATTTCGGCAGGCCGTGCCGATACGTGACCAGGAAATCCGGGACGTAGGTGCGCTTGCCGCCGCCGGGATCGCGGTAGGCGATGCGGTATGGCTGCTCCTCGATGCCGACAACGCCCGGATCGAAACGTTGGAGAAGGACGAAATCGCGCTCCAAGGTGGACTCGACTTGCACGGTAGGCCGGCCGACTCCCATGGGCACGCGTCCACTGACACTACGGTAACAAAGGCCGATCCGGCGCACGGGCATGGCGCAGTCCCCCTAACCGGCACAACCAGAAATACCGTCATCCGTGAATGTGTCGGCACTGGGGCACGCCGAAGGTGTTTTGCGGGCAGGTATGCCCAATTCTCGCCGTAATAGGCCGTCGAGCCATGGACCAACACCTTCACCAGCTCGATGGGCCGCAAGGCGTGCCGCCGCCTTGACCTCGGGCGAGACGCCGTCCAGCTTCCAGTACCGCCCCTTGCCCCAGGGAGCGCCGTTCTCCGTGGCCGCGTCCGCCAGGTCGCCCATGGCCCCAAGCCTGATGCCGCAAAGAGCCACCAGATTGCGGTGCGTCCCCGGCCGCCCCTGCCGAAGCAAGATCATCTTGGCCTCGGCCACCTCTTCCCGGTTCCCGCCCTTGTGGGGCTCCTTCAGGTGCCACTCCACGACGTCGGCATAGGGGAAAGGATAGTGCTCCGCCGGGCGTTTCCACAGATCGGTACTGGTCATGCCGACGGCACGGGCCCCCGCAACAAAGCGCGAGGGCCATTCGCCCATCAGCCAATGGCCCATGGCGACGACGACGCTCCTGGCCCTCGGAGTCAACAATGCGCCGTCCCGGGCCCGGGGAACCGTGTCGGTTTCCGCCATAGATGGCCGTTCACGGTCATAGGTGGCCGGGTTACCGGG
>CALABS010000007.1 GCA_937887565.1 uncultured Rhodospirillaceae bacterium | reverse complement strand
CCAGCACACCCCAACAGCCGACGACGACGGGCAACGCGCATCCGGGACGGCCGGCAGACACGCAGAGTGGCCGGACAATTTACGACTATGCAAAGCTCCCAAAGCCTTTGGATCATTCGGCAGGAGAGAAGCCGCATGCCGACACGCAGAAAGGTATCAATTCGATCAATGATGACCGGGTGCGTCAGGCTGTAGGGGGCTTTTTGTCGGGTGGGGGGCAGACCACCAATGCGGACCAATATGGCACGCAAGTTGTTAAGCCCGGCGATTTCAAGACGATCGAGCAGGACATGCAGCGACTGGTCGAGCAGTCAGGTGGTGATCCCTCTAAGGTGCGCGTCGAAAAGACGGCGGATGGGAAGGGAACACGTTTGAGCTATGATGACGGCCGGATCAAGATTGACGGGCGATCGACGTCCAAGGAGGGATCTCCGACGTTGTCGGTTTATGTCCCCGGCGCGGCCCCCAAGGGGCGAAACTACGAGATCAAGTGGCGGTATAAGAACGAACCTTGAGGACAGGGTGTGCGCAAACTGACGGATCAGGAATGGCAACGATTTTGGCGCCGCATCGCGGAAGCCGTATTCGATCTAGCATCTCCAGTGTCGTTCAGGGCGCAGGCTTGGCGCATTCTTCCCATTCCTGAATACCCCTGGCGGGGCGAAAGCCCCGTCAACCTACGCGTGGGCGGTCCTGCAGTCCTGGATGAATATGCCCCCTTCTGGAAGACCATGTCGGAGATCGGGGAAGCCGAATTGTGCCTCTTCGGAGATTTGCTTCCTGACCCAGTTGTGATCCCCGCCACGCCGGAGGGTGCCCGGTCCCTTGATGATCCTGGGTACACCTCCTGGATACTCGGCCGGTCTGGCGCCTGGGGCATGCGCGCCGAGGAAGGGCGCCTCAGTGTCCTGGGTGGAGCGGCAGAATTCATGGAGGTTTACCTGCGTCATGCCGGTGGCGAGGAGGCAGTTCGCAAACGGTTCGAGGACCACGACATCAGCATGGGATGGGAGCCGTCTTGGCCCGATTCCGATGGCGAACGGCTGTGGCGCGAGCGCACCTATGCGCTGTTCGGCTGGTCGCCCATGCCTTACCCGAACCGCGGCGCGCCTTTCGCCCGGCAAGCTGACGCCGAAGAAATCGCTGATCGATGGGCTCCGGCACTCAGCCGTGTCCTTCGGACAAAGCCGTCACTGGGCATCCAAGACTTTGCCGACACATTCCCGGCCGAGTGGACACGCATCATCCTTCCGGGACATTTGATAGGCGCTGGGGGCGAAGAAGCGTCAGGGTATGGATATGCGCGCCAGCGGCTTGATGCCTGGTGGGGCCTAACCGCCGCGCTGAGGGAAGCCGAAGATTGGGAAGTCGGCATCGCCGCTCTGGGGAGCCCCGCGGATGATGTCTGCGGTTGGACTGTCACTCTTCCTTGGGCGCGCGGGTTGGCATCGGCGGAGCAACTGGCCGGTTGCCCTCTGATGGCTCTTGGCACATACGGGCTTTGGGCCTTGATCTCTTTCGGCGACGGGCTGTCGGTGGTTGCGGGGGAGCCGCACCTCATCGAGCGAATGGTCTTTTGGGCTGGCGGTGCTGACCGGCTGGAGAGCGAGTTGGCCCATCAGGTCACTCAAGGGGCGGTCGGTCCGGAGATGGTTGCGGCGATTGTCGCTCGCTTGAAGCCGCCCGTGTTGCCGTTCACGCCCGCCAGCAACTACAATCCATCGCAATGAACCGCCGACCCCGGCCGAGGTCGACGACCACCACCAGCGCCTGGGGCGCGGCGAGC
>CALABS010000006.1 GCA_937887565.1 uncultured Rhodospirillaceae bacterium | reverse complement strand
CCGCCATTGAGGCGGCGGCCAAGGGGCCGGAGGCCCCGCCCGGCGAGGGCGATCAAAACGTCTTGAGCAGGCGCCGCAGATAGTCGCGCTCCGGCTCCGGCCGCGACCGCTCGCCGGATCGGCGGCGGAGTTCCTCCAGGATCTCGCGCGAGCGCTGGATGTCCGAGTGGTCCGGAATCCGGGTGGTGCCGTCGTCGCCGAATCCCTGCCCGTTCATCGGCCGGCCCAGCGGGTCGCGCGGCGCCATGCCGGGGCCGCCGATCCCCGCCATGCCCATCTGCTCCACCGCCTCGCGGCCGCCCTGGCGGAGCTGGTCGAGGGCCCGGGCCTGGGCGTCGGCGGCACGGCCCCACTGGCCCTTGGTCAGCGCCTCGGCCGCCTCGGCCATGGCGGCGTCGGCATCGGACAGCGGTGCCGGCACGCCGCCCATTCCCCGCTCCAGGCGCCGTGTTACCTGTCCCAGGCGGTCCCGCAGCTGCTGTTGCCGCTCCGCCGCGTTGCCGCTCCCCCCGCTTTCGGCCCCGCCCCCGCTTTCGGTGTCGTCGCCGTTGCCGTTGCGGCGGAACGTTTCGTCGAGCAGGCGCTGCTGGCGGCGGGAAAGGTCGTCAAGGTCGCGCAGGGCCTCGGCGACCGCCGGCGGAACCGGTGCGGCCGGCGCGGTGTCGAGGCTGGACAGCAACTGGTCGAGGTCGCGCAGCATCCGCCGCAGCGCGTCGCGCGCGCCGGCATCGGCCATGTCGCGCATGGACTCCAGCATGCGGGCCATATCCTCGTCGGTCAGCACGGTGGTGTCGGGGGAGGGGACGGCCGGCCGGCCGCCGGCCTCGGCCTGGCGGCGGGCCAGCGCGTCGAGATAGCGGGCCATGGCCTGCTGGAGTTCGTCGAGCAGCCGGTCCAGTTCGGCGGCGCCGGCGTCACGGTCGAGGGCGTCCTCGACGGCGCGGCGCGCCTGCTCCAGCATCCGCTCGGCATCGGCGAGGTCGCCGTCCTCGAGGCGCTGGGCGGCGTTCCACAGCAGGTCCTGCACCTCGGCCAGATCGAATCCGTCGGCCATCAAGGCATGGCGGGCGGCACGGATCGCCAGGAACACCGTCAGATCGTCCTCGAACAGGGGAGGCTCGGCGGCGACCCGGTCCAACACGGCGGCAACGTCGGGCGCGTTGTCCGTGCTTTCGGTCAGGGCGCGTCGCTGCTCCACCAGCAGGCGGGCGGTGGGATGGGTGAAATTCCGCTGCGGCAGGACGATGGTGACCGACTGGCCGGCCGCTTCCTGGCCCAGGGCGTCGGCGGCACGGGGCCGGATGGTCACCGGCAGTCCGGCCCAGGGATGGGCGGTGAAGTCGTGCCAGCCGGCCAGTTCGGCGGTGCGCGGGTGGGTGGACGGCAGCGGCAGGTCGGCGGCGAGACCCTCGCCGTCGGGCGCCTCGGCCCGGCGGATGTCGATCCAGGCCCGCGCCAGCCCGTAATCGTCCGAGGCGGTGGCCTCGATGCGCAGGCGGCCCCGCTCGCCCTCGGCCGGCGGCTGCGTGAAGGCGATGGCCGGCAGGGCGTCGGGAGTCACCCTGAGCGGCCAGGCCGCCACCGTGAAGCCGGCCTGGTGGATTTCAAGCCGGCTGCCGCTGTCGATCTGGGTCTCGATGCGTTGGCCGCCGTCGGTTCGGGTCTGGAACGGAACCGAGCGGCCGTCGATGACCAGCCGTGCCTCGCCCCAGCCGCCGGTCACCACGGCCAGCACGGTGCTGCCGGCCGGCACCGCCGTCGCCGGCCCGTCGTCGTCGGCGGGGCGCAGCAGAACCGGGGCCATGCCGCTATAGGCCGGCGGCGTGATCCACACCTCCACCGAATCGGGAGCGAGGCGGGCGGTATCCAGGGCGGGGGAGACGGCGCGCGTCAGCCTGCCGCCGGCGTCATGCCAGCCGACGGTGGCGGCGATCACCACCAGGAGCAGGACCGCCGCCCGCAGGCCGTGCGGATCGCGGGCCGCCATGCCCGGCGACGGCCAGTCGAGGCGCAACGAGCGGGCCTGCTCCGCCATGCGCCGCAAATGGGCCGCCCACAAGGCCCGGGAAACCGGGTCGTCGTCGCCGCCCGCCATGCGGTCGTCGAGCGCGGCCAACGGCTGATGGGCCAGTCCGCTGTCGCGCTCCAGGCGCCGCGCCGCCTGGGTGTCGGTGGGGGGCTCGAAGCGCGACCAGACCCGCACCGACAGATAGGCCAGTCCGCCGGCGACGGCGCACAGCACCAGGGCGTGCAGCCAGCCCGGCAGGCGCGCCGGCAGGTCGAACAGGGCGGCGGCCACGAACAGGCCGGCCAGCCCCGCCGGCCAGATCAGCAGCGGCCACAGACGCTCCCAGGCCAGCACGCGCCGGGCCAGCCGCAGCCGTCGGGCCAGCCGGCGGTCCTCGGCGCTGGGCTGGGGCGGCGGCTGTCGCTGGCGCATGGCGGACCCTGACCTCGGCGGCTATTGGTCCGCCAGCCAGTCGGGTAGGCTTTCGGCGGACAGCATGTCCTCGTATGTGGGGCGGGCGCGCACCACCGCAAAGTCCGTCCCCTTGACCAGGACCTCCGGAATCAGCGGGCGCGAGTTGTAGGTGGAGGACATCGCGGCGCCATAGGCGCCGGCGGTCCCGAACGCCACCAGGTCGCCGGCATGCACCGGCGGCAGCGGCCGTTGCTTGGCGAAGGTGTCGCCGGTCTCGCAGACCGGGCCGACCACGTCGACCGGGCGCGGCTCGGCGTCGGGCGCCGGCTCGGCCACCGGGATGATGGCATGATGGGCGTCATAAAGGGCCGGCCGCATCAGGTCGTTCATGGCGGCGTCGACGATGACGAAGGTGCGGGTGGCGCCCTCCTTCACGTGGACCACCCGCGACACCATGATGCCGGCGTTGCCCACCAGCACGCGGCCGGGCTCGAGCACGATGCGGCATCCCAGGTCGCCGACGGTTTCGGCGATGGTGCGGGCATAGTCCGACGGCAACGGCGGAACCTCGTTGCCTCCCCACGGTTCGTAGGGCACGCCCAGACCGCCGCCGAGGTCGAGACGGCGGATGTCGAAGCCGTCGGCGCGCAGCATGGCGACCAGGTCGCGCACGCGCAGGAAGGCGGCGCGGAATGGCTCGAGCTCGGTCAATTGCGAGCCGATATGGCAGGCGACGGCGGCCACGTCGATGCCCGGCAGTTCGCGGGCGCGGCGGTAGACGCGATGGGCGTCGGTCCATTCGATGCCGAACTTGTTTTCCTTCTTGCCGGTGGTGATCTTGGCGTGGGTGCCGGCGTCGACGTCCGGATTGACCCGGAGCGCGACGGGCATGCGCACGCCGCGCTCGGCCGCCACCTCGGACAGCATCTCCAATTCCGGTTCGGACTCCACGTTGATCTGCATGATCCCCTTGGCCACGGCGAATTCCAGCTCGTGGCGGGTCTTGCCGACCCCCGAGAACACGATGCGGGCCGGCGGCACGCCGGCCGCCAGGGCGCGGCGCAGTTCGCCCTCGCTGACCACGTCGGCGCCGGCGCCCATCCCGGCGAAGGTGCGGATGACCGCCAGGTTGGGGTTGGCCTTGAGCGCGTAGCACACCGTGGCGTCCAGGCCGGCATCGGCCAGCGCCTGGGTGAACACCGCGTAATGGCGGGTCAGGGTGGCGGTGGAGTAGCAGTAGAACGGCGTGCCGACGGCGCGCGCGATGTCGGCCACCGCCACGCCCTCGGCATGGAGCTGGCCGCCGCGGTACTCGAAGTGGTTCATTTCTCGATGGTCTCCGGCTCCGGGGCGGGAGCCCGCTTTTCGTCGGGGAACTCGATCTTGGGATAGTGGCGCGGATAGACCGAGCCCTCGGGCGGGACCGGCTTGCCGCGCCGGCCGCAGGCCGCCAGGGGCAGCACCGCCAAGGCGGCCAGGATCACGGCGCGGCGGTTCATGGCGTCCCCCCCAGCCAGCGGGCGCGGGCGTCGGCGGCCTGCTCGCGCACGCGGTCGGGCGCGGTGCCGCCGAAGCTGGTGCGGCTGGCCACCGAACTGGCGACCGACAGCACCGCGCGGGCCGCCTCGGTGATGCCGGGCTCGACGGCGCGCATCTCCTCCAGCGTCAGCTCGGGCAGGTCGCAGCCCTTGGTCTCGGCCAGCTTGACCAGCGAGCCGGCCACGTGGTGGGCGCGACGGAACGGGATTTTCAGCTCGCGCACGCACCAGTCGGCGATGTCGGTGGCGGTGGTGAAGCCGGCGCCGGCGGCCGGGGCCAGCACCTCCTTGTTGACCGCCATGTCGCGGATCATGCCGGTCATGGCGGCGATGGACAGCTCCATGGTGTCGGCCACCTCGAAGGCGGGCTCCTTGTCCTCTTGCATGTCCTTGGAATAGGCCAGGGGCAGGCCCTTCATGACGATCAGCAGCGTGTTGAGGTCGCCGATGACGCGGCCGGTCTTGGCGCGGACCAGCTCGGCGGCGTCGGGATTGCGCTTTTGCGGCATGATCGACGAGCCGGTGGTGAAGCCGTCGGACAGTCTGACGAAGCGGAACTGGGCGCTGGTCCACACCACCAGTTCCTCGGCCAGGCGCGACAGATGGACGGCGCAGATGGCGGCGGCGGCCATGAACTCCAGGGCGAAATCGCGGTCGGACACGCCGTCCAGGGAGTTGCGCATCGGCGCGGCGAAGCCCAGCTCGGCGGCGGTGGCGTGGCGGTCGATGGGAAACGAGGTGCCGGCCAGGGCGGCCGAGCCCAGCGGGCATTCGTTGAGGCGGGCGCGGGCGTCGCGCAGGCGGCCGCGGTCGCGTCCGACCATCTCCACATAGGCCAGCAGGTGGTGGCCCATGGTCACCGGTTGGGCCGCCTGCAGGTGGGTGAAGCCGGGCATCACCGTGTCGGCATGCTCGTCGGCGCGGGCGATCAGCGCCGCCTGCAGCTCCCGGAGCGCTCCGTCCATACCGTCGATGGCGTCGCGCACCCACAGGCGGAAATCGGTGGCCACCTGGTCGTTGCGCGACCGCGCGGTGTGCAGCCGCCCCGCCGCGTCGCCGATCAGCTCGGCCAGGCGGGCCTCGACGTTCATGTGGATATCCTCGAGCGCGGCCGAAAAGGGAAAATTCCCCGCTTCGATCTCTTGCAGCACCGTGTCCAGGCCGGCCAGAATGGCGTCGCCGTCGGCAGCCGAGATGATGCCTTGCGCGACCAGCATGCGGCAGTGGGCCTTCGAGCCCCTGATGTCCTGGGCGTACAGGCGCTTGTCGAAGTCGATGGAGGCGTTGATCCGCTGCATGATGGCGGCGGGGCCGCCGGCGAAGCGGCCTCCCCACATGGAAGAGGCGGCGCTGGCGGACGGTGTGTTGTCGCTCATGGAACCCTGGGACGATATGGAAGACCGGAAGAAAACGATCAGGCTCGTGCTCGTCCTCGCCGCCGTGGCGCTGGTGGGCGCGGCGGGGGTGGCGCTGACGGTGGCCGAGCGGCCCATAAGCTACACCGGTTCGCCCCCCAACCCAAGCGAATCACCACCCGGCCCGGGGAGTGGGGAGGTGGCGGCGACGCCCGCCGCCGCGCGCGAGGAGGCCGAGGAGTTTCCGTTCTTCGATGAAGGCGGCAAGCCGCTGCGGCTGGCCGACTTCCGGGGCCGCACCGTGCTGGTGAATCTGTGGGCCACCTGGTGCCCGCCCTGCGTGGCCGAGATGCCGGCCCTCGACGCGCTGCAGGGCCGGCTGGGCGGCGAGAGTTTCCAGGTGGTGGCGGTGTCCCTGGACCGGGGCGGGGCGGCGGCGGCGCGGCGGTGGCTGGACCGGGCGGAGCTGACCAATCTGGCCGTCTACAACACCAGTTCGGTCAATTTCCAGGGCGCGCTGCTGCCGACCTCGATCCTGATCGACGCCCGGGGCCGAGTGGCCTGGCAGGGCACCGGCGCCAAGGAGTGGGACGCGCCGGCGCTGACGGCGGTGGTGGAAGGGGTGATACAGGGCGGGTGAAACAGATCAGGGCGCCCGAGGGCGCCCTGATCCGGTTCGTCGAGGAGAGGAGAGGTCAGCCGTCCAGCCGGACGATCACTTCCACCCGGCTGATCTTCATGCCCTCGGGCGCGTCGGGGACGCGGGTCAGGCCCACCAGTTCGGCCGGGATGTCGCACAGGCGGCCGGACTTCTCGTAGAAGAAGTGGTGGTGTTCCGAGGTGTTGGTGTCGAAATAGGACCGGCCGGCATCCACCACGATCTCGCGCAGCAGCCCGGCGTCGGTGAACTGATGCAGCGTGTTGTAGACGGTGGCCAGCGAGACGCGGATGTTGGCGCCCAGGGCCTCGGTGTGAAGCTGCTCGGCCGTGATGTGGCGGTCGTCGCCGTCGAACAGCAGCCGGGCCAGCGCCAGACGCTGGCGGGTGGGACGCAGGCCGGCGGCACGAAGCCGGTCGAGGGCCTGGCTGTAGGGGCGAACGGTAACCATGGTGTTCATATGGGCCGGCCTATCGCGATTCTTAAGGGTCCAACGGAAATTTTAAACGTGTCAACGTGCAACCTTACACGCAGCGCTTTGAAAAATAAAGCACACGCCGAAGCTTGCCATGACGTTGGTCAACCGGGCCGTTCAATTCGCACCAGGGAATGGGCGTGAACGTGATGCGCTCCGTGCCGGGATAGCACGGTTTGAGCCCGCGCTTCGCAGTCGGCGTCGTGGCAGCGGACCCACAGCAGGATGCCGCCCTTCTCGACCTGGCGGCGAAACTGGTCGGCCAGCCGGTCGTCGTAGATCTTGCCGAGTCCGGTTCCCAGTCCGGCGCCGGCGCCGGCGCCGATCAGGGCCGCGGCCACCGCCGGGGCGGCCGCGCCGCCACTGGCGAAGGTGATGCCGAGCCCGGTGACCGCCCCCAGATAGCCCAGCATGGCGGCCAGGGCGCCGCGCCCTTCCATGCGGCTTTCCGGCTCCACCCACGATCGCCGCGGCGCCTCGGGATCGTCGGCCGCCGCCAAGGTGTCGTCGAGGCGGTGGCCCATGCGCTCGCGGACGGTGCGCTCGCCGGCCAGGAGCGACAGGTCGCCATGGTCGAAGCCCTGGGTCAGCAGGTCCTCGACGGCATGCTCCAGCCCGTCGGCATCGGGGAACAGCCCGACCGCCTCGCGAAGGGTGGTGTCCTGCCTGGGTTCGGGGCCGGGGGGTGACGCCGCCATGACCAACTCCTCGTTCCATCCGATTCCTCGTCAGATGGGAAGAGGAGGCGGGCGGGGAAAAGACCCGCCCATCCACAATCGTGGTGCTATTGCCCGGTGGCGATGCGCTCGATCAGCTGGCCCACCGTGGGGATGAAGCCGTCCTTGTAGAAGGGGTCGCTGGCGAAGCGGTAGGCGTTGTGGCCGGCGAACATCAGCTCATTCTCGACGTCGCCGCCGTGGCCGATGTTCTGCAGCGTCTTCTGGATGCAGAAGCTGCGCGGGTCGGCCTTCTTGCCGGTGGTGCCGGCCTCGTTCTGGGCCCAGTTCGAGAACATGCACTGGGACAGGCAGCCCATGCAGTCCACCTGATCCTTGCGGATTTCCTCGGCCTTGTCGGGGGCGACGAAGACCAGCGTGCTGTCGGGGGTGCGCAGGGCGTCGGTGAAGCCGGCCTTCATCCAGCCCTCGGCCAGTTCCTTGTCGTGGGGGGTGACATAGACCAGACGGCCGCGGGCGCCGATGGGCAGGGCGGCCTCGTGGTCGCCGACCGCCTCGGACGAATAGGCAATCTGGCGGTGGCTGCGTTCGACCAGTTCGCCGATGAAGCCGTTCTTGACCGCCGACGAATAAAAACCGGTGGGGCTGAAGCGGTGCAGCAGCACGTCGCCGGGCTTGAGCGTCAGCAGGCGCTGCTTCCAGGCGTCGGAAATGGGGCTTTCCCGGGTCAGCAGCGGCCGGGTGCCGAACTGGAAGGCGACGGCGCCGAGATCCGGGTTGCCGATCCAGTCGCGCCATTCCTCCAGCGCCCAGACGCCGCCGGCCATGAACACCGGCACCCGGTCGGACAGGCCGCATTCGCGCATGGTCTTCCTGAGCTCGATGACGCGGCCCATGGGCGGCTCGGGCTGCAGCGGGTCCTCGGAATTGGACAGGCCGTTATGGCCGCCGGCCAGCCACGGGTCCTCGTAGACCACCCCTCCCAGCAGCTCGGCCTGCTTGTGGTAGGCGCGCTTCCACAGCGCCCGGAAGGCGCGGGCCGAGGACACGATCGGGTAGTAGTAGACGCCGTATTCCGCCGCGATTTCCGAGACCTTGTAGGGCATGCCGGCGCCGCAGGTCACGCCGTGGATCAGCCCCTTGGCTCCCTGGAGCACGCCGTGCAGGATCTCCTCGGCGCCGCCCATTTCCCACAGCACGTTCATGTGCAGCCGGCCCTGGCCGCCCGACAGGTCATGGGCGATGCGGGCCTGGGCGATGCCGCCCTTGATGCCGAACGCGATCAGCTCGCGGTGCTTCTCGGTCCTGGTCTTGCCGGCATAGACCATGGGAATGATCCTGCCGTTCTCGTCATAGGTGTCGGCGTTGACCCCCGAGAACGTGCCGACGCCGTTCGCCGCCGCCCAGGCCCCCGAGCTCTGGCCGTTGGAAACGTTGATGCCCTTGCCGCCCTCCACCAGGGGCAGGACTTCGCGACCGGAAATGACGATGGGCTCGAGCGTAATCAAAGCAGGGCAACTCCCAAGGGGTCCTCGCGGGCCCACGGGCGGCCCGTCGTGGGCAGATATATAGGCACGCGAGTGTCTTGACCACCATGGACTTTATAAATTCATGACAATCGGTCGGGGCGATCCGTGAAAACCGAAACGACCCCCAATCGCCACAGGGCTTCGGCGCGGCTTCTGCTGTTCACCGTGTAGGCCAGCACCCGCAGGCCGGTCGCCGTCACCGCCCCCACGTCGGTGGCCGACAAGCCGCGCTCGGCGCAGTGGACGGCGGCGCAGCCCAGCCGCTCGGCACGCCGCCGCCAATCGGCCGGCAGGCGTTCCACCAGCAGTCCGCACGGCCAGTCGACGATCTCGCGGGCGGCGGCGGTGGCCGCGTCCGCGAAGCTGGACACCAGCGGCGGCGGCGCGGCGGCGGGCCACAGCTCGCGCGCGACCATCATGGCCGCCCGCGCCGTCTCCCGCTCGGCGCCCCGATCGGGCTTGAGCTCGATATTGACCATCAGGCCGAGCTCGCCGCACAGCCCCAGCACCTCGGCCAGGGTGGGGATGGCCTCGCCGTCGCCGGCGTCCAGCGTCCGCAGCCGGTCCAGGGTGTGGGTGCGCACCGGCCCATGGCCGTTGGTGCAGCGGTCCAGGGTCTCGTCGTGGAACACCACCGGCACGCCGTCGGCGCTCAGCCGCACGTCGAACTCCACCATCCGGCACCCCTGGGCGGCGGCCAGCCGGAACGACGCCAGGGTGTTCTCGGGGGCCAATCCGGCGGCGCCGCGATGGCCGATGACGGGGGGAAGGATCATGACGGGAATATAGGCGGGACGGTTCCTCCCGTCACCGTCGCCGCGACGAAAAACGGGCCGCCCCGGGGGGCGGCCCGCTTCGACTCCGGAGCCCGGAAGCGCCTACGCCTCGGCGTCGGCCTTGCGGTCGCGCTCCTTCTTCTTCTCCTTGCGCTCGGCCTCGATCTCGGCGGTGAGATCCTCGCCGGTATCCTGGTCCACGCACTTCATGGACAGCTTGACCTTGCCGCGGTCGTCGAAGCCCAGGACCTTGACCTTGACCGACTGGCCCATGGTCAGCACGTCCGAGGTCTTGGCGACCCGCTCGCGGCTGATCTCGGAGATGTGGACCAGGCCGTCGCGCGAGCCCAGGAAGTTCACGAAGGCGCCGAAATCGACCACCTTCACGACCTTGCCGGTGTAGATCACGCCCAGCTCGGGCTCGGCGACGATGCCGCGGATCCAGTCGATGGCCCGTTGGGCGGCGTCGGAATCGGTCGAGGCCACCTTGATGGTGCCGTCGTCCTCGATGTCGATCTTGGCGCCGGTATTCTCGCAGATCTCGCGGATGACCTTGCCGCCGGTACCGATGACTTCGCGGATCTTGTCCTTCGGGATGTTGAAGGTGGTGATGCGCGGAGCATTGCCCGACACCTCGGAGCGGGCCGAGGACAGGCCCTTGGACATCTCGCCCAGGATGTGGACGCGGCCGTCCTTCGCCTGGCCCAGGGCGATCTTCATGATCTCCTCGGTGATCGAGGTGATCTTGATGTCCATCTGCAGCGCGGTGACGCCCGTCTCGGTGCCGGCCACCTTGAAGTCCATGTCGCCGAGGTGGTCCTCGTCGCCCAGGATGTCGGTCAGCACGGCGAACTTGTCGCCTTCCTTGATCAGGCCCATGGCGATGCCCGCCACCGGGCTGGGCATGGGCGTGCCGGCGTCCATCAGGGCCAGCGACGAGCCGCACACGGTCGCCATGGAGGAGGAGCCGTTGGACTCGGTGATCTCGGAGACCACGCGCATGGTGTAGGGGAAGGCATCCTTGGCCGGCAGGCAGGGATGGATGGCCCGCCAGGCCAGCTTGCCGTGGCCGATCTCGCGGCGGCCCGGCGAGCCCATGCGGCCGGCTTCACCCACCGAATAGGGGGGGAAGTTGTAGTGCAGCATGAAGTTCTCGCGGTACTCGCCTTCCAGGGCGTCGATGATCTGCTCGTCCTGGCCGGTGCCCAGGGTGGCGACCACCAGGGCCTGGGTCTCGCCGCGGGTGAACAGCGCCGAGCCGTGGGCGCGCGGCAGCACGCCGACCTCGACCTCGATGGGGCGCACGGTCTTGGTGTCGCGGCCGTCGATGCGGATGCCGGTGTTGAGGATGTTGCCGCGAACGACGTCGGCCTCCAGGTGCTTCAGGATGCCCGGGGCGACGGCGATCTCGGCGTCGGCGTCCAGCAGCGCCATGGCCTTCTGCTTGACCGCGCCGACGGCGGCGTAGCGGTCCTGCTTCTTGACGATCTTGTAGGCCTCGGCCAACTCGGCGACGATGCCGGCGTCCTCGAACGTCTTGGTGACCACCGCGACCTCGGCCGGCGGGGCGGCGACGTCCCAGGGCTCCTTGGCGCACTGCTCGGCCAGCTCGATGATGGCGTTGATGACCGCCTGGAATTCGGTGTGGCCGAACATCACGGCGCCCAGCATGACCTCTTCCGACAGCTCCTTGGCCTCGGATTCGACCATCAGCACGCCCTCGACGGTGCCGGCGACCACCAGGTCCAGCGCGCTGTTGGGCAGCTGGTCGCGGGTGGGGTTCAGCACGTACTGGCCGTCGACATAGGCGACGCGGGCGGCGCCGACGGGACCCATGAAGGGCACGCCCGAGATGGTCAGCGCCGCCGAGGCGCCCACCATGGCGACGATGTCGGGATCGTTCTCCAGGTCGTGCGACAGCACGGTGCAGATGACCTGGGTCTCGTTGCGGAAGCCGTCGGCGAACAGCGGCCGGATGGGACGGTCGATCAGGCGGGAGACCAGGGTCTCCTTCTCGGTCGGACGGCCCTCGCGCTTGAAGAAGCCGCCCGGGATCTTGCCGGCCGCGAAGGCCTTTTCCTGGTAGTGGACCGTCAGCGGGAAGAAGTCGATGCCGGGCTTGGGAGCCTTCAGCGCGACCACGGTGCAAAGGACGCTGGTGTCGCCATAGGTGGCGAGGACGGCGCCGTCGGCCTGGCGGGCGATCTTGCCGGTCTCGAGGACCAGCTTGCGGCCGCCCCACATCAGTTCCTTGCGGTAGGTCTTGAACATGGACATTGGATGTTTCCTTTCCTGCGGACCTCCGCCGGATTGCGGCCGGTCCGGGCGTACAAACGCGGCTGCCCGCGCAGGGGCCATCCCCTACGCGGGTCCCGCGCCCCCCATGGGGCGCGTGCCACAAATCAACCCGACGTGACGCCCTGCCGTCGACAGACCGTACACCGAGCGGGAACTACTTGCGCAGGCCGAGGCGCCCGATCAGGCTCTCGTACCGCGACACGTCCTTGGCCTTCAGGTAGTCCAGCATGCGCCGACGCTGGCCGACCATGATCAGCAGGCCGCGGCGCGAGTGGAAATCCTTCTTGTGCTCTTTCATGTGCTCGGTCAGGTTGCGGATGCGCTCCGACAGAATGGCGACCTGCACTTCCGGCGAGCCGGTGTCGCCGTCGTGGGTGGCATATTCCTTGACGAGCTCGAGCTTGCGCTCAGGCGTGATCGACATCGTGTTTCTCCGTCTCTTGGCGGTTCAGGTTCATCACGCGCACGGGGCGGAGCTCGCCGCCGTCGATGCGCGCCAGCGCCACCAGCCGGGAGCCCGCCATCGCCCGGACCACGTGGTCGTCGCGCAACGGGGGCAGCGGTTCGCGGGAAGCCACAGGCAACAAGGACAGGGCTTGTCCGCTTTGGAGGCGCCGGGCCTCCGCTTCCGTCAGGGCCAGGGCCGGGATGTCGTCCAGCGCGGTCTCGACGGGAAGCAGATGGGTCCGAGGGGCGGGACTATGCCCCAGCTCCTGCAATTTATCCAGGGAAATCGCGTTGCCTTCGTTGAACGGGCCGCAGGCGGTGCGGCGCAACACGACGATGGTGCCGCAGGTGCCGAGCGCGCGGGACAGGTCGCGGGCCAGCGAGCGGATATAGGTGCCCTTGCCGCACACCGTCTCGATGTCGGCATGGTCGGGATCGGGCATGCCCAACAGGGTCTGGCGGGCCACGTGGACCCGGCGCGGCATCAATTCCACCGCCTCGCCGGCGCGGGCCAGGTCGTAGGCGCGCTCGCCGCCGATCTTGATCGCCGAGAAGGCGGGCGGGACCTGCTCGATGTCGCCGGTGAAGGCGGGCAGGGCCATCTCGATCTCCGCCGCCGTCGGCCGCCTTTCGCAGGTCGCGGTCACCGCGCCTTCCAGATCGTCGGTGCTGCGGGCCTCGCCGAACCGCACCCGCCAGCGATAGGTCTTGGAACCGTCCATGACGTATTGGACGGTCTTGGTGGCCTCGCCCAGCGCCACTGGCAGGATGCCGGTGGCCAGCGGGTCGAGCGTGCCGCCGTGGCCGGCCTTGGCGGCGCCCAGGATGCGGCGCACGGCGGCCACCACCTGGGTCGAGCCCATGCCGGCCGGCTTGTCGACGGCGATCCAGCCGTCGATGGGGGTGCCCTTGCGCTTACGGGGCATTGCAGGAAATCCGGCTTACCACAGAGACACAGAGGCACAGAGATACCCCGCGCGTGGACCCGCCGTGGTCTCCGCGAAGCAGATTTCTCTGTGCCTCTGTGTCTCGGTGGTAAACCAACTTATTGATCTATTCGCCGTCGTCGCGGCCCTCGGGCGCGTCGGCGTCGGCCCAGCCCTCGTCGGCATCGGCGCGGGGGTCGAGGTCGCGCTGGACCTCGGGGCTGTGCAGCAGGCGCTCGATGCGGCTGGCTTCGTCGAAGCTGGTATCGGCCTCGAAGCGCAGATCGGGAACGGCGCGCAGCTCGACCGCGTGGGCGATCTCGTGGCGCAGATAGGCCTTGGCGCGCTTGAGGCCGGCCAGGATCGACCCGACCTCGCCGCCGCCCAGCGGCACCACGAAGACGGTGGCGTTCCTGAGGTCGGGACTGACCCGCACCTCGGTGACGGTGATGGCGCGGCCCTGGAGGTCGGGGTCGCGGAAGTCGCCCCGCTCGATGACGGCGGCCACCGCGTGGCGCAGTTCCTCGCCGACCCGCAATTGCCGTTGCGACGGTGGCTTGTGGCCCCTGGACATGGCGGCTCCTCCCGGAAGGGCGGCGGCCCGCGTCCCCTTACAGGGTCGCGGCCACCTCCTCCATCTCGAAGCACTCGATCACATCGCCCTGGCGGATGTCGTCGTAGTTGGCGAAGGACATGCCGCACTCGTAGCCCTCGCGCACTTCCTTGACGTCGTCCTTGAAGCGCTTGAGCTGCGACAGCTCGCCCTGGTGGATGACGACGTTGTCGCGCAGCAGGCGGACGCCGGCGCCGCGCTTGACGATGCCCTCGGTGACCATGCAGCCCGCCACCTTGCCGACCTTGGTGATGTTGAACACCTCGCGGATGGAGGCGTAGCCGATCAGATGCTCCTTGAGCGTCGGGGCCAGCATGCCCGACAGCATCTTCTTCAGGTCGTCGGTGACGTCGTAGATGATCGAATAGTAGCGGATGTCGACGCCGTCGCGGCGCGCCATGTCGCGGGCCTGGGGATTGGCGCGGACGTTGAAGCCGATGATGATGCCCCCCGAGGCCTTGGCCAGGGTGACGTCGGATTCGTTGACGGCGCCCACCGCCGAATGCAACACGCGGACCTTGACGTTCTCGTTGCCGATCTTCTCGACGGTGCCGACGATGGCCTCGATGGAACCCTGCACGTCGCCCTTGATGACGATGGGCAGTTCCTTGGCCTCGCCGGCCTTGATGGCGCTGAACATCTGCTCCAGCGTGCCGCGCTGGGCCGCCTTGGCCTTGGCCTCGCGGTCCTTGCGCTGGCGGTAGCCGGCGATCTCGCGGGCGCGGGGCTCATCCTCGACGGCGATGAAGTCGTCGCCGGCCGCCGGCACGCCGTCCAGGCCCAGCACCTCCACCGGGGTGGACGGGCCGGCGATCTCGACGCGGTTGCCGTGGTCGTCGATGAGCGCGCGGACCTTGCCCCATTCGGCGCCGGCCACGAACACGTCGCCGACCCTGAGCGTGCCCTTCTGGACCAGCACGGTGGCGACCGGGCCGCGGCCCTTCTCCATCTTGGCCTCGACCACCACGCCGGCGGCGGCGCGGCCGGGATTGGCCTTGAGGTCCAGGATCTCGGCCTGCAGCAGGATGGCTTCCTCGAGCTTGTCGAGATTCATCCGCTTCTTGGCCGACACCTCGACGGCCAGGATGTCGCCGCCCAGATCCTCGGTGACCAGCTCGTGCTGCAGCAGCTCCTGGCGCACCTTGTTGGGGTTGGCGTCGGGCTTGTCGATCTTGTTGATGGCGACGATGATCGGCACGCCGGCGGCCTTGGCGTGGCGGATGGCCTCGACGGTCTGCGGCATGATGCCGTCGTCGGCGGCCACCACCAGCACCACGATGTCGGTCACCTTGGCGCCGCGGGCGCGCATGGCGGTGAAGGCCTCGTGGCCGGGGGTGTCGATGAAGGTGATCTTGCCGCCCGAGGCCATGGTGACCTGGTAGGCGCCGATATGCTGGGTGATGCCGCCGGCCTCGCCCGACACCACGTCGGTTTCGCGCAGCGCGTCCAAAAGCGAGGTCTTGCCGTGGTCGACGTGGCCCATGATGGTGACCACCGGCGGCCGCTGGAGCAGTTCGGCCTCGGTGTCGGCGCCGCCCTCCAGGCCGACCAGGACGTCGGCCTCGGAGACGCGCTTGGCGTTGTGGCCGAACTCCGCCACCACCAGCTCGGCGGTGTCGGCGTCGACGGAATGGTTGATGGTGGCCATGACGCCCATGCGCATCAGGCACTTGATCACGTCGCCGCCGCGCTCGGCCATGCGGTTGGCCAGCTCCTGGACGGTGATCGACTCGGGAATGACGACCTCGCGGATGACCTTCTCCGATCCCTTCTGGAGGTGCTTCTGGCGCTCACGCTCGCGGGCTCGGCGCATGGCCGCCAGCGAGCGGCCGCGTTCGCCGCGATCGTCGTCGGTCAGCGCGTCGGTGATGGTGAGCTTGCCGGTGCGGCGGCGAGGCTCGGTGCGCTTGACGGGGGCCGGCTTGTGGGCGGCGGCCTTCTTGCGGGCGCGCTCCTCCTCCTCCTCGTCCTCCTCGGCGACGGTGCGGGGGCGCGGACCGGGCGTCGCGGCGGCGCCTGGCGCGGTCGGGGTGCCCGGCGTGGTGGTGCGCACCGGCGGGTTGGCCGGCGGCGGCGCGGTCATGCGCGGAGATCGGAAGAGCACACGTCTGAACTCCAGTCACACTGATATATC
>CALABS010000005.1 GCA_937887565.1 uncultured Rhodospirillaceae bacterium | reverse complement strand
GGGCAACCTACTCGTCCGCAGAATCAGCCACCCCTGACATTCTCAAACGGACTCTAACGGTACTTTTGTACCCGCACCCTGGGTACTTTCGCTCTCAAACACCTTGTATACATGGCCGCCGCCAAGCGGCCTAACAATGCTGCCATATATTTATAAATATGCTTATATTACAAACAGCAACAGAGGCTGCTGCTTTTATTTTCAATTAGGGACAGAGACAGGCAAGCCAGAGCCAACCCCGCCGAAGGCGCGCGCGGAATGGCAGTGCACGGGCGTTCAGAGAAGAAGCGTAGCACGGCCGCCGGGGTTGCGAACACGGGTGCGGCGGAGCATCTGGATTCGGGCACCCCGTGCGCGGCATGGCACAAGGCGGGTGAGGTGGTGTAGAGTGTAGCCATGAGCACCAAGGAGATTTGCACGATGGCGGATCGCATCACCGGGACGGTTCGTGCCGAAGAGATTCCGGCCGATTTCGCCGCGCGGCTCACGCACCGGCCGGCTCTCGGCACACGCTACCGGGTGATCTTCGAGGAAATCGAGGAAACCGACGAGGAAAAGCGGGCCGCATTGCGGGCCGCCATTCAACGCGGGCGGGACGAAGTCGCGGCGGGTCAGGTAGTCGATGGCGAGACGATGTTCGCAGAACTTCGGGCGGAGCTCTTCCCCGACACCGTGAACAAATAGTTCCATGCCGTCCTACTCATTTGCGATCAGTGCGCGGCGCGAAATTCGGGGAATCATCGCGTACATCAAGAAAGATAATTTAATCGCGGCTGAGAAATGGCTTTCAGGGCTGCACGAAAAGTGCAGCCTGCTTTCGCAATCTCCCCGCATTGGTCGCGTTCGCGATGATTTGTTGCCGGGGGCGCATATGTTCCCTTTCGGCAATTTCCTAATTTTCTATGATATCGTCGAGAACGGTATCGTCGTCGTCCATGTGACGGATGCGCGGCAGGATGTGCCCAACGCTCTTGCAGCGAAAGCCGGGAGTGAGGCCACTACCCAGTAAGGCGCGCCACGAATTCCGACCAGGCCGACATCGCTTCCCGCCGTTCGTTCAGATACAGCGCCTTGTTATACACGCCGGCAACGCCGGCCTTGGCTCCGCCGGAGATGTGGTTCACACACGCCTCGACCACATGCGGCGGGATGCCCAGGCGCTCGTTCATCATGGTCACCATCGTCCGCCGCAGGTCGTGAAGGTTCCAATCCGGCATGGGTTTGAGGCCGGCTTCCTTGCGCTTGGGGTTGACCCAGGAATCCACCCTCTCCTTGGCGCGGCCGAAGCCGGAGGCGGGCGTGGTGCCCGTGTAGGTGAACAGCAAGGCGAACGACCGTTACCTCGGCATGCTGATCGATAGGGCAGAGACCGATGGTGACGGCCAGAAGGCACGCCTGGTCAAGCTCTGGACCGAAATGCGCGCGGTCAACGCCCAACTGCTGGACGCCATGGAGCAGATGGAGCGGGACGGGCTGCAGATGCCCCCAGGCGCCCCGGGCGGCGCCAGGCCGGCGGCGGGCCTCAACATCGAGGCGTTGGCCGGTGCCATCACCGCCGTCGAGGAACTGTTGGCGGCACGGGGCTCGTCCGTGCCTCCCGAAAAGAAGGCAAAGCTGGTCGGGCTCGTTTACAGGCAGTTGACCAAGGATGGAGCGGAAGGTGAGATTGAGCGTGGATACATCGACACCCTCATCGACCTCGCGAGTTGAGCATGACCGATTGGAAGGCAGGGGCCCGGCGGATACTCGCCGATGCCTGCGGGAGCAACGACAACGGCCCGACCACCGCACCCGTGGTCACCTTTCACGGGCCGGTCACCTTTAACTTGTCGGTCGGCAGCAGCGGATCGAGGGGTTGCTGCAGGTGGAGGGAAAGGGCGTCGCCGAGGCCTTTTACGACCAGGTCAATCGCCGCTTCGGCTGTGACGCAGCCCAGCTCACCACCCTGCAACTGGGCGAATTGCTACGACGATTCGAAAAGTTGCTCAAGGCCGCCAGGATGCTGGCGGCCGGCCGTTAGATGGAGGATGGCATGCGTAGGGCGGCGGCGATTTTTCTAACGGTGATCTTCCTCGGACTCGACGCGCGGGCCGACGATCTTTCCGACGCGATGGTCCGGCAGTTGGACCACTACCTTGCCGGCCACCCCATCATCAAGAAGGCCGAGTCCCCGAAGGATGTCGCGCTGGTGTGGCTCGATATGGCGGCCGTTGGGAAAATGATATTTCTTGCCCAAGAGAAGAACCTCCCCGCGCGTATGAAGACGCAGATCACAAAACGCCTTGATGCCGCCATGGGGAGTACCATCAAGATTGGCGGATGGGAGGACGAAGATGCGGCCGTTCTTGCCGAAACTGTCCGCATGTTCGCAAACCAGTCCCTCGCTTATGGCAAGGGGCAGATGACGTACCCAGCCTACTACTATGGGAAATCATATCTGACCAGCGGACCGATCGTGGCGATCGCCCACCGGATCGAAGCCAAGTACGCCCGGCCAGGCACGCTCCTTCCCGAGAACCCTGGGGCCGCCACCTGGGTCTGGAACCACTGACCAGATCGGTGCGCTCTTGGGGCCAAATCGCGCGCACCGTTGACCAGTTTTGACCATTCGGGACCAAATCCGCCGCCGGCCCAAATTTTTCCACACCCCGCAGTTCCCTTAGCATTCGCCGCCTATCGGCCGTCGTGCGGTTGGGGCCAAATCGGCCACCTCCCCACATTCCCTCGACTCCCCCGCCGAAACGACGCTACGCTCATTCCTGCCTACCGGGTTGGCTTGATCCACCTGAGGCATCGCGATGCCTCCCACTTGGGAGAAAACCGATGGCTCAGTACGACAAGCGGCTCGTATCGAAGAAGGAGCTGAGGACCGTCTGTGGCATCCCATAATCCCCCACCCCGCCGCCCGCACGCGCCGCGCCCGAGGGCGTCAGCCCTCGGACCGAGGCGGGGTGCCGGGGCTCACCGCTCCAGCTTATAAAAATTTTCATGGCATTGCTTCCCTGCAAATCATGGGTAAGGCCGAACTGGATAATGCCAAAGGTAGCGCCACGCCTCAACGCAGCGCCCATACGATGCATCAATCTGTCAAAACACCCCCACCCGCCGCGTATCCCCGATCCTCCGCCACCCCTCCCGGAAATCCGTCATCACCCCCGGCAGGGTCTGGAAGAAGAAGAACGGGAAGAACTCCGCCCCGAAGTCCGTCCGCTGCGACAGGTGGCGCTGGGTCAGCTCCAGCGCCTTGTCGTCCTCGAACACGGGCAGGACGCGCGGGTCACGCGGGTAGCGGCGGCGGCATTCCGAGACCGCCCGTCAGCGCTGGCCTTCCGCCAGGGCGAGGCGCAGGCCGAGCAGGGCGATCATGCCGGCGAGGCCGCGGCGCAGCCAGGCCATCGCCCGGCCGCCGTTGACGATCCGCGAGCGGACGGCCGAGGCGGCGACGCCGTAGCCCACGAAGACGACGAAGGTCGCCGCCATGAAGGTGGCGCTGAGCACCAGCATCAGCGCCACCGGCCGCCCCTCGTCGGCGGGCACGAACTGCGGCAGCAGGGACAGGAAGAAGATCGACAGCTTTGGGTTCAGCAGGTTGATCAGGACCGCCCGCGCCGCCACCCGCGCATGGGTTCGTGGCGCGGTCGTGTCGGCGGGCGCCCCCGCCCCCGCCTCGCGCCACAGGCCCCAGGCGAGCCACAACAGATAGGCGACGCCGACCAGCTTGACGGTCTGGAAGGCGACGGCGCTGGCATGAAGAAGCGCGGCGAGGCCGACCACGCTGGCGGCGAGATGCGGCAGGATGCCGAGCGTGCAGCCGAAGGCGGCCGCCACGCCGGCCCGCCATCCCCCGACCAGGGCCGAGGACACCGTGTAGATGACGCCGATTCCGGGCACCAGGGCGACCACGACGGCGGTGATCAGGAATTCGATGGTCATCACCGCCCCCTTTCAGGCCCCGTCCCCATCAGGCCATGGTCAGTTCCATGCCGTCGCGAGCCACCATGGCCATGTCCCACATCTGCCGCGCCTCGTCCTCCAGCTTTTCCATGAAGGTGTCGGTGTGGTCGGGGTCGTGGTGGAAGATGGCCAGCCGCCGGGCGCCGGCCGAGCGGCACAGGCGGACCCCCTCCTGCCAGGTGGAATGGCCCCAGCCGATCTTCTCGGGCCATTCGGCGTCGGTGTAGGTGCTGTCGTAGATGACGAGGTCGGCCCCCTCGATCAGCCCCAGCACGTTGTCGTCCGGCTGGCCCGGCACGTGCTCGGTGTCGGTGACGTAGCACACTGCCACCCCGGCATGCTCGACCCGGTAGCCGGTGGCGCCGTTGGGGTGGCGCAGCGGCGCCGTCCTGACCACGACGTCGGGAAAGGGCTCGAAACTCTCGCCGGCGCTGAAATCCCCGAAATTGAGGATGCCGCGCATGGCGGTCAGCGGCACCGGAAAGGTGGGATTTTCCATCTGGTTGGCCAGAACGGCGCGGATTCCGCCCGGCTTGCCGGCCAAATGCCCGGCCATGATGCGGAGGCGGAAATTGGGGTCGAAGGCGGGCGCGAAGAACGGAAAACCGTTGATGTGGTCCCAATGGGTGTGGGTCAGCAGCAAGGTCGCCGACGACACCCCCCTCTTCTTGAGGTCCTGGCCCAGGGAGCGAATACCGGTACCGGCATCCAGGATGATGACGTTGTCCGCGACGGCGATTTCCACGCAGCTTGTATTGCCACCGTAGATCACGTGCTCGGGCGAAGGACAGGCGATGCTCCCACGCACGCCCCAGAACTTCACCTTGTAGCCCATTCGCCGCGGCCTCCAGCCGTTTACGTGCTGTTCACCTTATCCTTTTTATCAAGGACCCGCATCGACTATTTGCAAGCATCCCGGCCAAAAAAGCTCAGGTCTCGACAGCGATCGGGCTGCCGATACCAAGCCCCAGCCCCCCCGCCGCCGACCCGCCGTTGACGGCCACTTCCGCCAGCCCGATCGAATTCGGGTACCAGAAGGCCACGCCCTCCTCGACGGCGGAAAAGCGATCGGCCCGCCGCAGGCGCCGGCCCCCAACCACCATCACGGCGTCGGCCGCCAGGCCGTCGGCGCGCAGGCCGGTCATGGCGTTGCCGTAGTGGTCCACATAGACGACACGCGCCAGGTCGTCGGGCCAATCGGGGCGACGGGGCGGTGGGATGGGCACGCATCCGGCATGGCCGGGGCTCTCCCCCCGCGCCAGCCGCGCCACCACCGGCGCGAACAGGTCGCGGCCGTGGAAGGTGGCCGACAGCCGTTCGGGCCGCCAATCGATCCGCCAGCACCCCGTGACGCCGCCACGCCTCATCACCAGTTCCAACAGCCCGTTGTCGGGCCCGACGAACAGGCGCCCGCCGGCCTCGACCACCATCGGCATCCGGTCTCCGCCGACGCCGGGATCGACCACCGCCATGACCGCGCAACAGGGCGGCATGTCCGGCATCAGCGCGGCCAGCAGATAGGCGGCGGCACGGGCGTCGAAGGACGGGGCATCGGCCATCAGGTCGATGACCGGCACCTCCGGCGCCTCGCGCAGCAGCACGGTCCGAACCTGGCCAAGATAGGGGCCGCCGACTCCGAAATCCGTGAAGGTGACGATGGCAGGACGCATGACGCGCCTCCTTGATTCAATACCAAAGTCCATGCGCGGAACCCGGCCGCGAAGAACTCGTACGGATAATCCATCATTTCAGTCTAGAGAACTAGGCTCTCCCCCTTCGGTATTAAATGCCTCAGCCTTTTAATCACCGGCCGGACCCCCCGATGAGTCTCCGACATCGCTTGTCCGCGCACAGACGAGAGGGGTAGACTTCTGAACAAATGGTTAACCGGGGACTGGGCATCGGAGCCACGGATGACTTTCAAGCCACCAACGGAACGGTTCCTCCGAGGGCCTTTCGCCGCCACCATCCGGCGGATGCCCGGCGCGGTCGCCGGCGGGGTCCTGGCCGCCGCCATCGCCGTGCTGGTCGGAACCCCGTCGCCCGCCGCCCTCGATCCGCTGGCGCTGGCCGGCTGGCTCCTGTTCGCGGTCCTGGCCGTCGCCGTCCTCCTCGACCGCCTGTTCCGGTCGGTGGCGGCGGCGGAGACCGCCCAGGCGCGGGAGGCCCGGCGCGACGCGGAACTGTGTCTCGACACCATCATGCATTCGCTGCCCGACGCCCTGGTGGTGGTCGACGACCAGGCGCGCATCCGTGCCTTCAACCCCGCCGCCGTGCGGATGTTCGGCTATTCGTCCTCGGAAACGCAGGACGAACCCGCCGACGGACTTCTCGCCAATCCCTACGCCCACCGATTCCGCCAGGCCCTCAAGGAGTTCGTCGCCGACGGCACCGGCCCGTTGTTCGACGGCCGCCGCGAAGCCATGGCCCGCCGCAAGGACTCCACCGTGTTTCCCGTCGAGCTGTCGGTGGCTCCCATGAACCGGGACGGCGACCGCCGGTTCCTGGTCGTGGTGCACGACATTTCGGCCCGCAAGCGGGTGCTGGCGCGCCTCGACGTCGCCGAGAAAGTGCTGGAATCCACCATGGAAGGCGTGATGGTCACCGACCGCCGGGGCATCATGCTGTGGGTGAACCAGAGCTTCTGCCGGATCTCGGGCTACGGCCGCGAGGAGGTGCTGGGCAAGCCCGCCGGCATGCTGAAGTCCGGATTGCAGGACCCCACGTTCTACGCCTCCATGTGGGATACCATCCGCGATCAAGGCGCGTGGGCCGGTGAAATCTGGAATCGCCGCAAGGACGGCGAGGCATTTCCCGAATGGCTGACCATCAAGGCCATCACCGACCCCGCCGGCCAGGTGACCCGCTATGTGGGGGTCTTCTCGGACATCTCGCATCACAAGCGGGCCGAGGAGACCATCCGCACGCTGACCTATTACGACGCGGTGACCCGCCTGCCCAACCGCTACCTGTTCATGGACCGGCTGGCCCAGGCCATCGAGCGCAGCCAGCGCAGCCAGCGCAAGGCGGCGCTGGTGATGGTCGGCCTCGACCGCTTCCGGCAGATCAACGAAAGCCTGGGCCACCAGAACGGCGACACCCTGCTGCGCGCCGTCGCCGATCGCATGGCGGCAAGCCTGCGCGGCCACGACACGGTGGCGCGCCTGCGCGGCGACACCTTCTGCTGCCTGCTGACCGAACTGATCCAGGGGCACGATGCGCATGTGGTGATCTCGCGCCTGCTCGACTGTTTCGCCACGTCCTTCGTCGTCGAGGGGCAGGAGGTGTTCGTCACCGCCGCGGTCGGCATCAGCGTGTTCCCCGGCGACGGCACCGACCCCGAGGAGCTGGTGCGCAAGGCCGAGACCGCCATGAACCGGTCGAAGGACCAGGCCGACAACTCGTTCCAGTACTTCGCCCCCGAGATGCACGCCACCTCGGCCGTGCGCCTGCGCCTGGAGACCGAACTCCGCAAGGCGGTGGCCCGCGACGAGTTCTCGGTCCACTACCAGCCGAAGATCGACGCCGCGACCGGCCGCCTGGTGGGCGCCGAGGCGCTGCTGCGCTGGCATCACGCGGAACTGGGCATGATCTCGCCGGCCGACTTCATCCCTATCGCCGAGGACACCGGCCTGATCGTCCCCATCGGCGACTGGGTGCTGAAGCATGTCTGCGGCCAGATCCGGCGCTGGCAGGACCAGGGCACGCCCGTGGTCCAGGTCGCGGTCAACATCTCGGCCCACCAGTTCCGCCAGCCCGACCTGGTCGACAAGGTCGTCCAGGCGCTGGCTCACCACTCGGTCGATCCGGCGCTGATCGAGCTCGAACTGACCGAAAGCGCCGTCATGCGCAATGCCGAGACGGCCATCAGCACCCTTCTGGCGTTGCACAACCAGGGCGTCCACCTGGCCGTGGACGATTTCGGCACGGGCTATTCCAGCCTCAGCTATCTCAAGAAGTTCCCGCTCGACAAGCTGAAGATCGACCGCTCCTTCGTGCTCGACCTCGCCACCAACCCGGCCAGCGTCGAGATCGTCGGCGCCATCGTCGCCATGGCCCATTCGCTGAACCTGTCAGTGGTGGCCGAGGGCGTCGAGACCGAGGAGCAGCTGACCATCCTCAGGTCCCTGCGCTGCAACGAGGTCCAGGGCTTCTACTATTCCCGCCCGATCCCGGCCGACACCTTCGAGGGCATCCTGCGGCTGGGACGCCTGACCGGAAGCCAGGCGGCGGCCTGAGCCGCCGTCACATCCCAGGCGGCGGCCCGGGCCGCCGTCACATCATGGTGACCGGCACGCCGCGCGCCATCTCGGGAATGGGCTCGTAGCTGACCAGCCAATAGCCGCCGGCCTTGTGCCAGCGGCAGGTCAGGTAGTCGGACACGGCGGTCGCGTCGCCGATATGGTGGGCGGCGGCCTCCAGCGCCTCCTCGGCCGTCTCGGCCACCCGCCCCAGCACCTCGGTGATGCGGAACGGCCGGGAGTCGCCGCCGGGGACGGAGGTCTGGATGACGACGAGAGGCATGGTCCAAGCTCCTGGCGAAAGTGTGGCGAACGCCTCTTTCCTAGCGCCCGCCCGTTGCCCAAAGCTTAACCGCTAGCCCGGCCGCCCATCCGCGCGGGGCCGCAAGACGATCGGGGCGTAGACCACGACGAACAGAATCCAGGCCAGCACCCACAACGTGCCGCCGGCATGGGTGAAGGCCACCTGCGCGTCCTCGAACAGCGGCGCCACCACCCGCAAGGCCGCCCCCGCCGACAGCAGCACATAGGCCGCCACCGTCAGCGGCGACACCAGCAGCGGCCGGCCGGAATGGCCCAGCGCGGCGCGGCTCATCACCCCCAGGATCATGGTGGCGACACAGCCGGCGGTGAGCGCGTGCACCGCCGCCGAGGCCGGAAGCGCGTCCGAGAAACTGGACAGCCCCAGCAGCGCCATGCCCACCACCAGCCACAGATAGCCCAGGTGCAGGACCCACAGGATGGGGTTGGCGAGCGTCCGCCAGCCATGCCAGCGGCCCATGCGGACCAGATGGATGGCCGCCGCCGCCAACAGCGCCGCGCCCGCCGCCGGCGAGGTCGGCGCCACCACGTCGAGGCCCGCCGCCACCGCCACGCTGGCCACCGCGCCCCATTTCTCGATCCAGCCGATGGGCCGGACCTCCATGGCCTGCCCCTGCATGCGCAGCCAGTTCTGGGTGAAGGAGGGAATGATGCGGCCACCGACCACGGCGATCATCACCAGCAGCACGGCGATGCCGCCGTGGACGCCGGCCATGGGGTCGCCCCATCCCAGCGCGATGCCGAGATGGATCTGCAGGTCGCACAGCCAGAACACGCCGAGGATCGGCAGGAAGGCGACGTTGCGGGCCTTGGCCGCCTTGAGCAGTGGCCCGGCCACCAGCAACGCCAACGCCGGCAGATAGGCGAGGTCGATGGCCGCCACCACCAGCGGCGGCAACAGCCCGCCCAGGGAAAAGGCCACCCGCCCGGCCAGCCAGGCGGCGAAGACCGCCATCAGCGGCCGGCCGCTGGCATGGTGGGTATTGGTCCAGTTGGGCACGGCGGTCAGCAGGAAGCCGCCGACGGCCGCCCCGGCGAAGCCGAACACCATCTCGTGGCCGTGCCAGACCGCCGCCGTGTAGGACACGCCCAGCGGCAGCCCGCCCACCCAGGCGACCAGCCACAGCGGCAGCATCACCGCCGCGTCGATGGCGGCGAACAGGAAGAACGGGCGGAATCCGGCGGCGAAGAAGACCGGCCCGGGATTGCCGCGATAGACGGGTTCCTGCAACTGGATGGTGGCCATGGCCGACGATTCTCCTTGGGATACGCCCACCAAACTGGGGCGGACGAGCCGCGCCCGGCATTGATGCGGGTCAAGGGTATGTCGCGAGTCCGACAGGGCCGTCGCAAGTCCGACAGCCCGACAAAGTGACGTGACGCCAGCTTTTCCGCCATTTTCGTATCTGGCACGCCGCTTGCGTTTCGTCTTCCCGGTACGACCCACGTCCCGAGGAGGCCGCCGGTGAGCAGCAACGTCATCCCCCTCTCCAGCATCCTCGCACTCCCCGCCCGCGGGGATGCGACGTTGCCTGCCGCCGGCGGCTGTTCCCCCTCGGCCCCCTCCGGCGGTTGTTCCTCGAAGTCGTGCGGCTCGTCCAAGGGGCCGGGCGACATGCCCGCCCATGTGTGGGACAAGGTCAAGGACCACCCCTGCTACAGCGAGGAGGCCCACCACTACTTCGCCCGCATGCATGTGGCGGTGGCGCCGGCCTGCAACATCCAGTGCAACTACTGCAACCGCAAATACGATTGCGCCAACGAGTCCCGCCCCGGCGTCACCAGCGAGCGCCTGACCCCCGAGATGGCGGCCCGCAAGGTGGTGGCGGTGGCCAACAAGGTGCCGCAGCTGTCGGTGCTGGGCGTGGCCGGCCCCGGCGACTCGCTGATGGACTGGAAAAAGACCTTCGAGACCTTCCGCCTGGTCGAGAAGCGGCTGCCCGACATCAAGTTCTGCATCTCCACCAACGGCCTTGCCCTGCCCGACCACGTCGACCGCATCCTCGAGCACAACATCGACCACGTCACCATCACCATCAACATGGTCGATCCCGAGGTGGGCGAGGCGATCTATCCGTGGGTGTATTTCAACGGCAAGCGCCACAAGGGCCGCGAGGCGTCGCGCATCCTACACGAGCGCCAGATGGAGGGCCTGGCGGCGCTGACCGCGCGCGGCGTGCTGGTCAAGGTCAACTCGGTGATGATCCCCGGCATCAACGACCGGCACCTGCTGGACGTCAACGCCATGGTCAAGGCGCATGGCGGCTTCCTGCACAACGTGCTGCCGCTGATCTCGGACCCCGCCCACGGCACCCATTTCGGCCTGACCGGCCAGCGCGGCCCCTCCCCCGCCGAACTGAAGGAGCTTCAGGACAAGCTGGCCGGCGGCGCCAACCTGATGCGCCACTGCCGCCAGTGCCGGGCCGACGCCGTGGGCATGCTGGGCGAGGACCTGTCGCAGGACTTCACCATGGACAAATGCGGCGACATCGGCGCCTACGACCCCGAGCCCCGGCGCCTCTACCGCGAGGTGGTCGAACGCGAGCGCGCCGACCACCGCGAGGCCGCCGAGGCCGCCCAGGCCGAACTCGCCGCCACCGTGGCGGCCCCGGCCCGCCTGGTGGCCGTCTGCACCAAGGGCGGCGGCCGCATCAACCAGCATTTCGGCCACGCCACCGAGTTCCAGGTCTACGAGGTCGACGCCGCCGGCGTGCGCTTCGTCGGCCACCGCAAGGCGGACACCTACTGCCTGGGCGGCTATGGCGACGACGACAAGCTGGACGGCATCCTGGAGGTGCTGGACGGGGTCGAGGCGGTGTTCGTCGCCAAGATCGGCCGCTGCCCCAAGCAGGATCTGGCCAAGGCCGGCATCGCCGCCGTGGACGACTATCCCTTCGACTACATCGAGACGGCCGTCGCCGCCTGGTATGCCGCGCAATACGGCTTCCAGGCCCAGGACGCGACCGCCTGAAGCACCAGCCCAAAGCAAGGAGACCACAACCATGGCCTATCAGATCGACGCGGATACCTGCACCGCCTGCGGCGCCTGCGAACTGGAATGCCCCACCGGCTCCATCAAGGAGAAGGACGGCACCTTCATCATCAAGGCCAAGACCTGCACCGAGTGCGACGGCGACGACCCGAAGTGCGTCGAGGCCTGCCCGGTCGACGACTGCATCACGCTGATCGCCGCCTAGCCGACGGGGAGAGGCCGATGGACACCACGCCCAGCGAACTCTACGACGACCCGATCTTCGAGCCCGGAGACAAGGTCCGCTCGCTCAAGGCCATCCGCAACGACGGCACCTTTCCCGGGTACCAGCGCGGAGACTACCTGCTGGAAGCCGGAGAGATCGGCTACGTGAAGTCCATCGGCACCTATCTCAACCGCTTCTACATCTACACCATCGATTTCGTCGATCGCGGCATTCTCCTGGGGATGCGGTCGGTGGAACTCGAGGGCATGGAGGACCCGGGATGAAGGTGACCCTGCGCAAGAAGGCCGACCACTACGAAATCTACGTCGCCAAGAAGGACCTCGAGGAAAAGGTCATCGCCATGGAGGGCGACACCCCCTGGGGCGGCGTGGTCACCATTGGAAACGGCTGGAAGTTCCAGATGCCCGACATGCCGGCCGACACGCCGCTGCCCATCACCGTCGACGCCCGCAAGCTGAGCGACGAGGAGGACTGATCCGCGATGACCGACGCCCGCGCCATCCTGACCGAGTTGTCCGCCGAGATCGCCGCCGGCCGCCTCATCCCCTATCTGGGGCCCGAGGTGCTGACGTTGGGAGGCGAGTCGCCGGTGCCGGCGGGGGCGCGCGAGCTGTCGCATCTGCTGTCGTCCAAGGTGGCGGTGCCCGGGCGCATCCGCAACAACCTGTGGCACACGTCCCAATACATCGAGAGCTTCCGCCACCGGGTCACCCTTGACCGGCTGATGGCGGATTTCTTCAAGCCCGTCCCCGAGCCCAGCCCGCTCCACCGGTGGCTGGCGAGCCTGACCGAGTTGCCGCTGATCGTGGACACCTGGTACGACGGCACCCTGCGCGCGGCCCTGGCCGGGCGCTCCGACTGGGGCCAGATCCAGGGGGCCAGCAAGGCCCGCCGCCTGTCCGAGGCGCCGTGGACGCGCGCCTATGCCGCCGACGGCATCGAACGTCCGGAAGCCGAGGCTGCCGGCTGGCGAACCGTGCTCTACAAGCCCCATGGCGCCGCCCAGCCGGCCGGCGACGTGCTGGCCTCGGACGCGGATTACGTCGAGGTGCTGACCGACATCGACATCCAGACCCCCATCCCGGCCGAGGTCCAGAAGCGCCGGAACGGGCGCGGCTTCGTGTTCCTGGGCTGCCGCTTCTACGACCAGATCCTGCGCACCTTCGCGCGCTGCATCATCAAGCGCTCGGGCGGGCCGCACTACGCCGTGGTGCCCGAGGACCTGACCAAGAACGAGATCAAGTTCCTTGCCACCGAGGGAATCACGCCGCTGGTGCTGCCGCTGGCCGAGGCCGCCGGCCTTCTGACCGGCGCGGTGGCGGAAACCTGAAACCAAAACCCATAAAGAGAGGGACCCCCTAATGGCCAACGTTACCTTCAGCGGCCCGACGCTGCCCAAGGACATCACCGTCTACGCGGTGGCCGGCGATCATCGCGGCACCCTGCTGGCGCTGGCGAAGCAGCACAACATCGACATTCCCTGCCAGTGCCAGGACGGCGAATGCGGCTCGTGCCTCATCAAGGTGACCTATCTGGGCCCCAACCAGCCCAAGGCCCAGAACCTGACCGAGAAGGAAAAGCTGACCCTTTCGGTCAATGGCAAGCTGACCAAGGAATGGCTGGCCAAGGCCGAGGTCGAGGACATGACCCCGCCTTATCGCCTGGCCTGCCAGTACATCGTGCTGGACCAGGACATCCTGGTGGAGTTCACCGGCGAGCCCGGTGTGGAGATCGACCTGCGTCGTTGACAGGTGGCGGAAGCGGAACGCAGGTCGATAGAGGAAGGGGCGCCACCGGCACGGGGCGCCCCTTCTGAACCTTCGGAGGAGCCCATGGCCTTCGTCACCTTCTATGAAAAGCCCGGCTGCGCCGGTAACGCGCGGCAGAAGGCGTTGTTGATGGCGTCCGGCCATGTGGTGCTGGTCCGCGACCTGCTGGCCGAGCCCTGGCGCCCGGAAACGCTGCGCCCCTTCTTCGGCGACCGGCCGGTGGCGGACTGGTTCAACCGCTCGCATCCGGGGGTGAAATCGGGCGACGTCGATCCCGGGCTCTACGGCGAATCCGACGCCCTGGCCCTGATGTGCGCCGAACCCCTGTTCATCCGCCGCCCGCTGATGGAATCGGGCGGCATCCGCATGGTGGGATTCGAGGACGACAAGGTCGATGCATGGATCGGGCTGAAGGCCGGCAAGCCCATCGGCGACGACTGCCCCAGCGAGGCCCATCGCTGCGATTGATAACGTATCCCTATCAATAGAGTCGACTCCGGCTCCATTTACCGCCAACGGAGTCGCACCATTTCCTGGATATCGCCACGTATCCCAGGAGACGACCATGCCCGACACCCGCCTGACCGACGCCAAGGCCGCCTTGGACGACGAACGCGCCTTCCGCGCCCGCTCGCGGGGGGTGCGCCTGTTCGGCCTGTGGGCCGCCGCGCAGAGGGGATTGGCGGAAGACGCCGCCGCCGCCTATGCCCGCGACGTGGTGATGGCCGATTTCGAGGAGGCGGGCGACGAGGACGTCATCCGCAAGGTGGCCGCCGACACCGCCATCGACGCCGCCCGCCTGCGCACCGAGTTGGAGCGCTGCCTCGCCGAGGCGGCCCATGCCGTCGCCGAGGAATAGGAGGAAGCGGCACCCGGCGCCGCTGGCCCGCGCCCTGGCGTCCCTGCCGCCCCGATGCGCCGGAGACGCCGGAACCCTGGGCGACGCCCATGCCCGGATGGCGGGCGGGTCGGTCCCCCTCTTGCTGATGGTCCTCGCCGCCGTCGCCGGCCTGCCGTCGCCCGGCGTGCCGCTGGGCGCGGCGGTGGGAACGGCCATCGTCTGGCTGTCGTTGCGGGCCCTCGGCAGCGACGCCCCGTTGCCGCCATTCCTCGCCCGCCGCCGTCTGCCCGCCGGCCTGGTCCGCAAGGCCATCGCCCGCGCCGTTCCGCTGGTGCGGCGGGTCGAACGCCGCTGGCGCCCGGTCCTGCCCCATCTGGCGCGGGGCGGCGGCCATTTGGCGGCCCGCGCGGCGATCACCCTGCAAGGCCTGCTGCTGGCCCTGCCGATCCCGTTCGGCAATCCGCTGCCGGCCCTGGCCATCTTCGCCCTGGCCGGCGGCCTGGTGCGCCAGGACGGCGCCTGGCTGCTGGCCGGCTACGGGTTGTCGGCGGTGTCGGCGGGGGCGGCGGGCCTGCTGGTATGGGGAGGCATCGCGGCGTTCACGCCGGCGTGACGGAGGCCCCGCGCCCGTCGGGACCATAGATATGCCGGGCCCGCTTCTCGAAGGAATGCACCATCAGCCGCACCGCCTCGTTGAA
Organism: uncultured Rhodospirillaceae bacterium; assembly: GCA_937887565.1. Lineage (GTDB taxonomy): Bacteria > Pseudomonadota > Alphaproteobacteria > Rhodospirillales > Magnetospirillaceae > CALABS01. The sequence goes on along the minus strand of CALABS010000005.1, from coordinate 64,746 downwards.
CAGCGCCCCCATCACCTTCTGCAGGATCTTGGACTTGAACTCGAAATCCACGAAGAAGTCGATGGTGGTGCCGCCGTCGGGCGCCGGTTCGAAGATCCAGTGGTTGTTGAGATACTGGAACGGCCCCTCGGTATAGGTGACGTCGATGCGCGAGCGCTCGCGGTCGCACACCACCTTCGAGGTATAGCGCTCGCGGATCATCTTGAAGCCGATGATCAGGTCGGCGAAGAAGGTGTCGCCGTCGCGGCGGCGGATGCGGGCGGCCACGCACCAGGGCAAGAACTGCGGATACCTCTCCACGTCCGCGACCATCTCGAACAACTGGTCCACCGTGTAGGGCAGATAGCGCTTCTCGGCGTGCGTCGGCATGCCCGCCCCTACTCCGCCGCGCTGGTCAGCTTGGCGCGCGCCGCCTTCAGCTCGGCGAAATCGCGGTCGGCATGGTGGGACGAGCGGGTCAGCGGCGACGCCGACACCATCAGGAAGCCCTTGGCCTTGGCGACCGCCTTGTAGTCCTCGAACTCGTCGGGGGTGACGAAGCGGTCCACCGCGCAGTGCTTGAGCGTCGGCTGCAGGTACTGGCCGATGGTGATGAAATCCACCCCGGCCGAGCGCATGTCGTCCATCACCTGCAGCACCTCGGCGCGGTCCTCGCCCAGGCCGACCATGATGCCGGACTTGGTGAAGATGGAGCCATCCACCTCCTTGACCCGCTGCAGCAGGCGCAGGGACTCGAAATAGCGGGCGCCGGGCCGGATGGTGGGGTAAAGGCGCGGCACGGTCTCGAGGTTATGGTTGAACACGTCGGGGCGCGCCCTGGCGACGGCGTCGATGGCGCCGGGCTTGTCGCGGAAATCGGGGGTCAGCACCTCGACGGTGCAGTCGGGGCTGGCGGCGCGCACCCGCTCGATGCAGGCCACGAACTGGAAGGCGCCGCCGTCGGCCAGGTCGTCGCGGTCCACCGAGGTGATGACCACGTGCCTAAGCCCCATGGAGGTGACGCTCTCGGCCAGGTTCTCGGGCTCCGTCACGTCGACGGCGCCGGGCTTGCCGGTCTTGACGTTGCAGAAGGCACAGGCCCGCGTGCAGGTGTCGCCGAGGATCATGAAGGTGGCGTGGCGGTGCTTCCAGCACTCGCCGATATTCGGGCAGGCCGCCTCCTCGCACACCGTGTGCAGGTTCTTGTCGCGCATCAGCTTGCGCACCTCGGCGGCCTCGGCCGAGGTCGGCGCCTTGACCCGGATCCAGTCGGGCTTGCGCGGGCTGGGATTGTCGGGCTTCCTGGCCTTCTCGGGATGGCGGAGTTGGGGCTTGTCGGACAAAATGCGCTCGCTAGGAAAGGTATTCTGGTAATTTGGTGGTGGAGTCGATCACTGCGGAGTTGACCTGTGCGCGGGTCAGGTTCTTGGCGCTAGCCAGATTTGCTCCGGTGAGGCGGACGCCATTCAGCACCGCCCCCGCCAAATCCGCATCAGTCAAATCCGCACCGGAGAGGTCGGCTCCATTCAATACAGCCCCGGTGAGGCTCGCACCGTGAAGGCATGCGCCCTGAAGCTGAGCGCCATTGAGGACCGCTCCCGCGAGCCCTGCATCCGTCAAATCCGCGTCCGCGATGTCCGCGTTATTCAACACCGCCCCTTCGAAATTCGCTCCCACCAGTCGGGCCTTCCGCAGATTGGCGCCATTCAGCACCGACCGGCTGAAATCCGAGCGAGTGAGGTCAGTCTGCGAAAAACGGGCGTTATTGAGAACCGCTCGGCTCCAGTCGGACTTGGGGATCTTGGCCCCTTCCAAATTAAGCACTCTCAGTCCCATCGCCCTCTCCATTCCCGCCACGGCGAGCCAAGTCGCGCAGCATTTCAAGGATCGCCTTGATATCCGGCTCACCAACCGCCTCACTGGAAGCCGCCTTGGTACGCACGTAAGCGGACAGGGTCTCCTGTATGGGCCAGATGTAGGCCCCGTAGCGATTATCCTGACAGATCGCCCACAGAGTATAGATCGCTCCGAGGCGAACTTCGAGCTTCTCCGAGGCGAGCTGATCGACGGCCTTACCGAATATCTCGGTAATGTGGTCTCGCCGGGCAAGCTCGGATTGTTCGAGGGCGGCCCGCGCCTGCAAATTCGCCGCCCGGCTTCGCCACCAGGCGATGCCCAGACCGACCATGCCCGCAAGCACGATGGCGACGTTGCGAGCGATTTCGGTCCATACCAACAACGGGTTACCAGGAGGCTGCGTCAGCATGAGCCCTTGTCACCCAAGCCAACGCCGCCGTCAATGTCGAACTAAAAGTGAATCGCCCGCCCATAGGCCGCCAGCACCGACTCGTGCATCATCTCCGACAGGGTCGGATGCGGGAACACGGTGTGCATCAGGTCGGCCTCGGTGGTCTCCAGGGTCTTGGCCACCGTGTAGCCCTGGATCATCTCGGTGACCTCGGCGCCGATCATGTGGGCGCCCAGCAGTTCGCCGGTCTTGGCGTCGAACACCGTCTTGACCAGCCCCTCGGGCTCGCCCAGGGCGATGGCCTTGCCGTTGCCGATGAACGGGAAGCGGCCGACCTTGACCTCATAGCCCTTCTCCTTGGCCTTGGCCTCGGACAGGCCGACGCTGGCCACCTGGGGATGGCAGTAGGTGCAGCCGGGGATGTTGCGGATGTTCAAGGGGTGGACGTGGTTGAGGCCGGCGATCTTCTCGACGCAGATGACGCCCTCGTGGGAGGCCTTGTGGGCCAGCCACGGCGGCGCGGTGAGATCGCCGATGGCGTAGACGCCGGGCTCGTCGGTCTCGCACCATTGGTTGGTGACCACGTGGCCGCGCTCCAGCCTGACCTTGGTGCCGTCCAGGCCCAGGTTCTCGGAATTGGCGGTCACACCCACCGCCGAGATGACCCGGTCGACCACGATGTCCTGGACCTTGCCGGCGATCTCCACCTGCACCGCGACGTCGTCGGCGTTCTTCTTCAACCCCTTGACGGTGGCCGAGGTCAGGATCGTCATTCCCTGCTTCTCGAAGGCCTTGCGGGCGAAGGCGGAGATTTCCTCATCCTCCACCGGAAGAACCCGATCCATCACTTCGACCACGGTAACGTCACTGCCCAGGGCGTTGAAGAAGCTTGCGAATTCGATGCCGATGGCACCCGAGCCGATGACCAGCAGCCGCTTGGGCATGGTATCGGGCACCAGCGCCTCGCGGTAGGTCCACACGAACTTTCCGTCGGGCTCGAGCCCGGGCAGGACGCGGGCGCGGGCTCCGGTGGCGAGGATGATGTGCGGGGCGGTGATGACGCCGGCATCCTTGCCCTCGACCTGCACCTTGTTCTTGCCGGCCAGCTTGCCGTGGCCGTCGAACACGCTGACCTTGTTCTTCTTCAGCAGCCCCTTGACGCCGGCGTTCAGCTGCGCCGACACGCCCCGGGAGCGCTTGACCACCGCCGGCAGGTCGAAGCCGACCTGTCCGGCCGACAGGCCGTAGGCGGCGGCGTGCCGCATGTTGCGGTAGACCTCGGCCGAGCGCAGCAGGGCCTTGGTGGGAATGCAGCCCCAGTTGAGGCAGATACCGCCCAGATGCTCGCGCTCGACAACGGCAGTCTTCATGCCCAGCTGGGCGGCGCGGATGGCGGCGACATAGCCGCCGGGGCCGCCGCCGATGACCACCAGGTCGAAGCTGTTTTCGGGCATCTTCTTCTCCACGAAGCTCATATGCTTAGTCCTCTCGGGTCCGCCCTCCTCCCGTCATCGCCGGGCTTGACCCGGCGATCCACGCTTGCAAGGCGACCGCCATGGATGCCCGGATCACGTCCGGGCATGACGACAAACTATCAGGCCGCCAGCGGCCGCCAGGCCTGGTCCAGGTCGAAGGCCAGATCGTGGTCGGCGACGTAGCGCCACAGGAAGGCATCGAAATCGCCGCCGAATTCGTTGTCGATGAACGCCGCCAGGGCCACCGCCTTGGCGTGGTAGACCGGCATCAGGTCGAACTTCCAGCCGACCGGTCCCTTCAGCACCCGCATCATGGTGCCGTCGTCCTCACCGGCGATGATGCGACGCACCAGCCAGTTGCCGTCCTCGTCGAAGCCCACATGCTCGCCGACGGTCATCTCGTCGAGCAGGGCGTCCAGATAAGGAAAGGCGGTGAAGGCCATCAGGAACGCCGCCTCGGCGGGAGCGTCGGCGATGCGGGCCGGCTCGGGCATGCCGCGGAATCGGCAGACGAAGAACCGGGTCAGTGGGTCGCGCTCGGCCAGGGCGTCCTTGCCGTCGCCGGCATAGATGTCCTTGACCTCCTCGCCCCACAGCACGGCGTTGCCGAACAGGGTGGCGGCGGCGGCGTTCATCCGCCCCTCGCCCAGATGCTCCTTCAGCGCCTGGAAGGCCGACCGGATGGCCGGCATCGAGCGGGCGACCTCTTCGTCCACAGCCATTCGGACGTCCTCCTCACACCAGCATGGACAGCGGGTCTTCGATCAGCGTCTTGAAGGCGGCCAGGAATTCGGCCCCGACGGCGCCGTCCACCACCCGGTGGTCCACCGACAGGGTGCAGGTCATCATGGTCGCCACCGCCAGCGCGCCGTCCTTGACGACGGGGCGCTGCTCGCCGGCGCCCACCGCCAGGATGCAGCCCTGGGGCGGGTTGATGATGGCGGCGAATTCGCGGATGCCGAACATGCCCAGGTTCGAGATGGTGAAACCGCCGCCCTGGTATTCCTCGGGCATCAGCTTGCCGTCCTTGGCCTTGGCGGCAAGGCCCTTCATCTCGTTGGAGATCTGCGACAGCGTCTTCTTGTCGGCGCCCTTGACGATGGGGGTGATCAGGCCGTTGGGGGTGGCCACCGCCACCGACACGTCCACCTCGGTGTAGCGCTTGATGAACTCCTCGCTCCACGAGGCGTTGGCCGCCGGCACCTTCCTGAGCGCGATGGACACCGCCTTGATGACGAAGTCGTTGACCGACAGCTTGTAGCTGTCCGAGCGCGCGTTGGCCTCGGCGCGCAGCTTCAGCAGCGCGTCGATGGCACAGTCGATGGTCAGGTAGAAATGCGGCACGGTCTGCTTGGCCTCGGTGAGGCGCCGGGCGATGACCTTGCGCATGGAGGAGTTGGGCAGCTCCTCGTAGGGCGGCTCGAAGCCGGAAACCTGCGGCGCGGGCTTGGCGGCGGGCGCGGCGGCCGGGGCGGCCTTGGGCACCCCGCCCTTGAGGGCGGCCTCGACGTCGGCCTTGACGATGCGGCCGTGCGGGCCGCTGCCCGTCACCGCCTTGAGGTCGAGCCCGGCGTCGCCGGCGATGCGACGCGCCAGCGGGCTGGCGAAGACCCTATCCTCCCTCCCCCGGCTCTGCGGGGGGGGGGCCGGGGTGGAGGCCTGGGCGACGGGAGCGGGCGCGGCGGGAGCGGGCATGCCCCCCTCCCGGCCTCCCCCCACGCCGCGCGCGGGGGAAGGAGTGGAGATGCTGGCCGCGTCCTCGCCTTCCTCCAGCAGCAGCGCGATGGGCTGGTTGACCTTGACCCCGGCGGTGCCGCCGGGGACCAGGATCTTGCCGATGCGGCCCTCGTCGACCGCCTCGAACTCCATGGTCGCCTTGTCGGTCTCGATCTCGGCGATGACGTCGCCGGACTTGACCTCGTCGCCTTCGTTCTTCAGCCAGCGGGCCAGGGTGCCTTCGCTCATGGTCGGCGAGAGCGCGGGCATCAGGATCTCGATGGGCATGACGCGCTCCCTTACTTCTTGTAGCAGACGCGGCGGGCGGCCTCGACCACCTGCTCGGGCTGCGGCAGGTACAGCTTTTCCAGGTTGGCGGCATAAGGCATGGGCACGTCGGCCCCGCACACCCGCACCAGGGGCGCGTCGAGCCAGTCGAAGGCGTTTTCCATGATCACCGCCGCGATCTCCGACGATACGCTGGCGAAGGGCCAGTCCTCGTGCACGGTAACAACGCGGTTGGTCTTCTGGATCGAGCGCACGATGGTCTCGACGTCCAGCGGGCGGATGGTGCGCAGGTTGATCACCTCGGCCTCGATGCCCTCGCCCGCCAGCATCTCGGCCGCCTGCAGCGCGATATGCACCGAGCGGGCGTAGGAGATGATGGTGACGTGGCCGCCCTCGCGCTCGATCTTGGCCTTGCCGATGGGGATGATGAAATCCGGATCGTCAGGCACGTCGAAGCTTTGGCCGTACATGATCTCGTTTTCCAGCACCACCACCGGGTTGGGGTCGCGGATGGCGGCCTTCAAGAGGCCCTTGGCGTCGGCGGCCGAATAGGGCGCCACCACCTTGAGGCCCGGGCAGTGGGCGTACCAGGCCGAGAAGTCCTGGGAGTGCTGGGCGGCGACGCGCGAGGCGGCGCCGTTGGGGCCGCGGAACACGATCGGGCACGGCTGCTGGCCGCCCGACATGTACAGCGTCTTGGCCGCCGAGTTGATGACGTGGTCGATGGCCTGCATCGAGAAGTTCATGGTCATGAACTCGACGATGGGCTTCAGCCCGGCGAAGGCGGCGCCGACACCCAGGCCGGCGAAGCCCATCTCGGTGATGGGGGTGTCGATGACCCGCTTGGGGCCGAACTCGTCCAGCAGGCCCTGCGACACCTTGTAGGCGCCCTGGTACTGGCCGACCTCCTCGCCCATCAGGAACACCGCCTCGTCGCGGCGCATCTCCTCGGCCATGGCGTCGCGCAGCGCCTCGCGGACGGTCATGCGCACGAACTTGTCGTACTGCTTCTCCTCGCCCCCAAACGACGCTTGAGGGGGCTTGGGAGCGGGCGGCATGGACGTTGACGCGGGCGGCTCGGCGGCCACCGGCGCGGTGGACGCCACCGGACGCTCGGCCACCTTGCCGAGATCGGCGCTGTCCTCGCCCTCCTCCAGCAGGATGGCGATGGGGGTGTTGACGGCGACTCCCTCGGTGCCGCCCTCGACCAGGATCTTGCCGATGCGGCCTTCCTCGACCGCCTCGAATTCCATGGTCGCCTTGTCGGTCTCGATCTCGGCGATGACGTCGCCGGACTTCACCGCGTCGCCCTCGCTCTTCAGCCAGCGGGCCAGCTTGCCCTCGGTCATGGTCGGCGACAGCGCCGGCATCAATACTTCGATCGGCATCGTCCCCTCCTCACGCCTCGATCAGCACGTCGGTCCACAGCTCCGACGGAGCGGGCTCGGGACTGGCTTGCGCGAAATCGGCGGCCTCGCCGACGATCTGCTTGACCTCGCGGTCGATCTCCTTGAGACCGGCCTCGTCGATGTGGCCCTGCTCCAGCAGGACCGCCTTCAGCGTATCGATGGGGTCGTGCTGCTCGCGCATCCTGGTGACCTCCTCCTTGGTCCGGTACTTGGCCGGGTCCGACATGGAGTGGCCGCGATAGCGGTAGGTCTTCATTTCCAGGATGTACGGCCCCTCGCCCGAGCGGGCATGGGCGAGCGCCCGGCTGGCAGCCTCGAACACGGCGCTCACGCTCATGCCGTCCACCGCCTCGCCGGGGATGCCGTAGGCGGCGCCGCGCTTGGCCAGTTCGGTGCCGGCCGAGGCGCGCTCGATGGAGGTGCCCATGGCGTATTTGTTGTTCTCGATCACGTACACGACCGGCAGCTTCCACAGCGCCGCCATGTTGAAGCTTTCATAGACCTGGCCCTGGTTGACGGCGCCGTCGCCCAGATAGGTGTGGCAGACGCCGCCATCCTCGGAATAGCGGTGTGCGAAGCCAAGGCCGGTGCCGATGGGCACCTGGGCGCCGACGATGCCGTGGCCGCCATAGAACTTCTTTTCGCGGCTGAACATGTGCATCGAGCCGCCCTTGCCCTTGGAATAGCCGCCGGCGCGCCCGGTCAGCTCGGCCATCACGCCCTTGGGGTCCATGCCGCAGGCCAGCATCTGGCCGTGGTCGCGATAGCTGGTGACCACCGAATCCGCCGGCTCGGCCGCCGCCATCATGCCGACCACCACCGCCTCCTGGCCGATATAGAGGTGGCAGAAGCCGCCGATCAGTCCCATGCCGTAAAGCTGGCCCGCCTTCTCCTCGAAGCGGCGGATCAGCAGCATGTCGCGGTACCACTTGATGAATTGGGCCTTCGTCGGCTCGACGGCCTTGGCCCGACGCTTGGCGCTCGCCATGGTTCCTCCCGGGGCTCGCGTGTCGTTGTGCTTCGATAGGTAAAGCAGGCTACCCTTTTTTGCAAGCGCCTTCACATGATGAAACGCTTGTTTTGCAACGCAAAAACGTCACTTAACCGCTTTTAGGTTATTTTTGGCTTTCCGTCCGATTGGGCTGCGGCCGGCATGATGGAGCGCAACCGCGCCCCTGTCCATCCGCCCCGAAGGCCTAGACTCGCATCCTCATCGGCCGGACGAACCGGGCCTTGGGAGGTATATCGGAAGATGGACGGGGGAATGGAAGGGGCGGAGACGAGCGGATTACTTCTTCTCGAACACCACAACCTCGTCGTCGCGGCCCATGTTCAGCATGATGCGGGCGCGTTCCTCGAGCATGTCGGGGTCGAGGTGGTCGGGGCGGAGCAGCAGGACACGGTGCTCGATGGCGGCGCGTTCGGTGGAGACCTTGGCGAGCTGGAGTTCGGCCTCCAAGATCTCGTTCTTCAGGCGCACCCAGGCCAGCACGCCGCGATCGCCCTCCACCGTGTGGTAGGCGAAATAGGCCACCGCGCCGACCCCGATCATGGGGCCGATCATGTGGCGGAAGCGGCGGTGCATTTCCCGAAGCATGGCGGCGATGGAATCACACCCGGATTCCAGACGTCAACAGATTGTGAATGCAACGGATTCATTTTTCGTAGGTAGAGTCGCGTACCGTTGCAAAAATGACTCGGTTTCGCGAATCAAACCGGAACAGTGACGCACAATCCGCAAAGTATTTCCATAAAATGCCGGCCGGGAAGACCGCCCTTCCCGACCGGCCGCGCCGAAGGGAGCCGGATCAGCGCGAACAGAAGGCGTCCCAGACCGTCCAATAATTGGCGCCCGTGCCGTCGGCGGTGGCGACGATGCCGACCATGGCGGCACAGTTGGAATTGCAGCCGATATTGGCCTGCGAATCCGGCAGCGGGCCCAGCGTCGTCTCGGAGAATTTGGGGCCGCTGGCCTTGACGGTGACGTGAAAGATGCCCGACAGGTTCGGCGTCTGCAGCTGTTGGGTCGGATTGTCCGAGGTGATGGTCCCGGTCCAGTTGGAGCCCATGTGCTGGAGCGTCACGCTCCACTTGGTGACCGCCGTGGCGGTGTCGTTCTGGGGCGACACATAGGCCCAGAACTGGGCGCCCTGGCCCAGGGAAACCTTGCCGGACACCTCGGGGAGATTGTGATCCAGCGCGGGAGACGTAACGACCGTCATGGTCCACCTCCATCGGATTGATGAATGGCGCCCATAATTCCGCTTTAGTTTGGTAACGTCAATATTTTACGCGCCATACGTGCGTATGTCGGGTTAAGACCGGTCGCGGGCCGCCTCCAGCGGACAGATCAAACGAAACGGGCCGGAAGGGTCGCCCCTTCCGGCCCGAAGCGGAACGACGTCCCGATCAGCGCTTCATGATGGCCTTGCCGGCGTAGCGCGCCACGGCGCCCAGCTCCTCCTCGATGCGGATGAGCTGGTTGTACTTGGCGAGGCGATCCGAGCGCGACAGCGAGCCGGTCTTGATCTGGCCGCAATTGGTGGCCACCGCCAGGTCGGCGATGGTCGAATCCTCGGTCTCGCCCGACCGGTGCGACATCACGGCGGTGTAGCCGGCCTTGTGGGCCATGTCGACGGCTTCCAGGGTCTCGGACAGGGTGCCGATCTGGTTGACCTTGACCAGGATGGAATTGGCCAGGCCGCGATCGATGCCCATGGCCAGGCGGGCCGGGTTGGTGACGAACAGGTCGTCGCCGACCAGCTGCACCTTGCCGCCCAGCTCGTCGGTCAGCATTTCCCAGCCGTCCAGATCGTCCTCCGCGCAGCCGTCCTCGATGGAGATGATGGGATAGCTCTTCGCCAGCTTGGCGTAGAACCTGACGATGCCCTTGGAGTCCAGCGACTTGCGGGCGCCGGTCATCTCGTACTTGCCGTCCTTGAAGAACTCGGTCGAGGCGGCGTCGAGGGCCAGCATGATGTCCTCGCCGGGCGTGTAGCCGGCCTTCTCGATGGCCTGCATGATGAAGTCGAGCGCCGCCTCGGCGGACTTGAGGTTGGGGGCGAAGCCGCCCTCGTCGCCGACATTGGTGTTGTGGCCGGCGTCCTTGAGCGCCTTCTTCAGGCTCTGGAACACCTCGGACCCCATGCGGATGGCGTCGGCGCAGGTGGGCGCGCCCACCGGCATGACCATGAATTCCTGGATGTCGATGGGGTTGTCGGCGTGCACGCCGCCGTTGATGATGTTCATCATCGGCACCGGCAGGATCGAGGCATAGGCGCCGCCCACGTAGCGGTACAGCGGCAGGCCGGCGTCCTCGGCCGCCGCCTTGGCGCAGGCCAGCGACACGCCCAGGATGGCGTTGGCGCCCAGCCGCGCCTTGTTGGCGGTACCGTCCAGCTCGATCATGGTGCGGTCGAGCAACATCTGGTCCTCGGCGTCCATGCCCGACAGGGCATCGTAGATCTCGCCGTTGACGCTCTCGACGGCCTTCTGCACGCCCTTGCCGCCGTAGCGGGACTTGTCGCCGTCGCGCAGCTCGACCGCCTCGTGGGCGCCGGTCGAGGCCCCCGACGGCACGGCGGCGCGACCGGTCACCCCGTTCTCAAGCACAACGTCCACCTCGACGGTGGGATTGCCGCGCGAATCAAGGATTTCACGGGCGTGGATGTCGATAATGGCGGTCATCGCTCTCTCCAAACTTCTTAAACGGTTGGCTCAATCGATGGAAACGGGATGGCACTTGGCCGTCGCGTCGAACTTCATCAGCACTTCGATCAATCCCGGCATGTCGGACAGGTGGATCATGTTGGGACCGTCCGAGGGGGCGTTGTCGGGATCGGGGTGGGTCTCGATGAACACGCCGGCCACCCCCACCGCCACGGCGGCGCGGGCCAGGACCGGTGCCAGCCGGCGGTCGCCGCCCGAGCTCTGACCCTGCCCGCCCGGGCTTTGGACCGCATGGGTGGCGTCCATGACCACCGGATAGCCGGTCCGCGCCATGATCGGCAGCGAGCGCATGTCGGCGACCAGGTCGCCGTAGCCGAAGCTGGCGCCGCGCTCGGTCAGCAGGATGCGGGAATTGCCGGTGCTCTCGACCTTCTGGGCCACGTTGGCCATCTGGCCGGGGGCCAGGAACTGACCCTTCTTGACGTTGATGACCGCCCCGGTGCGGCCGGCGGCGATCAACAGGTCGGTCTGGCGGCACAGGAAGGCGGGAATCTGCAGCACGTCGACCACGCGGGCGGCCTGGGCGCATTGCTCCTCGGTGTGGACGTCGGTCAGCACCGGAATGCCCAAGGACGCCTTGATCTCGGCGAACACCCCGAGCGCGGCGTCGAGGCCGATGCCGCGCTTGCCCGACAGGCTGGTGCGGTTGGCCTTGTCGAAGGATGCCTTGAAGATCAGGCCGATTCCGGCCTCGACGCTGATGCGCTTGAGTTCGGACGCCATCTCGAGGGCGTGGTCGCGGCTTTCCATCTGGCAGGGGCCGGCGATCAGCACCAGCGGCAGATCGTTGCCGAAGACGACCGAGGGGCTGACGGCGACGTGATGCACGGGGATGGTTCTCCTAAACCAGACGCGACTGCCGCACCGCCGCCGCGATGAAGCTGGTGAACAGCGGGTGGGGATCGAAGGGCTTGGACTTGAGCTCGGGATGGAATTGCACGCCGATGAACCACGGGTGGTCGGGGATCTCGACGATCTCGGGCAGCACCCCGTCGGGCGACAGGCCCGAGAAGGACAGTCCGGCCTTCTCCAGCACGCCCTTGTATTCCAGGTTGACCTCGTAGCGATGGCGATGACGCTCGCTGATCATGTCGGCGCCATAGATCTCGCGGACCTTGGAGCCGGGCTTGAGCGCGCAACCGTAGGCGCCCAGGCGCAGGGTGCCGCCCATGTCGCCGCCGGCCCGGCGCGTCTCCAGCGCGTCGCCCTTCAGCCATTCGGTCATCAGGCCCACCACCGGCTCGTCGCAGGGGCCGAACTCGGTGGAACTGGCGCCCGCCAGGCCGGCACGGTTGCGGGCGGTCTCGATGACCGCCATCTGCATGCCGAAGCAGATGCCGAAATACGGCACCAGGCGCTCGCGGGCGAAGCGGACGGCCTCGATCTTGCCCGAGGCGCCCCGCTCGCCGAAACCGCCGGGCACCAGGATGCCGTGGCAGGGCTCCAGATGGTGGACGGTGTCCTCGCGTTCGAAGATCTCGGAATCGATCCAGTTGAGGCGGACCTTGACGTGGTTGGCGATGCCGCCGTGGGCCAAGGCCTCGGCCAGCGACTTGTAGCTGTCGAGCAGGCTGGTGTACTTGCCGACCACGGCGATGGTCACCTCGCCCTCGGGCTGGCGGATGCGCTCGACGATATTGGTCCAGCGGCCGAGGTCGGGCTCCTGGGACTCGATGTGGAAGTGCCGGCACACCTGCGCGTCCAGGCCTTCGTCGTGATACGAGATGGGCACCTGATAGATGGTGTCCACGTCCAGCGCCGGGATGACCGCGTCGTAGTGGACGTTGCAGAACAGCGCGATCTTCTTGCGCTCGCCCTCGGGGATGGGCCGATCCGAACGGCACATCAGCAGGTCGGGCTGGATGCCGACGCTCAGCAGTTCCTTGACCGAGTGCTGGGTCGGCTTGGTTTTCAGCTCGCCCGCCGAGGGAATGTAGGGCAGCAGGGTGAGGTGGATGAACATGGCGCGGTCGCGCCCCAACTCGTTGCCCAGCTGGCGGATGGCTTCCAGGAACGGCAGCGACTCGATGTCGCCGACGGTGCCGCCGATCTCGCACAGGACGAAGTCCTCGTCGGTGACGTCCGACTTGACGAAGTCCTTGATGGCGTTGGTGACGTGCGGAATGACCTGGACGGTGGCGCCGAGATAGTCGCCCCGGCGCTCCTTGGCGATGACGTCCGAATAGATGCGGCCGGTGGTGATGTTGTCGCTCTTGCGCGAGGCGACGCCGGTGAAGCGCTCGTAATGGCCCAGGTCCAGGTCGGTCTCGGCGCCGTCGTCGGTGACGTAGACCTCGCCGTGTTGGTAGGGGCTCATGGTGCCGGGATCGACGTTCAGATAGGGGTCCAGCTTGCGCAGCCGAACCTTGAACCCGCGCGCCTGCAGGCACGCCCCCAGCGCGGCCGACGCGAGTCCCTTGCCCAGGGACGAAACCACGCCGCCGGTGATGAAGATGAAACGAGTCATTGGCCCCTTGCTCTCAAACTTGGGCGTCCCACCCCAATCACGACGGCCCGGCCTCGCGCCGGGATCGCCGTGCCCCCGTTCGCGGCGAACGCCTAGCGGGCCAGCGGCGCGCTCGGTTCGGCCGGCGCGGCCGGCTGCTGCGTGGCGGCCGGAGTCTCGGCCGGCACCCGGTCGAAGGGCGAGCCGCCGCCGCTGCGGTTGTTGGCCACGATCGCCAGCGCCAGGCTGGTGACGAAGAACGCCGTCGCCAGGATGGCGGTGGTCTTGGTCAGAAGGTTGCCGGCCGCGCGCCCGCTCATCAGACCTCCGCCACCGCCGCCGATGCCCAGCGCGCCGCCCTCGGAGCGCTGCAGCAGGATCACGCCCACCAGGGCGACGGCGAGAAGCAGATGGATAACCAGGATGATCGGAAAGACGTCCATGCCACACCCGAAATGGGCCGCCGGGCGGCGCCCGCTATCGGGCCGCCCGGGGCGATTGGAAATGCGTTGAGGCGTTTTTTAGACCCGTGTGGCCGCGAACGCTAGTGCAAAAAGAACGAGGCGGCGTCGCCCCCCTCCCCCCGTGCGCAGCATGAGGGGAGGACGGGAGGGGGCATGGGCGCCGACACCTTGCTGGCGTCGTCAGCCCCCACCCCGGCCCTCCCCCGGCGGAGCCGGTGGAGGGTGGCGGGATCAGCCGCAGTTGCGCGCGATGGCCCAGAAGTCCTCGACCTTGAGGCTGGCGCCGCCGATCAGGCCGCCGTCGACGTCGGCCAGGGCGATCAACTGGGCGGCGTTCTCGGGCTTCATGGAGCCGCCGTAGAGGATGCGCATCTTGGCGGCCTCGGTCTCGCCGACCTTCCTGGCCAGCTCGCCGCGGATGAAGGCATGGACCTCCTGCGCCTGCTCGGGGGTGGCGACGCGGCCGGTGCCGATGGCCCACACCGGCTCGTAGGCGATGACGGTGTTGTCGGCGTTGGCGCCCTCGGGCAGCGACCCCTTGAGCTGGCTGGCGTTGACGTCCAGCGTCTGGCCGGCGTCGCGCTGCGCCAGGGTCTCGCCGACGCAGATGATGGCGATCAGGCCGGCGGCATGGGCGGCGGCGGCCTTGGCCTTGACCTCGGCGTCGGTCTCCTTGTGGTCGGTGCGGCGCTCGGAATGGCCGAGGATGACGTAGCCGCAGCCCAGGTCCTTGAGCATGGCCGGCGCCGTGTCGCCGGTATGGGCGCCCGAGGTCTTGGCGTGGCAATCCTGGCCGCCCACGGCGACCCCGGACCCCTCGACCGCCTTGGCGACCTCGGAGATCAAGGTGAAAGGCGGGCAGACCAGCACGTCGCAGGCCAGGCCCGGCTCGGCCTTGCGCTTGGCCGCCACGCCGGCGGCCAGGGCGACGCCGTCGGCCCGCAGCATGTTCATCTTCCAGTTGCCGGCGATCAGCGGTCGGCGGGTGCTCATGGTATTCTTCCTCCCATTTCGTTTCCTTGGGCGGGGCATTAAACCATCGGCCGCCCCGCGCGTCCTTGCCAAAAGTCGTCAGAAAAATGGGGCGGGCCCTCGCGCGCCCGCCCCTTGGTCACGTCGTCGTCGCTCGCGCCGTCCTCACAGCGCGGGCGGCGACTTGGCGATGACCACGGCCCGTTTGCGCAACGAGCACGAGAACGCCAGCATGAAGCGCAGCGCTTCCTGGGTCTCGGGGTTCGAGATCATCTTCAGCGTACCGATGAGGCCGCCGCCGGTGCCGGGGATGTTGCACTGGTCGATGGCGTCCTCCATGGCCGCCTTGGCCTCGTGGGCCAGGGTGGCCAGGTCCTCGGTGGCGAGGTTGTTCATCATGTGCTCGATGAACAGGAAGGCGCGCTCGACCATGCTGTCGTTGGCCGCCCGGCGCGCCGCGTGGATCAACTGGACGGTGTCGATCAGCGTCTGCAGCGCCCCGTTGCGGTGCATGGAGGCGAGGCCGTCGAGCAGGGCCGCCAGTCCGTCGCGGACGTCGGGATCGTTCAGCTTGTCGACGATCTCGAGCGTGTTGCCGGCGGTGGAGGCCAGGCGCTCGACCATGCTGTCGGCCAGGGCGTTCTTGAGGCCCTGGGCGACGTCGGCCAACTCCTTGACGGCCGGCGGCACGACGGCGGCGGGAGGGGTGAGGTCGGTCATCTGTCGCCTCCCCTACAGCAGGCCGCGGGCGGACAGCCAGTACAGGCGGTTGTAGGCCAGCTTGAACCAGTGCAGCATCTGCGACGGCGGCGCCACGGTCGGCGGGGTCTGGTAGTTGAACCAGACATAGGTGCCGGTGGCGAAGCCGGTCTCGATGAAGCAGAAGGCCTTGCCGTCGTAGTCGCGGGCGAAGCGGCCCTCGGTGACCAGCGAGGTCAGGTTGTCGATCAGCACGTCCGCCTCGAAATGCGCGGTCGAGCCGGCCTTCGAGATGGGAATGTTGGTGGTGTCGCCGACCACGAAGACGTTGGTCGAGCCCTCGCGGTGCAGCGTCTTGGTGTTGGTCGGCACCCAGCCGCCCTTGCCCAGGTTGGAATCGCTGATGACCTGCGCGCCCTCGTGCGGGGGAACGGTGATCAGCAGGTCATAGGGCAGTTCGACGCCCTCCATGGAGGTGATGGTCTTCTTCTCGGGGTCCACCTTCTCGGTGTTGAAGAAGATCTCCGACTTGATGCCGGTCTGCTCGAAGACCGGCCCGGCCCAGTGCGCCACCGGCTCCAGCGAGTGCAGGCGGCCGATGGGATAGGTGTAGGTGATCTCGGTCTTGTCGCGCAGGCCGCGTCCCTGCAGGTATTCGTGCAGCATCAGGGTCAGCTCCAGCGGCGCCACCGGGCACTTGTGCGGAGCGTTGACGTTGACCACGATCTTGCCGCCCTGGAAATCGGTCAGGGCGTCGCGCAGCTTGCGGGCGGCCTCCAGTTCGTAGAACCAGTGGGCGCCTTCCTTCATGCCGGGGACGCTTTGCGGCATGCAGCGCGACCCGGTGGCCAGCACCAGATAGTCGTACTTGAAGCTGCGGCCGGCCTCGGTGATCACCTGGCCGTTCTCGACGTCCACGTTCTTGGCCGGATCGACGAACAGATTGACGCGGCGGTCGAGCACGCGGCGCTGGTCGCGGAACAGCTCGTGCTCGCGGATGCGACCGAAGGGAACGTAAAGCAGGCCCGGCTGGTAGAGGTGCTGCTCGGAGTTGCCGATCATGGTGATGGTGACGGCGCCGGTACGCAGCTGCTCGCCCAGCTGGCGGCACAGGCCGTTGGCGACGATGGTGCCCGACAGGCCGCCACCGACGATCAGAATGGACTTGGACATTGATTTCGCCTCCCTAGCGTATTCGTTCGAGGTTTGGCCGTCTTGCTCGCGGCCGTGCGGGGGAGCGTTCGATCGCTCCCTCCGAAAGGGTTATTTTGCCTTGCGCACCACGACGCTCCAATAGCCATCATGTTCAGTGGTGCCCACATATTCATGGCCGACCTTGGCGACCCAGGCCGGAATGTCGGTGGCCGAGCCCTTGTCCGACGACAGGATCTCGACCTCGTCGCCGACGGTGGCGAGCTTGAGAGCGGCGATGAGTTCCATCAGCGGGCCCGGGCAGAAGGCGCCGCGGGCGTCAATGGTCTGGCGTTCAGCCATGGGGGTCTTCCTTCTTTCTTCTTGAGGGGGTCGGGGTCAGAGGGTGATCAGCTCGCCGTCCTCGGCGTCGGAAAGGAACTTGGCCAGGCCGGCGGGACCGTCGAACAGGCCATCGACCAGATCGCGGTCGTGCTCCCAGTGCTTGAGGTCGAGCACCATCGAGCAGACCCACATCTTCAGGTCGCCCAGCATCTTGCCCTGCTCGAACAGCTCGATGGCGTCGGGGACGTTCTTCACCATGAATTCCTCGTGGAAATGGCCGCCCTGATAGCGCTGTTCCTTGGACAGGCCGCGCTGGAACGGAAGCACCGCGTTCATGGTGACGAAAACCTCGACCGGCCGATCGGAGACCGCCGCGACCGACGCGATCATGGCGGCGAGCTGGATTTTCTCGTGCTCGCCGGAGCACAGCATGATGAACAGGGGTTTGGAGGCCATGGAGCGTTTCCTCTGCGCTTGGTGCGTTGGTTTTGATGAGAAGGCGCTTACCTTCGAACTTCATTATATACACTGCCCGTGGGGTTATTTCGCAAGAACATTTCCGACCCTGGCCCCGAATGGCATGAATCGTTCCCCGCTCGCGTGGGGGGATCGGCCGACGACGGCCGGAGGATTGCTTGTTGCGGCCCCTTTGGGCGGCTCCTATTATGCCCGGCATCTTTCCCGGCCGTGCCGGGCCTTTCTCCATCCATCCTCGGGGACGATCGGCATCCCATGCTCGAAGCGTTGCGCAACTCCACCCAGTCCTGGATCGTCAAAGCCTTCTTCGCGGTGCTCGCGCTCAGCTTCGTCGCCTGGGGCGTGGGCGACGTGATCCGTGGTGGCATGTTCGGCAGCGGCCCCGCCATCGAGGTGGGTGGCTCCGCCATTTCCGCCGCCGAGGTCAACGCCGAGTTCAAGCGCGAGGTCGACCGTCTGCAGCCGCTGTTCGGCGGCAAGCTGACCGCCGAGGACGCCCGCAAGCTGGGCCTGCTGGACCGCACCATCGACGGCATCGTCACCCGCACCCTGATCGACGAGGCCGGCCACCGCCTGGGCCTGACGGTGTCCGACGGGGCGGTGGTGGCCGACATCGCCGCCGATCCCAATTTCCGCAACGAGCTGGGCCAGTTCGACCCCGACCGGTTGCGAATCGCGCTGTCGCGGGCGGGTCTCGGCGAGAAGGAATACCTGCGCATCGAGCGCAACAACATGATCCGCAGCCAGATGGCCGAGGCGCTGTCGGGCGGCGTCACCGCCCCCGCCGCCCTGGTCGACCCGCTGGTCCGCTTCCGCGAGGAGCGCCGGGTCGCCGAGACCGTGACGGTCAGGGACGACGCCATCGCCCTGCCGGCCGCCCCCGACCAAGCGGTGCTGGAGCAGTTTCATAAGGACAACGCCCAGCGCTTCATGGCGCCCGAGTTGCGGACGCTGACCGTGCTGCGCCTGCGGCCGTCCGACGTCGCCGCCGAGGTCGAGGTCACCGACGAGATGGTGACCGAGGCCTATCAGGCCCGCATGGACGAATTCCACACCCCCGAAAGCCGCACGGTGTCGCAGGTGGTGCTGACCTCCGACGAGGACGCGGCCAAGGCCGCCGACATGGTCAAGGCCGGCAAGGACCTGACCGCCATCGCCGAGGCCTTCGGCCAGGAGGTGCTCGACCTGGGCGCGGTGCAGCCCGCCGACCTGCCCGACGAGTTGGCGCAGCCGGTATTTCAGCAGCCCAAGGGGTCCATCGGCGCCCCGGTCAAGACCGCGCTCGGCTGGCATGTGGTCAAGGTCGCTCAGGTCGTCCCCGAACGGACCCACCCGCTGGCCGAGGTGAAGGGCGACCTGGCCAAGGATCTGCGCCGCGAGAAGGAGCTCGACCGTCTCGGCGACCTGTCCACCCAGGTCGAGGACACCCTGGGCGGAGGCGCCACCCTCGAGGAGGCCGCCAAGAAGCACAACCTGACCCTGGTGACGATCCCGGCCATCGACGCCCAGGGCCTGGGCACCGACGGCAAGCCGGTCGCCACCGCCCCCAAGGCGGAATCCTTCCTCGACATCGCCTTTCACACCGACCAGGGCACCGAGAGCCAGCTGACCGACGCCGACGGCGACGGCTTCTTCCTGGTCCGCGTCGATCAGGTCACGCCGCCCCAGCCCAAGCCCTTCGCCACCATCACGGCCGACGTCCTGGCCGCCTGGCAGGCCGAGAAGCGCCACGAACTGGCCGGCCAACGCGCCGAGAACATCGCCGACCACGTCAAGAAGGGCGACTCGCTGTCCCGCGCCGCCCAGGCCTTCGGACTGAAGTCGGTGACCACCGAACCCTTCAGCCGCGAGGGCGCCGAGGCCGCCAAGCTGCCGCCGGCGGTGGTCGCCGACATGTTCCAGTCGGACCCCGGCGGCGTGTCGGTGGGCGGCACCGCCGCCGGCTGGGTGGTGGCGCGCCTGGACAAGGTGGTGCCCTTCGACCCCGGCGCCAATGCCGACGCGGTCGAAGCCGCGCGCACGCGCGTCTCGGCGACCGTGGCCGGGGACCTCGTCGACCAGTACATCAACGCCCTCAACGCCGATTTCGGCGTCAAGGTGGACCGCAGCCAGCTCACCCGCGAAGAATAAGACCATGACCACCCACCCGGATTTCGATGCCTTCCGCGCCACTTATGAAGCGGGCAGGCCCCAGGTGCTGTGGCGGACGCTGGTCGCCGACCTGGAAACGCCGGTCTCGGCCTTCCTGAAGCTGGCCAACGGCCAAAGCCACTCGTTCCTGCTGGAATCGGTGGAGGGCGGCGCCGTGCGCGGCCGCTACTCGGTGCTGGGCATGAAGCCCGACCTGCTGTGGAAATGCGTCGGCGACAAGGCGTGGATCAACCGCCAGGCGCGGACCGACGTCGACGCCTTCGAGCCCTGCCCGGTGGTGGCCTCGGGCAAGGACCCGCTGGATTCCCTGCGCGCCCTGGTCGACGAGTGCCGCATCGACATTCCGCCGCACCTGCCGCCGATGTCGGCCGGCCTGATCGGCTACATGAGCTACGACATGGTCCGGCTGGTCGAGCGCCTGCCCGACGACAACCCCGACGAGATCGGGGTCCCCGACGGCATCTTCATGCGCCCCACCGTCATGGCCATGTTCGACAACGTCAACGGCACGCTGACCGCCGTGGTGCCGGTGTGGCCGAGGGCCGGCATCGACGCCCGCACCGCCTTCGAGCTGGCCAACGAACGCCTGGAACACGTGGTCGAGGCGCTGGAAAGCCCCCTGCCCCACGCCGAGGCGGGCGACGAGCGGGCCAACCATGCGCCCACGCCGGTGCCCAGCGTCACCCCCGCGCAGTATTGCGCCATGGTCGCCAAGGCCAAGGACTACATCGCCGCCGGCGACATCTTCCAGGTGGTGCTGTCCCAACGCATGGCGATTCCGTTCAGGCTGCCGCCGTTCTCGCTCTATCGCGCGCTCAGGCGCATGAATCCCAGTCCGTTCCTGTTCTTCCTCAACCTGGGCGGCTTCCAGCTGGTGGGCTCCAGCCCCGAGATCCTGGTCCGCCTGCGCGACGGCGAGGTGACCATCCGTCCCATCGCCGGCACCCGGCGGCGCGGCGCCACCCAGGCCGAGGACGAGGAACTGGCCGCCGACCTGCTGGCCGATCCCAAGGAGCTGGCCGAGCACCTGATGCTGCTGGACCTGGGCCGCAACGACGTCGGCCGCGTGGCCGAGGTCGGGACGGTCAAGGTCACCCGCAAGATGATCGTCGAGTACTACTCGCACGTCATGCACATCGTCTCCAACGTGGTGGGCAGGATTCGCGGGGATTGCGACGCCATGGACGCGCTGATGGCCGGCTTTCCGGCCGGCACGGTGTCGGGCGCCCCCAAGATCCGCGCCATGGAGATCATCGACGAGCTGGAGCCGGTGCGCCGCTCCTTCTACGCCGGCTGCATCGGCTACATCTCGGGCAACGGCAACATGGACACCTGCATCGCGCTCCGCACCTCGCTGGTCAAGGACGGCACCATGTACGTCCAGGCCGGCGCCGGCATCGTCGCCGACTCGGTTCCCGAAAAGGAGCACGAGGAGTGCATGAACAAGGTCCGCGTACTGCTGCGGGTGGCCGAGGACGCCATCGACTACACCCTGGCGAAACAGTAGCCGGCCGGCCGGCCACGGGAACGCCCGGCGCGTCGCCGGCGTTCCCGGTGCATGGACCCGCCGCGCCGCCGCTTCTGGACCGGGATGGGCCGCGCCTTCGCCGGCGCGGTGGTTTTCGCCCTTCCCATCCTGATGACCATGGAGATGTGGTGGCTGGGCTTCCACATGGACCGCCTGCGGCTGGCCCTGATGGTGGTGGCCGCCGTCCCGCTGCTGACCGCGCTCTCCCATTTCATCGGCTTCGAGGACACCTTCGACTGGCGCGAGGACCTGCGTGACGCCTTCATCGCCCTGACCGTGGGCGCCGTCGCCTCGGGCGTCGTCCTGACCCTGTTCGCCGTCATCCGCCTCGACGATCCGCCCTCGGCCGTCATCGGCAAGATGATGGTCCAGGCCGTGCCCGCCTCGTTCGGCGCCATGCTCGGCCGCGGCCAGTTCGGAAGCAGCGGCGACCGCGAGGAAAGCGAGAAACGCCGCCAGAACGTCACCTATGCCGGCGAGATGTTCATCATGGCCGCCGGAGCCCTGTATCTGGGCTTCAGCGTCGCTCCCACCGAGGAGATGGTGCTCATCGCCTACCGCATGACGCCCTGGCACGGCGTGGTCCTGGCGGGCGTTTCCCTGGCCGCCATGCACGCCTTCGTCTACCTGCTGCAGTTCAAGGGCGGTGAAACTCATCAATCCGGCGGGGCGGCGGGGGTGTTCATCCGCTTTTCCGTCGCCGGCTATGCCCTCGCGCTGCTGGTCAGCCTCTACGTCCTGTGGACCTTCGGCCGGGCCGACGGCCACGCCCCCGGCCAGGTGATCCTGGCGACCCTGGTGCTGGGCTTTCCCGCCGCCATCGGCGCCGCCGCCGCGCGGGTGATCCTGTGACGCCGGCCCCGGCGTCGGAATGGGTGGCCGGCGGGATCGGCCTCGCGCTGGTGCTGGGGGCGGTGGCCTTCACCGTCTGGGAAGGCGCCACCCAATCCCGGCGCCCCCCCGACTTCACCATCCGTGTGGACGGCGTCGAGCCCCGGAACGGACGCCACCGGGTGCTGTTCACCGTCCGCAATGCCGGCGACACCACCGCCGCCCAGGTCACGATCCGCGCCACCGTCTCCCGCGATGGCATGGTCCTGGAGCGGGCCGAAGCCACCTTCGACTATATCGCGGCCGGCGCGACGCGCCGGGGCGGCTTCGTCCTCGGCCCCGACCCAAGCGCCCAGACCCTGGAGATCGGCGCCGTGTCCTGGACCATCCCGTGACCGATGGAGGCCTCATGACCGACACCATCCCCCTTCGCGACGCCACCGTGGCCGTCACCGGCGCCTCGGCCGGGTTGGGCCGGGCCGTCGTCCGCGCCCTCGGCCGGCGCGGCTGCGCCGTCGGCCTGATCGCGCGCGACCGCCCGCGCCTGGATGCCGCCGCCGCCGAGGTGGCGGCGGCCGGCGGCCGTGCCCTGGCCCTGCCGGCCGACGTCGCCGACGCCGAGGCCGTCGAGAACGCCGCCGCCGCCCTCGAAGGTCGCTTCGGCCCCATCGACACCTGGATCAACTGCGCCATGGCGACGGTCTATTCCCGCGTCGCCGACATGACGGCCGAGGAATTCCGCCGGGTCACCGAGGTCACCTATCTCGGCTACGTCCACGGCACCATGGCGGCGCTCAGGCGGATGCTGCGGCGCGACCGGGGCACCATCGTGCAGGTGGGCTCGTCGCTCGCCTATCGTTCCATCCCGCTGCAATCGGCCTATTGCGGCGCCAAGTTCGCCATCCGCGGCTTCACCGACGCGCTGCGTTGCGAGTTGATCCACGACCGCAGCCGGGTGCGGCTGACCATGGTGCAGATCCCGGCCGTCAACACCCCGCAATTCGACTGGGCCCGCAACCGCATGGGCCGCCGGCCGCAGCCGGTGCCGCCCATCCACCAGCCCGAGCCGGTGGCCGAGGCGGTCGTCCGCGCCGCCGAGACCGCCCCCCGCGAGCTGTGGGTCGACCCGTCCTCGATCAAGGTCATCGCTGGCGCCATGCTGGTGCCCACGACC
This sequence comes from uncultured Rhodospirillaceae bacterium, assembly GCA_937887565.1. GTDB lineage: Bacteria > Pseudomonadota > Alphaproteobacteria > Rhodospirillales > Magnetospirillaceae > CALABS01. Next base: position 41,684 of record CALABS010000005.1, on the reverse strand, counting down.
CTCGACCGCCTGCTCGCCGCGCGGGCCTGGGAGGGCGAGTTGACCGACGAGCCCGATCCGCCCGGCCGCTCCGACAATTTGTTCGCGCCGGTGGCCGGCGCCTGGGGCGCCCACGGGCGCTTCGACTCCCGGGCTGAACAGGGCGCCCCCGCCTTTTCCGAGGGGCTGGTGCGCGGCGCGGCGGCGGCGGTGGGGGTGGCCGCCCTGGCGGCGGCGGCGGTGGGGCTGGGAACGCGGCGCTAGCGGCCGGTGTTGATCCTGGGCATCGCGGTTCCAACAGGGAGGCCCCCATGCCCAGCACCCGGGACATCATGATCGACTGGCTCAAGGACGCCCACGCCATGGAGCGCGCCTCCATCGACAACCTGGAACGGCAGGTCAAGCATCTGGACGCCTATCCCGACGTCCGCGCGAAGTTCCAGGAACAGATCGACCTGACCCGGCGCCAGGAGCAGCGGATCGAGCAGCAGCTCCAGGCGCTGGGCACCGACTCCTCGACCGCCAAGGACGTCTTCACCCGCATCGCCGGCCAGGCCCAGGCCCTGATGGCCGGCTCGTCCCCCGACGAGGTGGTCAAGCAGGCCACCACCACCCTGGCCTACGAGGAATGGGAGATCGCCAATTTCCGGGCGCTGGCCACCGCCGCCGAACGCGAGAACGAACCCTCGCTGGCGAGCCTGTTCGAGGAGATGGCCGACGAGAAGGCCGACATGGCCGACTGGCTGTCCGAGGCCATTCCCGACATCACCCGCCGCTACCTCGACATGCGGGCGGCGACATAGCGAATGAACGTCATCCCGGGCGAGCATCGCGAGCCGGGATCCATGGCGGTGAGCCGCATGGAACCCGGCTCGCGCTCCGCTTGGCCGGGATGACGAAGGCGACTATCCTTCCGCCATGATCGATATCTCCACCATCGCGGGGGTGATCCTGGCCGGCGGCCTGTCGCGCCGGATGGGTGGCGGCGACAAGGCGCTGCTGGAGGTCGGCGGGATGACGCTGATCGAGCGGGCGGCGCGGCAGCTGGCGCCCCAGGTGTCCGAGGTCATCGTCAACGCCAATGGCGACCCGACCCGCTTCGCCAGGCTGGGGCTGGCGGTGGTGGCGGACGTGGTGGACGGCCATGCCGGACCGCTGGCCGGCGTGCTGACCGGCCTGGAATGGCTGGCCGCCAACCGCCCCGCCATCGGCTGGATGGCGACGGTGCCGACCGATTCGCCGCAGTTTCCGCGCGACCTGGTGGCGCGCCTGGCGGCGGCGGACGCGCCGGTGGCGGTGGCCCGCTCCCTGGGCCGCGCCCATCCGGTGTTCGGGATGTGGCGCCTCGACCTGCTGGAGGCCGTGCGCGGTCTGGTCGCCGCGGGCGAGCGGCGGATGGGCGTGGCGGTCGAGGCGCTGGGGGCGGCGCGGGTCGACTGGCCGAATGATCCCTTCGTCAACGTCAACACGCCCGGCGATCTGGCGGCGCTGGATGCCGCCGCGCTTGAATCCTGACCGGGAAACGTCTACTTCGTGCCGCCATGAGCAAGACCATCTCCAGACCCGCCCCCCGGGTCGGCATCGTCAGCCTGGGCTGCGCCAAGGCGCTGGTGGATTCCGAGCGCATCCTGACCAAGCTGCGGGCCGAGGGCTACGACATCTCGTCCAGCTATGACGGCGCCGACGCGGTGATCGTCAACACCTGCGGCTTCCTCGACAGCGCGCGGGCGGAATCGCTCGAGGCCATCGGCGAGGCCCTGGCCGAGAACGGCAAGGTCATCGTCACCGGCTGCATGGGGCTGGACGAGAAGGCCATCCGCGACGCCCATCCCAACGTGCTGGCGGTCACCGGCCCCCATGCCTACGAGGCGGTGGTCGAGGCGGTGCACGTGGCGCTGCCGCCACTCCACGATCCCTTCCTCGACCTGGTGCCGCCCGAGGGCCTGCGGCTGACCCCGCGCCATTACGCCTATCTGAAGATCTCCGAGGGCTGCAACCATTCCTGCAGCTTCTGCATCATCCCCCAGATCCGCGGCCCGCTGGCCAGCCGGCCGGCCGGCGACGTGCTGGAGGAGGCCGAGCGCCTGGCCATGGCCGGCGTCAAGGAACTGCTGGTGATCTCGCAGGACACCGGCGCCTACGGCGTCGATCTCAAGCACGCGGAAAGCGGCTGGCACGGCCGCCCGGTCAAGGCGCGGCTGGCGGAACTGGCCGGCGCGCTCGGCGACCTCGGGGTCTGGGTGCGGCTGCATTACGTCTACCCCTACCCGCACGTGGACGAGGTGCTGCCGCTGATGGCGGAAGGAAAGATCCTTCCCTATCTCGACATCCCCTTCCAGCACGCCAGCCCGACCGTGCTGAAGGCCATGCGCCGGCCCGGCAACCAGGAAAAGCTGCTCGAGCGCATCCGGGCGTGGCGCGAGATCGTCCCCGATCTCGCCATCCGCTCCACCTTCATCACCGGTTTCCCCGGCGAGACCGACGAGGACTTCGACGTCCTGCTCGACTGGCTGGAGGAGGCCAAGCTCGACCGAGTCGGCTGCTTCACCTACGAGAACGTCGCCGGCGCCCCCGCCAACGCCCTGCCCGACCACGTGGACGCCGACGTCGCCGCCGACCGCCAGGCCCGTTTCATGGAGGCGGCGCGCCAGATCGCCGACGAGAAGTCGAGGGCCAAGGTGGGCCGGACCATCGAGGTCATCGTCGACGAGGTGGACGAGGAAGGCGCCTTCTGCCGCTCGTGGGCCGACAGCCCCGAGGTGGACGGCAACGTCTTCCTCAACGGCGAGATCGGGCTCGAGCCTGGTGACATCGTCATGGCCGAGATCGAGCACGGCGAAGACTACGACCTGTGGGGCACTCTGGCCGGGCGGCCCGAGCCGAGGCGGCCAAGGCCCTGACATGCGCGGCGTCGACACCGTCGCCTTCGACGGCGACAACACGCTGTGGCACAACGAGCCGCTGTTCTGGGCCACCAAGGACCGCTTCGCCGAACTGCTGGCGCCCTATTCCGACCCCGACCACCTGGCGGAACGGGTCGCCGCCGTCGGCCGCGCCAATCTGGCGCTGTTCGGCTACGGCATCAAGGGCTTCGCCCTGTCGCTGATCGAGACCGCCGTCGAGGTCTCGGACGGCCGCGTTCCGGCCGCCGTCATCCACGAGATCGTGCTGCGCGCCAAGGACATGCTGGCCCATCCGGTCCACCTGCTGGACGGCGCCCGCGAGGCGGTGGAGGCCTGCGCCCGCTTCAAGAGGGTGCTGATCACCAAGGGCGACCTGCTCGACCAGGAAAGCAAGGTGGCCCGCTCGGGGCTGGCCGAGCTGTTCGACGCCGTCGAGGTGGTCAGCGAGAAGGACGCCGACACCTACCGCCGGGTGCTGGCCCGGCTTGGCACCTCTCCCGGGCGAACGGTCATGGTCGGCGATTCCGTCCGTTCCGACATCCTGCCGATGATCGCGGCCGGCGGCCGGGCGGTCCACGTTCCCTACCCCCTGGTCTGGGAGCACGAGCGGGCCGACCCGCCGGAGGGGCATCCCCGCTTCGCCCGCCTCGACTCGCTGGGCGACCTGCCGGCCTACCTCTCGGACCGCTGATCGACCGTCACCCCGCGTTGGCGCAGGCACTCCAGGTAGGCGGCGCTGCCCTGCGGCGATTGGGCGACGCAGGCGTCATGCGCGCGGGCATCGCGAGCCCGGTCGGCGGTCACGGCTCCGGCCGTCGCCAGGCCGGTGACGACCACGAAAATCACGTTGAACACCATGAACATCAGGGATCTCCGTTGCTGCTCCCACGGCAACAGGAGGCCGCCTGACCCGGTTCCATGCCCCGGGACTTGATGCGCGCCGGGTTTGACCTTTGAATGGTAGGACCAATTTAACAAATCAGGCACCATCGCCGACGATCATCGAACAAGGGAGGACACGACGTGACGGACTGGGTCCAACAGGGCGGCATCTCCATCGCCCGGCCGCTGCACGATTTCATCACCACCGAGGCGCTGCCCGGGACCGGCGTCGAGGCCGCGACGCTGTGGTCGGGCCTGGACCGGCTGCTGCACGACCTGAGCCCGCGCAACCGCGCGCTGTTGGCCCGGCGCGACGACCTGCAGGACAAGATCGACGCCTGGCACCGCGAGCGGCGCGGCAAGCCCGTCGACCGCGCCGAGTACGCCGGATTCCTCCGGGACATCGGCTATCTTCTGCCCGAGGGGCCGGACTTCGCCATCGGCACCGCCAACGTGGACGACGAGATCGCCCGCGTGGCCGGGCCGCAACTGGTGGTGCCGGTGATGAACGCCCGCTATGCGCTGAATGCCGCCAACGCCCGCTGGGGGTCGCTGTACGACGCCCTCTACGGCACCGACGCCATCCCCGACACCGAGGGGGCGGAACGCGGCAAGGGTTATAACCCGAGGCGCGGCGCCAAGGTCATCGCCCGGGCACGGCAGCTGCTCGACGAAGCGGCGCCGCTGGTGCGGGGGTCCCACGCCGACGCCACCGGCTATGCGGTCAGCAACGGCCAACTGGTGGTGACCACCACGGCGGGCGAGACCGGCCTCAAGGACCCCGCGCGCCTCGCCGGCTATCGCGGTGAGCCCGGGGCGCCGATGGCGGTGCTGCTGCGCCATCACGGCCTGCATCTGGAGATCGTCGTCGACCGCGCCCATCCCATCGGCAAGGACGACCGGGCCGGCGTCGCCGACGTGGTGCTGGAGGCGGCGTTGACCACCATCCAGGACTGCGAGGATTCGGTGGCCGCCGTCGACGCCGAGGACAAGGTCGCCGTGTACCGCAACTGGCTGGGGTTGATGGCGGGCACGCTGACGGCCGCGTTCGAGAAGGGCGGCCGCATGGTCGACCGTCACCTCGAGCCCGACCGCGCCTATACCGCGCCCAACGGCGGCACCGTCACCCTGCCCGGCCGGTCGCTGATGCTGGTGCGCAATGTCGGCCATCTGATGACCGTGGACGCGGTGCGGCTGTCCGACGGCAGTCCGGCCTTCGAGGGCATGCTGGACGCGGTGTTCACCGCCCTGATCGCGCTCCACGACCTTCGCGGCGACGGGAATTTCCGCAACAGCCGCGCCGGCTCGGTCTACATCGTCAAGCCCAAGATGCACGGCCCCGAGGAGGTCGCCTTCACCGACGAGCTGTTCGGCCGCGTCGAGGACATCCTGGGCCTGCCCCGCAACACCCTCAAGGTCGGCATCATGGACGAGGAGCGGCGCACCACCGTCAACCTCAAGGAATGCATCCGCGCCGCCAAGGACCGGGTGGTGTTCATCAACACCGGCTTCCTCGACCGCACCGGCGACGAGATGCACACCTCCATGGAGGCCGGCCCGATGATCCGCAAGAACGACATGAAGGCGACGGCGTGGATCAAGGCCTACGAGGACTGGAACGTGGACACCGGCCTGATGTGCGGCCTGCCCGGCCGCGCCCAGATCGGCAAGGGGATGTGGGCCATGCCCGACCGCATGGCCGACATGGTGGCGACCAAGGCCGCCCACCCCGAGGCCGGCGCCAACACCGCCTGGGTGCCGTCGCCCACCGCCGCCACCCTGCACGCCCTGCACTACCACCAGGTCGACGTGTCCGAACGGCAACGGGAATTGCACGCCCGCCCGCGCGCCAGCCTCGACGACATCCTGACCATCCCCGTGGCCGCCCCCGCCGGTTCGTCCGCGCCCGATTGGTCCGAGGCCGACATCCAGCAGGAACTGGACAACAACGCCCAGGGCATCCTGGGCTACGTGGTGCGGTGGATCGACCAGGGCGTCGGCTGCTCGAAGGTACCCGACGTCAACAATGTCGGCCTGATGGAGGACCGTGCCACGCTCCGCATCTCCAGCCAGCACATGGCCAACTGGCTGCATCACGGCATCGTCGGCGAGGCCCAGGTGATGGAGACCCTGAAGCGCATGGCCAAGGTGGTCGACGCCCAGAACGCCGCCGATCCCGCCTTCCGGCCCATGGCCCCCGACTACGACGGCTCGGTGGCCTTTCAAGCCGCCTGCGATCTGGTCTTCACGGGTCGGCTGCAACCGAACGGCTACACGGAACCCGTCCTTCACAAGCGGCGGATCGAGGCGAAGAAAGTAATCGGAAAGTGAAGATGGCGCAGCCCCGGCCGGCGCGGCCGGGGCCGTTCCCGTTTGATTGACAGATTAACTTGATGAAAGGATAATCTACCCCTTAGGTCCAGTACCCGAGGGTCCATGCCACGACTCTTCGCCATTACCATCGGCGTCGCCGCCGCCTACTGGGCCGCCTCCCATCTCGTCGCCGTATTCTTCTCCGCCTTCGGGATGCTGCCGGCGCCCACCTGGCCGGCGGCGTCCATCGCCCTATCGGCCGCCGTGCTCGCCGGACGCGCGGCGGCACCGGGGATCGCGCTGGGAACCGTCCTGGCCAACGCGGTCTCGCTGGGCGCCCCGGTGGATGTCAGCCTGGGGATCGCGGTGATGAACACCGCCGCGCCGCTGCTGGCCGCCGCGCTGATCCGCCGCATGGCGCCCGCCGGCCCCCCCTTCGCCACCGTCCGCTACGTCCTCGCCTTCATCGTGTTCGGCCTGATGATGCATCCGGCGCTGACCGCCACGGGGGGCGTGGTCAGCCTGATGGCGGGAGGCAGGCTGCCGCTCGCGCTTCTGGACGCCGCGTGGCGCAAGTGGTGGCTGGCCCACGCCTCCGGGGCGATGCTGTTGACCCCTGCCCTGTTGTGCTGGTGGTCGCGGCCCCGGCTGGGGCTGGACGGCCGCCAGTTGGCCGAGGCGGTGCTGGTCTCGATCCTGGCCGTGACGGTCGCGGCGGTCACCTTCTCGGCCGGCCACGACGCCGCCCATGAGCATTACGGCATGACCTTCGTGCTGTTCGCGCCGGTGGCCTGGGTGGCGGTGCGCTTCGGAGCCCGTGACGTGGCCGGGCTGCTGCCCATCGTGGCGGTGATCGCGGCGACCGGCACCCTGAACGGGCTGGGGCCGTTCCATGACGGCGGCGGCTATCACGCCGTGGCGGCGCTTGGGATGATGCTGATGTCGCTATCCCTGACCGCGCTGCTGGTCGCCGCGCTGGCCGAGGAGCGCCGGGGGCTGGAAGCCAACCTTCGGGAACAGCACGCCTATGCCAACGCCCTGGTGGACAACGCGGGCGCGCTGACGGTGGTCCTGGACCGCGACGGCAACCTGATCCGCTTCAACCAGGCCTGCCGGCGTCTCACCGGCTACGACGAATCCGAGGTCCTGGGGCGCCTGTACTGGGAGCGGCTGATCCTCGCCGACGAACGCCCCGGGGTCGAGGCGGCGCTGCGGGGGCTCCAGGCCGGATTCAGCCCCATCCACCACGAGAACCACCTGCTGACCCGCGACCACGGGCCGCGCCTGATCGCCTGGGAGAACACGCTGGTGAGGGACCCCGACGGACGGGTCCGGTTCATCATCGGCAACGGCCAGGACGTCACCGACCAGCGCTGGGTCGAGGAGGAGATGCGCAAGCTGGCCATGGTGGCGGCGCGGACCTCCAACGCGGTGATCATCACCGACGCCGAGGGCCGCACGGAGTGGGTCAACGAGGGTTTCACGCGGCTGTCCGGCTATCGTCCCGACGAGGTCATCGGCCGCACGCCCGGCGAGATGCTGCAGGGCCCCGACTCCGACCCCGCCGCGATCCTCCGCATGCGCGAGCGGCTTCGCGCCGGCGAGGGATTCCGCGAGGAGATCCTGAATTACGCCCGTGACGGCCGCCCCTACTGGATCGACATCGACGTCCAGCCCGTCGTCGGCCGCGACGGCCGCGTCGAACGCTTCATCGGCATCGAGAGCGACGTCACCGAGCGCAAGCGCGCCGAGGACGCCCAGCGGCGCCTGCTGCAGATCATCGAGACGGCCCGCGACATCGTCGCCTCGGCCGACGGCGACGGCCGCCTGACCTACATGAACGCCGCCGGCCGCGCCTTGCTGGGTATCGGCGCCGACGAGGACATCAGCCACCTGCGCGCCGCCGACACCCACTCGCCTGAGGGCGCCGCGCTGGTCATGAACGAGGCGCTGCCGGTCGCCCGGCGCCACGGATTCTGGGAGGGCGAAAACGAGTTCCTGACCCGCGACGGCCAGCGCGTCCCGGTCTGGCAGGTCATCGTCGCCCACACCAACCCCGACGGCGGCGTGAAACACTATTCCACCATCGCCCGCGACATCCGCCAGCGCCGCCGGGACGAGGCCGAACTGCGGCTGGCGGCGAGCGTCTACCACAACACCATCGAAGGCATCGTCATCACCGACCCCAACGGCATCATCCTGTCGGTCAATCCCGCCTTCACCGAGATCACCGGCTTCTCCGCCGACGAGGCGGTGGGGGCCACGCCGCGCATCCTCAAGTCGGACCATCACGACGAGGCCTTCTACGCCGCCATGTGGCGCGAACTGAAGGCCACCGGGCGATGGAAGGGCGAGTTGTGGAACCGCCGCAAGTCCGGCGAGGTGTTCCTGGAGCACCAGACCATCACCATGGTGCCCGACGCCGAGGGAAACCCGGTCCGCTACGTCGCGGTGTTCAACGACATCACCGAACTGCGCCGCAAGGATGAGCGCATCCGCCACCTGGCCTACCATGACCCGCTGACCCACCTGCCCAACCGCCAGCTGCTGCAGGACCGCCTGGAACACGCCCTGGCCCTGTGCCGCCGCGAGGGCAAGACGCTGGCGGTGATGTTCCTGGACCTGGACCGCTTCAAGGTCATCAACGACACCCTGGGCCACGACGTCGGCGACAACCTGCTGCGCGAGGTGGCCAACCGGCTGGTCGAATCCGTGCGCGGCACCGACACCGTCGCCCGTCTGGGGGGCGACGAGTTCGTGGTGGTGGTGGAGCATCCCGCCACCGCGTCGTCGGCCGCCGCCGTGGCGGAAAAGATCATCCGCCGGCTGGCCGCCCCCATCGATCTGGGCCGCCACCAGATCCACGTCACCACCTCGATCGGCATCGGCATGTTCCCCGGCGACGGCGACGACCTGACCGAGTTGATGAAGAACGCCGACACCGCCATGTACGCGGCCAAGGCCGGCGGCCGGAACACCTATCACTTCTTCAGCGCCGCGATGAACGAGAAGGCGCATTGGCGGCTGGAGCTGGAAAACGAGATGCGGCGCGCCGTCGAACGCGGCGAGTTCCAGCTCCATTACCAGCCCAAGGTCGAGCTTGCCACCGGCCGGCCGGTGGGCGCCGAGGCGCTGATCCGCTGGAACCACCCCACCAAGGGGATCATCCCGCCATCGGACTTCATCCCGATGGCCGAGGAAACCGGGATGATCGTCGAAATGGGGGAATGGGCGATCCTGGAGGCCTGCGGCCAGATGCGGCGCTGGCTGGACGAGGGGCTGCCGCCCATGACCGTCGCGGTCAACGTGTCCACCCGCCAACTGACCGCGCCCGGCCTGTTCTCCATCGTGTCGGCGGCGCTGGAGGTCAACGACCTTCCCGCCACCGCGCTGGAGCTGGAAGTGACCGAATCGGGCGTCATGGACCAGGCCGACCGCGCCATCGCCATGCTGGAAGGGCTGAAGACCCTGGGCATCTCCATCGCCGTCGACGACTTCGGCACCGGTTATTCGTCGCTCAGCTATCTGCGCAAGCTGCCCATCGACACCGTCAAGATCGACCGCTCCTTCGTGATGGACCTGGAAACCAACGAACAGGACTTCGCCATCGTGCGCACGATCCTGGCCATGGCCCAGATCCTGAGGCTCGGCGTCGTCGCCGAGGGCGTCGAGACCGCCGCCCAGGCCGCCATGCTGACCGAAGCCCGCTGCGAGATGGCGCAGGGGTTCCTTTATGCCCGCCCCCTCCCCGCCGCCGACTTCGCCGGGTGGCTGCGCGCCTCGGCCAACGCCGAGACCGCCCCTGCATAGTTCCCCCTGGTCAGACTCCCGTCCCACGAATATATTAGCATCCGTGAATAAGAGCGGCGATGCCGCTGGACGAACGGGAGGAGACAGGAATGGGTTACGCGGATCTGGAAAAGGACGCCAAGGGTTATCTGGTCAACGCCTCGGACTGGAGCGAGGAGATCGCCAAGGAGATCGCCGCCGCCGACGGCATCGCCGAGCTGACGCAGCGCCATTGGGACCTCGTCAACTACCTGCGCGAGGAGTTCTTCGACAACAACGGCAACCAGCCCAACGAGCGCCACATGTGCAAGGCCATGGGCGAGCGCTGGGGCGGTTCCGTCAGCACCAAGGAGCTCTACGACCTGTTCCCCATGCAGCCGTCGAAGCAGGCCACCAAGATCGCCGGCCTGCCCGAGACCAAGCGCAAGGGCGGCTACTGATCCGCCACCACCACAGGAGCCCGCCGCGCCGTCGGCGGGCTCCTTCTTTTTCCGCGCATACTCCGATGGTATAATCTCCCATTCATTGGCGGGAGAACTTCATGCCGGACATGCGTCCCAGGGTTTCGACCCGTAGCCTCGTCGCGGCCCTGATCATCTCGCTGGTCGCCATCGTCTGGGGCGAGGCCTTCAAGGATGCCTGGGAACGGGCACGGGAATATTCCCACGCCCGCCGCGCCATCGACGCCAACGTCATCGTCGACAAACTGCTGGAGGCGGGGCGCAACCTCGCCCTCGAACGGGGACGCACCAATGTCGTCTTGTCGCTTCGCGCCCCCGTCACCCAAGGCAACCGCGACTTCCTGACGGAGCACCGGGCCTTGGCCGAGGACAGCCTGACCGAGGCGCTGACCCTGCTGGTCGAAGCCGATACGCCCAGGGTGGCCCGGCTCAGGGATGCCGGGGCGCGCCTCCACGCCCTTCGCCGGCAGGTCGATGCCGCGCTGGCCGTGCCGGAACCGGAGCGTCCTCCGACGCTCGCGACACGGTGGCTGGCGACGTCGTCCGAGATGCTGGACGAGGTCCGCGCCACCATGGCGGCGGTGTCCCTGCAAAGCGACTTCTCGGCCCAGTTCCGCCGCTTCTCGCGCATGAAGCTGCTGGCCTTCGACCTCTGCAATGCCCTGGGGATGGAATCGTCCCGCCTTGCGGCCGCCATCGGCGACGACGGCCCCTTGTCCGCGACCGCCACGGCCGAAATCCAAATGCTGCGCGGCGAGAGCTCGGCCATCCGGCGCGCGCTTTCCTATGAGGTGGGGCTGGCCGACGACACCATCGTGCGCGATGCGGTCACCCAGATGGAGCGCCATTTCTTCGAAACGTTCCGCCCGGTGCAGGACCGGGTCTTCGAGGCCCGCGCCGGGGGTGGGCCCTCGCCGGTCGCACTCGCCGATTACGTCACCGCCTCGGGGCCGGCCCTCGAGTCCATCGTCACGTTGATGAACGCCACCGCCGCCCGCACCAGCGCCGCCGTCGGGGCCGAGGCCGCCCATTCGCGGGGTGTCATGCTGGCCCATGCGGGGCTGGCCGTCGTGGGGATGGCCATCGGCGCGCTCACCCTGTTCATGCTCCGCGCCCGGCTGCTGCGGCCGCTGCACGAGGTCCAACGTCAACTGCGCGCCTTGGCCAAGGGGCGGGTGGACATCGAGCTTCCGCCGCCGCTCCGCAACGACGAAATGGGCGAGATGCAGGCGGCGCTGGCCGTCTTCCGCGACAGCGTGATCGAACGCCAGCGCTTCGCCGAGGAACTGTCGCAGCAAAGCGAGCGCCTCGCCACCCTCATCAACGCCATGCCCGATTTCGTCTGCTTCAAGGACGGCGACGGCCGCTGGCTGATCGTCAACGACCACGGCCGCTCCCTGTTCGACCTCGACGACATCGACTATCTGGGCAAGACCGACGCCGAATTGTCGACATTGTCGAAGAACTGCTGCCAATCCTTGTGCGGCTGCGCCGACACCGATCGCCGCGCCTGGCAGAAAGGCACCCCGGCCCGCGGCGAGGAGGTGGTCATCGGCAGCGACGGCCGCACCTATTTCTTCGACGTCATCAAGGTGCCGCTGTTCCGTCCCGACGGCACCCGCACCGGCCTGGTCGTGGTGGGGCGCGACATCACCGACCGGCGGCGGATCGAGGCCGCCCTGGCTCGCCTGTCGCGGCAGAACGAGCTGATCCTGGAAGCCGCCGGCGAGGGCATCATCGGCGTCGACGCCGACGGCCTGACCATCTTCGCCAATCCCGCCGCCGCCCGCATGACCGGATGGGAGGTCGACGATCTGCTGGGCCGCAGCCACCACGGCATCGTCCACCACACCCGCGCCGACGGAACCCCGAACCCCGAAAGCGAATGCCCGGTTTCCCTGACCCTGGCCGACGGGCAGCCACGGCTGGCAGCCGACGAACTGTTCTGGCGCAAGGACGGCACCAGCTTCGCGGTCGAATTCACCGCCGACGCCATGGCCGAAAACGGGTTCGTGCGGGGCGCGGTCATCGTGTTCCGCGACATCGGCGACCGCAAGCGCGCCCAGGGCGAGATCGACGCCCTGCTGGCCGACCTCACCCGCTCCAATGCCGACCTCGAGCAGTTCGCCTACGCCGTCTCCCACGATCTCCAGGAACCGTTGCGGATGGTGGCCACCTATCTTCAGCTCCTCAGCCGCCGCTACCAGGGCCGACTGGATTCCGACGCCGACGAATTCATCGAATTCGCCGTCGACGGCGCCAAGCGCATGAGCCTGCTGATCAACGGCCTGTTGGAGTTCGCCCGCGTCGGCACCCGCGGCAAGCAGCCGCAGCCCCTGGATCTGGGCGTTCCCCTGCGTCTTGCCATGGACAACCTGACCCCCGCCATTCAGGAAAGCGGCGCCGAGGTGACGGTGGAGACGGAACTGCCCATGGTGACGGGCGACGACACCCAACTGACCAGCCTGTTCCAGAACCTGCTTGGCAACGCCATCAAATACGCCCGCGCCGGCGTCGCGCCGGAAATCCGCATCGCCGCGCAGGCCGGCCCGGCCGGAACATGGACGGTGACGGTGACGGACAACGGCGTCGGCATTCCGGCCGCCGACCGCGACCGCGCCTTCGGCGTGTTCCAGCGTCTGGGCGCCCGCCCGGACGCCAGCGGTACCGGCATGGGCCTGGCCATCTCGAAGCGCATCGTCGAACGCCTGGGCGGCCGCATCTGGATCGAGGACGCCGACGGCGGCGGCTGCTGCTTCGCCTTCACCCTGCCGAAGGGCTGAGCGGTCAGCCGAGGGCGGACAGGGCCGCCACGCCGGCGAAGGTCAGGGCGATCCCCAGCCATTGCTGCGGCAGGATCGCCTCGCGCAGGATCAGCCGGGCCAGGGCGATGGTCACCAACCCGAAGGTGGAGCTGACCACCGTCGCCTCCGCCCCGCCCTCGCCCCGGCCGGCGAACAGCAGCGCCAGGAAGCCGCCGGCGTCGAGCAGCCCCTGGACCACCAGCAGCGGCGCCCAGCGGAGCCTGGGCAGGGCGCAACCGCCCCTGGCCGCCGTCGCCGCCAGCGCCAGGAAACCGATGGCGCGGGCCAGGAACAGGGCGGCGGCCTCGCCATGGCGCGCGGCGGCGTACTGGCCGAACACCAGCGAGGCCCCGAACACGGCTCCCGCCGCCAGGGCGATGGGCGTCGCGCCGCCGCCGGCCCGCCCCTCGCCCGCCGGTTCGTCGGGAGAAAAGCGCGCCACGACCCATACCCCGGCCATGGTGGCGGCCATGGCCGCCCAGGCGGCGGGCGGCGGCCGGATGCCCTGGAAGATCACCATCAACGCCAGCGCCCAGGCCGGAAAGGCCCCCACCAGCGGCACCACCGCCGCCACCCGGCCGCGCCGCAGCGCCTCGTAAAGCAGCAGCAGGCCGCCAAGGCCGCACACCCCATTGCCCGCCGCGAACCACGAGAGCTGGTCCGGGAACGGCGTCCCCGACACGGCCAGCCACAGGCCCAGGCCGACCGTCCCCACCGCCATCACCCCCAGCAGCGCCGGGGCGGCGCCCAGCGCCCGACCCGAGAAGCGGGCGGCGAAGTCGGCCGAGCCCCAGCACAGGGCGGCCATGAGGCCGAGGAGAAGCGTGTCCATGGCCGGGGTTATGGCCGGCGGCGCCCCGCTTGGCAACATTCCGCTTTACCGCCGGACAATATTTCGATATTTCATGAAATATGGAAGAAAATGCCGCCCTCGCCGCCCTCGCCGCCCTTGCCCAGGAAGCCCGCCTGCGCGCCTTCCGGCTGCTGGTCGAGGCCGGCCCGGACGGACTGCCGGCCGGCCAGATCGCCGCGGAACTGCATCTGGCGCCCAACACCTTGTCCTTCCACCTGTCGCACCTCCGGAGCGCCGGCCTTGTCGACAGCCGGAGGGCCGGCCGCTCGCGGATCTATGCCGCCAATTTCGCGGCCATGCGGGCGCTGGTCGGCTATCTCTCCGACAACTGCTGCCTCCGGAGCCGCTGATGGACCCCTTCCGCGCGATCGCCGACCTCGTGGCGTTCACCTTGCTCGGCCTCGACCACGGAACCGGCACCGCCGAGGCGGTCCATTTCTTCGTCGAGGACAGCCTCAAGATCTTCGTGCTGCTGGCGATCATCGTCTTCGTCATCGGCGTCTTCCGCTCCATGCTCGCCCCCGAGAGGGTCCGGCGCATCCTGGGCGGCCGGTCGCGCGCCTTTGCCTTTCCGGCGGCGGTCGGCCTGGGCGCGGTCACGCCGTTCTGCTCGTGCTCGTCGGTGCCGCTGTTCATCGGCTTCCTCGAGGCGGGCGTTCCGCTGGGGGTGACCATGGCATTCCTGATCGCCTCGCCGATGATCAACGAGATCGCCGTGATCCTGCTGGCGACCACCCTCGGGATCGAGTTCACGCTGCTCTACGTCGCCACCGGGCTGATGGTCGGGCTGGCCGGCGGCATCGTCATCGACCGTCTGCGCCTCGAGGGCTGGGTCGAGGACTATGTCTGGAAGATCCGCATGGGCGAGGTGCACCTGGCCGCCGGCCCGTCGACGCTGCCGGAGCGCCTGGAATTCGCCTGGCGGCAGGTCCGCGAGATCGTCGGCCGCCTGTGGCCCTACGTGCTGGGCGGCATCGCCATCGGCGCCGCCCTGCACGGCTACGTGCCGCGCGACTTCCTCATCGAGCACGCCGGGTCCGACAACCCGCTGGCGGTGCCGCTGGCCGTCCTGGCCGGCATTCCGCTCTACTCCAACGCCACCGGCGTCATCCCGGTCGCCGAGGCGCTGCTGGGCAAGGGGGTGCCGGTCGGCACCGTACTGGCGCTGATGATGAGCATCGCCGCCTTGTCGCTGCCCGAGATCATCATGCTCAAGAAGGTCATCAAGGCGCCCCTGATCGCCACCTTCGTGGCCATCCTGTTCGCCGCCTTCGTGGCGGTGGGTTACCTGTTCAACGCTCTGTACTCGTGAGGAAACGCATGAAGGAGATCAAGGTCCTGGGCGGCTGTTGCGGCAACTGCGACACCGTGATGCGGATGATCGACGACAAGGCCAAGGCCCTCGGCGCCGCCATCAGCCTGGAAAAGGTCACCGACATGGCGGCCATCATGGGCTATGGCGTGATGAGCACGCCGGGCGTGGTGATCGACGGCAAGGTGGTTCATGCCGGCGGCATGCCGACACCGGCCGCCATCGAGAAGTGGCTGGCCGACTGAGGCCGGCTCAGGCCCGATCCCGTCGGATGGCGGTCATGGCCGCCCGGAACCGCGCCGGATCGGGCAGCACGATCCGATCGACCTCGAACAGGGCCATCCCTTCGTCCCGCAGCGCGCGAATGGTCCGCGACAGCGTCTCGCGGGCTATTCCCGCCATGCCGGCGAAGTCAGTCCGGGTGACGGGAAGCGGCACCACCTGCCGCCCGTCCTCCCAGGTGGCACCCAGGCCGCCGGCCAGATCGTCGATCATCGCGAGAATGCGGTCGCGCACCGACAGCGCCGCCCAGGTCATCACCTGCGCCTCGGCATGGCTCAGATCCTCGGCGACGTGGCGGGCGAACACCCGCTCCAGGGCCCGGTTGTGCAGGAACGCCAGGTCGGCGACGCCGGCGGGGATGCAGCAGATCACCACGTCGGAGGCGCATTGGGCCGAGACATGGTGCCGCTGGCTGTCGAGAAAGGTCCGGAAGCCAATGGTGGCGCGGGGCGCCAGCAAGCGGGTGACGACCGAATTGCCCAGCCCGTCGACCTTGCGGAGCAGAACCAGCCCGGACAGCAGCCGGTAGAGGGTGGACACCTCGTCGCCCTCGTGGAACAGGAAGCTTCCCTTGGGGACCGATCGGATGCACTTGCGGCCGTTCAACGCCTCGATCACCGATGCCGGCACGCACTCCCACTCCGCCTCCGGAACGATGCCGCAATTCCGGCAGGTGACGACGCAAGCCCCGCCGATCGCGTTCATGCCTCGACCCCCAGGGACTCGAGGATCGCGCGCACCCGGTCGCGCGACGGCAGCACCACCCGATGGCGAGAGAAGTGCGCCAGCCCCGCATCCTCGAGTTCGCGGATGCACCGAGACAGGCTTTCCGGCGTCATGCCGGCAAGGGCGGCCAGGTCGATCCGGCTGACCGGGACACCGACCACCCAGGCACCACCCTCGGCGGGAGCCCCGAAGGCGGTCGCAATGCCCTCGATCAGCACCAGCAGTCGGTCGCGAACCTTCAGGCTGACCATCTGCAGGGCCCGGTCCTGCATGCCGTTCAGCTCCCGGGCGAGCCGGTCCATGAACAGCCGCTCCAGCCCGCGGTCGCCGGCGAACGCCTGCGCGGCGACCGCCAGCGGCAGCCGGCAGACCAGGCTGTCGACGGCGCACTGAACCGTCACCGAATGAGTGGCGGAGTCGGCGACCATGTCGCGGAAGCCGAAAATGGCTCCGGATGTCGCCAGTTGGACCGCCACCGCCCGTCCGCGGATATCGGCCTTGCGGACCACCGCCGCGCCGGTGACCAGATAGGAGACGCCGTCGAGGGGGGCTCCCTCGCGGCAGAGGATGGCGTTCCGCCGCAACCGCATCATTCCGGCCGCGCAGCCGATGGCGGGCCAAGACGCCGACGGCGCCCGCCGGGTGGCGGCCATCAGCGGGCAACTGGGACAAGGCGCCGGACCGACGTGGGGCGCCGGCCGTCCGGGGCGGTGTGGACAGACCATGGCGGGGACTTTACCGGCCGCCCGCCCGCCGGCCGTGACCTTGGTCAAGTTTCCCGCCGCTCCGCCCTCCCCCCCCCGGCGCGATCTTCCGCCGATGGCCCGCGTGCATTAGGATTGGCGGATGGACCGGGGCTCGATCACCTTGCGGCGGATTGCGGTGGCCGCCGCCTACACGGCGGTGGTGATGGTCCTGGCCGGGCTGGCGCGGCCCCATTTCGACGACGACATCCCCTACGCGCCGTGGAGCGCCGCCGCCGCCCTGGCCTTCGGCCTGGTGGCCCGCAAGGGGCTGGCGTGGTCGTGGCTGGCGCTGGCGGCGCCGTTCGCCGCCCAGCTCTTGCACGGCGGCAGCGCCGACGCCCTGCTGCTGCGCGTGGTCGAGGCGGCCATTCCCATCGGCGCCGGCCTCGCCTTGCGCAACGCCGCCGCCGCCCCCGACCTCAACCGACTGCGCACGGTGATGACGTTCTTCGGCCTGACCGCCGCCACGGCGGCCGGTATCGGCGTCGCCCATGCCCTGGTCGCCCTGGCCGGCGCCGCCGCCCAGCCCGGCGCGGCGGCGCTGCTGGCAGTGCGCGTGTCGCTGTCCACCATCGTCGCCCTTGTCCTGGTCGGGCCGGCCATGGTGGTTCACGACTTCCGGCGCTGGCGGTGGCGGTGGCTGTGGCGGCTGCCGTCGGTGGAAGTGCTGCTCCAGGCGGCGGCGCTGGCGGTGATCGGCTACGAGGTGTTCGGGCGTTTCGCCAACGCCGAGACCCATTTCTTCTATCTCATGTTCCTGCCGCTGGCCTGGATCACCACCCGCCACGGCCAGCACGGCGCCACCCTCGCCCTTGCCGCCACCTTCGCCGCGCCGCTGACGACCGACTGGATCCACGGCCACGAGGACCATGCCGTGATCGAGCTCCAGATCCGGCTGTTCGCGCTGGCGGTGACCAGCCTGCTGCTGGGGGCCATGGTGAGCGAACGCCAGACCGCCCACTCCCACATGATGGCGCGGCAGACCGAGCTGGCCCATGTGCAGCGCCTCAACGTCGGCTGGGAAATGGCCTCGGCCCTGGCCCACGAGCTGAACCAGCCGCTGACCGCCGCCATGAACTACGCCCAGGCCGCCCTGCGCATCCTGCGCGCCGGTCCCGCCGAGGTGGAACGGGCCGGCGAGGTGCTGTCCAAGGGGATCGACCGCATCGAGCGGGCCGGCGAGATCATCCACGGATTGCGCGACTTCATGCGCAAGGGCGATGTGCGCCGCGTCCGCATGACGGTGGCCGAGGTGGTCGAGGACGCCCTGAGGCTGGTCTCGGCCGAGGCCAACGACGCCGGCGTCGTCCTCCACGCCGGCGGTCTGGCCGGCCTGCCGCCGGCCCTCGCCGACCGCACCCAGGTGGTGCAGGTCCTGGTCAACCTGACCCGCAACGCCATCCAGGCCATCGCCGCCTCGGGGACCGGCGGGACCGTCGCCATTTCCGCCCGCATGGGCGACGAGGGGCTGGAGGTCACCGTCGCCGACGACGGTCCCGGCCTCGACGACGCCGTCGCCGCCCGCCTGTTCGAACCGTTCGTGACCACCAAGGATGTCGGAATGGGCCTTGGCCTGTCCATCAGCAAGAGCATACTGGAGACCAACGGCGGGCGGCTGTGGGCCGAACCGGGACCGGCGGGCGGCATGGCCTTCCGGTTCAGCCTGCCCCTGGCCGAAGAGGAACTGACCGATGCCTGACACCCCGATCTTCGTGGTCGACGACGCCGAGGACGTCCGCGATTCCCTGGCCATCCTGCTGGAAACGGCCGGATATCCGGTGCGGACCTTCGCCTCGGCGCTGGAGTTCCTCGACGTGGTGCAGCCGTCGTGGCGGGGCTGCGTGGTCGCCGACGTCCGCATGCCGGGCATGAGCGGCATCGAGTTGCAGAAGGAGATCGCTCTGCGCGGCCTCAGGCTGCCGGTGGTCATCATCACCGCCCATGCCGACGTCGCCATGGCGGTGGCGGCGCTCAAGGCCGGCGCCGTCGACTTCATCGAAAAGCCGTTCCGCGACGAGATCCTGCTGGCCAGCATCCGCTCGGCGCTGATCATGCGCGACGACGAGATCGGCCGGCCGGGCGGCCCCAGCGTGTCGTCGCGGCTGTCGTCGCTGAGCACCCGCGAACGCGAGGTGATGCTGCTGCTGGTGGCCGGCCATCCCAACAAGGTGGTGGCCGACCGGCTGGGCATCAGCCCGCGCACCGTCGAGGTCCATCGCGCCCACGTCATGGAGAAGACCGGCGCCCGCACCCTGGCCGATCTGGTCCGCATGGTATGCCATTATGACGGAACAGAGGAACAAATTTAGAAGACTCTAATACGTACATTACCGAGTATGATCCGAGGGTTGCCCGGGCCTACCCTGGACAAAACCGACACCCCTGTCGCCGGAGGACGGATGCTGTTGCGTCTCCCCGCGCCGGGCCACGCAGCGTGGCTCGCGCGCCTGTTTCCCTTTCTCGAGTGGCTTCCCCGCATCAACGGCAAGACGCTGTCCGCCGACATGACCGCCGGCCTGACCGGCGCCGTGGTGGTGCTGCCCCAGGGCGTGGCCTTCGCCACCATCGCCGGCATGCCGCCGGAATACGGCCTTTACGCCGGCATCATCCCGGCCATCGTGGCGGCGTTGTTCGGGTCGTCGTGGCATCTGGTGTCGGGTCCGACCACCGCCGCCTCGCTGGTGCTGTTCTCGTCGCTGAGCGCCCTCGCCGAGCCGGGAAGCACCCATTATGTCGAGCTGGCCCTGACCCTGGCGCTGATGGTCGGCCTGTTGGAGCTGACCATGGGGTTCTTCCGCCTCGGCGCCCTGGTCAACTTCATCTCCCATTCGGTGGTGATCGGCTTCACCGCCGGCGCCGGCCTGCTGATCGCCGGCAACCAGATCAAGAATTTCTTTGGCCTGTCCATTCCGCGCGGCACGCCCCTGCACGAGATCCTGCAATACTTCTTCACCCATCTGGCCGACATCCAGTGGCCGGTGGCGGCGGTGGGCATCACGACCCTGGCGACCGGCATCCTGGTGCGCAAGCTCCTGCCCAAGATTCCCTACATGATCGTCGCCATCCTGGCCGGCAGCCTGCTGTCGGTGGTCCTCAACGCCTTCTTCGACGCCGGCATCGCCACCGTCGGCGCGCTGCCCAGCAGCCTGCCGCCGCTGTCCATGCCCAGCTTCGATCCGGCGGTGTGGCGCGACCTCGCGCCGGCGGCGGTGGCGGTGACGCTGTTCGCGCTGACCGAGGCCCTGTCCATCTCGCGGGCCATGGCGGTGCGCAGCGGCCAGCACATCGACAGCAACCAGGAATTCATCGGCCAGGGCCTGTCCAATCTCGCCGGATCGTTCTTCTCGGCCTATGTCGCCACCGGGTCGTTCAACCGTTCCGGCGTCAACTACGAGGCCGGCGCCAAGACGCCGCTGGCGGCGATCATGGCCGGCGTTCTGCTGGCGGTGGTGGTGCTGCTGGTGGCGCCCTATGCCGCCTACCTGCCCAACGCGGCCATGGCCGGCGTGCTGTTCCTGGTCGGCTACGGTCTGATCGACCAGCACCACATCCACCAGATCGTCAAGACCAGCAAGGCCGAGACCGCCGTGCTGGCGGTGACCTTCCTGGCGACGCTGTTCCTGGAGCTGGAGCTGGCCATCTTCGCCGGCGTGATGCTGTCGCTGTTCCTCTATCTGCGCCGCACCTCGCAGCCGCGCATCCTGGTGCGGGTCCCCGACCCGGCCAGCGAGCGCCGCGTGTTCACCACCGACGCCCATCTGCCGGAATGCCCGCAGATGCGGATCATCCGGATCGACGGCTCCTTGTTCTTCGGAGCGGTGAACTACCTTCAGGAGACGCTGCGGACCTTCGAGCGCATGTCGCCCAGCCAGACCCATCTGATGATCGTGATGTCGGGCGTGAACTTCATCGACATCGCCGGCGCCGAGGCGTTGGCGCAGGAGGCCAAGCGCTTCCGGGCGGGGGGCGGCGGCCTCTATCTGGTCGGCGTCAAGGAGGGCGTCTGCGAGCCCCTGCGCCGGGGCGGCTATATCGAGGACATCGGCGAGGACAACATCTTCCAGTCCAAGACCCTGGCGCTGAAGACCATCTTCGGCCGGCTGAGCCGCGACATCTGCGCCACCTGCGAGAAGCGGGTGTTCCTGGAATGCGCCGCCCAGCCCCGGGAACAGGCGGCCGAATGAGCTCGCCGCCGCGCCACCGCGTGATGGCCGTGGTGGAATTGGACGCCGGCGGCGCCTTCGTCGCCCGGCGGGCCTGGGAGCTGGCGTCGGCGGACGGCGCCCGCCTCGCCCTCGCCCATGTGATGGACTGGGGAACGGGCCTCGACGACGGCTTCTCGCCGCTGACCCCGTCCGAGGTCCACGCCCGCCTCGCCGTGGTGGTGTCCCGCCGGCTGGATCGCATGGCGGCGGAGATCGGCGCCGCCGGCCGGGCGGTGACGCTGGCCGCCCCCGCCAGGGTCTGGGACGCATGCTGGCGGGCTGGCAACCCGATCTGGTGGTCGCGTCGTCGCGGCTCGGCCTCGTCAAGGACGGCCGTGTCGACGAGGACGGCTGGTCCTGCGCCGGTCTGGCCGTCGAGCCGCCGGCCCTGCGCCTGTGGGGCGAGGCGGCGCGGCAGGCACGCTCGCTGTCGTGGATGCGCCACCCGGCCCTGCGGCCGCGCTGAAGCCCTATCCGCCGGTGGAGGAAATCCAGCCGCCGCCGAGCACGCGCTCGCCGCGATAGAAGACGCAGGCCTGGCCGGGCGCCACCCCCTCCTCGGCCCGGTCCAGGCACACCTCGGCCTCGCCGCCGTCGAGGCGCCGCAGGGTGGCCGCCGCCGGCGGCCGGGTGGACCGCACCTTGACCGCCACCCGCGCCTCGCGCTCGTCGTCGTCGCCCAGCCAGTTGACGCCGCGCAGCCGAACCTGCGAGCGCGCCAGCGCCTCGCGGGGGCCGACCACCACCCGGCCGGCCTCGGGCTCAAGGCGCACAACATAGAGGGCGGCGCCGGCACCGCCGATGCCGAGGCCCTTGCGCTGGCCGATGGTGTAGTGGATGACGCCGCGATGCCCGCCCAGCACCCGCCCGTCGAGATCGACGATGTCGCCCGGTTCGGCGGCCCCGGGCCGCAAGCGGCCGACCACCGCCGCGTAGTCTCCGTCGGGGACGAAGCAGATGTCCTGGCTGTCGCGCTTGGCGGCCACCGGCAGTCGGTGGCGGGCGGCGATGGCCCGCGTCTCGGCCTTGCCGGCGATGCCGCCGAGGGGGAAGCGCAGGAATGCCAGTTGCTCGCGGGTGGTGGCGAACAGGAAATAGCTCTGGTCGCGGGTCGGATCGACGCCGCGCAGCATCACCGGCCCCGCCTCGCCGTCCTCGCGGCGCACATAGTGACCGGTGGCCAGGGCGTCGGCGCCCAGGTCGCGGGCCGCCGCCGCCAGGTCGCGGAACTTGACCGTCTGATTGCACAGCACGCAGGGGATCGGGGTCTCGCCACGGGCGTAGGACCCGGCGAAGGCCTCGATCACGTCGGCCCTGAACACCGCCTCCATATCCAGCACGTAGTGCGGGATGCCCAGGGCGTCGGCGACGGCCCGGGCGTCGTGGATGTCCTTGCCGGCACAGCAGGTGTTGGTGCGGCAGGTGGCGGCGCCGTGATCGTAGAGCTGCAGGGTGACGCCCACCACGTCGTACCCCTGTTCGACCAGCAGGGCGGCGGTTGCGGAGGAATCGACGCCTCCGGACATGGCGACGACGATGCGGCTGCCGCGGGGAAGCCCCTGCCCGGGGCCATGGGAGTGAGTGACCATGGCCCCGTATATGCGGAGCGGGGGCGAGGATGCAACAGCGGCGAGGGCCGCCTCAGGCCGCCCGCACCTCGGACAGGAAGGACGACACCTCCTGCGACAGGCTGGCCGACTGGCGCGCCAGTTCACTGGCGGATTCCAGAACCACCCCCGAGGCGGCGCCGGTCTCCTCCGACGCCCGCATGACGCCGACGATGTTGCCGCTGACCTCCTGGGCGCCGGAGGCGGCCTCGCCGACATTGCGCGAGATCTCGTTGGTGGCGGCCGACTGCTGCTCGGCCGAGGCGGCGATGGTGGCGGTGATCTTGTCCACGTCGCCCACCGCGCCGACGATCTTGCCGACCGCCCGCACCGCCTCATCCACCGCCTGCTGGATGGTGGCGACCTGCGAGCCGATCTCGTCGGTGGCCTTGGCGGTCTGGTTGGCCAGGCTCTTGACCTCGTTGGCGACCACCGCGAAGCCCTTGCCGGCCTCGCCGGCCCGTGCCGCCTCGATGGTGGCGTTGAGCGCCAGCAGGTTGGTCTGGCTGGCGATGTCGTTGATCAGGGCGACGATCTCGCCGATACGGGTGGCGGTGGATGCCAACTGGTTGACGGCCTGGTCGGTCCGGCCGGCATCCTCGGCCACCACCTTGGTGCGGGTGGCGGCGTCGTTGATCTGGCGGGTGATCTCGCCGATGGAAGCGGACAGTTCCTCGGTGGCCGAGGCCACCGTCTGCACATTGGCCGAGGTCTGCTCGGACGCCGCCGACACCGCCGACGCCTGGCGGCTGGTCTCCTCGGCGGTGGCCGAGAGTTGTTGCGAGGTGGCCTGAAGCTCGGAGGCGGCCGACGACACGCCGACGATCAGGTCCTTGACCCGGGCCTCGAAACGGTCGGCCAGTTCGTGCATCATCCGCTTCTTCTCGGCCTCGGCGCGCTCTTCGGCGGCAGCCTGTTCGGCGCGCAGGCGTTCGGCCTCGCGGGCGTTGTCGCGGAATACCAGGGCGGTGCGCGCGATGTCGCCGACCTCGTCGCCGCGCTTGTCGCCGACGATCTCCACCTCCAGGCGGCCGTTGGCCAGTTCGCGCAGCACCGCGACGACCCGGACGATGGGGGCGACGATGCCGAACCGGGACAACAGGACGCCGAGGACAAGGCCCACGAGGATGCCGGCGGTGGCGCCACCGATCATCAGGCGCGACAGGAACGAGGCGTTCTCGCCGGCCTCTTTCTGGATCGCGTCGCTCTTGGTGTCGGTATAGGTCACGTATTCGTTGACCTTGTCACGCAGCACGCGGGCATTGGCACGGCTGACCTTGACCTGCGTCATGATCTCGGCGCGAGCGGCATCCATTTCCATGCTGTCCCGGTGCTTCTCGGCCAGCCTCAGCGAGTCCTGGAGCGACTTGGCGTAGGTCGCGTAGGCGGTGTCGATCTCCTGCAGCATTCGCATCTGATTGACGCCGGCGTGCTCCTTGAGGCGGCGCAGACGATCCTCCATCCTGGCCCGCACGTCGCGCACGTTCTCGGCGATGGCGCCAAGGGCCTGGGCGTCGGTGGCGGCCCAGTACTCGGCACGATTGAGCTCGACCACGTTCTCGTTGAGGCGCGCAGCCACCCGGATTTCGTTGGCGGTCTCGCCGATCTCGCCGGCATCGCTGGTCACCGACGACAGGCCGGTCACCCCCAAGGCGGCCACGCCCGCCGCGACGAGGCCGAGGAGGAGAATCACCACCAGGATTTTCTTGGAGATGGACAGGTTGGCAAGCATGACACCGCCCTCCACGCATATTCGATATTCACTAATATAGAATATGATGAACGCGGGGGTAAGAATGACGACGGGTCATCTATCAACCTGCGATGGATGAAACGCACACGGCGCGCGGCACGTTCGACGGATCACCCGAGGCCGCCCGCCAGCACTCTCAGGGTCTTGGAGCGGAACTCGCGGCGGTAGAGCACCGCCACCACCGCCGCCGTGGCGGCCAGGAAGGCCCACGGCCCGGCGAACCACGCCAGCATGGCCAGGGCGAAATAATAGGCGCGCAGGCCCCGGTTGAAGCTGTTGGCGGCCAGCCCCTGCAGGCGGGCGGCCCGCGCCGCGTAGGCGTCCTTGACCTCGTCGGCGGAGGACGGCGGCGGCGCCGAGCCGATGAGGATGCAACAGTAGTTGAACTGCCGCAGCGACCAGGTGATTTGGAAGAAGGCGTAGACGAACACCATGGCCAGGAGGACGACCTTGGTCTCGAAGGCCCCCAGGCCCGAGGCCTCGGCCAGGGGCAGCGAGCGGAACACTTGATAGGCGCTCTCTCCCGCCGCCAGCAGCGCGAACACGCCCCCCAGGATCAGCACCGTCGCCGAGGCGAAGAACGACACGCTGCGCATCAGGTTGGCCATCAGGCTGCTGTCGCCGATGCGGTTGTCGCGGTCGCACATGGCGCGCAGCCACAGGACGCGATGACGGGCCATCACCCCCGACAGCGATCGCCCCAGCAGGGTGCGGTGATCGGCCAGCAGGGTGTAGCCCACCCACAGCCCGGCGAAGCCGGCCAGGGCCGCCACGTCCCACGGAGGCAGGGCGTTCAGCACGGCTGGCGCGGCCTAATCCCGCTCGTCGATCCAGGCCATCTGGATGGCTTCCAGGACCTTTTCATTGGATTTCTGGGGGTCGTCGTCGAACCCCTCCAGCTCGCAGACCCAGCGGTGCAGGTCGGTGAAGCGCAGGTTGACGTTGTCCGCGTCGGGATGGGCGTCCTCGAGCGCGATGGCGATGTCGCGGACATCGGTCCACTTCATGGTTGTGCTCCTGTCACCCCGGGCGGAAGCGAGGGATGACGGGCTCGGCGCCCGTCACTTCTTGTCGACCATCATGTTGCGGGTGGCGGCCGGCAGGGTCACGGTCAGGCCGTCCAGGTCCTTGTTCATGATGATCTGGCAGCCCAGGCGCGAGGTGCTGGTCAGGCCGAAGGCCAGGTCCAGCATGTCCTCCTCGTCATCCGAGGCCGGGGTCAGCTTGTCGTACCATTCCGGCGCCACGACGATGTGGCAGGTCGAGCAGGCCAGCGAGCCCTCGCAGGCGCCCTCCAGGTCGATCTTGTTGCGGTGCGCGACCTCGAGCACCGACAGCCCCTCGGGCGCCTCGACCTCGATACGGGTGCCGTCCGGCTGGATGAACGTCATCTTGGGCATTTCAGGCCTTCCTATCTTTCCTGCGACTGCTCGTCGCCCCCCAGGGCGTTCCCGAGCGCATCGACGCTGACGCCGGACAGGGCCTGGCGGATGCCCCGGTCCATCCGCTTCTCGGCGAAGGACTTGGTGGCGGCCTCCAGGGCCTCGACGGCGGCGGTGACCGCGTCCCGGTCGGTTCCCCGGGTGGCGGCCTCGACACGCTCGATGGCCGCATCGATAGCCTGTCGCTCGTCATCCGACAAGAGGTCCGAGTCAACTTTCAGCGCCGCGCGCACCGCCAGCACCGAGCGATTGGCCTCGACCACCGACTCGGCGAGGATGCGCTGGGCCATGTCGTCGCGGCCGTGCTCCAGCGCCGAGCGCAGCATGTCGGCCATCTCGTCCTCGGTCAGGCCGTAGGACGGCTTGACCGCCACATGCTGCTCGACGCCGGTGGTCATCTCCTGCGCCGACACCGTCAGCAGGCCGTCGGCATCCACCTGGAAGGTCACCCGGATGCGGGCGGCGCCGGCGGTCATGGCCGGAATGCCGCGCAGGACGAAGCGGGCCAGCGAGCGGTTCTGGTCCACCATCTCGCGCTCGCCCTGGACTACGTGGATGGACATCGCCGACTGGCCGTCCTGGTAGGTGGTGAATTCCTGCGCCATGGCCACCGGGATGGGGGTGTTGCGCGGGATCACCTTCTCGACGATGCCGCCCATGGTCTCGATGCCCAGGGACAGCGGGGTGACGTCCAGCAGCAGGGTGTCGGACCCCACCGTCAGCGCCTCGGCCTGCAGCGCGGCGCCGACTGCCACCACCTCGTCGGGATTGATGTTGGACAGCGGCTGGCGGCCGAAGAACTCGGCCACCCGGCGGCGGACCAGCGGCATGCGGGTCGAGCCGCCCACCAGCACCACGCCGTGGATGTCGGAAATCTCGATGCCGGCGTCGGCGCCGACGGCGCGGCAGATCTCGATGGTGCGGTCCACGAAGGGCGATGCCAGCCGTTCCAGGGTGTCGCGGTCGAGGGGGTGCAGCGACCCCTTGCCGTCGACCTCGATGCGCCACTCGCCGTCGACCCGGGCGGTCAGGCATTCCTTGGCGACGCGGGCGGTCATCAGGGCCTGCTTGACCTCGCCCGGCGAGATGGCCTGCTCGCCCAGCGCGGCGCCGCGCTCGGCCAGGAAATACTCGGCGATGGCGTGGTCGACGTCGTCGCCGCCCAACGCGGCGTCACCACCCGTGGCCTTCACCTGGAACACCCCCTTTTCCATCTTCAGGATGGAGATGTCGAAGGTGCCGCCGCCGAGGTCGTAGACGGCGTAAAGGCCCTCGACCGAGGTGTCGAGGCCGTAGGCCAGCGCGGCGGCGGTGGGTTCGTTGACCAGCCGCAACACCTCGAGGCCGGCGAGACGGGCGGCGTCCTTGGTGGCGGAGCGGGCGGCATCGTCGAAATAGGCCGGCACGGTGACCACGGCGCG
This sequence comes from uncultured Rhodospirillaceae bacterium, assembly GCA_937887565.1. Lineage (GTDB taxonomy): Bacteria > Pseudomonadota > Alphaproteobacteria > Rhodospirillales > Magnetospirillaceae > CALABS01. The sequence goes on along the minus strand of CALABS010000005.1, from coordinate 14,206 downwards.
GTCCACCGCCTTGCCCTGGGCCTCCTCGGCGCGGGCCTTGATGGCGCGCAGGATGTCGGCGGAGATTTCCACCGGCGTCATCACCCGGCCGGCGACGTCGAGGCGCACCATGCCGCCTTCCGGCGCCACCTCGACCTTGTAGGGCAGCGTGCCGGCCACCGTCTTGACGTCCTCCAGCCCGCGGCCCATCAGCCGCTTGATGGAACTGACCACATGATCGGGGGTCTCCAGGATCGCCTCGCGGGCCTGGCGGCCGACGGTGACGGAACCGTCGTCGGCATAGAAGACGACCGACGGAACCAGCCCGTCGCCGTCGGGGCCACGCAGCACCTCGGCCTTGCCGTCGCGGGCCAGCGCCACCACCGAATTGGTGGTGCCCAGATCGATGCCCACCGCCAGACCGCGCTCGGATTCGTGCGGCGCGGGGGTCTCCCCCGGCTCGTGAATCTGCAGCAGGATCGTGTCGGACATCGCTCTTCCTTTCATTCCACCAGACCGTCATCGCCGTGCTTGTCACGGCCATCCGCGTGGCGCGGGCAGCACGGCGCCGGACAGCTCCACGGGAATGCCCAGACCAGGTCCGGGCATGACGGCGATTGTTCTTACCCTTACGGCAGCGCCCGCGTCATGCGGGCCTTCCTGGCGCGGGCCTCCTCGGCCAGCTTGGTGAGGTATTTGAGGCGCATGGTCAGGCGCGCCGCCTCGTCCAGGTCGCCGGCGTTGAAGGCGGCGGAGACGTGGCAGACATCGGCCAGCACGTCGGCGTCGGCGGCGGCCGACAGCCTGGTGATGGCCTCGACGCTTTCGGCCTCGGCGATGGCCTCGCGCTTCTCCATCTGCTCCATCAGCAATTCGGGGTCGTTGATGGTGCCGCAGGCGGTGAGGTCGACCTCGCGTCCCAGCAGCCTGAGCAGGTAGGCGGCGCGCTTCAGCGGGTCCTTCAGCGTCTCGTAGGCCTCGTTCAGCGCGGTGGCCTGGCTTTGCGACAATGCCCGTTCCCTGGGCGACTTGCCGGCGAAACGGTCAGGATGCAGGCGGCGCTGGAAGCCGAAATACTGGCGCTCCAGCTCGTCCATATCCAGGTCGAAGGTCGGCCGAAGGCCCAGGCGCGAGAAGTGATCGACGGCGCCCGGCCCCTGCACGGCGCCGCACACCGAACAGAACAGCGCCCGCGAGGCCACCGGCCCCTTGCAGGACCAGCATGGCGAGACGGCGGCGGCTTGCGCGGTCATGGTTCCCCCGAAGGACACAGGATCAGACGTGGAAGGACTCGCCACAGCCGCAGCGGCCTTTCTCGTTGGGGTTCCGGAACACGAAGCCCGTCTGCATCTTCTCCTCGACGTAGTCCATCTCGGTGCCGAGGATGAACATGGTCGCCTTGGGATCGATGAGCACGGTGACCCCCTTGTCCTCGACGACCTCGTCGAAGGGGGTCCGCTCGTCGGCGAATTCCAGGGTATAGGACATCCCCGAGCAGCCCTTGGCGCGCACGCCGATGCGGATGCCGGCGGACGGCTTGCCGCGGCCGGCGAGCAGGGCCTTGACCCGCTCGGCGGCGGAATCGGTGATGGTCAGCGGCGCGTTGCGTTCCATGCGTGGTCCTCTCTTCCTGTGCCCTACTCGGCCGCCGCTTCGGGCTCGCCGGTGCCGGACTTCTTCTTGTAATCGGCGATGGCGGCCTTGATAGCATCCTCGGCCAGCACCGAACAGTGGATCTTGACCGGCGGCAGGGCCAGTTCCTGGGCGATCTCGGTGTTCTTGATCTGGGCGGCCTCGTCCAGCGTCTTGCCCTTGACCCACTCGGTCACCAGCGACGACGAGGCGATGGCCGAGCCGCAACCGAAGGTCTTGAACTTGGCGTCCTCGATGATGCCCTCGGCACTCACCTTGATCTGAAGCTTCATGACGTCGCCGCAGGCGGGCGCGCCCACCAGGCCGGTGCCGACGTCCTGGGCGTCCTTGTCCAGGGTGCCCACGTTGCGCGGGTTCTCGTAGTGGTCGACGACCTTGTCGCTGTAAGCCATGTCATCCTCCAAACATTCCGGGCCAAAGCCGGAATCATTCTAAACTCTTGTTCCTTTCCCCGTCACCCCCGGGTCGAACCCGGCCATGACGGACGACAGACATCAATGCTCTGCCCACTGGATGGACTTCAGGTCGATGCCCTGCTGGTGCATCTCCCACAGCGGGCTCATGGCCCGCAGATGCTCCACCGCCTTGGTCACGCTGTCGATGGCGTGGTCGATGTCGGCCTCGGTGGTGAAGCGGCCCATGCCGAACCGCAGCGAGGTATGGGCCATCTCCACGTCGACGCCCAGCGCCCGCAGCACGTAGGACGGCTCCAGCGAGGCCGAGGTGCAGGCCGAGCCCGACGACACCGCCAGGTCCTTGACGCCCATCATCAGCCCCTCGCCCTCGACGAAGGCGAAGGACAGGTTGAGGTTGCCGGGAATGCGTTGCTCCAGGTCGCCGTTGATATAGACCTCGGGCAGGCGGGCGCGGACGCCGTCCAGCAGGCGGTCGCGCAGCATGCGCAGGCGCTCGGCCTCGGCGCCCATCTCGGCCTTGGCCAGCCGGCAGGCCTCGCCCAGGCCGACGCACAGCGGCGTCGCCAGGGTGCCCGAGCGCATGCCGCGCTCCTGGCCGCCGCCATTGATCATCGGCACCAGCCGCACGCGCGGGCGGCGGCGGACGTAGAGCGCGCCGATGCCCTTGGGGCCATAGAGCTTGTGACCCGAGATCGACATCAGGTCGATGTTCATGGCATTGACGTCGAGCGGGATCTTGCCCACCGCCTGGGCGCAGTCGGTGTGGAAGAAGGCGCCCTTCTTGCGGCAGATGGCGCCGATCTCGGCCAGCGGCTGGATGACGCCGATCTCGTTGTTGACACCCATCACCGAGACGACGGCGGTCTTGTCGGTCACCGCCGCCTCCAGTTCGGCCAGGTCGACCAGGCCGTTGGCCCGCACCGGCAGATAGGTGACGCGGAAGCCTTCCTGCTCCAGGTGGCGGCAGGTGTCGAGCACGCATTTGTGCTCGGTGACCACGGTGACGACGTGGTCCTTCTTGTCCCGGTAGAACTGCGCGACGCCCTTGATGGCCAGATTGTTGGACTCGGTGGCGCCCGAGGTGAAGATGACCTCCTTGGGGTCGGCGCCGATGATGTCGGCGATCTGCTCGCGGGCGACCTCGACCGCCTCTTCCGCCTCCCAGCCATAGGCGTGGTTGCGCGAGTGCGGGTTGCCGAACTTCTCGGTGAAGTACGGCAGCATCTTGTCGACGACGCGCGGATCGCAGGGGGTGGTCGCCTGATAGTCCAGGTAGATCGGGTGCGTCTTGCTGTTCTTGTCGACCGCGGTCATTCCATCAATCCCTTTTCTCACGCGGCCTTCGCCGCTTCGTTCACCCTCAGCCCCTTCCGCCGGGCCAACTCGGTCCAGGCGTCCAGGAAGGCATCCACATCCTCGCGGCGGCTGGCCCAGCCCAGGCTGACCCTCACCGCCGAGCCGGCGATCGCCGGCTCCAGGCCCATGGCCGCCAGCACGTGGCTTTCCGCCACCTTGCCCGACGAGCACGCGGCCCCGGCGCTGACCATCACCCCGGCCAAGTCCAGCGCCGCCACCTGGATCTGCGCCGCCACCCCGGGCAGGGCCAGGCAGGCGGTGTTGCCGATCCGGGGCGCGCCGGCGCCCACCACGACGGCATCGGGAACCCGACGCCTGACCTCGGACTCGAGGTCGTCACGCAAATTACACACCCCTAATATGGCGACGCCAGAGCCAATGTCATCGGCCGCCATGGCCGCCGCCGCACCGAACCCGACGATGCCGGCCAGGTTCTCGGTGCCGGCCCGCCGACGGCGTTCCTGCCCTCCACCCAGCAAGATCGGTGCCAAGGCGAAGTCGGGATCGGCCAGCACCAGGGCGCCGATTCCCGCCGGTCCACCCAGCTTGTGGGCCGACATTGTCAGGAAGTCGACACCCAGGTCCGACAACGACACCACAATCCGCCCCGGCGCCTGGCAGGCGTCGCAATGGACCAGGGCGCCGTGGCGGCGCGCCATCTCGGCCACCCGCGCCACCGGCTGGATCACGCCGGTCTCGTTGTTGGCCAGCATCACCGACACCAGCGCCGGACGCGGGTCGGCGGCCAGCAGATGGTCGAGGGCATCCAGATCGACGACGCCGTCGCCGCCCACCGGAATGGTCTCGGCCGCCACCGCCTCGCGCACCGAGGCGTGTTCGACCGCCGAAACCAGCACCCGGTCGCGACCGCTGCCGCGCAACGCCAAGGCGTTGGCCTCGGTGCCGCCCGAGGCGAACACCACCCCGGACGGGTCGGCCGCCGCCAGGGCGGCGACCCGGGCGCGGGCCTCCTCCATGCGGCGGCGGGCGTCGCGGCCGGCGCCGTGCACCGACGACGGGTTGCCGCCCGTCGCGAGCGCCTCCGTCATGGCGGCCACCGCCTCGGGACGCATGGGGGCGCCGGCGTTGTAGTCGAGATAGGCCGACCGGGTCACGGTGCCTTCACTCCGGCGAGGGGGACTACTGGGCCGCGACCGCGCCGCCCTGGCCGCCGCCGTGGAACATGCCCGAGGTTCCCAGGATGCGGCGCTCGCACACATCGGCCAGCGACACCGACGACAGGTAGAGATAGATCTGGTTGCCCAGCTCCTCCCACAGGTCATGGGTCAGGCAGCGACCCTTGTTGTTGTGGCATCCCGCCGGGGTGCCCGGCGCGCAACGGGTGGTCTGGATGGGTTCATCCACCGCCAGGATGATGTCCGAGATGCGCATCTGGTTGGCCGGCCGCGCCAGCAGGTAGCCGCCGCCCGGACCGCGAACGCTCTTGACCAGACCGCCCTTGCGAAGCTTGCCGAACAGCTGCTCGAGGTAGGAGAGCGAGATCTCCTGCCGCTCGGCGATGTCGGCGAGCGCCACCGGCGCCCCATTGGAATGGCTGCTCAGATCGACCATCGCCATCACGGCGTAACGACCCTTGGTGCTGAGTTTCACGACCTTGTACTCCCGTGCCTGTTCGGGGCCTCGCCCCTTGCCCCTTGTTGCTATTGCTGGCTGCCGCCGGCCGCCTTGTCGGCCGGCTCGTCGCCGCCCATTCCGTCGTCGCCGGCATTGTCCGCCACCACCCGGGGCAGCCGCGCCGGCTCGTCCCTGCCCCGACCGTGCAGTTCGCCCTCGAGTTCCGCCACCCGCTCCAGCAGCGTCGTCACCTGGCCACGCAGGCTGTCGATGGCGCGCGCCACCGGGTCGGGCAGATCCTCGCCCGGCAGTCCGTAGGCGCAGAACTCCGCCTCGGCCGGCTTGGGGCGGCGCATGACCATGCGGGCGGGGATGCCGACCATGGTGACGCCGGGCGGCACGTCGGTCAGCACCACCGCGTTGGCGCCGACGCGCGCCCCGTTGCCGACCGTGATCGGACCCAGGACCTGGGCCCCCGAGCCGACGATGACGCCGTCCTCCAGGGTGGGATGACGCTTGCCCTTGTGCAGCGAGGTGCCGCCCAGGGTGACCCCGTGATAGAGGGTGACGTCGTCACCGACCACCGCCGTCTCGCCGATCACCACCCCGGTGCCGTGGTCGATGAAGAAGCGGCGGCCGATGGTGGCGCCGGGATGGATCTCGATGCCGGTCAGCACCTTGCCCAGATGGGAGACGAACCGCCCGAGCACCCGCAATCCCCGGCCCCAGCACCAGTGGGCGAGCCGGTAGAACAGCAGCGCATGCAGTCCGGGATAGCAAAGAATGACCTCCAGCGACGAATGGGCCGCGGGGTCTCTTTGCCGAATGGAGGCGATATCTTCCCGAAGAGTCTTGAAAACCATAGCTGGCAATATGCTAATCTACCTCACCGCAACGGCACCCCGTCAGACGGGGGGGCACGCCCAAAGGGGGGCTCCGGCGCCGAAGGTGAATATATGATGCCCGACCAAGCCAGTCAAGTTTGACCGGCTCAGCCAATTCTTTTCGCCGTTTTTTCCCCGACGCCCCGGGTCAGATATTCCCGTGGCGCCGCCCAATGAGACTGTGGTGAGACCAATGCCCGAAGTGATTTTCAATGGACCCGACGGCCGCCTTGAGGGCCGCTATCATCATGGCAAGTCGCCCAGCGCGCCCATCGCCCTGCTGCTGCATCCGCATCCGCAGCACGGCGGGACCATGAACAACAAGGTGGTCTACGGCCTTTATCATGCGTTCGCGCGCCGGGGCTTCTCGACGCTCCGTTTCAATTTCCGCGGCGTCGGCCGCAGCCAGGGAAAATTCGACAACGGCCAGGGCGAGTTGTCCGACGCCGCCTCGGCCCTGGACTGGATGCAGACCTACAACCCCAACGCCTCGACGTGCTGGGTGGCCGGCTTCTCGTTCGGCGCCTGGATCGGCATGCAGCTGCTGATGCGCCGGCCCGAGATCGACGGCTTCGTGTCGGTGGCCCCGCCGGCCAACATCTACGACTTCTCGTTCCTGGCGCCCTGCCCGTCCTCGGGCCTCATCGTCCATGGCGGCGCCGACGACCTGGTGCCGGAATCGTCGGTGTCCAAGCTGGCGACGAAGCTGTCGGCCCAGCGCAACATCCGCGTCAAGTACCGCACCGTCGACGGCGCCAACCACTTCTTCGGCAGCCATATCGAGCCGCTGACCGAGGTGGTCGAGAGCTACCTGGACGAAGCCGCCAGCGCGGCGGCGGCGTCGCCGGTCCCCGAACCCGCCCTCGCGGCGGCGATGTCCTGAAACGACGACGGCGCCCCACGGGGCGCCGTTTCTTTCTCGACGCTACTTTCCGCAGCGGGCCTCGGTCAGCTTCTTCCAGGCCCCGGGCGGCTGCCCGAACGCCACCGAGGTGACGTCCACCACCCGGACGCGGAAGATGCGGGCATGGTGCGGCTGGACCACCGCGCACAAATGGGCGGCGAACTGGTCCCAGGCCACCCGGTCGCTCTTCACCGAGACATACAGGTTCCCGGCGTTGTCGAGCAGGGCGTCGATGACCCGCGGTTGCGCCCGGACGGCCTGGATGGCGGAAGCCTGGTCCGCCCGCGCGGACCCACAAAGAACGAGCAAGGCGGCAACTACCAATACAACCGAACGCACAGCCGCGCCTCCACCAAAAAGAGTGCATCCGCAATGATACACCCCGCCCGAAGCGGCTGTCCATCGGGTGTTCACCCCAATCGGGCCGCCGGCCGGTGGAGGCGGCCACCCGAGCACGGAGCCGGCCCGCCGGTGGTGCCGGGGAAGGTCAGCGGCAGCCCGCGCAGGCTGCGCACCGCCAGATAGGCGAAGGCCTGCGCCTCGAGGGCGTCGCCGTCCCAGCCCACCACCTCCACCGGATCGACCGGAACCGCCAGCTCGGCGGCCAGCGCCGCCATCACCGCCGGATTGTGGCGGCCACCGCCGCAGACCAGCCAGCGCGCCGGCGGCGCCGGGAAATGGGGCACCGCCAGCGCCACCGCGCGGGCGGTGAAGGTGGCCAGGGTCGCGGCGCCGTCGGCGGCGCCCTTGCCGGCCACCAGCCGGGCGGCATGGGCGCGGAAGTCGTCGCGATCCAGGGATTTGGGCGGACGGCGGTCGAAGAACTCGTGCTGGGTGAAACCGGCCACCGCGTGGCCGTCCACCCGCCCCGCCCGCGCCAGCGCCCCGTCGGCGTCCACCGGCACGCCGGTATGGGCGAGCGCCCAATCGTCGAGCAAGGCATTGCCGGGGCCGGTGTCGAAAGCCAGCAACTCGTCGTCGGCGCCGATCCAGGTGACGTTGCCGACCCCGCCCAGGTTGAGCACCGCCAACGGCCGGGCCAGGCCGGCGGCCAGGGCGCGGTGGAAGACCGGAACCAGCGGCGCCCCCTGCCCGCCGGCCGCCACGTCCCGGGTGCGGAAGTCGTTGACGACCGGAATCCCCAACTCGCCGGCCAGCAACGCGCCGTCGCCGATCTGCCAGGTCCGGCGCTGATCGGGGCGATGCAGGATGGTGTGACCGTGAAAGCCGACCACGTCGACCTCGACGGCCGCCACCCCCGCCTCGGCCAGCAGGCGCCGCACCACCTCGGCATGGAACAAGGTGATGTCGCGCTCGACGGCGGCCACCTCGCCCCCGCCACCCAGCACGGCGCGCAGACGCGCGCGAAGGGCGTCGCCGTAGGGGGCCGTCAGCGCGTGGCCCAGCCGTTCGACCGCCACGCCGTCGGTGACGGCGAGCGCCGCGTCCACCCCATCCAGCGAGGTGCCGCTCATCAGGCCGAGGGCGAGCATGGTCATGGGCGGGGTTCCGTCATGGCTGGGTCTTGGGCGGCCCGATTGTTACGGGACGGCGATTGTGCTAAACGGGCGGCCGTTCCGCAAGCAACCGAACAGCATCAGCCATGAGCACCGTGACGTCCGATTTCCTCCGCGTGGTCTCCGAGCGCGGCTTCCTGCACCAGTGCACCGACATCGAGGCCCTGGACAAGCGCCTGCTGGAGGGACCGGCGTCGGCCTATATCGGCTTCGACTGCACCGCCGATTCGCTGCACGTGGGCTCGCTGTTGCCGATCATGCTGCTGCGCTGGTGGCAGAAGACCGGCAACAAGCCGGTGGTCCTGATGGGCGGTGCCACCACCCGCATCGGCGACCCCACCGGACGCGACGATTCCCGCAAGATGCTGTCCGACGACGACATCGCCCGCAACATGGCCGGCATCCAGAAGGTGTTCGGGAAGTACCTGGCCTTCGGCGACGGCGCCACCGACGCCGTCATGGTCAACAACGCCGACTGGCTGAACGGGTTGAACTACATCGATTTCCTGCGCGACTACGGCGTCCACTTCACCATCAACCGGATGCTGACCTTCGATTCGGTCAAGCTGCGGCTCGAGCGCGAGCAGCCCATGACCTTCCTGGAATTCAACTACATGATCCTCCAGGGCTACGACTTCGCCGAACTGTGGGCTCGTCACAAGATCGTGCTGCAGATGGGCGGCTCGGACCAGTGGGGCAACATCGTCAACGGCGTCGAGCTGGGCCGCCGCGTCCATCAGGCGCAGTTGTTCGGCTTGACCAGCCCGCTGCTGACCACCAGCTCGGGCGCCAAGATGGGCAAGAGCGCCAACGGCGCCATCTGGCTGAACGAGGAGAAGCTGTCCAACTGGGAGTTCTGGCAGTATTGGCGCAACACCGAGGACGCCGATGTCGGCCGCTTCCTGCGCCTGTTCACCGAGCTGCCGCTGGACGAGATCGCGCGGCTGGAGGCCCTTCAGGGCGCCGAGATCAACGACGCCAAGAAGGTCCTGGCCGGCGAGGTCACCCGCCTGGCGCGCGGCGAGGCCGCCGCCGCCGAGGCCGCCGAGACCGCCCGCAAGACCTTCGAGGAAGGCGCCCTGGCCGAGAACCTGCCGACGGTGGAGGTGCCCATGGCCGAACTGGAGGCCGGCATCCCCGCCTTCGCCCTGTTCGTGCGCGCCGGCCTCGCCGCCTCCAACGGCGAGGCGCGCCGGCTGATCCAGCAGGGCGGCGGCAAGGTCAACGATTCCCCGGTCAAGGACGCCCAGGCGCCGCTGTCGTTGGCCGACCTCAAGGACGGCGTCGTCAAGCTGACCGCCGGCAAGAAGCGGCACGTCCTGGTCAAGGCGGTGTAGGGCCCGGTCCTCACAACGTGATCGCGACCCCGAACCGGGCCGTCAGCTCGGTGGCCAGCATCTCGGTCAGGCGTGCCTTGGGGTCGCGGGTGGACACCCAGTCTCCGTCCACGTAACCGAAATGGGTGGCGCCCGAGGCCGGCGAGCTCATCCAGATCTCGCGATTGGGCGCGTGCTTGTTGATGACGTATTGGCCGCCCGAGTCGATGGTCAACGTCAGGATGCCGCCGCGCAGCTCGGCATCGATCTCGTCGCCCAGGACGTCGTCCACCGTGTCGGCGAGGTGCTCGAGCAGACTGTCGGCGAGGGTGGCGAAGCGGCTTTCGTCGAGGCTCATGGGGGGCTCCTGGGCAGGGGGGAAGGCGGGATCGTAGCGCATGGCGCCCTTACCCGGAAGTCGCAGGCGCGAAGTAGGGTTTGCACCCGGGCGCGGGGTTGGGGATAGTGGAGGGAACGGCGGATCGGCGAACAACCGCCACGGGAGGAATGCCATGACCCGAATTCTCGTCATCGAGACCGAGCCGCGCGCCCGTCACGCCTTGCGCAACATGCTGGTCGATGCCGGCTACGAGGTGGAACTGGCCGCCGACGGCCGTGACGCCGCCCGCCGCCAAGCCAGCACGCCCGTCGACCTGGTCATCGCCGACGGCATCGAGCCGCCTCCCGCCGGGGCGCCCGTCCTGGCCGTTCCCGGCCGCGCCGAGGGATGCCGGCTGTCGGCCGGCTGGGCCATGCTTCCCAAGCCGTTCCGCCGCGACGACCTGCTGGCGGCGGTCCAAAGCACCCTGAATGGGGCCTCCCAGGGTCGCGGCACCAGGATTTGACGTCCGCCGCATATTTTTCACAATTTCTTCGATGGCGAGGCTTGCACCGCAGCCTCGTTTTCGTTATAGAGGCGCCTTCGATTTTCGGAGCAGGTACGCCATGAAGAACGACATTCATCCCGATTACCACGAAATCACCGTGGTCATGACGGACGGCACCGAATTCAAGACCCGCTCGACCATGGGCAAGGCCGGCGACACGCTTCGCCTGGACATCGACCCGAAGTCGCATCCGGCTTGGACCGGCGTTCATCGCATGGTCGACACCGGCGGTCAGATCGCGAAGTTCAACAAGCGCTTCGCGAGCTTCGGTATCAAGAAGTAATCGGACAAACGGCGGCCCTGGGCCGCCGTTGTCTTGTCCAGCGCCCGAAGCATCGAGCCGCCGGTTATCGGCGGCTTTTTTGATCTGTTCTCCCCGCCCGCCTCCGCCTTTGTGGTGGACTTCCCCCCCCCAAAACGGGTACAGCACAATCCTGGGGAAAACGCCGGCTGGGCACCGGGGCGACGGACACCAACGCGCCATGATCATTGTGAACTACGAGGTCTATGTCCTCGAGCAGTCCCGTGGATGGATGCTGCATGCGCGCTTTCCCCGTCAGGAGCGCGAGGCCGCCATCAGCGAGGCGAAGGAGCTCGAGCAGACCCTGAATATTCGCGTGAAGGTTGTTCGCGAGACCTATTACACGGACGATAACCTTTTCGAGGAAGCCGAGGTCTACATCACCGGCGGCAAGCCGGCCGGCGGCGCCGACCGGTCCCGCGTGGCGCCGACGCCGCCCCCGCCCCGTCCCTCTCCGCCACGGCCGTCGCCGCCACGGCCGTCGTCCTCTCGCCCGGCGCCACGCGCCGGCGCGTCACGCGGTTCCGCGCCCAGGACGTCCTCGCCGCCCGCGGAACGGCTCCCGCCGCCCGATCTCGACCTCGACCCGACGCCGCCCCGCAACCCGGAACGCTCCCGGCAGACGGCCAAGGCACGGCAGCTTCTCGGCCGGCTGCTGGCCATCACCGCCCTGGCCCTGGCCGCCGCGTTCCTGTCCATCAAGGCCACCCCCAACGTCATCATGTTCCTGTGGGACATGGGATTTCGCATCGACGTCAGCCCCCAAGGCTATGGACAGCTGCTGTTCACCGTCTTCGTGCTGACCTTCCTGACGGTGGCGGTGCCGCTGGCGTTGCGCTTCCTGCCCCGGCAGACCGAAATCCCAATCCTGCGGCGGCCCAACATCCACTGGCAGGCCAACCGCCCGCCGATGGACAAGAAGCTGCGCAAGTCGCTGAACAAGCTGGCCGACCAGGCGATGATGGAATCGGTGCTGACCGGCGAGGGCGTGGAAAAGGCCCCCAAGGAGGTGGCGGACGACGACGACGACTTGCCGCCGATCATGCCCGAGGACGATCCGCTCCTGCCCGAGATCACCCCCGATCCGGACGATCTGCTGCGGGAGATGGAGGAACGCCGCCGCGCCGAGGAGGAAAAGGCCCGCGCGGCGGCCGCCCTGGCCGTGAGCGAGGAGCCGGCCCCCGTCCCTGACCCCGTCGCCGCCCCTGACTCCGAGCCGTCGCCCGGCATGGTCACCGCCGAGTCGCAGGGCCCCACGGTCAACCGCTTCCTCAACGGCGCCGTGAACGCGGTCAAGTCGGCCGTGCCGGTGCTGGATTCCTACAACAAGTTCGCCCTTCACCTGTACATGGCGGGCGGGGTCGAATCGCTGTGCGAGTTCCGCAAGATCGACGACGCCGGCAAGGTCAAGCTGACCGTCAGCGCCCTGGAAACCCTGGGCACCAAGGCCGACCTCGCCCGCAAGTTCCACGAAAAGCTGCCGGAATACCTGCTGGAGCCGCGCTATCTGGGGGTGGTGCAGGCCGGACGCGACGCCATGGGGGAGTACCTGCTCGCCGGCGACGCCTCGGCCCACGGCAAGATCAAGGACGTGATGCGGGAATGGAACAAGCCCGCCGACAAGAAGACGTCCATCGTCACCGTGATGTTCACCGACATGGTGGGGTCGACCGACCTGACCCAGGCGGTGGGCGACGCCGCCGCCCAGGAGATCGTGCGCCGCCACAACTCCATCGTTCGCGGCGCCCTGGCCCAGTTCGGCGGCAAGGAAATCAAGCACACCGGCGACGGCATCATGGCGTCCTTCGCCTCGGCCGCCAGCGCGGTCGAGGCCACCGTCAACATCCAGCGCCAGGTCATAGGCAACAACCGGCGTGCCCCCGAGGCCGAACTGCACCTACGCATCGGCCTCAACGCCGGCGAGCCCATCGAGGAGGAGGACGACCTGTTCGGCACCACGGTGCAGTTGGCCGCCCGCGTCTGCGCCGCCACCAACACCGACCAGATCCTGTGCACGGCGGTGGTCAAGGACCTGTCCTTCGGCAAGACCAGCGGCTTCGTGCCTGTGGGCGAGCGCCGCCTCAAGGGGTTCCGCGACCCGGTCACCCTGTTCGAGGTGGTGTGGCAGGAATAGCTAGTTAGGACGCCCTTCCAACATCTGCTCCTCGAGCCTGGCGACCCGCATGTAGAGCCGATAGCTGCGATCCATCAGGCTTCGCAGCCCCCCCGGCAGCGCCTCGTCCGCCAAATGGCTCTCGTCGGCGCAGACATCCTGTCCCGACAGTCGATTCTCGTCGGCCAGGGCGAGATCGGACGTGATTTCGCCCTCCTCGACCGCGCGCTGCATCATCAGCCAGGCCATCACCTGGGTGAGACGGGACGTGACACGCATGGCTTCGCACGACATCCGCAGTCCGGTGTTGACCGAGGCCTGCTCGCGCTCCCTGCGTTCGACGAACGCCATGTAATTGCGCGCCTCGATCATGAGATCCATGGTCTCGTGGTAGGTCCGGCGGAAAAACGGAGGCGGCTGCATGGGTGTCCTCTCTCCACACTCCATCGAAGCCCTCCAGCCCGGCGGCGACCCCTCGACTCTACGTCACCAAACCGGTACCGGACTAGGCTCTTTATCGCAAACGTGGCCTCGAAGACGTAGCGGGTCAACGCCCACCAACGGATGAGGCGCGGCGCTTGACGGTGCCCAATTTCACCCCATCTCGTTGTGGCGAGGTCGCCATACGGGGCCTCGCGGCGGAACCGGGCCCCCTGGCTGGGACGGTCGCCGCCGGTTTCCACTCTGGTTGCTTCGTGAAGGAGGACTGGACATGCGTACCTTCGATCTTTCCCCCCTGTTCCGCTCCACCGTCGGCTTCGACCACCTGTCGCGGATGCTGGACGCCGCCCAGCGACTGGATGACGCCGCCGTGGCCTATCCCCCCTACAACATCGAGAAGCTGGGCGAGGACGACTACCGGATCACCATGGCGGTGGCCGGCTTCTCCGATGCCGATATCGACATCACCGCCCATGACCACACGCTGACCATCACCGGCCGCGCCCGCAAGGACGACGGCTCGGTCCAGTACCTGCACCGCGGCATCGCCGGCCGCTCGTTCGAGCGCCGCTTCGAGCTCGCCGACTTCATCCGCGTCGAGGGCGCCCGGCTGGCCGACGGCCTGCTGCACGTGGACCTCAAGCGCGAGGTGCCGGAGGCCATGAAGCCGCGCACGATCAAGATCGAGGCCAAGGCTCCCGCCCCCAAGGCCATCGAGGGCAAGGCCGCGTGAGCCCGCCATCCCTCCCCCGCCATGCGGGGGAGGGATTTTTCATAAAATTCAAAATATTGAATACGTGCGGAAATCTAACTAGAGCACTTTCCTCTCAGTCACGGTCATAGCCGGCAGCAGCGAAGTAATTG
>CALABS010000004.1 GCA_937887565.1 uncultured Rhodospirillaceae bacterium | reverse complement strand
CGACAGCTTGAATCACGCCCGCCTCAGGCGCTCAAGCCTTTTTCAAACAGCCTCTCAGGAAGATCATGTCCATCGGATGGCGCCAATGGGCACGTGGGTTCTGATTACTGAGCCTTGGCATTAGCCGGCGGATCGATAGTTTCGCTGATATCAAGAACGTCATTCTGGCGACCATCGACCCCAGAATGACATGAACGCCTTCTCATCCCCCCCTTGGCCCTTTGGCCTCACCCGAGCAGACGCCAGAACGATTCCTTGCGCCCATGCTCCCGCCGCAGACGGGCAATATAGACATCGTGGGGCTCGAACACCCCGAAATCGGCAATGGACGCAGCCAAGCCGGCGCATTCCCCCAGATGGCGGGCGGCGTGCTTGTAACGGCTGGAGCGGGCCTTGGTCAGGGTGAAGTCGACCAGCGCCCGCAGCAGCAGCGTCGCCGCCAGCGGGTATTTGGCCGCCAGGGCATCGGCGGCGCGGGGCAGGATTTCGTACTGGTCGCCATCCAATTCCGCGGCACGATGGATCACCAGGGCCGCCGCCCGGTCCAGCGCCGGCCAAGCCACCAGGAAATAAAGCGCCTGGGTCAGGTCGTTGACGCATTGGGCATAGTCGAGCGCCTTTTCCTCGGCCTCGAATTCGTCGAAATCGGGCAGGCGCTTGAGATAGTCGCGCAGATGGAGGACGGACAGCGAGCGCTGGAAGCAATCCCAGCGCACCACCTGGGCATCGTCGGCACGGCCCAGGGCCTCCAGCACGGCGATGCGGGTGTCCTCCCAATCGAAGTCGGGCCAGTTCCAGGAGGAGGGCTTGCCATGCTCGGCCCCATCCAGTGTGCGCAAGGCTTCGTCGAGCCGCCCCGCCGCCAGCAGCCGGCGGGCGATCTCGGCGGCGATCTTCGGCACCTTGCGGGTCCTGTCGTCGTATTGGCCGATGAAGGCATCAACGTCGCCAAGGGCGTCGGCGATATCCATCAGCGCCATCCGCACCGTGCTGCGCCGCGAACTTTCCGCCATCTCGTCGGCATAGAGCGGACCGCCGCTGCCCCAACCGATCTGGACCCGGTCCTTGTCGGCGGGACGCGGCACCGGACGATTGGACAGATCATTGATGCGGACCTTCAGATGCTCCAGCCCATCGCGGCCGAGAACCGGGGAGAGAATTTCGATCAAACCATCGAACTGGCCGTAATCATTGACGACCAGCGCGGCATAGACCTGGTCGGCCAGCAGATCGGGACGCGGTTTCGCCGCCACGGCAAGCGGCCCCAGATCGGCACAGGCCTGGCGGAAGACGCCGCCGACGGTGCCGTTGCTGTCGTCGCAGCGGGCGAACACCGAGTTTGCCAGGGCCATGAACCGCCACAGCAGGTCCAAGGCTTCTTTGGCGTCGGCCTGGGCCACCGTCTCGACGATGGCCCGGCGCTGGGTGTCCAGGTCGGCGGCCAGCGCCCGCACTCCCTGCCAGTCGACGAAGGAGCGCGAGCGGCCAATGGTGACCATCCGCTTGCGCACCTCGCGCGCCAGTTCGGCCGGGCTTTGCGCCCCGGTCAGCTCCAGCCGCAGCCGCCGCTTGGCGGCGGCATCGCCGGTGGTGATCTCGATCAGCAACTCGGCCAGACGCTCGGCGCCCAGGACCTCGAGATTTTTCGCGTTGAGTGTGGTCTTGGACGCCATGTGCCTTCCCCGGATGGTCGGGAAGAAGGTAGCCGCACCGCCCCGGACGGGCAACCCAGAGCGCGGTTCGTACGCGCTCGCGTGGTAGCTATGTGGTATCTGGAATCGAAAAGGCCTTAGCCGGGATACGGCTAAGGCCTTGGAATGCTTGGTTGCGACCGCCTGAAACCACCGAGAATTGACCCGATAGACATTGAGCAATCTGGGAACTGACGCAAGAAAGGAAAACTCATGGCTATATGGGCACCCACAGACGCACGCTAGTTATTCTCAAACCCTCACGCATCATTCTGATCGATGGTCAGAGCCATGCTTTCGGCCGCCTGGACCAGCCGGGATGGACACAATTCAGGCTTTCCTCGCAGGCCCTTGAGGTTACCGATCAAGAGGGCTCCACTCATGTCCGGACCCGGTCGCGCACATACATATGCAAGGGCCGAGAGACTGCAATGCCTCTTGGAGCCAGACCCCAGATGCAAGAGTTTCTGACTTCGTGGCAAATCCCCCAAGACGAGTGGCCCGCCATCCTGAGCCAACTGAGCCCGGAGGATTGACCCTGGGTGGGCTTCATCCTCCTCCGTCGATCGGCGACGGCTTTCCGTCATCGATGGCGCGTTGATGCTTGCGAAGAAGTTCGGCAAGGGCACTCAGCTCATCGAGGTCGGCCTTCATCTCGGCCGGGTCCGGGACATGGTCGGACGAACCGGGCGCATTGTCGTGGCTGAATGTCGATGTCTTGGTCATGCCCGCCTCGATGCGCCTCATCACCCTCGGATGCGCGGTCAAATACTTGAGTCTCAAGCTCGAGACGCTCTTCTGGAACCTTTGGACGACACCGGCGAAAAGCAGCTCTTCGATCAGGCGTTCCCAGGTATCGCGCATCCGCCCGTAAATGCCCTTGGCCTCAATCGCATAGGCCGCCGGACTATCCGAATAGGTCTTGGCGGCACGTTGGATCATGGTGGTGATGTCGGAGATTCGGTCGCGGACCTTCTGCGAATTCCAGTTGCTGCGCACCCGGTCCACATGCCCGGCCGTCCTGGTGTCGGATCGGGAGTACAGCTGGTGGAATTCCAGATGCACGCCGACGGCCTCTACCGCAGTGCACAGCTTGTCGTAGAATACGAGATCGTGGGTGAAGACGATGATCTGACGGCTGCGCGCCTCCCTGTCCGGCAGTTCCGAGCACAGGCTGGCCCGGATCATGGCCTTGGTCAGCTGGTTGAAGCGGTCGTCCAGCGCCTTGAACGCCTGGATGCGGTTCTCGTGCTGGACCGAAACGAATCCTCGCAGGACCGCGTCGTTGCGCCCCGCAGCGCCCGTCGGCGACGGCGGACAATCCCTCCTCGGTCCAGGGCTGGACCTCGCGCGCCGCCGCCAGTGCCGACTGGAACCGCAGCGCGGCCTCCATTTCCTCGGTATTCGTCCACGGCTCGCCGGTGCGGGAGATCAGAGCCTCCAGCGCATCCAGTTCAGCCTCCGTCCGGCGCAGGGTCACCAGCCGCTCGAGGTCGGCGGCTAGGTCGGGCTTGCGGCCGGGGGTGATGAAGGTGGCAAGTGCCTTCTCCACCTTGCGCTTGCCCAAGAGCTTGGGCAGGAACCACGACCGCTCCGCCTGGTCCCAATCGCCCTTCAGCTGCTCGGCATCCAGAGCCTTCACGCCGTCGGCATAGGGAACCGACAACTGGCCGGTGACCTCCCGGTGCCGGTTCAGCAGGTCGATCCCCTTGCGCACCGCCGCCGCGACGTCGGCAGGCCAGGGCGCGGCCAGTTGCTCCATGAGCGCGCGGTGGCGGACCAACAGGTCGAGCCCGTTCCTCAGGCTTATGGCGATAGACTTGGTGTCCGGCCTGAGCGCAAAGCGCCAATCGCGCCCGGCGGCCTGGGGCAGCAGGCCGGCCAGGGCCTTAAACCCGTCACGCGTCCGTTGCGCCAGGCCCGCATCGGGCAGGCCGGTGGCCGTGCGGAACTCGGCGGCGGTGGCTTCCAATTCCTGCACCGCCAGCGGCACCGCCTCGGCGGACTTAATCAGGGAATCCCTCCAGTGCGGCGACCACTCGCCATGGGCGATGGGCGCCAGCGGGTTGCCGGTGACCGAGCCCACCGCCTGGGCGTTGACGTCCAGGCGCTCCGCCAGTTCGCCCAGGTCGCGGTAGGCATCCGCGTCATGGGCGTCGGCCGACGGCCAGGACAGTTTCAGATGGGGCATGTCGGCCCCGCCCAGGATGCGCCCGATGGCCGTGAACGCGGTCAGGCCGTTGCGGTGCTTGCGGTGCAGGTGCTCCACATAGGTGTTCAGCTCATCCCGCAGCGCCTTCAGCCGCTGGGCCTCGCGCCGCCATTCCTCGGCGTCCACCTCGCCCTTGGCGTCCCATGCCTGGCGCAACTGTTCCAGGACGTCCAGCTTGCGGGCCTTGTTGGAGTGGAGCTCCAGGCAGAAATCGCCCAATCCCACCTCGCGCAGCCGCCGGTATACCACGTCCAGCGCCGCGATCTTCTCGGAGACGAACAGTACCGTCTTGCGCTCGGCCAGGCACTGGGCGATCAGGTTCGAGATGGTCTGGCTCTTACCGGTGCCGGGCGGGCCGATCAGGACGAAATCCTTGCCCCGCGCGGCGGTCATCACCGCCGACAGCTGCGACGAATCCGCTGGCAGCGGGCAGAAGGTCTGGTCGGGGCCATGATCGCGGTCCAGCGAGCGGGGATCGACGAAGCCGATGGCGCTGGGATAGGGATCGCGCGGGGTGTCGATCAGGTGGCGGACCACCGGGTTCTGCTTCAGCTGGTCGGTGCGCTCGACCAAATCCTTCCACATCAGGAACTTGGCGAAGGAGAAGGTGGCCAGCGCGACCTCCTCCTTCACCTCCCAGCCGGGAATGTCCTTGATGGCGTGGGAGACCTGCCGCCAGATTCCGACGATGGCCCAGTTCCAGGCCGAGGTCCGGCGCGAGGTCAAGGAACTGCGTCGTCAGGCCGCGAGCCGGTCAGACCATCTGCGGGAACGGTTGGACGAACTCAGTGCTGCCATCGGCAACATCCTGCACATGGTCGAGATGGGCAACGCGCCGCTTTCGGTCATGGAGCGTCTGCGCGAGCGCGAGGCGGAAAAGGCGCGGGTCGAGGAGGAGTTGGCGAGCTTCGCCACCGGCGCCGATGACGTGGTTGAACTGATGCCCAACCTCGCCGAGGTGTACGCTCGCAAGGTCGCCAACCTCACCAATGCCCTCAACGACCCCACGATCCGCGACGAAGCGACGTCGATGATCCGCCAGTTGGTCGAGAAGATCGTGGTGACGCCCGACGCCGACGCGACCGATGGCGTGCGGTTGGAGATCCACGGCGCGATGGCGGAAAGTACCCGTCCGGTGAAGGCCGCTGAAGCCGGCCTTGCTGGCGTCGATTGAGACT
>CALABS010000003.1 GCA_937887565.1 uncultured Rhodospirillaceae bacterium | reverse complement strand
GCCGGGCGGGTGTTGAGGATGCCCGGCTCGCCGCGCCCCAGGCGCTGGTGGTGGTGGTCGACCTCGGCCGGGCTCGGCGGCGCAAGGCCGCCCAGCAGGCCGCCGGCCTGCCGCTTCAGGCCGGTGATGGTGGGGCCGTCGCGGAACAGGGTGGCATCGCTCTTGTATCCGTTCCGTTCCTGCCAGGACCTGACGGCGTTCGCCTGCGGTTGGCCGAAATGGCCGAGGGGACCTTGAAACCGCTCGATATCGTAATCGCCGGTGGCGCCGAGGATGGTCTCCACCTTGATGACGTCCTCGCGCCGGTTGGGCTGGTCGGGGCCGACGGCGGACCCGAGGGTGAAGTAATCGCCGTCGAGAGTCGCCGACGGTTGGCCGGGGCGGCGCCGGGGCGCGAGGCCGGCGCGGATGGCGGGATCGATGGACATTGTTTGTTCTCCGCAAGGGCCTGAAAAGAGGCGGTCCTCACGGAAGGATCGCCCGCAGAGCTTGAGATAAAGCATATCGCACCCCGAATGTCAAGGACAAATTCCTAAAGCGGGCGCCATCACGCCCTCCGCACGTGGGACAGGAAGCCCGCCACCGCCTCGGACAAGGTGCCGGCATTGCCGGTCAGGTCGCCGGCGGCGGCCAGCACGTCGCCGGCCGACCCCCGCACCCGCGTCACCACCTCGGACATCCGGGCGACCCCCGTCGAGACCTCGCCGGTTCCGGTCGCCGCCTGCTGGACGCTGCGGGCGATCTCGGCGGTGGCGGCGTTCTGCTGCTCCACCGCCGCCGCGATCGACCCCGAGATTTCGTCGATCTCGCCGATGATGCCGGCGATGCCGCGGATCGCCTCCACCGTCTGGCGGGATGCCCGCTGCACGCCGGCGATCTGCGCCGAGATTTCCTCGGTCGCCTTGGCCGTCTGGCTGGCGAGGCTCTTGACCTCGCCGGCCACCACCGCGAAGCCCTTGCCGGCCTCGCCGGCCCGCGCCGCCTCGATGGTGGCGTTCAAGGCCAAGAGGTTGGTCTGGCTGGCGACGTCGGTGATCATGGCGACCACCGTCTCGATCCGCTCGGCGGCGCCGGCCAGGTCCTGGACGATGGTGTCGACCTTGCGGGCCTCGTCGACGGCGGTTCGCGAGATGGCCGAGGACTGGGCGACGCGGCGGCCGATCTCGGAGATGGACGCCGACAGCTCCTCGGCGGCCGAGGCCACGGTCTGGACGTTGCCGGCGGTCTGCTCGGCGGCGGCGGCAAGGTGGGCGACCTCCTCGCCCGAGGTCTCCGAGGCGTCGGCGAGCCCCCGCGCGGTACCGTCCATGCGGCCGGCGGCGGCGGCCACCTGGGCGACCACCTCGCCGACCCCTTTCTGGAAGCTGAGCGCCAGTTCGTCCATCATGCGCCGCCGCTCGGCCGCCGCCCGATCCTCGGTCGCCGCCTGTTCGGCCTGCAGCCGGTCGGCCTCGATCCGGTTGGCGCGGAAGACCTCGACCGCCTGCCCCATCCTGGCGATGTCGCTCACGCGGGTTGCCGGCAGCTGGATGGCGACGTCGCCCTCCGCCAGCCGCCGCATCACCGCCGTCAGTCCGCCCAGCGGCACGACGATGCCGCGGCCGACCAGCCACGACAGCAGGCTGAGGGCGGCGACGGCAGTCCCATAGGTGCCCACCGAAACGGCCAGCGTCGAGGACAGCGTCGCGTCCTGGGCCGCCCAGGCCGCCGCCAACTCATCGTCCAGGCTTGCCCGCAAGCGGCGGACGTCCTGGGAGACGGCGTCGCCGGTGCCGTCGATGGCATCGTCCAGGCGGGCGAACTCGGCCTCGGCCGCCCCACCCTCGATGGCCCGCACCAGATCGCCGGCGATCAATCCCACCAGCCGCGCGGTGTTGACGCCGATCCGCTCGGCGATGGCCCGTTCCTCGTCGGTGTCGGCGACCTCGGCCATCCGGCGGGCGTCGGCCGTCATCCGCTCCGACACGGCGTCGATCTCCTCGCGGCGCTCGGGCGCGATCCGGCCCTCGTTCTTGTCGATGATGGAATCCATGGCCGCCAGCACCAGATTGAGCAGATCGGTGTCGAACCGCGACAGCCGGCCGGCGTCCTCGAATCGCTTGCGGGTCAGCTCGGCGGAGTCCGAGATCGATCCATGGGTGTGCAGGGCGGTGGCGCCCATGACGCTCAGCGCCACCACGGCGATGACCCACAACAGCGTCTGCCGTGAAACGATGCTTGCGAACATGCCACCCTCCCCAACCGGACGTTGCCGGCCATTCTAAAAGATATTGCGAGGCGAGTCGCGTGACTTCACCTTGTCCGACTCAACTCCCCTTTTCGCCATCCGGCGATGAGGCATAGGTCTTTAGTTGGGGATGCGGAAAGTCCGGTCCAGGGGGGAGGCGCTTGATTTTTCCACCGCCCGCCCCCACTCTTCCCCCTTGACCGAAGGGGAGCCCCAGGCCGAGGGGCTGAGAGGCCGGCAATACGCCGCCGGCGACCCTTGGAACCTGATCCGGGTCATGCCGGCGAAGGGATCGGAACGTTTCCGCGCCCTTTCCGTGCCGCCCGCCCAGCATTCGAGGTACGGAAGATGTCGCTCAAGCTCACCACCGGCCCCCTGCCCGGCTCGCGCAAGGTCCATGTCCAGGGCTCGCGGCCCGATCTGCGCGTCGCCATGCGCGAGGTGGACCTGGAGGCGGCCAGCGGCGAGCCGCCGGTGCGGCTCTACGACTGCTCGGGACCCTATTCCGATCCCGCCCACGCGGTGGACATCGCCAAGGGGCTGCCCGCCCTGCGCAAGGCGTGGGTGCTGGAGCGCGGCGACGTCGAGGAATACGACGGCCGCCCCCACCGCCCCGAGGACGACGGACTCAAGCCCGGCGAGGAGATGGGCGTCCCCGTCTTCGACCGCGCCGGCCGCAGGCCCCTGCGCGCCACGGGCGGCCGCGCGGTCAGCCAGCTGGCCTATGCCCGGGCCGGCATCGTCACCCCCGAGATGGAATACGTCGCCATCCGCGAGAACCTCAAACGGGCGGAAATGGCAAGGGATGGCGAGGATTTCGGCGCCGACATCCCCGACGAGGTGACGCCTGAATTCGTGCGCTCCGAAGTGGCGCGCGGCCGCGCCATCATCCCCGCCAACATCAACCATCCCGAATGCGAGCCGATGGTCATCGGCCGCAACTTCCTCACCAAGATCAACGCCAATATCGGCAACTCTTCGGTGGCGTCGGGCGTCGACGAGGAGGTCGAGAAGCTGGTCTGGGCCACCCGCTGGGGCGCCGACACGGTGATGGACCTGTCCACCGGCAAGCACATCCACGCCACCCGCGAATGGATCATCCGCAACAGCCCGGTCCCCATCGGCACCGTGCCCATCTACCAGGCCCTGGAGAAGGTGGATGGAAAGGCCGAGGCGCTGAGCTGGGAGGTCTTCAGGGACACCCTGATCGAGCAATGCGAGCAGGGGGTGGACTATTTCACCATCCATGCCGGGCTGCGCCTGGCCTATATCCCGCTGACCGCCAAGCGGGTCACCGGCATCGTGTCGCGCGGCGGCTCGATCATGGCCAAGTGGTGCCTGGCCCATCACCAGGAGAATTTCCTCTACACCCATTTCGAGGATATCTGCGAGATCCTCAGGGCCTATGACGTCGCCTTCAGCCTGGGCGACGGGCTGAGGCCCGGCTCCATCGCCGACGCCAACGACGCCGCCCAGTTCGCCGAGCTGGAGACCCTGGGCGAGCTGACCCACATCGCGTGGAAGCACGACTGCCAGGTGATCATCGAGGGCCCCGGCCACGTGCCCATGCACAAGATCAAGAGGAACGTCGAGAAGCAGCTGGCCCTGTGCGGCGAGGCGCCCTTCTACACCCTGGGCCCGCTGGTCACCGACATCGCCCCGGGCTACGACCACATCACCAGCGCCATCGGGGCGGCCATGATCGGCTGGTTCGGCACCGCCATGCTGTGCTACGTGACCCCCAAGGAGCATCTGGGCCTGCCCGACCGCCAGGACGTGCGCGAAGGCGTGGTCACCTACAAGCTGGCCGCCCACGCCGCCGACCTCGCCAAGGGCCACCCGGCGGCGCGGGTGCGCGACGACGCGCTGAGCCGCGCCCGCTTCGAGTTCCGCTGGCGCGACCAGTTCCACCTGAGCCTCGACCCCGAGAAGGCGCTCGACTTCCACGACCAGACCCTGCCGGCCGAGGGCGCCAAACTGGCCCATTTCTGCTCCATGTGCGGGCCGAAATTCTGCGCCTACAAGATCAGCCAGGAGGTCCGCGATCTGGCGGCGGAACAGGGGATGGCCACAGCGGAGCGGGGAATGGCCGAGATGAGCGAGAAGTTCCGCGACGAGGGCGGCGAGATCTACAAGGTGGAGACGCCGGCGGCGGAGTGAGCACTTACTCTCACGTCCTTGACAATGCACTTCCTTAGGGAGATTTGTAGGGCAGATGGCAATATGCGTTAGCGGGCAGGATCGGCAATGAGAACAAACACGACACAGTTTTCGCTCGCCGAATATTGCGCTCAAATTGAGAGCAGACAGATCATTGTGAATCCGAACTACCAGCGGACTGACAAAGTCTGGCCAGTGGCCGCAAGATCATTTCTCATAGACACAATTTTGTCAGACTACCCATTGCCGAAAATTAGCCTAGCTCAAAAAACCGACCTAAAGAGCCGCAGGACATATAAAGAAGTTGTTGATGGACAGCAAAGAACAGCCGCAATCGTTGACTATTTTAATGATAAGTATGCATTAACTCGAGGAAGCTTCTCCGGCCGCAAGTTTTCTACACTTGATCCTGACGATCAAAATAAGTTCCTTCAGTACCCTATTTCATGCGATGTTCTGGTAGGGGCGTCAGATGACGATATCCGAGAAGTTTTTCGGAGAATCAACTCTTACACTATTCCCTTAAATCACCAGGAAAAGCGCCATGCCACGTTCCAGGGCCCATTCAAATGGATGATAAGCCGCCTATCTAAGCGCTATGGCAGTGCGTTCAAGGAAATGGGCGTGTTTAATGAGCGCCAACTGAGCAGAATGAACGACGCTGAACTCCTAACAGAAATGGCTCAGATAATTATTTCCGGCATACAGGATGGGCAGCAGCAGCGACTTGACAATTTATATAAGCAATATGATGCGGAGTTCACTGACGAGAGTATGGTTGAGCACGCAATCGATACCGCCCTTGGGCTGATGATTGAGATGAAACAGGTCCATAAAACAGCTCTAACCGCGAGATATAACACTTATTCATTATTTGCTGCAATCGCTGGAGCGCAACTGCGCCCGGCCAACCTCGAACAAATTTTCTCGTTCGAAGGACAGGAACCTCTTTCCGATCCAGATATAGTATCCTACAACCTGTCTATGCTTGCAGAATCCCTTGACTCTGAAGAAGGCGCAGAATTCTCCGAATATAGATTGGCTTGCTCCAAAGGAACAAACCGCAAAAAACAGCGCGAAACTCGGCATAAGTGGCTTTGCAGAGCGCTCTTGCCCGAACAAATCCATGAATAATGCGCACAGGTCGAAACCTGCAGAAAGTGGGAAGTATGGCCTCAAAAGGGCTGATGCGCCTCCACCGACGGTCGATGGAAATTCAGTCAGAACCTAAGGTCACACGAGAAGCGGAGAGAGCGGCGGCGTACATTGTTATTGAACTACTTAATTTATGGGCTTCTTTTTCAAAGTACTATTTCATATCCACGGCACTCGGCGCCCGCAGTAGATCTGGCCTTGGCTATACGGCATCTCCATCTCCAAATTCAAACGTGGCCCTTGGTTTGGCCATCGTGGTGGAGAAGCCGAAAGCTTCAGCGCGCCCCGACGGTAGCTGGCATCGGCGAGACGAGCCGGATTGGCACAACCCGCATGTATTGCAGCGTGTCCTTGAAAAGAATTCATGCTCAAATCATCATATAGTCGACAACATCATATCGGGGAGTGCCGATTTGTTCCGAACACTCCCTGTATTCCGCAATTATTTCGCACACAAAAATTTTCAAACTTACCAAGCTGCAATGACCCTTGCGCCTAGCTTCGGCGTGAGTGTAGCAAGACGCCCAGTTGACGTCATCTTGGCACCTGCCTTATCCGGCCCCAACATTGTTTTGGTTGAATGGGTCGACGAAATTCAGATCGCAGTCGACTATCTCTGCTACTGATGGCGGCACCCCTCTTGCATCCCTCTCCCTGCCCGACCCGTCCGTGTCGGGTTCCGGACATCGGGAGGAAGCGGCGATGCCGTTCTACAGCTATGTGTGCGAGGCCTGCGGGCACGGGTTCGAGACGCTGGTGCGCGGCGACGAGGCGCCGGTCTGCCCTGCCTGCGGGTCGGGCAGCCTGACCAAGCAAGTGGCAAATATCGCGCCGGTGGGGAAGCTGAAGGGCGTGGTCCAGTCGGCCCGCCGGATGGCGGCCAAGGAAGGCCATTTCAGCAACTACTCGAAGAAGGAGCTGAAGGGGAAGCTGTAGGTCCCGCCCCTGCCGTCATGGGGGCGCCTGTGGATGGCCGGGTCAGGCCCGGCCATGACGACGGATGGGGGACGGCGGCTACGGCAGCTCGATCGCCCCGGCCTTCACCACCTCGGCGAACATCCTGAAGCTGTCCTTGGGGGTGCGGGCCAAGGTGTCGTAGTCCACCCGCACCATGCCGAAGCGCTTGGACAGGCCGAAGGCCCATTCGAAATTGTCGAGAAGGCTCCAGGCCAGGTAGCCCTTGACGTTGGCGCCGTCGGCGAGCGCCCGGGCCACCTGCTGGATGTGCTCGCGGATGAATTGGGTGCGTTCGGCGTCGTGGACCCCGCCGTCGGGGGCGACCACGTCGTCGTAGGCGGCGCCGTTCTCGGCGATGAAGGTGGCCGGGTTGCCGTAGAGCTGCT
The DNA here is from genome assembly GCA_937887565.1 of uncultured Rhodospirillaceae bacterium. Lineage (GTDB taxonomy): Bacteria > Pseudomonadota > Alphaproteobacteria > Rhodospirillales > Magnetospirillaceae > CALABS01. The sequence continues at coordinate 10,051 of CALABS010000003.1, read as the reverse complement.
TGAACTCCATCAGGAGGTCGTAGAGGCCGTCGGGCTGCACCGGCCAGGCCATGCCGGTATAGCGTTCGGCCTTGGGGTCGCCCCAGCCGACGTCGAACATGCGGCCGGCCTCATGCTTCATGGTGCAGCGGCTGTAGTAGTTGATGCCCAGCAGGTCGATGGGGAAGCGGATGGTCTCCAGGTCGCCGGGCTGGACGACGGCCGCCATCTTCTCGGCCAGCACGTCGGGCACGGCGCCGCGCAGCAGGCCGTCGACGGTGACCCGGTTCCACACCGCGTCCCAGCGGATGGCGGCGGCGCGGTCGGCGGCGCTGTCGCTGTCGGGGCGGCACGGCTGGATGTTGGTCACCGTGCCCAGCGTCAGGCCCTGGTGCTCGGCCCGAAGCGCCCTCAGCGCCGCGCCCTGGGCCAGGTTCTGGTGGTGCAGCGCCCGCAGGACCCCCATCTCGCCCAGGTTCAGCCCCGGGGCGTGATCGGTGAGCCCGTAGCCGAAGATGGCCACCACGTTGGGCTCGTTGAGCATCATCCAGTCCGTGACCCGGTCGGCCAGGCGGGCCGCCACCACGCGGGCGTAGTCGGCGAAGGGGCCGACGATCTCGCGCCCCTGCCAGCCGCCTCGATCCTGCAAGGGCTGCGGCAGATCCCAGTGGTACAGGCAGGCCATGGGGCGGATGCCGGCTTCCAGGACGGAGTCCACCAGCCGGTCGTAGAAGTCGAGGCCCTTGGCGTTCACCGCGCCGGTGCCTGCGGGGATGACGCGCGGCCAGGCGATGGAGAAGCGGTAGGCGTTGAAGCCCGCCCCCTTCATCAGCGCGATGTCCTCGGGATAGCGGTGGTAGTGGTCGCAGGCCAGCTTGGCCGAGCTGCCGTCCATGATGCGGCCCTGCTCGGTGAAGGTGTCCCAGATGTCCTTGCCGCGGCCGTCGGCATCCAGCGCGCCCTCGATCTGGTAGGCCGAGGTCGAGGCGCCCCACAGGAAGTCCTTGGGGAAGGAAAACATCCTGGCGGCCGAGGCGGTCTTGGGCAGTGTGGTCATGGCGGCGGCTCCGGCGAGGAACTGGCGGCGGGAAATACGCATGATTGCCTATGATACACCGTCCAACCGGCCTGTCACGCCGAGGCTACGCCGTCGGCCTCTGGCTGAACCCGAACCCCGGATGCTCGGCCCAGGGTTCGGCGCTGACGCGGGTGACGTGGGCGGCGGGCGGGCCGGCGCGGCAGGCCTGGATCATGGCGTCGACCATGGCCTCGTCGCCCGAGAACACCGCCTCGACGCTGCCGTCGCGGCGGTTGCGCACCCAGCCGTCGAGGCCGCGCCGGCCGGCCTCGTCCTGGGCCCAGCCGCGATACCACACGCCCTGGACCCGGCCCTCGATCAACACCCGTACCGTCTTGGCCATCGCGTTCGCCTCCTCGCGCCACGATAGCAGAAAATCGCCGGGCGGGGAGCGTTGCCCTACAGCCTGACCAACAGGGCCAGGGACCGGGCCGCCAGCGGATAGGTCATTCCGCCGGCGTGGCGACCGCCGACGCGGCCATCGTCCATGGTGTCCACCCAGACCTCCCAGCCGCGCCCGGCCTCGGGCAGGGTGAAGGCGACCTCTTCCCAAAAGCTGTTCATCAGCACCAGGAACGCCAGGTCGCGCTGGGGCAGGCCTCCCTCGGTGGTGTAGTAGAAGTCGCCGGTGTCGCCGGTCACCATCATGCCCAGGGTGCGGGCCTCGGGAAAGGTCCAGTCGTCGTCGGTCTTCTCGCGCCCCTCGGGGGTCAGCCACAGGATGTCGGCGCCGTGCTCGGTGCGGCCGCGGAAGAAGCGGGCGCGGTGGAACACCGGATGGCGGCGGCGGATGCCCACCAGGCGCCGCACGAAGGCGGCCAGGCCGTCGTCGGCTTGGCTCCAGTCCACCCACGCGATCCGGTTGTCCTGGCAATAGGCGTTGTTGTTGCCGTCCTGGGAATTGCCCAGCTCGTCGCCGGCCAGCAGCATGGGCACGCCCTGCGACAGCAGCAGGGTGGCCAGCATGTTGCGCTGCTGGCGGGCGCGCAACGCCAGCACCTCGGGGGCGTCGGTCGGCCCCTCGGCGCCGCAGTTCCACGATGCATTGTCGTCGGAGCCGTCGCGATTGCCTTCCTGGTTGGCCTCGTTGTGCTTGTCGTTGTAGGCGACGAGGTCGGCGAGGGTGAAGCCGTCATGGGCGGTGACGAAGTTGACCGAGGCCCATGGCCGCCGGCCCCGATGGCCGAAGAGGTCGGCCGAGCCGGTCAGGCGCGACGCCAATTCCGGAACCTGGCCGGCGTCGCCTTTCCAGTAGCGGCGCACCACGTCGCGGTAGCGGCCGTTCCATTCCGACCAGCCGGGCGGGAACCCGCCCACCTGATAGCCGCCATGGCCCAGATCCCACGGCTCGGCGATCAGCTTGACCCCCGACAGCACCGGGTCCTGGCGCACGGCATCGAAGAAGGCGGCGCCGGGATCGTAATGCAGCCCCTCGCGGGCCAGGCTGGCGGTGAGGTCGAAGCGGAACCCGTCCACATGCATCTCGGTGACCCAGTAGCGCAGGGAATCCAGCACCATCTGCAGCACGCGGGGATGCGACAGGTCGAGCGTGTTGCCGCAGCCGGTGGAATCCCAATAGTAGCGGGCGTCGCCGGGGACCAGCTTGTAGTAGCTGGCGTTGTCGATGCCCCGGAACGACAGCGTCGGACCCAGATGGTTACCCTCGGCGGTGTGGTTGTAGACCACGTCCAGGAGCACCTCGATGCCGCTGTCATGCAGGCGGCGGACCATGGACTTGAATTCCGAGATGCGGCCGGTGGCGAGGGTGCGGGGCTCGATGGCGAAGAAGCCGATGCTGTTGTAACCCCAATAGTTCCTGAGGCCCCGCTCGACCAGGTGACGGTCGTCAACGAAGGCATGGACCGGCAGCAGCTCCACCGCCGTGATGCCAAGGCCGGTCAGGTGGTCGACCACCGCCGGCCAGGCCAGGCCGGCGAAGGTGCCGCGCCGGCCGGCGGGAACCTCGGGATGCAGCATGGTCAGCCCGCGCACATGCATCTCGTAAAGCACCGTCTGCGGCCACGGCGTGTCCGGCCGGCGCTCGTCGCCCCAGGTGAAGGCGGTGTCCACCAGCTGGCATTTGGGCATCAGGCGGGCGTTGTCGCGACGGTCGAAGGACAGGTCCTCGCGGGGCGAACCGACGCGGTAGCCGAAATGGGCATCCGACCAGCGCAACGCGCCATGCAGCGACTTGGCGTAGGGGTCGAGCAGCAGCTTATGGGCGTTAAAGCGATGGCCGGCGCGGGGGTCGTAGGGGCCATGGACGCGATAGCCGTAAAGCTGGCCCGGCAGCAGGTCGGGGACATAGCCGTGCCAGACCTCGTCGGTGTATTCGGACAGGGGAATGCGCTCGGTCTCGCGCTCGCCCGAGGCGTCGAACAGGCACAGCTCGACCTTCTCGGCATGGGCCGAGAACAGCGCGAAATTGGCGCCCGCCCCGTCCCAGGTCGCCCCCAACGGATGCGGGGCTCCGGGCCAGACCCGGGCGCGATTGATGGACAACGGCCCCTCCTTGTCGCCTCGCTTTCCCAGATGGGGATCGGTCTCGCCCGAATCGATACCCTCCTGCGATTCGGCTGCATTTGCGAAAAATTAACCGACAGTGGTAGTAAGAATACAGGGTGGGCTTGTTTCGGGGGACAGGCCCTGCCGTCGTCTCGGCTTCGGGGACCGCTGGGAGCTTGCCGTGTCGTGTCGAATTCTGAGCAGATCACCGGACTGCAAGCCGTCGTCCGGGCCCTGAAGGGCCCGGTGGCGGAGGTGTTCCGAAAGCTCCTGCCGCCGCTCGCCGACCTGCCGCCCGACGAAATCTACGCCCTGGCCATCGCCAGCGGCGAACTGCTGCACGGCTGCATCCAGATCTTCCGCCGCCGCCGCGACGCCTTCGCCCATCTGCTGGTCGACGCCAAGGGGCGGCGCGTCAACGACGACTTCGTGCGGCTGTCCTGCGGCTATACCGTGCACGACGTCGTCGCCATGTTGACCCGCACCCACGCCAAGCGGCATTTCCAGGCGGCGCTGGGCGGCGACCCCAACAATCCGGCCACGCCCGCCGGCCGCATGTATGCCGCCATCAAGGAATACCTGATCCACGAATGGCAGGTGCCGCTGGTCCCCCATTACGCGCCCTTGCCGGTGGCCAAGGTGCTGGAAATGGGACCGGGCCTGCTGGACGTGAAGTCGGCGGACCGGCTGGACCAGATGTCGGGGGTGATCCCCGGCGCCATCGCCGCCGCCCGCGCCGTCGCCGCCCATCGCGCCACCCGGCCGGCCGGCGCTGCCGCGCCGCCGCGTCCGGTCGCCGCCAAGGCCGCCAGCGCCCCCCCGCCCCCCATTCCGGCGCCCTCCGCTCCGACACCCAAACCGGCCGCCGCGCCACCCCCGCCCGCTCCGCCACCGCCCGCTCCGCCACCGCCCGCTCCGCCACCGCCGGAACCGGAACCGGCTGCCGAGCCGCAAGCGGTGGTCGCGCCCCCGCCCAAGCCGTTGCCGCCGCGCCCACCGGCCAAGCCGCAGCGCTTCGAGGGCACGCCCCAGGAAGAATTCTGGTACCAGACCCTGGAGGACCGGCAGGTGCGCGCAGCCCTCGACCTGCGCGAGGAAGAGGAGGTTCGGACGCTGGTGACCGAGTTGGGCGCGCTGGGCGAACCGGCCCATACCGGCTTCTTGGCGCCGTTGCGCCTGTCCATGCCGCAAGCGGCGGTGGCCTTGACGATCGCCTGGCGGACCATGGGCGCCACCGCTTTCCGCCACGTGTTCGGGGCCCCAGGCGACGCCCGCGAGATCGCCGCCCTGACCCAGCGCCTCGATGCCCAGAACGTGGGCTCGCGCACCGACCTGCGCACGTTGATGCGGGTCATGGAGGCCAGCCTGCGGATCAAACAGTTGAACCGCGCCCGCGCCTAGGCTGTCATACTGGTAGGCACCATCATCGCGGACCCGGTCATGATCGAGACCGCCTTCTACGCCTTCGTCGCCTTCTTCGTGATCCTGGACCCGCCCGGGACTGCCGCCCTGTTCGCGGCCATGACCCGCAACGTCGCCGACCCGCATCGCCGCGTCATGGCGCGCAAGGCGACGCTCATGGCCGGCGCGCTGCTGTTCCTGTTCGCCATCGGCGGCGAATGGCTGATGGCGGCGTTGGGCATCACCCTCCCCGCCTTCCGCGTCGCCGGCGGAGTCCTTCTCTTCCTGCTGGCGACCGACATGGTGTTCGCCCGCCAGTCCGGCCTGCGCTCGACCACCCCGGTCGAGGACGCCGAGGCGGCGGCCCGCGAGGACATCACCGTCTTTCCCCTGGCCTTTCCGCTGATCGCCGGCCCCGGCGCCATGACCTCGGTGGTGCTGATGATGGGCCGCGCCCAGGGCGATCCGGCCTCGGTGGCCGCGGTGCTGGCGGTGCTGGCGGCGGTGCTGGGAATCGTGCTGGCGATGCTGCTGGCGGCCGGCCACGTGCTGCGGGTGCTGGGCGTCACCGGCGCCCATGTGGTCAGCCGGGTGCTGGGCATCGTCCTGGCCGCACTGGCGGTGCAGTTCGTGCTGGACGGCACCCGCGAGGCGTTCCCCGGCCTGATCGGCTGACCGCCTCGGGCCAATCCCGACTTTCTCCCGCATGTCATTTGTGCTACTGATGTCAAGGCAACGTGCGAATGCGTCGCATTACCGCAACCCGCCGATCGAGGAGCCGCATGCGCCCTTCCCCTCACCTGCTCGCCATCGCCCTCGTCGCCGCGTTTTCCGCCGCCGCCGGCGCCGCCGAGGTCAACGTCTATTCCGGCCGCAAGGACCACCTGATCAAGCCGGCGCTGGACGATTTCACCAAGGCCACCGGCATCACCGTCAACCTGCTGTCGGCCGGCGACGACCAGTTGATCGACCGCTTGCGAACGGAGGGACGCGACAGCCCGGCGGACATCTTCATCACCGCCGACGTCGCCCGGCTGCACATGGCCCGGGTCCTGGGGCTGCTTCAGCCGATTTCGTCCAAGGTCATCGACGCCAACGTCCCGGCCCGCTTCCGTGACCCGCAGGGCTATTGGACGGGGCTGTCGGCGCGGGCGCGGGTGATCTTCTACGCCAAGGACCGGGTGACCCCGGCCGAGTTGTCGACCATGGAGGACCTCGCCGATCCCAAATGGGCGGGACGCCTGTGCATCCGCAGTTCCAGCAACGTCTACAACCAGTCTCTGCTCGCCGAGCTCATCGCCGTGCACGGCCCGGAAAAGGCGGAAGCCTGGGCCAAGGGAGTCGTCGACAACATGGCCCGCAAGCCCCAGGGCGGCGACACCGACCAGATCAAGGCGGTCGCCGCCGGCCAGTGCGACGTGGCGGTGGGCAACACCTACTATTTCGGCGGCATGCAGGCATCGCCAAAGGCCGAGGACCGGGACGCCGCCGCCAAGGTGGGGCTGTTCTTCCCCAATCAGGAAGACCGTGGCGCGCACATGAATGTCTCGGGGGCCGGCGTCACCGCCGCCGCCAAGAACAGAGCCGAGGCGGTCAAGTTGATCGAATACCTTTCCGGGCCGCAGGCGCAGAAATTCTACGCCGAGGTGAACCATGAATTCCCGGTCAATCCCGACGTGAAGCCGTCCCAACGGGTGGCCGCCTGGGGCGCCTTCAAGCCCAACGGCATCGCCGTCGCCATGCTGGGCGAGAACAACAGCCAGGCCGTGCGCATCTTCGACCGCGTCGGATGGCGTTGACGGCATCCGCTTGCCGCCCGGTCCGCGGCGCAAGCATGATTTGTATCATTTCTAAATCCCGCCCGGGAGTTACTTCGTTGGAATTAGGCCGCTAACCCATTTTCCTTGAATCAGCAATGGATTCTTGCCCCTTCGGCGCGGTACCTTTCTACTGCGGGAACTGTGAAATCTTGGGGGATTGAATGCACATCGCCAGCACCGCCGTCTCGATGGGGACCGAGGAGGAAAGGGCGATCGCGCGGAGCATCGACGCGATCGCCGAAGGCCGCTATTCCGACATTCCGGACGGCACCGGCGTGATCGCCGAGGCGGTTCGCCGTCTGGCCCGAACCCTGCAACACCGGGCGCTCGCCCAGTTGCAGCGGACGGTGGTCCTGTCGGGCGGGGCCAGCGAATCCATGGCGGCGACCTCGTTCGTCACCGGCGACGTGCGGGAGACCGCCGAGAACGCCCAGACCATCGCCGCGGCGGTGGAGCAGCTGAATGCCGCCATGCACGACATCGCCGAGACCGGCAACTTCATCACCCGGGTCGCCGGCGAGGTCGATCATTCCGCCCGCGATTCGCTGACCGCGGTAAGCGACGCCGCCGCCAACGTCCATGCCCTGGCCGAAATCGAGCGCCAGACCTCGGATCGCATCGAGACCTTGGTCGATACCTCGCTGGAGATCGGCAAGATGGTCGGCACCATCCAGGCCATCGCCAAGCAGACCAACCTCCTGGCCCTCAACGCCTCCATCGAGGCGGCGCGAGCCGGAGAGGCCGGCAAGGGCTTCAACATCGTGGCCGGGGAGGTCAAGCACCTGGCCCACCAGACCGCCCAGGCCACCGACGACATCCGCCGCCAGATCGCCGCCATTCAGGACGAGGTCAAGGGCATCCGCGACGCGCTCTCGGCCACCGGCCGCCAGGCCGACGCCGGCCTGTCGAGCATCGGCCGCGTCCAGTCGGGCGTCGGCGGCATCGTCGACAAGATGCGGGAGTTGGAGGGGAAGCTGGCCTCCCACGCCGCCAGCCTGACCGAGCAGTCGGCCGCCACCGAGGAGGTGTCCCGCTCGGTCGCGGTCATCAACGAGAAGACCGAACGCTCGCGCATCCACGCCGAGCAGGCCGTCGAGGCGGTCGCCGCCTCCGAGACCGTCATCCAGGAGCAGTTCGCCGACCTGGCCGGCCAGGACATCCCCGACGCCGTCCTGTTCCTCGCCAAGTCGGACCACATCCTGTGGAAGAAGCGCCTGGCCCAGATGCTGGTCGGCAAGGCCGGCCTGTCCGAGAGCGAGGTCACCGACCACCGCTCCTGCCGCCTGGGCAAATGGTATTACGGCACCGATTCGCGGTGCTATCACGACAACCCCGCCTTCAAGGCGCTGGAAGCCCCCCATGCCGCGGTCCACACCGCCGCCCGCGAGATCGTGCGGCTGTTCAACGCCGGCGACCGCCTCGCCGCGCTGGAGGAATACAAGAAGCTCTCCTCGGCCTCTCAGCTGGTGGTCGAGGGCCTGACCGCCTTGGGCGACGGGCCGTTCTAGGGCAATGATGGCCCCCGCCGCGACGGCGGGGGCCACGGCCCAACCGTTCCGCCTCGTGCACCACGCCAAATATTGGCCATAGCACATATGACATAGCTCCGCGTGCGCACAGTGCCGCCTCTCGCGGGATACATGCCGCGTGCCACCATCCAATAATTGTTGTCAAATCGTCCGTTCTGCATATACCAGGCAACGACCTTAATCCCTTTGCATGACGTGATCTATCCGTTCACGTTCCAATGTGCCGTGGCATTCCGGTGTCCCGCTCCTTAGGCTTGGATAAAGCACGACTTCGAGCAAAGGGGGCACCGCCATGCACATGGCCGCCACAATGATCTCCCCGGCGCAGGACGACGAGTTGGACTTGGTTCGCTGCGTCAAAGCCATTGCCGCCGGAGACTACTCGCAGTTGCCGGATGGCGACGGGCCGCTGGTCGAGGCGATCCGCGACTTGGGCCAGACCCTCCAGGCCCGCGCCCTGGACCAGTTGAAGCGGACGGTCACCCTGTCGGCGAGGGCCAGCGACTCCATGGCCGCCACGTCGTTCGTGACCGGCGATGTGCGCGAAACGGCCCAGAACGCCCAGACCATCGCCGCCGCCGTCGAGGAGCTCACCGTTTCCATGCGGTTGATCTCGGAGACCGGCACCTTCATCGCCGATACCGCCCGCGCGGTCGACCAGGCGGCCCATCGTTCGCTGCAGGCGGTGGGAGAGGCGTCGGAGACGGTCCATGCCCTGGCCGAGATCGAGCGCCAAGCCATGGAGCGCATCGGGCGGCTGGTCACGACCTCGCAGGAAATCGGCAAGATCGTCGGCACGATCCAGGCCATCGCCAAGCAGACCAACCTTCTGGCCCTCAACGCCTCCATCGAGGCTGCGCGCGCGGGCGAGGCCGGCAGAGGCTTTAGCATCGTCGCCGGCGAGGTCAAGCACCTGGCCAATCTGACCGCCAAGGCGACCGACGACATCCGCCGCCAGATCACCGCCATCCAGAATGAGGTCAAGGAGATCCGCGATGCCCTCGCCGCCACCGGCCACCAAGCCGAGGCCGGCCTCGGAAGCGTCGGCCGGGCCCGCACCGAGGTGTCCACAATTGTTTCGAACATCCGCGACCTCGACGACAAGCTCGCCACCCACGCCTCCAGCCTGACCGAACAGGCGGCAGCGACCCAGGAAGTGTCCCGCTCGGTGGCGGTCATCACCGACCGCGCCGAACGGACCCGGATCAACGCCGAGGCGGCCGTCGACGCCGTGGCCAATTCCGAGGAGGTGATCCAGGACCAGTTCGCCGAACTGGCCTCCCAGGACATTCCCAACGCCGTCCTCTACCTGGCCAAGTCCGACCACATGCTGTGGAAGAAGCGGCTGGCCCAGATGCTGGTCGGCAAGGCGGGGCTGGCAGAAAGCGAGGTCACCGACCACCATTCCTGCCGGCTGGGCAAGTGGTACGACGGCGACGCCTCGCGCTGCTATCACGGCCTCGCCGCCTTCCGCGACCTCGAGGCGCCGCATGCCCGGGTCCACACCGCCGCCCGCGATGTGGTGCGCCTGTTCAACGCCGGCGAGCGGGTCACGGCCATGGAGGAATTCCGCAAGCTCGAGGCGGCGTCGGATGCGGTGGTCGCGGGCCTCGACGCCCTGGGCGACGGGCAATTCTAGAGCACTTTCCTCTCAGTCACGGTCATAGCCGGCAGCAGCGAAGTAATACGGAAGCCGGTTGATTGATTCGCTAATTTTGTGATTCGCTTGTTGCCTACCT
>CALABS010000002.1 GCA_937887565.1 uncultured Rhodospirillaceae bacterium | reverse complement strand
TTCCCGTCCATTCGCCCAAGACCCTTGCAGGGACGGGGCGGACCATACATTTTTTTGAGGAGATCTCCTTCTGCACGGCATTGTCGAGCATGGCCTCGGCCAGCAGCTTCTTCAGCCGCGTGTTCTCATCCTCCAGCGCCTTCAGCCGCTTGGCCTCCGACACCTCCATGCCACCGTACTTGGCCTTCCACTTGTAGAAGGTGGCGTCCGAAATGCCGTGCTTGCGGCACACATCCGCCGTCTTCGCCCCGGCTTCCTGCTCCTTCAGGATGAGGATGATCTGTTCCTCCGAAAACCTGCTGCGCTTCATCTGTCCGTCTCCTCGCTGGGACGGACTCTACCTCAAAATGGGTACATTCTCGGGGAACAGGTCAGGTTGTCAGGATTTATGCCGGGATGAGGATAGCCTAAATTGTACCCGAACGGGTGGACGCCTCGACGGTCGCCTTCGAGGTCGGCTACGAAAGCCCGTCCCAGTTCAGCCGGGAATACAGCCGCATGTTCGGAGCTCCGCCGCTTCGCGACATCAAGGCCCCGACGCAGCCGTCCTCCGGATAGCGGGACGAGACGCCGGCCGGGATGCCGCACACGGCCAAATTGTGCGTTTCCTTCCCGGCGCCCGCATGCCACAGTGCAGCCGGTGGCGGCCATGGCGTCGCCGGTGATGTTTCCCGATGGGGGTCGCGCCGATGGTCCGCGCCAACACGCCCGAGCGTTTCCTTCACGACTATTTCGGCGCGGCCATGCCGCCATTGCCGGCCGAGACCGCCGCGCGCCTCGCCCTGGCCGACCCGATTCCGGCCGGGGCGCGTGACAGCGTGTTCGCGGCCTTGCCGCCGGACCACCGGCGGCTGCTCGACCTTGCCAACGGGCTCGACCTGCTGGGCGGTAGCTACCGCCTGTTCGGGCTCGGCCCGGGGGCGTCGCGCGATCTGCGCGGCTGGAACGCGCCGGGAGAGTGGAAATTCGCCTGGGGCGGCCGGGCCGATCCGTGGTTGTGCTTCGGCGAATCGGCGCTGGGGCACCAATACGCCTATCCCATCGCGGAGATCGAGCAGGGCGACCGGTGCCCGGTCAGCGAACTGTTCGTCGCCACCCTGGAGCCGGTGGTGACCTATCCGTCGTTCCGCGCCTTCCTGGTGGACGGCTTCCTGGCCGGCATCCACGAGGACGCCTACCACCAGCGCATCCGCAGCATCCGTCAGCAGATGGGCGTCGTCCCGCTCGACAAGCAGGTCGCCTACATGCCGTCGCCGCTGCTCACCGGGGGGCGCACCGACGTCCAGAACCTGGTGCCCCTGGACGCCCGCGCCGCCATGATCATCAACGGCGACCTCTATCGCCAGCTGGCCCATCGCGACAGCCTGGACGGCCTGCAGCGGGTCGAGACCTACCGCGACGACATGGGACGGGAACGGCTGCTCTGCGTGTTCGCCTGAGCGCCGCTACTGGTAATAGAACAGGCTGCCGGTTCCCTCCTTGACCAGGATTCGGTCCACCTGCTTGCCGGGCTGGCTGAGCAGGCCGCCGAGGATGCTGTTGGACATGCGCTCGCCGGGCATCCAGCCGTAGGGCGAGTAGGACAGGCCGCTCAGGCCGACGTCGGGGGTATGCATCACCACCTGGGTGGGCGAATAGGTGCCGGGCGCCAGGGTGTTGGTGTCGGTGCGCTCCTTCAGGCTGATCTGGCCGGCGTTGTAGCCGATGGAGCCGGGCGTGGTGCGATTGGTGCCGACCACCGTGACCGGCCCGCCCTGCTGCAGCAGCCAGCGGTTGGTCAGCATGGCGCCGTTGCGGACGTCGCTGATCTGCTGCGGCGTCAGCGGCGAGCTGTGGGCCTTCTGGAGGTCGGCGACGAGGTCGGTGGCCAGCTTGTTCATGACCTGGGTCGCCTTGGGGTGCAGCGGTCCCGGGTGGTCGTGCGGCAGCAGGCGCTCCAGCGGGCCGCCGGGATTGTGCTGGGCCACCGCCATGGGGATGTCGCCAAGCCCCGGCTGGGTGCTGAAGCCGGTGGCGCCCGGCGTCAGGCCGAGGCCGCCGCCGCCGCCGACCAGCGGCCGCAGCTTGTTGGAAATGGTGATGTATCGTCGCTGCAGCTTCTGCGCCAGCGCCAGCTTGCCTTGCTGCCGGGCGATCTCGGCCTGGTAGCGGGCGATGGTGGCCGCCCGCGTCGAGCGGCGCATGTAGCCGCGGTACTTGGTGATCTTCCTCTGGACCTTCAGCGCCTTGACGCCGAACTTCAGCGCCGACGCCGAGGCGCTGGTCAGCTTGTCCTGGATGCTCTTGACCATGCCGGTGGGGTCGGCGAAGGTCGCCGGATTGTTGCCCACATAGGCGTAGAGGTTGGGGCCGTCGGCGGGGCCGGCCGGGTCGGGGCTGGCCCAGCGCCCGATCCACGGCATCAGGTAGCGCTGGTCGCAGTAATAGAGGCCGGTGCTCTGGTCGCGCTGGTGGCGGGTGTAGCGATAGGCCTTCAGCGACACCTCGGCCAGGCTGCGGCCGGCCGCGTAGACGGTGGCGCCGAACGGGGAGTACTCCTCGTAGCTCAGCGTCGCGCCGGTCTCGTCCACCTCGCGCTGGGAGGAGCCCAACTTGTCGGACAGGCGATAGCGCTGCTGGCCGTTGGGCACCCCGGCCGGCGGGCCGCCGGTGGTCCACCACAGCCGCTCGGCGACCGTCCGCTGGCCGTCGCCGACCTCCAGCCGGTGCATCTCCTCGGCCAGGGTCGCGCCCCGATAGCGGCGGTAGATGTGCAGCGGGCCGAGGGTGATGCGGATCTCCACGTCGTCGCCGCCGGCCGTCACCCGGCGGGTCCGGCGCAGCAGCCGGGTGCCGGCGGAATCATAGAGATAGGTCTCGGCGTCGTCGTCGCCGCCCCGGTCCACCAGCACGGTGCGGCGGATGCGGTTGTCGTCGGTCCAGGTGACGCTGGCGAGGCCGGGGACAAGGCGCTGGTTGCCGTTGGCGTCGAAGGCGGCGTCGACGGGGGGCGGCGCGACGCCGGACCCGGTCTCGACCGCCCGGTTCGAGTCGTCGGCCACCGCCATCCCCCGCGACCATGCCGAGCCGGGCGCCGCATAGGACAGGCTGGTCAGGTTGTCACCCCGGTCGTAACCGTAGGTCAGGCGGTAGCGCTCGGCCTGGGCGGGGCCGGTGCCGGTGAAGAACGGCTGGTAGCCGCCGCCGCGCGTCACGGCGGCGGTCAGTCCGGCCATGGCCCGGCCGCCGGCGCGGACCAGCCGGTAGGCGCCGTCGTATTCATAGTCCAGGTCGCCGGACACCGCCTGGCCGCCGAAGAAGGTCAGGTCGCCGGTATCGCCCTGGTTCTGCGCCGAGGCCACGTTGCCGGCGGCGTCATACCAGTAGGCGAGGTCCTGCAGCACCGCGCCGTCGGCGGTTCTGGTGGCGCGGATCGTCCGCAGCCGTTGGGTGGCGGGATCGTAGGTGTCGAGCGTGGTCACGAAGTCGGGCGCGGTGGCCGAGCCGTAGCCGGTCGCCAGCCGGCGCCCCATGGCGTCGTAGGTGACCGACGAGACATAGGGGGTGGCGGTGCCGCCTTCGGGGGTGACCTCGATGGCGGCCAGCAGGCCGGCGCGGTCGTAGCGGGGGCGGGTGACGTTGCCCACCGCGTCCTGGTCGGACACCACCCGGCCGTTGGCGTCGTAGTCCCTGGCCGTGGCGAACGCCTCGGCGTCCAGCTTGGGGTCGAACAGGGCGAACAGGGCGGACCAACTGGCGGCCGAGCCGCTCCAATCCACCTCGGCCTCGGCATCGGCGGGGAGGCGGCGGCTGGCGGCCAAGGGCTTGGACAGCAGGGAAAGCGCCGGATACTCGGCCAGGCCGGCACCATCATAGACGCGGTAGGGCTGGCCCAACAGATTGCGGGCGGCGGCATCCGCGACCGGGGTCGCCCCGGCGGCGTCCAGGCTGTCGCCATGGATGGTGCGGACCGCGACCCGCGGGGCGGTGGCGCCCGCCGCCTGCGACAGGCGCTGGACCGGCCGGTGGTGGCTGTCGGACTGGATGACCGTCAGGGTGCCGCGGGCGTCCTGCTCCAGCAGCGGTGCGCCCAGCACGTCCGGGAGCCTCAGGCGCGGGCCGGCGTCGGCGCTGTCCAGGCGCAAGATGGCCCCGGTCATGGCCAGGGTCATGCGGAAGTTGGCCTTGCCGACGGCGTAAAGGCGGGCGTCGGCCATCCAGGTCTCGCGGCCGAGGATGTCGTGGCCGCGCCGGCTCTCCAGGGGCGGCGGGATCGGCTCGACGGTGCCCAGCGGCGTGGCGACCATCACCTCGCGGGCCAGGGCGTCCAGGGTGATCCGCTTGGGCGTCCGGGCCAGGGTGGCGGCCTGGGCCAGCGCCTTCTTCTCGGGCTCCGGCGCCTCGCCGCCACCCTGGATGTACTGGTAATAGCGCGAGTCGAGCAGGGTGTCGTCGGCGTCCCAATCCTCGCGGCTCCAGGGGCCGCGCCGCGTCAGGGTGTGGAAGCCGTCGTCGAACGGCCCGGCGGGCAGGTCGACCCGCACCTCGCGCCCCAGGGCGTCGTAATGCCAGGTGCGCGACACGCCCCAGCCGGCCAGGTCGGGATGGTCGCTCCACCGCCAGGTGTCGGTGAAGCATGCCTGCCAGACACGATAGGGCAGGCCCTTGGCGTTGAACCAGATCCGCCCCGAGCAGCGCCAGCGCTCGTCGGCGGGGCCGGTGGCCAGCGCGTCGTCGCGGCGGGCGGCGGCCACCAGGACGGCCGGGCCGGCATCGACCCGGATGCGGGATTGCAGCTCGCGGCCGGCGCCGTCGGTGAAATGGACGCCCTGCTCGGGAATGCCGACCGTGGCGTCGGGATCGGCCGGGTCGGGATAGGCGACGGCGGTGACCGCCGCCCAGCACAGGGGCGCGCCGTCGCGCGTCCAGGCGTCGTCGTCATGGAAATAGACCGCCTCGGCGCCGCGCAAGTAGCGGTCCGGCGCCGCCATCAGGGCGGCGAGGTCGGGGGGCGTCGTCCACGAGGCCGGGGCGTCCAGCGGCAGCGGCGCGAATCCCACCGCCCGCGCGGCGCCGTCCCGCCATTCCGTTCCCCGCCGCGAGGTGGCGATCACCCGGCCGCAGGGGTCGCACAGTATCTCGTGGACGGCGCCGCCCGGGTCGGTCATCCGCAGCGGCTGCATGTGCTGGTAGTCGATGACGTCGGCGGTGGTGCGCAGGGCCAGGACGTCGGGCAGGCGGGGCGTCTCGACCGTCGCCGCCGGCAGCAGGTGATGGGGGTCCCAGGTATAGGAGGTGGTGATGCCCGAGCGCGGTCCATGGCCGTCCGCGAAGGGGTCGGCCAGGGCGACCGGCAGGAAGAAGGCGTCGGCGCCGCCGTAGTCGTTGCGTCCGCTGCTGGTCCACCAGCAGCCGTCGGCCGGGTCGAGCGTGTAGCCGCCCTGACCGGCCAGGAAGGCGTCCAGCCCCCCGGGAACGGGGACATCGGCGAACAGCGCCTTGACGTCGGCGTCGTCGACGAACGCCTCGCGCACCCGGACCAGCAGGGCCTGGGCCAGGGGCGGGGTGGCGGCGTCGGCGATGCCGCCTCCGACGGCGGCGAACTCGTGCCGCTTCCAGCTGACCGGCTTGGCGGTCGCCAGCGCTTGGTCGACGGCCGTCTTCAGCGCCGCCCAGTCGTAGATGCCGCCGGGGCCGGCCGGCGGCGGCGGGTCGGACAGCTCGAAGCGGCGTTCCTGCCATGGCAGGCCGGCCAGCCACAGGTCGGGTTCGTCGCGGGCCGGCAACCACGTGTCGTCCGATGCCAGCACCCAGGTCCGGCCCTGGGGGTCGTCCGAACCCGGCGGGACGCCCCGCCGCCGATAGGCCACGGCGCAGCCTCGCAGCGGCTGGCCGGTGTCGTCGTAGGCGAAGGTGAGATCGTGGCTGACGCGGGGATCGGCGGCGTCGCGTTCGTAGGCCGCCGACAGGTGCTCGCGCTCGCCGACGAAGAAGGCGGCGCGGCCCTCGGCCGGCGTGGCGGCCTGTTCGCGGCGCACCGTGTAGGACCATTCCTCGACCACGAACGGCACGTCCTCGTGGTCGCTTCCGTCCAGGCCAAAGATTTCGCGGCGCAGCGGCCGGCCGGCCAGGGCGGCGCGCGACTGGCGGATCTCGTCGGCGGAGGGGGTGTCCCCGCCCCAGTCGGCGACGCTGCCGCCCAGGGCCGGGGCCTGGGGATCGCCGTGGAACATCTCGCTCCGGCGCTCGGCGTCCAGGGCCGCCGCCAGGTCGAAGGCGCCCACGTCGTACCAGTTGCGCACCAGCGCCGGCGGTGGCGCGGCGGGGTCGGCGGCGCCGGCCCGCAGGCGGGTCAGGGCGGAGGCCAGCGGCCCCCGCTGGGGGCCGGGAATCCAGGTGTCGGTACGCTCGACCAGGGCGAAGCCGCGCAGCCGGCGTTGATACAGATCGAAATAGCCGTCGCGGTAGGCGACGGTCTCGGCCTCGCGGCTGCCCGACACCTGGTCCGTTTCCTCGATGGTCTCGACCAGTTGGACGGGGAAGGGCAGGCGGGTGACCCAGGGGCGGCCGGCGGCGGCGTCGCGCAAGGCGAAGCGGGCGCTGCTTTCGTAGCCGATGACGGTGACGCCGCCGGAATTGTTGTCCACCCGCGACAGCAGAGCCGGCGTGCGCCCGCCGGTGAAGTCGTAGCGCCAATAGCGACCGGCGCCGGTGAGGTCGTGGAACACCAGGCATTGGGCGCCACGGCCGTCGAGATCGGCGAAGCGCACCTGGGCCGGCGACCCGGCGGCGGCCGGCAGCTCCACCCGCACCGGCTCGGCGGCGAAGGCGTTGCCCGACAGGTTGCGATGGATCGCCACGTGGTCGGCGTGGATCAGCACCAGGTCGGCGGCGCCCGATCCGTCGATATCGGCCAGGGCGACGCGGCCGGCGTCGAATCCGGCCGGAAAGGCCGGCGCCCCGGCCAGCGTCACCTTGGCGCCGAACATCCCGTAGCCCAGGCTGGGCCAGCATTCGACGCAGCCGCTGGCGATGCGCACCCGTTGCGGCGTGCCCGCCCCCAGCACGTCGGCGAACAGCACCACCTCGCACGAGGTGGCCGAGTTCAGGGTCGGCAGGCCCGGCGGCGCGCCCCGCAACGCCTCCTCGCCGTAGCCCTTGCCGCCCTCGCCGGGCCGCCACGCCAGGACGCGGTCGCCGATGCGGATCAGATCGCCGCGGCCGTCGCCGTCCAGGTCGGCGGTCTCGGTGCCGGGCAGGAAGAAATCGGTGGGCAGGCGCGCGAAGGGTTGGAAGCGGTCCCATCCGCCGGCCGGAGTGCGGCGGTAGAAGCCGCCGTAGGTGGGCTGGCGCTCGACCAGGGCCATGCGGCCGTCGCCGTCCAGGTCGGTCAGCACCTGGCCGGTTCCGTCGATGCCGCGGTCGGGCGGGAACGAGGTGACCGGCCGGCGTTCGGCATAGCGCACCGGTCCCTGGCCGGTGGCGTCGACCACCGGCGCCCAGTAGCGCACGGTCTCGCCGTCGGCATAGAGGATGCCCGGCACGCCGTCGCCGTCGAGATCGACCAGATGATAGTCCGGCGGCCGGTCCATGCCGGTGGGGCTCTGGCCGTCGCCGTCCAGCACGATTTCGAAGGCGGCCGCCTCGGGCTCGAACGGCACGTAGCCGAGATCCAGCGGCGGCAGCGCGGCGGTGACGTAGCGGGCGCCGCTGGGCGCGTCGGGGTCGTGGCGCCAGCCGGTCGAGCTGACGCGGGTCAGCATCGATCCGCCCGGATCGAGGTCGTACTCCAGTCCCAGGCGGCGGACCAACACCGGCTCGTCGCCCAGCTCGGCGGCGAACAGATGGAACATCAGCAGGTTGCGGCACAGCCGGTGGGTGCGGACCTCGAAGCCGGTGTCGTAGCGCGAGAACGGGTCGCGCCGTGCCGCCCACGGCCCGGTCGGCCGGTAGGGGGTGTCGTTGGAGGGCAGGGGGGAATAGTCGCCGTAGTCGAGGACCAACTGGAAATGCCAGGTCACTCCGGGGGCCGCCGCCGTGCCGCCATCCGCCGCCGGGACCAGCGGCAGGGCATTGCCGTAGCGAACGGCGGCCAGGTAGCGGTTGGCGGACTGGCTGCGCCCCTGCTCCCAGACGCCGTTGCCGATGCCGGCGTCGTCCTCGGCGCGATAGGCGTACAAGGTGGCGTCGCCGTCGGGATGGTATTCCTCCTCCAGCAGCCATGCCGCCACATGGGTGGGCACGGCCGGGTCGGCGATGCGCGCCGCCTCGGTGCGGCCGAAGAAGCGGATGGTGTCGCCGGTGTCGATGGCGCGCCAGAAGGGGGCGCCGCCGTCGGCCGGGCGCCACCGTTCCAGGCGGGTGAAGTCCTCGACCAGTTCGGGGACGAAGCGCTCGACGAGGTATTTCCGGCCGTCCACCACCCGCTCGCCGGCACCGCCGGGAACCGCGATCAGGGCCTTGCCGCGCCAGTCCTCGATAGTGTCGGTGCCGTCGTAGCGGGGGATGCGGTTCGAGGTGCGCAGGCGGATCGACGGCAGCGGCAGGCTCCAGCCCAGGCCGAAGGCGCCCTGGCCGCCGGTCGAGCCGTAGTCCAGCGCCAGCTCCGGCGCGGCGCTCCGGCACGCGGTCAGCGGCACCGGCACCGACAGCGTGGCGGCGCCGGTGAATTCCGCCGCCTGGAAGCGGGCGCCGATGCCGGAAATGGCGCCGCCACCGGCCGGCAGCTCGATTCGCCGCACGCCGATGCCGCCGCCGCTCCCGTCGCCTGCCGCCCCGGCCTTCGCCGGGGATCCGCGGTCGCCCTTGTCCATGGCCACTCCTCCTCAGGTCCGCCGTGGCCGGGTCACGACCACTGGACCTCTCCCTCCAGCATCAGGATCAGGGTGACGTCCGTGAGCGCCTGCGGAGACAGCAGCTTGGTGGTGCCCGAGGTCTTGAGGCCGTCCGGCGTGTTGGCGAGGACGAAGGCCAGCGTGCCCGCCCCGCCGACGTCCTTGAGCGCCAGCGGACTGTCGAACATGCGGGTGACGCCGCCGCCGGCGTCGGGGTTGAGCATGAGGGGGGCGGCCTTGCCCAGCGCGAGCTGCAGATACGGCCGTTGGCCGGCGCATCTCACGCCCGCCGCCGCCGACAACTGGAGATGCAGGCCGGTGACCCGCACCTTGGTCATGGCGCGCGGGGCGAAGTCCTCGAGGCTGAAGGCCAGCACCTGCCGCGTCGGGTCGGCCGGCGGGGCGAACAACTGGTGCCACTGGGCCGGGAAGCGCTGGGCCATGGGCCACAACGCGGTGGCGTCCCGGGTCTTCATGGGGGGCAGCCGCAGCACCTCCTGGCGGAAGCGCCCGCCGCCGTCGAGGGCGGTGTAGCGAAGCGCCACCACCACGTCGCCGATGGAGTCGAAATCCATCGGGTTGGCGGCCTTGGGCAGGCTCAGCCGCCAGGTGGAGACCGCGCCGGTTCCCTCGAACGGCTTGAAGCGGCCGTCGTTGGCCTGGGGCTCGAACATGCCGCTGTCGCCGGTGCCGGTGGACAGCGTGATCTGCTGGTTGACCCACCAGTCCGACCGCATCACGTCGGCGCCGGGCAGTTCGGCGTCCTCGACCCCGAGCAGGTATTTGACGCCGCCCAGGTCGGGCTTGACCAGGATCTGGCTGCCGAGCTGGGTCAGGGTGGCGCGGATGTTCTGGGCCGGGCCCAGCAGGGCGGGGATCGAGACGGTGACGCTGTCAATCTTGCGGGCGTAATGGCCCGGATAGTCGTCGTCGAACAGCTTTTCCGGGAACTCGAACAGGCATTCGCCGGTCTCGATCAGTTCCAGGAGGGCGCGCGGATTGGTCTGCAGCAGCGAGACGGTCTTCTCGATCTCCAGGCGGCGGCCGTTCTTGTCGAAATAGGCCTTGTCCATCTGGTTCAGCGCCAGCATCAGGCCCTCGCCGGCCAGCAGGCCGCGGCGGCCGCTGTCCCAGTAGCTGAAGTTGACGAAGGACTGGTCGCTGTCGGTCTCGTACTGGTAGGCCCGCTGGGCCGAGCGGGCGAGGTCGAGGGCCAGGGCGTAGGTCTGGTAATAGAGCGTGGACAGGCGGGTCGCCATCCACTGGTACAAGTCCTGGTTCGTGAACTTGTCCTTCAGGAAATCCTCCATGGCCTGGTTCTGGGCGATGGAGGTCATGTGAATCTGGAGATCGCGCTCGGCGATGGCTTGGCGCGCCTGGGCGGCGGCGATCTCGGCGGTGATTTGGGCGATGTCGTAGCCCGTCAGGTCGAGCTGCAACTGCCACTCGGCGGCGCGGCGGCGGTGCTGGGCCATGGTGCCGTTGAGCTGGGCGCCGAAATCGGCCAGCACGCCCAGCCCCTCGAACACGCCCGAGGCGGCGGTCAGGGCGGCGCCGACCTGCTGGCCGCCATAGGTCATGGCGAAGGGCGAGCCGACCTGCGGCACCGCGTAGCCGATGGAGGCCATGGTCCGGGTGGCTGCGGCCATGGTGTTCGAGAACGCGCCGATGGTCATGTAGACGATCTGCTGGATCTCGTTGGACGACAGGCCGTTGTCGATCTGCTTCTGGTACCACGTCTGGCGGGCCTTGGCGTTGGCCAGGCTCTCCTGCAGGCCGGCGATGGTCTGCTTGACCTCCTCGATCTGCTGCTGCTTGACCACGGTGGTCATGGACAGCAGCGTCTTTTCCTGCGAGGTGCGCAGCAGCGCCAGCTGCTCGGCGTCCTTCTTCTCGAGCGCGGCGAGCAGCGACGCCCCCAACTGCATCACGCCGGCGGTCAGCGCCTTGGCCCGCTCGACGGCGACCCCGAACCGGTAATAGGGGATCGGCATGTTGAGCTGCTGGGCCAGCGACAGGCCGGATGCCGATCCCTGCGCCGCCTGGATGAGCTGGGCCGGGTTGATGGGCGGGGCATAGAGCGCCAGCGTCCGCACCTGGCCGTTGATGTTCATGCAGTGGCGGATCTTGTAGAGCTGGGTTTCCACCCGGTCCCAGCAGGTCATCAGGTCGGTGTTCTCGGGGACGCAGAAATACGATCCGATGCCGCTGAACGGCGCGTCCTCGTAGGTCACGCCGGCCACCGGCGCCTGGATCACCCCGGCCGAATTCTCCAGCCGGATCAGGAACTGCGGGATGTGGTTCAGGAACACCCGGTAGGTGGTGGTGGTGTCGGGCGCGTGGTCCCAGGGCACGTCGACCGTGGCGGTGCGGGTGGCGCCGTCATAGGCGAGGATGAACGCCACCTGCTGGGGATTGGCGCCGGTGGTGGCCGAGAGATAGGCGCCGGTATAGGCGTCGTCGCGATCCGAGGCGCCGGCGGCGAGGATCAGCGTGCGCGGGCCACCGCCGCGGGCGGTGCCGGTGGTCAGGGTGCGGTTGTCGTATTCGGCCTTGATGTCGTTGAAGCTCTTGGGCTTGGGCGTCGGGCACGGTCCCAGCGCCTGCGGCCGCGGCCCCAGCAGCTCGCCAGCCATGACGTACAGGTTGGTCGCGGTGGTGATCGATTCGCGGGTGTCCTTGGCGAACTCGAAATCGGCCCAGTCGAGCAGGTTGCCGATATAGCGCATGACGATGGCCTTGGCGTAGGCCGAGATCCGGAGCCGGGCGATGGCGTCGGGATCGAAGGGGGTGTCGTTGTAGGCGGCGATCTGCACCGGGTTGGTGAGGATCTGCGTCATGGTGGGGATGGTCATGTCGCGGAACGGCAGGAAGCGCCAATAGCGCGTGCTGCCGTCGTCGCCCTCGGAGGGCTGCTGGGTCGGATTGAACAGGTATTCGTACCACCCCTTGGCCTCCTCGAAGCGCTGGGCGGCGCCGAGGCTGGAGGCCACCAGGAACGGGGCGTGGAAGAACACCTCCCAGAAATACAGGCCGTAGGCGCCGTTGAAATCCAGCACGTCGGTGGCCGGCGGCACCACCGCCGCCGTCGGACCCAGGCGCGAGAAGGGCGGCTCGGTGGTGCGCTGGGCGTCCAGCGTCAGAAGCGCCGGAATGCCGCCGATCATCATCCGCTGCGCCAGCTTCTTGGCGACGGCGGTGGTCAGGCGGCTGAAGCTGAAGGTGAGGGTGTTCAGCTTCAGTGGCGGCGGCATCAGGGTGAAGGGCTGGCTCTTGACGTAGAATTGGCCGGGCGGCAGGTTCTCCTGCTGGGCCATGGCGATCAGCGATTCCGAGATGTCGAAGACGGTGGTGTCGCTGGAGCGGACCAGGAAGGCCTCGTCGCCGTTGTCGAGCACATAGGTGCACGGGCGGTTCTTCACCGTGGTCATGCTGGCGGTGCGTCCCGCCACCGTGGTCAACAGCGGTAGGTCGAGGGCGCCGGTGGTGCCCAGCGGCAGATGCGGGAAGTCGTCGCTGACGAAATTGTCCAGCACCACGTTCCAGGTGTCGCTGAAGTCGATGCCGAACTGGCCGCTGTCGCGGTTCAGGCGGCCGCAATAGGGGCGCGTGAACTGGTTGGGATCCTCGAGGCTGTTGAGCAGGGTGACGTCCAGGGTGCCGGTGTTCAGGCTGCCGTCCACCGTCTGATAGGACCGCAGCGGCACATAGCCGGTCTGGGTGTCGATCTGGCTGCCGAGCAGGGCGTTGTAGCGCTTGGCCGACTGGTAGGCGGCATCCTGGAGCTGGTAGCGCTGCGGCGAGATGGCCTGGGCGGGGGCCACCTCCTTCTTCTTGGCCGAGGTCTTGGCGCATTTGCTGCCGAAGCCGTAGGCGACGAAGATCTGCTCGCCGTTGGGATAGCGGGCCGGATCGGTGAACTTGGTCGACGGAATGCGCAGCGGATAGCACTTCTGCCAGAACACGTTGGTCGGGTCGAACTGTTTGGCGTCGGGGAACATGGCGGCGACGTTGGCGTCGAGCCGGTAGTCGTCGAGGTAGCTGAACACCAGGTCCTCGGTCACCGTCTGCGGCGGCGTCCAGCTGCCGTCCGCCTCCAGGCGCGACACCTTCAGGGCCGACGAGCCGACCGACTGGGTCTGCGACACGGCGGTCAGGGTGTTGTCGGAGCTGTTGGCGCTGATTTTCGAGCCGTCCACCGTCTTGGTCTCGGCCCAGAACAGCATCAGCTTGCCGTAGGCGACCACCGGATTGACCAGAGGCGAATTGATGGTCAGCTTGATCTCGGCCCACGGCGTCCAGCCGGTGCGGCCGTCGCACATGCGCCAGTAGAAGACGAAGGGCTGGGCGGTGGTGCGGGCCACCACGTACAGGGTGTCGATCTCCTCCTCGCCCTCGATGACGTAGGCGGAGGTGTTGTCGGGGATGGTCGTCCAGTTCCGCGTCGTCCGGGCGATCAGCGAGGTGGGGTCGTAGGAGGCGATGCCGTTGACCTGCCCCTGGCCGGTGCCGGCGGTGATGCGGATGGTCATCCCCGCATAGGCGTTGACCAGCGGCGACGAATCGTCGGCCAACGCCACGGTGTTGATGGTGGCCTCGTAGACCTGGCCCTGGGCGTAGACGCGCGAGGTGCCGGGCTTGGCCACCTTGTAGGCGTAGCTGCCCATGACCGCCAGATTGGCGACCTGCTCGAACTGGTAGAAGTAGTCCTGGTAGGCCGAGGACACCGTCTTCTCGGTGATGTCGGTCTGCAGCAGGGCGTCGGCCAGCTGGCGGAACTGCGGCGTGGCGGTCGAGCGCAGGGCCGGGTTCAGGTAGTTCTCGGGATAGAGGAAGATGCGGCGGTTGGCCTCCCAGATGCGGTACGTGCCCAGCCATTGCCACCACACGTCCGGAATGTCCGACAGGTCGGTGACGCCGGGCTCCAGCATCATCCGGCAGCGCTGCATGTAAAGTTGCGCCGAGGCGATGGCCTGGGCGATGTAGGACGTGGTGTCGCAGCCCGACATCTGCACGTCGATCAGCAGGTACTCGTACAGCGCCTCGGCCGACACGATGGACGGGAAGCGGGCGTGCAGCAGCCAGATGGCGTAGCCGAGCAGGGCGTCGCGCCGCTGCTCGTCGAGCGCGCTGACCAGCTTGGCGTCGACGGCGTCGAAATCGGCGCCCTCGAATCGGGCGCTGACGGCGGCCAGCACCAGATTGGCGGCGTCCAGGAAGCTCTGCCAGCGGTCGGGCAGCAACTGGCCTTGGGCGTCGGTCAGCGCCAGCCCGGCCAGCCCCTGCAAGCGGATCAGCGAGCCCGCGTCCAGCCCGGTGGCGGCGCCGGTGTCGAAGCAGGCGGCCAGGCGTTCCAGCCCCAGCACGGTGGACGGGCCGTAGTCGCCGAAGGCCGGGGCCAGCGGCCAGAACCGCGCCACCAAGGTGCAGATCTGCGCCGCCGGCCAGCCGGTGATCGCCGCCAGTGCCAGCACCTTGGGGCCGGGGCAGGGCCCGCTGTCGTTGGGGCGGCGGAAATAGTCGATCAGCGCGTCAGTGGACACCCCCAGATGCGACTGCAGCGCCTTGAACGTCGCCAGCGGCTGGAGGTCGCCCAGCACCACCCGCGACGGGTCGCGCAGGTTGAAGGCGGCGGGATTCTTGGTCACCGCCTCGATTTCAGGGACCGAATAGGCCAGGCCGTCGAACAGGGTCAGGGCCCGCGACAGCGCGTCGATGAACGGCGGCACCTCGGCCGGCACCTGGCCGCCCTGAAGCGGGGTCAGGAACTGCGTCAGCAGGTCGTCGAGGTCGGTGCGCGCCGCCGCCAGGTCGTCGAGCGCCTGCAGCCGCTCGGCGGTGGTGCCCAGGAAGTCCGCCAGCCCCTGGCGCAGGTTGCCGGTCTGCAGGGTGTGGGCGGCGGCCATCACCTGTGCCACGTGGTCGATGTCGCCGCGCACGGTCAGCAGCGTCGCCTTGACCTCGGCGCGCATGGCGTCCGCCGCCGGATCGGCGACGATGCGGATGTCCAGGCCCTTGTAGGCGTCGTCGTCTTCGGAGGCATCGACCGCCAGTAGGACCGTGGTGGCGGAGCCGCCGCGCGCCGTTCCCGCCGCCCGGATGTCGATCACCGCATAGACAGAGTCTCCGGTCGGCACCGTCGACCACGGCGCCAGCACCCGGAGCGTGCAGGTGGCGGCGTCGTAGGAGGCCACGGCGCGGCTTTGGCCGGCGCCGGTGCCGCTTCGGATCTCGACGGTCAGTCCCTCGACGGCGGCCGGGTCGAGCGTGGTGCCGGCGGCCAGCACGATGGTCGATTCCGACCCGCCGCGGGCGGTGCCCGCCGCCTTGGTGGCGAACACCTGATAGAACGAGGTGGCGTCCGGCGCCGTCGTCCACGGCGCCGCCAGGGTGACCGCGCGGGTGGCGCCGGCATAGGCCGCGACGGTGCCGTTCTGCCCGGCGCCGGTGCTGGTGAACAGGAAGTCCAGGCGGGTGCCGGGGGTGAAGGACGGGCTGAGGACGCCGCTGGGCAGCAGCGTCACGGTCAAGCCGGCATAGGCGCCGGTGGTCGGCGAGGCGTCGGCCGCCAGCCGGATGGTGGCGCTGTCGCCGGCGGCGGCGATGCCTTGGGCCATCACCCGGCGGGCGGTGTAGGTCGAGGTGGCGTCGGGAACGGTCGCCCAGCCGCGGCGGATGGTGGCGGTGCGGCTGGCGCCGTCATAGGCCAGCACCGTCGCCGACTGGCCGGCCCCGGTGCCGCCGTCGATGGCGATCACCGCGCCGGCCAGGGCCGCGTCGTCGTCGGGCGCGGCGGTGGCCAGCGTGATGGTGTCGACGGCGCCGCCCTGGGCGGTGCCCGAGGTCAGCGTCTGCACCACCGCGTAGGCCGAGCCCGAATCCGGCGGCGTCGCCCAAGGGGTGGTGACCGTGGCGGTGCGGGTCGGGCCGTCGTAGCCGCCGATGGTGGCCGACTGGCCGATCCCGGGATGGGGCAGGATCACCGGCCGGTCGCCGCCGCTGAGGGCCTGGAAGGCGCGGGCGGCCTGGTCGGCGGGGACGGTGGCCGAGGTCAGCGCCGTGGCGTCGAGCACGAACAGGAACGCGAACAGCGCGGCGGTGATCTCGCTTTGGGTCGCCAGCAGGGTGTTGCGCACCTGGTTGCGCTTGTTGGCGGCGTCCGGATCGCCGGGGAACAGGAAGTCCAGCGCGGTGTCGGCGGTGAAGGCCGCCGACAGGGTGGCGGTGGCGCCGTCGCCCACCGCCATCAGGATCGGCGGGCTGGCGTCCTTGAGCGCCGCGAACACGGCGGCCGAGGCGGCCTCGTCGATGCCCGGGCCGACGAAGGACTTGCCGTCCAGCGGGAAGCGGGCGGCGGCGGCCTCGTAGGAGGCGTTGTAGTTCTGCAGGATGCCCAGCGGCGACAGGAAGCGGGCGGCCACCAACTGCGCGAGGATGGCCTGCGACTGGCCGTCGTCGATCTGGCCGGAGGCGAAGCTCTGGGCGCCCAGCCGCGAGCCTTCGGACGAGATCGCCAGGTTGTCGATGAAGGGCGCGATGTCGTCGGACCGGTAGGGCGGTTGGAAATACGGGGTGGCGTTGCCACTCAGGACGTAATGGGCGGCATAGAGCGACAGCGTCTGGCCGGCGAAGAAATCCACCCAGCCCTTCTGGCGCAGGATTTCGGCGACGCTGGGGGAATAGCTGCCCGGTGGCAGCAGGTGGTAGTCCTGGCCGGGGAAATAGATCATCGACAGCAGCAGCATGTACTCGTCGACGGTCAGACCGAAGGTCTTGGCGCCGTTGGCGACGCGGAACATCTGGGTCAGGGCGGCGAGATCCAGCACCACGGCGCCGGCGGTGGCGCCCAGCACCTGTCCCAGGAAGGCGGCGATGCGGGTCAGGTCGTCGTCGTTGACACCCAGCGCGGCGCGCAGGCGCGAGCGGATGACGCCGTTGGTGCCGGCGGTGTCGGCGACGGTCCAGGTCATCGGCCGCGCCGGGTCGAAGGGAATGGGCGTGGCGCTGGTATAGGGCGACTGGCCCTTGAGCATGGCCGGCTTGTTGAAGATGCGGTCGAAGGGGTCGGCCGGATGGGGGCCGTCGCCGCGCCCGGTGGTCTTGATGTCGGACCAGAAGCCGCACAGCGTCAGGATGTCGTCGCCGGTCTGGTCGGCCAAGGTCTTGATGCCTGCCAGCTGGTGCAGCAGCGCGGGCGTGATCTCGGCCGCCGCCACCGACCGCATGGCCCAGTCCAGTGATTCGAAGTCCCAGCCCAGGATGGCGGCCAGGCGGATGAAGCGGCTCATCCGGTCCAGGCGCTTGAGGCTCAGATTGGCGATGCGGTAGACCGGGTTGGCCCGGTCGCTGTCGTCCACCGCCAGTTGCATGGCCGCCAGGCCCTCGCCGGTGGCGTTGATGAACAGCGCCGTCGCCGGGCCGGAGGGGTCGGCCATCTCCTGGCGGCTCAGGCCCTGGGTCAGCAACGCCTGCAGCTGGTCGCGGCTGAGCCCGGTCGTCCGGGTGTACACTGGCACCTTGGCCATCTCGGCGAGGTCGATGGTGGCGACGCCATAGCAGGGGGCCAGGTCGGCGGCGGTCGGCCGCGGCGTGGTGACCATGGACCGGGTCTCGGCCGACAGGCCCAGGATCTCGGTGTCCACCGGCTGGGGGTCGAGGATCTGGTACTGGCTGGAGGCGGTGGGCGCCGTCGTCCAGGCCGGGCTGACCGTCGCCATCCGGCCGGCGCCGGCATAGGCGGTGATCTGGCGCGCCTGGCCGGCGCCGGCGCCGCCGGTCAGCGTCACGGTCATGCCGGCATAGGCGCCGTCATTGGCCGAGGCGGATTGGGCGAGGGTGATCTGGGTGGCCGCGCCCGCCCGCGCCATGCCGGCGGCGGCCGGCGGCGCGAACCGTCCGAAGATCTCGGCCAGGCTGGTGTCGAGGGGCTGGAGATAGAGCCGGCATTCGGTCAGCGGCAGGTTGGCCGGCAGGTTGAACGGATAAGGCGCGGTCGCCAGGACCTGATAGGGGTCGCGGGCGATCCGGTAGGCGCTGGAGGTGTCGGGAATGGCCGCCCAATCGGACTCCACCTGCGCCAGCTTGGTGGCGCCGGCATAGCTGGTGATGCGGCGGCACTGCCCCACCCCGGTGCCGGCGGTCACCATCACCATCATGCCCGCATAGGCGTTGTCGGTGCCCGAGGCGCCGGCCCCCAGGGTGACGCTGCGCGCCGTGCCGGCGGTGGCGGTGCCCGAGGTCACCGTCTGCTCGGCGCCGATGCGGCGCGCCAGCACCTCGTTGACGATGCGCAGGGTGGGAACGGGATCGTCGGCGTTGGCCGGGGTCAGGGCCAGCTCGAACAGGTCGGGCCGGCGTTCCTCGAGCTTGTAGCCGGTGGGGATGTTGTTCTCGGCCTTGGTGGTGTTCGGGTAGGTGATGTACTGGTCGGTCACCCGCATGAGGTCGAGGAAATAGGCCGGCGGCCCGAAGATCGACGCCGACTGGGCGCATTTGCAGTAGTCCAGCGATCCGAACAGGTCCTGGTAGCTGGGAATGCCCTCGTAGTAGGACGCCAGCCCGGAATCCAGCGGGATGGCCCGTTGGGCGCGGAAAAGGGCCGAGCCCACGGTCTGGTGGAGATTGGCCACCAGATGTTCGGTGAAGGCCTTGACCGCCACCGCGCGGCGATGGACGTCCCTGGCCTGTTCCGGGCCGCCGGGCAGGCGGTCGCCCATCTCGCCCACGAAGCGCCGGTCGGGCACCGCCGCCACTTCATGGGCCGAGCGGTAGCCGCCGTCGATCAGCGCCTTGGCGGCGCCGGCCTCGGGGGCGATCCGCAGGACGCGCTGGTGCAGGGCCAGCTTGGCGAGGACGGCGTCGGCGCGGCCGGGTTCCAGCTTCAGATGCGCGCGGGCCTGGGGGGAGTGGAAGTCGAACCCCATGAGGTCGAAATCCGGGTTCTCGGCATGGAACGAGGCCAGGATCTCGTCGCCCCGGCTCAACTCGACGGCAGCTGTCATCATGCGCTCCCCGCAACCGGCGCGGCGACGAAAGCGCGCGGAACCGATGCGCGCCACCGCCGGTTAGGGTCGTCCCGCAGTCAACCGCAACCCTAACGATAGGGGGGATACTAACATAGCGATTGAGATTTACAACGAGGTGGGTAATCATATCCACACTTTGCATCCGAAAGTAGGGTATGTGCCCTACATGGTTCGACAACAAGCGAATTTCGCCTGGTCAAGAAATCCCGATAGGCGCGGATGCTTCGCGGATCAGCAATGGGCGGTGACGGCGCCCATGGTCACCCATCGACAGGGGGTTAGGATGAACGGCACGAGAGTGATGATCGCGGTCGGCCTGGTGGCCGCCCTGTGCTGCGGCGAGGCCGTGGCCAAGCAGAAGGAAAAGACCCTGACGGTCCACACCGGCCGCCAGATCGCGGTGTCGCTGAAGAACGGCCTGAAGAAGCCGGTCAAGCTGACCGCCGAGGAGGTCGAGGACCTGTCTTACCTGCGCGCCCACACCCAGCCGGCCTTGACCTACCGGCTCAATCCCGGCCAGGCCAACCAGCGCCGCATGGTTCAACGCGCCATCGCCCGCTCGGGCCTGACCAAGGAGCGGGCACCGCACCTGTTCACGGTCCTCGAGGCGGCCTTCGCCGCCAGCGACGAGACCCCGCCGGTGCCGGCCGTCAACTCGGGCAATCTCGGCACGCCGGTCCCCTACAACGTCATCAAGAGCGTCGACGAGGTGGCGTCCAACCGCTACCGGGCGCTGGCGCTGTCGTCGGTCAACGGCGGCTCGCAGACCTCGACCCTGATCAACGAATTGATCGCGGTCGACGGCAGCGGCGACATCACCGTGTTCGCCGTCAACCAGAAGACCACCAACACCGAGGGCCAGAACCTGCTGGTCGGCGTCGAGGCCGCCCGGCCGGCCGACGCCGGCAACGAGGTCGAGGGCAACGCCTTCTACATCTACGTTCCCCAGAACGGCGACATCCAGAACCCGGTCATCGAGTATTCACGGACCTCGGCCCTGGCCGTGCCCAGCCAGGGATGCCTGACCCAGCCCAACTACTGCAATCGCGACGGGAACGGCAACTGCATCTCGGGGTCCTACAAGACCGCCTGCACCAACCCGTCCAGCGATCCGACCGCCAAACCGATCAAGCTGTGCTATTTCCGCGGCAGCCAGCAGGAATGCGACTACTACCACCCGACGCCCAACCATCCCACCGACTTCGTCATCCCGGTCGGCGGCTCGGTGAGCTTCCGCGGCAGCTCCATCTTCGTCGATCCCGACAAGCAGACGCCGGGCGGCACCAACACCATTTCCTTCAACAATCCCGCCAAGGGCGGCGCCTGCTACATCGTCTTCACCCAGCAGGCGCCCCTGGACAAGCAGTATTGGACGGTCAGCGCCGACAAGAAGACGCTGACCTGGAACTTCCCGGCCGCCGCCTTCCACAACGACCACAATCAGCCGAACGACCCCAAGAACTGCCTGAACTACTACGACGGCACCAACGTCAACCTTGACGTCAGCGTCTGGGGGCTGACGATGACCAACGGCAGCTACGCCAACTTCAAGTTCACCAGCGACGCCAGCCAGGTCACCAATCCCGGCACCTACATCATTCCCCAAATCCAGATCCAGCAGGGCTGCGTGGCCGAGGGCACCCGCATCCGCATGGCCGACGGCAACGATCTGCCCATCGAGGCGCTGGCCGACGGCCACGAGCACAGCGTGCTGACCGCCGACGGCGCGGTGCGCAAGGTCCTCGACGTGCAGTCGGGCATCGAGCCCGGTGCCATGGTCCGCATCCACACCGAGGGCGGCGGCGAGATCCTGGTCACCGCCAACCATCCGGTGATGACCGAGGATGGTTTCGCCCAGGCGGCGGCCCTGTCGGTCGGCACCCGGCTGCGCACCGCCGAGGGCGTCGCGGCCGTCACCCGCATCGACCGCGAGCGCTTCTCGGGCAAGGTCTACAACCTGCGGATCGGCGACGCCGACGACGCCGCGGCGGGCCGTTCGACGGTCATCGCCAACGGCATCGTCAACGGCGATTCCGAGACCCAGCACTACTACGACCGCCTGTCGAAGCTGGTCCGGGCCGAGACGCCCGCCGAGGTTCTGGCCCGCCTGCCCAAGGAATGGCACCAGGACTACCTCAACAGCCTCGCCGAGCAGCAGTGAACCCAGACCGGGGGGAACCGACATGAACACCATCACTCCGGTTCAGCCCACGGCCGTCGACTATGACGGCCGCGAGGTCCGGGTTTCCTGGCCGCCGGTCGCCTCGGCGGAGGGCGTCGTCGGCTACGTGGTCGTGGTGGCCTGCGAAGGCACCGGCATCGCCTACAGCCAGCAATTCGACGGCGCGCCGGCGTCCTATGGCGCCATCAAGCTGCCGGGCCCGTTGGACGCCACGGCGCTCCATTGGGTGCGGGTCGACGTGGCCACCGTCGTCGGACTGTCGGTGCCCGGAATCCGGGTGCCGCTGCCGGCGGCGCGGCCGATGCTGCGGGGCGGTGCCTATGGCAGCCGTTGGATCGACCTGGAATGGCACCCGGCGGCCAGCGCCGCCGGCGGCTACCTGCTCAAGGTCTTTTCCAAGGGCGCGCTGTACACCGCCCAGGTGGACGATCCCTATGCCACCACCGGCCGCATCGGCCCCGACGATCTGCCCGAGGACGGACTCGACCCCGCCCAGCCGTGGTCGGTCTCGGTCTCGGCCATCGGCGAGGCGGGGGCCACCGCGTCCTCCGACCCGGTGCCGCTGCTGGGCTCGTTGCCCCAGTTCACCTACTTTCATGCCGAGTACCAGGGGGGGGCGCGGGTGGTCGCCGACTGGGCGCCCTTGGCCTCGTCCGACGTGGCGGCCTATGTGCTGGAGGCGTCGTCGCCGCAGACCGGCGCCCGCCATCGGGTCCGCATTCCGGGGGCGCCGTCGTCGGCGGTGGTGCTGCCCCTGCCGGCGCCGCTGGCGGCGGACGTCGCCTGGGAATTGTCGCTGACCGCCGAGATGGACGGCGGCATCGGCGCCCGCATGGCGCCGGTGGCGGTGATGGCGTCGCTGCCGGCCATCCGGCGGCTCGACTATGACGGCCAGTCCGTGGCGCTGGCCTGGACCGCCCCCGCCGGCACGGTGACCGGCTATGTGCTGAAGGTGGTCTCGGGCGGCCAGGCCTGGACCGCCGAGGCCAAGCCGGGCAGCCTGTCCGGGACCGTCGAGACCGGGCCGCTGGAAGCGGGCCGGACCTACCTCGCCACCGTCAGCGCCACCGGCGCCGACGGCGTGCAGTCGGCCAGCCCGGCGGTGACCGTTCCGGCTACCCGTCCGGCGGTGGCGGCCATCCGCTACGACACCCGCTCCATCGCGGTGGCGTGGACGGGCGCCGAGGCCGGCGGCCTTGTCGGCTACCGTCTGACGCGGACGGTCGACGGCCAGGCGGTCCAGCAGGCCGGCGTCGGCGATCCGTTGGCGACGACGGCCGTGCTGGCGCTGGATGCCCCGCTCGACCCGGCGCGGGCCAATGCCGTCCAGGTGGCGGCCCTTTACGGCGGCGGGGTGGCGGTGCTCGGCGACATCGTCGCCGTGCCGGCCTCGATACCCATCCTCGGCTACGGTCTCTACGACGGCGGCCGGGTCGAAGTTTCGTGGGAACCCCAGGCCGTCGCCGACGGCTATCGCCTGGCCGTGGTCGCCGCCAATGGCGAGGTGATCGCCGACAAGACGGTGAACGGCGGGCCGGCCAATTACGCCGAACTGCCCCTGCCGGGACCGCTGAGCCCCGGCAGGGGCTGGACCTTGGCGCTCGACGTGCTGTCCGACGGCGGCATCGTGCGCGGCGGGCCGGCGGGGACCCTGGCGACGGCCCTTCCGGTGGTGGTCATGGCCCAGCGCCGCATGGCCGAGGTCACGCTGGAGTGGCTTCCCTATACCGACACCATGGCGGTGGTCACCGGCTATCTGGCGACGGTGGTCGACGGCTCGACGGGCGACACCTGGACGAAGGAGGTGAAGGACCCCTACGCCACCCGCGCGGTGGTGCCGGTGGCGATGGTCCTGCCGCCCCACCCCTACGAGGCCTATGTGATCGCCCTGTCGACCAACGGCATCGGCGCCCGTGGCCCGGCGGTGCGGGTGGGGCCGCCCTTGCCGCCCGACGAGGACGGCGACGAAGCGGCGTCGGCGACCGCAAGCGCCTGAGCGGACGCCCCGGATCCCCACGGGGGTCCGGGGGCGTCCGGAGGCGGGTCATACGGAAGCCGGTTGATTGATTCGCTAATTTTGTGATTCGCTTGTTGCCTA
>CALABS010000001.1 GCA_937887565.1 uncultured Rhodospirillaceae bacterium | reverse complement strand
CAGCCGGAGATCAAACGGCGACAGCGCTGTTACACCAAGCCTCGGGACACGATCCTGGAAAGAACGCTTGGCGCCATCGTGATCAATGTGGGCTATGTTCGGATCAGAGAATGCCAACGCCTATCGGCAACATTGATGCGGCCGCAAATGCATCGCTCCTTGAGACGCGACCTTGAACCTGGGGCTCGGTGTCGTTAATGATGGCCGACCAGCGAAGGAGAGATCCCCCATGCCCATGGAAGCCAACGTGATCGAGCAGATGATCAAGGAGGCGTTCCCGGACGCGCGTGTGGTCATCGAAGACCTGCGCGGGGACGGCGACCACTATTCGGCGCTGGTGGTGTCCGAGGCGTTCAAGGGCAAGAGCCGGGTGCAGCAGCACCAGATGGTCTATGGCGCCCTGCAGGGCAAGATGGGCGGCGAGTTGCACGCCCTGGCGCTGCAGACCGCGACGCCGGAGACGGCGCCGGATTGGGCCAAATAGGGCCTGACCACCGTCAAGGCGGGGTCGGCCGCCGTCGCCGAAGCTTGCGCCCCCATTCATCCCGGCCTAAATTACAGGCATTCTAATTATCACCCCCAAGGGACGAGCCGCCAGACCATGACCAATCCCGTCTTCGAGCGCATCCAGCAGGACATCTCCGAGAACCCGGTGGTCCTGTACATGAAGGGCACCCCCATGTTCCCGCAATGCGGCTTCTCGGCCGCGGTGGTGCAGGTGCTGTCCGACCTCGGCGTCAAGTTCAAGGGCATCGACGTCCTCGTCGACCCCAGCTTGCGCGACGGCGTCAAGCAGTTCACCAACTGGCCGACCATTCCCCAGCTCTACGTCAAGGGCGAGTTCGTGGGCGGCTGCGACATCGTTCGCGAGATGGCCGCCAACGGCGAGCTTCAGGCGCTGCTCAAGGACAAGGGCGTCGCCTGACGCCGACCGCCATCGCCGCCGTGGAAAGGCCGCCCGCAGGGCGGCCTTTTTCACTATGGCGACGGGAGCCAGGGCGTGAACCGCCGCATCGGGAAATTTTCTTTCCCATTTCGTCGTCGCGGAATTCCTCGCAGGTGCGGAAATTTCCCCTGGGGGTTGCTTCCTTCGGGTGGGAAGGGTCCCAACCCGGTGGGTGTTCCGTGGCGCGCGTTTGGGACATAATATTACCCAAGGCTCGCGCGGTGCGGGGCCTGGATTCGACCAAATCTGGTGTGCCGACTTCGGTGATCCTCGAGCCGCTTCCTGACCGGAAGCGGCTTCTTCTTCACCCGTCCCGCCGCGCGATGGTGAAGTGGAAGGTCGAGCCCACGCCCGGGGTGCTTTCCACCCAGATGTGGCCGCCATGGCGCTCGACGATCTTCTTGCAGATGGCCAGGCCCAGGCCGGTGCCCGGCACCTCGCGGCCGTGCAGGCGCTCGAACACCAGGAATACCCGCTCCTGCTCGGCCGGCTCGATGCCGACGCCGTTGTCGGTCACCTGGAACCGCCAGCCCTCCGCCGTGCGGTGGCCGTGGATGCGGACGATGGGGGCCACGCCGGCCTGGCGGTACTTCAGGGCGTTGCAGATCAAATTCTCGAATAGGCGCTCGATCTGGCCGCGGTCGGCAACGATGTCGGGCAGCGGGCCGATCTCGATGCTCGCCCCGGTGTCGGCGATCATCGCTGTAAGATCGTCGACGGCGGCGCCGACCGCCGCCTGGACCGGAAAGGACTGGGGCGGGATGGCGCAGCGGCCCACCCGCGAGAAGGCCAGGATGTCGTCGATCAGCCGCTCCATGCGGCGGGCGCCGTCTGTGATGTAGTGCAGGAACTCCTGCCCGTCGCCGTCCAGAAGGCCGGCATACCGCTTGGCCAGCAGTTGCGAATAGGCGCTGACCATGCGCAGCGGCTCGCGCAGGTCGTGGGAGACCACATAGGCGAACTGCTCCAACTCGGCGTTGGACCGCCGCAGATCGGCGATCGCCGCCCGCAAGGTCTCCGGACAACCCTCATCCTCGAGTCCGTCCGGTCCCGGTGGCACCGGTGCGACCATCGCCTTCCCCCTCCAAGCGCCCATCCGTTGAATTGTTACA
This sequence comes from uncultured Rhodospirillaceae bacterium, assembly GCA_937887565.1. GTDB lineage: Bacteria > Pseudomonadota > Alphaproteobacteria > Rhodospirillales > Magnetospirillaceae > CALABS01. The sequence continues at coordinate 39,602 of CALABS010000001.1, read as the reverse complement.
GAATAAATGCCGTGGCGGTAACGGCAACCGTGGAGGGGCTGCCATGCGCGATTCACCGGTGGCGGCGGGTGGCCATGGGTGGGGGTGTCTAATCCGAAAGTTATAAGAACGCAGGGTGGAATGACGAATGGAAAATATCGCGCAATATGCCGCCCGTTGAACGGGTGTTAGCCGAACATTCACGTTCGTCGTGGAATCCATTTAAGCCAGGACACTACAATTCGTCGTTTTCGGCAGCTACAAAAGTAATTGTCGGGCCGTAATATGGTGGGGGGTCACATGCAAAACTGGAAGATCGGGACGAAGATCATGGTGATCGTCGGAACCCTGGGCGCGGCTTTGGTGGTCAGCGGTGGGATGTCGAGCCTTTGGCTGCAGGAAGGCGCGCAGAACTGCAAGGAGATCGACCTGACGGCAGGCGAGATCCGGCACGGCGCCCGCCTCAACCGCGCCATTGTCGCGCTCAGCCGCGCCGAGTATCGCCTGGCCGCCAATCCCGCCGAATTCGACGAGGTCAGCAAGCGCATCGTCGAGGAGCGCGCCACCGCCCTCGACGCCCTCGCCAAGATCAAGGCGACGGCCGGTCCGGCCCAGATTGCCATGCTGGAAACCGTCGAGAAGGATCTCGCCGCGTACGAGGCGGAACTCGACGACACCTTGCGGGTGGCGGAGGTCCACCAGGGCCTGTCCATCGACGGAGCCCAGGCCAAGGTCTACGCCTCGGTCGAGCAAAGCCGCGCCACCTCGGATCGGGTCAATGCGTCGGTGGCGAAATATGTCGCCTATACCGACCAGAAGGGAACCGACATCGGCATCGTCACCCAGCAGCAGGCCGACGCGGCGGTGACCACCAACGCCATCATCGCCGTTCTGGCGCTGGTGATCGGCGTTGCCGCCGGCATGGTCATCTCGAAGAAGGGCATCGTGGCGCCGCTGCTGTCCATCATCGAGGTGATGAAATCGCTGGCCGGCGGCAATATCGGGGTCGGTGTCACCGGCACCGCCCGCCGCGACGAGATCGGCGACATCGCCCGCAGCGTCGAGTTCTTCAAGAACCAGATGGCCGAGAACGAGGCGCTGAAGCGCGAGCAGGAGGCTGCCGAGCAGCGCGCCAAGGACGAGCGCCGCCGCGAGATGCTGTCGCTGGCCGACCGCTTCGACAGCAAGGTTCGCGGCGTGGTCACCGCCATCGCCCGCTCCAGCGACCTCCTGCGCTCGTCGGCCCAGGCGCTGAGCGCCAACGCCGAGGAAGCTCAGCGCCAGAGCGCGGCGGTGTCGGCAGCAACCGAGCAGGCCACCGCCAACGTGCAGACGGTGTCCAGTGCCGGCATCGAACTGAGCGCCTCGATCAATGAGATTTCCAAGCAGGTGCAGGCATCGTCGTCGGTCGCCAGCGAAGCCTCGAACGAGGCCAAGGGGGCCAACGCCAAGATCGTCGGCCTGGCGGAAAGCGCGGTCCGCATCGGCAAGGTGGTGCAGTTGATCGCCGACATTTCCAGCCAGACCAACCTGCTGGCGCTCAACGCCACCATCGAGAGCGCGCGCGCCGGCGAGGCCGGGCGCGGCTTCGCCGTGGTCGCCAACGAGGTCAAGACCCTGGCCGGCCAGGCCGGCCGCGCCACCGATGACATCGCGATGCAGATCAGCGGCGTGCAGGAGGAGACCAACGCGGCGGTCGGCGCCATCGCCACCGTCGCCGCCACCGTCGAGCGGATCAACGAACTGTCGGCCGCCATCGCCAGCGCCGTCGAGGAGCAAGGGGCGGCCACGGCCGAGATCGCCCGCAATGTCGAACAGGCGGCCCAGGGCACCCAGGAGATCGCCAGCAACATCGCGGGCGTGGCCGAGGCGGCCACCGAGACCGGCCGCATGGCCCAGGAGGTGCTGCACGCGGCGGCGGGGCTGAAGGACCAGAGCGACGACCTGGAACGCGAGGTCCAGTCGTTCCTCGGCGAGGTGCGGGCGGCCTGAGATTTCCGCCGCCCAAAGAAAAACGCGCCGGCGGGAAACCGCCGGCGCGTCGTTCGATCCGGGTTCGTCGCAGCTTAGCGCGAATAGAACTCGATGACCAGATTGGGTTCCATCTGCACCGGATAGGGCACATCGGCCAGCTTGGGGGCGCGGATGAACTTGCCCTTCATGTCCTTGTGGTCGACTTCCAGGTAGTCGGGGACGTCGCGCTCGGGGCTCTGGGCCGACTCGAGGACGATGGCGAGGTCCTTGGACTTCTGCTTGACGCGGATCTCGTCGCCGTCCTTCACCTGGTACGAGGCGATGTTGACGCGGCGGCCGTTGACCTGGATGTGGCCGTGGTTGACGATCTGGCGGGCCTGGAACGGCGACACCGCGAACTTCAGGCGGTACACCACGGCGTCCAGCCGGCGCTCCAGCAACTCGATCAGGTTCTCCGAGGTGTCGCCACGGCGGCGCACGGCCTCGTCATAGAGCTTGCGGAACTGCTTTTCGCTGATGTTGCCGTAATAGCCCTTCAGCTTCTGCTTCGCCATCAGCTGGGTGCCGAAGTCCGAGGGCTTCTTCCGGCGGGCGCCGTGTTGGCCGGGCGGGTTCTCCTTGCCACGGGCCAGCGGGCTCTTGCCGCGGCCCCACAGGTTGACGCCCAGGCGACGGTTGATCTTGAACTTGGCTTCGATGCGCTTGCTCATCGCATGTCCTTCGACTTGTCCCGGTTCGAACCGGTTGGGGTTTGTCCCGATAGGCCTTGGTCCAGAAGATTTCTGGGGCGGGGTGAGCGCGCACGTCACCCGCGTTCTCGGGAATGAAGCGCAGGTTTCTACAGGCAGGAGAGGGGGTTGTCAACCTCAGACCGACACCTCACACCGACTGGCCCGCCACCCAGCCGCTGGACCACGCCCACTGGAAATTGAAGCCGCCCAGCCAGCCGGTGACGTCCACCGCCTCGCCGACGAAGTACAGGCCGGGCCGGGTGCGGGCTTCCATGGTCTTCGACGACAGCCCGGCGGTGTCCACCCCGCCCAGGGTGGCCTCGGCGGTCCGCCAGCCCTCGGTGCCGGCGGGGGCCAGGGTCCAGCGGTTGACCGTGGCGGCCAGCGCCGCCAGCCCCTTGTTGGACAGTTCGGCCATGGGCCGGCCGGTAAGGCCGGCGGCCTCCACCAGCATCTGCGCCAGGCGCGCCGGCAACACCTCGGCCAGGACGGTCTTGGCCTCGGCCCTGGGGCGCGACGCCCGCCGATCCGCCAGCCAGCCGGCGGCGTCAAGGCCGGGGGCGAGGTCGATGATGATCGACGCGCCGTCGCGCCAATAGGACGAGACCTGAAGGATCGCCGGCCCCGACAGCCCCCGGTGGGTGAACAGCAAAGCCTCGCGGAAACTGGCCTTGCCGCAGGACACCACCGCCTCGGTGGCGATGCCGGCCAGGGGCGCGATCCGGGCGAGGTCGGCGGCGGCGAAGGTCAGCGGCACCAATGCCGGCCGCAACTCGGTGACCGCCAGTCCGTGCCGTCGCGCGATGGCGTGGCCCAGCCCGGTGGCGCCGATCTTGGGGACGGACAGGCCGCCGGTGGCCACCACCACCCGGGCCGCGGTGATGGCGCCGCGATCGGTGGCCACGCGGAACGGGCCGTCGCCCTCGACCGACGCGACGCGGTGGCCGAGCCGGATCGCCACGCCGCCCCGGCCGCATTCGGCCAGCAGCATCTCGACGATGCGCCGGGCCGAATCGTCGCAGAACAACTGGCCATGGTCGCGTTCGTGGTACGGAATGCGATGGGCGCGCACCATGGCGACGACGTCGTGCTGCGAGAACCGCTTGAGCGCCGACTTGCAGAAATGGGGATTGGCCGACAGGAAGGCGGCCGGGTTGGCGTCGAGATTGGTGAAGTTGCAGCGGCCGCCGCCCGAGATCAGGATCTTGCGGCCCGGCTCGTCGTTGTGGTCGAGCACCACCACCCGCCGGCCGCGCTGCCCGGCCACGCCCGCGCACATCAGGCCGGCGGCGCCGGCCCCCAGGACGACCACATCGGCGTCGGTCACCGGTCCCGTTCCTCCAGCAGCAGGCGAACCGCCCGCCAGAGGGAGACGGCATCCACGGCGCCGCCGGGGCGCAGATCGGCATGGGCCAGATCGTCCAGCAGCACCAGCTCGGCCCGGGGCGCCATCTCGGCCAGGGCGGCGCTCTCGGTCCATGGGATGATGCGGTCGTCGCGGCCATGCACCAGGATCAACTGCGCCCGCAGCCGCGACAGGTCCTGTTCGGCGAGGTCCAGGCGGCGGATTTCGTCGTCGGCGGCGGCGGGCAGGGCGCGGATCAGCGCCGGCACCCGCGCCGGGTCGTCGTTGTCCAAGAGCGCCATCACCGCCTGGCCCTGGGGCGACAGGCCGGCGCGTAGGTCGTCGATGGCGGCGCCGGGCTCGGCCATCTTGCGGTCGGCGATGGCGGCCAGCAGGGCGCGGTCGGCGGAATCCGGCAGCCGGCCGGCATTGGCGGCGACGAACACCCACTTGCCGTAGGCGTTGGGCCGCATGCTCAGCCATTCCTGGCCGGGGCCGGCGCGGTAGCGGCCGGTGGTGAAGAAGGTGATCACCGCGTCGAGGTCGTAGACGCCGCCGACACCGACCACGAAGTCGATCCCCGGTTCCTCCAGGGCCGCCAGCACTGCCGGCGCCACCGCATAGGAAATGGCGGCGACGCCGACGCGGCCCAAGCCGTGCCCGGCGGCGAGATGGCGGGCGGCGTCGGCGATGGGCCGGCGGTCGTCGGCGGACACCGCCAGGTCGCGAAGATTGGCGATGTCGGGGACCAGCACCAGGAAGCCGGCGCGGGCCAGCGTCTCGGCCAGGGCGACCAGGCGCGGATCGTCCTTGCCCTCGCGGGCGGCGCCGGGCACCAGCACGATGCCGGCGGCGGCGGTCTCCGCCGGAACGTAGAGGTCGCCCGAGCGGTTGCGGCCATCCAGGCTGAAGGCGAGCGGCCGGCGCTCGGGCCGGGGCGTGAGGGTCTTGAGGAAGCTCGGCAGCGGCCCGGCGGCAAGGTCGTCGAGCACCAGCAGCGCCTCGACGGCGGCCGGCCGGGTCCAGGCCAGGGCGGCCAGGGCGGCCGCCACGACGGCGACCAGGATCAGCGCGCGTCTCATAGCGGCCCCACCTCCTCGAGCTTGTCCTTCAGGCGGTCGTGCTTCTTCTTCAGGTCGCTCTCCAGCCGCTTGATGCGGCGGTCCAGGTCCTCGATGCGGGCCAGGCGCTCGCCGCGCTTCTTGTCGAGCCAGCGGCCGGTGGCGCGCTTTATGCCCCAGTCGGCGGCCACCGCGAACAGGGCCAGGCCGGCACCCAGCGCCACCAGCGCCGCCGGGCCGCCATAGGCGCGGTCCACCGCCACCACGGCGCCCCAGAAGCCGATGCTGACCAGCGCCGACGAGGCCACCAGGACCAGCCGGTTGACCGTCCGGTCGTGGACGATATGACGCTTCTCGGCGGCGCGAATGGCGTTGGTGATCTCCTCGCGGGCGATGGCCTGCCAGGTCGCGAAGGACATTCCGCGCACGGTGCGGTTGTCGCGGATGGTCTGCTCCAGCTTGCGCACCAGATAGTCGGCCTGCTGCTCCGGCGTCGGCCCGTCCTCGGCCATGGCCCCTCCCGTCCAAAGGTCGGGGGGACAATACACCAACCGCGACGGGCTTGCAGTCCCCGCCGCTTCGGTGCTTGTGTGGTCCGTCCCGCCGCCGACCCGGAGCCGTTCATGCCCCCCGAGATGCTCGACCTGCTGCCCTTCGCCGGTTTGCTGCTCGCCGCCGGGGCGGGGGCCGGCATCATCGCCGGGCTGCTGGGCGTGGGCGGCGGCATCGTGGTGGTGCCGGTGCTCTATTACCTGTTCACCCATCTCGGCGTCGACGAGGCGGTGCGGATGAAGGTGGCGGTGGGCACCTCGTTGGCGACCATTGTCGCCACCGCGTGGTCGTCGGCCTCGGCGCATTGGCGCAAGGGGACGGTCGATCCGGCCTTCCTCAAGGGCTACGGGCCGGTGATCATCGCCGGCGTGCTGCTGGGCTCGGCCATCGCCGCCTGGGTGCGGGGGCCGGTGCTGACGGCGGTGTTCGCGACGGTGGCCCTGGCGGTGGCGGTGCAGATCGCCTTCGGCAGCCCCACCTGGAGCCTCGGCCGGGAGCTGCCCAAGGGGGCCGGCCGCATGGCGATCGGCACCGTCATCGGGGCGTTGTCGGCCATGATGGGAATCGGCGGCGGCACCATGACCGTGCCGGTGATGACCATGTACGGCCACCCCGTCCACCGCGCCGTCGGCACGGCGGCGGCCATGGGGTTCATGATCGGCGTGCCGGGCACCTTGGGGTTCGTGGTCGGCGGCTGGGACGTGGCCGGCCGGCCGCCGGGCAGCCTGGGTTATGTCAGCCTGCTGGGGTTGGCGTTGATCTCGCCGACCTCCATGCTGCTGGCGCCGGTGGGCGCCCGGCTGGCCCACAAGCTGGACACCCGCATGCTGCGGCGGATATTCGCCGCCTTCCTGGGCGTCACCTCGCTCAGGATGTTCTACGGCATCCTGACCTGACGGGGCCTAATGCCGGGGCCGGGTGCGGCGGTCGACGGTCTCGAATCCGGGCCGTCCCTGGCGGCGCTCGAATCCCTGCCAGACCCCCTCATGCTGGCGGCGGTCGGCCGCCCGCCAGTTGGCGTGGCTGCGCCTGTCGGGGCCACTGAAATCGCCCCGGCGGCGGCGGCGGTCGGGGCCGAAGAAGTCCTCGGACTGCACGAACAGGCGCGGGGCCTGGGTGATGGAGCGCAACCGGCTGGCCAGTATCTCGCGCGAGAACGGCCGCAGCATGAACTCGGTGGCGCCGGCGTCGCGGCTGGCCTGCACATGCTCCAGGTCGCCGGCGCCGGTGATCACCACCACCGGCAGGAAGCGCAGCGGATTGTTCGGGCGACGCAGCACCCTCAGGAAACCGACGGCGTCGGTGGCGTCGGACCAGTCCAGGAACAGCAGGTTGTTCGCGCCCCGGCACAGCAGGTCCCAGGCCTCGGGCACGTCGATGCAGCTCTCGACGCTGCCCACTCCCAGGTCGTTGAGCATGTCGCGCAACAGGCGGCGGTTGCTGGAATAGGGATCGACGATCAGCGGATGGCATCGCCCCAGATCGGCGGCCTTGTTCGGCGCGGGTATCACGACGGCCATGGGTCACCCCCCAATGTGGGTACCTATTCCCCACAGGTGGGTGGCGGCGGATATCCGGACAAGCCCCTTAGTCGAGAGGGTCGCGGCGGCTGGACCGGCGGTCGGGCGGCGTGAAGCCCGGCCATCCCTGGCGCCTCTCCTCGCCAGGGTGCGGCAGTTCCTCGCGGCGGCGGTCGGGGGCGCACCAGTTCTGATGGCTGCGCTGCTCCGGCCCGTCGAACGGCAGGCGGCGGCGGCGGCGGTCGGGGCCGAAATAGGAGTCGCTGTTGATGAACATGCGCGGATCGTGCAACAGCGACGACAGCCGGTGCCGCAGGGTGTCGCCGCAATAGGGCTTCAGCAGCACCTCGTTGGCGCCGACGTCGTTCAGCCGGGACAGGTAGTGGTCCTCGACGAAGCCGGTGGTCACCACCACCGGCAGCATGCGGTGGGGATTGGAGCGTGCCCGCAACGCCTTCAGGAAGGCGACCGCGTCCAAATCCGACGACCAGTCCAGGAACAGCACGTTGTACTGGTCCTCGGCCAGATGCCGCCAGGCATCGCGGATGGTGCCGCAATCCTCCAGGCGGCCGACGCCCAGGCTGGTGAGCAGATACGAGAGCAGGTGGCGGTTGGGAAGGTCGGGCTCGACCACCAGGGCGCGGCAGCCGCTGAAATCCTGGGTGGTGGGGCCGGGAGGCGGGAGGACGGAGACCATGGCGACGATCCTAGCGGTGGGACGGCGCGCCGCCCGGGGGCGGCCCGCGTCTGGTCGGTGGAGCGGGTTTGCGATGGCGGCGGTCGGGGCCGGTGAAGGCCTGCGAATGGAAGCGCCGGTCGACGAAGCGGGCGGCGCGGCGACGTTCGGGGCCGGGGAAATCCAGGCTGCGGTGGCGACGGCGGTCGGGGCCGAAGAAGCTGGTCGCCTTCACGAACAGCCGGGGGTGGCCGATGACCGAATGCAGGCGCGCCACCACCGTCTGGGGGGCGAAGGGCTTGAGCATGTACTCGCTGGCGCCGCCGTCGCGCGCCTCGCGGACGTGGTCGCGGTCGCCGTAGGCGGACACGACGATCACCGGCACATAGGGATTGGGGCTGTCCTCGGCCCGCAGCAGCCGCAGCAGGCCCACGGCGTCGGTGGCCGACGACCAGTCGACCATCACCACGTCGGCGTGGTTGTTCTTCAGCCAGCAATAGCCGTCCTCGATGGTCTCGACGGCGTGGTTGTCGCCCACCCCGATGACCCTGAGGATGTCGCGCATGATCCTGCGCACCAGTTGGTGGGGTTCGATCAAGAGGACCGTGCATCGTGCGAAGTCGTCCATGGCCGAGTCCCCTGGCTCGTGACGTCGTTTCGCTCATATACAGTCTACGTCACGACCCCGGCGGTCGCGTCATGACGTTGGCGCGGGGCTGGAATGCTGGTCGCGGCGAAAAGGACCGCTTGCGGCCAGATCCGCGATCTCGGCGGCGACGGCCGGACGCTCGGCGGCCAGGAAGCGCGCCACCGGCCCGCGCAAGGCGGGGTCGGCGATCCAGTGCGCCGACCAGGTGGCGATCGGCAGGTAGCCGCGGCTGACCTTGTGCTCGCCCTGGGCGCCGGCCTCGACCCGGGCCAGGCCGTGGGCGATGGCGAAGTCGAGGGCACGGTAGTAGCAGGCCTCGAAATGCAGGAACGGCGCCTCGCGCCGGGCGCCCCAGGTGCGGCCGAACAAGGTGTCGGTGCCCAGCATGTTGAAGGCGGCGGCCAGCGGCCGGCCGTCCTCCTCGACCCACACCAGGACCACCCGCTCGCCCAGCGGCGAGGCCGACAGGCGGTCGAAGAACTCCCGCGTCAGGTAGGGCGAGCCCCATTTGCGGTCGACCACCAGGGAATGGAAGCGGTGGAAGGCGTCCCAGTGGCGCGCCTTGATCTCGCCGCCCACCAGGGTCGAGATCGCCAGGCCCTGGCGCGACGCCGCCTCGCGCTCCTTGCGGATCTGCTTGCGCTTGCGGCTGGACAGATCGGCCAGGAAGTCGTCGAAGCGGCCATAGCCGTGATTGGTCCAGTGGAACTGGAGTCCCATGCGCGGCAGGAAGCCGGCCGCCTCCAGGGCCGGCATCTCCGCCGCCGAGGGGAAGGTGACGTGGACCGAGGACAGCCCCCATTGGCGCGCGACCTCCACCATGGCGCGGGCCAGCAGCGGCACGTCGCCCATCAGCCGGGGGCCGGTCACCGGGGTGAACGGGACCGCGCATTGGAGCTTGGGGTAGTAGTTCCCGCCCGCCCTCTGATAGGCTTCCGCCCAACCCCAGTCGAAGACGTATTCGCCATGGGAATGCCCCTTCACGTAAAGCGGCGCGCAGGCCGTCATCTTGCCGGCCGGGTCGCGGACCACCAAATGGCGGGGAAGCCAGCCGGTCCCCGCCGTGGCCGAGCCCGAGTCCTCGAGCGCGCGAAGGAAATCGTGCGCGACGAAAGGATTGTCGGCTCCGGCGAGGGAGTCCCACTCGCGGGCATCGGCCTGCGCCACGGCCTCCAGGATCTCGATCTTCACGGCGGCCGGTCCTCTACTCCCTCTTTCCCCTGGGCATGAGATGGCGGCGTCGTCGGGAGAATCCAAGGAGGTGACGGTGTCTCCCGGGCGGCTGGACGAGGCGGGCTGGGACGCCGCCACCCGACGCCGCGCCGCCGAATACGCCCGCATGCGGTGGTTCGCCACCGGCCTGCTGGTGCTGATGCTGGCCATCTTCGTCGCCACCGGCCTGCTTGCCGGCCGCTGGCCGTGGCTGGGCTATGTGCGGGCCTTCGCCGAGGCGGCCATGGTGGGTGCGGTGGCGGACTGGTTCGCGGTGGTGGCGCTGTTCCGCCGCCCGTTCGGCCTGCCCATTCCCCATACCGCCATCATCCCGCGCAACAAGCGGCGCATCGGCGATTCGCTGGGGGCCTTCATCTGCAACAACTTCCTGGCCCCCGACGTGGTCGCCGCCAAGCTCGACAGCCTGGACATGGCCGGACGGCTGGCGCGGTGGCTGGCGCGGCCCGAGAATGCCGCCCGGGCAGCGCGGCGGGCCTCGGCGGCGGTGCCGCCGCTGCTGGAGGCCCTCGAGGACGATCGCGTGCGGTCCTTCCTGCACGGCACCGCCCGGCGCGGCCTGGGCGCGGTGGAGGCGGCGCCGCTGGCCGCCCGCGTCCTGGCGGTGCTGGTGGCGCACGGCCATCACCAGGCGCTGTTCGACCGCATGATCGCCGGCGGCGAGGCCTTCCTCGACCGCAACGAGGACCTGATCCGCGCCCGCGTCACCGACCGCTCGTGGCGGTGGCTGCCGCGCTGGGTGGACGAGAAGCTGGCCGACAAGGTGGTGTTCGGCCTCGCCGACACCCTGCACGAGTTGCGCGATCCCCGCCATCCGTGGCGGTGGGAGTTCCAGGCCGCCGTCGAGGAGTCGGTGGCCCGGCTGGCCGAGGACCCGGCGTGGCGGGCGCGGGGCGAGGCGTTGAAGGCCGAGATCATGACCAACCCGGCGGTCGAGGCCTATCTGGATTCGGTGTGGGAGGAGATCAAGGCGCATCTGCGGGCCGACGCCGCCGGCGACGAGGGCGTGGTCCGCGTCGGGCTGGAGCGGGCGATGACGGCGCTGGGCGAACGGCTGCTGGCCGACGCCGCCATGCGCGCCGAGGTCAACCGCTGGCTGCGCCTCGCCGTCCAGCGCCACGTCATCCCCCATCGTGGCGAGATCGGCGCCTTCATCGCCGGCGTGGTGGCGCGCTGGGACACCACCACCCTGGTGGGCAAGCTGGAACTGCAGGTCGGCAAGGACCTCCAGTACATCCGCATCAACGGCACCATCGTCGGCGGGCTGGTCGGACTGCTGATCTACGTGGCGGGGGGATGGCTGGGGTAGGCGGGCCGGGCCGCGCGCCCCACCCATTCGCAACGTGACGGTTTCATCACCGGAATGTTGGTGCTATTGTCCGCCCCCATTTCCCGGCCCCACCGCGACGTAAGTCCAGGCATGACCTCGGTTTCCGCGCCGTTCATCGATTTTTCCGGCCTTCCCCGCTGCGAGCTGGCGGACGACGGCGGCCGGCCGCTGGATGCCGCCTTGCTGGTCACCGCCGACGTGGCCGAGGCGGTGGCGGCGGCAGTGGCGGCCAATTTCGCCGTCATGCCCACCGGCGGCCTGACCAGCGCCATCGGCTCCTTCGACTACAAGGCCGAGGCGGTCGCGGGCTTCGCCGGCGTGGTCGCCATCCGGCCCAAGGGGGCGCTGGCCGCCGAGGTGGTCGATCCCGCCACCCCGCCCGAGCGGTTGAAGTCCCATCAGGTCGCCATCCTTGGCGACCGCGGGCTGGTCGCCGCCGGCGCCGGCCTGACCTTCGAGCAGGTCAACGCCGCCCTCGCCGAGCATATGGGGCCGACGGCGCGGGTGTTGGTGGACCTGACCAGCGTGGGCTCGGCCTATGTGGGCGGCGTCGTCGCCACCGGCGCCATGGGCCCGTTGCGCATGCGCCCCAGCTCGACGCTGGAGGCGGTGGTCCTGGCCGACGGCGGCGCGCCGCGCCTGCTGGCCGGCGAGGCGCTGGACGGCGTCGAGGGACTGCAGGGCTGGACCGGCATGGCGGCGGCGGCGGTGTTCCGCTTCTACGAGGTTCCCGCCAACGAATTCGGCCTGGTGCTGCCGGTCCAGGGCACCGACGTCGACGCGGTGGCCGGGCTGCTGGCCTATCTGGAGCCGTGGACGCAGGTGAACCTGCCCGGGCCGGGCGGCCGCCTGGGCAACGGCGACACCGTCCTGAACGGCGTCGAACTGGTCAGCAAGGACTCCCTGACCGCCTTCGTCGAGCACGCCCAGGAGCCCGCCCGCACCAAGGCCCAGGGCCTGCTGCAGTCCTGCGAATACGCCAATGCCGACATGCTGGCCTGCATCACCGGCTGGTCCGAGCAGTCGGTGGACGACGTGCTGTTCAGCCTGATGGACCCCGAGACCGAGACCATCGGCGGGGTGATGATCGAATACGGCGTCGGTTTCTCGTCGGGCTCCGAGATGGAGACCTTCCGCGCCATCCGCGAGGGCGCGCCCGATCTGGCCCGCACCCGCGCCCGCGTCCAGCCCGAGGGCAAGATGAAGCCCTGGACCACGTCGACCGACGTCAACGTGTCGGTGCCCGCCGATGTCGGCGCCATCGCCGACGTGCTGACGGCCTATGCCGACTACCGCGCCACCATCCGGTCGCTGGGCCGCGAGCTGGCGGCCAGTGGCGTCGAGGTCGAGCTGTCGGCCTACGGCCACCTGTCGCCGCACGGCATCGATCCCCATCATCGCGTCACCGTCTTCGCGCCGCTGGGCCAGGACGGCGCCCTGGCCGGCGCCCGCCAGGCGGTGGCGGCCTGCAAGCGGACCTTGATCCGCGACCTGCTGCATGCCGCCGAACGCAACGGCGCCCGCATCACCGGCGGCGAGAAGGGCATTCCGTCGCTGGTCGAGATCGCCCGCGCCGGCGGCGGCGAGAACCGCCTGCCCGCCGATCTCAAGGCCCGCCTGGGCCGCGCCCGCGCCGCCGTGATGGCGGCGCCGGCCAACTTCTCGTTCCGCGCCCCGGCGGAGCTGCGCGCGGAGTCCTAGAACTTCGCGCCTCAAGCGTGGGGCATGACGCCCATTTCGAGCTCACGGCTGTTATTCGTCATGTGTCCGCCAAACCTCGCGGAGCCAGGGGTGACGCGCCGGCGGGCGACGATGGGACCCCGGCTTTTCGTCTCCTCTTTCGTCATGGCCGGGCTCGACCCGGCCATCCACGCGGTGCCGCCCGGACCTCGCGGAAAGCGTGGAATCTCGCGGACGCACTTGGATGCTCGGCTCAGGGCCGGGCATGACGGCGAGGGGTGACGTCCGCTCCCCGCAAGCTCGACCGGACAGCCGTGGGTCGAGCCCCGGGGGGGCGATCGAGACGGGTGAGTCCGGTCGGGCGCAAACGCTTCTAGTATCCCCGGTCGGCGTGACCGCCGAGCAGGCTGTCCTCGCTGACCACCGCCCACAGCATGCGCGCCATGGTCTCGGGAGCCACGATGGTGTGGCGGTTGCCGGTCTCCTGCATCTTCTCGCGCAGGTGCCGGCGCACCGACGGCACGCCGGTGAGGTCGAAGATCACGTCGATCGCGTGGCCCATGGCGACGATCTCGTCCATGGTCCGCAGCGCGATGCCGTCGGCGGCGGCCCGGCGGCGGCCCGCCGTGTCCGACGGTTCGGCCACCGCGACGACGCGAATCCCGCGCTCCTTCAGCTTGAGCATCTCGTCGAGGAAGCGGCCCCCGACCTCGCCCAGGCCGACGAGCGCGATGTCGGCGACGGTGATGGTGTTCACGACGGTCATGATCCCCCCTGTGGAATCGATTATTGTATTCACCGACGGTAGCTTGATTCGTTGTGCGTTGGCAACCTCCGGTAAGAACGCAATCGGCGGAGGCCGAGTCCGCGGCCTCCGCCGACTCCTCTCTCGGCGAGCCGGGCCGGCCTACTGGCTTTGGCCCACGCCCTTGAACACGTCGGCCATGCTGGTGTATTCGGCCTCCGGCATCTGCCGGATGGCGTCGACCACCTCGTTGTCGGCGTTGTTCTTCTGGGCGTATTCCACCAGCTTCTGCTTGTTGCACGGGAAGTCGATTCCCGACAGCGCCTGGGCGATGGTCGCGGTCGAGTGGCTGGCGAGGGGCATTGTCTCTCCTCCTGCAAGGATGGTGCTGACCAGCCAACGCCGCCTGCCGGGGAAGGTTCCGGTCCTCGACGGATTCGCGTTCAGCCCTCGCCCTTCCGCCGGCCGATCCCGGCCAGGCGGTAGCCCTGGCGGTCGGCGCCGCCGCCGCCCTCGAACAGCTTGAACAGGTAGGCGGCGCTGCCTTTCTCGGGGCCCCAGACGTGGCGGAAATGCTTGATCATCAGGGGAATGGGGGCCTGGCGGCCGCGGGTGCGGAAGTGGTCGCGCAGAAAGCGGACCACCTGCCAGTGGTCGTCGGTCAGCGCCATGCCCTCCTTGGCGGCCTGGGCGCGGACGAATGCCTCCGACCACTGGCGGCGGTCGATCAGATAGCCTTCGACATCGGTTTCGACCAGGACGCCGTCCACTTCCACGCCGTGGCGGGTCATCCGGTGCTCCACGCCCTGGGGCGCCGCATGCCGGCGATCTTGCAGGCCTGCTGGACATAGCCGTAGGGGAACAGCTCGAAGACGCGGTTGCGGCCGGCGCCGGTGGCCTGGGTCAGGTGCTTCATCACATGGCGGGCATCGGGGGCGACCCGGTGATCTTCCAGGTAGCCGCGCATGAAGCGCAGCACCGTCCAGTGCTCGTCGGTGAGGGTGATGCCCTCGCGGCGGGCGAGGTCGCGGGCGACGTCCTCGTCCCAGTCGGCGGGATCGACGAGATACCCTTCGGAATCGGTTTCCATGGTGATCTCCGCTTCGGTTCCGGTTTGCGTCCATGGTCGTTCCGTTGCGTTCCCCGGAACTTGACGGCGGTCAATCGTTTTTCGTGACATTGGTCAAGTAGATTATGGCTGTCGGGCGTTATTACAACTGTTGACCAAAGTCAAAGCTACCCATTTTGCCTTTCTTCATTATGATGGCCATACCCCTCGACGCTCTGCCGAACGCGCCGGGAATGCCGGGCCCGGAGGTCCCCCGCCTCCGGGCCCGTTCTTATTCTTTTGTATGTGTGGATCATCCGTTTTCACTTCGGTCGGGATTGACGATGGTCAAATCGGCGGGCAGGCCGCCGCCGCACGCTGGCGGAGGGAGCACCTCTTCGCCGGAGACCGCCATGGGAGCCGTCCTCACCGACCTGCCGAATCCGCCCTGTCCGTTGCGGCCCGAGGAGGTCGCGGTGGTGGCCCAGGTTCCGCTGTTCGCGGGCCTGCCGGCCGAATCGCTGCCGGCCATCCTGTCCGACGCCCGGGTGGTCCGGCATCCGCGCGGCCGCGCCCTGTTCCGCCAGGGCGACGATGCGCGGGCGTTGCACGTGCTGCTGGAAGGCCAGGTGGGATTGACCGGCTCGGTCGAGGGCGGCGAGACCGTGGTCGAGATCCTGGATGCCGGCGAGGCATTCATCATCGCCGCCGTCCTGACCGGCAAGCCGTTCCTGATGGGCGCCACCGCGCTCACCCCCTGCCGCGTGCTGGAGCTCCCGCGCGAGCCGCTGCTGAACGCCATCATGGGCACGCCGCACCTGGCGCTGTCCATGCTGACCTCGCTGGCCCGCCACTTCCGCATGCTGGTGCGCGAGGTGAAGGCGCTCAAGCTGCAGACCGCCAGCCAGCGGCTGGCGGCCTATCTGCTGGGCCTTACCCCCCGCCAGCGCGGATCGGCCATCCTCAAGCTGCCCCACTCGAAAGGTGTCATCGCGCGGCGGATCGGCGTGCGGGCCGAAACCCTGTCGCGCGTGTTCACGTCGCTGCGCGACCAGGGGGTGGTGGTGGACGGCAACACCGTGGCCATTGTCGACCTCGCCCGTCTGGGCCGGTTCTGCCACCAGGGCGCCGACATGGATTAGGCACAGGCTAACCGTTTGTCGTAGGTGGGGCTTTCCCCGGGGCTGCGGTCAAACTATAGTGGACGCACCAACTCGAGGGAGCGCCCCACCGTGAGCATGCGATCCGTGCCTGAGACCTTCGACATCCTGCTTGTCGAAGACAATCCGGGAGACGCCCGCCTTGCCCAGGAGGCCCTCAAGGAAGGGCGCATGCCCAGCCGTCTCAAGGTGGTGGTGGACGGCGTCGAGGCCATGACCTATCTGCGCCGGGAAGGCGGGTACGGCGAGGCCCCGCGCCCGCATCTGGTGCTGCTCGACCTCAACCTGCCGCGCAAGGACGGCCGCCAGGTCCTGGCTGAGATGAAGGCCGATCCCGAGCTGCGGCGGATTCCGGTGGTGGTGCTGACCACCTCGCAGGCCGACCAGGACATCATGCGCAGCTACGACCTGCACGCCAATTGCTACATCACCAAGCCGGTCGACCTGGACCGCTTCATTTCCGTGGTGCGCTCGATCGAAGAGTATTGGTGCTCCGTGGTCACCCTGCCGCCTCGCTGAGGACGGGATGGACGTCGTTCCGGAGGCCTCAAGGCGGATCGTCCTCGTCGTCGAGGACAACCCCGGCGATGCCCGCATCGTGGAAATCTACCTTCTGGACGATCCGGGCCGTCCCTTCCGGGTGATCAAGGCCTCGAAGCTGGCCGAGGCGATCCAGATCCTGAAATCCGAGCATGTGGATGTGGTCCTGCTGGACCTCAGCCTGCCCGATTCCTTCGGCCTGGACACCTTGGCGCGGGTCAAGGCGGCGCGGCTGGCGGTTCCCGTGGTGGTGCTGACCGGCACCAACGACGAGGTCCTGGCCCTGGAGGCCTTGCGCCAGGGCGCCCAGGACTATCTGGTCAAGGGCCAGGGCGACGGCGAGCTGGTGCGCCGCGCCGTCCGCTACGCCATCGAGCGCTCCCGCGTCGATCAGGCCCTGCGCGATTCCGAGGCGCGCTTCCGGGCGGTGTTCCAGAACGCCGGCATCGGGGTGGTGCTGGCCGACAGGGATGGGCGGTTCGTCGAGGCCAACCCGGCCTTCTGCGCCATGGTCGGCTATGGCCAGGACGACCTGCGCGGGATGACGTTCCACGCCATCACCCATCCCGAGGACATCCACGAGAACGAGAACCTGCGTCACGACGCCGCCGAGGGACGGCGCGACGTCTACAGCATCACCAAGCGCTACGTGGCCCGCGGCGGCCGCATCGTTTGGGCGCGGCTGACCGCCAAGGCGGTGGCGGACGTGGATACCGACGAGCAGCGCTTCCTGGTGGCGGTGGTGGAGGACATCACCGAGCGCAAGCGCCTCGAGGACCACATGCGCCTGGCCGCCACGGTGTTCGAGAACACCGGCGAGGGTCTGTTCGTCACCGACGCCGAGACCCAGATCATCCACGTCAATCCCGCCTTCACCGACATCACCGGCTTCTATCCGGGCGACGTCATCGGCAAGACGCCGAAGGTGCTGTCCTCGGGTCGCCACGGCGCCGAGTTCTACCAGCGCATGTGGCAGTCCATCACCGACCAGGGCAAATGGCAGGGCGAAATCTGGGACCGCCGCAAGTCCGGCGAGATGTTCGCCAGCTGGGTCAATATCGCAGCGGTGCGCAACGGCTCCGGGGCGGTGACCAACTATGTGTGCGTGTTCAGCGACATCACCCAGCGCAAGCAGATCGAGGAGCGGCTGTCCTATCAGGCCAACCACGATCCGCTGACGCGGCTGCCCAACCGCACCTTGTTCCAGGAGCGGCTGAGCCGGGCGCTGGCCCGCGCCCATCGCAACCAGTCGCTGGTGGCGTTGCTGTTCATCGACCTCGACCGCTTCAAGCACGTCAACGATTCGCTGGGGCACCTGGCCGGCGACGAGCTCTTGCAGGTGGTCGCCGAGCGCCTGACCAACTGCGTGCGCCAGGGCGACACCGTGGCGCGGCTGTCCGGCGACGAGTTCACCGTCATCCTCGAGGACATCCAGGACCCGCGCGACGCCGCCGTGGTGGCCCACAAGATCCTGCACATCCTGGTCGAGCCCTTCGATCTGTCCGGCAACGAGGCCCGCATCAGCTCGTCCATCGGCGTGGCGCTCTACCCGGTGGATGCCGGCGACACCCAGAGCCTGGTCAAGCTGGCCGACAACGCCATGTACCGGGCCAAGAACCTGGGCCGCAACGGCTGCCAGTTCCATTCCGAGGCGGTCAACGCCCAGGCCTTCGAGCGGCTGGCGCTGGAGAACGCGCTGCGCCAGGCGGTGGACCGCGCCGAGTTCCGGCTGTTCTACCAGCCCATCTTCGACCTCAAGACCGGCCAGGTGGCGGCGGTCGAGGCGCTGTTGCGCTGGCAGCATCCCGAGGTCGGGCTGGTGGTGCCCACCCAGTTCCTGCCCCTGGCCGACGAGACCGGCCTGATCCTGCCGGTCGGGCGCTGGGTGCTGGCCTCGGCCTGCAAGGACGTCAAGGAACTGCGGCAGGTGCGCCCCGACCTGACCATGCACGTCAACCTGTCGGGCCGGCAGCTGCGCCAACTCGACCTTCTCGAGGCGGTGTCCGAGGCCCTGGAGGGCAGCGGCCTGCCGCCCTCGGCCCTGGTGCTCGAGGTCCCCGAGAGCAGCGTCGTCGACAAGGGCCATGATTCCACCAGCCATATCTTCGCCCGCTTCTCGGCCCTGGGCGTGGGGGTGTCCATCGACGAGTTCGGCGCCGGCTATTCGTCCTTCGCCTTCTTGCGGCGGCTGCCGGTCGACGCGCTCAAGATCGCCCAGGGCTTCGTGCGCAACGTCGCCAACAGCTCGGACGACGCCGAGATCGTCACCGCCATTGTCGCGGTGGCGCGGGGGATGCATATGAGGGTGGTGGCTCCCGGCATCGAGACCCGCGACCAGTTGGGCTTCCTGATGACCTATGGCTGTGACATGGCGCAGGGATTCCTGCTGGCCCGGCCCATGCCGATGGAGGAACTGCGCGAATATCTGGCCAAGGGGGAGGTCCCCCAGGCCCTGGCCGCGAGGATGAAGTCATGAAGCTGGTTCGCTGGGGCGCCGCGGGCGCCGAGAATCCCGGTCTGGTCGACGCCCAGGGGACAGTGCGCGACCTGTCGCACCACTGCGCCGACATCGGCCCCGACATGCTGGCGCCCGACCGTCTGGCACGGCTGGCCCGCATCGACCCCGCCTCGCTGCCGGCGGTGCCCGGCGGCACCCGCCTGGGCGCGCCGGTGGCCGGCATCGGCAACCTCATCGGCATCGGGCTGAATTACCGCGACCACGCCGCCGAGACCGGGGCGACGCCGCCGGCCGAGCCGGTGGTGTTCTCCAAGCACACCGGCGCCGTGGCCGGTCCCGCCGACCCGCTGCCGTTGCCCAAGGGCTGCGCCAAGCTGGACTACGAGGTGGAACTGGCGGTGGTGATCGGCTCGCGGGCCTGGCAGGTGGCGGAGCGCGACGCGCTGTCGCATGTGGCCGGCTACATGACCGCCAACGACGTCTCGGCCCGCGACTGGCAGATCGAGCGCGGCGGCCAGTGGGTCAAGGGCAAGTCGGGGCCCGGGTTCTGCCCGCTGGGTCCGTGGCTGGTCACCGCCGACGAGGTGCCCGATCCGCAGGCGCTGAGGCTGTGGACCGAGGTCAACGGCGAGCGGCGCCAGAACGGCACCACCGCCGACATGGTGTTCGGCGTCGCCGTCCTGCTGTCCTATCTGTCGCGGTTCATGGCCCTGGCGCCGGGCGACGTCATCCTGACCGGCACCCCGGCCGGGGTCGGCATGGGCAAGGGGCTGTTCCTTTCCCCCGGCGACCGCCTGGAGCTGTCGGTCGAGGGGCTGGGGCGCCAGGCCACCACGGTGGCGTGACGCCCTCCGTCCCGTCGTCAGGCGCGGCCGAAGACGCGCTTGAAGATCGTGTCCACGTGCTTGGTGTGGTAGCCGAGATCGAACATCTCCTCGATCTTCTCGGCCGGCACCGCCTTGGCGACCTCGGGGTCGGCCTTCAGCGCCGCCAGGAACATGCCCTTGGTCTCCTTGCCCTCGCCGGCCGCGTCCCACACCGTCATGGCGTTGCGCTGCACCGCCTTGTAGGAGTCCTCGCGGCTCATGCCGGCCTGGGTCAGCGCCAGCAGGACCCGCTGCGAGAAGATCAGGCCGCCCAACTGGTTGAGGTTGCGCTCGATGACGTCGGGATAGACCACCAGCTTGTCCACCACGCCGGTCAGCCGGGCGAGGGCGAAATCCAGGGTGATGGTGGCGTCGGGGCCGATATAGCGCTCGACCGAGGAATGCGAGATGTCGCGCTCGTGCCACAGCGCCACGTTCTCCAGCGCCGGCGTGACGTAGCCGCGCACCATGCGGGCGAGGCCGGTCAGGTTCTCGGTCAGCACCGGATTGCGCTTGTGCGGCATGGCCGAGCTGCCCTTCTGGCCGGGCGAGAAGTATTCCTCGGCCTCGCGCACCTCGGTGCGCTGCAGGTGGCGGATCTCGACGGCGACGCGCTCGACCGAGCCGGCGATCACGCCCAGGGTGGCGAAGAACTCGGCGTGGCGGTCGCGCGGGATGACCTGGGTCGACACCGGCTCGGGGCGCAGGCCCAGGCGGGCCGCCACGTGCTCCTCGACGAAGGGGTCGATGTTGGCGAAGGTGCCGACGGCGCCCGAGATGGCGCAGGTGGCGATGTCCTCGCGGGCCGCCTTCAGGCGGCGCCGATTGCGCTGGAACTCGGCGTGGAACGAGGCGAATTTCAGCCCCATGGTCACCGGCTCGGCGTGGATGCCGTGGCTGCGGCCCATGCACACCACGTCCTTGTACTCGAAGGCGCGGCGCTCGAGGGCGGCCAGCAGCTTGTCGAGGTCGTCGAGCAGGATGTCGGCGGCCTGGGTCATCTGCACCGACAGGCAGGTGTCGAGCACGTCGGACGAGGTCATGCCCTGGTGCACGAAGCGCGACGGTTCGCCCACATGCTCGGCCAACTCGGTCAGGAAGGCGATGACGTCGTGCTTGGTCTCGGCTTCGATGGCGTCGATGCGGGCGATGCGCTCGGCCGTGTAGGGCTTCTCGCCACGCTCCCACACCGCCTTGGCGGCGTCCTTGGGGATGACGCCCAGCTCGGCCAGGGCGTCGCAGGCATGGGCCTCGATCTGGAACCAGATGCGGAACTTGTTGGCGGGCTCCC
Source organism: uncultured Rhodospirillaceae bacterium (assembly GCA_937887565.1). Classification (GTDB taxonomy): domain Bacteria; phylum Pseudomonadota; class Alphaproteobacteria; order Rhodospirillales; family Magnetospirillaceae; genus CALABS01. Next base: position 18,767 of record CALABS010000001.1, on the reverse strand, counting down.
AGATGGCGGTCATCGGGGGGCGGGAATAACGCGGAATCATCGACGGCCTCTATCCCTTCCAGCGCGGACGAAGGAAGGCGTTATGGCAAATATCCGCCGCCTTGCATAGGGCCGGGAGACGAAATCAGACCCGCGCGCGGCCGTAATGGATGAAATCCGACCAGGTGCGCTCGAGGCGCAGCATGGTGTCGACGGTCTGCGACAGCGCCTTCTCGGTGTCCACGTCGGTGCCCATGGCGGTGGCCAGGTCGTTCTGCAGCTTGCGGACCGCGTTGCACAGGTCCAGGCCCTTCTGGGTCAGCCGCAGCCGCACCGAGCGGCGGTCGTGGGGCGAGCGCTCCTGGGTGATGTAGCCGTATTCGGTGAGCGCCTTGATGTTGTACGAGACATTCGAGCCCTGGTAGTAGCCGCGGTCCTTGAGATCGCGGATGACCACCTCGTCCTCGCCGATGTTGTAGAGCAGCAAAGCCTGGACGGCGTTGATGTCCTCGATGCCAAGCCGGCGCAGTTCCGCGCGCAGCACGTCGAGGAAATGACGGTGCAGGCGTTCGATGAGGCGGATGATCTCGAAATACGGCTGGCTCATGGGGTGATGATAAGGGCTTCCGCGAGGTTCGACAACAAGGATTTCAAATGAGATGTGAACAGGTTTTCAGGCGGGCATTGGCGGCTCCGAAGCGGCCAAGACGCGAACACTTGGCCTCCAGTCGCCGCCAGGTCTCCGCAAGCCTCTGTCAAAGCGTTCGCCAACCCGGTATTGTGCATGCCTGACGTCTAGGAAGCGGCGAGGGATCGGAGCAATGACCGTCGCGGAGTTCGGGCCGGCTTCCCAGTCGCCAGCGGGCGGTCGGCCCACCGTGGTGACGATCTTCAACCAGAAGGGCGGGATCGGCAAGACCACCACCGCCGTCAACCTGTCGGTGTGCCTGGCGGCCCTGGGCCATACCGTGGTGCTGGTCGACCTGGACAGCCAGAGCAACGCCACCACCGGGCTGGGGATCGTCGCGCCGCCGACCCGCGGCGCCTACGAGCTGATCGCCGGCACCGCGACGCTGGCCGAGGTCCGCAGCCCGACGGCGTTTCCCAATCTCTATGTCTGCGGCGCCACCGACGAGCTGGCGGGCGCCGACATCGAGCTGGCGCTTGATTCCGACCCCCAGCACCGGCTGGCGCAGGCGGTGAAGGGGCTGCCCGGCGACGTGGATTTCGTGGTCGTGGACTGCCCGCCGGCGCTGGGCATGCTGCCGGTCAACGGGCTGGTGGCCTGCGACTGGGCGATCCTGCCGGTGACTCCCGAGCCCATGGCCCGCGACGGCCTGGCCAAGGCCTGGCGCCACATCCAGCGCATCCGCACCAATCTCAACCGCCATCTCGAGGTGGCCGGCATCCTGCTGACCATGACCGGCCCCGACCCGCTGCATACCGCCATGGCCGAGACCATCCGCGCCGAATTCGGCCAGCGGGTGCTGCCGGTCGTCATCCCCTATGATCCGGTGGTGGTCGAGGCGTCGTCCCACGACCGGCCGGTGGTGGTCCACGCCCCGGACAGCGCGGCGGCGCGGGCCTATGTGGACCTGGCCGGGATGATCGTCGCCCGCACCCACGCCCGCGCCGGCGGCGTCGCGGCGGGTGGCCGCCCGGCCGCCGGGGCGCCGATCATGGCCGTGCTGCATGCCTGGGCGCGCCGCGACGCCGAGGCCGACCTGCCGTCGACGGCCCGGCACGGCGACGAGCCCGATCCGGGTTGGACGCCGTCCGAGGTGGCGCTGGCCCAGCCGGTGGTTCCGGGAGCCCGCTGGAAGATCGGGGCGGCGCTCCTGCTTTTCCTGCTGGGCGGCCTGCTCGGCGTCATCGCCGGCCGCCGCTGGGACAGCCTGTTCTAGTGGTCCGGTCCAGACCGAAGATTCACGTCCTTGAACCATCGGTCTGGTGAATCGGCCCACAAAATCAACGAATTGTGCGCTGATACATTCAGATGGTCGGTGTGCCAGTTGAATGTTCAGCGCACTAGCTTCACCTTGCGGAGTTGCCGATGCCTTATGTGATCCGCGACGATGCCGGCACCGTGGTCGCGCTGTCCGAGGTTCCGCTCGACGAGGCGGCCGAGCACCTGGAGCCCGGCGACCCCGAGATCCTGGCCTTCTTCGCGCGGGTCTCCGACTCCGACCTGGCCATCGAGGGCGACCGCTTCGTGGCCTCGGACCTGCAGTTCATCCGGGTCATCGAGGACGTTATCGAGGTGCTGATCCGCAAGCGCGTGATCACCGTGACCGACCTGCCCGCGGCCGCCCAGGACAAGCTGATGGAGCGGCGCGCGCTGCGCGGCTGGCTGGCCGGGGTCGCCGGCATCGTCGACGACGACGGCGGCAAGGTCATCTGACCCCGCCGCCAAGTCTCGTCAGGACGCCTTCAATCCCGAAATGAACGCATCCACATTGCGGCGCAGGACGTCGGACTGGTGGCTCAGCCCCTCGGCGGCCGACAGCAGCGTCGCCGCGTTGCGGCCGGTATCGTCGGCGGCCGAGGTGACGTCGGCGATGTTGCGCGACACCTCGGCGGTTCCGGTCGAGGCATGGTGGACGCTGCGCGAGATCTCGGCGGTGGCGGCGCCCTGCTGGGTCACCGCCGCCGCCACGGTGGCGGTGATGTTGGAAATGCGGTCGATGGTCCGGCTGATGCCGGTGATGGCTTGGACCGCCAGTTCCGTCTCGCGCTGGATGGCGGCGACCTGGGACTGGATTTCCTCGGTGGCCTTGGCGGTCTGGGTGGCCAGGCTCTTGACCTCGCCGGCGACCACCGCGAAGCCCTTGCCGGCGTCGCCGGCCCGGGCCGCCTCGATGGTGGCGTTGAGTGCCAGCAGGTTGGTCTGGGCGGCGATGTCGGTGATCAACTGGACAACCTGGCCGATCTTGCTGGCGGCGTCGGCCAGGCTGCGGACCATGCGGTTGGTCTGCTCGGCCTCGCCGACGGCGTGGTCGGCGACCTCGGCCGCCTGTTCCACCTGCCGGGTGATCTCGCCGATCGACGACGTCAGCTCCTCGGTGGCCGAGGCCACCGCCTGGACGTTGGTGGAGGCGAGGTCCGAGGCGTCGGTCACCGACGAGGCGCGGGCCAGGGTCTGCTGGGCGGTGGCCGACAGGCCCTGGGCATTGGTGCGCAGGTTGTCGGCGGCGGCGGTGACCTCGCCGACCACCGCCTCGATGGAGGCGGCGAAGTCGCGGGTGGCGGAATCCATGGCGGCGCGGCGGTGTTCGCGTTCGGCGCGCTCCTGCTCGCGGGCCGCGTCGACCTCGTCGGCATGGATCATCGAGCCGCGGAAGTCGCCGAGCGCGCGTGCCATGGCGCCGATCTCGTCGCCGCGCGCCGTGGCCGGAATGGCGATCTCGTAGTCGCGCGCCGTCAGACGCTGCATGACCGAGGCCAGGCCGGCGAGGACGCCCATCTGGGTCCGGGTGACCAGGAACAGCGCCGCCGCCACCACCAGTCCCACCGCCGCCGACACGCCGATCACCGGGGCGCGGATGTCGTCGAGCATGACGAAGAAGGTCGAGCGCGGCATGCCGGTGACCATGGCGCCGATGACCCGCCCGGAGTCGTCCTTCACCGGCTCGTAGGCGACCAGATACTTGGTGCCGATGACATCGGCCTCGCCGAAGTACGACTCGCCCCGCTTCAGCACGGTGTCGTAGATGGCGCCCTGGGCGAGCTTGGTGCCGACTCCTCGGGCGCCCTCGGTGGTCAGCACGTTGGTGGAGACGCGGACGTCGCCGTTGAAGATGCTGGCGCCGATGCCCATCACCTGCTTCAGCCGGTCGACCACCTCGTGGTTGCCGTCGACCACATAGGCGCCCCAGGCCAGCTTGCCCTCCACGATATGCGGGCCGCCGCCGCCCTTCTCGCGCAGCAGGGTCTGCAGGACGCGCAGATTGACCTTCTGGCTTTCCACCGCCTGCGTCGCGAGGCTCTGGCCGACGATGGTCAGCACCAGCCAGGTGATGGCGACGGTGGTGATCACGGTGCCGAGAAGGTTGACGGCGGTGATGCGCTGGGCGATGGACAGGCGGCCGAGCATGCGTCGCTCTCCTAAAACATAAGGTTGTCGCCGCGACGCGAAATGCACAGCAGCGGAGAAACGCTATCACCGCGCGCGAAAGTCGCCAAGTGTAAGGCTCACATACCAAAGGTTACATGGAGATGACCAGTGCGGAGTCCGGCCGGACTCCTTCAACCGCCGGAAAGCAGCTCGTCGACGAAGTCCGGCACCAGCCGCGACGCCGGACCCCGGCGGCTGTCGTGGAACAGGCTGGCGCCGCCGGAGGGATCGAGGTTGATTTCCAGCGTGCGGGCGTATCCCCGGCGGCGGACTTCGGCCACGAAGCCGGCGGCGGGATAGACCGTGCCCGAGGTGCCGATGGACACGAACAGGTCGCAGGCGGCCAGGGCGGCGTCGATGCGCTCCATCTTCAGGGGGATTTCGCCGAACCACACCACGTGCGGGCGCAAGACGCCGGCGCGGCCGCAGTCGGGGCAGGGGGTGGCGGTGTCCAGGTCGCCCCGCCACTCGAACGGTGCGGCGCAGTGGACGCAGCGCACCTTCAGCAGTTCCCCGTGCATGTGGATGAGGTTGCGGCTGCCGGCCCGCTCGTGGAGGTCGTCGATGTTCTGGGTCACCACCAGCACCCCGCCGGGCCATTCCCGCTCCAGCCGGGCCAGGGCCAGGTGGGCGGGGTTGGGCTCGACGCCGGGCTCGGAGAGGCCGGCGCGGCGGGCGTTGTAGAAGGCCTGGACCCGGGCCGGGTCGCGGGCGAAGCCCTCGGGGGTGGCGACGTCCTCCAGCCGCACCTGCGACCAGATGCCGCCGGCGCAGCGGAAGGTGTCGAGGCCGGATTCCTTGGAGATGCCGGCGCCGGTCAGCACGACGATGGAACCAGTTGGCGGGATCACGGGTGGCCTCCTTGGGGTGGTCGCGGCCCGCCAGTCTAGGCACTTGCGGCCAGGGCCGGAAGCCGCTATGCCCGAGGGGGTTCCCCGCGTCCGAGGTATGCCCCGTGGTCAAGGTCCTGTTCGTGTGCACCGGCAACATCTGCCGTTCCCCCACCGCCGAGGGGGTGTTCCGCGCCCTGGTCGAGCGCGAGGGGCTTTCCCACGCCATCGCCACCGATTCGGCCGGCACCCATTCCTACCACGTGGGCGAGCCGCCCGACCGCCGCTCGGCCGCCGCCGCCCGCAAGCGCGGCGTGGAGCTGTGCGACCTGCGCGCCCGCAAGGTGACGGCGGCGGATTACGACGATTTCGACCTGCTGCTGGCCATGGACCGCGGCCATCACCAGATCCTGCGCCAGATGTGCCCCAAGGGCCGCGAGGCGCGGGTGGCGCTGTTCATGGATTTCGCCCCGGCCTGGGGAATTCGCGACGTCCCCGACCCCTATTACGGCGGCGGCGACGGCTTCGAGCGGGTGCTGGACATGATCGAGGCCGGCTCCATGGGCCTGCTGGCCCACATCCGGGAAACGCTGCTGTGAGCGGCCCCGCCGCCCGGATCGAGGCCGTCACCGGCCGCCGGGTGGTGGGGACCAGGGCCCTGTCGGGCGGCTGCGTCGGCGAGGTGCGGCTGGCGACCCTGGCCGACGGCGGCCACCTCGTCGCCAAGCTGGGGCCGGGGCTGGAGCCCGAGGGCTGGATGCTCGGCTATCTGGCCCGCGTTTCGGCGCTGCCGGTGCCGGCGGTGGTCCATGCCGACGACGATCTGCTGCTGATGGAGCATGTGGAGGCCTCGGGAAGCCTGTCGGCCGAGGGCGAGGCCCAGGCGGCGGACCTGCTGGCCGACCTTCACGGGCGGCGCTGGCACGCCTTCGGCCTGGAACGCGACACCGTGATCGGCGGCCTGCTGCAGCCCAATCCGCCCACCGCGCGGTGGCTGGATTTCTTCCGCGACCACCGCCTGCTGGTCATGGCCCACGAGGCCCACCGCGCTGGCCGCCTGCCCAAGGCGGTGCTGGCCGGGGTCGAATCCCTGGCCGGGCGGCTGGACCGCTGGATCGACGAGCCCGAGGCGCCCGGCCTGATCCACGGCGACTGCTGGGGCGGCAACGTGCTGGCGCGCAAGGGGCGGGTGGCCGCCTTCATCGACCCGGCGGTCTATTACGCCGACCCCGAGATCGAGCTGGCCTTCGGCACCCTGTTCGGCACCTTCGGCGACACCTTCTTCCGCCGCTATCAGGACCTGCGGCCGATCAGGCCCGGTTTCTGGGAGGCGCGGCGCGACCTCTACAACCTCTACCCGCTGCTGGTCCACGTGCGCCTGTTCGGCGGCTCTTATGTGGGTGGGGTGGAGCGGGTGGTGCGGCGGTTCGCGGGGTGACTACCTGCTGACTTGCGCCAGCAGGTGCCGGGCCACGTCGGCCGGTTTGACCTTGAAGGTCTTGGGCGGCTCCTTGCCGTCCAGCGCCATGGCCACCAGCATGGAGTTCTCGATGGCGGTGACGTTGGCCTTGACGATGCCGGTGGCGCCGCGCAGGCGCGGGTAGTAGTTGGGGTCGATCAGCTTTTCCTTGCGGCCCAGGCGCTCCAGCATCTCGGCCTCGGTCGTCTCGCCGGCATCGGCGGTGGCGACCACCTTCCAGTCGGCGCAGCCGGCCAGTCCCTCGGCCAGGGCGTCGTCGGGGGTTCCGTCCTCGACCAGGCCGACGCGATAGACGTTCTTGCCCAGGCCGACATCCGAGGCCCACTCCTGGAAGTCCTTGCTGGTGGCGACGTAGAGGGTGGCCATGGGAATTCATCTCCTCGGTTGCTGAACACGGAAAGGGCCGCCGGTGATCCGGCGGCCCTCCAAACCCGAGAACCAGGCGAAGCTTAGCGCTTCGAGAACTGGGTCGAACGACGGGCCTTGTGCTTGCCGTACTTCTTGCGCTCGACGACGCGGGGGTCGCGGGTCAGGAAGCCGCCGGCCTTCAGCGCCGGGCGCATGGCCGGGTCGAAGAAGGTCAGCGCGCGGCTGATGCCGTGGCGCAGAGCGCCGGCCTGGCCGGACAGGCCGCCGCCGGTCACGGTGCAGAACACGTCGAACTGGCCCTCGGCGCGGGTGGCCTGGAAGGGCTGGTTGATGAGCATGCGCAGGACCGGACGGGCGAAATAGGTGACGACGTCGCGGCCGTTGACGGTGATCTTGCCGTTGCCGGGCTTGACCCAGACGCGGGCGATGGCGTTCTTGCGCTTGCCGGTGGCATAGGCGCGGCCCTGGGCGTCGACCTTGCGCTCGTGCACGGGCTGCTGGGCCGGCGCGGCGGCCTTGATTTCGGCCAGGCTGCTGAGATCGGCCATGACTTACCTCTTGTTCTTCGGGTTCATCGCGGCGACGTCGACCACCTCGGGCGCCTGGGCCTCGTGCGGGTGGTTCGGACCGGCGTAGACGCGCAGGTTCTTCATCTGGGCGCGGCCCAGCGGGCCACGGGTGATCATGCGCTCGACGGCCTTCTCGATGACGCGCTCGGGATAGCGCCCGCCCAGCAGCTGGCCCATGGTGCGGCCTTTGATGCCGCCCGGATGGCCGGTGTGCCAGTAGAAGGTCTTGTCGGCCATCTTGTTGCCGGTCAGCTTGACCTTCTCGGCGTTGATGACGATGACGTTCTCGCCCATGTCCACATGGGGGGTGTAGGTGGGAAGGTGCTTCCCGCGCAGGCGCATCGAGATGATGCTGGCCAGGCGGCCGAGCACGACGCCGTCCGCGTCGATCACGACCCACTTCTTCTGCACTTCGGACGGTTTGACGTTGAAGGTCTTCATGGCACCCACGGCAAAACCAATGATCGGCGGCGGCGAAACGCCCCACCAGAGAGCCGCGGAGTATGCCACGGAGGCAGGTGAAGTCAACAGGAAAAATATCGAACTAAATCAATGCGTTAATGTCGCGGTACCCAGATACCGCCGGCGAGAGCGGCGGAAGGACGCGCTTTCCGCCCTGTGAGGAGAATCATAAAGTGGCGCTGGGGCCGGGGCGATGGCGCTGAAACACCAATTGCTGTCCTTATCCGGCCTTCCCAGCATCCCACGCCTCCAGCATCGCAGCCGTATTCAGTGCCGCCAGCTTGGTGGAGCGTCCGCCTGGTCACTGGTCACTCACCCCGCTTCAGCCGATATCCCACTCCGGGGTCGGTGACGATCAGGTGCGGCTGGCTGGGGCTGGCTTCCAGCTTCTGCCGCAGTTGGTTGATGTAGACCCGCAGGTATGCGGTGTCGTCGGTATGCGCCGGTCCCCACACCTCCTTGAGGATTTGCCGGTGGGTCAGCACATGGTCGGGACGGCGGGCCATGAAGGCCAGTAACTCCCACTCCTTCTTCGACAGGTGGATTTCGTCACCGCCCTTGGTGACGATGCGCCGTCCGAGGTCGATGGTCACCGGCCCGGCGACCAGCACTTCCTCGGCCTCCTGGGGTGCCCGCGACCGCAGCACCGCCCGCACCCGCGCCATCAATTCTGCGATGCCGAACGGCTTGACCACATAGTCGTTGGCGCCCCGGTCCAGCGCCTCCACCTTGTCGAACTCGTCGGCACGCACCGAAAGGATGATGATCGGCATGGCCGAGAACCCGCGTACGGCGCTGACCACTTCCTGGCCGTCCATGTCGGGCAGGCCGAGGTCGAGCACCAGCAGGTCGGGGGCATGCGCGCGTGCCGCCTCGATCCCGGCGGCGCCGGTCTCCGCCTCCAGCACCTCGTAGCCGTTGGCGCCAAGCGAGATGCGCAGGAACTTTCGGATCTGGGCTTCGTCGTCGACGACCAGGATACGGGCGGTCATTGCGGGGCTTCGGGCAGGGTGGCTTCGGGCGGCAGCGGCAGATGGATGATGATGCAGGTTCCGGCGCCGTGCAGCCCCGGTTCGGCATGGATGGTGCCGCCGTGGGCTTCGACGATGCCCCGGCAGATGGCCAGCCCCAGGCCGGTGCCCGATTGGGCGTCGGCCTGGTTGACCCGGTAGAACATGTCGAACACCCGTTCCCGGTCCTCGGGTGGGATGCCGGGTCCCTGGTCTGCCACCTCGATGGCGATGTGCCTGGGCGTGCGGATGGCCCAGACCTTCACCGCCGTGCCCGCCGGGCTGTATTTGCAGGCGTTGTCGATCAGGTTGAAGAACACCTGCTCCATCAGCACGGCATCGATGCACAGCAGCGGCATGTCGGCGGCGATGTCGATACGGATGGTATGCGCCCGGGCCAAGCGGGCAGCCCGTTGCACCGCCGCCCCCACCACGTCCCGGAGGTCGGCCCAATCGACGCGGGGTTTCATGGCCCCGGCGCCCAGCCTGGTCATGTCGAGCAGGTTCTGGACGAAGCGGTTGAGCCGTTCGGCCTCGTCCTGAACGGTCTGGGCGAGGTCGCGGCGGCTGCCGCTGTCGAGCGCCTCGTCGTAGGTGATCAGGCTGGAGGCCGCCCCCATGATCGACACCAGCGGGGTGCGCAGGTCGTGGGACAGCGACGACAGCAGCGCCGAGCGCAGGCGCTCGCGTTCGGTGGCGACGCGGGCAGTTTCGATGTCGGCCACCAGGGTGGTGCGCTCGATGGCCACCGCCGCCTGATCAGCCAGCGTCTCCAGCAGCCGCGTCTGATCGGGCGAGGGCATGTCGGCGTCCTCCATCATCTGGACGCCGAGGACGCCGACCGGGCCGCGTGCGGTCTTCAAGGGGATGAACATCCACAGCGCCACCGGCAGGGTCGGCGAGCCGCGCCCGGCGATCCTGCCGTGCGCCCAGGCCCAATCGGCGGCGGCGGCGGACTTGTCATCCAACTGGTCCTCGGGCGGGTAACCGGCGGCGATGCCTAGGCCGCTATCCGTCGGCATCAGCACCAGCGACTTGCCGTGGATGGTGGCGGCGACGTGGTGCACCACCGCCCACAGCACGTCGTCCAAGGTGGCGGCGGCGGTGATCTTGCGGCCGAAATCGTAGAGATTGGCGGTCCGCCGCGCGCTTTCCCGGGTCGCCTGCATCTGCGAGCGCAGACGCGCGGCCAGGTTAGAGACGATCACCGCCGCGATCAGGAAGAACACCACGGTCAGGATGTTGTGGAGATCCCTGATGGCGAGGGTGTAGCGCGGCTCGGTGAAGAGGAAGTTGAAGGCCAGGAAGCTCATCACCGAGGCCAGGATGGCCGACCGCAGCCCCGCTTTCATCGCCACCACCAGCACCGCCAGCAGGTAGGTGACCGAGATGTTGGCGACCGGCAGCCCGATTGCGTCGATGGCAAGCCCTAGTCCGGTTGCGGCGACGGTGGCCACCAGGGCGAACAGATAGTTGAGCCAATCCCGGACTCCCTGGGGTTTCGGCGGCCTGGGCGCCTTGGCTTCCTTGCCCTCCTCGCCGCCGCCGACCACCAGCACGTTGAGATCGCCGGATCGGGCGATCAGCCGGTCGGTCACCGACTTGCCCAGGCTCCACCGCCCCGGCCGGGTGCGGCCGACGACGATCTGGGTGGCGTTGCGTTCGCGGGCGTAGGCAAGGACGGTCGCCACGACGTCGTCGCCCTGGAGCGTCGCCGTCTCACCGCCCAACTGCGCCGCCAGACGCATGGCCTCGTCGATGCGGTCCTTCTCGGCCTCGGTGAGGGTGTAGGCCCGCGAGGTTTCGACCGTTACCGCCACCCAGGCGGCCCCCTTCCGCTCGGCCGACCGCTTGGCGACGCGGACCAGACGCTGGGCATCCACCTTCTCGTCGATGCACACCAACACGCGCTCGCGGGTCGGCCACGGCCCGGCGATGGCATGCGCCCGCATGTAATCGACCATCTGGCGGTCAACCCGCTCGGCGGCATGGCGCAAGGCCATCTCGCGGAGCGCGGTCAGGTTGCCGGGCGAGAAGAAGTGGTGGATGGCGCGGCGGGCCTGCTCGGGGACGTAGACCTTACCCTCGTGCAGGCGCTTGATCAGGTCCTCGGGCGGCAGGTCGATGAGTTCGATCTCGTCGGCGGTGGAGAACACGCCGTCCGGCACCGTCTCGCGGACCTTGACGCCGGAAATCTGCTCGACGACATCGTTCAGACCCTCGATGTGCTGGATATTCAGCGTGGTGTAGACGTCGATGCCCGCCGCCAGCAATTCCTCCACGTCCTGCCACCGCTTGACGTGCCGCGAGCCGGGGACGTTGGTGTGGGCGAATTCGTCCACCAGGGAAAGCCGGGGGCGGCGCGCCAGCAGCGCGTCTAGGTCCATCTCGTGGAAGGCGCGGTCGCGGTAATGGACCTCGCGGCGGGGCGTCACCTCCAGCCCGGCCAGCAGCGCCTCCGTCTCCTTGCGGCCATGGGTCTCGACCACGCCCACGACGACGTCCAGCCCCTCGCGCCTGCGCTCGTGGGCGGTCTCCAGCATGGCATAGGTCTTCCCGACGCCGGGGGCGGCGCCGAGGAAGATCTTCAAACGCCCGCGCCCCTCTCGTGCGGCTTCGGCGAGAAGGGCTTCGGGAGAGGGGCGGGTCTCGTCGGTGGTCACATCGTCACCATCCAAACCATTCAGTCGAACCAATACGCCCGCAGGAACAGCACGTAAACCGTCGCTAGTTCCAGACGCCCCAGCAGCATGGCCAGGGACAAGAACCACTTGGCGGCATCGGGCACCCCCGCGAAGTTGCCCAGCGGGCCGATTTCGGGGATGAGGCCCGGTCCGGCGTCCGCCATCGCCTGGGCGGTGGCGCTGGATGCAGCCAGGAAATCCATTCCGGTCGCCATCAGAGTCAACGAGATCACCGTCAGCGTCAGCAAATAGAGGAAATAGAAGTTACGGACCGAGGACATCATTTCGGCGGACACCGTGCGGTTGGCGTTGCGCGCGACCAGCGATGGAGTCGAAATGCGCCGAGATCATCGCCGTCCCCCTACCTCTTCAACGGCCAGCGCTCGTCGAGCGCCAGATTGAGTTTCAGCACATTGATGCGCGGTTCCCCCAGCAGTCCGAATTCCCGGCCCTCGGTGTGCTCGGCCACCAGCCGACGCACGTCCTCGACCGTGGCATGGCGGATGGCGGCGACGCGCTTGGCCTGATAGGCGGCGGTGGCCGGGGAGATGTGCGGGTCCAGGCCCGAGGCCGAGGCGGTGACCAGATCGGCGGGCACTGCCCCCGTTTCCTCGGGATTGGCCTGCCGCTGGGCCGCCACGCGGGCGCCCGCCTCGTCCACCAGTTTGCGACTGGAGGGGGCCAGGTTGGTGCCGCCGGAATTGGCGGCGTCATAGCCCTCGCCCGCCGCCGACGGGCGGCCCTGGAAGTAGGCGGGGTCGGCGAATCTCTGGCCGATCAGCGACGAGCCGATCACATGGCCGTCCCTTTCGATCAGGCTGCCATTGGCCTGCCAGGGAAAGGCGAGTTGCGCGATCCCCGTCACTGCGAGCGGATAGGCGATGCCGGTCAGCGCGGTCATCACCACGATCAGGACCAAAGCGGGGCGAAGTTCCTTGAGCATGAGCGGACTCCGGGTTCAGCAGGTGCGGCCGAGGGCGGCGAGGACCAGGACGAGGACGAAGCCGATCGTCATGGTCAGGGCGGGAGCGTTGTCGTTCATCCGGCCCCTCCGCCTCAGGCCAGCCCGAGGGCGGTGATGGCGAGGTCGATCAGCTTGATGCCGACGAACGGCGCCGCCAGCCCGCCCAGGCCGTAGACGAGCAGGTTGCGCTTGAGCAGCGCCTCGGCCCCGGCGGGACGGTAGCGGACGCCTTTCAGCGCCAGCGGGATCAGGGCGATGATGATCAGCGCGTTGAAGATGATGGCCGACAGCACCGCCGATTGCGGGCTGGCGAGGTGCATGACGTTCAGCGCCTGAAGCTGCGGGTAGGACGCCAGGAACAGCGCCGGGATGATGGCGAAATACTTCGCCACGTCGTTGGCGATGGAGAAGGTGGTCAGCGCCCCCCGGCTCATCAGCAACTGCTTGCCGATCATCACGATCTCGATGAGCTTGGTGGGGTCGCTCTCCAGATCCACCATGTTGCCCGCCTCGCGCGCCGCCTGGGTGCCGGTGTTCATGGCGACGCCCACATCGGCCTGGGCCAGGGCGGGGGCGTCGTTGGAGCCGTCGCCGCACATGGCGACCAGACGGCCGCCCTGCTGGTAGTCGCGGATCAGTTCCAGCTTCTTTTCGGGCGTGGCCTCGGCCAGGAAGTCGTCCACGCCCGCCTCGGCGGCGATGGCGGCGGCGGTCAGCGGGTTGTCGCCCGTGATCATCACCGTCTTGATGCCCATGGCGCGCAGGGTGGCGAAGCGCTCGCGGATGCCGGGCTTGATGATGTCCTTGAGATGGATGACGCCCAGCGGGCGCCCGTCGCGGGCCACCACCAGCGGCGTCCCGCCCGACTTTGCCACCCGTTCCACCAACTGGTTCATCTCACGCGGCACACCACCCGGGGTACGGCCAGAGCGTTCGGCTACGTAAGCGATGATGGCGTCCGAGGCCCCCTTGCGGATCTCGCTGCCACTGAGGTTGACGCCGCTCATGCGGGTCTGGGCGGTGAAGGGGACGAAGCTCATGCCGCCGCGATGCGGCTCGGCCAGCCCGAAGCGCGAGCGGGCCAGGGCGACGATGGACTTGCCCTCAGGGGTCTCGTCGGCCAGAGACGCGAGGTACGCGGCCTCGGCCAGATCTCGCTCACCCACGTCGGACAGCGGCAGGAACTCGGCGGCCTGGCGGGCGCCCAGGGTGATGGTGCCGGTCTTGTCCAGCAGCAGCACGTCGATGTCGCCCGCCGCCTCGACGGCGCGGCCCGATTTGGCGATGACGTTGAATTTCACCAGCCGGTCCATGCCTGCGATGCCGATGGCCGAGAGCAGGCCGCCGATGGTGGTGGGGATCAGGGTGACGAACAGGGCGGCCAGGAACACCACCGGCACCGTCGCCCCCGACCACGAGGCGAACACCGGCAGGGTGGCGACCACAAACAGGAAGATCAGCGTCATGCCCACCAGCAGGATGGTCAGGGCGACCTCGTTGGGCGTCTTCTGGCGCTTGGCGCCCTCGACCAGGGTGATCATGCGGTCAAGGAAGCTCTCGCCGGGGTTCACGGTGATCTGCACCACGATGCGGTCGGAGACCACGCGGGTGCCGCCGGTGACCGCCGAGCGGTCGCCGCCGCTCTCGCGGATCACGGGCGCGCTTTCCCCGGTGATGGCGCTTTCGTCCACGGTGGCGATGCCCGCCACCACGTCGCCGTCGCCGGGAATGACGTCGCCCGGTTCGCACACCACCAGGTCGCCCGCCCGCAGGCGCTGGGCCGGGAGGGTCTCGAACGCGGCGGCGTCCGCCGACGACACGCGCTTCGCCACCGCTTCGGTCTTGGTCTTGCGTAAGGACGCCGCCTGCGCCTTGCCGCGTCCTTCTGCGATGGCTTCGGCGAAGTTGGCGAACAGCACGGTGAACCACAGCCAGGCGCTGATCTGGATCATCACGCCGACGTGGGCGCCGCCGCGAGCGGTCAGGATGGTGGCAACCACGGCCACCAGCGCGGTGGCGAACATCACCGGGTTGCGCACCAACTGGCGCGGGTCGAGCTTCTTGACGGCATCAATGGCGGCCTGGGCCAGGATGGCGCGGTCGAACAGCGCCAATCCCTGGGGACGATGGATGCTCATGAAACAGTGCTCCTCAGAACAGGGCGCCGGAGGCGAGCGACAGGTGCTCGACCACCGGCCCGAGGGCGAGGACGGGGAAGAAGGTCAGCCCGCCCACCACCAGCACCACCGTCACCAGCAGGGCGACGAACAACCAGCCATGGGTGGGGAAGGTTCCGGACGAATGCGGCACCGTCTTCTTGGCGGCGACGGCGCCAGCGATTGCCAGCGTCGGCACGATCACCACGAAGCGCCCCAGCAGCATGGCGATGCCCAGCAGGGTGTTGTGGAGCAGCGTGTTGGCGCCGAACCCGGCGAAGGCCGAGCCGTTGTTGCCGGTGGCCGAGGCATAGGCATAAAGCAGTTCGGTCAGGCCGTGCGGTCCTCCGTCCTGGATCGCCGACGCCCCCGCCAGCAGGGCAATGGCACCAAGGCCCAGGATGCCGACCGGGAACACCAGGATGGCGATGACCGCCAGCTTGACCTCACGCGCCTCGATCTTCTTGCCCACGTATTCGGGGGTCCGGCCGACCATCAGCCCGGCGATGAACACGGTCAGGATGACGAACACCAGCATGCCGTAGAGACCGGCGCCGACGCCGCCGACGATGACCTCGCCCAGCATGATGTTGACCAGCGGCACCATTCCGGCCAGCGGCATCAGGCTGTCGTGCATGGCGATCACCGCGCCGCAACTGGCCGCCGTGGTGATGGTGGCGAACAGGGCCGACAGCGCGACGCCGAAGCGGACCTCCTTGCCCTCCATGTTGCCGCCCGCCTGCCAGGGCGACAGCGATTGATCGACCCCCAGGGCGGTCAGCGCCGGGTTGCCCGCCGCGTCCGCCCACCAGATGATTCCCACCCCCGCCAGGAACAGCAGACCCATGGCGGCCAGGATGGCCCAGCCCTGGCGGGTGTCGCCGATCATGCGGCCGAAGGTGTTGGTCAGGCCCGCGCCGAGAACGAAGATGGCCACCATGTGGATCAGATTCACGACGGCGCTGGGGTTCTCGTAGGGATGGGCGGCATTGGCGTTGAAAAAGCCGCCGCCGTTGGTGCCCAGGTGCTTGATCATCATCTGGCTGGCCACCGGACCCTGGGCGATGATCTGCTTGCTGCCTTCGAGCGTGGTCGCCTCGACAGTGGGGCCGAGGTTCTGCGGCACCCCCAGCCACACCAGCACCACGGCGCCGATGATGCAGACCGGCAGCAGCAGGTAGAGGATTGCGCGGGTGAGATCGACGGTGAAGTTGCCCACGGTGCGTGCCGAATGCCGGGCGAAGCCCCGGATCAGCGCCACTGCCACCACGATGCCGGTGGCGGCGGAGACGAAGTTCTGCACCGACAGCCCGGCCATCTGGGTCAGATTGCTCATGGTGGTCTCGCCACCGTAAGCCTGCCAGTTGGTGTTGGTGGTGAAGCTGATCGCGGTGTTGAAGGCGAGATCGGCAGGCACCGCCGCCATCGCCGCCGGGTTCAGCGGCAGCCAGACTTGCAAGCGTTGCAGGCCATAGAGCACCAAGGCGCCGACAAGGTTGAAGGCCAGCAGCGACAGGGCGTAGCCGGTCCAATGCTGTTCGCGGTCGGCCGAGGTGCCGCACAGGCGGTAGATGGGTCGCTCGATCCAGGCGAGGAACGAGACCTTGCCCTCGAACAGCCGCGCCATGTAGCCGCCAGCCAGCGGCGTCAGCGCCAGGATGATGGCGACATAGAGCAGGATTTGCAGGATGCCGGTGGCGTCCATGGTGGCCTCCTAGAACCGCTCGGGATGGATCAGCACATAGCCGAGGTATGCCAGCAGGCCGATGATTGCGGCACCGCCCAAGGCGATGCCGAGGAGGTCGATGTCGGACACGGCCACCTCCTCACATCCGCTCGCAGGCGCGCACCAACAGGGCGCAGCCCGCGAAGAAGGCGACGATGACGGCCAGGAACAGCGCGTCGGAGACGGCCGGGAACAGCGCGTCGAACATGATGGCTCTCCGGTTGAAGGTCAGAGCGACAGCCTGACCATCGCGCCGGAGGGCGTTAAGGTTCCATGCGGAATACGGGTCGGGTCTTTACGCAGCGTTTATCCGCTGGTCGCAGCGGGACAAGCTCTGCGCGGCGGCGACCTGTCCTGGAACTGGGCTCCGCTCACCCACTGCCCATGCGGGGATGACCTACGCCTCGGGCCGCTGGAGCATTTGGATCTGAAGGATTTGCAGGGCATCGCCGAGGTGCATCGGTTGCTGGCCTGCGACGCTGCTGCACCCACCGTGCCCTTGCACACCCCTGATCCCGATGCGCTTTCGTGGGTACTCAGGCTGATGGTGTCGGTCGGGTGGTTGCTCTACGGTGGACGGTACTCGCCCCGCTTGGTCGGGCTTTCGCGCCATCCCGATGTCCATCTGTGGCTGAACGCGGGCTATCTGGTTTGCCGCTATTGGCCTGATGAGTTCTATCGGCTCCTCGATAGCCTTCGGGACAGTAAAACTCCCCTGGCCCATGCGTTCCTGTTTTCGCTGCTGGATGAGCGTGCGCCCACCGCGCTGGAACCGGTTGTCCAGGCGATGCTGGGCAGCTATCCGTGGCGTTGGCGCCACATTATGGTTCACCTCACACTGCCCGTCGCCGCGTTTGCGTCTCCGGCGGGCGAATGGATGTCGGCGCTTGCCAGTATATGGGCGTGTGCTAATGTTGCGGCGCGCAAGCGCATGATCCCTGCCCCGTCCGAGGTTCCGCCCATGTCCGATCACCTGTCCTTCGCCACGGCCATGAAGAAGGTGGCGGGCTACGGCCTCGCCGAATTCCTGGAGATCGTCAGCGAGCTTTCGCAGGAAAGCACCAAGAAGGGAGCCCTGGACCGACGGATCAAGGAGCTGATCTCGTTGGGATTGGCGCTGTCCAAGCGCTGCCACCGCTGCATCGACATCCACGGCCGCGAAGCGTTGCGCATCGGCGCCAGCGACGGCGAGGTCGAGCAGGTCCGCCGCATCGTCCTTTACATGAACGCCGCCCCCGACACCGCCGACGCCATGTGGGGGTCGTGGGCCGAATCGTGGCGCGACTACGCCCGCCATCGGGGGCCGCTGGCCGACTACGAGCGCGAACTGGTGGCGCTCGCCGTCGCCATCCAGCGCCAGCAGGGCAGCCAGTTGGACCTGCACGCCCGGGCGGCGATGGCGGCCGGGGCAAGCCCGGAGCAGGTCGCCGAGGTGTTGCCGATCACGCTGCTGATGGACGGCGCCCCGGCGCTGTCCCAGATTCCCCGCGTCATGGCGGTCATCGAAGCGGAAAGCCGGGGATAGCGGCGGCGCCGGTCACTCCGGGCTCCGCTGCTTCTCCCATGTCCCGTAGGCCTCCATCATCACCGCCTTGACCTGCGAGACGCTGGCCTTGGGAAAGGCGTCGGCGATGGTGTCCCAGACCTTGGAATTGTGCAGGAAGTTCTGCGCGAAAGCCTGCATGTCGGCGGCGTTGTCGTCGTCGAAGGCGTCGAGCAGGTAGCGATGCAGCCGGTCGCGGTCGGCGGGGTCCATGATCGCCATGGGCGGGGCGTCCTTGTCTAGCCGTTCAAGTCTAGTCGTTCCAGTCACTGGGCGGCGAGCGGTAGCCGGCCGGCGGGTCCCACGGCACCATGTCGGGCTGCCAGATGGCGGTGGGATCCTCCTGTTCCTCGATGCCGACGGCCAATTCGGCCACTTCCTCCCGGGTCAGCAGGGCATCGTAGCCGTCCTCGTCGGCGACGATCAGGCGCACCATGTCGTCGGCGACGGCCGCATGGTAGCCGAAGGCGCGCACCACCTCCAGCGCCTGGGTGCTGATGAAATGTTCCATGACCGGCAAACGCGGCCGTCCAGGCGCGGGTTCTCCGATCGAGCTCCATTGACCAGGGCGCCATTCCGGTTCAGCCTGGAACCGGATGCACCACGGAGGCCCCGATGAAGACCGTCGCCGCCATATCGTTCCGCAGCGACCACAGCCTGAGCATGGACGTGGAGGATGTGCGCCGGGTGGAGATCGGGCCGCCGATCCAACTGGACGACGGATCATGGGGGGCCGAACTGCTGGTGCGCAGCAGCCACGGCGTGGTCGCCATCCAGCTTCAGGCCGACTCGCCCGAGCGCCTGCGGGTCTATTCCGAGGCGGGGAACTAGAGCATTCACCGCCCTAACGGAATCGCAGGGGATTCCCAAGCTGGCGGAAA